>CANMHT010000003.1 GCA_947497755.1 uncultured Polaribacter sp. | reverse complement strand
AGAGTTGTATATTCTAACGAAACACTAAGTGTGATTTACCTTTCAAATAACACAACAGTTTCTATATGAGCTGTATGTGGAAGTTGATCTACTAGAATTGATTTATTCTTTATTTAATTGATTAAGTAAAATTTTAGCTTTATTGTGGTTGAAATAGTTGTTTTTAACTATTAAATTTAATAGTTCTTTAGATTGCTCAATTGAGTTTAGTTTAAGAAATAGTAAACTCTTATACCAATAGCCTTTTTCAGAGTCTATTAAGTTACTATTAATTAATTTGTTCAATGTTTGCTCAGCTAAGGTATATTGTTGTAGTTCAATTTGAGATATAGCTAAATACAAATAAATAGAACTATTTGTTGGTTTAGAATTTATAGCTTTTGAAAAAATAATAGAGGCTTCTTTATATTTTTTTTCGTTAAATAAAGTTTCTGCTTTAGATAAAGGATTATTGTCGTTTCTGTCTATTAAAGAGGGAATATTTTCTCTGTCAATATAATTTTCATAGAGTTCATAAGGAGAAGATCCTGAAGATAAATTGTAATAAAATAGAGAAACTAATAAAGCTATTGAAGCAGCAAAGTAAAAAACAAATCTTTTCTTGTTTTTTTTAGAATGGTAATTTTTACTAGCTCTTGATATACTTTCTTTAATATTGTCATTTGTTTTATCTTTAAAAAACAACTCAATATCTTTTAATTCATCACTATTTGTATTTTTAATAAAATGCCAACTTTTTTCATTTAATCTATTAATGAGTTCTTCTTCTAAAGAAACTTTTTTACGAAAGCTATCATCAGTTTTCATTTTTTCTATAAAAAGTTCTTTTTCTTTTTTATCGAGTAGCCCTTTTATAAATTTTTCAATTAATATGTCTTCTTCTAAAGTCATAATTATATTAAATCACTATATCTATTGTCTTTTTTTATAAGGTTGGTTAATTGCTTTTTACATTTAAAAACCCTTTGCCTAATGACCGTTTCTGATGAATAATCTGTTAATTTGATAATTTCTGCATAAGAAATTTTAGAAAAATAAAGATTTAAAATTAGTTTACAGTTTTCAGACAATGTATTTAGTTTTTCAACAAATAATTCTTGTCTTTTTATTTCTATAAAAGATAAAGCTTGATCCCTTTCTTCACTAACTAGTTCAATAACTTCTCCATATGTTACCTTCTTTTTTTTATTTAATTCTCTTCTCCAAATGTTTTTACAAACGGTAAAGAGATAAGCATTAAAACTAGAAGTAATTTCTATGTCCTCTTTTCTAAACCTAACACTTATTTGTATTAGTGCTTTCTGAAATACATCTTCAACATCTTCAATTCGTCCACTATTATTTAATACAAACCTTTTTACAGAAGGAAAATTGTTCTTGTAGATTTCTTCAATAATTTTAGTGTTCCCATCAATTAGAGCGTTTAAATATCTAAAGTTTATGTTCATTTACGAATTAAATATTGTAGAGCAAAAATAAACTTTTATATTTGAATGGGTAACATTTTTTTCTTTTTGAAACAGATTAATATTAATAAAAAACTATAATCAATGAAAAAAATTAAGAAAATTACAGGAGTTCTAATTTTAGTATTATTTGCAATCGGATGTACTAATAATTTAGATAATTTTGAGTATACTCAAACTGCGAATAAGGATAAGAATAATATAAGTAATGAATTCACAACGTCAACAAATGGTACTGGGTTTTTAATGCCAGATCCAGATGGAGTTACCCAAGGTACTAAGATTAAAATTCAATTCTCAAGCAATGCAACCGTAGTAACTAGAGCTTTGTTCAGAACAACAGTTGGTTTTCAGTTAGGTTTGCAGAATTATACGATATGTCCTAACGATGCTAATACAGAATTATGGACTGTAACTCATATACCAGCCTCAAATTTAGATCAAGTAATGTTTCAGTTGGTTTCTTCTGGAATTGTTGATCCAACACAATTTGGAGAAGAAAAAGAAAAAGATGATGGTGTTACAGGAAATGATCCATATTATTATGAATTTGAAAAAGTTAGTTTAAGATTTTTTACAACACAAACTTGTGATTAGAAAAAATATGAAAATAGTGTTTTGGTTCTGCTTATTATTTATAATTAATAGTTTGCAGAGTCAAAACAATACTTTAAATAAGAAGGAGCTTAAAACTATAGATAGCTTATACAATATCACTTTTGATAAAAAAGAGTTTATCAAAGCAGCAAAATTGGCTCATGATTATTCAATAAAAGCTTATAAAAAGAAAGATTATTTTTTAGCAATAGAATATGCGATAAAAGAAATAAAAGCTTTTGAAGATGGAAAAATAATAAACTCAGATTATATCAATGCCGTATATAATTTAGCTAGGTTTTCTTATTTGAATAAGGATAATGAATCTGCTATAAAGTTTTATATAAAATCTTCTTCTTTAGGCGATAAAAAATTAAGAGCAAAATCATATTGTAGTTTGGCTAGAGTTTATGATGATTTAGGAGATTATTATAAATCTATTTCATATTACGAGAAAGGAATAAAGGAATACGAGATCAATAATATGTATTCAAAGTCTTTTTTACATTATTCTAATTTAGCAAGAGTTTATGATAAAATAAAAACCAAAAGAGGTATAGAAAGAAAATTAGTATTGTTACAAAGATTAGATAGTTTATCTAACTATTATTCCTTTAGTGATGGCAGACGATATATTCTTAATAACCATTTTGCAAACTCTTATGGAAACCCATTAAAGTATGATTTTAAAAAAGCACTTTATTATTATAAAAAGAATTTAGCTATAGGTAAAAAATATAATGATTCAACTGTTTTTGAAGCAACTTATTCTAACATTGCTGATTTATATCTGAGAGAAAAGAATGATAGTGTAAAATATTTTATTGATAAAGGACTTAGTTATGTTAAAAGAAATAAAGTAAAGGCTATTCTTTATGATAATTTAGCACAGTATCTTTTATATAAAAAAGAATTAAGAAAGTCGTTATTACAAATTAATAAGGCTATATCTATAAATACTAGTATTGATTTAAAAATGCCTATGACTAAGGCATTAACTAAATTAGAAATATTAAATTCACAAAGCATACATCATTTATTATTTTGTTTTAAAAAGAAGACTGAAATTTTAATTTCTTTGTATGAAAAGAATAAGAGTTTTAAGCTTTTAGAAGAAGTTATAATGATAGCAAAGTCAACAGATCATTTAATTTCTTTAATATTAAATAATAATTCAGAAAACAAAACAAAAAGTTTATGGAGAGAAGAAGCTTCTGAAGTTTATACTAGTGCTGTATTGGCTTCTCAGTTATTAGGTAAAAATAGTGACGCTTTTTATTTTATGGAAAGAAATAGAAGTTTACTATTAATTGAGGCAATTAATAAAAATATACGAAATGAAATTTTACCGTATAATGTTTTAAGAATAGATAATAAGTTACATAAAAAAATATATGCTTTAGAGAATTTAATTAGTAGAGAAAAATCTAAAGAAAGTACTGTGAAATTAGAAGACTCATTGTTTTTAGTAAAAAAGAATTATGATAGATTTATCGATTCTGTAAAAAGAATTTACCCTAAATCGTTTAAAAACAACTTAAGAATAGAGCAAGTTTCATTAGAAAAAACACAAAAAAACTTAAATAAAAACTCAGTAATTGTTTCTTATTTATATCATTCAATAAACAAAGTTGACGATCGCTTACTTGTAATGGTAATTTCTAAAAACAACATAAAAACATTTACTATAAAAAAAATAAAAGAAGTAAGTTCTTATATAAAAAAATATTCACAACTAGTTTCGAATCCCTTATATACAAAAGAAGAACAGTCAAAATTTAGAGAAGTTTCATTTAACTTATTTCAAATACTTTTTCCTAATGAAGAAATTAGAGAAGTAATAAAGAATAAAAACTTAACTATCATTCCTGATGGAAATTTACATAATATACCATTTGATGCTTTAATAGTAGATGAAAATAAAAGCAATTATTTAATTGAAAATGCTGTAATAAATTATGCATATTCTATGTCCTTTTTGATAAATAACACTCAGGTAAAGAGAACATCAAATAAAGAGATTATTGCATTTGCACCTATTGAATATACTAAGGATAGTAGTTTAGTTAAGTTAAATAATGTTCAGCATGAAGTGAATGCAATTCAAAAATTAACAGATATAAGTTTATTTTTAAAAGAAAAAGCTACTAAAGAAAACTTTTTAAATGAAAGTTCAAACTATAAGATAATTCATTTAGCAACACATGCTAATTCATCAGATAATCCTTGGATAGCTTTTTTTGATGAAAAAATTAAATTACATGAACTGTATGAATATAAAAATAACGCAAATTTGGTTGTTTTAAGTGCATGTAATACTTCATTAGGTCAGATTTTACCTGGTGAGGGAGTATTAAGCTTAGCAAGAGGATTTTTCTATTCTGGAGCTAAATCAGTAGTTTCCTCTTTATGGAGTGTTAATGATAAGTCTGCTTCTTATATAATGACAAACTTTTATAAAAACTTGAAAAAAGGTCAAAAAAAAGCTGAAGCATTAGCAAATGCGAAAAGAACATATTTAAATAATCACACTTTATCTCAATTATCCCCTTATTATTGGTCCTCTTTTGTATTAATTGGAGATGCGAATGAGATTACTTTTTCCAAAAATTATCTTTTTTATTGGAGTATTGGAATTATTTTACTTCTGTTTTTCTTTTATATAAGTAGAAAAACGCTCTTAAAAAGACACTTATAGGCAGGTAAAATGAATGTTTTTAAAAAATATTCATTTTTACAGAGTAACATTTCTTTTTTTATTGAACTATAGGGTAAGTATTAAGATAATATAACTCTTTGTAAAGGTTTTACTTTTTTAATACTACAATGTTTAATTAGAAAAAAATAGAAAAAAATCATGAGAAAAATTTTATTAGCAGTATTTATGGGAGCATTTTTTATAAGCTGTTCAAACTTAGATGATGGAATTGAAGTATTAGATAATACTCACAATCAAACAGAGTTAACATCAAATGGATATTTAGATCCTACACAATTGTGGGGAGAAGATTCTACAGGAGGAAGTGGAGGAAGTGGTACTACAGTAAATAGTATTCAAGGAAATTGTGATTTAGGAAATTTTACTTATTATTTTGAAGCCCAAGGTGACAAGTTTAAAATCTCAGGAAATTATTACGAAGAAGGTACAACGATGAAAATTTCAAACTTAGTATCATTAAAATTAACATCAAACAGTTCTTCAGGTCAATTTGGGGTAGTAACAATTACTTCATTACACAATACTTTTAATAATACTTCTGGTGCATTTACAGTAACTATTTTATATAAAATTGTAACATCAGGTCATGATAAATACGGAGCTTATTCAACAACTACTTACCACTCTAAGAGTTTTACTTTAAACCCGTGCAATCAAACTATCAGTTAAAAAACTAAGTTGCTTTGAAAGAGAGATAAAAATTACTATGAAAGATAAAAATCGCCTAATTTATTTTAGGTGATTTTTTATTTAAAATATTAATTATCTTTCAAATAACACAACAGTTTCTATATGAGAAGTATGTGGAAATTGATCTACCAAACTCATCTTTTTTATTTGATATCCATGTTCCATTAACAACTCTGTATCTCTAGCTTGAGTTGCTGGGTTACACGAAACATACACCATTCTATCCGCGCCTAAATCAATAATTTTTTTCAGAGTTTTAGGTACAATTCCTGCTCTTGCAGGATCTAAAATGATGGTTTTAATTTTTCCTTTGTATTGAGGATGATTCATTAAAAATTTACCAACATCTGCTGCATAAAACTGTACGCCTTCAATACCATTTCTCTTAGCATTTTTTTGAGCATCTTCTATAGCAGATGCTACAATATCTACGCCAATAATTTTGGCATTTTCACTTTTAGAAGCAACAATTTGTCCGATAGTTCCAGTACCACAAAATAAGTCCATTACTACAGTATTATCTACAGCTTCCTTATTTTCTAATACATAATCTACTACCTTAGTGTATAATTTTTCTGCACATTTAGGATTGGTTTGAAAAAAACTTTTCATGCTAATTTCGAAATTAAGACCTAACAACTCTTCTACAATTTTATCTTTTCCATACACCAACTCTAAACTACCAGAAGTGGCAATAGTTCTGTCTCCAACTTCATCATTAATTGTATGTAATAGACCGGCCAAACGCTCTCCAAAAATGTCTTTTAAGAATGCAGCAAATTTTTGAAGACTAAACTTAGGTAAATCATAGGAAGTAGTTACTAAATTAAAAAGTAACTCGTCTGTTTTATAAGATTTACGTACTACTAAATATCTAAAGAAACCTTCTTTTTTGGGGCCATGCCAAGGATTTAAATTGGTTTTTTCACAATAAGCTCTAATTCGCTTTAAATTGTCTTCTACTTGTTGGTCAAATAAACCAGAATCCTTTTCTAAGTTATCACCCATCCACCAAGTTCCACGTCTTTTAAAACCTAATGTAAACTCATCAACATCAGTTTTGTTAACCCTATCATATCCAATGGCAGAAAAACCGTATTCCATTTTATTTCTATAATGAAATACATTTGGAGAAGAAACAAACTCGTCAAACAAATCTTCTATATTAGCAACTTTACCAATTCTTTTAAATAAAGAAAGCGTGCTTTCTTTTTTATAAGCATGTTGCTTTTCTATAGGAAGTTGAATAAATGGAGCTCCAGGAATGTCTTGGTATGGCATTTCAACTTCATCTTCTGACGACTGTAATACATCCATCAATTTGCACTCGGCATACTTTTTACTAGACTTTTTTACTTGTGCTTTTACCAATTGACCAGGTAAAGTATTGGGAACAAAAACAACAAACTCTCCTTCTTCAGAACGGATTCTAGCTATTCCTTTTCCTCCAAAAGCATAATCTTCAATTTTTAACTCTAAAACCTGTCCTCTTTTAACAAATCTGTTTCGTTCTCTACGTGGCATACTTCCTGTTTTAATGGTTGGCAAAATTAGGAAAAGATATTGATTGTTGTAGTTTATTTGAGCGATTTATAATGTATCTTTAAAAAACTTCAAGAAAAAATGAACCTTTTTGTTTTGGTTACGTCTATAGTATGAAATCGAATATGAAAAAACGGAGCAAATTATCTGATACAGCATTGATAAAAATGTATCAATCAGGAACTAAAGAAGTACTGACTTTTTTGGTAGAACGATGGCATGTTCGGTTTTGTAAATTGGCGTATTGGTATTGTAAAGATAAAGATATTGCTAAAGACATAGCTCAAGAAAGTTGGGTGGTTATTTTTAATAAGCTTAATGATTTAAAGCAACCTGATAAGTTTAAAAGTTGGGCTATTAGCATTGTGAATAGAAAATCAATTGATTGGATTCGTAAAACAACAAGAGAGCAAAAAAAGCTAGATCAATTGTATTACGAAGCATCGAAAGAGAAAGTGAATGAAGAAGCTTCTTTTACACAAGTTTCTATCCATATAAAGTTAAAAGAAGAAATAGAAAAATTACCTAAGCATCAGCAAATTGTATTGCAATTGTTTTATGTAGAAAGCTATTCGTTAAAACAAATTGCAAATGTGTTAGAAATTTCTATTGGCACAACAAAGTCAAGATTATTTCATGCGAGAGAAAGATTAAAAAGAACATTAAAGAATACGAACAGTTCATTGTAAATAGCGCTTATAGAATGAACATAAAAATAAAACAAATGAAAAATAATAGAGAAGATATAGATACCCTAATAAAAGAAACTTTAACTAGAGAAGAAGCTAAGTTTTATGATGAATTAGAAGAACAAAATGTATTTGAAATGATTGGTGGTTTGTTTTACGGAAAAAATAAATGGATCATGATTTTAATGAATATAATGACCTTAGTCTTTTTTGGATTATTTGTGTATTGTACTATACAGTTTTTTAAAGTAACAACAATTGAAGAAATGATAAAATGGGGAATAGGCGGACTCGTTTTTTTACTTGGAGTAAGTATGTTAAAAGTTTTTGCGTGGATGCAAATGGATAAGAATGCATTGCTTAGAGAAATTAAAAGATTGGAGATTCAAATCTCATCATTATCAGGAAAAATCTCTGAATAAGATTTTATTTGATGCTGATTATTTAGTAATTTGCAGCTCTTTAGGGATGATTTCTTTCCCACGCTGAATTTTCGAACTCTTCGAAAGGATAAAGGTAGAACAGGAATAGTTTTTTTACTCATTAAAAATTATTTAAAATGGCTGTTTTAGACCAATTAACTTCGCAACAAGCGATCGATTTAGAAAACAAATATGGAGCACATAATTACCACCCATTACCTGTGGTGTTAAGTAAAGGAGAAGGTGTGCATGTATGGGATGTTGAAGGAAAAAAATACTATGATTTTTTGTCGGCTTATTCGGCAGTAAATCAAGGACATTGTCACCCAAAAATTGTTGGAGCAATGGTAAATCAAGCACAAACATTAACCTTAACTTCTAGAGCATTTTATAATGACATGCTAGGTAGGTATGAAAAGTTTGCCTCAGAATTGTTTGGTTTTGATAAATTATTACCAATGAATACTGGAGCCGAAGCTGTAGAAACAGCTCTAAAAATCTCTAGAAAATGGGCCTATGAAGTAAAAGGAATCGCAGAAAATGAAGCACAAATTATTGTGTGTGAAAACAATTTCCATGGTAGAACAACTACCATTATTTCTTTTTCTAATGATCCTGTAGCTCGTAAGAATTTTGGACCATTTACTAACGGTTTTATCAAAATAGAATATGATAATTTACAAGCGTTAGAAGAAGCATTAGAAAGCAATACCAATATTGCAAGTTTCTTAGTAGAGCCTATTCAAGGAGAAGCAGGTGTATATGTGCCATCTGAAGGCTATTTAGCTGCAGCAAAAGCGTTGTGTGAAAAACACAATGTATTATTTATTGCAGATGAAGTACAAACAGGAATTGCACGTACAGGTAAAATGTTAGCGGTAGATCATGAAAATGTAAAACCAGATATTTTAATTTTAGGAAAAGCTTTAAGTGGAGGAGCATATCCAGTTTCTGGAGTTTTAGCGAATGATCATGTGATGAATGTGATTAGACCTGGAAATCATGGTTCTACTTTTGGAGGAAATCCTGTAGCAGCTGCTGTAGCAATTGCTGCATTAGAAGTGGTGAAAGAAGAAAACTTAGCTGAAAATGCAGAGGCTTTAGGTCAAATTTTTAGAGCTGAGTTAGCCGAGTTTGCAAAAGAAAATGATTTGGTAAAAGCAGTAAGAGGTAAAGGGTTGTTAAATGCAATTTTAATTAATGATACAGAAGAAAGTTCTACAGCTTGGGATATTTGTATCAAATTAAGAGATAATGGGTTGTTAGCAAAACCAACACATGGAAATATTATTCGTTTTGCACCGCCTTTAGTAATGAATGAAGAGCAGTTAAGAGATTGTATTGCAATTATTAAAAAGACAATTTCTGAATTTTAAGAAAAAAGATTTAGAGAGAAGAGATAAAAAAAAGGAGCAATTTTAATTGCTCCTTTTTTGTTTTATTGATATTGCTCCATTGATTTTTGGTATTGCTCTATTATAACGTCCCAGTCTGTAGTAGCAAAATAGTAAATATTATATAGTAAATACAAACCATTTATAATTAACATTACTAAAGCAAATGTTTTAGCAGAATTCATAGATTTATAATCAGATTCACTACCATCAGCAGTTTTAAGTTTGTTGTTGGCAATGATAAATGCCGGACCAGCTAATAAAATTCCAAGTCCACCAAAACAACAACAGAAAATACTAATGCTTGATAATACATAAACAATAGTTGGTTTTAATTCTTTATTCATAATATTGAGTTAGGGTTAATTAATAAATTTTGTAAATATAACTTGTAATGATGATTACAATATTTAGAATAGCCAAGCTATAAATAATTTTTGATTTTACCTTCTTTTTAAAAAAGAAATTGTAAATCACCAATCCAAAGAAAAGCAGAATTGTATAAATAGCAGGATACATTTTAAAAGCTTCAATAAACTCTCCTTTTGTAATTAACAAAATTGAACGTTGCATTCCACAACCCAAACAATCTACTCCAAAGATTTTTTTATTTAGGCAAGGTAGCATGTATTCTTCCATAGGAGCAAGATTTAGTTTTTCTTCTTACCAAACAGGCTATTTAAAATAGTACTTACTTTTTTTGTTTTGGTACTGTCTTTAGAATTCTTTCCGTTTAATAATGATGTTAAGGTAGATTTTCCTTTGCTAATTAAATCATTTTTTTGTTGCTGTACTAATTGATTGACTAAATTAGTTGTTGCTTGTTGAATATCTGTAGTTACATTTGGTTTAGAAAAGCTCCCAGATAAAGAAGCAGTAACAGGAACAGTAGTTATTTTTTTAGCAGATTTAGGACTCAATTTAGAAAGATAACTTGCCGCTTCTTTGCCAAAATATTTAGCTGGTAAATGAAATTTTAAATCGTAGTTCATTTGTTGATTAAAACCATGAGCACCATTGATATCTATTTTTACATCTTGGTATTTAACCTGAAAAGGTTTTAGTTGCACTTTTCCATCTTTAAAAGATAAAAAGGCTTTTACATCATTTAAGTTTAACTTTTTAAGGTCTAAAAACTTCATTTCAGAACTTAATGTACTCAGTAGTTTTGAGTTCTTCGGTGTTACCTTGCTATTGATTAATTGTCCCAATAAATCTCCAGAAATTGAGTTGATGTCTGGTGTCATTTCTTGGGTTAAGTTCCCAGATAAATTGATTGTAGAGTTAAACTTACCCTCAATAGTATTAGCAATTGGAGCTATTGAAGAAAGCATTTCAATTTGCGAAAAAGAATCAGAAATGTTTAAACCTTTTAAGCCTAAATCCATAGAAAATGTTGGAGTCTTTTCTTTGGTAGAAATAGTACCATTCATACCTATGTTTCCTCCAAAAATTCCCATTTTCAAATTCTTTAATTCTACCGTCTCATTTTTAAGAAATAAGGCTCCGCTTACTTTAGATAGGTTTAAATTATCATAAACAACTTTGTCTGCTTTTGCTGTAAATGAACAGTTTAAAAAAGCAGGGATTTTAACAATACTTTCTGTAGCTGTTTTGTTTTGAGTAGTTTGTGAACTGTCAATAGCAGTACTTATAAAGTCTGCAACTTTAAAAAAGTTTGAATGTAAATTAAAGTTTCCTTTTAATTCCTCTTTTCTAAAAAGAAATCCATAGAAGTTATCTAGATTTCCAGAAACTTTCATATCAGAACTTCCTGTTTTGGCTGTAAAAGAAGAAAGTTGCACCTGTTTTGGATTAAAAGTTACTTTCGATTTTTTAATAACAAAAGGATGTGACAGTTCTTTTCCTTTATAAACAAAGTCGTTAAGCTGAATGGTTCCTTTATTATTGATTTTTTCATAGTTTCCACTTTGAACAGCATTCATATCAAAGTTTGTATTTACATTAGCTTGTACAATACCGCTAATATTTTTTTGTAAATCAATTGGATAAACCTTCGCAATATTTGCTAAATTAATACTACCATCAGCAGTAAGATTAACGGTTGGATTTTTTACGAGGTTGTAAATATTTCCTTGGGCATTAAAAACATCTTTGTCTATGGTAAAAGATAACTTTGTTACATCAATCTTGGTATCATTGCTATTTCCTGTAACATTCGAAATTTTGCTACTAATATTAATGTTTTGGACCGCTTTAGGTAAATCTGCATACTTAAACATGGCGTTAGAAGAGGCAATGTCAATAGTAAATTTAGGAATCGTTTCCTCACTCAATAATCCGTTTACTTTTCCATTAAAATTAAAATTACCTGCAGTAGTTACTTTGGCCAAATTTCCAGAAAATTTTTGAGGAACTAAGGCTAATAAATTTTTAAAATTCGAAGTAGGTGTGTCAAATGATAGATCATATAATTGTCCTTTATCAACAAGTTGAATAAAACCATTAAAAGCTAAAGGCAACTGATTGATAAAAGCTTTATTTTCTTTAAAAGTATAGCGGTTATTTTTAAGGTTAATTCCGATAATTGCATCCAAAGAAAGCTGTACATTATTTAAATAATTACTACCGTTCATTGCCAGTGAAATATATGCTTTAGACTGGGTGTCTAAATCTAAAATTTCAGAAGTAAAGTCCCCTTTGCCAGTATGATACAGCTCTTTTAAAGACAACTGTATTTTTGAAACATCATTGATGTAATTTAAATGTAAATTTTGAAAGGAATATTCTTGTATACTAAGCGAAAATGGAGAAGATTCTGTAGCAGTTTTAGTAGTGCTACTTTCTGTTTTCTTTGCAATGTCAAAATTAGCTTCACCATTTTCATTCGTATGAATGTTTAATGTACTATTATTCGCAGTAATACTTGTAATGTCTAACGTTTCAGAAGCACTTTTAAAGATTTCTCCAATGCTCATTTTTAAACCAATATGTTCAGCATAAAAAAGTGTATCACCTTTAAAAGGAGTATGATTTTGTATGCTCAATTTATCTATAGTTAAGCTTGCTTTAGGAAAATTGCGAAATAAACTTAAGCTTATATTATCAAAAGTAACGGTTGCATTTACGTTATCGTTAATGGTTTTAGCAACCATAGATTGTATTTTATCTTTAAAAAGATAAGGAGTAACTGCTAATATAATGATCAGAATAGCAAGACTGATTCCTGTCCATTTTAATACCTTTTTCAATTTCATGATACAGATGTGTTTTCGTGCAATTTTTTAACGAAATAAACGAAGAATTATTCTAAACTCTCGTTACTATTTAAATAAATCCATTCCAGGAATATTTGGCATTCCGCTTTTAGCTGCTAAAGCCAATTCTTGTTCGTTAATTTCAGATGCTCTTTGAATAGCTTTATTCAATGTCATGATTAAATAATCTTCTAATTCTTCAGCGTCATTTAACAAGCTTTCATCAATCTGAATGGCTTTTATTTCTCTGTTAGCGGTAACAGTAACTTGTACTTTTCCATTCGATGATTTTTCATCTATTAACACATGATTTAAACGTGCTTTTGTTTCTTCAACTTTTTGTTGAGCTTCTTTTAATTTGCCCATCATTCCGGCCATATCTCCAAACATAATGTAGTCTTTTTAGAATCTGTTGCAAATTTACTATTTTCACGCTAATCAAAAAATATTAAAAATGAGGAGATTATTATTTTCTGCTATCGCATTTAGTCTTATTTTTGCATCCTCTTGTAAAAATGATTCAATGGTAAATACTTCGATAAAGCCGCCGAAAGCAGAAAAGATTCCTACAGAACTAGAAATGCATGGTGATATTAGAATTGACAACTATTTTTGGATGCGATTGTCTGATCAGCAGAAAAATGCAGCAACTAAAGATGAGCAAACTCAAAAAGTATTGAATTATTTGGATGCAGAAAATGAGTATTACAGTCAAATAACAGCACATACATTAGATTTTAAAGATCAACTTTTTGAAGAGATGAAATCTCGTATTAAAGAAGATGACGAATCTGTTCCCTACAAAAAGAACGGGTATTTTTATATAACCAAGTATAGAAAAGGAGGACAGTATCCAATTTTTACTAGAAAGAAATCCTCATTAGAAGCAGAAGAACAATTATTGTTTGATGTAAATGAATTGGCAAAAGGACACGATTACTTTCAATTAGGAGGATTGAATGTAAGTACTAATAACGAATTGGTAGCTTTTGCTGTAGATACTGTGAGTAGGAGACAGTATGTAATTCAAGTAAAAAACTTAGTTACAGGAGAAATATATAAAGATAAAATTACCAATACTACAGGAGGTTCTGTTTGGGCTAATGATAATAAATCATTGTTTTATACCAAAAAAGATCCCGTTTCTTTAAGAAGTTATAAGATTTATAAGCATGTTTTAGGAACCGATGCTTCTGAAGATGTAGAGGTGTATCATGAAAAAGACGATACTTTTAATGTGGGAATCGCAAAAACAAAATCGAACGATTATATTGTTATTGCTTCTTATAGTACAGTTTCAACAGAGTATCGATTCTTGGATGCAAATAGTCCAACAAGTGAGTTGAAAATTGTTCAGAAGAGAGAAAGAGATTTGGAATATAGTGTTTCGCATTATGGAGATTTCTTTTATCTTTTGACAAATAAAGACAATGCAACCAATTTTAAATTGATGAAAACGCCAGTTAGCAAACCATCAAAAGAGAATTGGGTTGATGTGATTCCACATAGAGAAGATACATTATTAGAAGATATTTCTATTTTTAAAGACTACTTGGTTTTAGAAGAACGTAACAATGGTTTAAACAAGATAAGAATAAAACGTTGGGACAATTCAGAAGATTATTATTTGCCTTTTGATGAAGAAACGTATACTGTAGATGTTTATGCAAATCCAGATTTTGATTCAGAGTTACTTAGGTATTCTTATAACTCTATGACTACACCAAACTCTGTGATAGATTTTAATATGAAAGATCAGTCTAAAATCTTACAGAAAGAACAAGAAGTTTTAGGCGGTACTTTTGATAAAAACAATTATACCAGTAAACGTGTTTGGGCAACAGCAAGAGACGGAAAGAAAGTGGCGATATCTTTAGTGTATAGAAAAGATACAGAGCTAAATGAGAATACTCCAGTTTTACAATATGCATATGGTTCTTACGGTTACACTATTCCAGATAGTTTTAGTACGGTACGTTTAAGCTTATTAGATAGAGGTTTTGTTTATGCTTTAGCACATATTAGAGGAAGTGAATATTTAGGTAGACAATGGTACGAAGATGGTAAATTGTTAACAAAGAAAAATACATTTACAGATTTTATAGATTGTTCTAAATATTTAATAGCCAATAATTATACATCAGTAAAGCATTTATATGCAATGGGAGGTTCTGCCGGAGGTTTATTGATGGGAGCTATTGCCAATATGAATCCTGAATTATACAATGGTATTATTGCTGCTGTTCCTTTTGTTGATGTGATTTCTACCATGTTAGATGAGAGTATTCCTCTAACTACAGGAGAGTTTGACGAATGGGGAAATCCGAAAAACAAAATCTATTACGATTATATCAAGAGTTATTCTCCATATGATCAAGTAAAAGCCAAGGTTTATCCTAATATGTTAGTTACTACTGGTTATTGGGATAGTCAAGTGCAATACTGGGAACCTGCAAAATGGGTGGCAAAATTAAGAGAGTTAAAAACAGATTCAAATATATTACTAATGCATACTAATATGGAAGCTGGTCATGGAGGTGCTTCAGGTAGATTTAATGCATTAAAAGAAACCGCTAGAGACTATTCGTTTATTTTAGATTTAGAAAATAAGGCAAAATAGTTGTTAGCAAATGAATAGTATGACAAGAAATAAAGAGATTACTCAAAACATTTTAGAATTAGTAGGTCAAACACCATTAGTTCAATTACATCGAATTACAAAAGATTTAAAAGGAAGCTATTTTGCAAAACTAGAATCTTTTAACCCTGGACATTCAGCAAAAGACCGAATTGCAATTCATATTATTGAAGATGCAGAAAAGAAAGGGATTATTAAACCTGGAGATACTATCGTAGAAACAACTTCTGGAAACACAGGGTTTAGCTTGGCTATGATTAGCATGGTAAAAGGGTATAAATGTATTTTAGCAGTAAGTTCAAAATCTTCTCAGGATAAGATAGATATGCTAAAAACGATGGGAGCAGAGGTACATGTTTGTCCAGCAAATGTAGCTGCAGACGATCCAAGATCTTATTACGAAGTAGCAAAAAGAATCCATAGAGAAACGCCAGGTTCTGTATATATTAACCAATATTTTAATGAGTTAAATGCAGATGCTCATTACCATTCAACAGGGCCAGAAATTTGGGAGCAAACCAAAGGAAAAGTAACACATGTTGTTGTGGCAAGTGGAACAGGAGGTACTATTTCTGGAATCGGAAAATATTTAAAAGAGCAAAACTCAGCAATAAAAATATTGGCAGTAGATGCTTTTGGTTCTATTTTAAAAAAGTATCATGAAACAAAAGAGATCGATGAAAACGAAATTTATCCATATCGAATTGAAGGTTTAGGAAAGAATTTGATTCCAACTGCTACTAATTTTGATGTCATAGATATCTATGAAAAAGTTACAGATAAAGAAGCAGCTTTAGCAGCAAGAGATATAGTAACTAAAGAAGGAATTTTTCCTGGTTATACAAGTGGAGCAGTAATGCAAGCAGCATTTCAATACAATGCTAAAGGATATTTTTCTGAAGAGAGCGTGGTAGTGCTCGTTTTCCCAGATCATGGATCGAGATACATGAACAAAATTTATAGTGAAGCTTGGATGAAAGAACAAGGATTTTTAGAGTAAAAAAATCAAATTAAAATATAAAAAATAATAAAAGGCCTCTGCACATCAGAGGCTTTTTATTTGAAATACTGCTAAAAAATCAGTTAATTTGCATTCTGAAAAAAAATCAAGATACAATAAGATGACGAAAGATCTATTTGACAGAATAAAAGGAGATAAAGGACCATTAGGAAAATGGGCGGAGAAGGCAGAAGGATACTATGTATTTCCAAAATTAGAAGGTCCAATTTCTAATAGAATGTCTTTTAACGGAAAGAAAGTGGTTACTTGGAGTATCAATGATTACTTAGGTTTAGCAAATCATCCAGAGGTTTTAAAAGTTGATGGAGAAGCTGCGTTAGAACACGGAATGGCTTACCCAATGGGAGCTAGAATGATGTCTGGTCACACAAAATACCATGAACAATTAGAAAGAGAATGTGCAGAGTTTGTTGATAAGGAAGCTGCGTATTTAGTAAACTTTGGTTACCAAGGAATGGTTTCTGCTATTGATGCTTTGGTAGCAAAAGATGATATCATTGTATATGATATGGATACACATGCATGTATTATTGATGGTGTTCGTTTGCATTCTGGTAAACGTTTTGTATACAAGCACAATGATATGGAAAGTTTTGAGAAAAACTTAAAGCGTGCAACTAAAATGGCTGAAAAAACTGGAGGCGGAATCTTAGTGGTTTCTGAAGGTGTTTTTGGTATGCGTGGAGAACAAGGAAGATTGAAAGAAATTGTAGCATTAAAAGAACAATATAATTTTAGATTGTTAGTAGATGATGCGCATGGTTTTGGAACTTTAGGAGAAGGAGGAAAAGGAACAGGTTTTGAGCAAGGAGTACAAGATGGTATTGATGTATATTTTGCCACTTTTGCTAAATCGATGGCTGGTATCGGAGCTTTTTTTGCTGGAGATAAAGATGTAATTCAGTATTTACAATACAACATGCGTTCTCAAATGTTTGCAAAGTCTTTACCAATGCCAATGGTAAAAGGAGCATTAAAACGTTTGGACATGTTGCGTACAATGCCTGAATTAAAAGAAAAATTATGGGCGAATACAAATGCTTTACAAAATGGATTACGTGAAGCAGGTTTTGATTTAGGGACAACTCAAACTTGTATTACACCAGTATTTTTAAAAGGAGATATTCCAGAAGCAATGGCAATGGTAAATGATTTACGTGAAAACTATGGTGTTTTCTGTTCTATTGTAGTATATCCTGTAATTCCGAAAGGATTAATTATTTTACGATTAATTCCAACTGCAACTCACACACAAGAAGATATTGATGAAACGATTGCTGCATTTTCTGGAATTAGAACTAAGTTAGAAAGTGGAGTATATAAAAGAATGGCAGCTGCAATTATGAGTGCATAGTCCAATAAGATAAATAAACAAAAAAGCCTCAAGTTTTCACTTGAGGCTTTTTTGTTTATCTCTTTCTGCGTCTTCTTCCAAATCCGCCAGTTCTTTTGTCTTTGGCTCTATTATCTGTAGATCCAGAAGAACGTCTTCTTCCAGAAGAGTCATTTGCATCTTTTCTCTTTCTTCCAAATCCACTTTTAGCATCAGAATTTCTTCTTCTGCCTCTATCTCCACCACGGCGTCTTCCACCACCAGATCTTTCTTTTTTAGTAATTTCAATATTTACACTTCTACCACTAAACTCAGGTTCATTGGCTTCGAATGCAGCCAAGGCAGCAGTTTCAAAGTTTTTGTCAATCTCGAAAAAAGAAAAAGTATCTAAAATATCAATAGCTCCAATTTCTATATTATCAGTAATTCTTTGATCGTTAATTAAACCAATTAATCTAGCCGGATTTAAACTGTCTTTTCGTCCAATATTGATAAAGAAACGAGTCATGTTTTCTGAATCACTTCTTCCTCTTCCAGAACTATCTCTTTTTGAAGAAAGATTATTTAAATCTTCAGCATTTTCATAATAAGATAAGAATGAGTTAAATTCTAATGACACAAACTTTTTAATCAATTCTTCTCTACTTAACTCTGAAAGTTTTTCATAAATGTTTGGTAAGAATTCTTCAATCTGACTTTCATTTACTTCACTATTTTGCACTTTGTCTATTAAGTGCATTAACTGATTTTGACAAATTTCTTTTCCAGATGGAATAGGAGTTTGAACAAACTTCTTTTTTATGATTCGCTCTATTGGACGTAGTTTACCTTTGTCTTTATTATTAACTAATGCAATAGAAACTCCCTTGTTACCAGCTCTACCTGTTCTACCACTTCTATGAGTATAGTTTTCTATCTGATCTGGTAATTTATGATTGATAACATGTGTTAGGTTATTAACATCCAATCCACGTGCAGCTACATCTGTAGCTACTAAAATCTGAATGTTTTTCTTTCTAAACTTCTCCATAACGCTATCTCTTTGCGCTTGAGAAAGATCTCCGTGTAAAGCATCAGCATTATAACCATCTTTGATAAGGTTATTAGCTACTTCTTGAGTTTCTCTTCTGGTTCTACAGAAAACAATTGCATAAATGTTAGTATTAACATCTGCAATTCTTTTTAATGCAGGGTAACGAGTTCTTTCATTTACCAAATAAAATTGATGAGTTACATCATTAGAACCTTCATTTTTTTGTCCAGAAGAAACTTCTATTGGATTGTGCATATAGTTTGCCGCAATAGCTTCAACTTCTCTTGGAAATGTTGCAGAGAAAAGTAATGTTTGTTTATCCTCAGGAGTTACATCTAAAACCTGATCCAATTCATCTTTAAATCCCATGTTTAACATTTCATCGGCTTCGTCTAAGACTACCCAGCGAATGTTTCCTAACTTTAAAGCTCTACGCTTAATTAAATCTACAGTTCTACCTGGAGTTCCAACAACAATCTGTGATCCTTTTTTTAAAGAACGAATTTGCTCTTCAATATTAGCTCCACCGTATACTGTTGTAACTTTTACATTAGGTAAATACTTAGAAAAATCTTTGATGTTATTTCCAATTTGCACAGCTAATTCTCTTGTTGGAGAAAGTATCACTGCTTGAGTTTGTTTGCTGTCAGCATCTATTTGCTCTAAAATTGGTAAGCTAAAAGCAGCTGTTTTTCCAGTTCCTGTTTGAGCAAAAGCTTTTAAATCTTGTGTAGAAGCAATGACCTGTGGAATTGCTTTTTCTTGAATAACTGTAGGTTTTTCGTACCCTAAATCTGTTAAGGCTTTTTTGATTTCCTCTTTAAGCCCTAATTCTAAAAATGTTGCCATTCTGTGAATTTTTAGTGAATTCACAGACGCCAGTATCTGTAAACTCGGTTTATATATCGCATAGTATCAATACTTAAAGTCTGGGTATTAATACACTACGTTCTTAATTCTAAGAAAATTAAAAACGTGCAAATGTACGTTAAATAATATGGATACTACTATAAATTAGTTTTTTTGTAACTTCTTTATCTGTTTTTCTATTCGATAAGAGTTAAAGTTGGCATAACCATTTACAACTTTTCCTTTTTTATTGATTAAAAGTGTTCTTGGTAATTTACTAGATAAAAACTCATTTGCTTTGCTTGAAGGCTCTAAGTAATATTGTTGTTTAATATCAATACCTTTAACATAATCAGTTTCTGTTTTTGCTATTTTAACTAATACAAGGTTTAGTTCAGGGAATTTTCTACTTAAATAATTCATTCTCTTAATTAAGTAGTGTTTTGAGTTGTATTTAGGATTCCAAAAGTAAACAATTGTATTTTTGTTTTTGGCTACTTTCTTTATGCTTCTTTGAGTATTAAGATAATCGGTAATTTTAAAGTTAGGAAGTTTTTTACCGCCATGAACAAAACGCACATCGTTAATAATTCTTTGTACTTGTTTTTTGTCTTCAATATTTGTGCTAAGCTTAAAATAGGTGTAGAAATTATCTTTATTTAAGCTACAAGTAGATTTGTTTAAGAAATCTCTAACCAACATTTCATAAAGAAATGTATTTCTTAGATCTTCATCAGTAAGATTTTGATCAATGGTTTTTAACATGGCTGCTGTAAACGCAGATGAATCTCTTGAAATACCTAAAGAATACACATTATTATATAATCTATAAGCAATATAATTACTAAAAGAGCCAATGTATTTTAATGTATCATTATTAATGTTGATTTTTTTTCTGTAGCTATAAAAATCATCATTTGTCTTTGGAAAATGCTTTAATCTATGATAACGTTTGTAATACTTTGGATATTCTTCAAATCTGATATAAACAGGAAAGTTTACTAGTACATCAAGAACATCTAAATACTCTTTAGAAAGGTTTTCGTTTTTAGCAACGAAGGCTTTAATTTTTTCAGCTCTAAGACTTAAAAGAGAATCCATTTTAAGTTTAAATAAATCAGCATCTAATTTAAACATCTGATTTAATTCAGCATTTTTATTCTCTTTTTCTCCTTCTAAAAACCAGTCAATTAAAATATTATTTTTATTTGCGCCTAATCCACTGAAAACTAGTGTTTCATCAAAATCCCAAGTGTTTAATCGAATTAAAATACTGTCTTTTGGTTCTATATAAACATATTGATGCTCATCTCCATGTCTAAAAGTATACAAACCTTGGTGTAGGTTTCTATATTCACCTATAAACTTGTCATTTTTATCTAAAAACAGACTGTCTACTAAATCATCCTGATTGTATAATAAAACATAGTTGGTTTTTGGATTGATAATTTTACCTCCAAAGTATGTAGACGTATCCTTTTCAGTAGTACAACTACCAAGAATAACAAGTGTGAATAATAAATAAAAGTATTTTAAAGTTTTATTCATGTACATCTTTTAAAACTAACTACAAAATTACGTAGAGTATCTACAAAAACTTGTTAATTAGCTGTTAAAGTATTAATAATTATTTATAAAAGACGCAGCAAAAGTAGTTAAAAAAAAATGACTTTCTAGATTGTTGATTTTCAGTAGTGTTTTACTCATATTATTTTATCTCTCTAAAACAGAAGATACTCGCATTTAATTTTCTATTTTTGCAAAAATTTTAAAACAAAAAGAGAATGCTTTCAGTTTCTAATTTATCGGTACAATTTGGTAAACGAGTATTATTTGATGAAGTAAATACAAAGTTTGTACAAGGTAATTGTTATGGAATTATTGGTGCAAATGGTGCTGGTAAATCAACATTTTTAAAGATTTTATCAGGGAAACAAGATCCAACTTCTGGTCATGTACATTTAGAGCCAGGTAAAAGAATGTCTGTACTTTCTCAAGATCACTTTGCATTTGATGATGTACCTGTTTTAGAAACAGTGATTATGGGAAACAAAGAATTGTTTGCTATAAAAAAAGAAATGGATGCTTTGTATGCTGATTATACTGATGAAAATGCAGAAAAGATTGGAGAGTTACAAGTAACTTTTGAAGAAATGAATGGTTGGAATGCAGATTCTGATGCTGCTGCAATGTTGTCTAACCTAGGTATTAAAGAAGAATTACATTATTCTTTAATGAAAGATTTAGATGGTAAGCAAAAGGTACGTGTATTATTAGCACAAGCGTTATTTGGAAGTCCGGATGTATTAATTATGGATGAGCCTACCAACGACTTGGATTTTGAAACAATTGGTTGGTTAGAGAATTTCTTAGCAAACTACGATAATACTGTTATTGTTGTATCTCACGACCGTCACTTTTTAGATGCTGTTTGTACGCATATTTCAGATATTGATTTTGGAAAAATTAATCATTTTTCTGGAAACTATACGTTTTGGTATGAGTCGAGTCAGTTAGCTGCAAAACAAAGAGCACAAGCCAATAAGAAAGCAGAAGATAAAAAGAAAGAATTGGAAGAATTTATTCGTCGTTTTTCTGCAAACGTTGCTAAGTCAAAACAGGCTACTTCTCGTAAAAAAATGATTGATAAATTAAACGTAGATGAAATTAAGCCATCGAGCAGACGTTATCCAGCGATTATTTTTAAAAGCGAAAGAGAAGCAGGAGATCAGATTTTAAATATTGAAGGCTTGTCTAAAAAGTTTGAAGGAGAGTATTTATTTAATGATGTAAATATCAATTTAAATAAAGGAGATAAAGTGGCTATTATTTCTAAAAATTCTAGAGCTGTAACAGCATTTTATCAAGTTATTAATGGTAAAGAGCAAGCAGATGCTGGAACTTATAATTGGGGAGTAACCACAACACAATCGTATTTACCATTAGAAAATGCTGAATATTTTCAGAATGCCGAGTTGGACTTGGTAGATTGGTTACGTCAATATGCGCAAACAGAAGAGGAGAGAGAAGAAGTGTTTTTAAGAGGATTTTTAGGAAAGATGATTTTTAGTGGAGAAGAAGCCTTAAAAAAATGTAATGTTTTATCTGGAGGAGAAAAAGTACGTTGTATGTTGTCTAAAATGATGATGACTAGAGCTAATATTTTACAGCTAGACGAACCAACGAACCACTTAGACTTAGAATCTATTCAGGCGTTAAACAATTCGCTAATTAACTTTAAAGGAACTATTTTATTCTCAACTCATGATCATGAGTTTGCACAAACAGTTGCCAATAGAATTATTGAAATTACGCCTAAAGGTGTAATTGATAAGTATTCAACTTTTGACGATTATTTATCAGATCCAAAAATAAAAGAACAAAGAGAGAAAATGTACTCATAATAAAAAAGGGAAGCTAATTAGCTTCCCTTTTTTATTTTAATTTCTTTGTAAAGGACTGATTATTTTAACATCGCTAAATGAAATTGCACCACGTACAACACCATCTATAGTTGATTTTAAAGCTTCAATCAATTGCATTTTTAATTGAGATTTATGATATAATAAACTTACTTCCCTTGCAGGAGGTGGAGTTTCGAATTCACGTAAATGCAATTTGTCTTTGTCATTCAAGTCTAAGGTTTGTAAATACGGAATTAAAGTCATTCCCAATCCTTCTTTAGAGAGTTTTATCAAAGTATCGAAGCTACCACTTTGTAATTGAAAATTTCGGTTAGAGTCACTTCGATAGGATCTACATAAATTTAAGACACTATCTTTAAAGCAATGCCCATCCTCTAACAATAAAATATCATCAACTTCTAATTCTTCTACATTAATATTTTTATGGTTAAAAAGACGATGTCCTTCTGGAATTAACCCAACAAATGGTTCATAATATAAAGGACGCTCTTTAATGGCTTCATTTTCTAGAGGAGTAGCAGCAATAGCAGCATCTATATGTCCGTCTGTTAATTTTCGAATAATTTCTTCTGTAGTTAACTCTTCTATGATTAGCTTAACTTTTGGATATTTTTTGGTGAAATTATTTAAAAACATCGGTAATAAAGTAGGCATAATAGTTGGAATGATTCCAAGTTTAAATTCACCTCCAATATACCCTTTTTGCTGATGTACAATATCTGTAATTCTATTGCTTTCATCAACAATTATTTTTGCCTGTTCTACAATTTTTTTACCAACTTCTGTAAGTTCTATAGGTTTTGTTGAGCGATTGAATATTTGCGCATTCAATTCATCTTCTAATTTTTGTATTTGCATGCTCAATGTTGGTTGAGTAACAAAACTATGCTCAGCAGCAATGGTAAAGTTTTGATATTCGGCAACAGAGAGTACATATTTTAATTGGGTAATAGTCATTTGTATCAATATTTTTGATAAAGATATTAAAACTATCAATTCTATTTATAGTTTTTCGTGTAAATGTTACGTTAAATTTGTGGTATCAAAAAAAATAAGAACATTATGAGCACAACATTAGTAGGATTAGACAAAGAAAAAACAATAGAGTTAGCAAATAATTTGAATGTATTATTGGCTAATTTTCAGGTATATTATCAAAACTTAAGAGGATTACATTGGAATATTAAAGGGAAAAACTTTTTTGAATTACATGTAAAGTTCGAAGAATTGTATACAGATTCTCAAGAAAAAGTAGATATGATTGCAGAACGTATTTTAACATTACAAGGGCAGCCGTTACATACATTTCAAGATTATATAGAGACATCATCGGTTGCAGTAGCCAAAGGTATTACAAAAGATGAGGAAGCTGTAAAAGTAATTGTAAGCTCTTTATCGGCATTGATAAAAATAGAAAGAGAAATATTAAACTTATCTGATGAAGCAGATGATGAGGGAACCAATGCAATGATGAGTGATTTTATATCAGAACAAGAAAAAACACTGTGGATGATGAATGCATGGTTAGGTTAGTTTGATTTATTAAAAAAGGAGTCACAAATTGTGACTCCTTTTTTTCTTAACTCCAAAATTCTCTTTTCTTGTTCAATTCTTCTTCTTGTTTGGCATATTCTTCAACAGAAATAACCTTTAAAAAAGAAGGGTGCTGCTCAATCGCAAACTCTATTTTTTTAACGATGTCTTTTATTTCTTCATTCTCATAATCTATCTCAAGAGGCTCTTTTATCACCATAGATTGTAAAACATTACGTTTTTTTATCGCCAATCCTTTTTTATCAAAAGAACGTCTAAAACCATCAATAACTATCGGTACAACAACTGGTTTGTAGGTTTTAATAATATGGGCTGTTCCTCTTCTAATAGGTTTAAAAGCAGTAGTTGTTCCTTGCGGAAAAGTTACTACCCAACCATCATTTAAAGCTTTTCCAATATTAGAAATATCAGACATTTTTACTTGTCTTTTTACATCTTTCCCCGCACTACGCCAAGTTCTATCAATAGAAACAGAACCTGTATAGGCAAATATTTTAGGTAAAATTCCAGAACGCATTGTTTCTCCAGCAGCAACATAATACACATTCAATTTAGGATTCCATATGTATCCAATATTATTGATGTTGTCTACTCTTCCTTTTAAAGATGCATTAAAAACATGGAACATTGCAGCTACATCTGCAAAATAGGTTTGATGATTAGAAACAAATAGCACATTGTTATCGGGCAAGTTTCGTAAAATTTCAGAACCTTCAATTTGCAAATTGTTAAAACGACGATACCTTCCATGTGAGATTACTCCAAGGATTCTTATCAGCCATTTTTTGACATACAATATGTGTCCAAAAGGATTTCTTTTGAATAAAGGCATTAACAGTTGGTTTATTAGTTAGTAGTTAGTTGATTGCGAAAATACAAAAGAATACTGTAACAGACTATTTTAATAATTCTTTAATTTCATTCAAAATCATTGCTGTAGCACCCCAAACAATATAATCGTTTAATTTAAAGCAAGGTACCTCTACATTCTTAGCATAAGAAGTGCTAATGTTTATTGAAGAAATATTAGTATCATCTAATAAATCTTTAAGCGTAACATCAAAAGTATGTGCAACTTCATGATTGATTTTTAGATTAGGTTTTTGAGGAGTATATGCCATAAAAGGACTCGCTAAAAAATTACTTGGCGGAATATACACATCGGTAATTTCTCTAATTACAGTAATTAGTTCTTTTTGAATACCAACTTCTTCAAAGGTTTCTCGTAAAGCAGTTTCTTCTAAATTTTTGTCATTGTCTTCTATCTTACCACCAGGAAAACTTATTTGAGCAGAATGTGTACCATTATAACTGGCTCTTTGGGTAAGTAAAAAACAAGTTTCATTGGTTTCGTTAGGATAAAACAATGCTAATACAGCTGCTTTTTTGGGATTACTTGCCGCAATTTTTTCGGCACTATATTGCAAACGCATTTTTGGAGCTAATCGAAACTGAGCCTCCAAACCACCTAAAGTTGCAGATTTAAGTTGTTGAATGTTATTTAAAAAGTCATTAAACTTCATCTTTAAAAAAACGTTTAAATCCCATTCGTTTTAACATTTTTTTCTCAAAACTCCAAAAAAACTGAAACTGACCAAATAACCATCCTACAATTGGTAGTGTTATTTGATATACAGGAAAAACAATTACGATTCGTAAAAACCAATATAGTACAACATTGGTGTTTTCTGGAGATAGTTCTAGAAATACCATAATTGGTTTGGCTACCCAAGCAGCAAAAGAACCATTAATAGCAAATACAATTAGTATAGCAACTAATGCCCAATTACTTGTAATTCCCCAACGTTTTTTTAGTTTTTCCATGAGTAAAATTTATAGAGACAAAAATACAACATGATACTTGTATTAAGAAATTAATTAACAAACAATATCTCAACGAAGTGATTTGTTAATGTAACAATTGAATAATGTAATAATATAGCAATGAAGTAATGTGATGTAGTAACAAATTGATAAATGCTAAATAGTTCACCTTAATAAGAAATCCTTAGATGTGTAGTAAGAACTATAATATTTTCAATCCATCCGTTTATTTATAAAATAACTTTTAGAAAAAGCCTTGTGGTTTTTGATTTTTTTTTACCTTTCAACACGATAATTATAATATTACTTAATGAAAAAACTAGCATTACACTGGAAAATATTGATTGGTATGGTTTTAGGAATCCTTTTTGGATTGCTAATGACATCTTTTGATTGGGGATTACAGTTTGTAACTAATTGGATAAAACCTATTGGAACTATTTTTGTAAAACTATTAAAACTGATTGCAGTACCACTAATATTAGCATCATTAATTAAGGGAATTTCTGATTTAAAAGACATTTCTAAATTTAAAAACATTGGTTTAAAAACCATTTCAATTTATATTGGAACTACTGTTATTGCGATAACTATTGGACTATTATTGGTAAATGTAGTTGAGCCAGGAAATGGAATTTCTGATGAAACTATAACTAAATTAACTGATACTTATGCAGGTAATAGTAGTGTACAAGCTAAAATTGCTGAAGCATCAAGACAACAAAGTTCTGGTCCATTACAGTTTTTAGAAGATATGGTACCTGACAATGCAATGAAGGCGATGAGTAACAACAAAGCCATGTTACAAGTAATTTTCTTTACCATTTTCTTAGGTATTTCAATGTTATTAGTTGGAGAGAAAAGAGCACAACCATTAAAAAGCTTTTTTGATTCGTTAAACGATGTTGTTTTAAAAATGGTAGACTTAATTATGTTAAGTGCTCCTATTGCAGTATTTGCTTTATTAGCTAACGTAGTAGTATCTTCCGATGATCCAGATATTTTGGTAGCTTTATTATGGTATGCTTTAACAGTAGTAGGAGGTTTGTTATTAATGGTTGTTTTCTATTGTATTTTAGTAGGAGTTTTTACAAAGAAAAACCCTTTCTGGTTCTTAAAACAATTGTCACCAGCACAATTATTAGCTTTTTCTACAAGTTCAAGTGCAGCAACTTTACCTGTAACGATGGAACGTGTAGAAGAGCATATTGGAGTAGATAAAGAAGTGTCTAGTTTTGTATTACCTGTAGGAGCAACAATTAACATGGATGGAACTAGCTTGTATCAAGCAGTAGCCGCTGTGTTTATTGCTCAAGCATTGAGTTTTGACTTAACTTTTGGAGATCAATTAACAATTATATTAACTGCTTTATTAGCTTCTATTGGTTCTGCTGCAGTACCTGGAGCAGGAATGGTAATGTTAGTTATTGTATTAGAATCTGTAGGTTTTCCACCAGAAAAATTAGCAATTGGATTGGCATTGATTTTTGCTGTAGACCGACCATTAGATATGTTAAGAACAGTAATTAATGTAACAGGTGATGCTACAGTTTCTATGTTAGTAGCTAAATCTGTAGATAAACTAGGAGAACCGAATGTTAAGAACTGGGATGACAACTACGATGAAGTAAAATAAATATTTATATCAACTAACTAAATAAGCGTTATTAATTATGAACATATGTTTTTTAATGTATCCTTGGGACACCATCAAGTCGCCAGAAAACGATACTTCATTAACATTAATTCACGAATGTGCAAAAAGAGGTCATGGAGTTGCTATTTGCTCTCCGGCCAACTTAACTATTAGAAATAGTGTTACCAATGCTTTTTGTACCATTATTAATAGGATGGAGAAAGTACCATCTAGTATCAAATCTTTTTACAAACAAGCGGTTACAAGAGAAGAAATGTTACCATTAGCAGGATTTGATGCTATTTTTATGAGGGCAGAACCTCCTTTAGATCCATTGATGCTTAATTTTTTAGACTCTGTAAAAGATGACGTATTTATTATCAATTCTGTAAGAGGAATGCGAGAAGGAAATAATAAGTTGTATACTGCAGTTTTTGAAGATCCTAATAATGAAATTATTCCAGTAACTCACGTTTCTAAAAACAAGAATTATTTAATTAGAATGATTGAAGAATCTTCTGCAGATAAGATGATACTGAAGCCATTGAATGGTTTTGGTGGTTCTGGAGTGATTTTGATAGAAAAATCTGCAATGGGAAATATCAACTCATTACTAGATTTTTATATTAATAAAAACGATGGAACTTCTGATTATGTAATTTTACAAGAATATATTGAAGGTGCAGAAAAAGGAGATGTACGAATCTTAATGCTTAACGGAATGCCTATTGGCGCAATGAGACGAATTCCTGGAGATAAAGATCATCGCTCTAATGTATCTGCTGGCGGAAGAGTAGAAAAACACAAGTTAACTCCACAAGAAAAATTATTGTGTAAAAAGATTGGTCCTAAATTGGTAAAAGACGGTTTGTATTTTGTTGGGATCGATGTAATAGGAGGGAAACTTGTTGAAGTAAATGTAATGAGTCCGGGAGGAATTACTTATATCAACAAAATAGCCAAAACAAAACTACAAGAAAAAGTAATCGACTTTTTAGAAAGTAAAGTATTAGAAAAGAATGCTTCGTTTAGACGAATGACAGATTTGAAGAGAAGAGTAGAGGAAGCCTAAATTATAGAATGACGAAATTATTACAAATAAATAAATCGTTAGTTTCGGTAAATTGGTTGTATCAACATATAGATGCAACCAATTTAATCGTTTTAAACGGAACATTACCCAAAGTAACATCTCAAAAAAACACTCAGAAAATTGAAAAGAATCAGATAATTGGTGCTCGATTTTTTGATATAAAAAATGCATTCTCTAAAAAAGATGCTCCTTTCCCAAATACCTTATTGGGAGCAAACGCCTTTCAAGTAAAAGCAAGAGCATTAGGAATAAACAAAGAGAGTTGTATTGTGGTATATGATGAGCATGGAATATATTCTTCTGCTCGAGTTTGGTGGATGTTTAAAAGTATGGGATTTGAAAATGTTGCTGTGTTAGATGGAGGATTTCCTGCATGGAAAGATGCAAATTATTCTATAGAGCAAAAGGTAAATAAGACATTTGATTCTGGAAATTTTGTTGCAAAATATCAACCGAATAAAATGATAGATTATACTCAAGTTTTAGAAGCAATAAAAGATCCAAACCAACAAATTTTAGATGCACGCTCTGAAGGTCGGTTTTTTGCTACTGCTCCAGAACCAAGAAAAGAAGTAAGAGGTGGACATATTCCTAATTCTAAAAGCTTACCTTATGGTAGTTTGCTAAACAATCATCAATTAAAATCAAAAAAAGCATTACAAGAATTGTTTACTAAAAAAGAAGCAGAGGAGAAAGCATTGGTTTTTTCTTGTGGTTCTGGAATTACTGCTTGTGTATTAGCATTAGGAGCAACGGTTGCAGGTTATGATAGGTTAGCTGTGTATGATGGATCTTGGACAGAGTGGGGAAGTTTGACTGAATTACCAATAGAAAGATAAAAAATATGCAAAAATTAACAGTTGAAGAGATTCGAGCAAAAATTACTGCAGAAGAAACATTTGAAGCTGTAGTTGAGGATTATTCATTTACAATTAAGATTGATGCCTATGTGCCATATGTTTGTGGAGCGGTTCATGATGGTCATCAATTTAGAAAAGAATTGTGGAGTAATTGTTTGCATACCGAATATGAACGTTGGTTTGAAGAAGATCCAGCAACAAAAAATATGGTTCAGTCACATCCTATTGTTATTGCCGGAATGGATTCTAGGTTTGAATATGATCTTAATAGAGCACCAGAAACGGCTATTTATAAAGATGCTTGGGGAAAGCAATTATGGAAAGAAGAATTGCCCGAATCAATGAAAGTAAAGAGTCTGGAAAAGCATCAAAATTTTTATAAAATTGTACATACATTACTTACAAAACTAGAAGAAAAGTTTGGTGTATGTATTGTATATGATATGCATTCTTATAACTGGAAACGATGGGATAGAGAAGTGCCAACCTGGAATTTAGGAACTGCCAATATTGATAATGATAGATTTAAAAATGAGATTGAATCTTGGCGAGCAATTCTAGAAAAGATGCCTTTGCCCAACAATATTAAGTCAACAGCTAAAATTAACGATACCTTTCAAGGAAACGGATATTTTTTAAAATTTATAACAGAGCATTTTAAGAATACCTTGGTTTTAGCAACTGAGATAGCCAAAGTATATTGCGATGAATTAGAACAAATAATGTATCCAGAAGTTGTAAAAGCTGTGGAAGATTATTTAAAAACTGAATTAAAAAAACACGCAAATGCTTTTTATACTACACATAAAATGTAATTTTGCAGTACTTTAAGCACTAAGAGCAATGTCGACTGAAAATAATGTAGCAACTGAACCACTTTTTAAGATTGATAATTACATAGATAATTTGGTTAAGAAAATTGAATTATTAAGCTATGTAAATCCTGTAAATATCGAAGAAGAAAAAGAAAAATTCTTTGCATCTAAATATTTAACAGATCCTGTTTTTGTATATCCTTCAAGAGATTTTGATAAGTTTAAATTACATAAAGAGTTTTTTGCATTGCCTTTAGCGTCAATTAAAGACAATGAACTTAGAAACTTGTATGAAGAAATCATCTATTTCTATTCTGGTTTAATTCAGTGTATTGAAACTATCGGAGAAGGAAAAAAGTTTTATTACAATAGTTTGCGTTCTTTTGGTTCTCCAACTGAACAAGATGTAGAAAATGCGAAGTTTATTTTACATTTTGAAGATGAAGATTTACAAGCAGCAATGTTTCAGCCTAAATATTCATCAGAAGATGCCGTAGCAATATTTAGAGAATATGCATCACAATACGATTTTGATTTTGACATAAAATCTTCAGATAAAATGGCAGCAATTGCTATGGTTTCTAACAATTTAAAAACACTTTTTGTTAATAGTAATCATACTTTTTCAGACAATGAAATGGCGGTGTTAAATAATCATGAAATTGGAGTTCACTTAGTGACAACTATGAATGGTTTATTACATCAGTTAAAAATCTTTTCTCATGGATTGCCAAATAATGAAGAAACTCAAGAGGGATTGGCTGTTTTTAGCGAATATATGTCTGGGAATCTGACTTTAAAACGCTTAAAAGAATTGGCTTATAGAGTAATTGCTGTACATAGTTTGGCAAAAGGATATTCTTTTTCTAAAACGTTTAGGTTGTTGCATAACAATTATGATTTAGATCGCGAAACTGCATTTTATATCACATTAAGAGCGCATCGTGGAGGTGGTTTTACTAAAGATTACTTGTATTTATCAGGATTAAAAAAGGTATATGATTATTACCAGAGTCAACAAGATTTGAGCTTACTATTAACTGGAAAAGTATCTTTAGAATATGTTGATACCATTGAGAGCTTAATCGAAAAAGGATTGGCAGTATCTTCAAAACACATTACAGATGCCTTTACCAAAAATAAAAACACCAATAAAACAATTGACTTTATTTTAAGTAGTTTAAAATAGCTTTTTATTTATATTTTGTGTATAATACCCTCATAAATAGTGTTTAATTTTAATTCTTGTGAAATAATATATGTTCATGAAAATTTAAAGTGTAAAAACTTATTCAATGTTAAATTAGCGTCATTAACAAATTATTTTAAGGCGATATTTATGAAAAGAAAAATACACAAGTTTATGGTGTTACTTTGTTTAATAGCTACTATTTTTGGTAATGCTCAACGAGGTATAGGAACAGCAAAACCAGATAAATCTGCTATTTTAGAGTTAAAATCTACTAATAAAGGGTTTTTATTACCAAGATTAAGTAAAACTCAGTTATCTGCAATTAATGAACCTGCAATTGGACTTATGGTTTATTGTTTAGATTGCTCACCAAGTGGTTTGTATTTGTTTAATGGAACTAAATTTAAATCAATAGATTTAGGAACTTCTGAGGTATTTAATGTAGACGCTACTTTAAAACAAATTGGAGATGAGGCAGATAATCCAGATGTTGTGAAATCTGTTGTAACTATAGCTCAGTTAAATGATATAGTTCCAGCGCTGACAGGTATTTCAGTAGCTAACGAAGAAGGGTACCAATTGTATATAGATGCTAACCCTGATCTGTTTTCTGTGCCAGCTACACATGCAGAAGTACAAAGCATGGTAAATCTTGCAGATATTGTACATAACGGATTAACGTATAAAGTTGTGACTAGCCCCAAAACAGGAAAACAATGGTTAGATAGGAATTTAGGAGCAACACAAGTAGCAACCTCAGTTGATAATGATGCCAATGCACGTGGTGATTTGTACCAATGGGGAAGAAATACAGATGGTCATGAAAAAAGAAATAGTTTAACTACCTCGACTAAATCTTTAAACCCAGGAAATAAGTTTGTGTATACTCCATCTACTCCGTATGATTGGCGTCCAAATGCAAATCAAGATGATGCTTTATGGAATAGTGGAACCGAAGCAGCCCCTGTAAGAGTGGATGCAAATGATCCTTGCCCAAAAGGCTTTAGAGTACCTACAGTTACAGAATGGCGAGCAGAATTATTCCAAGATTATGGAACAAATAATACAGCATATTATACAAATGCCACAGATATCTTCAATGGGTTTCTAAAATTGTGTACAACTGGTTATAGAGATAGGGCTGTAGGAGCTAAATATGGGGCGAATTCACAAATGGTTTATCATACGGCGACGGCGGACATGTTCAATGGATCGTACGATATCACCATTGGAGATTTAATCAATGCTTATAGCACCTCGGCCGTTGGTAAAGCGAACGACAGACGCTCAGAGGGGCGTGCAATACGTTGTATAAAGGAATAGTTTTAAATTTTTAATGATTAGAATTTTTATGTATAACGAAGTAAGGAATAGACCAAACATTAAAAGAATAGGGTTTCCTGTGGAAACCCTATAAAACAAAATCTAACCCTGTAAAAGAAGTTGGTATTATTAATCATTTAATAATAATGTGTTAAGTACTATTTATGATATTTGTTAGAATAAAAACTAACCAAATTATAAATATGAAGGAGAAATAAAATGCAGTTTAAACTTCTATTGTATATGCTTTTAGCACACAGAAACCCTAGTAGAGCTTTTGTGTTTAAATTTAAGTAGTTAGAATGGTTTTATTTTGTTTTACTCCAGATTAAAGTCAAATCTTCAAAATGCCTTTGCATACCATTTTCAAATAATACTTCTTTATGCATGTTGCCAATTCCGATAAACTCAATTCCTAAATTTTGAGCGGTTTTTAAATCCCATAAACCATCACCTACAGAAATAATTCTTCTAAAGTTATCAACATTATAAAACTTTTTAGCATTTTCTATAGCTTTAAGTACAATTTGTTCTCGTTCAAAAATTTGATTAGAAGCAACTAATTGTTGCGTAGAATAATTGATGCCAATACTGTTTAGCTTGTACTTAGCAGGTTTTAATAATGATCCAGTAGCAAAACAAATAGCAATATCAGGAATATTTTCTAAATTTTTTAGCAAACGATTTGCTCCATTAATTTCACTAATATTTGAGCCTTCGATATATGTAAGAAGGAGGTTTTCAAACTCATTAATTTTTGCTGTTGAAAAAGGTATTTTTCTATCTTGTTCAAAGATAGTTTTTGCAATAAACGAGTCTGTATGATGTTTGTATGCTTTGAAATTTTTGTCAATATGCTCAACTCCTATATCAATTAAGCTTTTAACAAAACTCTCTTGATGAATTTTTACAGAATCTCGGTTAAAGTACCATCTATGTCAAAAACGATGAGGGTTTGTTTAGTCATTCGTTTTTATTTAATTCAGCTACAATGTTTCTTGCTACTACAGTATCGTAAATGATTTTTAGTTTTTTAATCTTATTTTCTTTATCGAATTCAATAATATCTACTACATCAAATACGACTTCTCTATTGTTTTTTAGTGTCCAATGATAAGTAAAATAGAGCGCTAAATCATTAGAGTCTTTTTGCTCAAAAATTCCTTTTAATAAGAGTTTTGAGTTAGAGGTATCATTACTCAATGTATGATAAAAAGTATTTGCTTTTTGGATACCATAAATAGGAGAATCAACAATACCAGCTACAGAAAACAGATCTATTAGCTGTTCTATCTCTCCATTTTCTAAGTACTCTAAATATTTTTTAGCTATGTTTTCTTTGAGCATTTTAAATAAACTTTTTTAACTCACTAAACTTAGTAATGACAGTATTAGCATTTTCAAGGGTTTGATCTGCTGCAAGCGGATTACGATATCCAAAAACATAAATTCCAGCATCATTAGCAGCTTTAACACCGTTATCAGAGTCTTCAATAACAATACAATTTTCTTTAGGAGTATTACCCAAAACGGCAGCCTTTTCAAAAATTTCTGGATGAGGTTTTGATTCTTTTAAGTCGGCACCACTAATTTTAGCAGTAAAGTATTGGTTTAAATCAAAACGGTTAAATACTCGGTTAATATTTACCATAGCAGAAGAAGAGGCAAGTACTAAAGTCATTCCTTTGTTATAGAAATATTTAATGATTTCTTCTACACCATCTACCAAATGTAAATTAGGATCATTTTCAAAAAAGTCAACATAACGAGCACGTTTTTGTAGTACTAATTCATTAGGATTTTTATCTAACTTGAAATGTGCTATTAACTTTTGAAATGCATTGATTGTAGAAGATCCAGTTAATGTTTTATATAATTCTTCAGATACGTCTAATCCTAAAGAAGTAAAAGTTTCGTAATATGCTTTTTTATGAAGTAATTCAGAATCAATAATTACACCATCCATGTCAAATATGACACATTTAATATCTTTCATTAGTTAAATAAATTTTGATTGTATTTCTGGAGAAGGAATCATGCAGCTTTCCTTTTTACCAAACCATTTGTATCTGTTTTTTGCAATATAACTATAGATACGATCTCTTAAAAACAGCGGGAATACCCAGCCAACTTGCAAGAGTTTCCAAAAGCCTCCAAATTGTTGTAAGATTTTTAAAGCAGCGGTAGATTTTACGAAAAACTCTTTTTCAGATGTTACTAAAACAATTGAATCTACTTTTGAGGTATCAATATCAAAATGTGCTGTTATTTGTTTTCCTATTTCAGATTGTAAGGAAGTAAATAAAAAAACATTCTTTTTATCGTGTTTAATAATTCGTAAAACGCTGGAGTTACAAAAGTTACATACACCGTCAAAAAGGATGATTTGATGATTTTCTTGAAGAAATTTAGAGACCATTTTTTGAGTGATTGCTTTTATAACTAAAATTATTTTACAAATTTCTACTTTTTTTTTGATTTTCTTGTAACAATTTTCTTTTTGAGGCGTCAGATACTCGGAAGTATTTCTAACTATTAAGTTTTTAAGCGAAATGAACAATCGTTTTTAACAAAACATTAGCAGCTAGAAATTTTTACAATAACTATTTTAGATTAAAATTAACTAATCCAAATGCTAGAAATAAAAAAACTACACAAGTCTTATCCAATCGGTAAAGATTCTTTACACGTTTTAAAAGGAATAGATTTACATATTAAAGAAGGTGAATTTGTATCTATTATGGGATCTTCTGGTTCAGGAAAATCTACTTTGTTAAATATTGTAGGTCTTTTAGATGAACATGATGAAGGAGAATACTATCTTAATGGTCAGTTAATTAAAAACCTAAATGAAAAGAAAGCTGCGGTATTACGTAATAAATTCTTAGGTTTTGTTTTCCAATCTTTTAATTTAATATCTTATAAAACGGCCTTAGAAAATGTAGCATTGCCTTTATATTATAAAGGAATGAAACGTAAAGAGCGTTTAAAAATAGCCCTAGAATATTTAGAAAAAGTAGGGTTAAAAGATTGGGCTAATCACTTACCTAATGAGCTTTCTGGAGGTCAAAAACAACGTGTAGCAATTGCGAGAGCTTTGGTAACTAAACCAAAAGTAGTTTTAGCAGATGAGCCAACAGGAGCATTAGATTCTACAACAACTGATTCGGTAATGGATTTATTAAAAGATATTAATGATGAAGGAATGACCGTTTTTGTAATTACTCACGAAGAAGAAGTTGCTGCTCAAACTAAAAGAGTTGTACGTTTAAAAGATGGTGTTATCATTAGTGATGAACTAACTGAAAGTGGTCAAAAACTAAAAAGCGAAGCTAAAGCCGTATAATTATGTTTGATTTAGATCGTTGGAGAGAAATATTTCAAAGTATCAGTAAAAACAAATTGCGTTCTGTTTTATCTGGATTTACTGTAGCTTTTGCCATTCTATTATTCACGTTACTTTTCGGAATTGTTTCTGGATTGCAAAATCAGTTTAAAGAATTTTTTGTTGATGATGCTCAAAATGTAATGTTTGTTAGGGTATGGAAAACTTCGAAACCTTATAAAGGGTTACAATCTGGTAGAAGAATTCAATTAAAAAATAAAGACTACAACTTTATTGAAAAAGAATACGGAGATAAAATACAATATTTAACAGCAAGAATATTTAGAAGTGTAAATATTGCGTATAAAAATAAACAGAATAATTACAGGTTAAGAGCAGTACACCCTGATCATCAATATTTAGAAAAAACCATTATGGACGAAGGTCGTTATATTAACGACTTGGATTTAAAACAAAAATCTAAAGTGATGGTTATTGGTAGATTGGTAAAGAAAGATTTATTTGGAGAAAAGCCGGCATTAGGTAAGCGTTTAAATGTGGACGGAATTTCATATAAAATTATAGGAATCTTTTCTGATGCAGGAGGAGATAATGAAGAGAGGCAAACTTATATGCCTGTTACTACAGCACAAAAACTATACGGAAATAACGATCATATTAGTCAAATAAGTATTGGATATAATCCAAGATTAAACCTAGATCAAGCAATTGCTTTTGGTAATAAGTTGGAAAGAGTTTTACGTAAGCGTTTAGATATTCATCCAGATGATCAAAGTGCTTTGTCAATTAGAAATATGGCAGAAGCAAATAAAGGAATCAATACCATGATGTTTGCTTTATACTTTATTGTAATATTTGTTGGTTCAGGAACCTTGATTGCTGGTATTATTGGTATATCAAACATTATGATTTTTATTATCAAAGAGCGTACTAAAGAATTTGGAATTAGAAAAGCATTAGGAGCAAAACCATCTTCAATTATTGGTATGGTTGTACAAGAATCTGTATTAATTACCACACTTGCTGGTTATGCAGGTTTACTATTAGGAACTTATATATTAAGTACCATCGGAGATTCTTTAAAAGAATATTTTATCAAAGACCCAGGAGTAAGCCCAGGAATTGTAATTGGAGCAACCGTAGTACTAATCATTTCGGGATTAGTTGCTAGTTTAGTTCCCGCTAGAAAAGCAGCAAAAATTAAACCTATTGTAGCATTAAGAGCAGATTAATTATGAAATTTTTATTTGATTCAGATACTTGGCAAGAAATCTACGGTAGTATACGTAAAAATAAAACCCGTACAATAATTACAATTATTGGAGTTTTATGGGGGATTTTTATTCTGGTTGTATTATTAGGAGCCGCTAGAGGATTAGAAAATAACTTTAAAAAGATGTTTGGAAGCTTTGCTACCAACAGTGTATTTATGTGGACACAGTCTACAGACATGCCTTTTAAAGGATTTCAAAAGGGAAGAAGATTTAATTTAACATTTCATGATATTGAAGTGCTTAAATCAGAATATAGTGAGGAGATTAAGTTATTAGCTCCAAGAAATCAAACAGCAGGAAATGTTGTAAGGAATTTTAAATCAGGAAGTTTTCAAGTAAGTGGAGATTACCCTGTATTAGACCAAGTACAAAAGAAGAATTTAGTGTATGGTCGTTTTATCAATCAAAACGATATCAATAATTTATCAAAAGTTTGTGTCATTTCAGAAGAAATGTATAAGCAATTGTTTGAAAAAGACGAAAATCCAATTGGTAAGTATGTAAAGATAGCGAATATTAGCTATCAAGTTGTGGGAATGTATAAGCAATCAAACAACATTAATTTTGATGGAGATACGGCTTATATTCCATTTACAACTTTTCAAAAAGTGTACAATACATCTAATAAGATTGATTGGATGATGATTACTGCCAACGAAGGAGTTGATATTGTACAAATGGAAAAAGATATATTGTTAACCTTAAAAAACTTACATAAAGTCCATCCTGATGATACTAGAGCTTTTGGTAGTGTAAATTTAGGAAACGAAATAGCCAAATTTATGGGCTTTTTAACGGGAATGCAGTTTTTAACTTGGTTTGTAGGTATTGCAACTTTAATTGCAGGTGTATTTGCCATTGGAAACATCTTATTAATTACAGTTAAAGAGCGTACCAAAGAAATCGGAATTAGAAGAGCATTAGGAGCCACACCAATGTCGGTTAAAAGACAAATTATATTAGAGTCGGTTTTTTTAACTACGATAGCTGGTATGTTGGGAATTGTTTTTGGAGGTTTAGTATTGTATTTAATTGATATGGCTTTTGGTCAAGGAGATGAAGCTGTATTGCTAAACCCCACAGTAAACATACCAATCATTATGTTAGCATTTTTAATATTAGTGATTTTAGGAACATTAATAGGATTAATACCAGCATATATGGCAACAGTAGTAAAACCTATTGAAGCATTAAGAGAAGAATAAAAATAAAAAAAAGAGATAATCAATTAATTAATCATGAGTAAAAGAGCAAAAATTATTTTAGGAATTGTAGCAGTACTTTTTATAGTAGTTGTTGTTTGGTTAGGAAAGAAGAACCAAAAGGACATTATTCAGTACGATACAGCTAAGGCGTTTAAAGCAACCATAGTTAAAAAAGCTGTTGCAACAGGAAAAGTAATACCATTAGAAGAAGTAGAGATAAAGCCACAAATTTCTGGAATTATCGATAAAATATACTTAGAAGAAGGTGCTATTGTTAAAGCTGGTGATTTAATTGCAACAGTTAGAGTAGTACCAAACATTCAGTCGTTAAATTCAGCAAACGGGCAAATTAAAAATGCTCAATTGGCTTATGACAATGCAAAAACACAATACGAAAGAAGTAAAAACTTATTTGGTAAAGGTGTAATTTCTCGTCAGGAGTTCGAAACTGCAGAATTAAACTTTAACAATGCTAAACAACGTTTAAGCAATGCGAAATCTGATTTAGATATCATTAAAAAGGGAACTACTGAAGGATTAGGGCAAACTGCAAATACAAATATTAGAGCAACTACCTCTGGAATGTTAGTAGAAATTCCTGTAAAGAAAGGATATCAAGTGATTCAATCTAATAACTTTAATGCAGGTACAACAATTGCTACTATTGCAGATATGCAAAAAATGATCTTTGAAGGAAAAGTGGATGAGTCTGAAGTAGGTAAATTAATTAAAGATTCTGACATTGAAGTTTCTTTAGGTGCTATTGAAGATAAAAAATATCCAGCTAAATTAACGTTTATTGCTCCAAAAGGAACAGAAGAAAATGGAGCTGTACAATTTAAAATTAAAGCTGATGTAACTTTAGATAATTCTAACTTTGTAAGAGCAGGTTATAGTGCTAACGCTGATATTGTTTTAGAAAGAAAAGATAGTGTGTTATCTATTAAAGAATCATTATTAAGGTTTGACAAGAAAACAGAAGAACCTTATGTAGAAGTTAAAACTGGAGAAGGAAAGTTTGAGAAGAAAACAATCAAATTAGGTTTATCTGATGGAGTAAATGTTCAAATTTTATCTGGTGTAACTAAAGATGATGAAATTAAAATTTGGAACAAAGCGTCTAAAGAAGATAGAAAAGTTAACAACTAATAACGATTAGTTATATAATAATATAAAAAGGAACTTCAACTGAAGTTCCTTTTTTATTTACCCTTATTTTTGTAAAGAATACTGAAAAGAAATTCCCGTATTTACAATATTATAACCTGAATTTGGCAATTGAAAATTAAGGTTGGATACATGTCCTATTCCGCCAAATAAACGTAACGAAGTGCTACTACTTGTTGTAATTTCAACTCCTAAGTTTAAATTTTCTAAAAAAGTAAATCCACCAATTAAGCGTTCAGTAGATGTATCAATAATAGCGAATCCAAGACCAAACTGAACAAAGAAATAAGTATTCTTAAATAGCTTTTTTTGTGCATCAATAGTGAATTCTATAGCAGTAATAGATAAGCTTTTAAGTTTGGTGTATTTAGCGCGTTTTTCTATATAATTTTCTACTTCTGGAAGTACAAATTGTTCATTGTGTAATTGGTGTTGAATCCATTGAAATTGTGGCTGAACAATAAGTGAAATATCAAATTTTTTCCATTGTGTTAATGGATAATAAAATTGAGCTTTTAAGGTATTAGTTAGATAGTAATAATCAGGGTCATCAAACAAAAAACTCTTTTCATTTCCTTGTGTAAATTCAATTCCTAATTTACTAGGAGAAAAGATACCTTTGGAAGATTCTTGTCCGAATGATGTAGAAATCACTCCGACAAAAATCATCCCTGATAAAAGTTTTTTAGCAATCATTTATGCAAATTGCTTTGCTACTTTTTCTGCTTTTCTACTTTCTGAATAGTCATAAAATCCTTCTCCAGATTTTACGCCTAATTTTCCAGCTCTTACCATATTAACTAATAATGGGCAAGGAGCATACTTTGGATTTTTAAATCCGTCGTACAATACATTTAAGATTGATAAACAAACATCTAAACCGATAAAATCTGCTAATTGTAATGGTCCCATTGGATGTGCCATACCTAATTTCATCACCGTATCAATTTCTTGAACACCTGCAACTCCGTTATACAAAGTTTCGATAGATTCATTAATCATTGGCATTAAAATTCTATTTGCCACAAAACCGGGATAATCATTTACTTCTACAGGAACTTTACGAATTTGTTTTGTTAAGTCTACAATAAAAGACATTACTTCATCAGAAGTATTATAACCTCTAATAATTTCTACCAGTTTCATAATTGGCACTGGATTCATAAAGTGCATTCCAATAACTTGTTCTGGTCTTTTTGTTACCGATGCTATTTGCGTAATCGAAATAGAAGAAGTGTTGGTAGCTAGAATAGTATCTTCTGGACAAACTTCATCTAATTCTCTAAAAATATTTAGTTTTAAATCTACATTTTCAGTAGCTGCTTCTACTACTAAGCTAGCATATTGAACACCTTCTTTGATAGAAGTGTAGGTAGTTATATTATTTAAAGTTTGTGTTTTATCTTCTTCAGAAATCTTTTCTTTAGCAACCATTCTATCTAAATTTTTGGTAATGGTTGTAATTCCTTTATCTAAGGCAGTTTGAGAAATATCAATAAGTTGAACTTGAAATCCAAATTGCGCAAAAGTATGTGCAATTCCATTTCCCATTGTTCCAGATCCGATTACGGCTATGTTTTTCATTTATTCAAATTTTATTATCTACAGTAAGTAAACTTCTTTATTACTGTAGAGGCTATTATTAATTGCCATAAAGGCTTTTATACGATTTTAATTGTCAAAACAATCAATGATTTGTTGTGCTACTCGCAGCGCTTCTGTTCCTTGTGATAATGAAACAACAGGTGTAGTATCGTTATTAATGGCATCAGCAAAAGACTCTAGCTCATCTAAAATAGCATTGTTTGCAGTTACTTCTGGATTGTCAAAATAAATTTGCTTTTTAACCCCTTCGGCATTTTGTAAAATCATGGCAAATTCATCTGGGTTTTCAGGAACATCTTTCATTTTAACAACCTCGGCAGTTTTTTCTAAAAAGTCTACAGAAATATATGCATCTCTTTGAAAAAACCTAGATTTTCTCATATTCTTCATAGAAATTCTACTGGCAGTTAAATTGGCAACACATCCATTTTCAAATTCGATACGAGCATTGGCAATATCTGGTGTTTCACTAATCACAGATACACCACTAGCATGTACTTCTTTAACAGGAGAATTAACTACACTTAAAATAATGTCAATATCATGAATCATTAAATCCAATACAACAGGAACATCAGTGCCACGTGGATTAAACTCTGCCAAACGATGCGTTTCTATAAACATTGGTGTATCTATAACATCTCTAACAGCAGTAAAAGCTGGATTAAAACGTTCTACATGCCCAACTTGCCCACGAATGTGCTTTTGGCTAGCTAAAGTTCTAATTGCTTCAGCTTCCATAACTGTTTTAGTTATTGGCTTTTCTATAAAAATATGACAACCATTTTCTATGGCTTGTTTAGCACAATCAAAGTGAGATAGCGTAGGTGTCACGATATCAATCATATCTACTTCTGCGATTAAGCTCTCTACAGAATCGAACAATTTATAGCCAAATTCTGCAGCTACTTTTTCAGCATTTTCAGTAAAAGGATCGTAAAAACCAACCAATTCGTATTTTTCTGACTGTTGTAATAAACGTAAGTGTATTTTTCCTAAATGACCTGCGCCAAGAACACCTGCTTTAAGCATAAGTATTAAGTTTTTTTGTGTTAATTGTTGATTATCAAGTAAGAAAAGTTTTTGAAAAATCAACGTTAACAAAGATACACTTTTATAGCTATTTTTTTAGATTTATTATTACTTTTAGATTCCCAAACTTTTCCTAAAATTGAAAGATACTCATAAACACCAAGGTCTTAGAAATCAATTAGCTACTGTCTTAGAAGCAAAAGGTATTAGTGATACAAAAGTATTAGATGCTGTACGTAAAATTCCACGACACTTATTTATCGATTCTAGTTTTGAAGCACACGCATATCAAGACAAAGCTTTTCCTATTGCAGCAGAACAGACCATTTCTCAACCTTATACTGTTGCTTTTCAATCGCAAACTTTAGAAATACAGCCTGGAGATAAAGTATTGGAAATTGGTACTGGCTCAGGATATCAAACAGCAGTTTTATTAGAAATGAAAGCAGAAGTATATTCTATAGAAAGACAACGAGAATTGTTTAAAAAGACTTCGTTGTTTTTACCAAAATTAGGATATAGAGCTAAGAAATTGATTTTTGGAGATGGTTACAAAGGGTTACCTGAAACTGCACCTTTTGATAAAATTATTGTAACAGCAGGAGCTCCTTATGTACCAAAACCTTTGTTAAGTCAATTAAAAATTGGAGGAAGATTGCTAATTCCCGTTGGAGATAAAACACAAATTATGACTTTGTTTATACGTAAATCTCCGAAAGAATTTGAAAAACACGAACTAGGAGATTTTGCTTTTGTACCTATGTTAGGTGATAAAAATTAACATATAATTATTTTTCTAATTCCATTTTTGAAAGTGAATTAGTTTGTATTTATTGGAAGAAAATTCACTTAAATTAAGATATAAGTTACACTATTTTCACCTTTAGAGTTACAGAAAATATGGGTGGTTGGGGTTTAAAAGCAACACTAGAAAACCTGAATAATATTGTGAAATAGTTATTCGATAACTCTATACCAATAGGCAGTTCTTCCAAAAACAGAAAAACCAATGTAACCTCTTAATTTCATAGTATTCTTATCTTTTAAGGTAATATAACATTTGTATTTTTTTCCATTTTTGGGATCTAACACTTTACCTCCAGACCATTCATCTCCATCTTTGGTAAGTCCATTAATAATAACCAAACCTTCAATAGGTTTGTTTTTATTCTTGCCTTTACATTGATCACAGATTGCATTCTTATTTGCTGGATCTAAAATTTTTATGATTTTTCCATAAAACTTTCCATTTTCTTGATAAACTTCAATAATAGATTCGGCTTTCTTAGTTTGTTCATCAATAGATTTCCACTTTCCAACGATAGATTGTGAGAAAGAAACCGTTGAAAATACAAGGCATAAAAGTAAGAATGTTTTTTTCATTTAATCGTATTTAGCATTAAAATTACCATCCCATTTTCCTTGTACTCGTAACACTTGTTCTATTACATCTCTAGCACAACCTTCACCACCTTTTTTATAAGAGATGTATTTCGAAACTTTTTGTATTTCTGGGGCTGCATCATTTGGACAACAAGCTAATCCAACAAGTTCCATTACAGGATAATCAGGAATATCATCACCCATATACAACACATTTTCTGGTTGAATATTGTATTTTTCTAACAATTCGTTGTACTGCTGAATTTTATCGTGAGCCCCTAAATAAATATCTTTAATACCTAAACCTTCTAATCTACTTCTAACTCCTTCATTTGTTCCTCCAGAAATGATACAAACATGCAAGCCAGCTTTTACTGCAGCTTTTAGGGCATAACCATCTTTAATATTCATATGTCTCACCAATTCTCCATTAGGAAAAACAGTAACCATTCCGTTAGTTAATACACCATCAACATCAAAAATTAACATGTTTATTTGCGGTAAATATTCTTTATAACTTTTTTCCATAATTAGTTTTCTTGGATAGATTTAGTAATGATTTTATAAATTTTTTGCTGCTGCGAATTTAATTGTTCTAAATGATTATTTATGGTTTGAATATCATTTCTTTTTGCAGGACCAGTTTGTGCTTCTTTAGGAGAAAGTGTGTTGATTTTTTTCGAAGTTTCTTCAATCAGAGGGTAAAGAATCTCAAAAGGAACTTGATGTTCTTCGCAAATTTCTTGTCCGATTTGATACATATGATTGGTAAAGTTATTTACAAATACAGCAGCTAAATGTAGTTTTTTACGTTGTTTAGAATCAATTGCATAATGTTTTGCTCCCAAAATATTAGCAAGTTCACTTAAGATTGTAAAATCACTTTCTTGGTTTACCTCCAAGCAAAAAGGAACTTTATGAAAGTCTACAGTTTTATTTTTTGAAAAAGATTGTAAAGGATAAAAAACGCCTTTTCTAGATTGTGATATAGCTTCTAAAGCAACGGTTCCAGAAGTATGTACAACCAAAGCAGTAGTATTTCCTAATTGTTTAGAAACTGCTTGAATAGCATCATCAGTAACAGCAATAATATAAATATCTGCAGTTGGAATTATTTCTAAGTTTCTAGAATTAAGATGTATAAGTTCTACAGCCTTAGATTTAGTAAAAGACTCGATAAAATGAGAGGCAACATTACCTTGACCAATAACAACAACTTTCTTCATAAAAGCGAAGATATTGAAATTAATTTTTTGGTTTGATTTTTTTTTGCATATTTGTGGTCTTATGATTGATTAAGTACACTTCCGTTTTGTCGTTTCTAACACGACCCCAATTAAGTAACATTGAATTTATTTCAAAGTTATTATCTATTATTTTATATTCAATCTATTATGTCACAAGACAATCAAATAACTAGAAAAAGTATTTTTCAATATTTTAAAGAAGCAGTAACAGGCAAAAACCAAGATTTTACTACAGGAAGTATTCGCAAAGCAGTATTTATGCTTTCTATTCCCATGATTTTAGAAATGCTAATGGAATCCATATTTGCTTTGGTAGATATTGTTTATGTTTCCAGAGTTAGTGTTAATGCTGTAGCAACCATTGGGTTAACAGAATCTGTAATTACATTAGTATACGCAGTTGCCATAGGTTTAAGTATGGCTGCGACTGCAATTGTAGCAAGGAGAATTGGTGAAAAGGATACCGAAGGAGCTAGTCAAGCAGCTGTTCAGGTAATCATTTTAGGCTTTATTGTAGCTATGGCAATAAGTGCCATTGGAATTTTATATCCAAAAGAAATTTTAAAACTGATGGGAGCCAAACCAGATCTTATTGCAGAAGGTTATGGTTATACACAAATTCTTTTAGGAGGAAATCTAACCATCATGTTTTTATTTTTAATCAATGCAGTGTTTAGAGGAGCAGGGAATGCTTCTATTGCTATGTGGACATTAATTTTATCTAATGGTTTAAATATTATATTAGATCCAATATTTATTTTTGGTTGGGGACCAATTCCAGCTTATGGAGTAGAAGGAGCTGCAATTGCAACAACCATTGGAAGAGGAACCGCAGTAGTTTGGCAGTTAATCGCTTTATTTTACGGCTTTGGAAAAATTAAGATAGCTTTTAGAGATTTAGTAATAAAAGTAACAGTAATGTTGAATTTAGTTAAGGTGTCTTTAGGAGGAATTGGACAGTTTTTAATTGGAACTTCGAGTTGGGTTTTCTTAATGAGAATTATGTCTGAATTTGGTAGCGAAGTATTGGCAGGATATACCATTGCTATTCGAATTATGATGTTTACCTTAATGCCTGCCTGGGGAATGAGCAATGCTGCCGCCACTTTAGTAGGACAAAATTTAGGAGCAAAAAAGCCTGATAGGGCAGAACAATCTGTATGGAAAACAGGAAAATATGCTGCTTATTTTATGGGATTTGTTTCTGTAATTTATTTGATTTTTGCACCAACATTTTTAAGCTGGTTTAGCGATGATCCTATTGTAGTAAAAAATGGAGCTCTTTGTTTACAAATTATAGCCGCAGGTTATATATTTTATGCTTACGGAATGGTCATTATACAATCGTTTAATGGTTCTGGAGATACAAAAACACCAACCTTTATCAACTTTATTTGCTTTTGGCTATTTCAATTACCATTTGCGTACTTAGCAGCGCTTTATTTTGAATTGGGCCCAATTGGAGTATTCTTATCAATTACTTTGGCAGAAATCTTAATTGCGGTTATCGGAATTTGGTTGTTTAAAAAAGGAAGGTGGAAAACAGTACAAGTATAATTTTGTTTTGTAATTTAGAAACCAATTTAATGATTAAATATGGATACTAAAAAACTGGGAATAAATACAATTTGTACACATGTTGGTGAAGTAAAAGATGAACAGTTTAAAGGAGCTGTTTCACCTATCTACATGTCCACTTCTTATGCCTTTGATGATGTAGCTATAAAACGTTATCCAAGGTATTTAAATACACCGAATCAAGAAGCATTGTGTAAAAAAATTGCAGCTTTAGAAAAGACAGAAAATGCATTGATATTTGGTTCTGGTATGGCAGCAATTAGTACTACTTTGCTGGCTTTTCTAAGACAAGGAGACCACATTATTTTACAGCAAACGCTATACGGTGGAACTTACAATTTTGTATTGGAAGAGTTTAAGAAGTTTGGAATTGAATATTCGTTTACAAAAGATATGTCTGTTGCTTCTTTTGAAGAGTTGATACAGTCTAATACAAAAGTGTTATACATTGAAACTCCATCAAATCCACTGTTAACGATTACAGATATTGAAGCTGTCACAACATTAGCAAAAGCAAATAATATTGTTTCTATGATTGACAATACTTTTGCTTCTCCAATCAATCAAACACCAATTGATTTTGGAATTGATATTGTGATACATTCTGCAACAAAATATATGGGAGGACATTCTGATATTTTAGCAGGAGCGGTAGCAACATCTAATGAATTTACTGAGCAAATATGGAGAACTGCTATTAATTTTGGAGGTAGCTTAAGTGATTTTACCGTTTGGATGTTAGAACGTAGTTTAAAAACGTTGAATTTACGTGTGAAATGTCAGAGTGAAAATGCCTTAAAAATGGCAGAATATTTGAAAAATAATCCCAATGTATCCAAGGTATATTATCCGGGACTGGAATCACATCCAGATCATGAATTAGCAAAAAAACAAATGAATGCATTTGGAGGGATGTTATCTTTTGAATTAAAGAAAGGTATGAATGCGATGGACTTTCAAAGAGCGTTAGAAATTATTAAACCCTCCATGAGTTTGGCTGGTGTAGAGAGCACTATGCTAAATCCGGCAGTAGCATCTCATGCTTTAATGGGAGCAGAAGAAAGGGCAAAACAAGGAATTACAGATGAGCTGATACGATTTTCTGTAGGAATTGAAGAAGTAGAAGATTTAATAGCCGATATTGAACAGGCTTTAGAAAAAATAACAAAAAAATGAAGTTAGATATTTTAGCATTTGGAGCACATCCAGATGATGTAGAATTGGGTTGTGGAGCAACCATTGCTAAAGAAGTGTCTTTAGGAAAAAAAGTTGGAATAGTAGATTTAACACGAGGTGAATTAGGTACGCGTGGATCTGCTGAATTAAGAGACGTAGAAGCTGCAAATGCAGCAAAAATTTTAGGAGTTGCTGTCAGAGAAAATGTTCGATTTGCTGATGGCTTTTTCACCAATGATAAAGCTCATCAATTAGAAATAATTAAAATGATTCGCAAGTACAAGCCAGAAATTGTGTTGTGCAATGCTATTGATGATAGACATATAGATCATCCTAAAGGAAGTAAATTGGTTTCTGATGCTTGTTTTTTAAGTGGTTTACTTAAAATAGAAACAATATTAGATGGCGAAAAACAAGAACATTGGAGACCAAAACAGGTATATCATTATATCCAATGGAAAAATATTGAACCAGATTTTGTAGTAGATGTTTCTGGATTTATGGACCAAAAGGTAGCTTCTGTTAAAGCGTATAGTTCTCAATTCTTTGATCCGTCAAGTGAAGAGCCAGAAACTCCAATTACCAGTAAGAATTTTATTGATAGTATAGAATATAGAGCTAGAGATTTAGGAAGGTTGATTGGTGTTGATTTTGCAGAAGGTTTTAGCTCAGAACGTTACGTTGCTGTAGAAAATTTAAGTAAATTAATTTAAAAAATTCTTTTACATATTTTAAAAATGAATTATATTTGCATCCGCTAACAGCAAATGGTGATTGTAGCTCAGCTGGTTAGAGCGCCGGATTGTGGTTCCGGAGGTCGCCGGTTCGAAACCGGTCTTTCACCCAAAAGCAAAACCCTTCTCATATTGAGAAGGGTTTTTTTGTACTCTTTTTCTTAGCATCTATCAAATTTTCTATACTTCTATAATATCATTTTTAAAAACCAACAAAAGATAAGCTTACTTTTTACCCTTAAAAACAAATAAGGTAACATGCTTATTATCAATACCTCCCTATGAAACGAGACATAATTATATCCAAAAAAGTGTCTTGAATTATAGGGGAACTCATTTAATCTTTAACGCAAATCTACTTTTGCCACAGTAATTAGCTAACAATGAACCTAGCTTAAATGTTGTGGTAAATGAATAATAGAATCTACATTTTAAAAATACTTTTTGTTTTAGGCGGATTAATAACGGTTGTCAATTCTTATGCGCAAAAGGTAAATCTAACGACATATATTGATTTAGTAAAAAAGAATAATGTACAACTAAAACAAAGTGTCAATGCCATTAAAATTCATAATGAAGATGTAAAAGTTATGACATCGGTATTGCTTCCTCAATTTTCTATTGATGGATTTTACCAACGTGATTTTAGAAAAAATTACCTTTTTATCAATGATGGGGTTAACGGGAAGTCAACCCGATTTAGAACCAACTTTAATAATACTTTGAATTTAAGCGGAACAGTAACGCAAACACTATATAATCAGGAGTTTTTATCGAATGTAAAGACTTCAAAATTAGCAAAAGATTTAAGTGAACTAACAGCAAAAAACACTAAAAATAACTTGGTAACTGAAGCTGCCATTTTATTCTGGCAAGCTTTGTATTTAAAAGAAAGTATAGCTGTTTTTAAAGAAAATGTTGCTTTGGCTAAAGCGCAAGCTGATCAGGTTAAAAAGGTTTTTACCGAAGGAGATGCAAGTAAGCTTCAAGTATATCAAACAGAAGTTTTATATAAGAAAGCGATTCCGGCATTGAACAATGCAAAAAAAGAATACAAAAATGCACTTTATCAATTAAAAATATTGGCAGGAATACCTAGCGCTGAAAAATTAATTATTGAAGACCGCTTAGAAAATATTGAGCTCGGTAATTTTTCTCAACTAGACAAGAATGTAAGCAAGCAGCCTCAAATAAAAATAATTCAAAAAAGATTAGAAATAATTCAGAAGCAACTACAATCCAAAAGAAAATTTTGGCATCCAGAGATTAATCTTGTGTTAGGATATAACTTTAGTGGACAAGACAACAGGTTTAATTTTGGAGGAAATCAGAATCAATTATTTTTTGGCCAAGTAAGAGTTGTTATACCTGTATTTTCTGGAGGAAGAAATAGAGCTAAAATAGCCAAAACTACCATAGAAAAATCTACCGAAGAACTTGAATTAAAAAATAAAAACGAGCAGTTATTAAAAATCGTAAGGACGGCAAAAAACAATTACGATTCTTCTATTAAAAACATAGTGTCGTATAAAGAAGCTATTGATTTAACTCAACAAGAAATAGAAATATTTAATAAACAACTTCGTATTGGAGTAATCACTCCGATAGAGTTTAAAGAGGCGAGAGTAAGATATATACAAAGCAAATTAGCCCTTCTTAATGAATACTTAAACCTACATGTTGCTCAGCTTCAAATACAACAAATAATTGCACCAATTAATTGATAATACCTTGTTTATAATGAAAAAAAATTCCTTTTATATCCTTTTGATTTCATGTTTTCTTTTTGCTTGTGAAAGCGAAGAAACGAAAGTTAAACCTGTTGAAAAACAGCAAGAAATTAATGTGAAAAAGCAACTTGTAAAAGTTGAAAAACAGCAAGAAATAACTTCATATTACGGAGTCGTAAAGTTTTCAAGATCGGTCAATTTTGTTGCACAACAAGCAGGAATCGTGAGTAAGCTAACTGTGCAACCAGGACAGTTGGTTTCTAAAGGTCAATTGATTGCTATGTATCAACCAATTAATCATCAATTAGAAATTGATCAAGCCATAATTAAATACAATAAAGCTTTAGAAGATTATCAACGCCAAAAAAAACTATTTGAATCTGGAGCTGTGACAAAAACTTCAGTAGAAGACCTTGAGTCATCATTATACATCCATGAAAAAATTGTACAACAGCTAAAGCAAGTAAATGTAATTAGAGCTCCTTTTGATGGTACAATAACTCAAGTACTTGTTACCAAAGGGCAAGAGGTACTTTTAGATGCCCCAATAGTTAGCATGGCAAATACAGAAATAGTTGACATTGATTTTTATGTTCCTGTTAAAGAGATAGATAAAATACATGTTAACGACAAGGTCTTTGTGACAAATAAGGGACAAAAAATTAGTGGAAAAATTACTAAAAAGTCAATTCAGTTAGATGATAAAAGAAAGGCATATTTAATTACAGCAACCTGTAATAATGCAAATATTAACGTTTCTGGAAGCACTATACCAATTATGGTAAAAACAGGAAAAGTGATTACTCAAATTAAGGTTCCAGCAAAAAGTTTAAAAAGTAAAAATAACGAACATTATGTTTTTTTAGGTAAAGGAAACAAAGCAACAAAGCAAATTGTAACTATAGGAAATAGAAATGCTAAGACTGTAGTAGTTATTAAAGGATTAAAAATAGGAGATACTTTAATAACGGCTGGAGCTCAAAAGTTAAAGGATAATGATATAATTAAAATTATTAATTAATAGATATAGCATATGAAAGTTACACAATTTGCTGTTAGTAAACCCGTAACCACCTCTATGGTGTTTTTAGCCTTATTACTTTTTGGATATTTGGCCTATTTAAAATTACCAGTAAACTTGATGCCAGAAATAAATTTGCCTGCAATGGTAATAATTACTGAGCATACAGGAGCAACACCTGGAGAAGTAGAAAGTGAAATTACGAATGTTTTAGAAAAAGAAATTACCACCATAAATGGATTGAAATTAATGCAATCTTATTCGATGCCAGATGTTTCTATGATTATCACTCAATTTGAACTAGATAAGGATCAGGATAAAGCAATGGCAGAATTAAGAAATAAAATAGACTTAGTAGTTTCTAAACTCCCAAAAGAAGCAAAATTGCCTTTTGTTCGTAAGCGATCTAAACCAATCTTGGCACCATTTAGTATGAATAGTGGATCTGTAGTAGATTTAATTGTTACTGGAAATATTGATGCGAATAGCTTGTATCAAATTGCGAATAGAAAAATCAAAGATCGACTTTCTAGAATAAATGGAGTTACTAAAATAGAAGTTAATGGAGGTAAGTTAAGAGAGATACAAATTGAAGTAGACAAACAAAGTTTGTATGATTTAGGTATGAATATTACAGACATATCTGTACAGCTAAAAGATAATAATGTTGATATGTCTGGTGGAGAATTGATTCATGAAAATACAGAGTCAATTATAAAAACGGGGCGTAAATATACTTCGGTTAATGACATAAAAAACACTTATATATCTACTCCTTTTGGAGAAAAAAGAATAACAGATTTTGCAAAGGTTAAAGATACTTTTGCAACGTTAAAAAGTGATGCTTTTTTTTATGATGCCATCAATAAAAAAGAGCAAAATAATATGGTGCAAATTGGAGTACAAAAGAGCAGTACATCTAATGCGGTAGCAATTGCCAAAGAAGTAAAATCCTTATTGCCAGAAATTAGAAAAAGTTTACCAAAAGGTGTAGATGTAAGCATTCCTTTTGATTCTTCAGAATATATAGAAAGTTCTGTAAATGATGCTATTGTTAATGTAGTATTAGGAATTATAATAACAGGTCTGATTTTATTTTTGTTTGTCAATAATATAAGAGCAACACTTATTGTAAGTATTTCTATTCCGGTATCTTTAATCATTAACTTTATTGCTATGGGCTTTTTTAAAGGCTCATTAAATATGATGTCTTTAATGAGTTTTTCTGTAGCAATTGGCGCATTAGTATCTAATTCTATTGTGGTATTAGAGAATATTATGCGTTTAAAAAAAGAAGGTAAAGCTATTGTAGATGCTTGTGTTATAGGTACACAAGAAGTTTTTGTAGCTGTTTTAGCATCTACAGGAACTAATTTGGTGGTCTTTTTGCCAATTGCAATGATGAATTCTGAAGTTGGTGCCTTTTTTAAAGAATATGCTTTAACAATTTCTTTTGCTACAATATTTTCATTACTAGTTTCTGTAACTTTAACTCCAATGTTGGCTTCATTGTTATTAAAAAACAATTCAAAACCATCTTTGATATCAAGAAAGATAACCGCTTGGTTTACTGCTTTAGAAAATGCATATGAAAAATCTTTAAAGAAGTTAATTTCAAGAAAACGAAATCCAATTTTATTATTTGTAGCCATGTTTACATGCTTTATTTTAAGTTTAGGTTTAATGGAAACTATAGGTTTTGAGTTTGAGCCCGAATCTGACAATGGAGATTTGTTTATAGAATTAGAGATGCAGCCCGGAACTTCTTTAAAAAGAAATAGGGAACTGACAAAGCTCGTAGAGTCTAAGATTGCAAAGTACCCAGAAGTTACATCGATATTAAGTGTACTTGGTAGTAAGAATAGCTTTACCACAGGATCTAATTATACCAATATTGCAATAAAACTGAATAAAGCAACTAAAAGAGAATTATCTAATTCTCAAATAGGAGAGGTTTTATACAAAGAATTAGAACAAATACCAGAAGTAAAAGCACTAGTTTCTACAACTAGCTCAGAAGAAGGTAGTGGAGATGTTGCTTTTATGTTAAAGTCGAATAATGATCAACAATTAGCTCAGGCAAATCAGCAATTAATAGAGTTACTTGCAAAAGTAGAAGGTATTAGTTCTTTTGAATCTTCTTTACGTAATGGACCTCCGTTATTACAATTTCAACCTAATAAGCATTTATTAGCAGAATTAGGAATCTCTGTAAACGAATTAGCTTTGGTAATACGTAGTGCAGTTAAAGGAGTAGAAGCTACAGTATTGAATGATAATGATATTGAGTATAAGATTAACATTAAAGTGCCACAAAAAGAAATCAATACTATAGAGCATATAAAGCAATTACCATTAGCAACAAATAATGGTAGTTATACCGTTGGACAATTGGCTAATGTTGCTTTTACAAAAGCGCCATCACAAATTTTGCATAAAGAAAAGATGAAAACGGTAAACTTTACAGCCACATTAGCTTCAAACTATGTTTTAGGAGATGTAAGTGCAACAATAAACAACCTGTTAAAAGAGATTTCATTACCCGAAAAAGTTGAGTTTAAATGGTCTGGTAATGTAGAAGAAATGGATAAAACAGTAAATGATATGGTATTTACTTTTTCTTTAGCTCTGTTGTTGATGTATATGTTATTGGCTTCATTGATGGAGAGTTTATGGCAACCCATTATAATTTTTACTACAGTTCCAATGGCAATGATTGGTGTTTTTGTGTTGATGTATTTTACAGGAATAACAATGAATATTATGTCGCTAATGGCAATTATTACACTATTAGGTTTGGTAGTAAATGATGATATTTTAATTCACAATTATACAGATCGATTGGTAGAACATAAAAAAATGAAATTGTATGATGCAACAATTTTATCTGGAAAAACAAAAATGAAAGCTGTAATTATGACAACAGTAGCTATTATTTTTGGAATGTTACCCAACGCAATTGGGTTAGGTGATGCTGGAGCAGAATATAGAACACCAATGGCAATTGTAACAATTGGAGGAATGATTACATCTACAATTCTAACCCTATATCTTATACCATCTTTATTTTATGTGATAAGAAATAGAAAAACAAAGAAACTAATTACTAGTTAAAGTGGAAATATCTAAAAAAGATATAGCAATATTTTTAGCAATTATATTTGTCTATTTAGTCGGAGTAGGAATCTTTAATTTATGGCAATTATACGAGCAATGGATTTGGTATATCTTTTTTGGATTATGGTTTTTTAGTTTAATAAATAGTATAAAAAAGTTAAAAATTCCCTGGTGGGTTATAGTACTTATAGCTATACTTCTTTTTTTATATACGATTTCTTTTTTTCATTATTTTGGAAGACAAGAGCGCTAACTTTACAATTAAAAAACAAAAAAATACAATTGTTTTAATGTCAATTTTTTAATTTCGTAGGATGAATATTTTAAATGCTTTTCCTGCAATAAGCTCTGCCTTAGGAGTGTTTCTAATCATATTTGTACTATCAAATAAATCGGGATTAGGAAAGAGTAAAAAAATAAGGTATGTACTGGTTAGCTTGCTTTTCATTTATGTAATAACTTCGTTAGATTATTATTTAACAATTAATAATCAAATTAGTGCAACCTATTCTGGATTAAGTTATTTTTTATATCATTTTACAGGCATTCTCTTTTATTATTTTATTTGTTTATATACAAAATCAGAACTTAATATAAAGAAATGGATTGTTTTAGTGGCTCTTTATACATTAGCTAGAATCCTTGTTTTTGAACCTTTTGATGAAGTATATGATTTAAAAGATTTTGTAGCTTCTTTAGAAACTTCTAATTATGGAGTTTTGGTTTTAATAGAATATGTATCTGTTAGTATAATCAATATTACATTAACGATTTTCGCATATAAAAAACTGAAACAAAAACCATTCGTAATTCAATTAAAAGAGTCGCAAAAGATTCATTATAAATGGATACAAATAATCATTGTTACTATTGCATTTTTACAAGTAATTGTGTTTGTAAATACTCTTTTAGGGAGTTTTGATATTAATAACTTCAATTATTATTTAAAGTTTGAAACTTTAATTTATGCCATGTTTTTCTTTGTATTTGCTTTTTCTATAATGCATTTCCCTGTATTTGCATATACAGGAAATTTTGAAGATTTGCCTGCCACAACCATTAAAAAATATGCAAAATCATCTTTGTCAGATTCTTCAGTACTTTTTGAACAGATAAGAACTACTATTATAGAAGAGCAATTATTTTTAGAGTATGATTTAAAGCTAAACACTTTAGCAAGAAAAGTAAATAGTTCTATTCATCACGTATCACAAGCAATTAATCAGAATGCAAAAATGAGTTTTCCAGATTATATTAATAGTTTTAGAATACATGAAGCAAAAAAGAAACTTTTAGAAGAGAAACCAGATACAATTTTTACCATTTCATTAGATGTTGGATTTAGTAGTAAAGCAGCTTTTTATACAGCATTTAAGAAAAATACCAACCTAACACCCACAGCTTTTAAAAAGCAATATAAAAATAAAGAATCATAACAAAACAATATAATAAAGCTTTAAAAAGTGTCTTCCCGATAAAAGAAGACACTTTTTTTGTCTGGTATTATAGGGTACATCAATAATGGCACTACTTACAAATACATTTGCTGCATCAAACAAATATTTAAATTTTACAATTATGTTAAAAGCAACATTTCAAACAATTTTAATTCCTGTAGCCATCTTAGCAGGAGTATTTACAAGCAATGCCCAAACAGATTCAGATTTTAGATTTGGTATCAAAGCAGGAGCTAATTTTTCTAAACTAACCAATAGCAATGGAAAAAGTAAAATAGGAGTACTAGCTGGAGTTTTTTCAGAATACCAGTTATCAGAAAAACTAGCGATTCGATCAGAAGCATTCTTTTCCAATCAAGGAATAAAAGGTAACAATGGGACTGGTAAAACGAAGTTAAACTATTTAAATGCAATGCCAGTTATTGTTAAGTTTTATCCAATAGATAGATTTAGTTTAGAAGTTGGTCCATATACAGGATACTTAATGAGTAAAAAAGGAGGAAATTTAAGCCGATCTCAATATCGAAAAATAGATTACGGAGCTTCTTTAGGTATGGGAGTTAAGTTTAGTGATACTATAGAATTTGGAGCACGTTATTTTTTAGGGTTACGAGACATTACTAAAGTAACAGGTAAGGTTAAGAATAGAGGTATTCAGGCTGCATTATCATTCTATTTTTAATAATCAAAAAAATAAGAGCACAGTTACTAACCTTAAATAAGAGAAAATGCAAAATAATAGAATAATAGGATATGATATTGCTCGAGCTTTAGCAGTATTTATAATGGTTGTTGTAAACTTTAATCTCGTATTAAGTACTACTACTGAAAGGAGTTTGTTAGCAAGTTTTTTAGAATTATTACAAGGAAAAGGAGCTGTGCTTTTTGTGATTTTAGCAGGCGCTGGAATCTCATTAATGATTAAAAAAAATCTATTAAATAATGACAAAGAAGGATTGAAGTTAAAACGAAAAATACTCTTAAAAAGAGCACTTTTTTTATTTGTAGTCGGAATGATTTTCTTGCCTTTATGGCCAGCAGATATTTTACATTATTATGGGTTCTATCTTTTAATAGCTGCTTTATTTATAAGGTTTAATAATAAGATTTTATGGACATCAATAATCTTAATAATTGGGGCTTTCCCATTGCTAATGATGTTTGTAGATTATGAAACTGGATGGAACTGGAAACTTAATGAATATATTGGTTTTTGGACTGTAAGTGGTTTTTTTAGAAACCTTTTATTTAATGGTTTTCATCCTTTACTTCCTTGGGTTTCTTTTGTAATTGCAGGTATTTGGATGGGAAGACAAGATTTGAGCTCAGCTAAAAAAAGAAAAACTATTTTTTGGATATCCTTAATCGTATTTGTTTCAACTCAATTACTATCAATGCAATTGATTAAATCTGCAGTATCTTTTTTAGAATTTTCAGTAGAAGATGCAACGGCAATTTTTGGAACACAACCAATGCCTCCATTACCATTATTTATGATTTCTGGTATTAGTTGGTCTTTTGTTGCAATTACTATTTGTATTGCCGCTTCAGAAAGAGCAAAAGAGAATAAGTACTTACAAGTTTTAGCAACGACTGGTCAATTAGCATTTACACATTATATAGCTCACATTATTGTTGGAATTCTTAGTGCTTATCTCTTTTTTGGAGAAAATAGTTTAAGCGTTTCCCAAGCATTTCTATATGCTGGTATATTTTGTTTGCTGTTAATGGGGTTTTCTGTTTTATGGAGGAAGAAGTTTAAAAGAGGGCCATTGTCATTATTGATGAGATCGATAACAAGATAAAATTAAAAATCAAAAAACATTAAAAAATGAAACTAAATTTAAAAAATATCATACTTGCTTCTTTCTTTATAATTGTAGCAAGTAGTACATATGGGCAAAGTATTAAGAAAGAACAATTATTGAATACTTGGAAGCTGAATACCTATGTGATAAAAGGAAAAAAGTACCCTCCAACGAAAAAGGAAAAACATGATTTTATAAGTTTTAAAAGTGATATGAGCTTTGTTTCAAAAACAGAAGGTAAGGAGGAACAAGGAACATTTATGCTAAACATTAATGGAAGTTATGTAGAATTGATAGATGCATATAATAACAAACTAAAAGCAACAATAACTTCTTTAACACAAGAGAAATTGGTGTTGATATTTGATATTAAGGAACTTAGAGAAGTTGAGGTTCATTATAAGAAAATTAAAGCATCCAAATGAAAAAAAATATAGCAGTACTAATACTGCTTTTAACTAGCACAATTGGAGTATCGCAAGTAGAAATTGAATTGAAAACACAACCAATCCCAATTGAAACACAATCATTTTTTATTAGTAATGTACTGGATAATCGATTAGAAAAATATCTGGGAATTACGAAAGAAGATACTTCTATAAAGTACAAACTTAAAAATGGAGCATCTAATGCTGTATTAGCATTTATGAATGAAACACTAAAAAGTAGTAAAGAAAAAAAGCCAATTATTATTGAAATAAAAAGTTTAGAGATTCAGCAAAAACAATCTAGTATCAATCAGACAACAGCTAGAGTTTATATTGAGCTTATTTTTTATGAGACAATTCAGCAAGAAGAAAAAGAGATATATCGAATTACTCATAAAGAAGATGACATATTTTCATCTTCAGACACTAATAAAATATCAAAAACTCATGAAAAGAGAATAAGAGCAGCTTTAGAGTATTGTTTGTTAGGTTTTATAAATAATCAAAAGAATACTTCTCAACAACAATCAAAAATAATAACTAATAACAAATTGCACTTTAAGAAGAGCAAATCACTGTCAAAAACAATTGCACCATTGGATCGATGGATCAATTTATTGACATACCAAAAAACAGTTGATAAATATTATAAAGGTTGGGAGGTAAGCTATACAGGTTTTGTTGATAGCGATAAAGATTTTATCATTCCATTTACTATTGGTTACGGGCATTCTGTTGCAAAAACTAATATTGTAAAAAAAATGGGCTATGATACTGTAAAGAGTTTTGATTTTGATGCAGGGTTTAATGGTTTGCTAAAAATAGATCCTAATATTTATATAGATTTAGGAGTTTCTATACCTTTAGGCGTAGAAGTTTTAAAGAAGACAGGAGCTAATAAAACACACAATTTTGTAATTGGTATTGGAGCAAAACAAGGAATACTATTTATTCCATGGAAAGAATATGGTTTTGTAGCTGGTATCGGTATTTATCAAAAATTTAAAACCTCAAAAGTTTATAAAAGCAATTATGGTATTCAATTTAAATTGGGAGTTAATTTTTAAGAATAAAGCCTTATATGTTATTTAGAGCCTCAATTACTTCTGTTCTTTTTCTAACAGAAACAGGCACGGTACTTTTGTCTTTTAATACGAGATAACCACCATCTGATTTAATAAATTCTTTAATGTACTTAGTGTTCACTAAATGACTTTGGTGTACTCTAATAAAATGACTTCCTTTTAACAAATCTGCAAAGTGTTTTAAGGTTTTAGTAACCATTAACTTGCTGCTATTTTCAAAATAAAATGTGGTGTAATTGTTATCAGACTTACATCTAACAATTTCTTCTAAAGGCACAACTACAATTTTATCTAAGGTGTGTAAAGAAATTTTTTGAGGAATAGCAGCAGGATTGGTTATGGTTTCTTGCAATACATGTAATTGTTTTTTTTCTGGTTTTACATGATGTAGCGCTTTGCTAATTGCAGCTTCAAGGTCATTATCAGAATAAGGTTTTAATACATAATCGATAGCAGCAAACTTAAATGCTTTAATAGCATACGCATCGCTAGCAGTAACAAAAATGATTTTTGATGGTAAATCTGGAATGATTTCTAAGACATCAAAACCAGTACCATCACCCAACATAATGTCTAAAAAAAGAATGTCTGGTTGGCGTTTTCGTAATAACTTTGCTGCTTCAACTACACTTTTAGCAGTTCCTATGATTTCAATATTTGGATATTTATTAGTGATGTCTGTATGTAACATTTCTAATGCCTGAGGCATATCATCTACTAAAATTGCAGTTTGTATTTTCATTCAGTTATTCTAATTCAAAAATTGTAATTTCTGGTCTTACATTAAATCTAAGTTGCCACAAATGTCCTAAAGCTCGGTTAATATACAAAGTTCTTCCATCGTTTAAATCAATTTTTCCAGAAGAATATTTTTTATTTTTTACTGGTAAAATTGGTGGGTTAAGAAAAGGAGATTTTACTTGACCACCATGAGTATGACCAGATAAAATCCACCCCTTATAGTTATTCCAAACATTTAAATCGCAAACATCGGGATTGTGACATAAAACCAAATTGGCTTTTTGATGATCTATATGTCGCATTACTTTTTTGGGTTCAAAATTTAAACTCCAATAATCATCAATTCCGATAATATTCAATCCATGAAAACTCTTTTGCTCATTGCCTAAAATTGTTATTCCAGAACTTTCAAGTATGGAGGTAATTTCATCTGCAACATCTTGTTGTACAGAATTGATTCCATAATCATGATTTCCTAATACACCTATAGTGCCATAAGTGCCAGTAACTGCATGTTTAAAAACCTGTTTTAGTTGGGCATATTGTTCTTCATTTTCATACGAAACATAATCACCCGTATACACCACAAAATCTGGATTAAATTTTTGCGCTTTTTTAAATGAATCAATAATGTATTGATAATCGAAGTTGTTTCCAACATGTACATCACTAATTTGCATTAGTGTTTTTCCCTTCAAATCACTTGGTAAATTTTTAATATCCATTTTTAATGTCACAAATTCTAACCAAAAGGGTTCAACTTGCCAGGAGTAAAAACTTCCAAGTATACTGGTGCCGATAGCTCCAATGATGGAGCTTTTAATAAACTTTCTTCTATTCATAATAATTTAGTAATCAGTTACTAAAGGTATCTTAATTTCTACTTTTGTCCCAATAATTTCTGCATCTTTTTTTATTTCGGCAATTTCTATGCTACTATATTTAGACAAATTTTTGATACGTTCTTTAGTTACTTGGAGAGCAACAGATTTATGTGTACTAGTTTTTTGAGAATGTTTGTAACCCACACCATTATCGGTAACTGAGCAATATAATTGGTGATTTTTTATAGTAAAGTAAAGTATTATGTTTCCAGTTTTAGAAATACCTTTAAATCCATGTTTAATACTATTCTCAATAAAAGGTTGTAAAAGCATAGGTGGAATCAATATTTCTTCAATATCAATAGTATTTATAGCTATTTCTACTTTAAAATCAAATGGATTTGAAGTCATTTTTTGTTCTAAAGCAACATAATTTTGTAAAGTTTTTATTTCTTCTGATAAGCTAATATTTTCTTCTCTAGAATTGTGTAAAATAGCCCGTAATAGAGTAGCAAATTGACTAATGGTTTGGTTTAGTTCTGTTTTATCTTCTTTATACCCCAAGGCTTTAATTCCGTTTAAAACATTAAAGATAAAATGAGGATTCATTTGTAACTGAAGTGCTTTTTGCTCTAAATTTATTAGGTGATTTTCTAAACGTAACTTTTGTACTTTTTCTTTATTTTTTTGCTGTATATAGTTTACTACAATCAATAATAATACTAAGAATGTAGCAATGATACAACTAACAATAAACCAAGTTTTTTTGTAAATAGGTTTGTCAATAAAAAAGTTGAAAATTTGAGGCTTGCTAATTTCATTAAATGCATTTTTAGAAACCACACTAAACACATAATTACCAGCTTGTAAATTGGCAAAATTGATGTTGTTTTGAGTAGTCCAATTACTAGTGTTATCATTTAATTTCCATTGATATAAAATCCTATCTGGATGACTTAAATCTACTGTTTTATAACGAAAAGAGAGACTGTTTTGAAGAGGTTTTAATTGTAATATCTTAGCAATAATCGGATTAGAAATACTGTCTAGATACTGGTTTTCAACCAGTATTTTTTCAAAAGAAATAATAGGTTTGTATTTTTTTGCAATGCTATTTGTTGGAGTGTATTTTGTGATTCCGTTTTTGGTTCCAAACCATAGGTTGCCATTAGTTGTTTCTATAGCAGTATTTAAACTAGTTTCTATACCCCAAAAACCATCATTAGCATTAAAATGCTTAACATCAAAAACCCGATTATTTTTTAAGACTATTTGATCCAATCCTTTTTCTGTACCCATCCAAATTTTATGTTGACTATCTACTAACATTTGATACACATTTAAAGAGTTTAAAAGAGAAGAAGACAAAGGTTTTAACTGATTTATTTCTGCTTGTTTAGCCATCCAAATGCCATTGCCTAAAGTTCCTATGAGCAAATGATTTTTATAAAAAGCTAAAGAACTAATAGAAGTTTGCTGTTTTAAAACACGAGAAAAATGCCTTATGGTATTGTCTTTAATATAGCCAATTGCGCCATTTTTAGTAGCGTACCAAACATTCCCTTTATGTATAAGAGTCGTTGTAATCTGTAAATCTTTTAATCCGTTACTTTGATTAAAAGTTCGAATCTTTTTAACAACACCATTGTTAAAATCATAATCTAACTTAATAATTCCTTTGTTTTTTGTAGTGATCCAAATAGTATCATTTAGAATCTGTATTTTTTGAATTTGATTATTAGGCAAACCATTTTGCGTATGTAAACGTTCAATTTGATAAGTTTCTAACTGTAAACTATCCGTTTTTTTTCTAAAAATGTAAATACCTTTATTTTTAGAACCAACCCATAAATTATGAAATGCATCAGTAGTAATACTGGTAGTTTTAAATTGATGTTGCTGTATGGGAATGGATTTAATACCCATACTGTCATTTTTAAAGAGTGAAAATCCGTCAGAAAACCAAACTGTATCACTAGAAGTATGCACGGCAGTAATTTGTCGAATTCTTTGTGAATTGATACGATCAAAATGTTGGAAATTATTTACAATCGATTGAAAAACACCTTGTCCACGAGTTAGAATCCATAATGTGTTTTGTTTATCTCTGAATATTTTTACTATACTGACTGTTTTAAATCTAGGCAACTTTTGATAATGTTGTATTGTCTTTTGTTGCTTATTTAACCATAAGATTTTTTCTTTTTTTGTAGCTTTTGTTATCGCTTTAGGGTTGTGTAATGTTTTGGTTTTCCAAATATCAGATGGCGTTTCTATCCAATAAAAAGAATCTGTGTAGCGAATAGATTTTATTTCTGATAAATCAATTTTTAAATTCAGTTTTAAAGGAAGTATGTAATCTTTTCTAAAAACATAAATTCCTTCTTTGGTAGCTAAATAAGTTTCATTATTTAGCTGTGTAATTGCATTGACTTTAGGTGAAGGATAATTTGTGAATTTTCCTTTGTAAAAAATAGACAATCCTTTGTGTGTACCTACATATAATTTATGTTTATGAATAGACAAGGCATTCACAAAATTAGATAACAGCCCATTAGACTGATTGTAGTTTTCGAAAGTTTTACCATCATATTTGGCTATACCACCACCTTGAGTAGCAAACCACAAATAACCAATCTCATCCTGTGCTACATCTAAAACATCAGATTGTGGTAAACCTTCTTTTATAGAAATATTTTTAAAGTGTTGATTCTGACCAAAAGCTAGTGAGCACATTATCAGAAAGAAACAAAAACTAAGATATTTTTTGAGTTGCAGCATGAACAAAATTAAGCATGAATTATGCCAAATAAAGGATTTAACATTTTTAAAAGAAAGATACTATTTAAAATTGATTAACTTCCGCTTTTCAATCAAACTTTTTATCGATTATGAAATCTTTTTTTAGAATTTTTATACTGTTTAGCACGCTGGCAGTATATTCTCAAAACAAACAAGTTTTTTTTACTTTAAAACCAACATTAACTCCAGATGCTAAAGAAGTTATTTATAGTTATGAAGGAGATTTATGGAAGGTGTCTTCTAATGGAGGAGATGCTTTTAGATTAACAGCAATGGATGGTACAGAAACCAATCCAAGTGTTTCTCCAGATGGAAAATGGTTAGCGTTTTCTAGCAATCAATATGGTAATTATGATGTATATATTATGCCTTTAAAAGGAGGCGAGATTCAACAATTAACATATCATCAAAGTGGAGATATGGTTGCTTCTTGGAATTGGGATAGTAAAACCATCAATTTTACTTCAGATCGTGATAATAGAATGAGCAATTTTACTGTTGCTATTTCTGGTGGTACGCCAAAACGAACTTTTGGACATTATTTTAATACGGTTCACAATGTAGTTGAACATCCAAAGACAAAAGACATTTATTTTAATGAATCTTGGGAGAGTTCTGTTTTTGCACATAGAAAAAGATACAAAGGAGATTATAATCCAGATATAAAATCATACAACAAAAAAACAAAGAAGTTTACCAAGCATACAAGTTATAGAGGAAAAGATTTTGGAGCTACAATTGATCGTAATGGGAAAGTTTATTTTCAATCAGATCAATACAAAGGAGAATACAACTTATATACTTTTGAAAATGGAGTAAAAAAGAGATTGACTAATTTTTCTACTTCAATTATGTGGCCAAAAGTTGCTGCAAATGGTGAAAAGATTGTGTTTAGAAAAGATTACCAATTATATATCTATGATGTATCAAAAAAATCTACTAAGAGATTAAGAATAAATAGCAATAATAATTCGACTATAAAGAAAAATCAAACCTATGATGTAAAAGGAAACATTACCTATTTTGATGTTTCTCCTGATGGAAAAAAATTAGCATTCATTTCTAGAGGAAAACTTTTTGTTTCAGATATTAAAGGAAAGTTTATTAAAGAAATTAATACAGATCCGTTAGAAGCTGTGCAAGAAGTAAAATGGTTAAAAAATAATAACTCACTATTGTATTCTAGATCTTATAAGGGGTATTACAATTGGTTTGTTACGAGTGCAAATGGAAAGATTGCTACAAAACAAATAACTAAAAGTAGCAGAAATAATAGGCAGATAACCCTTAATAATGAAAGAACTAAAGGGGTATATCTTAGAGGAAGAAATGAAATTTATACTATTGATTTAGATTCGTTTAAGAATGAGTTAATTGTAAAAGATGAACTTTGGGGATTCTATAATTCAGATCCATATTTTTCTCCTGATGGAAACTATATAGTGTACAATGCATATAGAGATTTCGAAGCAGATATTTTTGCATACAATCTAACTACAAAAAAGACCTTAAATTTAACGAATACCAAGGTGTCAGAAATAGGACCTGTGTGGTCTGCAGATGGAAAGTATATTTATTTTTCATCTGAAAGAACAGCGCCTAGTTTTCCTAGTGGAGGAAATGGAAATTCTAAAGTATATCAAATGGCATTAGATAAGTACGAAAAACCATTTAAGTTAGATAAAGTAAATGCGCTTTTTAGAGAGGAAGTAAAGAAAGATAAGAAGGATAAAAAAGAGAAGAAAGCATCTAAAAAATCTAAAATTAAGGTATCTATTAACCCTAATGGATTGATGGAAAGACTTACAAGAATCAGTCCGAGTTTTGGAAATCAAAGAGGTATTACTTTGATTAAAGACGGGAATAAAACTCATGTATTGTACATTTCTAATCATGATGAAGGTCGTAGTAAATTATGGAAAACAACTATGGAGCCTTTTGAAAATAACAAGACTGTTAAAATGGGAGATAAGCCGGTGTATGGTTATCAGTTTGTAACAATTGGTAAAAAGCATTACCTCTTATCTAGTGGAACAATACAAACCGTAAACTTAGGAGCAAACAAGCTAAAACCGATAGCAATAAGTTATCGTTTTAATAAATCGCTTTCTGAGGAGTTTGAGCAAATGTATTATGAAGCTTGGGCTGGAATGGAAGAAAATTTTTACGATGAAAAGTTTCATGGAGAAAATTGGCAGAAACTAAGAGATAACTATGCAAAATATTTACCATACGTAGCTAGCAGAGCAAATTTAAGATTGATTTTTAATGATATGTTAGGAGAATTAAACACTTCACATTTTGGATTTAATTCTAGCGGAAAAGAAGAACAAGTTTATCATGGTACTCGTACATTATCAACTGGAATAGTGTTTAACAGTGAAAATCCTTTTGTAGTTGAAAGTATAGTTACTGACGGACCAACTGATGTTAGAGGAAAGAATATTAGAAAAGGAGATCGATTGATTGCTGTAAACGATAATAAGATCAACTCAAAAATGAATAGAGAATCTTATTTTACAAATCCAAAGTTTAATGCTGAACTAAGTTTAAGATTTAGTAGAAATGGAAAAGAGTTTGATGTGAATGTGCATCCAACAAGTTATAGAACTATAAAGAATTTAGTTTATGACGAATGGCAAGATAATAACCAAGCTTATGTAGATAAAAAGACGAATAAAAAAATTGCTTATGTACATATGAAAAACATGGGAGGTGGAGAGTTAACTAAATTCTATCAAGATTTAATGAGCAGTGAAGCCTATAAAGATGGCTTAATTTTAGACTTACGTTATAATACTGGAGGTAATGTACATGATGCTGTGTTGAACTTCTTACAACAAAAACAATATTTAAACTGGAAATATAGAGAAGGAAAATTAACGAGTCAGTCTAACTTTAGTTATGGAAATAAACCAATTGTATTATTAATAAATGAGCAATCTTTATCTGATGCAGAAATGACTGCTGCAGGTTTTAAAGAACTTGGATTAGGAACGATTGTAGGTACAGAAACTTACCGATGGATTATTTTTACAACGGGTAGCTCTTTAGTAGATGGTTCTTTTTATAGATTACCTTCTTGGGGATGTTATACTCTTGATGGAAAAGATTTAGAGATGAGTGGAGTAGCTCCTGATGTTTATGTTGGTAAAAACTTTAAAGATCGTTTAGAAAACAATACACCACAGTTAAATAAAGCTATTGATATCTTACTCAAAAAGATAAAATAATAACAAAAATAAAAGGCAGAACCTAAGTTCTGCCTTTTTTATTATTCTACATTGTACAAACGTAAGTTGTCTATTTCTGGAGTAACATGTTCTAAATCTCCGTAAGGTTTAATAATTGGTTTTAAGATGCAAACCACACTTGTTTTTCCTTTAATAATTAACTTTCCATCTTTGATTGATGTTCTCCATCTGAATTTTTCTAATGGAATGTTATAGCTGCTAAATTCTTTTGAAATGTTTTCATCTTCTGCAATCCAGTCCATAATTTCTTCTTGAGATTTAAATACCGGAGCATTTTGATCTGAATCATTAAAATCTACAATCCATTTTACCGGAATATTAAATTTAAAAGTATAGGCTTCTCCAACATATCTTTCTACATCATTATACAATGTTTCCAGCCAATCAATATCTTTTTCTTCAGGGTATTTTCTAGCAAATTCTTTTGATAAATCTACATTTCCTGGCGAATTTGCAGTTGGGTAAAAACCGTAATAAGGTTTTGCTAAATAGTGGCTAGAAAATTCTCTTCCGAATACAGCATAATAAGGAGAAGCAACAATTTGTGGAGTACTATTTGTAGTAAAAATACTCTTAAACAATTGTAATAAAGCTTTGTTTTCTCCTAGTCCACAAGCATGAAAAACAATTTTAGCATCCGTAGCAATTACATTTTGCAATGTTGGTAAATTACCTTCTATAGCATTTCTTTGCAATGATGCTACTGTAATTCTATCACCTTTAATAACTGTTTCTAAACTCATACCTCTCCATGGATTACTGTGACTAACAATATGAATTTCTCCATATAATCTATCGTCATAATTTTTATTTAACCAGTTAATGATTTCTTCTAAAGAAAAAGCATCATCTACAACCTCGTATTCCTTTTCTATAAAATACTGTCTAGCACTTTTGTAAAAGTTATTATCACTTTTATCTACACCGGTAATAAAAACGATTGGTTCTCTAATTACTGCAGTTTCTGTGATAGCCTCAGTTGTAATTACATTGTCAGCAATTTCTACTTCTTTTACTGTTTTTTTACAACTTGTTAATTGTCCGATTAGCAGTAGTAATGTCATTACGAATCCTGCTCTTTTAATTGTGTTTTTCATGGTGCTACTGTTTTAAGGTTATTACTAATTTATGATTGTTTACAAGGTTATTTGGAAGCTTTTTTAAATCGCTTTTTAATTGACTACCAACGACCCAGGTATTGTTTTTTTCTTTTTCAATTTTTACAATGTTCCCACTGGCATCTATATGTATTCTTATTTGTTTGTATTTCTTTAGATACATGCGAATAATTGCCGAATAGTTACTTTTTAACCACATTTTAATTGCTCTTTTTTGATTGTTGTTGATGATTGATTCAATATGAATTTTAAATGACTTTCTAAATTTTGATTTTCCAGTAATTTTAGCCTCTGCACCCACAGCAGATAGATTAACATTTTTAGGTAAATTCAAAGGTTGTTTTACTTTTTTTAGTCTACCATTTTGGTTAACAACCTCATAATCTACAGCAACAAAAGAGGTAAATGCTGTTGCTAAATTGTATTGAATTCCAAGTTGAATTACTTCTTGTTTTACTTGTTCTCCAAAATTCTTTTTATAATCAATTAAACGTTCAATTTTTTTTCTTGCCCATAAGTATTTTAATGCTTCATTTTGCTGACTCAATTTGCCATTTTGAACTCTAATAGTTTGACGGTATTTTTTATTTCCTTGAAAGCCTTCAATTTCAATTGTACCTTTAGGTGCTCCTTTGTACTTTCCATAAATCAATACGGGTCTATCGGCAAAAACATCTGGAATCGTTTTGGGTTCAACATCATAGATTTCAAAATCGTTACTATGCATTTTTATTTGTGTTAGCATTGGTGTCGCAATGTATTTTTTAAATGTTTTTGCTACTTTATATGCTTCGTCTTTTGAACTCGCATTAAAAGACAAACTATTACTAACTCTTGCCATTCCATCAATTAAATATCTGTTGGTACCATTACCAATTCCGAATGTAAATACATTGGCTTTGTTTAAATTGTTTTCAATGAATTCAAATACATCTTTTTCTACAGATACATATCCGTCAGTAATTACTACAACATTTCTTGCTGTATTTGGAAACTCTCTAGGGAGTTGATATCCTGTTTTTAAAGCGTTTAATATTCTTGTCCCATATCCATAGTTATCAAAAGTTCCTGTTAAAAATTGCAAGGCTTCAGCTAAGTTTTCTTGACTTGCCTCTACCGACTTTTCTTTAAAAATTGCATTGTCAGCAGAGAAAAGTAAGATGTTAAATCGATCATTTTTACTTAAATCCCCTAATAAATTTCTCAATAAAGACTTGCTTACTTCTATTGGATATCCCATCATAGAACCTGATACATCAACAACAAATAGATATTCTCTTGCAGGAATTTCATTTTTTTGAATTGTAGCTTTTGGTTCTAACAATAATGAAAAATAATTTTCCTTTTCTCCTTCATACAACAGCAATCCTGTATTGATGTTACTTGTTCTTAATGAATAGTTGATTACAAAATCTCTATTCGATGGGTTTTTATTTTCTGCCGACAAGGCAATTTCTGCGGTATTTGCATCTGGGTAATGTATATTTAGTTTATGAGATGACGATGATAAATGTTGGATCATCATCCCAGCATTAATTGTTGTTTTTATTTCATAATCAATAGTATTGCTACCACTATTCTGAACATAAGCTTGATTAAAAACACTTTCTTTTTTAGTGCTTTCGCCAGTATATCTAGGTCCAACTACTCCTGGAAAAATAAATTGATATTCTTTGTTTGCTAAGCTTACCATTTCTGTGTAAGAAATGATAATACTGATGTTTTCATTAGGCATAATATTGCCTACTTTCATTTGAAAAACATTAGGTCTATGTTGTTCTAATTTTGCCGCTCTTTTTCCTTCTTTTACAGCTTGTTGATATACTTTCTTAGCTTTTTTCTTTTCAAAAACTTTTGCTTGTGTAATTCTATTGCCTACTGCTAATTGCATTTTATGTACAGCTGCTTTTGCAGACATAGGAAATACATAAGTGGCTTCAATAGGAGTGTCTCCTAAATTTTGATAGGTTTGGGTAATTTGAACATGTGCAATTGTACCCGTAATTTGAATGTTAGCTTTGCTACTTTTTAACGGAATTAGTGCATCTTTTGTTAGCACTTTTAAATAAGGACTTTCTGCTTTTTGACAAAAAGTAAAACTACTTATGCAGAGTAGAAGTAAAGTAATAAAAGTTCTCATAACTACAGGTTTTTAATGATTATACATCAAAAGTAGTAGGAGAACTCTTTAAAATTTGGTGCCTTTTAGAATTCGTATTAGTTCAATTAGAATTCGTAGAAAATGAAATTAATTGAGGACCAATTTATAATCAATATCATCTAAATCTATAAGCTGCTGTTTAAAATCTGTCTCAATTGAAAGCAAAGATTTTAACTCATTTAATTCCTCACGATTAAAAATTAAATACAAGTTTTGATGCAGGGTTTGAATTGGTATTTTTCTTTTTCCTCTTAAATTAGAATATGATTTTTCCCAGTTATCAGGATTTATTTTAGAAATATGTTTTCTAAACTTGATAAGTTGTTTCTCATTAAATTCAAAATAGATATTGTAAAAAGACAAATGGTACATTTTACAAGCATTACATCTTGTAATTTCTCCATTTTTAACTTTAGATATGATTTTTATAGCTTGACACATAATTGGTTTTGATAGATTAGTAACAATCAGTTTTAATCTGATTGGCATGTTGAAATTTTTTCAGTGGACTATTCAATTGTTCTAAGGTTATTTTTTCTAAGTTCTTTAACACACCTTTCATCATTACAATTGAACCACAAATCATAATAACTCCCTTATTGCTTAAAACGTCTGCAATCAATTCTTTTTGATCTAATAGAATTTCTTGAACATATGTTCTTTCTTTTTCTTGAGAATAAGCTATGTGTATGTGTTGAGATGAAATTTTATGTAAATAAGGTTGGTATAATTCTAATGAAGCGTTGGTTCTTATTCCTAAAAACAAATGCATATTGGTTGTTTTATCATTTAGCATTCCTAAAAATGGAGCAATCCCAGTTCCATTAGCAATCAAGATTATTTTTCTATTTCTTTTTGGAAGATGAAAGCCTTTATTTTTACTAATTTTTGCTTGTAATTGTCCATTTGTAGGAAGATTGAATAGTAAGTTAGAACAAACTCCGTATTCATGTTTTTTAATACTTAATAGAATGTCGTTATTTATTTTTCCAATAGAATATAGACGTTCTACATTGTCTTCTGTTGGTCTGATAGATAACAAATCTCCCGAAGTAAATTGTACTCGTTTATTAGGTTTAAAACGTACTAAATAAGTATCGTCTTTGTTAATTGGAGATTTCTCTACCAAGGTAAATGTTTGTTGTTTTTTTATCTTTTGAACTTCTTGTTTTACAGTAAGCTCAGTATTGATTTTTTGTGAGTAGGCTAAACTCCATTTTTTAAAATCACTAAAAGATTGATTATTGATTTTTTTAAGTGGTAGGAGAGGAGTATAATTAGGGTAATTTTTAAATGTATTATCTATATCTAAGGCAAACTGACAATATTTAGCATAAGCTAAAGACCCAAAACCTACAATGCTATAATTTATTGGAGCATCATTCGCATATTTTTTAAATTTCTTAAAAAAATGAGCAGCATTTATTGGAGGTTCACCATCACCATAAGTTGCTGTAAGTATAATTAAATGCCTTAAATTATTATAGTTTGTAAAGTTGTTTAAAGAATCTATATAAACTGCTTTTCCTGCATTTAATAGCGCTTTGTATAAAGCATTTGCAAAAAGATAGGTGCTTCCAGTTTCTGAGCCCACTAAAATTAAAAATTCAGCTTTGTCTTTGTGAAATTTATTTTTTACAAAATTATTGTTTTTTTGTTTTCTTTTAATGCTAATAGTAAAGCCAGAAAAGATAAAAAATAAGATAGCAAAACAGCTTAATAATAATATAATTGACCAAACAATAGTGCCCCTTCCTGTATGTAAAATTAAACTCCAGTTAGACAAGATGCTTACAAAAGACAGATCCTGATTGCTTATGATTTTACCTGTATATTGATGTACTAAATATTCTTTACGGGTAGTTTTTAAGAAAAAATAATCTTCTTCATCTTCAGAAAAAGGATACTCCAAGCTTTTAACATCGCTTAAGTTTATGGTTTTAAACAATTCAAAATCTTTTGCTACAATTTTTGATGTACTACTTTTTACAGTAGATTCATAATTGTGAGTAATCTTCGTTTCTGGAAGTAAAGAAAATTTTTCTAAAGATAAATAGACTCCTGTACATGTAATGATTAGTATAGGAATAAGTGTCCATCTTCCAAAAATAATATGATAGTATTGTGCTGTATTTTCTTTGACAATTTTAGAGAATAACTTCCGTATTCCGCCTTGTCTTTTTATAATAAGAATAGATCCTGTTATGGTAATTAAAGCTAATAAGAAAGAGAAAACTGCTACAATAATTCTTCCTGTAGACTTTAAAAATAGGGATCTATGTAAGTTTGTAGCCCATCTATATATTGGTTTTTTCTCCGCTTTTCCTACAATCTCTTTTCCTGTAAAAGGATTGATAAAGAAAGTTTTATCATCGCCATTTTTTGTGATTACAGAAGCTTCTACAAAGTGATTGTCGTCAATTTTTAATTCAACAACTTCATCATAAGTAGTTTCTAATACAGCAATGGTTTTTGCAAGAGATTGTTTTTCTAATTCTTGTATAGCAAAAGGTTCTAGCTGATTTGAAATAGGTTCAAAAGCCAAAATAATGCCTGTAACAGCAGCAATAATAATAAAAAGAGAAGAAGATATAGCCAACATAAGATGGCTATATCTCCAAATAGAAATGGTCATTAAAACACTATTTTTGAGGAATCATTCTGATATATCTGATAAATCCTTTTCCTGCAACTTTACTTTTTACTGTTTGTGAAGTAAGTTCAAATTCTACATCATCTTTGTAGTATTCTTTGTCTTCTACAGCACTTTCAAATCTAATTTTATATCCTTTGTCTATTTTGTCATCTTCTATGTTTATATGACTAATAGCTCTATTACCACCACTAATGGTTGCTCCAGTTATTGCATCAATATTCTCATGTGTTTTTCCTTGAAAATTCCACCATTCTGTAATGTCGTGATACCATTCGTCATCATCTCCTTGTACATATAATGTTTTTTCATATTCGCCTTTCGGATTTAATAATGAAACGACAACATAAGCACCTTCACCAGAATAATTTTTCATTTGAATCATGCATTTGTATCGAGTACTTTTAGTAGTTGTAAAAGCCATTGCTACAATTGCAAGAATTAGTATAGAGGTTATTTTTTTAATCATGGTATTTTATTTTAAAAAGCTGATATCTGTATTTTTTAATGCTTCATTTTCTTTGGCTAAATCATACAAGCTTTCGTCAAAATCTGTTTTAATTTTTGTATTTGCTCCTTGTGCAATTAAGTATTTAATAATGCTATCATCTTTCGCCATCATTACAGCTTTCTGTAGTGCAGTTAAGTTATCGGCATTTTTAGCATTGATATCAATATCATATTTACTAATATATTTTAACATTGGTAAACTTTGTTTTTTTACTGCTAAATGATATAATGTGGTACCGTCTTTTTGCTTTTTAGTAATTGCTAATCCTTTAGATTTTAGCGACATCAATTTGTATTCAAAATTTTTGATGTTTTTTTCAGAGAACCAGTTAAATAAGTAATAACCTAGATGATTCCCTTTTTTATCAACCACATTAACATCTGCACCATTGTTAATCAAATAGCTAAATACTTTATTAGTATTTCTAATGGCTCTTGTTAATGCAGACTGACTATCTTTGTTGGTATGATTGATGTTTTTAGTTTTACTAGCATAAAGTTTTACAATATCTAATGAATTACGAGAAGCGGCATTGATTAAAGCAATATTCCCGTTTTTATCTGTTTGATTTACATCTACACCTTTGTTAATAAAGTAATTGATTGTAGCTAAATCTTTATTACTATAACTTAAATTGTGTAAAGGAGTTTTACCATCTTTGTTTCTAATGTTTGGAGTAATTCCTAACTCTTCTAAATATTTAAAGAACTCTAAAGAATTGTACCCACTTCTAGAGCCTTTGGTTGCAAAAAGCATTGCATTACCACCATTGCGATTTACTTTTTTATAAGAAACACCTTTTTTGATAAGCATTTCTAGCATCTTTTTATTTCCTTTTTGTGCTGTATAGTTAAATACACCATTTCCATTTTTATCGGTACTATTTAACGATAAACCTTTAGATGTAAAATAGTCTACCATCTTAAAATTACTTAAGTTGGGAACAATTAGTAAAAGTGCATTTGCTCCGCTTGGTGTTGTGTCTTCTTTTACATTAGCACCATGTTTAATTAATAAATCATACAGTTTGGTATTTTCTACACCTGCAACAGCAGTAAAATTTAAAATAGAGTAACCTTTGTCATCAATTACATCCGTTTTTGCACCATTTTTTAGTAAATATTTTACTATGGGCATATTGTTTTTATAGGCTGCCCAAAAGATATAAGTTCTACCATCGTGTGTAAGTTTATTAACATCATTTCCTTTTTTTGAAAGTAAATGCTTAATTACTTTAGGATTGGCATTTTCTAATAATGCATATACCACAGCATCAAAACCATAACGGTTTAATTTAGTAGCACTATTACCAGCAGTTATTTTTTGCTCTACAATTTTTATACTTGGATTTGTTTTCCAAAAAGATCGTTCTAAAAAGATATTTTTTGTTTGGGCATTTATGGTGCTAATTGTACTTAATAAACAAACAATTAGAAAGGTTTTTATTGAATTTTTCATGGTTATTTTTTTACAAATGATTCAATGATTTTACTTACTTCTTCTTCTTGATTCGCTTTTTCTGAAAAAAGATATTTATACAATAGCTTGTTTTTTACTTTCTTTTTTAAAGTAAGTTGTTGATTTCTATTGTAAACATCGTCCCATTTATTTCTAATTGTTTGCCATTTATCAGCATTTTTCACCCACCAATCTTGAGCAGCTTTACATTTGCTATCAGCAACTTTTACATAAGTATTATATCCTTTCTCTTTTGCGATTACGGTATAATTATTTCCTTCTCTTAATACTTTTTCATTGTCTTGATCATGTACCCAACCATAATCTGTAATTTCATGTCTATTTCCTCTAGAAGTGATGTTGTAGTCGCTTCTTTTAGTATATTCTCTTCTAGGTAAAGGGGCATTAGTAGTATTCTCCCAATAACTTTTTCCGTCTACATGTACCCAAGTCCCAGATCCTTCGTAACGTGGACTATCATCTACTTGATATACTTTTTGAGTCCATTGTCTTCTTACCTCTTTTTTAGATTTCTTTTTAAAGTCCCAAGTATTGTTACCTGCATAGTTATATAAGTTTTGATTTTGATAAACCCAATCTTGCCTCCAGTGTTTAACAATATGTGGTTTCTGTGGATTACCTACTTGTAATATATGTTGAATTGATATTTTGTTTTTTTCATCAACAACCAATTGTGCCCACTCTAAGGCTTTATCACTTTTTGTTTTTGATGGTTTGTAGTTTTTATCATCACTATAATTGAAAGTCTCAGCAAAATTGAAGGTTACTTCAAAACAACCGCTCATTTTTTTTATTGCTGTTCTATCTTTTTTCTTTTTACTCTGAGAAAAAGAAATGCTGATAGTTAATATACTTATTAGAGTTAGTAGAAATGTTTTTCTCATCACTTATATGTTAAAATTAGTTTCGGGGACAAAAATATAAATTTTATTTAGATTGAATAAAAATAAAGAATATATTTGCAACAAAATTATAAAGAATGATTCTAAATAGAATTTTGTGCAGTTGTATTTTGTTCTTGTCTTTTATCGGTTATTCTCAAGAAGTGGTAAAGGATACTGCCAAAGTACGCCAGTTAGATGAAGTTGTAATTACTGCAACCAGAACATTAAGGCAATTGTCTTCTGTACCTTTAGCTGTAACATTAATTTCTAATAAAGAAATAAAAAAGGCAGGCTCTACACGTTTAAGAAATATTTTACAAGAGCAAACAGGAATTGTTTTTGTGACAGATCCAAGTGGTTTTGAAGGCATACAAATGCAAGGTTTAAATGCTGCTTACACATTGGTTTTAATTGATGGTGTTCCTTTGGTTGGTAGAAGTGCTGGAACATTAGATTTAAGAAGGTTAACAGTAAATGATGTAAAACAGATAGAGATCGTTAAAGGACCTTCTTCTAGTTTGTATGGATCTGAAGCTATTGGTGGAGTGATAAATATTATTACCCATAAACTTAATAGAGATACAAACAAGGGAGATTTACAGTTTTATTTTAAAGGAGGGAATCGAAGCGAGCTAGATTTAAATACTAATTATGCATTTAAAAAAGGAAAGTTCGGTATTAAAACTGGGTTGAATTTAAATGCTGTAGGTGCTTATGATTTATCTCCAAGTACTTCGTATAAAACCAGTAATCCTTATGAGAATTATACTGGAACCTTAGATCTAACTTATGAAGTGAGTAAACAATTAAACATTGTTCAATCCAATCGGTTTTATCAGCAAAATCAAAAATTAGAAACGCATACCAATACTGTAAATGAGTATAATTTTCATACCAAGGTTGATCATAAATTATCTGAAAAAGTAGATGTTGATTACTCTTTTTATGCAACAAATTATAAAACCAAAAGTATATTTAATGGGAATGCTTCTCACTATAATCAATCTTTGATTAGACCTGAAGTTAGAGCTGTAATTAAGTTCAATAAAAATGAATTAATTACTGGTGTAGGTGCAAGTTTTGATGCTTTAGATAGAACTTTTTTTGCAAAGAAAGAATCATTTAAAACCCATTATGTTTTTGGACAATTTGACTATAAATTAACAGAAGATTTAAATATCATTTTGGGAGCTAGATTTGATCATCACAACAAGTACAAATCTGCTTTTTCTCCAAAAATCTCTGCCAGATACAAACTAAATGATTGGTTGGCTATAAAATCATCTGTAGGTTATGGATTTAAAGCTCCAGATTTTAGACAATTGTTTTTCAACTTTAATAATTCTGCTGGTGGTTATATTGTTTATGGAGTTAGAACTATGCACGAATTATTTGGACAAATACCAGCTGTACAAAATCAGGTTGCAAAAGATTTGAATCCCGAAAATTCTATTGGTTATAATTTAAGCTTTCAAATGAAACCCATTCAAAATCTAAAATTGAATGTAAACTTTTTTAGAAATGATATAAAAGACCTAATCAATACAGCGGTTTTTAATGGAGTATTACCAGGAATAAATCCAACAACAAGAGTTTTTTATTACGAAAACAGAAATAAAGTTTATACACAAGGTGTAGAATTAGATGCTCACTATAGATTTACAGACAACATAAGTGTCTCTGGAGGTTATCAGTTTTTGATTGCCAAAGATAAAGATCAAGAAAAGCTTATAAAATCTGGGGTTGTGTATTTTAGAAAAACCTCAAGTTCTCCATCTCAACAATTAAGTATAAACGATTATGTTGGACTTGCAAATCGTTCAAAACATACAGCAAATTTAAAGCTATCTTATAGAAACTTTCAACACAACTTTTTTGCAAATTTAAGAGCTATTTATAGAAGTAAATACGCTTTGTACGATACAAATAGTAGTCAGCAAATTATAGATAGATACGATGATTTTGTAAAACCACATGTTTTATTGAATGCTTCAATAACCAAACCAATTTATAGCGTTTCTGAGATTCAAATTGGAGTAGATAATCTACTGAACTCAGACGGAATGCAGAATGAAAAGCTATTTCCTAAAAACGATGCTGTATTAAGAGTTGGAAGAACCATCTACGCAAGACTTCGAGTAAATTTTTAAAAATAACATAAATCAAAAATCAAATAAAATGAAAACTATTAAATCAATTTTTTTAATCGCAATAGTATCACTATTTATAACTTCTTGTAGTAATAATGATACAGAAGTAGTACCGGTGGTAGCCAAAAAGGCGGTAAATATTCATGCGCCTGTAACTACAGATTATACGGTAAATCCACCAGCAGAATCTGGAGATTTTACAAAATTTAGTTTTAGTACTGGTACTGTGGTAACAGGAAATAACTGGGATGTTGCTTTTAGAGGAACTACTATTATTTTTAATGGAGGAGCAAAAGTTGGATTAACAGATGAACCAGAAAGAACTGGAGTAGGAGCTTTCTCATTACAAACAGGAACATTTGGAAATATAGTAACTGCACCTAATGACGCAGATTTTAAACAAGATAAATCTGGAGCATTGGCATTGCCAAAAAGTACTTGGTATACTTATAACAGACAAACACATAAAATTAGTGTAGTAGCAGGAAAAGTATTGGTAATTAAAACAAGCAATGGACATTATGCTAAAATGGAAATCTTGAGTTATTACAAAGATGAAGACTCTACAAAAGATCCACGTTACTATTCGTTTAACTATACTTACAATCCAAATGTTGGAGATAAAAATCTAAAATAATTAGATAGAATTGTTGATTGATTCGATTATGATAAGGCTGTTTAGAAGAGATTTTAAGCAGCTTTATTTATTATATACTACCAACTTTGTAGGATTCTTTATAGTAGATTCATCGGCAAAAGAAAGTACATATTGTTCTACCTTTTTTGCTACTCTAGGTTGTGGGTACAATAAAACTTTATTGATATCTCCAGCCCATTCATTTAAATAAATTACAGTCATAGTTTCGTTAGAACGATAGTATTTTTGAACCGCTTTTGGCAAGTTGTCTTTGAGACTATCATCTATTTGAATGTAATAGTAATTTAGTTTAGAAGTAAAGAAACTAAACGATAATAGATGATCCCAATAACCGAATAAATTACTGAATGGTAAAAGAAAAGTAAATACAAAAATTACGGCCTTTTGTGGACTTACTAAATTGGTGAAAAAATCTAAAGATGTCTCTGTTTTTAAGAACCAAAATAGTACAATTACGCTTAGAATATTTTGAACATTCCACGGAATAACATTAAATCCGTAGCCTAAATATAACAACATGACTATAATAATGCTGTGCATAGAAACAACACCAATAACTCCTAATTTTCTTGTTTTGTTAAAGAGTAATAAAATACCTAATAAAGCCTCAAGCCATGGTACCATATAGGTAAACGTTTGTAGTAAAACTTCTGGGATAAAACTAAAATGTTTGAGTAAGGCTCCCATCCATTCTTCGTAAAAAATACCATTTAACTTTTGAACACCACTCCAAAAATATGTTGCTAAAAAAATAAGAATTACTGTATGTAATATTCTTTTTGAGTCAGCATTTTTAGGAAATAATACAATGGCAAAAATAGTTAATGCACTTTGGTAGAAATAAGGTTGTAATCTATTTTGATCTACAAGAGATAAAAATACATACAGCGATAAAACAAGCCAGCCTAACCATCTTTTAGGTTTAAATACATATACAACTTGACTCACAAAAAATAAGCCTGCAAAAATCGTATCAAAAGGAGATGTTGGTATTGGCATCCAGTCAAACAAAGGAATAACTGGGAAAACTTTATCAGTTATCCATAAATCTGGAGCATACAACATCATTGAAACGGTAGAAAGAACAGCAAAGATTCTTACCGCATTTACTTTTTGCTCTGTTGTTAAGTTTTGTATCATTTTAACGGTTACAATTTACCAGCTATTAAATTACTAATTTCTCTTTTAAATAAGTTGCTGTGTGAGAATTTTTATTTGTAATTAATTCTTCTGGTGTTCCTTGGAATACTAATTCACCACCTTTTTTACCACCTTCAGCTCCTAAATCAATAATATAATCAGCACATTTAATGAGTTCTATATTGTGTTCAATTACAATAATAGAGTGACCTCTTTCAATCAAAGCATTGAAAGAATCTAATAGTTTTTTTATATCGTGAAAATGCAAACCAGTTGTAGGTTCGTCAAAGATAAATAAGGCTTTATCCTTGGTGTTTCCTTTTACTAAAAACGATGCTAGTTTAATACGTTGCGCTTCTCCACCAGAAAGAGTAGAAGAAGATTGTCCTAATTGTACATAACCTAAACCAACATCTTGTAAAGGTTTTAATTTTTGAACGATTTTTTTCTGTTCGTGTTCAGTAAAAAAGGCAACAGCATCATCAATAGTAGCGTTTAAAATATCGTCTATAGATTTGTCTTGAAAAGTAATTTCTAATACTTCTTTTTTAAAGCGTTTTCCTTTACAAGTTTCACATTGCAAATGCACATCTGCCATAAATTGCATTTCTATGGTAACTTCGCCTTCACCTTTACAAGTTTCACAACGACCACCTTCTACATTAAATGAAAAATGTTTGGGTTTATAGTTTCTAATTTTTGCCAATTTCTGACTAGAAAATAAACTTCTTATATCATCATAAGCTTTTATATAAGTTACTGGATTAGAACGTGAAGAGCGCCCAATAGGATTTTGATCTATAAACTCAATATGTTTTAAACTGTCATACGAACCTTTAATTTCTGTAAATTGTCCTAATTTATCTCCATAACCAATGATTTTTTTCTGCATAGCAGGATATAAAATCTTTTTAACTAAAGTACTTTTTCCACTTCCAGAAACACCTGTAATTACGGTTAAATTGTTTAAAGGAAAAGTAACATCAATATTTTTAAGATTGTTTTCTCTTGCACCAACAACTTGTATGCTATTTTTAGAAGTTCTTCTTTTACTTGGAAGCTCAATTTGTAATTGGGTATTTAAATATTGTGCAGTTAAAGAATTAGAACTAAGAATATTTTTAAAAGTCCCTTCAGCTACTACATTTCCTCCATAAGTTCCAGCTTCTGGACCAATATCAATAATATAATCAGCAACTTTCATAATATCTTCATCATGTTCTACCACAATAACAGTATTTCCTAAATCGCGTAAATTTTGAAGTACTCCAATTAAACGTTCTGTATCTTTAGGATGCAATCCGATACTGGGTTCATCTAAAATATACATAGAACCAACTAGACTACTTCCTAACGAAGTGGCTAAATTAATACGTTGACTTTCACCACCAGATAGCGTATTAGAAGTTCTATTAAGTGTTAAATAACTCAATCCTACATCCTGTAAAAACTGAAGACGATTGTTGATTTCTGTCAATAAGCGTTTTCCAATTTTTAATTCGTATTTATTTAGGGTTACTGTAGCAAAAAAACTAGCCAGTTCATCTATTGGCATAGAAACAAGCTCTGAAATTGTTTTTCCGTTAACTTTTACATAATTGGCTTCTTTACGTAAGCGTTTTCCATTACATTCTGTACATTGTGTTTTACCACGATAACGAGAAAGCATGACTCTATTTTGAATCTTGTAACTTTTCTCTTCTAGTTTTTCGAAGAAATGGTGAATTCCGTTAAAACTTTTATTACCATTCCATACCAATTCTTTTTGTTGCTCACTAAGTTCGAACCAAGGTTTATGGATAGGAATGTCAAAATTAAAAGCATGATTCACCAAATCGTCTTTATATTTTCTAAAGGATTCTGATTTGAAAGGTAAAATAGCATCTTCATAAATAGACAATCCTGTATTTGGAATAACCAAATCAGCATCAATACCAATCACATTCCCGTAACCTTCACAAGTAGGACATGCTCCATAAGGATTATTAAAACTAAACAAATGTGTATTTGGTTCTAAAAAAGTAATTCCGTCTAATTCAAACTTATTGCTAAACTCTGTAATAGATTTAGTATTTAAGTTTTCGATACTACAAATCCCTTTTCCTTCAAAAAAAGCAGTTTGAATAGCATCGGCAAGTCGATTGTAAAAATCTTCATCATCTTTAAGTACAATTCGATCGATTACCAATTGCAAGTCTTCGTTGTTGTATGTATCAAAAGGAAATTCTTCAATTCTAACAACAGTATCATTTAATTTAATTCTAACATACCCTTGTTGGTTAAAAATATTTAATAAAGTTTTTAAATCCCTGTCTTCATTACGTTGAATAGGAGCAAGTAATAATAATTTTGAACCAACTTCTAATCCTTTAAGGTAATTAAGAACATCAGTAACAGTATGTTTTTTTACCTCATTATTAGAAATAGGAGAGAAGGTTTTTCCAATTCTAGCATATAACAATTTGATGTAATCATAAATCTCAGTAGAAGTACCAACAGTAGATCTAGGATTGGTAGAGTTTACTTTTTGTTCGATAGCAATAGCAGGAGCAATCCCTTTAATATAATCTACTTTTGGTTTGTGTAATTTCCCCAAAAACTGTCTTGCATAAGAAGATAAACTTTCTACATATCTTCGTTGTCCTTCGGCATATAAAGTATCAAATGCCAATGAAGATTTTCCAGACCCAGAAAGTCCAGTTATTACAACTAATTTATTTCTTGGAATAACAACATCAATATCTTTAAGGTTGTGCAATTTTGCACCTTTAATAATTATATTTTCCTTTGGATTTATCTTGCTTAGGTCTAATTTCATTTCTAAAAAAAGTAAGCGCTAAAATTACCAATTTTTAAAATAAAAGAGTCCATTATTTGATTTAATTATTTTTGATATTATTTGTTTGAATCATTTTTTTTTTTGATATTTGGCTTAGTTATTCACTTAAAACACATGCATATAGTATAAAAATACTTTAACTATTTAGTAAAACTAATAAGAATCAGAAAGCAGCTTTGCTTTCTTAAAGTATTTTATGATGCATGATAATTTAATCCCTGACAGTACATTAGTTAGTAATTACATTAAAGGTAATGAAGCTTCTCTTGAAATTTTAATAAAGAGACATCAACAGCGTTTATATAGCTTTATTTATAGTAAAGTAAAAGATAAAGATATTACAGAAGATATTTTTCAGGATACTTTTATTAAGGTAATCAGAACTTTAAAAAGAGGAAGTTATAATGAAGAAGGAAAGTTTTTACCGTGGGTGGTTCGTATTGCTCACAACTTAGTAATCGATTATTTTAGAAAATCTAACAGGTTACCAACTTTTAAAAATACAGAAGAGTTTGATATTTTTTCTGTCTTGGGTGATGGTAGTTTAAATGCAGAAAAAAGAATTATCAAAGACCAAATACATGCAGATGTTAGAGAGTTGATAAAAGAATTGCCAGAAGAACAAAAGCAAGTGCTAGTAATGCGTATTTATAATGATATGAGTTTTAATGAAATATCAGAAAATACTGGAGTAAGTATTAACACAGCATTAGGTAGAATGCGTTATGCATTGATCAATTTAAGAAAGCTGATAGAAAAAAATAAAATTATTTTAGTGAATTAACAATAAAGTAGTAAATGCATCGTTATAAGGTTAGTAATCAAGTGATAAAACCATTTATATGATGCAACTTTACTCTAAGAAGTCTCCTAATTATAGTGAGCAACCTAAAAAAGAAACAATTCAATTTTTGATTAACTTTTCTAAATCGTTAAAAGTAATTAAAACTAAATCCGACCTTGTTATTGAATTGAATTTGAATTAAGAGGGAAAAGCCTTAACAGCCAGTTGAGGCTTTTTTGTTGGAATTATTTTTTCTTATGATATGCTGCCAAAACAGATTTTCTACCAATAGTTTTGGTAATGATGTCTTTTTCTAAATCCCAACCTCTTGCTTGAGAATATTCTCTACCATACCAAATAATTTGTAAATGCAAATCATTCCATAGCTCTCTTGGAAACAAGCGTTTTGCATCTTTCTCTGTTTGTTGTACGCTTTTTCCGTTACTTAAATTCCAACGATACATTAAACGATGAATATGAGTATCTACAGGAAAAGCTGGTACACCAAAAGCTTGACTCATTACAACACTTGCCGTTTTATGACCTACAGCTGGTAATTCTTCTAGTCCTTCAAAAGATTGAGGAACTTCACCGTTGTATTTTTCAATAAGAATCTTAGACAAACCATAAATTCCTTTACTTTTCATAGGAGATAATCCACAAGGTCTGATAATCTCTTTAATTTCTTCTATGGTCATTTTAACCATATCAAAAGGATTATCTGCTTTTGCAAAAAGTAGCGGAGTAATTTGATTCACTCTAACATCTGTACATTGAGCCGATAATAATACTGCAATTAATAAGGTATATGGATCTTTATGATCTAAAGGAACTGGAATCTCAGGGTAAAATGAGTTGAGTGTATCTATTACAAAGTTTACCTTTTCTTGTTTTGTCATTTTTTCTTTTTAAGTCGAACAAATATACAAAGTTGCCGAGTTTTTTTAGAAACTATACAACTTTTTAAAGGAAGACTTTGTAAATTGCCTACAATATAATTTAGAAATTGAACAAAGATGACAACATTAAAAATAGGAGATAAAGCGCCACAGTTTGAAGCAAAAGACAATCAAGGGAATACCATTAAATTAGCTGATTATTCTGGAAAAAAACTAGTATTGTTTTTTTATCCAAAAGCTAGCACACCAGGTTGTACGGCAGAAGCTTGTAATCTAAGAGATAATTACCAAAGCTTTTTAGCGAAAGGCTATGCTATTTTAGGCGCAAGTGCAGATTCTGCAAAAAGACAACAAAACTGGATTGACAAACACGATTTGCCTTTTCCTTTATTGGCAGATGAAGACAAAGCTGTAATTAATGCATTTGGAGTTTGGGGACCAAAAAAGTTTATGGGAAGAGAGTATGATGGAATACACAGAACTACTTTTGTTATAGATGAAAACGGAGTGATAGAAGATATAATAACAAAAGTTAAAACGAAAGACCATACAGCTCAAATTATATCTTAAAAACATAAGTCAATGAAAAAGAAGAGTACGTTTTTAGTAATCATAGGAATTCTTTTGATTACTGCAAGTATTATGTATCGTAAATATCGTAGAGCACAATTACGAGAAGAACAACAGAAAGTACAACGTGAACAGGCACGAAAGATATATGAATTTCAAAAAAAGAAAGACAGTATACGAAAAAAGCAGGTTCAGGATTCGATAAATAAGATTCGTTTACAAAAGTTCAACAAAAAATACGATGAAATTGCTGAGAAACGAAAAAAGCTACAAGAAACAATGAAGAAGTTAAATGCTTCTAAAAAGAACTAAAGAAGAAATAGGAATGTACTTAAAACTGCATTCCTATTTTAAAATTTAGGACTCTACCTGTCATAAAATTCGGAATTCCATACATTGTTTTAGAATACACATCTCTAACCCAAGTATTGGTAATTGAATTTTGTATATCAAACAAATTAAAAAGTTCCAATCCAGCAGTAAGCTCTTTAAAATTACGTAGCCAAGGTGATGTAGCTTTTTTATTTTGATCTACAAAAATATAAGAGATTCCTAAATCTGCACGTTTGTAGGCACCTAATCTACTTTGAAATTGATATGGGTCTGCATAACTTGGAGCACCACCAGGAACACCAGAATTGTACACTAAATTTAAATAGGCTTTTAAGTCTGGTAAGTTTGGGACATAATCTTGAAATAGAATTCCTAATTTAAAACGTTGATCAGTAGGACGAGCAATATAACCTCTATTATTAATATTTTCTTGAGTTTTTAAGATACCTAAACTAATCCAACTTTCATTACCAGGAACAAATTCACCATTTAAACGTACATCAATTCCTGTTGCATAAGCCGTTGCATTATTTGTTGCTTGGTAGCGAATACGAACATTATCTACTGTATAAGGATTTACATTAGTTAAGCTTTTGTAATAGAGTTCTGTGGTTAATTTAAAAGGCCTTTCCCATAAAGTAAAGCTATAATCATTTCCAAGAACAGCATGAATAGATCTTTGAGCTTTAACAGAAGTATTTACTTTTCCAAGATTATTTCTTAATTCTTTATAAAAAGGAGGTTGGTAATACAATCCACCAGAGATTCTAAATAGCATGTCTTTTTCCCAATCTGGCTTGATAGCAAATTGTGCTCTTGGACTAAATATAAAATGGCTTTTTTTTGCAGTATTGTTTGCATTTACAGACCAATTTTGAAAACGGATTCCGAAATTATACCAAACCTGATGCTCACCAATAAAATCTCTTCTACTAAATTGAGAAAATCCAGAAACTCTATGAATGGTTACATTATTGGTTTCTCGTATGCTTTGAAAAGGCGTAATACTTCCTCTATAAGGATCATAAGGTTGTTTGTTAATATCATGATGTGGAGGTCTAATAGCAAAGCCAACAGAATCTATCACTTCCCATTCTCTAATTCGATCTTTTATGTCTTCTGATTGATATTTAATTCCAACTTCTATATGATTATTGTCTTTTTTGTAACTTCCTTTTACTTGAATGTTGGCAATTAAAGCGTCCAAATCATTTCTTGCGTGATTTAGTTGTGACCCAATTCCTTGAGAAAATTCTACTTCTCCAAAATTTTCAGAACCAATATTACTATTAACTTCTCCTAAATTATAAGCGGCTAAAATATCATAATATTCTTCTTCTTGTGTATTGTATAAAGAGGTAGTAGCAGTAAAATGAATATGTTCATTTAAAACATAATTAGCAGTAAAAGCACCGAAACTAGTAAGATAACTATCTTTTTCTTGCCCATTATAAAAAACAATTAGCTCTACAGGGTTAGCGACAGTACCAAATCTAGTTCTACGTGAAATAGGAGTGTAGTTGTATTTGTTTAAAGAGAAATTTCCTAGAAAAGCAACATTTACCTTATCATTTAGTTGGTAGGTAAAATAAGATTGAATGTCTGTAAAACTAGGCTTGTAATTTGTTTCTATTTGCTTACTATTTACAAATAAACTATTGTTTCTATGTCTAATTCCTACAATTCCGGTTCCCTTTTTATTTTTTGTAACTCCTTCTATGGTAGCACTACCACCAACCAAACTTAACTCTACTTGTGTATTAAATTTTGTTGGTTTTTTATAGGTAATATCTAATACAGAAGAAAGTTTGTCTCCATATTTAGCTTGAAAACCTCCGGCAGAAAAATGAATATTTTGTACCATATTAGAGTTGATAAAACTCAAGCCTTCTTGCTGCCCTGAACGGACTAAAAATGGTCTATATACTTCAATACCATTAACATAAATAAGATTTTCATCAAAATTTCCACCTCTTACATTGTATTGAGTACTTAACTCATTATTGTTATTAACTCCAGCAAAAGTCATTAACAAATTTTCTACACCTGCATTTGCTCCTGGTAGTTTTTTTACATTGGCAATGTCTATAGTTTTAATTCCTTTAGCTTCGTTCTTGTTGTTTTTTACTATTACTTCGTTTAGTTGATTGTTAATCGCAATTAAAACAGGAGAATAATTAAGAACTCTTTTCCCTCTCAGAGTAACTTTTTTTACATGTTCTTTGTAAGCAATATGCTTAAAAGTAATACGTATGGTTTTTCTTATGGGGATAATTAATTCATAATATCCTTGAGCATTAGAGACAGTACCTTTATTGTTATAACTTACAGCAACATCTTTAATTGGCGTATTTTGTTTGTTTAAAATGTATCCTTTAATAATGGTAGTTTGCTGAGAAACGACAGAGATAGGAATAATAAATAAGAGAAATAAAAGTTTTTTCACTAAGTAATTAATTAAGCTGCTAAGTTATTCTTTTTTATAAAACGTTGCATGTAGCGTATTCGTATTTCCAACATTATCTTCTACTTCTACAACTAACTGATGTTTGGCGCCAACCAATTTTTTATCTTTAAACTGATATACGATTTGCTTCTTTTTAAGATTGTACTCCATTAATATCCATTCACCATCTAAAGTAGCTTTGTAAGATTTAATACCAGTGCCTTTATCAGCAATTTTTACAATGATTTTATTCAGTTTAGTTATCCATTGTTTGTCCTTAAAATTTTTAAGATAAATACTAGGTTTAATAGTATCTTTTAATAAGGTATAAGCTCCTAAAGTTTTAGTAGTAGTAAAGAACTTGTCTTTTTTCTTTCTTGTATTTTGATAGGATGGATATTTTTTGTTGTTGATGTTTGCAATATACAATTGCTCTTTTTCTTTTTCGGTATATTTTGTTACATCAAAAGTTAAAGTAAAGCTTTTATTTAAAGGAATTGTTGGCTGATGAATTTTGGCAATTGACGAATCAACCCTAAAGTCTAAATAAACATCTTCGTAAAAAGTGTGTTTAGGAAAAGCAATTGTAACTCCTTTTTGAGTCCATTTATGAAACTTAGAAGTGGTGATTTTATAAGCTGTAGTATCCTTTTTTTGTGTAAAAATTCGGTTGTTTTTAACACCTTTTACAGGAATTCTAATGGTGGTTCTATTTTTAGAAAAGTCAGAAATAATAATTTCTACAGTATAATTATAACCTTCTTTAATGGTAATAACCCCGTTGTTTAAAAGATCTTTATAGATATCTAATTGGTTTCCTTTTACTAAATGAGTTCGTTGATATCTTTTTTTATACTCAGCATAATGCGAATAGTCAATTAACAAGTTGATAAACTTACTTTCTGCAAAAGAAAAAGTTTCTAAATTATGATGATATACTTTATGGCCATTCACTTTCATTGAGATGCTATAAACACCATTTTTATTATGTGCCTTATTCAATTTATCATATACGTTAATGGCAAAGCCAATTGGACCTTTGGCTGTGATACGATTTGTGGTATATAGATTCGGTTTTACCTTTTTAAAAGCTAAGAGAGATTTTTGATTCTTTTGATTTACTCTGGATGAATCTGATAGTGGATACACTAGCAATCCTCTAATTTTTGGCGGAATTGTATCTTTTACTTTGATGCCAAATAAAAAAGGATTGATTATTTTTTCTGTTTTTGTATCTCTAATTTCAAAATGTAAGTGTGGAGCAACAAATCCACCAGTACTACCAGAATAGGCAATTATTTGCCCTTTTTTTACTGGAATTTCTCCTTTTTTAGGAAAAATATTTCCAGTTTCGTAGCGTTGCTTTTTGTATTGAATATCTTTTACATATTCTTCTATGCCATTTCCAAATTTACTTAAATGTGCATAAACGCTCGTATATCCATTGGGATGATCTACATAAATTACCTTTCCATATCCCCAAAGAGCTACTTTAATTCTAGAAACATATCCATCTGCAACCGCATAAACATTTAATCCTTCTTTACGTTGAGTTTTGATATCTATTCCGGCATGAAAATGATTGTTTCTAAGCTCACCAAAAGTACCTGCTAAAATAGGAGGTATGTCTAATGGATTTCTAAAATCTTTTGTTGGGTATTTTTTTTGTCCAACAGAAGAAATAGCAATAAGAAAGATAAAAAATGTAACTAGTAACCTCACCTTAGAATTTTAAGCTAATGTAATAAAAAATAAAAGTAGTATTGAATAAAAAATATAGTTGTCTATTTCACAACTAATTAGAAATAAAACCGTAAAAAGAACTGTTTTTTTTGGGTTTTAAGAATCAGAATGTTAACTTTGTTGGAATAGTTTTGATTCTTAACAATTGATGAGTAAAACATTAGAAGCAATTCATTTACTGGAAGATAGGTTAAAAAACTTATTAACGAACTATGAATTTTTAAAAGAAGAAAATGAAATTCTTCTCGAGAATGTGAATAAATTACAGCATCAATTATTATTAAATCAGCAACAATTAGAAGAACAACAAAAAAAATATGATCTTTTAAAACTTGCAAAAACTATCAATGGCAGTAAAGAAAATACAAGAGAAACAAAACTCAAGATAAATGCTTTAATTCGAGAAATCGATAAGTGTATTATTCAGTTAAACGAATAAAAAGTTCATTAACAGTGTCGTCAGAAAAGTTAAAAATTAATGTGGTTATTGCAGGTAGATCTTATCCTTTGAGTGTAAAAAACACTCAAGAAGAAGAAGGGATGAGAAAAGCTGCAGCAAATATTAACCATTTAATTTCTTTATATGAACAAAACTATGCTGTAAATGATAAGCAAGATGTATTAGCAATGTGTGCTTTGCGTTTTGCATCCCAAGTAGAAATTGCATCTATTGATGCGGTGGATACGAATACAAAAGCATTAGAAAAAATAAATACCCTAAATGAATTATTACAAAGTCATTTAGAATAAGTTCTTTAAAATAGATTAAAAATACACTGCCTACGTTAGTAATTAGTTTATTAAACTCAACACTATTCAATTATGAAGGGTGAGTCTTAATTGCAAAAGCAAGCCATTTTAGATGGATCCTTGACCAATTAGTTAGCCCTATAAATGTCATAATGGAGTTTAAAAACCCAACTGATGTAGGCTTTTTTTATACAAATAATTAATTATGGATGGAATGATACTTCCTTTTACACTAGGTGTAGTAGGAGCCGTTATAGGATTTGTTATTGCGAAAGTAATAGAGAAATCTAAAGGGAAAAAACTAATAGAAGGTACTAAAAAAGAAGCTGCAACAATACTTAAAGAAGCTAAAGTTGATGCAGAATCAATCAAAAAAGATAAAATTTTACAAGCTAAAGAAAAGTTTATCGAGCTTAAATCTGAGCATGAAAAGGTAATTTTAGCAAGAGAAAAGAAAATGTCTGATGTAGAAAAAAGAATCAGAGATCGTGAATCTCAAGTGGCATCAGAAGTAGATAAAAATAAAAGATTAAATAAATCTTTAGAACAAAAAGAATCAGATTATAATTATAAGCTTGAATTCTTAGAGAAAAAAGAAAACGAACTAGAAAAGTTGCATAAAAGACATGTAGACATGTTAGAAGAAATTTCTGGTTTGTCTGCAGATGAAGCTAAAAAAGAATTGGTTTCTTCTCTAAAAGATGAAGCAAAAACTGAAGCCATGGCTTTTATTCAAAACTCAATTGAAGAAGCCAAATTAACTGCAGAACAAGATGCACGTAAAGTGGTTTTAAACACGATTCAAAGAGTTGGAGTAGAGCAGGCTGTAGAAAATTGTGTTTCTGTTTTTAACTTAGAATCTGATGATGTTAAAGGTAGAATTATTGGTCGAGAAGGAAGAAATATTAGAGCAATTGAATCTGCAACAGGAGTAGAAATTATTGTTGATGACACTCCAGAAGCGATTATTTTATCTTGCTTTGATCCTGTAAGAAGAGAAATTGCGCGTTTGTCTTTACATAAATTAGTAACTGATGGAAGAATTCATCCAGCAAGAATTGAAGAAATTGTAAAGAAAACAGAAAAACAAATCAATCAAGAAATTATTGAGGTAGGAAAGCGTACTGTTATTGATTTAGGTATTAATGGCTTACATCCAGAGTTGATAAAAACTGTAGGTAGAATGAAGTATCGTTCTTCTTACGGACAAAACTTATTGCAACACTCTAGAGAAGTAGCTAATTTATGTGGTATTATGGCTGCTGAGATGGGCTTAAATGCTAAAGCAGCAAAAAGAGCTGGATTATTACATGATATAGGTAAAGTACCAGAAACAGAAAGTGAATTACCACACGCATTATTAGGAATGCAATGGGCAGAAAAGTATGGAGAAAAACCTGATGTTTGTAATGCAATTGGAGCCCACCATGATGAAATTGAAATGAAGAGTTTAATTTCTCCAATAGTGCAGGTTTGTGATGCTATTTCAGGTGCTCGTCCTGGAGCTAGAAGACAAGTACTAGATTCTTATATTCAACGTTTAAAAGATTTAGAAGATATTGCTTTCGGATTTACAGGAGTACAAAAAGCTTATGCAATCCAAGCGGGACGTGAATTAAGAGTTATGGTAGAAAGCACCAAAGTAAATGATGAAAAAGCTGCGGAATTATCATTTGGAATTTCGCAAAAGATTCAGAATGATATGACCTATCCAGGACAAGTAAAAGTAACTGTTATTAGAGAAACTAGAGCAGTGAATGTAGCCAAGTAAGTTTTAATTATATAGTTATATTAGTGTAAAAAAGCTTTAAGATTTTTCTTAAAGCTTTTTTTAATTTCTTGGGTGATATTGTTCTACTACTTTTTTGAGATATGAAGTGTCTAAATGTACGTATATCTCTGTAGTAGTAATACTTTCATGTCCTAACATTTGTTGTATTGCTCTTAAGTCGGCACCACCTTCTAATAAATGTGTCGCAAAAGAATGTCTTAACGTATGTGGTCCAATCTTTTTCTTTAGGTTGATTTTTGTTGCTAAATTTTTAATAATCGTGAAAATCATTTGACGTGTTAACTTTTTTCCTCTACGATTTAAAAACAAAGTATCTTCATCTTCTTTGCTTGGAGCGCTATGAATTCTTATATGATCAATATAAAAACGAATGTATTTTTGTGTAGCATAATTGATAGGAGTAAATCGTTCTTTGTTTCCTTTTCCTAAAACTCTAATAAAACCTTCATCAAAAAATAAATCAGAAAGCCTAAGATTGACTAATTCGCTGACACGTAGGCCACAACAATAAATCGTTTCAATAATAGTTCTATTCCTTTCTCCTTGTGGATGACTCAAATCAATAGCTTCTATTAAATCATCAATTTCGTTTTTTGATAAAGTATCTGGTAATTTTCTACCAATTTTTGGAGTTTCAATCAAATCGGTTGGATTGTCTTCTCTATAATCTTCAAAAACAAGATAATCAAAAAAGTTTCTGAGTCCAGAAATAACTCTAGATTGTGTAGCAGGTTTTACTTCTTTAGCAATATGATAGATAAAATCTTGAACAATTTCTGTACCTAACTTAATTGGAGAAATAGCAATATCACGTTCTTCTAAATAAAATATTAGCTTTTTAATATCTCTAGAATAACTGTCTATTGAGTTCTGTGAAAGCCCTCTTTCTATTTTAAGATATAATTGGTAATCTTTAATTGCGTGTTGCCATTTCATTAGCTAAAAATAAAGTATATATTTACAACTTAAAATAAATTATGAAACTAATTATTATTAACGGGCCTAATTTAAATCTATTAGGAAAAAGAGAACCAGAAATTTATGGTTCAAAATCTTTTTTAGAATTGTTTAAAGAACTCCAAAGCAAATTTTCTGGAATTGAGATTGATTATTTTCAATCAAATATAGAAGGGGAGTTGATAGATAAATTGCACGAAGTTGGTTTTGATTATGATGGAATTATATTAAATGCAGCAGCGTATACACATACTTCTGTTGGTATTGGAGACGCTGTAAAAGGTATTGAAACTCCAGTTGTAGAAGTACATATTTCTAATGTACACGCAAGAGAAGCGTTTAGGCATACAAGTTATATTGCTCCAAACGCTAAAGGTGTTATTTTTGGTTTTGGCGTAAAAGGTTATGAATTAGCAATTCAGAGTTTTTTATAAGCTCATTTTCATTTTGATATCTGACCTTTCATAATGAGAATCTTTTTCTAGTTCTACTTCTACAAAACCTACTTTTTTATACAAGTTTATTGCTGGTACCAAACTTCTATGTGAGTATAAAGTAATGCTTTCCCATCCCTGTTTTTTTGCAAATTCAATACAGTGATTCATTAACTTTTGCCCAATTTTTAATCCTTGATATTTAGGTGAGACGGCCATTTTACTTAGTTCGTAAAAATCTGTTTGATTGATTAAGGCAACTGTCCCTACCACTTTATTGTTATATGTTGCAAAGAAGATATAACCGTTATTATCTATAATGTATTCTTTAGGTTGACTAAGAACTTTTTTATCATAAGGTTCAACATAAAAATACTTTTCTAACCACTCTACATTTAAATTGTAAAAATCATTTGCAAATTCATTTTTAAAATCAATGATTTCTACAGTTTCTTTTAATCGATTTATTATTCTATTATACATTGAGTTTTCCTTTTGTTTTTGTTCAGTTAAACGAATATGTTCCATAAAACTAACAGGAGTATTGTTTGTCATTTTTTTCAATTCTTCTTCAATAATTTTCCAGATTGGTTCTAATCTTTCTTTTATTTCAATACCTTTTTTAGATAGGGTAATTTTCTTTTTTCTTTTATCATCTTTATCTAAAACAATTTTTAACAGCTTTCTTTTTTGTAGATTATTAACAAATTGAGTTACTGCAGGTTGACTAATTTCTAGCATAGAAGCAATTTCTCCAACACTAATTTCTTTCTCATCAATAATGGTTTTAAACACAGGCATTAAAGAAGGTTCAAAGTCTATATTTAAATGTTTATATATTCTTTTTGCATCTTTCATAAAAAGATCACTCAATCTTTTTAGTCGAGAGCCAAAAGCCAATTCTTGAAATTGTTGCAATTTATCCATAATGAATTATATAAGTACTTATGCAAATGTATAAAAAATATCCTCTTTACAAAATAGAGGATATATAATTTTATATTTTTGAGTCAATAATGTCCATCATTTCTTGCTCTAGTTGTAAAGTTTTTAAATAGACATCTTTTGCTTTTTCTAATATTTGTTCTGCAAAAACGTTATCCTTAATATCTTTGGCATTAATTCTTACATTAAAATAAGCTCCAATTACTGCAGTTCTTGCACATAAAGCTCCAACTCCAGCATCAGATAAAGAGTTTTGTAATCCTTTTTTAGCCATTTCCATCATGACTTCCATAGAGTTGTAAGATGTTTGCATTACTTTAAAAGGAATTTCGGTTGCATATTTTGTAGCGTCTTCAATAGCTTGTTTCCTGTATGCTTTTTCTTCTTCGGTAGTTTTAGGTAATCGAAAACCGTCAATAATTTTGTTAAAAGCGTTGGTATCTTCATCAACTAAAAAAAGCAATTCATTTTTATAAGCTTGCCCTTTTTGAGCCCATTTAGAAAAATATTCCCATTGATCATCCCAACCAGGTTTATGAGCAGATAAATTTGCCACCATAGTCCCTAAAGAAACTCCTAATGCACCAACATAAGCAGAGATACTTCCTCCTCCTGGCGCCATAGATTCAGAAGCAGTTTCTTCTGCAAAATCTTTTACAGAAAAATCAATTAGTTTTTTTTCTGCATTTCCATTCATAACATATTCTATAATTCTCTCATTTGGGTTGAATGGTTTTAAATCATCTAAGCCTAAAGATTTAATAGCAATTTTTATTTTTTCACTTTCACTAATACCTAAAGACCGTTGTTGTTTGATTAAGAAATAATCTGCTGCATCTAACATTGCTTGTAAAGGAACTAACCCTACTAACTCAGAACCCGTTACTCGTAACCCTCTTCGAGTTGCAGAGGCAACTGTTTCATCAAAAGCTTCATGCATAGAAGTAATACTGATATTAGTTAAATTATACGAAATTTGAGCAATTCCGTATTCTTCAATATACCAACCAATTCCTTTTACGGCTTTTAATTTACCTGGAATACGAACTACTTCTCCGTGTTGATCTAATACTTTTTTTCCTGTAATTGGATTTCCTTCTCTTTTTACACGTCCCGCTTCTCTAACATCAAAAGCTATGGCATTTGCACGTCTAGTAGAAGTAGAGTTTAAGTTTACATTATAAGCAATCAAAAAATCACGAGCAGAAATTGCTGTTACTCCAGAAGTACTCACTTGATTATTGTATTCAGACGGTCCAAAATCAGGTTTCCAAATAGGATCAGAGAGTTTTTCTTTTAGGCCTTCATATTCTCCCGAACGAACCGTAGCTAAGTTTTTTCTGTCATCAGAGCTTGCAGCATTTTCATAGAAATATCCAGAAATACCTAACTCATCTCCAACACGTTTTCCTAGTTTATGGGCGTAATTAGCTGTTTCATCCATAGAGATGTTTGCAATAGGTACTAACGGACACACATCTGTAGCACCAAAACGAGGATGTTCACCAGAATGTTTACTCATATCAATAAGTTCTGCCGCTTTTTTGATTAAAAGGAAAGCAGCATCAATAACTTGCTCGGGTTCTCCTACAAAAGTAATTACGGTTCTGTTAGTGGCTTTACCTGGATCAACATCTAAAAGTTTTACTCCTTCTACGGTAGTAACAATGTTAGCAATTGCGTTGATTTTTTGTAAGTCTCTACCTTCGCTAATATTAGGAACGCATTCTATAAGTTGTTTGTTCATTGTGTTTTATGATTAGGTTTAACCAAATTTAATTTTTTTGAAAGAATAAAAGAAGTTTAATGCTAAAAATAAAAGTTAAAAAAAGTATATTTGTTATTGATAAACTATCAGAATTCTATGGAGCAAAAGTGGCTTTTTGTGATTACCCCTAAAACAAAGCTCATTGATTTAAACTTAAAAGAAGTTTGGAAGTATAGAGATTTATTGATGCTTTTTGTTAAAAGAGATGTAATCACTTTATATAAACAAACAATTTTAGGACCCCTTTGGTATCTAATTCAACCGTTGTTTACTTCTCTAATTTTTACACTTATTTTTAACAACGTAGCAGGAATTTCAACAGGAGCAATTCCACCGTTTTTATTTAATTTGGCGGGTGTAACTACATGGAATTATTTTAAAGAGTGCTTAACAGCAACTTCTGATACCTTTAAAAAAAATGAACAAATTTTTGGAAAAGTATACTTTCCAAGAATTATTATGCCAATGTCTATTATAATTTCAAATCTACTAAAGTTTGGAATTCAGTTATTTATATTGATTGCTTTTTATGTGTATTATGTAGCTACAGGCTCTGATATTAAACCCAATATATACATCGTCTTTTTTCCTTTTTTAATTTTATTAATGGGAATGATTGGCTTAGGACTGGGAATGATTATTTCTTCAATGGTTACTAAATACAGAGATTTAACATTTTTGGTTGCTTTTGGAGTACAATTGTTAATGTATATGTCTGCAGTAATGTATCCAATTAATTTGATGAAAGAGAAATTGGTAAGTGTAGAAAATGGTTATGATTATTCTTGGCTTATAGATTATAATCCGTTAGCTCATATCATAGAAATAGGAAGATATATGATATTGGATGAAGGTACAGTTTCTCAGTTTGGTGTACTATATACAGTATCAGTATCTGTGTTGGTATTATTGGTCGGTATTGTTATTTTTAATAAAACTGAAAAAAGCTTTATAGATACTATTTAATTGATTATGAGAGAGGAAGTTATTTTAAAAGTAGAGAATGTATCAAAGCAGTACCGATTAGGAACCATTGGAACTGGAACAATTAGTCATGATTTAAATCGATTTTTTGCTAAAATAAGAGGAAAAGAGGATCCGTTTTTAAAAGTAGGAGAATCTAATGATAGAGCAACCAAAGGAAGTTCTGAATATGTTTGGGCATTAAAAGACATAAATTTTGAAGTAAAACGTGGTGAAGTATTAGGGATTATTGGAAAAAATGGTGCGGGAAAATCTACCTTATTAAAAATTTTATCTAAAGTTACAGGACCAACTACAGGAGCAATAAAATCAAGAGGAAGAATAGCATCATTACTAGAGGTTGGTACAGGATTTCACCCAGAAATGACAGGAAAAGAGAATATCTTTTTAAATGGAGCTATTCTAGGAATGACCAAGAAAGAAATTGCATCTAAGCTAGATGAAATTGTGAGTTTTTCTGGATGTGAACGTTATATTGATACTCCTGTAAAACGTTATTCAAGCGGAATGAAAGTGCGTTTAGCATTTGCAGTAGCAGCATTTTTAGAACCTGATATTTTGGTAGTTGATGAAGTATTAGCAGTTGGAGATGCAGAATTTCAGAAAAAAGCCATTGGTAAAATGCAAGACATTTCTAATTCAGACGGAAGAACTGTTTTGTTTGTAAGTCATAATATGGGAGCTGTTAAATCTTTATGTAAAACAGGGTTGGTTTTGGAAAATGGAAAAATAACATTTACAGGAACATCTGAAGAAGCAGTAAATTACTATATAACTTCTGAAAGAAAAAAATCGATAAGTAGCTTAATATTAAGAAATGACAGGATAGGAAATGGTAAATTTAAGTTTGTAGATATTAAGTTTAAAAACAAAGCAGGAGTTGAAGCTAATGAATTTATAAGTGGAGATAAAGCCCTAGTAGAAATTGATTATGAAAAGGATGAGGATTTTGATGGATCTAGAATTATATGGAGTTTAATATTTAGAGATAATTTAAAACAAATAGCAACATCTTTTGTTTCTGATGAAATACCTAATCAAGCTGAAATTAGAAAAAGTACAGGGAAAATTAAGTTAGAAATACCTAATTTATATCTGAGAAGTGAGAGATATGAAATTATGTTACTATCTTTTAACGGAGAAACGAAAATGGAAGAAGCTTTAGATATAATTGAAGATGTAACATTTATAAATGTACTCAAAGCAGATGTTTTTAAAGTGGGTAAATTAAATAGAGAAGGGTTTTCTTCAATAATGCCAGCTAGATATTATCAATAATGAAAAGAATTATAAGAAAGATATATATAAAAATTGGTCTTGTTTTAGGGCTTTTAGAAACTAAAAAAAGCAAAACCATTGCTTATAAAATTGGAAATGTAAAAATCCATAATTCTCTTGTTGATGAATTAATTCCACAAGCTGTAACCATTGGAGATAATTTTATTTCAGCACCTCAATCAATTATATTAGCTCATGATGCATCGACTTATAATCACGTAAGGAAACATAGAGTTGAAGAAACAGTAATAGGAAATAATGTTTTTTTAGGTGCAGGTGCTATTATTTTACCAGGAATAAAAGTAGGTGATGGAGCTATAATTGGAGCAGGAGCTATAGTAACTAAAGATGTAAAATCCAATACAATTGTAGCAGGAAATCCTGCCAAATTTATTTGCAATGTTGAGGATTATATTGAGAAGTGTAAAAAAAGAGGAGTGTTATTTGATACTCCTAGTTCTTTCGAAAACTTTTATGTAGATAAATTAACAGATGAACATATCGTAGAATTCCAAGAAAAATATTTAAGAGAAAAGAATAATGAGTAATAATAAAAAAGTTTTAGTTACCGGTGCAGATGGTTTTATCGGTTCTCATTTGGTAGAAGAATTAATTATAAAAGGTTATAGTGTAAAAGCTTTTTGTTATTATAATTCATTTAATTCTTGGGGATGGTTAGATACTTTACCAAAAGAAATATTAGAAAATGTAGAAATTTTTTCGGGAGATATAAGAGACCCAAACGGTGTTAGAACTGCTATGAAAGATGTATCAGTAGTTTATCATTTGGCAGCTTTAATAGCAATTCCGTTTAGTTATCATTCTCCAGACTCTTATATAGATACTAATGTTAAAGGTACTTTGAATATTTTACAAGCAGCGAGAGATTATAACATAGAAAGAGTTTTAGTTACATCTACATCTGAAGTATACGGAACTGCTCAATATGTTCCAATTGATGAAAAGCACCCTAAACAAGGACAATCACCTTATTCAGCTTCTAAAATAGGAGCTGATGCAATTGCAGATTCATTTTATAGAAGTTTTGATTTACCTGTAACAATTGTACGACCTTTTAATACTTTTGGTCCAAGACAGTCTGCAAGAGCTTTTATTCCAACAATAATTTCTCAATTATTAAATGGGGCTAATGAAATAAAATTAGGAGATTTAACTCCGACTAGAGATTTACTATATGTAAAAGACACTGTTAATGGTTTTATGACTATTGCCAATACAAATGCCTTTATAGGAGAAGAGGTAAATATAGCTACGAACTCAGAAATTAGCATAGGAGATGTGGCAAATAAGTTAATAAAAATGATTAACCCAAAAGCAAATATCATCTTAGATGAAACTCGTTTAAGACCATCAAAAAGTGAAGTTTTTAGGTTGTTTGGAGATAATAAAAAATTGTTAACTCATTCTAATTGGAAACCTAATTATACCTTTGATGAAGCTATGCAAGAAACAATCGATTGGTTTTCTGAAAAAGAAAATTTAAAAGGTTATAAATCTAATATATACAATGTATAAGCATATTGTTAATTTTATTCAAGACCTATATAAAACGAAAGAGTTTATTCCGTTACATGTACCAGCATTTACTGGTAATGAGAAAAAATATGTTTTAGATACAATTGATTCTACTTTTGTGTCTTCAATAGGAGAATATGTAAATCGTTTTGAAAAAGAATTTGCTGAAAAGATAGATAGTAAATATGCAATTGCAACAGTAAACGGAACATCGGCATTACATATAGCATTATTATTGGCAGGTGTAGAAGAAAATACAGAAGTTATAACTCAACCATTAACTTTTATAGCGACTTGTAATGCAATTAATTATTTAGGAGCAAAACCGCATTTTGTTGATGTTGATAAAGACTCTATGGGATTGTCTCCAACTATTTTAAAAGAGCATTTAAGAAAACATGCAATTGTTAAAAATGGAGAATGTTATAATAAAATAACAAAAAGAAAAATTTCAGCATGCGTACCAATGCACACTTTTGGACATGCAAGTAGAATAGATGAAATTGTAGCAATATGTGATACTTTTTGTATTCCTGTTGTAGAAGATGCAGCCGAATCTTTAGGAAGTTTATATAAAAATAAAAACTTAGGAACTTTTGGTGAATTAGGAGTATTTAGTTTTAATGGGAATAAAATTATTACTGCAGGAGGTGGTGGAGTTATTGTTACTGATAACGTTGAATTGGCAAAAAGAGCAAAACATTTAACAACTACAGCTAAAGTACCTCATAGATATGAGTATGTTCATGATGAAATTGGGTATAATTACAGAATGCCAAATTTAAACGCAGCTTTATTAGTAGGACAATTAGAAAAATTAGATTTTTTTGTTCAAAATAAAAGAGAACTAGCTAAAAAATATGAAAACTTCTTTAAGGATAGTTCCATTAAGTTTAAAACTGAAATAGAAAATTGTTACTCTAATTATTGGTTAAATGTTTTATTTTTAGAAAATAAGAAAGAAAGAGATACTTTTCTTGATTATATGAATGATAATGGTATTATGTCAAGACCAGTATGGCAATTAATGAATACTATGAAAATGTTCGAGAATTCTCAGAAATCTCCATTAGAAAACTCTAAATGGTTGGCAGATAGAATTGTAAATATTCCTAGTAGTATAACACCATAAAAGATGATGAATATAAAAAAACTATGTATTGTTGGAGCTGGAGGTTTTGCTAGAGAAGTATTATTAATAGCAATAGAGTTGTTCAAACTAGAAGGTGTCGATTATAGTGAAAACACGTTTTTTTTAGTTAAGGATGAAGATTGGAATGGAGAGTTGATTATGAATGTGCCTCAACTAAAAGAATCTGATTTTGACCCTAATTTATACGAAGTAGTAGTTGCTGTAGGAGATCCTGTTTTAAGAAAAAAAATAGTAGAAAAAATGCCTAGTAATACAAGTTACACTACATTAATACACCCCAATGCGGACGTGTCAGATTTTGTTACTATTAACGAAGGAGTAATTATTACTTCTGGAGTAAAAGTTACTTGTAATATAGTAATTGGTAAGCATTCTCAGTTAAATTTAAATACTACAATAGGACATGATTGTGTCATTGGAGATTATTTTACAGCATCACCTTCTGTAAATGTTAGTGGAAATTGTAAAATAGGAGAACAGGTATATATTGGAACTGGAGCAGCACTTAGAGAAGGTATTGAAATAGCAAATCAAAGTGTTATAGGAATGGGAGCAGTCGTTGTAAAAAATATACAAGAAAAAGGCGTGTATATTGGAAATCCAGCAAGAAAAATGTAAAGTAATGAAACAAGAACTCTATCAAAAAATTAAACATTTATTTATTAATGATTTAGAACCAATTTCTGAAGCATTAAAATTAATGGACAGCATAGATAAGAAGTTGTTGTTAGTTGTTGATCAGCTAAATAATTATAAGAGTATAATTAGTGTTGGTGATATTCAAAGGTATTTGATTAAAACTCAAAATTTAGATGCATCTGTAAAAGATGTTTTAAGAGCAAATATTCGTGTTGCTAAATCATCACAAAAGATTGAAGAAATTAAATCTGAAATGTTAAAATTTAGAATGGAATTTATGCCCATTGTAAATGATAATAATGTTTTAATTGATGTTGTTTTTTGGGAGGATTTATTTAATGAAAAATATAAATCTAATAAAGGTAAATTAGAAATTCCAGTAATCATTATGGCTGGAGGAAAAGGAACACGATTAAAACCAATAACTAATGTTATTCCTAAACCTTTAATTCCTTTAGGAGATAAAACCATTTTGGAAAGAATAATAGATAGATTTCTCATTTCTGGTTCAAAACATTTTTACCTATCTGTGAATTATAAATCAGAAATGATTCAAAATTATTTTTCTGAATTAAAAGGAAAGAGCTATAATGTAAACTTTTTTGAAGAAGAAAAACCATCAGGTACTGCTGGTAGTTTATCTTTATTAACAAATAAAATAAAATCTACTTTTTTTGTTTCTAATTGTGATATTTTAATCGATCAAGATTTTGAAACAATGTATCAATATCATGTAGAAAATAAAAATGAATTAACTTTAATAGGAGCGTTAAAAACTTCTAATATTCCTTACGGAATTCTTGAAGTTGGAAAAGATAATTTATTAAAAGAAATAAAAGAAAAACCCGAGCTTAATTTTATGGTTAACACGGGAGTATATATTATAGAACCACATTTGTTAAATGAAATACCAAAGAATACATTTTTTCATATAACAGACTTAATGGAAAAAATTATCAAACGAAAAGGTAGAGTTGGAGTTTTTCCAATCGGAGAAAACTCTTGGATGGATGTTGGAAACTGGTCAGAGTATAATGAGACTTTAAAAAAGCTAGGAGAAACTCCTTTTATCTAAAATGGGAAAAATTAAAGTTTTATCATTAGGACTTAGCCAAATTAATTTTTTAGAACAATTATTTGGAAAAATTAAAGAGAAGGAAGATATTTTTTCATTTAATGCTGATAACTTTTTTAACCATGGTAATATTGCATTAAAGAAAGGAATTATAGATACTCTTTATAACTTTGAAAATGAAAAGATATCCTTTTTATATTCTATTATCTATTTTTTTAAATCTATAAGAAGAAAACTATTTTGGAAACAGCTTTTTTTAGAATTACATCTTAAAGGAGTTAATTCTTTAATGGTTTTTATAAAAGAAAGTATTCATGATTTATACCTTGTAGAAAAAAAAATTCTCCCTTTAAATTTTGATGTTTATCATTGCAATTCATTAGTTAAACCTCATGTTAAGTTTTTACAATACCTGCCTGATGATAAAAAAATTGTCTGTTCTTTTTGGGGGTTAGATTTATACCAAAGAAGCGGAGTGAACAATTACTACTATATTTCTTTAGCTTTAAATAAGGCAAATGTCATTACGGTACAATCATTAGAAATGAAAGAAGTTATGATGGCTAAATTTGGAAGAGCTTTAGAAAAAAAGATAGAGGTTATTACTTTTCCGCTCAGCAAAAAAATATTCACATTAATAGATGATTATAAAACTCAACCAGAAAAAATAGATAGCTACAAAAAAAAGTTAGGTATTGAGAAAGATAAAATAATTTTATCTGTAGGTTATAATGCAGAACCCAATGCTCGCCATATAGAAATACTGAATGAGTTAAATACGTTGCCTGACAATTTAAAAAAGAATTTAACCATTATTTTACCGCTAACTTATGATAGGAATAAGGAGTATTTAGCACAACTGAATGATTGTATTGATAAGTTATCATTGATTGATATTATTACAATTGATGAATATATGGATTGGGAGGATTTATCATTGTTAAAAATTATTATTGATATAGTAATTCAATTGCCTAAAAACGATGCTCTTAGTAGTGCTGTACTAGAAGTGATGTATGCAGGAGGTATTGGAGTTTTGGGGGCATGGTTGCCATATGGAGTTTATAAAAGGAATAATATATATCATGAAGAAATAAGTGCTATAAATGAATTAGGTGTTGAAATTGAAAACATTTGTAAAAACCTAATGCATAAAAAAGAACAGTGTAAGAAGAATAATTCTTTTATTAGGCAAAAGTTCTTGTCAGAAAGAATAGTAGAAAATTGGATTTCTATATACAAACCTAATTAATGAGAGCGATATAATCTATGAACGCTAGAAATAAATTTATTTATAAAAGTATAAAGAAGAACCTCAAAGTTTGGATTAAATTTAAATTAGGTATTAAAGAACACGTTGCAGGTAACAGGTTTATTAATTCTGATGTGGAAGAAGTGTTAAAAACCATTAATAAGGTTTTTAAAAATTATTTAGCTTACGGAAAAATAGAAGCAAAATCTATTGAAGGAGCAAAAGTTTTAGAAATTGGTCCAGGTGATAGTTTTGGAGTTGCGCTAAAGTTTTTATTTAAAGGAGCAGAAGAAGTTATTTGTTTTGACAAGTTTTATGCCAATAGAGATAAAAAACTTTTAAAAGAAGTTTACCAAGAAATAGTTTCGGGTCAAAATAAATATAGATTTGAAACTCTTTTTGATAAAGAGTTGTTGCCTATAAATCCTATTAAGTATTATTATGGTAAAGGGATAGAAAAAATAAAGCTTAAAAAAAATACTGACTTTTATTCAAAAAAGTTTGATTTGATTATATCGAATCAAGTATTGCAAGAGATATATAACCCTAAGCCTGCATTTAAAAAAATGATAAAGCTTTTATCCGTTGGTGGAAAAATGATACATCACATAGATTTTGAGCCTTATAATTATTTTAGAGCAAACTCGCCAAAAGAATATGATTTCTTAACCTACCAAGAGTTTTTGTATAAATGGATGGTTAATAAAAGAGGTATGACTAATAGGAAAAGAATATCTGAGTATATTGAGTTTTTAGATAAAATAGACGGAATTAAATATGAGTTTATTGTGTATTCTACTTTTTTAAATAAAAAAGCATTAAAAAATGGTCCAGTAGTATATCCAAATTTTGATAACGAAGTTATTGCTTATTATAAAGAGTTAGTAAAAACACAACAAAAAGATATCCGACCAAAATATAGAAAATTACCTATTGAAGATTTTATTGTAGGAAATGCATATCTTGTTATTGAAAAAACTTATTAAAATTAGGAGTAAATGATTTATTATTCTGTTGTAATTTTATGTTTACTTTATTTTCTTTTAAATCTATACCTAAAGTATAGAGCAAAGAAACATTCGAATAAATTTGTAGAAAAGGCAATAAAAAAAATAGGATTGTTAAATCTTATTAAACTAAAAAGACAAGGTTGGGCAATAACTTTTTTTAGAACAGAAAAATCAATAGTGACTCTCAATAATAGTTTTATAAATAAGAAAAACTGGTTCCAAATTTTTAATTCTGAGTGTAGTGGTGTTGCAGATCCATTTTTAATAAAAGAAAAAGAGAAATACTATTTGTTTTTTGAATACGAATACAAAAAAACAAAAAATAAAGGAGCAGATATTGCTTATGCCGTGAGTACTAATGGTATTGATTGGGTTTTTAAGCAAAAAATTCTTCAGGAAAATTTTCATCAATCTTTTCCATATGTATTTAAAAAAAATGATGAGTTTTATATGCTTCCAGAAAGTTATCAGTCTAAGCAAGTGAGATTATATAAAGCGATAAATTTCCCAAATAAATGGGAGTTAGATGCAATCTTATATGAAGGGATAGAACTTGTAGATACAGTTTTTATAGAGGTAGATTCTGTATTTTATTGGTTTACTACAGACTTAAAAAATGATACACTAGAATTATATTATTCTTTAGGATTAAAAGAAAAATGGATTAAGCATCCAGAGTCTCCAATATCAAAACTACCAAAGAATAATAGAAATGCAGGAGCAATTATACAAGAAAACAATACAATATATAGAGTAGCGCAAGATGCAACAAAAGGATATGGAAGTGGGATTAATTTATATGAGATTAATACTATTTCAAAAAATCATTTCAACGAAAAAGAAGTGAAAAATGCATTGTTTTTTAAAGAATCAGATAAAATAAAAGATGCAATTCATCATATCTCTGTTTTAAAAGAAAAAAACAATCATCTAATAGCTTTGGATGGAGCAAATTTTGGAATACAAAAAATAACACTATAATTAATGCTTTTCAATTCAATAGATTATTTGTTGTTTTTACCAATTGTATTTTTTTTATATTGGTTTATACTAAAAAAACACGAGCAACAAAACATACTAATTTTAGTAGCCAGTTATTTGTTTTATGGTTGGTGGGATTGGAGATTTTTATCTTTAATTTTATTAAGTACAATTATTGATTTTACTATTGCTAATAACTTAGAAAAGACTAATAAACAGCGCTATAGGAAATACTTACTTTGGTTAAGTTTATTTTTTAATTTAGGAATGCTTGGTTTTTTTAAATACTACAATTTTTTTGTAGAAAACTGGGTAAATACTTGGAATAGTATCGGTGTAGAGATGCATAAAAGCTCTTTAAATATTATATTACCTGTTGGAATCTCTTTTTATACATTTCAAACATTAAGTTATACTATAGATGTGTATAAAAAAAGGATACCAGCAACAAAAAACTTTATTGCTTTTGCTGGTTTTGTATCATTTTTTCCTCAATTAGTAGCTGGTCCAATAGAAAGAGCAACTAATCTATTGCCACAGTTTTTTAAGAATAGGGCTTTTAATTATGAGATAGCCGTTTCTGGAATGCGATTAATTTTATGGGGACTATTTAAAAAAGTAGTAATAGCAGATAATTGTGCTTTGTATGTAAATGAGATTTTTTCAAATTATCAAGAAGAAAGTGGGCTGACGTTAATTTTAGGTGGAGTATATTTTGCTTTTCAAATTTATGGAGACTTTTCTGGATATTCTGATATAGCAATTGGAACTGCAAGGTTATTTGGATTTAATCTTATGAGGAATTTTAATTATCCATATTTTTCTAGAGATATTGCAGAGTTTTGGAGACGTTGGCATATTAGTTTGTCTACTTGGTTTAGAGATTATTTATACATCCCTTTAGGTGGCTCTAGAGGAACAAAGATGAAACAAATAAGAAACGTTTTTGCTATATTTTTAATTAGTGGATTTTGGCATGGAGCTAATTGGACATTTGTTTTTTGGGGTGGACTTAATGCTTTGCTATTTCTCCCTTTGTTACTTACAAATAATAACAGAAAGAACATAGATGTTTTAGCTAAAGATAGATTATTCCCATCTTTAAAAGAAACAATACAAATTATAACAACTTTTTCTTTTACTGTAATTGCATGGATTTTTTTTAGAGCTCCTAATATTAGTTCAGCTTTTGAATACATCTATAAGATATTTAGTTTTAATAACTTTTTTCCAGATGTTATAAGACAAAAAAGAATGTTGCCAATTCTAATATTGTTTTTAATTGTAGAATGGTTTTCTAGAAGAAATGAAATAGCATTAATCCTTAGGTTTAAATATAGGTATATTTTTTATGTATTATTGATATTTGCTATTTTGTATTCTTCTTCAATTAAAGAAGAAACATCATTTATCTATTTTCAATTTTAACTAAATGAAAAAATTTTTGACGAAAATATTCACTCTTTTAACATCATTGCTTTTGTTGTTCTTGTTACTAGATACATATGTTTTTCCAAATAATAAAAATCAAATGTTTTCTAAGTATAACTTATTAAACAATGCCAATGGAGTAGAAGTTTTAGTTTTAGGAAATTCTCATACTTTTTTTGGAATCAATCCCCAAAAGTCAGAGTTTAAGATGCTAAACTTAGCGAACAAAGGAAGAAAAATAGAAACAGATTATTATATACTGAAAAACAACATAGATAAAATTAAAGATGTAAAACTAGTTATCGTTCCAGTATCTCATTGTAAAATGCATGCGGTGAGTTTGGGAGAGAAAGAGAAAAGATTGTATTATAATTATTTTAAGGTTCAAGAATACAAACAGTCTTTTCTTAAAAATAGTTTACTTTTAAATGAACCTTTTAGAGAGCTAGTAAACAATTCTATTTTTAAAAACAAAGACATTAATGATTTTGGATGGAGAGCAAGTAAGAGTATTTATAAAAAAGATATTGAGGCAATAAAAGAAAGGTTGTCTATGTCTGAAGATGAAAGTTATGTTAATGGTACTATAAATTGTAGTAATGTTTATTTAGAAAAAATGAATAAACTATGTAAACGATATAATAAAAAAATGGTTTTATTAATTCCGCCATATCATCCAGATTTTTATAAATATGGTAATAAATTATATCAAAAACAAAGTGCTTTGCAATTAAAAAATATGGCAATAAAGAATAATATGATTTTTGTGAATGGTAGAGAACTAAAAATTGTAAAGGATTCTTTATTTGAAAATTCAGATCATTTAAACATTTACGGAGCTGATGTTTTTACAAGAAAATTAGATAGTATTTTAAAAAAGGAAAAATGAAAATTCTATTTGTTTGCCAACAATATATTCATGCTGCAAGATGGATTAATCAATTGAAAGATTCTGAACATGAAATTTTTCTTTTTGATTGTTTAGACATGTCGATACATAAAGATTTACTTTGGACAAACTATTATACAAATTGGTCAAAAAGGAAATTGCCTAAATTTAAAGGAGAATATTTTTTGCAGAAAAAAGCAGCCAAATTTTATAAAAAGATAGAGCCTATTTTAAAAGTAACAGCATCAGAAAAACTTGAAGAAATTATTAAAGAGATTAAGCCAGATCTAGTACATTCTTTAGAAATGCAATCTCAAACGTATCCCCTTTTAAAAGTAAGACAAAAGTTAGATTTTAAATGGGCTTATTTTTCTTGGGGAAGTGATATTTATTTATATAAAAATCAGCAGTATCACCGTAAATTGATGCAGAAAATTTTTTCAAATATAAATCATCTTTTTGTTGATAACACTAGAGATGTCTCTTTAGCAAAAGAGCTAGGTTATAAAAACGATGCAAATGGAATTTTTCCTGGAGGTGGAGGATATCATATTGAAAAGTATCAAGATTTTATAAAACCAATTGAGCAGAGAAATTTAATTCTAATAAAAGGATATCATCATTGGGCTGGTAGAGCAATTTGTGTGTTAGATGCGATTACACATATAGTTGAAGAAATAAGAGATTTTGATATTTATGTATACTCTGCACACCAAATTGTAGTTGATAAAATAAAAGAGATTAATAAGAAATACGAATTAGATATTCAATATAGTTCTAGACAAAAGGAAATTAGTCAAAATGAGTTGCTAGAGAAATTTGGCAAAGCAAGAATAGCGATTGGAAATAGTATTTCAGATGGGATTCCTAATACACTTATTGAAGCTATAATTTGTGGAGCTTTTCCGATACAATCTAACCCAGGAAATGTATCTGAAGATTATATAGAAAATGGAGCAAATGGATTCTTAATTAACAACCCTGAAGATACTCAAGAAATTGCAGGTTTAATTAAACAAGCCTTGGACGATGTAGATTTGTTAAAGCAGGCATTTTTAATAAATAAGAATAAATCGAATCAATTAAGATATGACCTGATTAAGGGTGAAGTACTAAAAACATATAACGAAATAGCAACAAATAAATGAAACGCATACTTTTTTTAGTTAATACAGGAGAAATATCATCCAATGCTAATGGAGGTGCATCGGTATATTATAGCCATTTAGAATTGTTATATAAAGCGGGCTTTGATGTAGATGTTTTGGCTTTACAATGGTCAAATAATAATCAATTTTTAGAAGAGGATTATAAAGAAATTGTTGGTTTTGTAAAGTCAATAAATACCTTAAAAATTGAAAGTAAAAAGCCAAAAAAGAATATAAAACGTTTGTTGAATGCTGTTTTTAGACCTGAAAAATTTGAGTACTATTTTTTAAATACTAGAAATAAAGAAAATTTACAAAAAATAATTACAAAAAATAAAGCTGATTTATTGTGGTGTGAGTGGAGATGGGCAGCAATTTTAGCTGGTTTTTCTCAACTAAAAACACCTATAATTTATGCTCATCATGATTGGGAATACAAATTAGCTAGATTAAGAAGCAAAAGAACGCTTATACAGAAGTTTCATACTTTTCAAAAGAAAAGAGTAGAGTATAAACTAGTGAAAATTGTTAATGGTAGTACTTCAGGATCATATACAGAAACTAGAGAGATAGAAAAAATATCATTAAAAAAATCATTATATATACCAACTACTTATGATAAGATAACCCCAACTTTAAAAGCTTCAAAGCCCCCAAATATTATACATTTAGGCGGAATGGGAACAACAGCAAACCGTTTAGGTTTAGAACGATTTTTAGATGTTTGTTGGAAGCAGATTTTAGCTAATAATCCTAATGTGAAATTAATTGTGGTTGGAGGTTTGAAACAAGCATCTCCAGAGTTATTAAAAAAGTTAAAAGGGAAAAATATTGTTTGTAAAGGTTTTGTAAAAGATTTGAATACAGTATTAAGACCTAATGATATTCATATTATTCCATGGGAATATAATACAGGAACAAGAACAAGAATTCCAGTAGTCTTAAATTATGAGCAGGCTTTGGTTGCAACCAAGGAATCAGTTAAGGCTTTCCCAGAGCTTATCCATAATAAAAATGCTATTTTGTGTTCTGATTTAGAGCATATGAGTAAGGAAATTAATTCTCTAATTCAAAATTCAAAAGAAATTGAAAAATTAAGTTCTGAAGGGAAAAAAACTTTTATAGAATATTTTACGGTAAATAATCATGTAAGAAGATTGAATAAATATATTACAGAATTATTGTAAAATATGAGTAAAAATGGAATTATTATTATAAATTTGAGTCCCTCAAAATTCTATCGTTAAACAGCAATGTCAAGAAATATTGTTATAATACCAGTACGTGGAAATTCTAAAAGATTACCACAAAAAAACATTAAACCTTTAGGTGGTATTCCTTTGTTTATACATAGTGTTAATTATGCAAAAAACAATTCTAAATTGTGTCATGAAATAGTTGTTTCTACAGAAGATGAAACTATAAAAAGAATTGCAAAAGAACATGGAGTAAAGGTAATCGATAGACCAAAAGAATTAGCTTTAGATACAACCCCAACTAAAGATGTATTAAAGCATGTTATTGATACAATAGACGGTACTTTTGATAATGTAATATTGTTGCAAGCAACAAACCCATTTAGGGAAAAGAATTTGCTAACAAAAGCATTTAAAATTTATAATGATCATAATTATGATAGTTTAATTACTGTATCAGAAAATCGTCAAAAGTTTGGGAAAATCTCTAATGATAAATTCATTCCTTATAATTATCATTTCGGACAAAGAAGTCAAGATTTAGAACCACTGTATTATGAAAATGGATTACTTTATATATCAAAAGTGGCATTGGTAAAAAAAGGGGAAATCATTGGAGAGAAAAATTACCCCTATATTGAGAGAAATTTTCTTGCTAGAATAGATATTGACGAAGAAGAAGATTTTGAACTAGCAGAATATTATTACAATAAATACAATAAACAATAATCATACTATTTATGAGCCCCTATATCGAAATAGCAAATAGAAAAATTGGTTTAGATTATCCTCCATTGGTAATTGCAGAGATTGGAATAAATCATGAGGGTAGTTTAAAAACTGCGTTTGAAATGGTTGATGCAGCAAAAAGAGCTGGTGTGGAAGTTGTGAAGCACCAAACTCATATTGTAGAAGATGAAATGAGTAAGGCTGCAAAGAAAGTGATACCAGGTAATGCAGATGTTTCTATTTATGAAATAATGGAAAGATGTTCTTTAAATGAGGAAGATGAAATCTCGCTAAAAGAATATGTAGAAAGTAAAGGGATGATATTTATTTCAACTCCATTTTCTAGAGCGGCAGCAAATAGGTTAGAAAAAATGAATGTTCCTGCTTATAAAATTGGATCAGGAGAATGTAATAATTACCCTTTATTAGAGCATATAGCTAAATTTAATAAACCAGTAATTTTAAGTACTGGGATGAATACTATTGAAAGTGTTTCTAAAGCAGTTGCCATTTTTGAAAAGTATAATACTCCATTAGCCTTATTACATACAACAAATTTATATCCAACTCCTCCTGAATTGGTTCGATTTGGAGCAATGACGGCATTGAATGAGGCTTTTCCTAATAAAGTTTTTGGTTTATCAGATCATACAGTAACTAACCATGCATGTTTAGGAGCGGTAGCTTTAGGTGCAAGTATATTAGAACGTCATTTTACAGATCATATGAATCGTAAAGGACCAGATATTATTTGTTCAATGGATGAAAATGCTTGTAAAGAATTAATTGATGGTTCTGCTTTAATGTGGAAAATGAGAGGAGGTACTAAAGAAGCTGCAAAAGAAGAACAAGTAACCATTGATTTTGCTTTTGCTACAGTTTGTACAATTAAAGATATAAAAGCAGGAGATGTGTTTAGTGCTGAAAATATTTGGGTAAAAAGACCTGGAAGTGGAGAGATTTTAGCTGAACAATTTAACGATATTATTGGAAAAAAAGCTACGAAAGATATTGAAAAAGACGAGCAATTAAAGTTTACAGACATTGATGGATATTAGAAAGGTTGTTTTTTTATCGGGAACAAGAGCTGATTTTGGAAAAATAAAATCATTGATTCAAGTTTTAGAAGAAGATGATAATTTTGAACCACATGTTTTTGTAACCGGGATGCATCTAATGCCTGAATATGGAATGACTTTAATTGAAATAGAAAGATGTAATTTTTCTAATATTTATAGTTATTCAAATCATACTTCAGAAACTACTATGGATTTAACCTTAGCGAAAACTATTGAAGGTTTTTCTGCTTATATTAAAGAGGTTAATCCAGATTTAATTGTTGTACACGGAGATCGAGTAGAAGCTCTAGCTGGTGCAATTGTAGGTTCCTTAAATAATATTTTAGTAGCTCATATTGAAGGAGGAGAAATTTCTGGAACTATTGATGAATTAATTCGTCATTCTGTAAGTAAAATGAGTCATATTCATTTTGTAGCCAATGAAGATGCTAAAAGAAGAATCATTCAATTAGGAGAAATAGAGAACTCTGTAAAAGTTATTGGTTCACCAGATGTAGACATAATGTTTTCTAAAAGTTTACCGACAATTGATGAGGTAAAAAAATACTATGAGATTAGCTTCGAATCTTTTGCTGTAGTGATGTTTCATCCTGTTACTACAGAATTTAATCAGATAGAAGATTATGCCAATCAATTTGTTGATGCTTTATTAGCAGACAACAAAAACTATGTAGTAATTTACCCAAATAATGATTTAGGTTCTAAAGCTATTCTAAAAGCTTATAAAAGGTTTTTAGGAAACGAAAGATTTAGAGTTTTCCCTTCTATTAGGTTTGAATATTTTTTAACTCTATTAAAAAACAGTGATTTTATTATTGGTAATTCTAGTGCGGGTATTAGAGAAGCTCCTTATTATGGCGTGGGTACAATTAATATTGGTAGTAGACAAAATAATAGAGCACTGCATAATCAAATTGTAAATATTGGTTATTCAGTAGAAGAAATTTCTAAAGCTTTAAAGTTAGACTTAACAAAAATTGAAAAAGATAATACATCTTTTGGAGTTGGAGATTCAGCTTCACTTTTCTTAAACTCTTTAAAGAGTAAAGAAATATGGAAAATATCAAAACAAAAACAGTTTATTGACATTACATAAAATGGATTATACAAAATACGACTATATAGTAGTTGGTGCAGGTTTCTTTGGAAGTGTTATTGCAGAAAGAATAGCAAGCCAATTAAATAAAAAAGTAGCAGTAATTGAACGAAGAAATCATGTTGGAGGAAATTGTTACTCAGAAGTTCATCAAGAAACAGGAATAGAATATCATAAATACGGAACTCATATTTTTCATACATCAAACGAAAAGGTTTGGGAGTATATTACCAAATTTACAGAGTTTAATGTATACTATCATCAAGTATTAACGGAGTATAAAGGTAAGGTATATCAAATGCCAATAAATTTAGAAACTATCAACAGTTTTTACAATGTAAATCTAAAACCTTTTGAAGTAGAGGCCTTTTTAGAAAAAGAAAAAGCCAAAGAGCATTATGAAACTCCAGCTAATTTTGAAGAACAAGCAATTAATTTTGTCGGAAGACCTCTTTATGAAGCCTTTTTAAAAGGGTATACACAAAAACAGTGGGAAAAAGATCCAAAGGATATACCAGCACATATTTTGAAGAGGTTGCCATTTAGAACCAATTATAATGAGAGTTATTTTTTTGATAAATATCAAGGAATTCCATTAGATGGTTTTACTAATATTTTTAATAAAATGTTAGACCATTCTAATATTGATGTTCATTTAAATACAGATTTTTTTGAAATAAAAGATACAATTCCTACAACTACAAAAATTATTTATAGTGGACCTATAGATAAACTTTTTAATTATAAGCATGGAGATTTAGAGTGGAGAACTTTAGAATTTGAAGAAGAGGTAATTAATGTAAATGATTATCAAGGGACTTCTGTTATGAATTATGCAGAAACAAATGTTCCTTATACAAGAATTCATGAGCCACATCATTTGCACCCAGAAAGAGAACATAAAATTGATAAAACTCTAATTATTAAAGAGTTTTCAAAAAAAGATGAAAGAGATGATCCATATTATCCAATTGGAGGAAAGAGAAATCAAGAGATTTTTAACAAATATATGGATGAAGTAAATGCTCAAGAAAATATAATTGTTGGTGGTAGATTAGGAGACTATAAATATTATGATATGCACCATACAATAGAAAGAGCATTACAAATTTTTGAGACAGAGATTAAGAAACCCCTATAAATGAAAAATAACGATACATTAAAATTAATAATTCCTGTTTACAATGAGGAAGGTGCAATTGGTTTAGTGATTGAAGACTGGACAAATAAGCTAACTTCTTTGGGTATAGAATTTAAAATTTATACCTACAATGATGGTTCCAAAGATAATACCTCTAGTATTTTACACAGTTTAGCTGAAAATAATAAAAACTTGGTAGTAGTAGATAAACCAAATTCTGGGCACGGACCAACAATATTAAAAGGTTATAAAGATAATATTGATGCTGATTGGTTATTTCAAGTAGATTCTGATAATGAATTAAAAGCAGAAGACTTTGATAAATTTTGGAATGCTAGATATGAGTATGATTTTTTAATTGGAAAAAGAATTAATAGAGTTAGCCCATTAGCTAGAATTATTACCACACAAATTTCTAGAATTGTTGTGAGTTTATTCTATGGTTCAGGAATTCTAGATGTTAATGCTCCTTATAGATTGATAAGAGTATCTTCATTTAAAAATCATTTGAATAAGATACCTAATGATACTTTTGCTCCTAATTTGATAGTTTCTGGGATTGCGTGTTCAAAAAAAATGAGAATAAAACAATTTGATGTTACGCACTATAATAGAGAAACAGGTGAAGTTTCTATAAAAAAATGGAAATTGTTTAAAGCAGCATTTAAATCATTTAAACAAACTATTTTTTATAGATTTAAATAATTAAAAAGATATAACGTTTTTTATCATTCTAAGTTATAAGCAAAGAGTGATTAAACTTAGTGAAGAAGTTTATGAATGTAAAGAGATTTTTAATTCTTGAAGTTCAGTAAACTTAAAAATTTAGCAGATGAAGAAATATATTGTAGCACTTGTGCTTTTGTTTTTTTTACCAATTTTATTTTCAGTTTTCTCTAGAGATGCCTCGGTCTATGCTTATATGGGAAGTTTGTTTTTTGAAAATAAAATACCTTACATTGATGGTTGGGATCATAAAGGGATATCTTTATATTTTATTAATGCTTTTGGGTATTTGATAGGGTTTAAAAGCTTTATAGGTATTCGAATTTTAGAGATTGTATTAATTACTTATTCTTTTATAAGTATTTATAAATCATTAATTTTAAGGTATTCAGAAAAACTTTCATTTATAGCAGTTGCATTTGGGTTACTTACATTAAGATACTTTTTTGATGGAGGTAATTTAACAGAAGAATACGGAGTGATATTTGTTCTAATAGCCTTATCAAAGGTTCTGAAAAATCAGAAAAGTAATCTAGATTGGATTATTGTAGGAGCGTTATTTGTAATTAACTTTACAATAAGAGCAAACCTAATAACTTTTTGGATAGCTTTATTTTTTGCTCTGTTATTGCAAAATTTAATAAAAGAAAAATCTTTAAAAAAGCTGTTACAACCAATTATTCAAATGGGTATAGGTGCAATAATTATTTGTGGATTATTAGCTATGTATTTTACATATACTAACAGTTTCGAAGAATTTTACAAAGCAGCATTTACTTATAATTTTTCTTATAGTAAAAAAGGAATGCTACAAACTTTAATTGTTGTAATTAAAAGTTTAAGATTGTACGAAGTATCGTTATTGATGATTTTTAGCTTGGTAATTTCTTTTGTGTCAATATATAAAAAGAGAATAGACTTTATTAATCTATTGTTATTTTTATGGATTCCTTTAGAGTTGTATTTAGGTAATATGTCTGGTAAAATGTTTTCTCATTATTATATGATGTGGGTACCAATTATAATTTTATCTGTTGTTTATATTTTAGATTATTTTAAAGTGGAGCAGATAAAAAGAGAAAAGCAAGTAATCATTGCTTTTGTAGCCATGTATTTATTTTTTCAAGTACCAATTTTTAATACTCTTTCTAGTTATAAAAAGATAATAAGTAAAAGTAAAAACAAAAATGAATTAGTAGCAGATTATTTAAATACTAAATATAAAAATGCATCAATTTTAGTTTGGGGTAATGAATGTACAGTTTATAACTTAACTAAAAAAAATGCTCCTGTTAAGAATTTTTACCAAACAAATTTTAAGTTACCAAGTCCGATAACAAAAGAATTAATAATAGACTTTACCAATCAAGTAGTAAATACAAAACCAGAAGTTATCGTAGATATAAAGACTCCGTCTTTATTATTTTTAGATAAATCGAATAAGAATAATATAGATGATTTTCAAAAAGAAAATTTAAAAGAATATTTTTCTTTTGTAGAAGAAAACTATACTTTAAGTGAAACAATAAATGGAGTAGGTTTTTATACTTTGAAATAGAATGGGTAATACTAAAGAACATATTTTCTTACTAGTACAATCAGGATATAGTGCAAAAAACTTTATTTTATCTGGTTTTTTAAATCAAGATAAGGCCAAAATAACATTTTGGTCAGATCAAGATTATATTAATGAATACGATATAGATAATGATTATATAAAACTTCCTGAATACGCTTATAACGGCAAATTAAATTTTATACAAAAAATTAAAAACAAAGCAGAACTGTTTTACAATACTAAGAAGTTTAAGAATAAAAACTATCTTTCTTATTTAATTGGGATCAATGATTCAAAATCAATTAAAGTAAAGTTTAAAAATAGCATCACAAGTTCTATAGCTAAATTTTATGCGACTGAAAAAGGTATAGAAAAACTAGATATTCCTTTTTATAAAGAAACAAGAAAGACTGATTATTATAAAGAGTGTGTAAAACAATTAAAAAAGCACAATCCTACTGTTGTTTTTTGTACACATCAGCGCGCAAGTAATGCTGTAGCTCCAATGTTAGCAGCTAGAGATTTAGGAATAAGAACTGTATGTTTTATTCATTCTTGGGATAATATTCCTAAGGGTGTTCAATTAGTGAAAGCAGATCAGTATTTTGTTTGGAGTAATTATATGAAAAATGAGATGGAAACTCATTACCCTTTTATAAATGCTGACAGTATAAAAGTAACAGGAACACCACAATTTGTTTCTTATTTTAGTGATGATTATAGGCTTACTAGAGAAGAATTTTTATCAAAGTTTAGTTTAGATGTAAATAAAAAATACATTCTTTTCTCTGGAAATGATAAAACAACCTCACCCAACGATCCTAGATATTTAAAAGATTTATGCGAAGTTGTATTAAAATTAAATACTATTTCTAGTACTGTTTATAATATTGTTTTTCGCCCTAATCCTATAGATAGAAATGATGGTTTTGACAAGGTTTTGGAAGATTATAAAGCAATAGTAACTGAATTAAAGCCTGATTGGTTTGGAAGTGAAACTTTTGTATGGAATAAAGGTGGACCAAGTAAAAAAGATTTACTATTACTCGTAAACACTATTTTACATTCAGAAATTATTGTAAATATGGGGTCTACTATGGCTCTAGATGCAGCTTTGTTAAATGTGCCTTCTTGTTATATTAATTATGATGTGAAAAGTGAATATAACTGGACTGTTAAAAGAACATACAACTTTATTCATTTTAAGATGATTAAAGAAATAGATCCAGTTTTCTGGATAAATAATCAAGATGAAATGTTTGCCGTCATAAATCAGGCGTTAAATAACCCAGAAAAAACAGCTGATGGCAGAAAAAAATGGATTGATAGGATAACATTATTGCCTATTAAGAGAACAAATGAAAGAATGTGGAACTATTTATTAGACAAGAATGAAGTTTAGTTTAATTGTTTGTACATATATGCGTCCCAAGGCTTTATTAACCTTGTTAGAATCTGTAAATGAGCAGATTTTATACCCAGATGAAATTATTATTGTTGATGGTTCTACTAATGAAGATACAAAGCATGTATTTGAACAGAATTCATTTAAGAATCTTAGATATTTTAAAGTTGAAGACAAAGATAGAGGCTTAACAAAGCAGCGTAATTATGGAATAGAAAAAGTTTCAGCTCATATTGATATTGTTTGTTTTTTAGATGATGATATTGTTTTGACAGAGAATTATTTTAAAAATTTAATTGGCACTTATTCTCATTATCCTAATGCAGGCGGAGTAGGAGGTTATATTATTAATGAAATTTCTTGGCGTCAACTAAAACCAAATGAGAAACCTAGATATGAAGAATACGAAATAGATGGTTATGTACGAAATTTAGGAAGCAGAAATGTATTGCGGAAAAAATTTGGACTGCTTTCTAAAGAAAGACCTTCGATTATGTCAAAACATTCTAATGATTTTCCAATTACTTATTTACCACCCAATAAAGAAACTTACTTTGTAGATTTTTTTTTAGGTGGTGTTTCTTCATTTAAAAAAGAAGTAGTAGATAAAGTGAAGTTTTCTACTTATTTTATTGGATATGGATTGTATGAAGATTTAGAATATTGTTTAAGAGTTTCAAAACAATATAAGTTATATGTAAATACAGACGCAAAACTTTATCATTATCATGAAGAAGGAGGAAGACCAAATAAATATAAATATGGTAGGATGGTAATAAAAAATGGATGGTATGTATGGAGAACCAAATATCCTAAATTGCCATTCAAATACAAGCTTAAATGGTATAGTATAATGTTATTACTAACTGCAATTAAGTTTAGTAATGTATTTACAAAATCAAAAAAGAGAGAATCTTTTTTTGAAGCTTGTGGGAGGTTATTTGGATTGGTAATACTCCTTTTTAAAAAACCAAAAATTATAAATTAAGATGTTTATTATATCAAAGAATAAAAATAGTGAAGAAGCTTTGAAACACTATCAAAATGAATTGGTTAAGGTTTCTAAAACTGAAAAAATATATGCATTCAATTTAATTAATGGTTATAAATTATTTTGGACATCAGTAAAACCATCAGATAATTTACATGTATACAATGATGGATATGTTATAGGAAAAGCTAATTTTTCTGAAGAATTAAGTAAAGAGCCTATTATACATGATTCAAATTTACCTCAAAGTTATAATACATTATTACAAAGTTGTAAGATTAGACTAGAAGCAGAAGACATTAATGTTTATCCAAATGAACAGTTTAACGTATATTATTCTAAAAATTCTGTTTCAGATTATCAATTATTAATTGGTAAATCAGAAAAAATTATTCCAGATTTTTTTAATGTTGCTGTTTTAGGTGCAGTTGGATATTTTCCTGGTGACTTAACACTATTTAAAGAAGTTAGAAAAATTTCTTACCTACATTCACTTAATTTTTTGGAGTTTACACAAAAAAGAGAAGACAAATTTGAGTTAAAGAAAAATAATGATGATTTATTGATAGATCGTTATAAAGAAATAGTGCCTAAAAATGTAAAAACTGGTTTAAGTTTATCTGGAGGGTTAGATAGTAGATTCATATTAGGAATTTTATTAGCAGAAAACATTAAACCAACAGTTTATTCTAGATCTGATGGGGAAGATGAGATTGTTAAAAAGATTTCAGATAAATTAGATTTAGATTGTTATATTGAAAAAGGAGATTCTTTAGATGAGTATTCCTATACTTTATGTTCTGATGCAAGAATTTATTATAGAGGAGGAAACTATAACCAATTAAAAGAATTTTATAATAAAGATGAGATATTGCATAATGGCTTATGGTCAGATCCAACAATAGAGAATGCATTTAAAACTGCATGGAAGAAGCCTGGACTTTTAAAAACAATTTTCGAAGACTTAATAGACCACGCTTTATTAGGTAATATAAGAAAAGAAATGTTTGGATTAAACCGTACCGTTACCAAAGAGGAAATAAAATCTTATTTAAGTAAAGAGTTAGAGTATCAAAAACAATATTATAACTTTAAAAAAAGAAAGCAATGGGCTGGCTGGTTTTATCATATCAATAGAGGGATTAATTGGTCAAATAGTACTATGGCTGATGCTAGTTTTTATATTTATCCAGTTTATTTATTAGGAGATAAAAAATCGGTAGAATTGGGGTTAAGCAGTTCTGGTTATTCTAATTTTTATAAAGAAAGATTACGAAAAATTAACCAGAAATTATTTACTAAAGAACTACAAATTGACTATTCTGATGGAAGATCTTTTCATTCTAAACTTCCAATTGTAATTGATTTTTATAAAATTTATCACGAATATTTATATAAGCTTGTTAGAAAGTTTACCGAAAGAAGAAAGTTTTTAAAAGGATACGATAAAGAAATATTAGCCAATATTAATGTAGATGAGCATAAAGATTTATCTAAATATTTTATAAATGATTTAAAAACAAACTTAGAAGATCCAAGAATAGCTTACGCATTAAAAAGAGTAATGGTAACATTAAACAATACTTTAAAATTTTTAGATAATTGAAATTTGCAATAATTACACATTCAAAACATAAAATTTGTAATGGAAATTTATGGGCTTACGAACCTTATGTTCGTGAGATGGATTTGTGGTTAAATAACGTATCTGAAACTCAGGTAGTAGCACCATTAACTAATGAAGAAAAAACATCAATTGAAAAAAAATATCTTAAAGACGATATTGTTTTAAAAGAAATTCCACAAATAAACTTTTTATCTATAAAAAATAGTTTAATTTCTATTTTACAAATGCCTATAATTTGTATAAAAATCTTTAAAGCAATGCTTTGGGCAGATCATATACATTTACGTTGTCCTGGAAATATTGGACTTTTAGGAGCAATAATTCAGATAGTATTTCCTTTTAAACCCAAAACTGTTAAATATGCAGGTAATTGGGATCCTTATAGTAAACAACCTTTAAGCTATCGAATCCAAAAATGGATTGTATCTAATACTTTTTTAACTAAAAAATGTAAAGTTTTAGTTTATGGTCAATGGAAAAATCAATCGAAAAATGTAATTCCTTTTTTTACAGCTTCATATACTAAAAAAGAAATTGAAGAAATATCAGAAAAGAACTTAAATGATAAAATTAGGTTTATTTATGTTGGTGCTTTTACAAAAAGTAAGCAACCACTTTTAGCTGTAAAAGTAGTTGAAGAACTCGCAAAAGAAGGTTATAATGTAGAATTAAGTATGTATGGTAATGGAGCGGAGTTTGAAAGTATTGAAAGTTATATTAATACCAATAATAGCAATCAATTTATTAAACTATACGGAAATCAACCAAAAGAAATTATAAAAGAGGCATATCAAAAAGCTCATTTTTTAGTGTTTATATCAAGATCTGAAGGATGGCCTAAAGTAGTAGCAGAAGCTATGTTTTGGGGATGTTTACCTATCGCTTCAAAGGTTTCTTGTATACCTTATATGTTAAATTTTGGAGAAAGGGGATCTTTAGTTGATGATAAAGAAGATATAATATTTGAGGTTAAAGAGTATTTGAATAATCAAAAATTATATCATAAAAAAGCTAAAGAAGGAATAAAATGGTCTCAAGTATATACGCTAGATAAATTTAAGAAAGAGATATCAAAATTAGTTTAAAATGCTTAGAGTAATACAAATTATTGATTCGTTAAGTGTAGGAGGAGCAGAAGTATTGGCTGTTAATATTGCTAATGAACTATCTGAAAAAAATATTGAATCGCATATTTGCGTAACAAGAAAAGAAGGTCCATTAAAAAAGAGTATAAGCGGAAGGGTAGGTTATCTATTTTTAAAAAGAAAAAGAGCTTTTGATTTGAACGCTTTTTTTATTTTAAGAAAGTATATTAAAGAAAACAGAATTGATATTATTCATGCCCATTCAACATCTTTTTTTATAGCAACTTGTGTAAAGTTAATGTATCCTAAAGTAAGCATCGTTTGGCATGATCATTTTGGAAAGAGCGAGTTTTTAGAGCAAAGAAAAAGTAAGGTATTAAAATTATCATCAAATTTTTTTAAAGTAATAATTGCTGTGAATTCTGACTTAAAAAATTGGGCAATTAAAAACTTAAATACTTCTAATGTTTTATTTTTAAAAAATTTTCCTTTGTTTATTAATAAAGAAAAGATTACAAATTTAAAAGGAGTAAAAGGAAAAAGAATAGTTCATTTAGCTGGTTATAGACCACAAAAAGACCATTTCAACTTATTAAATGCTTTTTCCTTATTTTTAAAGGATAATCCAGATTGGACATTGCATTTAATTGGAAAAAATTATCAAGACGATTATGGTATCGAAATATCTAATTTTTTGAATAATGATGAATTAAAAGGTAGTGTTTTTGAATACGGTGTTTGTTCTGATGTTGAATATATTTTAAGCCAATCTGATATTGGAGTATTATCGTCAAAATCTGAAGGATTACCGGTGTCGTTATTAGAATATGGTTTAGCTAGATTGCCAGTTTTGGTAACTAATGTTGGAGAGTGTAGTAAAGTTGTGCTTAATAAAAATGGACTTGTTTCTCCTAATAATAGTAAAGAGTTTGCCAGAAAATTGAATAGTATCTCTAATAATTTAGAAATGCGAAAAGAATTATCTAATGATTTGAATAACGAGGTAGTGCATAGTTTTTCTAGCAAAGTAGTAATAAATAAACTTATTGAAATTTATAAAGAAAATTGTTAAACATCATTTTAAATAACAAACTTTTATTTATTATAATCCATATTGTAATAGGTTTTTTGGCAACTTTTGATTGGTTTCCGAAACAATTTGGGCTTTTAACTCTTTTACTTGGGTTTATTGTTATTGTTGTTTCAAATAATAAAAATGAAGAAGCACTTTTTGTTGCAAGTTATTTTACAGGTGTTGAAGTTTTTTTAAGAATGACTAAAGGAGTTATTTCTTATGAAATGGGTAAGTATGCTGTGATTTTATTTCTCTTTTTAGGAATGATTTTAGGCCCTATAAAACAGAAAATTTCGGTGGCATTTATTTTTTATATTTTACTATTGTTATTAGGAATAGTTTTTACTCAAGTGCCAGAAGGTGAGTCAATAAGAAAGGCAATTGCTTTTAATTTAAGTGGCCCTATGGTTTTAGGAATCAGCGCGTTGTATTTATATAAAAGAAGCATTACTAATAAAGAATTATTAGACGTTCTATTTTTTCTCATTCTGCCAATTTTTTCAATGATATCTTATATGTATTTAAGAACTCCAGACTTAAAAGAAATAGTTTTTGGAGGTAGTTCTTTAGGAGAAACATCAGGGGGATTTGGCCCCAATCAAGTAGCAACTATATTAGGTTTTGGAATGTTTGGTATAGGAGTGTTTTTATTTATAAAATCTAAATTAACAGGATATTATATTTTAGACGCTATAATTTTATCATATTTTACCTATAGAGGTTTACTTACATTTTCTAGAGGAGGAATAATTACTGCCGCTATTGCTTTTTTAGCAACATCAATCTTTATAATTTTTTATAAGAAAGGTTCATTTAAACTATTCTTTAAGTATCTATCGATTTTATCGATTTTTACTTTAGGAATTTGGGTTTATACATCAGGAATAACTGGAGGAATGTTGAACAATAGATATACTGGTAGAAATGCTAATGGAACTAAAAAAGCAGATGTTTCTTCAGGTAGAGGAGAAATTTTAGAGATGCAAATTGAAAGTTTTAAAGAAGCTCCTTTATTTGGTATTGGTGTTGGAAATGGAAAATATAAAAGAGAGTTAAGTGGAAAACATATTACAGCTGCTTCACATAATGAGGTTAGTAGGTTGATAGAAGAACATGGTTTAATCGGTATCGTTATTTTAGTTATTTTAATTTCAATACCAATAGCACATTTCTATCAAAGTAATAATTATCAACGGGCATTTATATCAGCATTTTTTATTTTTTGGTTTTTAACTATTAACCATTCAGCGATGAGAATTGCTTTTCCTGGATTTATTTATGCTTTAAGTCTTATTAAAATAACAGATGATGGAAGTGAATAAGAAAATACTTTATGTAGGGAATAATACTTCTAAGAAAACAAATTATGGTTCTTCAATTTTACTAGTATCAAAACTATTAGCCGGTGAAGGATACCAAATGAGTATAACTTCTTCAAAACAAAATATCTTTTTTCGCTTAATTGATATGAGTATATCTGTATTTAAACATCGTAATAAAGTTGATTATATATTAATTGACACTTTTAGTTCTCTCAATTTTTATTCAGCTTTGATTACCTCACAAATTTCAAGATTGTTTAAGGTTAAGTACATTCCAGTTTTAAGAGGAGGTAATCTTCCTCATAGAATTGAGAAAAATAAATTTTTATCGAATTTAATATTCAATAATTCGTATATCAATGTTGCTCCTTCTAATTACCTAAAAACAGAATTTGATAAGAAAAATTATAAAACACTACTCATACCAAATATTTTAGAATTAGAGAAATATTCCTTTTTTAAAAGGGAACAGATAGAGCCTAAGCTATTATGGGTAAGAGCGTTTCAAGATGTATATAATCCTATGATGGCAATTGATACTTTTTCTTTGGTTAAGAAAAAGTTTCCAGACGCAAAACTAACAATGGTTGGCCCCAAGAAAGATTATACATTTGATGAGGTGGAAAGCAGAATAAAAGAACTCGAGTTAGAAGAGTGTATTGAACTAACCGGAGTGCTCCCAAAAAACGTTTGGCATGAAAAATCAAAAGATTTTGATATTCTTATAAATACGACTAATTTTGACAATACTCCTAATAGTGTTATTGAAGGAATGGCAATGGGGTTAACCATTGTAACAACAAATGTAGGAGGTATTCCATATTTGATTGATAATGATATTGATGGTGTTCTTGTAGAAAAACAAAATGCAAATCAAATGGCAAAAGAGATAATAAGAATTATTAAGAATAATGAAAATGAAATGTCAGTCAATGCTCGCTTAAAAGTGGAGAATTTTGGATGGCAAAAAGTAAAATATAAATGGTTTAGCATACTCAAATGAAATTAGTATTATCAATTTTATTAACATTTTTTCCTGCTTTTATTGAAAATAAACTAAGAAAGATTTTGCTAAATCAGCATATAGGAAAAGGTAGCAAAATAGGTTTTTTTGCAGTAGTATCAGTTAAGAATCTTACTATTGGTAAAAGAAGTAAAATAAGACCATTTTCTTTTATTTCAGCAGAGAGTTTAGAGATAGGAAACGATTGTGTTATTAAATCTTTTACGATAATTTCAACTAGAATTATCAAAATAGCTAATTATGTTCACATTGCTAATTTTGCATTTATTCGTAGTCCACATAATGAATCTTCAAAACTTTCTATAGGAAATCATTCAAGAATATTTCCATTTTGTTGGTTAGATACTAACCAAGGAATTACTTTGGGTAATCACGTAGGAATTGGGGGCTTTTCATTAATTTTTACACATGGAGTTTGGTCAAATTATTTCAAAGGAGGTCCAGTTACTTTTGAAGAAGTTATTATTGAAGATGATGTTTGGATACCATGGAGAGTTTTTGTCATGCCTGGAGTTACTATTGGAAAAGGAAGTATCATTGGAGCTAACTCTTTAGTAAACAAAAATATTCCTAAAAACTCTTTAGCAGCTGGATCACCAACTAAAATATTAAAAGAAGGTTTTTTGAAAGAGCCAAGCTCAGAAGAAATAATAAACAAACTAGACGAAGCTGTAGTTAATTTCTTTAAATATTTATTATTTAAAAAGAAGATAGAAGGTTTTAAAACACTTAAAGATAAATATCATTACAGTTCAAATCAATTGGAAGTTTTTATAAACGGTACATTAAAAGATCAATCAAATAGCTTGAGGTTGAATATACTTACAGATGAAGTTTATTCAAGAGACAAACATGGTAGTTTTGTTTGGGAAATGAGATCAGATACTTTGTATTTTGATTCAAAACAGAAGCTTGTAGAAGAATTTTCTGATTATATTAGAAGGTATGGTGTAAGGTTAAATAAAATAGATAATGGGAGTTTATATTAGAATAGATGTTGATAAACCCTATGGGCATAAGAACTTATTTGCTAAAATTGTCAGTAAGATTAATGAAGATTATTTTAAAATATCTCTTCCAAATATGTATTTAAAGGGATTAATCTCTCTTTTAAAATACTTGAATAGCCAAAAAATTCCATCAAATATTTATTTTAGAACTTGTACAATTCCAAATAAAGAAGTCATTCAATTATTAAAAGAAGGGGGGCATAGTATTGGATTCCATGCAGAAAATACAAAGTCTAAAGATTCTTTTATTCAAGAATTAAAAGTATTCGAAAAGAAAATAGGAAAAAAGATTACCCATTTTACAAAACATGGAAGCGGAAAATTAAAGCTAGGTAAATATCATTATCCAATATATGAACCGAAAAAATATTTACAATGGTCTAAAGAAATGGAACTTACGTACAAATTTGGAAATGGAACATTAGAAGAAAAGAAATCTTATAATGAAGGTTTTATTTCAGATATGTTTTGGGCTGAAGATTGGTATCGAAAAAGTGAATTTAACTCTATTGACAAACTGATTGAACAGTCAAAAAATAGTGATGAAGTTTTTTTAATTCATCCAGCTAATTATGAAACTCATCAGTCTGTAAAAAAGGATTTGGAGTATTGTATTGAAGAAATTAAACATCATAGTATAGAAGTTAAAGTATTATGATTTATAAATTATTTATCAACTTAATAATTAAGTTTGGAGATATTTTTTTAGGATATTCTATTAGTAAGAATATAAAAAAATGGAGTCAGATTAAAAAAATCTCTTCAAAAGAGCTAGAGGATTTACAGAAAAACAATTTAAAAGAACTATTAAAAAAGGCTACTGAAGATGTTTCTTTTTATAAAGAACTTGATATAAAACTAAGTAAAAATCCTTATGAGGATATCAAAAAATTCCCAATTACAACTAAAGATACACTTAGGAATAGAGAAGATGATTTAATTTCTATTAAGTACAAAAAAGAAAGTTTATTTGCAAGTTATAGTAGTGGTTCTTCAGGAATTCAATCAAGAATCTTTATGAGCAAAAAAGAAAAATCTAGCAATTGGGGGATTCTTCTTAATATATGGAAAGATCAAGGGTATTCATTTGGAGATCATATTTTACAGACAGGAATGTCTCCTAATAGAGGAGTGTTAAAAGGAGTAAAAGATTTCTTGTTTAGAACTAATTACATCAATGCTTTTTCACATTCTGAAAAAGATTTAAAACAAGCGTTGCTCAAGAATGTTCACAAGAATAACAACGTATTAATTGGTTATGCATCATCACTAAATGTTATTGCTGAAATTGTTCTTAAAGAAAAACTAAGTTTAAAAGTAAAAAGTATTATTAGCTTTGGAGATAAGCTTTTTAACCATTATAAAAAAAACCTAGAGAAGGCATTTAATGTTAAAGTTCGAGAGTCTTACGGTTCTAATGAAGGACTTATGGTGGCTTTTCAAAAGGATATTGATTACATGTATATCATTAGTCCACATGTTTATGTTGAAATTTTAGATGATGATGGTAATTCTGTAAAAGATGGTGAAATTGGGAATATAATTTTAACCAGATTAGATTGTTACTCAATGCCTCTAATTCGTTATAAAGTAGGAGATTTAGGAATAAAATTACCAAAAGACAAATATCCAACTAATTGTGAGTATAATTACCCTCTTTTAGAAAAGATTGTAGGAAGAGAAACCGATGTAATTATGCTTAAAAACCAGCAGAGATTAACTGTACATTCTTTTACAGGTATTTTTGAATATATTCCAGAAATTAAACAATTCAAAGTAATACAAGAAAATAGAAGTGGAATTATTATAGAATATATAATAGGAGAAAACTTCACAAAAAAAGCCTTAGAAAAAGCTGAGAATGAACTAAGAGATAAAATTAGTGACAATCAATTTTCTATTGATTTTAAAGAAGTAAACTACATTGCTCCCACTAAATCAGGGAAACCACAAATTATAGAATCAACATTATAGATGAGTAATAAAACCATTTGGATATTAAATATGACTGCCGGAAAATTGGATTCTGGTTGGGGAGAAAGACATTATTATTTTAGCAAGTTTTGGGCTAAAAAAGGATATGATGTTAAAATTGTTTCTGGTTCATATAATCATTTATTCCATAATCAACCACAAACTGGAAATCAAAAATTTACTTTAGAAGAAGTAGAAAAAGGAATTACTTTTTGTTGGGTTAAAATTCCGAAATACGATGGAGGTAGTGTTTATAAACTGTGGAGCATGATTGTTTTTGCATTTAAAATATTAAGTTTGTCGCCTAGATTGATAGGTAAACCTTCATATATATTGGTTTCTTCTATGCCAATTTTCCCTATTCTATCAGGTTGGTATTTAAAGAAGAAGTTTAAAGCAAAGAAATTGTTTTTTGAAATTAGAGATTTATGGCCATTAACACCAATGTATTTAAACGGTTATTCTAAATGGCATCCAATGATTGTTTTAATGAGATGGATAGAACGTTTTGGCTATAAAAAAGCAGACAATATAGTTTCTTTACTACCTAAAGCAGGTTCTTATATCAATAAAATTTCTGGCGATGCTTCTAAATTTGTTTGGATACCCAATGGAATAGATGAAAGTTTATTGATAGATGAAAAATTAGCTACAGATATAGTTAATCAATTGCCAAAAAACAAATTCATTGTAGGGTATACTGGTACAATGGGAATGGCAAATGCGCTAGAATATTTAATTGAAGCTTCTATTTTATTAAAAAGTAATACTGATATACACTTTGTGTTTGTTGGTGATGGGTATTTAAAAGAAGAATTGAAAGAGAAAGTAAAAGAAAATACGAATGTAACATTCATTCATAAAATCAATAAAAATCAAGTGCAACATATGCTGTCTTTTTTTGATGTATGTTTTGTTGGAAGAAATAATACTCCGCTATTTGATTATGGAGTTTCTTCTAATAAGTTTTTTGATTATATGCTTTCTAAAAAGCCAGTTATTTCATCTTCTAATATGATTAGTGATCCAGTAGAGTTATCAGGTTGTGGTTATGTTGTAAAACCTGAATCTGGACAAGCTATAAAAGAAGGAATTCTAAAAATTTATAACCTTACTGATACAGAGAAAAAAGAGTTAGGAGATAAGGGATATAAATATGTAAAAGAATACCATAACTTTGAATATTTAAGTAGCCTTTATACTAATTTATTTAAATAATAACTTAAACTAATTAAAATCTTCTTACTTTTGAAAAAGTAAAAGTTGCTTTTTATAATAGTGCCCCTTAAATTATTATGAGTACAAAGTCTTTGCATATAGACATTTCTGAGAGAAAGTTATTATTACGAACTCTTGATATTGCTGTGATTATTATAAGTATTTTTATTGCATCTAATTATTATGATTTAAATTATTTAGATGTTTTTAAAAGTCAAGTATACCTATGGTTTTCGGTATTAATAGCCTATTTTTTACTTTTTGGAGAAATATTTCAGCTTTATAATTTAAAGGTTTCCAACAACCGATTTTTAGTATTTAGAAGTATTTTTATAACAGCTTCTATTACTACTATTGTTTATGTATTATCACCATATATTGCACCATCATTACCAGATAATAGATTACAGATTATTTATTTTTTCTTATTAATAATATTTCCAGTTACAATCTGGAGATTTATTTATATATGGGTCTTTTTTTCACCAAAATATTTTAAAACAATTGTTGTTATTGGACATACTTCTAGAGCAGAGAAACTAATAGAATTAATACAATTAAAGAATTTTCATAATATTGCTACTTATGTTTCTAATGCAAAAATTGGAGGGTTGAATAATTTTAACGATGCTAAAACGGTAAATTTATTAAAGCTCATTCATGATAACTTTGCTTCTGAAATTGTAATTTCTACTTCTGGGTTTTCTAGTGAAACAATTAAAAATTTAAACAAGCAATTAATTTTACTTTTTGAAGAAGGAATTAATATCAAAAGTTTTGAAACTTACTACGAAGAAGTAACAAACCGAGTACCTAAAGAATATTTAGATTATAATTTTTACAAGCAAATTAACTTTAGTAAAAACAATGATAACCGATTTTATCTTTTTGGACAAAGAGTATTTGATATTGTGATTTCTATTATTGGTTTTTCTCTTTTTTTAGTAATTCTACCTTTATTATTTGTTGGTAATTTATTAGGGAATCGAGGACCTCTATTTTATGTACAAGAACGAGTAGGTTTTAAAGGAAAATCTTTTAAGATTTATAAATTACGTTCTATGGTAAAAAATGCTGAAAAAGACGGTGCTGTTTGGGCTCAAAAAAATGATAAAAGAATTACTGCTTTTGGAAAATTTTTAAGGAACACTCGTTTGGATGAATTTCCACAGTTTATTAATATTTTAAAAGGAGACATGAGTGTAATTGGGCCAAGACCAGAAAGGCCTGAGTTTGTTTCTGATTTAGAAGAGAAAATTCCTTTTTATGCCATAAGACACGTTGTTAGACCAGGTTTAACAGGTTGGGCACAAGTAAATTATCCTTATGCTAGTAGTTTAGAAGAACAAGAAACTAAATTGCGATACGACTTGTATTATATTAAAGAAAGAACTTCTTTCTTGGATTTTAAAATTCTGATAAAAACGATTTCTACGGTCTTATTTATGAGAGGGCAATAATTTTTGTAAACCAACATATCTTATTAGTAATAATATTAATAAAGGTATACTAGCTGTAGGTAATTGTTGTATACTTGTTAGCCAAATAATTGGAATTAGTACTAAAAGAATAGTGATAAATCCAAGATACTTTTTTACCCAGCTTTTTGGACTTTTACTTAATAAATAAAAAGCCACAATAAGATTTGGTGCAAAAGCCCACAAAAAATTAAAATTAACTGGAGTCGTGGAGTGATTGGTAAAAAACCATAGAAAAACGATGAAAACTCCAATGAATCCTGTAACAAAGAATAAAAGAAAATCAAACCATCTACTTCTAGAGTTTTCTTTAATGTTCTTATAGGTAATATAAATACCAAAAATAAGTACTAAGCTAAATAGGAACAAAGGGTTAAAAATACCTGAGGTTACTTTAATTTCATCATACTTAAGAATATATCTGTCTGTTTTAACAAGGTTTTTATTGTTAATTGTTGCATTGTTAAATCCATCATAAACATAATCGGGTAAATACATATATTCTTTTGCGCTAGCAATTTTGTCAAGCTTACTTCCAAGTGCTAAGTTGATTCCAAAACTTCCCCAGTTATTCCAAGAAATCTCAGTATTCATTAATTGTCTAAATGACTTTTTTTCTGACAAATGTGAATCGTTAAAAACAAGTTGACTTTTTAAAATAGACTCTAAGATATCTCTTGGTTTTGTAGCACAATTATTAAAAAAAGGGTCGTATAAATAAGTAGCATTTTCTGGTTTAGCATTATTCTCTAAGTAATCAAATATTTGTTGCTTTTCAGAAAGTGTTAAATTTAAAACTTGCTCTTTTATCCATCGTTTGTCTTTTTGATAGCTTCTAACAAAATAATGGAAAGGATAGCTTTGTAATTTATATAGCAAACGACCTTTGGTGAAATTTAAATAAAAATTTGGAGCATCAAAATCAAAAATACCATAGTTGTAGGCCAAGTCAAAATCTGTATCTTTTACTCTAATGGTTGTATGTCCAAATCCTTCATAGAGTACTTTTCCTGGACCTGCTGTGATAATACTAATTTCTGCTTTAGGGCTTAATTGTTTTTGAGCATTGACTAAAGTGACAACAAAAAATAAAGATAAAATGAAATGTAGTTTTTTGATCATGTTAGTTTCTAAAGAATTTATAATCAATTTTTACAGAAAAGATATTGGAGTACAAAGCATTTCCTACACTACCAATATTGGTTAATGCATAATCTATTTCAATACCATTGTATTTAAAGCCAACGCCAAAGTTTGGTTGTACAGAAAGGCTTTTATCTCCGTTAAATTGCGTTGTATTTTGAATATTACCAACACCAGCACGAAGGTATACCAAATCTGTATAATCCAATTCAAAACCAATGGTAGGATCAATACTAACAATACTTGTAGAAATTAGATCGTTAGTTTGAGCAAAACGCATATTTAAATCTACTTCTGTAAGTAAATGAAAATCTCTTCCTACTCGAAATTTTTTAGCAACTCCTAATTGAATTTTAGGTTTTGTGATTTCATTTGCATCTGGTAATTGTTGATTTTGTCCTGGAATAGAATTTTTGATTTTGTTAAATTCTTCTTCATCAAAACTCCACGTATTATATGTTGTGGTAATATCTCTTGCCATCAGTCCAAATTTCCAATCTTTTCTTTCAAACTGAATTCCTGCATCAAAACCAAAACCCCAAGATGAGGCAAAGTTTCCAATAACACGTCTAATAACTTTAGCATTAAAACCAATATTTATGTTTTTATGAATTAGTTTACGTGCATATGATAAATTAAAAGCATAATCGGCAGCAGAAAAGAGACTAATATTGTTAAAGTTTATATTCCCTTGATTATCGATAAGTTCTGTAGTATTTAAAATGTCATCTACACCAAAACGAATGATTGAAATTCCCAAAGCACTTTCATCATTGATAGGTAAAGCAAGAGCTGCAAAATTATAAGTAGCAATTCCGGCAAAGTAAGAGGCATGCATTAAAGAACCTTCATAATCTTCTAAGTTCATCAAGCCTGCAGGATTCCAATAGGTCGCATTTACATCGTTACTAGTTGCAACTACAGACTTACTTTTACCTAATGAAGCAGCATCAACTCCAATATTTAAAAACTCATTAGAATAATTACGAAAAGTCTGTGCAGAAATTTGCCAGGTTAAGATGATTAAAAGAAATGAAAGTTGTTTTTTCATCTATTTAAAATTCGTTGACTATAATTTTACTATTATAGTAATTATTGGTTTGCTTTTTTGATGTTTATTTAGGAATTCCCAAATATAAAAATGTAAACTACAAATATCTAAAAATCCTATTGTAATAACAGCTTTTTTATTGAGTTATTGTTAAGCGTGAATATCAGGTGTTTTTACTTGTTGACACTAGATAAATAAGTTTGTAATTTTAAATTATAGAAAAAGGAAAGTTATGTCTAAATGTCCCAATTGTAATAAAGTCGCTCATAGAACAGCTAAAAAAAACGGAGTATTAAGTTTTTTAAAGTTAAGAAAAAACTATTATTGTTCTCATTGTTTAAACCGATTTTCTAAGTTTATTCTTTCAGAAAATTATTCTATTGTTTTTAAAACGTTTTAAGAATTGTATTAAAAATAAAAGTACTTATCCGTTTTTCTAACCATCTGCTTTCATGTTGTTTAAAGTTGGTTATAAATCCAACATGTCCACCATATTGAGAAATTTCTAAAAAGAAATGTTCTGAATTTTGAGCTTCTCTTATAGGAAAACATTCTTCAGCTAAAAAAGAATCATCCTTTGCATTGATTAATAATGTAGGCCTATCAATTTTAGATAAATATGGTTTAGAACTTGCTTTGTGCCAATAATCTTCAGGACTATCAAATCCAAATACAGGAACAGTATATAAATGCTCTAAATGTTTAAACTTGGTAGATTTAAATAACTTTTGTTTGTCTAACTTAAATTCTGGAAACTTGTGTGATTTTTCTAAAACTTTTAAGCGAATAGTTTTTAAAAACTGTTCTATATATAGTTTGTTTTTTATTTTATCCATCTCTCTTTCAGAGCTAGCAATATCAATTGGAACAGAAATAGCAACAGCTCCTTTAATTTTAGAAGAGATTTGTGCTACATATTCTCCCATATATTTTAAGGTTAGATTGCCTCCTAAGCTAAAACCTACAAGAAGTAAATTTTCGTAATTATAGTTTTCTAAAATATGATTTATTACAAAGTGAACATCTTCTGTTTTTCCACTATGATAAGTGCCCAATAACCAGTTGTCTTCACCACTACAACCTCTTAAATTAAAAGCAACAGTATCTATGTTTTTATTGTTTAATTCATTGGCTGTAGAAATCATATACTTTGATTCTGAGCTACCTTCCAATCCATGAATTAAAATTGCTAGTGTTTTAGAGTTCACCAGCGAAAAATCCAAATCAATAAAATCATGGTCCCAAGTAAAAATACGTTTGCGTGTATAATTACTTTTTTCTTTCATAAACAATGGGCGATAAACCGTATTAAAATGCCCATTTTTAAACGGTAGAGAAGGTGTGAAATCTGAAGTTAATAATGGCATTTTTAAATTTTTATCTAGCAATTGTTACTACAAATATGATAAAATTTAAAAGAAATTGAAAAGGAGCAAATTGATTTTCTTATTTTCGCTGTTGAAACTAACTCTTATGAATATCAAAAAGCACATCCCCAATTTATTAACTCTAGCAAACTTATTATGTGGAACTATTGCTACCATTGCTGCGGTAAATTCTGATTACTTAACAGCCGCATTATTTGTTGTTTTAGGAATTGTTTTTGATTTTTTTGATGGATTTGCTGCCAGAATTTTTAAAGTTTCAGGAGAGTTGGGAAAACAGTTAGATTCTTTAGCAGATATGGTAACTAGTGGAGTAGTGCCAGGTATTATAGTTTTTAAAATGCTAACAGAGTATAATGTTGGGAGTTTCTCTTTTCCTAGCTATTTGCCTTATATTGGTCTATTATTAACCTTAGGAGCTTGTTATCGTTTGGCTAATTTTAATATTGATGAGCGTCAATCAGATTCTTTTATAGGGATACCTACACCAGCAATGAGTTTGTTTGTAATTGCTTTACCATTAATCCCAGTATATTCAGAAAATCAGTTTTTTATTGATTTAGTACAGAACAATTATTTCTTAATTGGTGTGGCTTTAGTGTTAACTTATTTAATGAATGCAGAAATTCCATTATTTTCTCTAAAGCTTAAATCTTTTGGTCTAAAAGAAAACGCTTTAAAGTATGTATTTCTACTGCTTTCTGTAATATTATTAATTAGCTTAGAGATTATTGCAATTCCAGCAATTATTATCTTATATGTGTGCTTATCAATAGGAAGTAATATAGCAGCGAAAAAATAAAAAAGAATAATTTAAAACTTTCGTTTTTTCAATTCAAAGTCTTTTCCTAAGTATACTTTTTTAACGGTTTCGTCTGCAGCTAATTCTTCGGGAGTTCCTTCTTTTAAGATACTACCATTATACATTAAGAAAGTCTTATCTGTAATAGCTAAAGTAGCTTGTACATCGTGATCGGTAATTAAAATACCGATATTTTTATTTTTTAATTGAGCAACAATACTTTGAATATCTTCAACAGCAATAGGATCTACTCCAGCAAAAGGTTCATCTAATAAAATAAATTTAGGGTCAGAAGCCAAGCATCTGGCAATTTCTGTTCTTCTTCGTTCACCACCAGATAATAATTCTCCTTTATTTTTACGAACATGACCTAAACTAAACTCTTCGATAAGAGACTCTAGTTTTTCTTTACGTTCTTTTTTAGTTCTGTTGGTAAATTCCAATACAGACATGATATTTTCTTCTACCGTAAGTTTTCTAAATACAGATGCTTCTTGCGCTAAATATCCAATTCCTTTTTGGGCACGTTTGTACATAGCATCTTGAGTAATCTCTTGATCGTCTAAATAAATATTACCACCATTGGGCTTAATCATTCCAACAATCATATAGAAAGAAGTAGTTTTACCGGCTCCATTTGGACCTAACAAACCAACAATTTCTCCTTGAGAAACTTGTAAAGAAATTCCCTGAACTACCTTTCGGCTTCCATAAATTTTCTGAATATTATCTGCTCTTAAAATCATAGGTCAAATATAAGGAATGAGAATTTGAGATTTCTTAATGAAATTATAAATCATTTTCTTCTAAAACTTCCCAATATTCGTATGCTCTACGTAAATGAGGTATAACAATAGTTCCTCCAACTAAAGTAGCAATAGACATAGATTCCATCATTTCTTCTTTGGTAACACCATTTTTATAAGCAGTTTCTAGATGATACTGAATACAATCATCACAACGTAAAACCGCAGAAGCTACCAAACCTAACAATTCTTTAGTTTTTACTGATAAATGTCCTTCTTTAAAAGCGTTGGTATCTAAATTAAAAATTCGCTTAATTACTTTATTGTCGTTGCTCAAGAGCTTATCGTTCATTTTTTGACGATATGCATTGAATTCTTCTACTTTATTTGGCATTTTTTCGTTGTCTTTTAATTACAAAACTAGAAATATGAATACTTATTTCATACAAGATTAATATTGGAATAGATACAATTACTTGGCTGGCTACATCAGGTGGTGTAATGATTGCAGATAAAAGTAATACCAATACTAAAGAATGCTTTCTGTATTTTTTTAAAAATGAAGGTGTAACTAGGCCTAACCTTGTTAAAAAGTAAATCAGTACTGGTAATTCGAAAACTAAAGAAATACCGAGCATTGTATTTGTAAATAAACTAATATAAGAGTCTAAAGTAAAGTTATTTACGATATTGTCTGCAATTTGGAATCCATAGAAAAAAGAAACAGACATTGGCATAATTACATAGTAACTAAAAGCAATACCAACGAAGAATAGAAAAGAGGCTACAAATAAAAAACCTCTAGATTTTTTTCTTTCAGTTGGATGTAGACCAGGAGCCACAAAGCGCCACATTTCCCATAATAAATAAGGAAAAGCAAGAATTACCCCTAAAATTAATGAAACCCAAAGTGAACTCATTAATTGTTGAGTTAAAGATAAAGCTTGCAGTTTACTAGGAATTTGGATGTTACAAAAACTACTTTCCATTCCTAAACTAGCAAAAGCTTTACAGAAAAATTTATAGGTAATAAAATCAGAATGTGTGTGGGCAATGATAAAATTATTGTAAATAGTTTCTCTAAATACAAACAAAACAATAGCAATAATAAATACTGCAGCTACACTTCTTACTAAATGCCAACGTAATTCTTCTAAATGTCCTAAAAAGGACATTTCTTTTTGTGGTTCACTCATATTAAAAAATACCTTCTTTAATTAAATCATGTAAATGTACTACACCTAAATATTCTTGTTTAGAGTTACTAACTAATATTTGAGTAATATCATTTTTTTCTAAAGTTTCTAAAGCATCAATTGCCATAGCATCAATAGAAATTGTTTTAGGGTTTGTAGACATGATATCTTTAGCAGTTAAAGAAGTAATGTTGTTAGTTTTACTTAGCATTCTTCTAATATCTCCATCGGTAATAATACCAACAATTTGATTGTTTTCTATTACCGAAGTTACACCTAAACGTTTTTCACTAATTTCTACAATAACATCAGAAATACTACTATAAGTTGTTACTTTAGGTGATTGATTATTTGCGATTAAATCAGATACACGTAAATATAGACGTTTTCCTAATGCACCACCAGGATGGTATTTGGCAAAATCCTGACTACTAAACCCTTTTAATTTTAATAAACAAACAGCCAAGGCGTCTCCCATAACAAGTTGAGCCGTTGTACTTGTAGTTGGAGCTAAGTTATTTGGACAAGCTTCTTTTTCTACAAAAGTATTCAATGTAAAATCTGCATTACTACCTAAATATGATTCTTTATTACCCGTTATTGCAATAATTTTATTACCATAGTTTTGAATTAATGGTACTAAAACTTTAATCTCTGGAGTATTTCCACTTTTAGAAATACAAATAACAACATCATCTTTTTGTATAGTTCCTAAATCTCCATGAATGGCATCTGCAGCATGCATAAAAATAGCTGGAGTACCTGTAGAGTTAAAGGTTGCTACAATTTTAGTAGCAATATTTGCACTCTTTCCAATTCCAGTTACAACAACTCTTCCTTTAGAATTTAGAATATATTTAACGGAATTTTCAAAATTATCATCAATTAAATTTACTAAATTAGCAATAGCATTACTTTCTAAGGTTATTGTTTCTTTAGCAGTTGCAATAATTGTATTAAAATCTTTCAAGGTTTTATAATTTTAGTAGTCTAAAAAAAAGTTATATCTTTAATTTATTGTAGATGACTCATCTTTCTTAATAGTGTACAAATCTACTACAAATAATGATAGACCCAAACCAAAATATTGGTTTTTAAGTTAACAAATAATAAAATAGAGGATTGATTAGTAATCATGAATGATGAAATTGATTTATACGGCCCTTTAAAGAAGTTTTTCGGATTTAATAAATTCAAAGGTTTACAAGAAGAGGTTATTGAAAGTATTTTACATAAGCAAGATACTTTTGTAATAATGCCAACGGGAGGAGGAAAATCTTTATGTTATCAGTTGCCTGCATTAATGAGTGAAGGAACTGCAATTGTTGTTTCTCCTTTAATCGCTTTGATGAAAAATCAGGTTGATGCCATACGAGGAATTTCTGAAAGTAGAGGTATTGCACATGTTTTAAACTCTTCTTTAAACAAAACAGAAGTAGCTCAAGTAAAAAGTGACATTGAAAACGGAATTACAAAACTACTTTATGTTGCTCCTGAATCTTTAATTAAAGAAGAATACGTTACTTTTTTAAGAACACAAAAAATTTCTTTTGTAGCTATTGATGAAGCACATTGTATTTCTGAATGGGGACACGATTTTAGACCTGAATATAGAAATTTAAGAAATATTATCAAGCAAATTGATAATGTTCCTGTAATAGGTCTTACAGCAACAGCAACAGCCAAAGTACAAGAAGATATTCTAAAAACATTAGGAATTTCCAATGCAAAAACCTTCAAAGCATCTTTTAATAGATATAATTTGTTTTATGAGGTTAGACCTAAAACAAAGGATGTTGATAAAGACATTATTCGTTTTGTAAAACAACGTGTTGGCAAATCTGGAATTATCTATTGTTTAAGTAGAAAGAAAGTAGAAGAAATTGCCCAAGTTTTACAAGTTAATGGTATTAAAGCAGTTCCTTATCATGCTGGATTAGATGCAAAAACAAGAGTAAAACATCAAGACATGTTCTTGATGGAGGACTGTGATGTTGTAGTTGCTACCATCGCTTTCGGAATGGGAATTGATAAGCCAGATGTTCGATATGTAATTCACCATGATATACCAAAAAGTTTAGAAAGTTATTACCAAGAAACTGGTAGAGCTGGAAGAGATGGAGGAGAAGGGTATTGTTTGGCATTTTACTCATATAAAGATATTGAGAAGCTAGAAAAATTTATGGCAAGCAAGCCAGTTGCAGAACAAGAGATTGGTCATGCGTTACTTCAAGAAGTTGTTGGTTATGCAGAAACTTCTATGAATAGACGTAAATATCTATTGCACTATTTTGGAGAAGAGTTTGATGAAGTGAATGGCTTAGGAGCTGAGCTAGATGATAATACTAAAAATCCAAAAAAGAAGCATGAAGCCAAAGAGGAAGTAGTAAAGCTATTATCTATTGTTAGAGACACTAAAGAAAAATACAAAGCAAAAGATGTAGTTTGTACTATTACAGGAAAGGAAAATGCGATGTTAAAGTCTCATAAGACTCCATCGAGACCATTTTTTGGCTTAGGAAAAGATAAGAGTGATACTTATTGGATGGCCTTATTAAGACAAGTGTTAGTTGCAGGTTATTTAAGAAAAGAAATAGAACAATATGGAGTTATAAAATTAACAAAAGAAGGTGCTAATTTTATAGATAATCCTACCTCTTTTATGATGACGGAAGATCACGTATATGACCAAGAAAATGATGCTTCAATTATTACAAACGCTAAAGGAAGTGCAGGTGGAGTAGATGACAAACTCATGACTATGCTTAAAGATTTAAGAAAGAAAATTGCTAAGCAATTAGGAGTTCCTCCTTTTGCCGTTTTTCAAGATCCATCTTTAGATGATATGGCTTTAAAATATCCTATTTCATTACAAGATTTATCTAATGTGCATGGTGTTGGAGAAGGAAAAGCACGTAAATATGGTAGAGAGTTTGTAAAGTTAATTGATACTTACGTTAAAGAGAATGACATTTTAAGACCAGATGACTTGGTTGTAAAAAGTACAGGAGTTAATTCTGGGCTAAAACTTTATATCATTCAAAATACAGACCGTAAATTACCATTGATAGATATTGCTCAGTCTAAAGGTTTAGAAATGGAGGAATTAATCAAAGAAATGGAAGCCATAATTTACTCAGGAACAAAATTAAACATTGATTATTCTGTGGATGAGTTGCTTGATGAAGATCAGCAAGAAGAAATATTTGATTATTTTATGGAAGCTGAAACAGATAAAATTCAAGTTGCATTAGACGAATTTGATGGCGATTACGACGATGAAGAATTGCGATTAATGCGTATAAAATTTATAAATGAAGTAGCTAATTAATTATTAACTAGCTACTTTTTTATTTTATTTGTTTTTTTCCTTTACTGAATCTTTACTGCCAGAGGTGCTTAAACCAATGTTTAATCCTAAGCCTAACCAAGTTTTTCCATTGTGTTTCCAGTTGGTATTTGAATCTAACTTACTTAAAAAGTCTCTTCCCACAAAAACTCCTAAATTTATTTTTTGAGAAAAACGAAGAATCATACCCAAAGACCAAGTAAAAGCACTAGCACTTCTTGCTTCAATTACATCACTATTTTGATTATTTAGGTTTACTTTGGTAAGACCAATACCAATATTAGGTTCTAAAATCCATCTATTATCAATTTTTTTACTTAATCTATACTGAATTCCTATACTTACCCCTAAGTTCAAATCTTGCTCAAAATCAAAATCATTAAATCGTAGTTTAAATGGAATAGAATATAAACCTGCAATCGCTCCTTTATATACAGAATAATATCGAGTAGTAACTTTTATAAAATCATCAATTTTAATCTTATAATATTTTAAAAAAGTGTTATTCACTTCATAATAAAACTTTTTATTTTTCACTAAGTTATTATTAAATTTTAAATATTGGATAATAACATTTTTATCAGTGATTTTGATAACTTTGACAATACTGCCAAATTGATGTATGGTTTTTTCCGAACTGGTATTTTGACTACCATTAAAATTGGTTGTGAAGTTTGTTTCGTATGATGAAGTAAAAATGTAATTACCTAATTCGATTTTATTATCTAGGCCTGAATTATTATTTTCTTGAGAAAACATATTGGTCATAAAAAATAAGATGAATGACAATAAGGTTAAAGTTTTCATAGTTTAAAGTTTTAGATTATACAGCTAAACTATGAGGTTAAATATTTTTTTACGATACCTAGAAGTAGGTAAACTTAGAACAAATATTTTTTATCTATTGCATATTTAATTAATTCATTATCAGATGATAAATTGAGTTTTCGAATCATGTTTTTTCGATGTGTGTCAACAGTTGTTTTTGCAATAAATAGTTCTGAAGCAATTTCTTTAGAAGTTTTTCCGTTAGAAATTAGATGTAAAATTTCCTTTTCTCTATTGGATAAAATTGCTTTTTCGGAACGGGCAATAGTTACATTTTCATCGATATAATCATTCATAAAATTGAAAGCAACATTTGGATCAAAAAAGGTTTCTTTGTTAGCAACAGCTATTATTGCTTTAGATAGCATTTTAACTCCAGAGTTCTTTAAAATATAACCTGTAGCACCAGCATCTAACATTTGCTTAATTGCATCTGGCTGATCAAACATTGTCATTGCAAGCACTTGAATGTGAGGAAACTTTTCTTTTATCTTTCTTGTAGCTACAATTCCATCCATTTTAGGCATTCGAATATCTGTAATTACTAATTTAGGTTGTTTTAAAAAGACAAATTTCACTAAATCTTCACCATTATTAACGGTTCCAATAATGTGAATATTTTCATCATATTCAAAAAAAGATTTTATGCCGTCAATGAGCATTTGGTGATCTTCAGCTATAGCAATGGTTATCATAGATATAAATTAAAAATTATATATAAAGATATGTAAAGAATTTGTTTAATAATTGCCTATAAGTAAGGATTAATTAAGGGGAATGTTAAATATAATTGAAGTTCCTTTTTCTAAGGTAGAATCAATTTCAAAAGAACCGTTTAAATGTTGTATTCTAGTTTGAATAGAATGTAGTCCCATCGTGTTTTTTAGATCTACACTTTTTAATGTAAACCCTTTTCCATTATCTTCAACAATAATATTTAGATTGTTGTCAAACTGAGAAAGATTAATTGTGATATGACTTGCTAAAGCATGTTTTAAACAATTAGTAATTAATTCTTGAACAATTCTAAAAACGGTAATTTCTAAGCTATTATCTAATCGTTTATCTAATCCAAAATGAATAACTTCAATTTTTATACGGTCTGCAGTACTTATTTTTTCTACCATAGTTTGTATGGCAGATAACAATCCTTGATTGGCAATTACTCCAGCATTTTTAGCATGTGCAATTTTACGAACTCTTAGATAGGCTTCATCAATGAGGTTTTCTGTTCTATTAAATAATTCTTCTTGGTTTAGCTTTTTCTTTTCTTGATTTAGTTTTAGATTTTCGAAATGTAATTTTAAAGTTGCTAAAACGGATCCTAAATTATCATGTAAATCTTCAGCAATACGTGTTCGTTCTTTTTCTTGACCATCGATCATTGCGTTAATTGTAGTAATTTCTTGCTCTTTTAATAAGGTTAGGTTTTTTTGTATTTCTAATTCTTTTTCTTGGAAAGCAAGAAGGCGTTTACGACGTGAATTCTTTAGAGTTAAAAAAACAATTATACTACCTAAACTAAAAATAATTAAAGAACCAAATAATAAGTTTTTATTTTTTTGTTGACTTATTAAAATTTCTTTTTCTTTTTCTTTTGTTTGATTATATGTTTCTAATTGAGTAATTACCTCATTAGCTTTTAAAAAATTTAATTTATATTCGAGCTTATTAGCTTTTTCTAAAGCAAAAAATGCAAGCTCAAATTTTTTTTGATTTTTTAGATATATTGCTGAATAGTGATTTATTGCTAAATCAGTTTTAAAAGATTTAATAGTATTTTCATATTTCCTTGCTTGATTAAGATAATAAAAAGTAGAATCCTTATGTTTTTTTAAAAAAGAGATGTATGAAAGTTTAATTAAAGAGTTGAATTTATATCTTTTAAAGAAATAGGGATATTTTTTAATTGTTAAAATTTTTTTGTAAATTTTAGCTGCTTTTCCAATATCTTTTTTTATTAAATATTGATTTGCTATTCTGTAAAGAGCAATGTGGTTTATATTTTTGTTTGAACTTGTTTTCACTAAAGAAATTAATTCTTTTTTTTTCTTGTTTAGTTGTTTTATCAGAAGTTTTTTTTCTGTTTGTTCTTCTTTTTCAGAACCAAAAGGAATAGTAAGTCCAAGTAGTTGCATTTCATAAATTATGCTTAAAATTTGATTTGATTTTGTTCTTGACTTTCTTTTTAGTTCCTCTAAATATTTTTTATACCAATCCATGTTTTGAAGTATTCCTTCACCGTAAAGATTTAGTATCGCTTTTATACTTTCTTTTAATAAATAATTATTGTTCAATTTTTTTGATTCTAAATAAGCATTGAAAAAATATTGAAAAGAATTTGGGTTGTTTAAATTATAATATAATTCACTATATCCTTTAATAAGGTTGATAATGACGTAGTTTTCTTTAAGAATATAACTATTATTGATCTTTTCTAAAAAATACTTTTTGGATAAGGTCTGACCAGAAAATTGGATAATCTCTCTATATAAATCAAGATTTATATAGAGAGATTTATTACTTATTTTAGCAATATTATTTTTAGCTGAAGTAAAATCAATATTGTCTATAGATTTTAAAGAGTTATTTAATAAAATCTTCTCATCAAAGTTTAACTGAGAGAATAGGTGTTGTGTAAATAGCAGGGCAAAAAAAATATATTTTTTCAATGTATAATTTTTAAATCAGATTCAACACAATTTAAACCAATTGCAGAATGATTTGTTGATATTCTACTGCAAGGATCATTTATTTCTTTACCGATATCATCATAAGAAAAATAGCGTCTAACGTAAAATTTATTTAACTTCTTTATAGGTATAGATTCTTTTAGTTTTAAATAAGAATAATTATAAGAACTTCCAAGGTTATTTAAGACCATATTAAAATGTAAAATAGGACTATTTTCCTTATTTGTAAGTAATGAATCTGGTAAGTTTTTAGATTTAAAACCAATTTCATAGGTAAAAGGAAATGTTCTTTTATAATTAACAGCTTTTAAATGGAGACCAATAACTTTTGTTTTACTAGGATCTAAATCAACTTTTCCATAAATTCCATAGAACAAACCTTTAGATTGGCTAAAGTAAATAGCTTGATAATCACTTTCATGATTTTTATTAAAGCTGAAATAACTTGTATAAGTATTTTCTTTTGGCGAAACACAGTTATTAATGGTGCCTGTAAAGAAAATAAAAATAGTAATAATGATAATAGCGATACTTATTGAAATAAGTAGAGCATTTTTTTTAAAAGATCTCATAATTTTTTATTTTAGTTAAAATTCATTACAAACATCTAAATGAATATTAACTATAAACATCCCTATAAGTAGGTATATTTTACTACCTAAATATAGGTAGAAATTATGAAACAGTTAAAATAGTAACTAAAATACCAAAAATAATAGCTATAAACTTTTGAAGATTAAATTTGTGGTTTTCAGAGCTCTCAAAAAGTATAATGGTAGAAATATGCAAAAATACCCCAATAATTAAGGCGGTAATTTCTGAATGATACTTTGTAAAGAAATCAATTTTATCAGCAATTAAAACACCAAAAGGACTCATTAAAGCAAAAATTCCTAAGAAGAGGAAAATTGTGGTTTTTGAAAACTTAGATTTGGTTAAAAAAGTGGTTAACACAATTGCAATCGGAATTTTATGTACAACAATTGCCCATAATAGATTGTGATTGTCTCCATGAATTGGAATTCCCTCTGAAAAAGCATGAACACACAGACTAATAAAAAGTAGCATAGGGAATTTAGTATCATTTGAGTGCACATGAATATGTCCATGTTCTGCTCCTTTAGAAAAAGATTCTAATACAGATTGAACTAAGATTCCTGCTAATATAAATATTCCAATTCTTGTGGTATGATTGTGAGCATGTTCGTATACTTCAGGTAATAAATGCAATATTGTAACAGATAGTAAATAAGCTCCACTAAATGATAATAATAAGCGGGTAATTTTATTAGAAGGTTTAAAAATTAGCACAGCAAAAGCTCCAGCTAGTACAGATAAAATTAAGTATAAGTATATCATTAGGATACTACAAAAATTAAACGTTTAGAAGAGTTGGCATCAAATGGAGACAAGTTGTAATCTCCAAAAGTGTGCAGAATCTCTAAATCAGATTCTTTTAAATACTTAGTAAATTTGTTTACATCTAAATATTTTACTCTTTCATAAAAAGAGTATTCTTTTTCTTGATTTGTAAAAGTAATTTCTTTGATTATAAATCCATTTTCAATTTTTTTTCGAATGTAAAAATCGATTCCATCTATAGATTTTACTTCACTTTCAACTAAATTTTTTTCAACAGTAATAACATTTAAAAAATCAATTACTGCGATACCATTTTGAGCTAAGCCATTTTTTATGTTCTGTAAAACTTTTATGTCTTCAGCATCATCTTCAAAATAACCAAAGCTGGTAAATAAATTAAAGATAGCATCATACTTTTCGGTAAAAGTATCTCGCATATCGTGTACAGCGAAATTCAATAAAGCATTCGATTTTTTAGAAGCTTCAATGATGTTGTTTTCAGATAAATCAAGTCCAGTAACACGATAGCCAAGTGAATTTAAAAAAACAGAATGTCTTCCTTTACCACAGGCTAAGTCTAATATATGAGTGTTATTTTGAAGTTTTAAATAAGTTGTAATATTCTGCATAAAAATGCGTGCATCCGTATCGTCTCTATCTTTATAAAGAATATGATAGTACGGAGTGTCAAACCAAGAAGAAAACCAATCTGCTTTTGTATTCAATGGATTATTCAATTAATATTTTTGCGTTTTGTTTTTGTCCGTTTGGTAAAACATATCTTACAAAATAAATGCCCTTATTTAAAAACTGAACATCAATTTCTATCTTTTCATTCTGAACTTCAAAAGTTCTTTTTAAGATACGTTTACCTAATAGGGTAAAAATTTCTACCTCTAAATTTTTTAAATTTAGGGAGTGCAAATTTAGCGCAATTTTACTTGAACTTGGGTTCGGATAGAAATTTCTTTTTAAAACAACATTATTTTTAGCTTCATCAACAGCTAAAGTGCTGGTATCAAAACTAAAAACACCTTGCCCTTTTGTTCCTGCAAACAACGTTTTACCATCAGCAGAAAAAGAAAGTGATGTAATTGATTTGTTAGACAACCCCAAGTTTGTTGCTGCCCAATTATTTCCCCCATCTGTACTCAAATATATTCCTGTATGTATATCACCAGCAACAATATTATTTTTATTCGTTGGATTTACAGCAATACTAGTAATTAGTTTTGTTGGGAAATCTGTAGATGCATTTACTTCTGTTAACACTTGTGTCCAGTTAGCTCCATTATCAGTTGATTTGTATACCCCTTTACTTTTTGTACCTGCATAAATAATTGAATTATTATCTGCCAAAGCAATACTTAAAATTGTTTGATCAGGAATCGCATTTCCGATATTTGTCCAATTGGCACCTCCGTCAGTAGAATGAAATAAGCCATCGCCGCGTAGACCAATATAAACAACATCTGCATTGGTGTTATTTACAGCAAGAGCGGTTACATTTAGATTTGTTGTAGCGATACCATTTAAACCACTAACGGACCAATTTTCTCCACCATCTGTAGATTTGTATACTCCAAAGCTATTTGTGAAATTGGTGCTTTCGGGATCGCTATAAAATGCTTGATAAGCAAACCCAGCATACATAATATTTGGGTTGCTTTTAGAAATAACTATTTCTTTTGCTCCGTGTCTATTTGCAAAAACACTTGCTTCTGCTGTTGGATGATTAAACTTTATGCTCCAATCATTTCCTCCATTAGTACTTTTTAAAATAAGACCTTCATGTTCATCGGTAATAAACATAGTATTGCTATTTGTTGGATGTATGGTTGCAGCATACCATTCTGCAATTCCACTTGCTTCTCCAAAATACATTCCGCTATAATTTGTTCCTTTATTTATTGATTTAAAAGGACCACTTCTTCCAATAGTGATATAAGTTGATGAATTTTGTGGATCTGTAGCTACTTTATGAATGGTGGCACCAGTATATCCATTCCCTAAAACCTGCCATGTTTTTGCTCCATCGGTAGATTTAAAAATTCCACCACCATAGTTTGCAGCATATAAAATATTTGGATCATTTTTATCAATTGTAATTTCTATTGGAACTCCAGCTCTAATTCCATTAGGACCCCAAGGAGTAGGAGAAGCATTAGAACCACCTCTATGTCCAGTCCAGTTTATACCACCATCGGTACTTTTATAAAAAGCATAACTACTTGCTGCATATACAATATCATTATTTGAAGGTGCAATTTTTACAGCATTAAATACATTTTCTGTATATCCAGGTAAAATAACGTCAGTAGGAGCAATAACTTGTGTCCAATTTAATCCTCCATTAGTTGTTTTAAATACACCTCCTTTTATTGGAGTATTGTAATTTACTTCTGCATTATTACCTGTAGCAATATATAATAAACCTGGAGTAGCAGCATCAGACATACCTCTAATAAATAGACTACCCATTATTCCATTATTTGCCTGTGCCCAATTTTGCCCGCCATCAGTAGATTTTACAATTCCAACACCAGTTGTATTGGCAGCTTCTCTATCAAAAATACCAGTAGAAGAAACAAGATTTACAGGGTTTTGACCTATACATAGCCATCTAGCTAAGCTTTCACCTTCCCAAATTTTTGACCAATTGTTACCACCATCAGTAGTCTTATAAATTACTCCTCTAACTTTTTCAAATTCATTACCTTGATTTCCAGTTGGAATTTCTCCACTTGCATACACTGTATTAGAATCTCCGTTAATAACACTGATTTCTCTAAAAACAATATTTGTTTCTATAATTCCATTGGTTTTTTTTACCCAAGAATCAGCACTATTAGTAGATTTATAGATACCGCTATCATATTGTGTTCCTGCCCAAATTATTGTTGGATTATTCTGATCTATTGCTACTGTAAACACAGGAATAGCATCGTTAGAATCTCCATTTCTAGAAGTAATTCCATTGTTTTTTTGAACCCAAGTAGTTCCGCCATCTGTACTTTTATGAATACCAGATAAGGCGTCTGTAATATAAATTATTTGATTATTGTTAGGGTGAATTTTGATATTATATCCTAAACCGCCAATGGGACCACCAGTTTTTTGCCATTGTTGGCTAAATGTATAAAAGCTAAAAAACAAGAAAAAGGAGAATAGGGTAGTTCTGAATTTCATAGAAACTAATTTTAAGTATTAAAAAAGAAGTATAATCAAAGATATTAAATTATTTTTGCAAAATGGATAGTAGAAAAGATTTTAAAATGGTGGCTACCACCATGTTTGGTTTAGAAGAAGTATTGGCAACTGAGTTAAAAAACTTAGGAGCTAAAGACGTTGTTGCTGGAGTAAGAAATGTTGCTTTTAAAGGAGATAAAGGCTTTTTGTACAAAGCAAATATTGCTCTAAGAACTGCAATTCGAATTCTAAAACCTATCAAATCTTTTAAAGTGTATGATGAAGAAGATTTGTATGAAGGATTGCAAAAAATTAAATGGGAAAACTATTTAGAAGTTGATGGAACTTTTTCTATTGGGGCAGTAGTACATTCAAAGCATTTTACAAGTAATTCTCATTATATAACTTTAAAATCTAAGGATGCTATAGCCGATTATTTTAGACATAAATATAGCAAAAGACCTAATGTAGATTTGAAATATCCAGATTTAAAAGTGCATGTACATATTCAAAAAGAATGGTGTACTGTATCTTTAGATAGTTCTGGTGATTCTTTGCATAAGCGTGGTTATAGATCTGCTACCAACATTGCCCCAATTAACGAAGTTTTAGCAGCAGGATTAATTTTATTATCGGGTTATACTGGTGATGAAAATTTTATAGATCCAATGTGTGGTTCTGGAACTATTTTGATTGAAGCAACAATGATTGCTAATAACATTCCGGCAAATATTAACCGAAAACATTTTGCTTTTGAAAATTGGAAAGATTATGATGAGGACTTGTACTTTATCATTCAAGATGCACTCTTAAAAAAGATTCGCAATTCCCACTTTAAAATCATGGGGTTTGATAAAGCACCCTCTGCAGTTAGAAAAGCAAAAGACAATATAGAAAACGCTAATTTAGATGATTTTGTAGGAGTACATCATGTAAACTTTTTCAATTCTAAGAAAGAGGTTTTTGGTAATACTACAATTTTATTCAATCCACCTTATGGAGAACGTTTAAATATTGATACAGCTGAGTTTTACAAAAAAATAGGAGATACTTTAAAGCATGGTTATCCAGAATCGAAAGTTTGGTTTATTACTTCTGATATTGATGCTTTAAAGCATGTTGGATTGAGAACTTCTAAAAGAATTCCTTTAAAAAATGGAGATCTAGATTGCCGATTTGTTCGTTATGATATGTACTCGGGTTCTAGAAAAGCAAAAAAGAACAATCAAAATTTTGAAAGAAACTAAAAAAGATTTATTCTTTTAAAAGCTGAGCAACGAATTGTTCAAAATCATTTTTAAAATCAATAAATTTTTGTCCAGTAGCTGGTCCGTTAAATCCTGTATGAATTTTTCTAACACTTCCTTTTTTATCTATAAAAATGGTTGTGGGAAAAGAAATAATATGATTTAGCATTGGAAGCTTTTTATGAGCTAGTTTTTTATCCTCAGAACCTATTTGAGCTAATAAAATAGGATATTCTATTCCCAAACGTTTTTGAAGTCTACCAATTCCTTTAAAAGCAGATTCTTTAGTTTTTGCTACCTCAAAAGCTAGAGCAACTACAGCTAAATTTTGATTTTTATATTGCTTATAAAAGCGAGAAAGATATTTACTTTCGTCTAGGCAATTGGGACACCAAGTTCCCATAATCTGTACAATGGTAACTTTATCTTTAAAATAGTTATCAGATAAAGACATTAGATTTCCATTTTTATCCGGAAAAGAAAAGTCTAATTTATGATAACCTTCTTTTAAAAAAGTTAAATCTTCTGCACTTGGCAATTCGTAATGATTATTTAACTTGGCTGTAAATGGTTCTTTCCAATGTAAACCAGAATAAAAATTACCCATCATTGTAGAATCGGTAACTTTGGCCGTAAATAAAAAGGCATGTGCACCATCAAATGTAGAAAGCTTTAAAGAATCTCCTTCAACAATACCTTCTAAATAGCGATAATCACCTGTAGTAGTTCTAAATGTTCCAGTAACTAAGTTCCCTTTTTGTTTAAAGATTCCTTTCGCAATATAACGTTCAGTAACTGCGTTTTCACTAAAAACGGTTTCCCAATTACCGCTAATTTGTTGTTTTGCTTTTATTTTCTGATCAAATCTTGTGTTACTTTTAAAAGCACTAAATGGAACTACCCGATCATAACTTTCTTTTATATAGCTACCATTCAATCCATTTGCCGTTATTTTTGCTTTGATATAACCTTCAAAAACGGGAGTTTGAATAATGACAGAATCATTTTGATAAACAAATTCATCTACCGTTATTACTTCTTCTGCATTGTATATTTTGAGTAGAGAGTCATTAAAAACTTCAAAAAGAAATGGAAGTTCTTGATGGTCTTGAACAGTTAAAACCGCTCTATAAAGTCCAGTGTCAAGATAATTTTCTTTCTTTTTTTTACACGAAGAAAACCCAATAAGTACTAGAAGACAGATAAAAAAGAAACGCATTAAAAATAGTTTGTATTAAAGTTCGAAGAAACAACAAAATTCTTACAAATAAAAAACCTCACATTTGTGAGGCTTTTTTTAGAGGTTAGAAATCAAACTATTTTTTTACAAATCGTTTGACCATTTTCTCTTCTGAAGTACTAATTTCTAGAAAATAAATTCCTTTTTTTAGTGTAGAAACATTGATTTGATTTGAACTTAGTTTACCTTTTAAAAGAACTTGCCCTATTGTATTTACAACTTTATAATCTGTAGCACTTAGTGCATCCATTTTTATCGTTAATGTAGCGTTTACTACTGGGTTTGGATAAATATTAAATTCATTATTTAATGCTGATTGATCACTTAGCATTGTTCTTATTAATTGAACAGAATTAGAGTTACTACCTTTTGATAATAAAGTACCAGTTTTACCTGTAATAGTCACTTGATCTATATAAATATGATCTGCATTACTAGAGGCATCATTTTGAAATCTAATTTGAGAATTATTGGCAAAAGTATAATTGTTTTTATCTAAAGTTACTACAGCAGCATAAAAGCCATTGTTATTAAAGTCTGTTCCACTTGCATAAGTTTTTACGGTACTCCAAGAGCTTCCATTGTAAAAGCGAACCCAAAAATCTTCTCCATTTTCCATACTATAAGAATAGAAGTAAAAAGAAATTTCTACGGTATCAAAGGATGTTAAATCATAAGAAGTAGAAGTCATTGCTGAAGCTGTTCCAGAATTATCTCTTAAGCGAATAGAATAATTTCCTTCATAAGATCTACTACCAGAATATCTAGCAACATCACCACCACCATCTGTCCAATTATCCAGTCCACTTTCAAAATAAGATTGCGATAAAATAGTTGAAGTTATGTTAGGTAAAGTTGTTATTGAAGCACTATTACTTGCATTGGATTCGTTTGCAGCAGCATCAATCGCCGTAACAGAAAAATTATAATTAGTATTCGGAGTTAATCCTGTTACTTGATAATTTGTTGCTGTAACACTTGCAATTTTAGTAGTACCATTATAAACTTCGTATCCTGTAACAGCAGTATTATCTGTAGCTGCATTCCAAGTTAAATCTACTGTAGTTTGTGTTATATTATTTGCTGCTAAATTAGCAGGTGCACTTGGAGCTATTGTATCTGTTGAGCCATTAAAACTATGGTTTCCTAATCCAGAGAATGTATCTTGAGTCAATGTATCCCATTCACTAACTGTATATGTAGTATTGGGACTATTAACAGATGCTTTTCTTTGCAAAGTTACATTTTGTGCAAAGTTTGATGAACTAGAAGCATTACCTAATAAATCAATTAAGACATTGTTTTTAAATAAACCAACGGCATCATTCCCATTAAATGTCATTACGGTTCCGTTAGTTGTATCTGCTAAGTTTTGTAATGTAGTGTTGGCACTACTATTAACTATTACATAAACTTGTCCATTAGCTAAATTTCCAGATAATGTCATCGTACTAGAAAAACTACCACTTCCATTAGTCGCTTTTTTTAACGAATAATTAGATAAGTCAACAGTAGTTCCAGTAAAGTTTGCTATTTCAATTGCCTTATTATTTGAAGATCCTTCTACATATTCAGAAATAATTAAATCTGAAATTGTGCCAGAGTTCGAGCTATTACTAGTAGTAACATTTACTGTATTACTATCATTAGAAACATTTCCTGCCGCATCTTTGGCTTTTACTGTAAAAGAATAACTTGTGTTAGAAGTTAATCCAGTCACACTATAATTTGTAGCGCTAGAGTTTGCTAATAAAGTACCTCCTTGATAGATATCGTAACTGGTAACAGAAACATTGTCTGTAGCTGCAGTCCACGATAAATCTACCGAAGTTTGACTAATGTTAGAACTTGTTAAATTACTTGGTGCAGTAGGAGCAGTTGTATCTACTGTTGTTATACTTACTAAATTACTTGCATTAGAAATATTTCCTGCTGCATCTTTAGCTTTAATTGAAAAAGAGTATGAGCTAACAGCATTTAAACCTGTAACGGAATAACTTGTATTTGTTGTTGAGGCAATGATAGAATTTCCTTGATAAACATCATAACCAGTAACAGCCGTATTATCTGTGGATGCATTCCAATTTAAATGAACGCTGGTTTCTGTTATAGAAGAAGCTGTTAAATTTGTTGGAGCGGTTGGAGCTTGAGTATCTGTTGATCCTCCATTATTAATAGTATGATTTCCTAAGCCACTTAACGTGTCTGAAGCTAAAGAATCCCATTCAGAAACTGTATAATTTGTATTTGGACTATTCACTGTAGATTTTCTTTGTAGCGTTTTATTTGCTCCAAAAGTATCTGTACTATTGAACACTCCAACGATATCAATTAAGACATTATTTTTAAACAAACCGATAGCGTCATTTCCATTAAAATTTAGTTCACTTGAGTTTGTTGTTGCATTTGCAATATTGGTAATTGCAGAGGATGCACTAGAGTGACTTACTACAAAAACGCTTCCGTTAGTTAATGTTCCTGTAAAGGCATAACCACCAGACCAAGATCCAGAACCGTTGGTTTGTTTTTTAATGCTATAATTAGAAAGATTAATTGAATTTCCTGTAAAATTGGCAATTTCAATGGCTTTATTATAAGAAGAACCTTCAACATATTCAGAAATTAATAACTCGGTAGCTGTTCCACCACCAGAACCTTGTAAAGTAGTTACATTAACAGTATTACTATTTGGAGATGTGTTTCCTGCTGCATCTCTAGCTTTTATTGAAAAAGTATAAGAAGTATTGCTAGATAAACCAGTAACAGTATAATTTGTACTGTTAATAGTGGTTACAAGAGTTGCTCCATTATATATTTCATACCCTGTTACTGCAATATTATCTGTTGATGCTGTCCAAGTTAATTGTGTAGATGTTTGTGTCGTATTAGCACTAGCTAAGTTAGTAGGAGTTGTTGGAGCTTGAGTATCCGATGAGTTTCCATTAAATAAGTCTTCAGCTTGCGGACCACCCCAAATTTGAGTAGCGAAAGCAGGATTATCTATAAAAGGATTTCTATTCCCTTGTACATTTTCTAATACTGGATTTCGTTGTTTTTCTAAGTCAGAAACAGGATCTTCTGCGTTCCATTGTAATAATAAATCAATCATATTAGAATCAGAAACATTCACAGTACCAACAACTACATTTGTAGGTAATGTTTGATTACCATAATGTAAGTACATATACATTAAAATTCTAGCAACATCACCTTTCCATTCATCACCAGGATACCAGTCTCCAGTTGCAGTAGCTCCAGAATTACCAGATCCAGCACCAAATTTTCTGTTACTTCTAGAAGAATTTCTTTGCGCATCTGCAGGTCTTAAATTATGTGCATCTGCACCAACACCAGAAGTTCCTAGATTTGGAATTCCTAAAGATTTGGGATAAACATGCTCACGATTCCATACTCCAGATCCACTACCATGTAAGTTTTTATCTCTAGTTCTATCATTAGTAATATCACTATCAGTATCATTCCAACCATAAATTAAAACAACTTTAGCAGAATTTGTTGGGTCTAAATCTGTTTGTTTTAAAGCATCCCAAACACCTGGTGTGTATGAAATATAAGTAGTATGTGTGTTTATAATTTTGGTAGCTAAAGCATTCTTTAGAGCTGTACCTGTTAGGGTTAAGTTTACGTCATTGTAATAGGACGGGACTTGAGAAAATATTGATATAGAAAATATCAATAAAAAATAGAGGGATAATTTTTTCATTGGTTTGGTTTTAGTTAATAATAAATTTTCCATCTTTTTGTAAAAAAATGACGTTATAATTTAAGGAGAATTAATTGTTTTTATACTCACCATTTATAGGGTATTTTTTCTAACTATTTATAGTGAGAAGCATTTTTTAAGCCTACATTTTTATTGAGTTTTTTTATAAAAAGAAGAAAAGATTAAAACTATAAGTATTTTTAGAGAAGTGATTTTGTTAGTTTATAACTGAAAATATTTTCAAAAAAAACAACTAAAAAAAGTTCATTTTAAGAAGAAGTTTAACTCCAATTTTTAATTAGCAAATACAGATAAAATGCTTAAATTTGCAGCTGAAATTTGACAAAATAAACATGAAGATATCATACAATTGGTTAAAACAATTTTTACAAATTGATTGGGACGCAGTAAAAGCGGGTGAATTATTAACTGATTTAGGTTTAGAAGTAGAAGGAATCGAAACTAAAGAATCTATAAAAGGAAGTTTAGAAGGTGTAGTTGTTGGAGAAGTACTTACTTGTGTTCAGCACCCTAATGCAGATAGACTTAAAGTAACTACAGTTGATTTAGGAAATGGATCGCCAGTACAAATTGTATGTGGAGCACCTAATGTAGCTGCTGGACAAAAAGTGCCTGTTGCTACAATTGGAACTGTTTTGTATGATGAAAAAGGAGAAGGATTTAAAATTAAAAAAGGAAAGATAAGAGGAGAAGAAAGTCATGGGATGATTTGTGCCGAAGATGAATTAGGCTTAGGAAAAGGTCATGATGGAATTTTAGTTTTAGACAATGAATTGCTTGCAGGAACCAAAGCTTCTGAAGTTTTTAAGATAGAAAAAGATGAGGTTTTTGAAATAGGTTTAACACCAAATAGAGCAGATGCCATGAGTCATTTTGGTGTGGCTCGTGATTTACGTGCTGGTTTAATGCAACACGATATTAATTTAGAATTAATTTCACCTTCTGTAAGTAATTATCATGTTGATGAGCGTAAATTAAAGATTGATGTTGAGGTAGAAAATAAAGATTTAGCGCCGAGGTATTGCGGAATTTCTATTACTGATGTAGAAGTAAAAGATTCTCCAGAATGGATTCAAAATCGTTTAAAAGCGATTGGTATTACTCCAAAAAATAATGTAGTAGATATTACCAATTATGTATTGCACGAATTAGGGCAACCATTGCACGCTTTTGATGCTTCAAAAATTAAAGGAAATAAAGTTGTTGTTAAGACTTTAGAAGAAGGAACAAAGTTTACCACTTTAGATGAGGTTGAAAGAACCTTGTCTGCAGATGATATTATGATTTGTGATGCTGAATCTAATCCGATGTGTATTGCAGGAGTATTTGGAGGAATCAATTCTGGGGTCACAGAAAATACCACAAGTATATTCTTAGAAAGTGCTTATTTTAATCCTGTATCAATTCGTAAGTCGGCTAAAAGACATGCCTTAAATACAGATGCATCTTTCCGTTTTGAGAGAGGAATTGATATCAATTCAACTAAATACGCATTAAAAAGAGCTGCATTATTGATTGAAGAGTATGCAGGAGGAACTTTGTCTTCTGATATTATGGACTTTTATCCAGAGAAAAAAGAAGATTTTGAAGTATTATTATCTTTCGAAAATGCATACAAACTAATCGGACAAGAAATTCCGAAAGAAACAATCAAGAAGATTTTAGCATCTTTAGATATAAAAATTAATAGTGTTACCGAAGCTGGTTTAGGTTTGGTAGTACCTTCGTATAGAGTTGATGTTCAACGTGAAGCGGATATTATTGAAGAAATTCTTAGAGTTTATGGTTATAACAATATAGAGTTTTCTCATAAATTAAATACTTCAATCTCTTTTGATTCTAATAATGAAACAAAAGTAGAGAACATTGTTGCCAATCAATTAACATCTTTAGGATTTAATGAAACCATGTCTAACTCATTAACCAAAGAAGATTATATTGAGTTAACAGAAAATTTAAATCCAGAGAATAACGTAGAAATGTTAAACCCTTTAAGTAGTGATTTAAAGGTGATGCGTCAATCTTTGTTGTTTAGTGGATTGGAATCTATTGCATACAACATCAATAGAAAAAACAATGCACTTAAGTTTTATGAGTTTGGAAAAACTTATCATAAATACAACGAAAAATATCAAGAAGATAAACATTTAACTTTGTTTGTTACTGGTAATAGAACTAAAGATAGTTGGAAAGTTGCTGCTCAAAATTCTGATTTTTTCTATGTAAAAGGAGTAATTACTTCATTGTTGCAGCGAGTTGGAATTCAGAATTTAAAAACAACACCAACTAAATCGGATGTATTTACAGAAGGAATTAGCTTTAGTTTAGGAAAGATTAAATTGGTAGATTTTGGAGTCTTAAAACCTGCTATTTTAAAAACATTTGGAATAAAGCAAGAAGTTTTATTTGCTGATTTTAATTGGGAAAATGTATTGAAATTGTGTGGTAAAAAGAATATAAAGGTTGCAGATTTACCAAAACATCCAGCAGTAAAAAGAGATTTAGCTTTATTGATTGATCAAAAAGTAACGTTTAAAGAGATTTACAACTTGGCAAATCAATCAGAAAAGAATCTGTTAAAAGAAGTAGATTTATTTGATGTATACGAAGGTGATAAATTACCTGAAGATAAAAAATCATACGCAGTAAGTTTTGTGCTACAAGATGCCAACAAAACACTAGAAGACAAACAGATTGATAAAATCATGCAAAAATTACAAGCAACATTTGAGAAAAACTTAGATGCTGTTTTAAGATAATTCATAAGCTCCATTTGTATGGAGCTTTTTTTATAAATAAGAATATGTACAAATTACTAATAAGACCCATTTTATTCCTTTTTGACCCTGAGAAAGTGCATTATTTTACTTTTTCTGTAGTAAAATTTTTACATAAGATTCCGTTAGTACCAATTATTATTAGAGGAATATTTCAGGTAAATGACAAAGGATTGGAAAAAGAATTATTCGGACTTAAGTTTAAAAATCCTGTTGGGTTGGCTGCAGGTTTTGATAAAAATGCAGTACTATATAATGAGCTGGCTAATTTTGGGTTTGGTTTTATTGAGATTGGTACAGTTACACCCAAAGCTCAAGCAGGTAATCCTAAACAAAGATTATTTCGTTTAAAAGATGACAAAGGAATTATTAATAGAATGGGTTTTAATAATGAAGGTATTGCACCAGCTATTGAAAACTTAAAAAAGAATAAAGGACAAGTTATTATTGGAGGAAATCTAGGTAAAAATACAGCAACAAAACCAGAGCATTATACAGAGGATTATTGTGAAGTATTTAAAGAATTACATCCATATGTAGATTATTTTGTGTTGAATGTTAGTTGTCCAAATGTGGGGAGTCATGCAAAATTAAATGATAAAGATTATTTAGTAGAACTAATTTCTGCTGTACAACAATTAAATAAAGAATTATCATCAAATACATTAAAACCAATATTACTTAAAATTGCTCCAGATTTAAATAATACACAATTAGATGAAATTATTGAATTGGTAGCAGAGACTCGTATAGATGGAGTTATTGCTTCTAACACTTCTACAACTCGTGATAATTTAAAAACTCCTACATCGCGTTTGCAAGAAATAGGAAATGGAGGAGTCAGTGGTCAGCCAATTAAAAACCAAAGTACAAAGGTGATTAAATACTTGGCAGATAATTCTAATAAAGCATTTCCAATAATTGGAGTTGGAGGTGTGCATTCTGCAGAAGATGCCTTAGAAAAAATAAAAGCAGGAGCAGATTTAGTACAAATTTATACTGGTTTTATATATGAAGGTCCAAGCTTAATCAAACGAATTAATAAGGCAATTTTAAGACAATCATAAATAAATTTTGTGTGAATTACTAGTAATTATCTAGAGGTTCTTTCTATTAAGAAATAGCTTCTGTATATTCGCAATGATAATTACTTTTTTATGATTGAAACGCTTATCTCTTTTGTATTAGCAACTTTAGCATTGGCATTTTCTCCTGGACCAGATAATATTTTTGTTTTAACACAAAGTATTGTAAATGGTAGAAAATATGGTTTGGCAACAGTTTATGGTTTAATGACAGGTTGTATTATTCATACTACATTAGTTGCATTTGGAGTATCAGAAATACTAAAAAGAAATGAAAATCTATTTTTTGGAATCAAGCTTTTAGGCGTTGCTTATTTGTTGTATTTAGCATATCAAGTTTATAAAAGTAGTCCAGATATTGTGTTTTCTACAGATAATGTAGAAAGAAAATCTCCTTTTCAACTATTTAAAACTGGATTTTGGATGAATGTTTTAAACCCAAAAGTTACTATTTTCTTCCTAGCTTTTTTTCCACAGTTTCTTTTTTCTACAGAAATTTCTACAGTGATTCAGTTTTATGTATTAGGAGGTTTGTTTATAATTACTTCATTTACAGTGTTTTCATTCATTGCCATTTTAGCTGGTAGTATTGCTAGCTACACTAAGCAACATAAGAATGCTGGTGTCTTTTTAAAGTGGTTACAAATTATTGTCTTTATCGGTATTTCTATTTTGATCATCAAATAAAATATTATTTAAAATAAATCTAAATAATATTTTTATTTAGATTAATTCTATTTAAATTTGCTCCCCCAGAATTTAGATAGCAATGAGAGTAGTGATTATAAAAAGGTACCTAGCCTTTTTATTGTTAGTAAATGCGGTGGCCTTACAAGCCCAAATTACAGGAAAGGTTTTTGATAAAGAAACTAAACAAACATTAGAAAATGTTTTTATTAGAATACAGGAAACCAATAGGTGGACTTTATCTATAGCCAATGGAGAATTTATTATAAAAAATAAAGAGTATCCTGTTCATGTAGAATTTAAATTACTAGGAAAAAAGACACTTGTTAAAAAAGTATTTAAGGCTACAGATTTAACTATTTACCTAGAAGATGACAACTTAAAATTAGATGAAGTTGTTGTAACTGCCCAAAAAAAGAAACAAAGTACTGGAGCAGAAATTGTATTAGGTAAACAAGCTATTAATTTAGTACAAGCACAAAGTTTAGCTGATGTATTACAACTAATACCAGGAAAAGTTTTAAGTGAAAGTAATTTGCACGAACGTCAGATTTTAAACTTAAGATCTGCAATTTTTTCTGATTCTAATAGAAAAAATTCCAATCAAGGATTAGGGAATACAAACAATCAATTTTTAATTAATAACTCTTTTGGAGTAGGTTATTTAATAGATGATATTCCACTAAGTGTAAATGGAGATTTAACAGGTAACAGAGCAAACAATGTTAACTTATTTAGTAATATAACCGAGTTTAATAGTACAGGTTATGGATTGGATTTAAGAACAATAGCATTAGATGATATTGAAAGCGTAGAAATTGTTCAAGGAATTACTTCTGCTAAATACGGAGATCACAATACGGGATTAATTAAAATTAAAAAAGCAATAGGGTATAAACCTTTAGATGTAAATACAACATTAAGGGGAGGTTCTTACGGAGTGACACTTTCAAGAGGTTTTGAGTTAGCTAAAAAGAACGGCTTTTTAAATGTTAGTGTAGATTATTTGCATTCTAATAATGATCCAAGAAAATCATTAGCAAGTTTTGATAGAATCAATCTTTCTACAAGTTGGCAGTATAGAAAAAAAGGAGAGTTTAGTAATAGGTTAGTGGTTAACTATAATCAGAATTTAAGCAAAGAAAATGCTGAAATTACGAGTACATCAGAAAGAAGTAAAAGATTAGAAGCTAGAGGGTTTCGAATTTCTAATACTACAGAATGGTTTTTTAATGATTTTATTGTTGATAATATAGAATGGAGAAATTCAATCAATTACCAAAACAGTACCACTCATTCTTCGCAACTTATAAATTCTGGTGGAAAGCCAATTGCCAATAGTTTAGTTGAAGGAACATTTGAGCTGGGATATACACCTCCAAATTATAGAGGAAAAGAAGAAGTAAACAATACACCAGTAAATTTTTTCTCTCAGGTTGATTTTTATAAGTCTTTTACAACAAATCAATTAAAAACCATTGTAAGCGGAGGTTTATCATTATCTATAGATGATAATTACGGAAAAGGAACCATTATTAATACAGACAATGTACAATCTTTTGCTGCATTAAGTGGTAGCGGTGGAATAGGGTGGAGATCGATTAATTTTAATGATGCTATTCCGGCAGATAAAAAAATTAGTGCTTATATAAGTAGTAAAACAACTACTAAACTTTTTAATAAAGATTTAAATGTAAATCTAGGAGTTAGATACGATAATTACAGTGGTTTATCTGCAATCAGCCCGCGATTTAATAGTTCTTTATATTTAAATAAACAACATAAACTTCGTTTAGGAACAGGTTTTTTTACCAAGTCTCCAGCGCTTCAATTTTTATATCCAGGAACGACTTACTATGATTATTTAATTGCAGATTTTAGAACAAATGCATATTCGTTTGCATTAGGACATACATTTATTAGAGATTTTCAGAATAAGAATTTAAAACCTTCTAAAACATTTAAGATTGAATTTGGATATGATTATTTCCATCCAACTTTTACAACTAGTATTAATGCATACTATAACAGACAAACTGATGGTTTTACAAGCGAGTCGGTTTTTGAAATAGCAAATGTCCCAACCTTTGATTTTACATTTTATCCTGATAGAGCTCCAGATTATGTACAGTCAGGAGAAAAAAGAGTACTGTTAGGATACAGACAAACAACCAATGGATTAACCTCTGTAAATACAGGAATAGAGTTTTTAGGGAATACAAAAAAGATTAGTAGTATAAATACATCTTTCAGTTTTTCAGTAGCCTATCGCTATACAAAAACCATAAGTAATGTATATGGAAATGTATTTTCTAATGATATTTTATCTCCTGCTTGGATTGGAGTTCACAAGCCTGTAGATGATATTTATAAGACACTCAACTCTAGTATTACAGCCATTCATCATGTTCCGAATATAGGTTTAGTGTTGACATTAACTGCAGAACAATTTTGGCTTTCAGACTATAAGTCGCCAGGTTTTTCAGTAAACCCAATTGCGTATTATGATAGAAACTTGGTATATCACGAAATACCTGTTTCTGAAAGAGCAAATGATGCTTATATACCAATAAGAAGAAGTGGAACAAACAGTCAAGGCGCAGAGTCAAGTCAGAAAATTATTTTTGGAAACTACCACTTAAAATTATCAAAAGAATTCGAAAACGGACTCCGATTTTCCTTTTACGCCATAAACTTTTTAAATCACAGACCAGAAACTACAATAACAGATTCATTTACTGGAGAACCAAAAAGAAGAATATACAACCGCCCAGTATCATTTGGCGGAACCATTAGATACAAATTTTAAACCAACAATAAATTAAACAAAATGAAGAAAATTAAATATGTATTAGCAAGTATATTGTTAACAAGCTTAGTGTTTGTTTCATGTACAAATGACGAGGTTATTGAACCCGTTCCCTATAATTTAAAGGTAACTTTAGATAAAAACTTCGGAAATCAAGTGATGAAAGAAGTTGAGGTTACAATTACCAATACGAGTACAAATAGTATGTATAAGGCGACTACAAACGATGCAGGAGTTGCAAATTTTGAAAGCGTAAATCCTGGAGTTTATAATGTAATTGCTTCGATTAAGTTTACCAAAGCTACTTATAAAGCTTTCTTTGGTATTGATGCCACTTCTGATGAAGTAAACTTTAATGCTAGCTTAGAAAATGTATTAATTAATGCTACTGTTTTAAAAGACAAAGTATTGGAATTAAAAACAGCTAGAATTGGAGATTTAGTATTTAAACAAATTTACTATTCTGGGTCAGATACAAAAAATGGAGCCGTATTTAGAGATGTATTTTTTGAAATTTACAACAACTCAAATGAAGTAATTTATGCTGATGGATTGTATTTTGGACAATTGTATGGAAACTCTAGTTCTACGGTAAGATCTTACACCTTATCAGATGGACAGTTTGATTGGTCAAAATCTGTAGGACAAACAAAAGGAAATGCATCGAACTCAGATTATGTATATGCAGATCATATATACCAAATTCCAGGAACAGGAAAAGAAAATCCAATCAACCCAGGAGAAAGTATCGTGATTGCAGCAACAGCAATTAATCACAAACAACCATTAACAGTTGGAACAAAAACGTATGCAATTAATGATCCATCATTAACTGTAGATTTAAGTAATGCAGATTTTGAAATAAACTTAATTAGTTATTTCAACTCTATTGGAAAAGCTCCTTTTGCAACAGACATTGATAACCCTACAGTTCCTAATTTAAATGTTGCTTATAACTTAAATAACAAAGATTTAATTATGGATCCGTTAGGAAGAGATTCATTTGTCATTTTTAGAGCAGATGATTTTGCAAACTTTTCAAAATTAGCTAGTCCAAAGTATACAAAAGTAACTTCAACTACAAGATTATATGTACAAATACCTAATGATGTAATTATTGATGCGGTTGAAACTAATAAAGCGGATGCAAGTAAATTATATCCAAGAAGGTTAAGTACAGCCTTAGATGGAGGGTACCAGTTTACACCAAATGGATCTTTCTCTTCTCAAGCCATTATTAGAAAAGTTGCTAAAACTTTTGGAGGTAGAAAAGTATTACAAGATACAAACAACTCTACAAACGATTTTAAAGTATTAGACAAGCCAACTCCTGGTGGGTGGTAAAATATAAAAACAAAAGCAACTAAGAGTACCTACTCTTGGTTGCTTTTTATATAAGATGAAGCTACAGAATTTATTTATTTTAAGTTGTTTTTTTAGTGTAACCATTTTGGTTGCTCAAGAAAAAGATAGTATTGATGTGAAGTTGCATCATGAAAATCCATTTGTGAATTTTATAAATACAGAGATTACAAAGCAACCATTTTTATTGTTTTTTAATCCTGTGAAACCGTATACACAAGCTACGTTTGGGTTTAATAAAAAAAATAATACTATTAAAAGTAAACAAGATGAAAGTAGCAACAGAGATCTATTTGTAAAAGCAAACGGAATATTTAGCACCAAAAACTTGTGGATGCTAGGTAATTTGTCTTTTACAAAGAATTACCAAAATCAAAAAGGATATAACTTATCCAATTTAATTGATACTCGAGATATTGTAGAAAAATCTCCTTTTTACAATGTTGCTTATCAAGAAGGAAATTGGAACAATCAATTGTATAAAATTAACGGTACTATTTTATATAACTTATCAAACAAATGGAAAGTTTCTGCAGGTGTAGACTATTATCTATCTGAGTATTTTAGAACGGTGAATCCTATTCCGAAATTAAAGTATATAGATGCCACTTTAAGATTAAGTATTGCTCGTAAGTTAAAGAACAGTATTATTGGTTTTACAATCAATAATGGATTTATGAATAATGATATTTCTATAGATTATTTAGGAAGTGCTAGTGATTTAAACTTACCAGTTAATGAGTCTATTTACAATCGATTATCTGTAGGTTTAGGTTTTATAGAATCTGCAAAAACATTGTTAAGTCAAGAAAAAGAAACCTCATTTGGAGGAGCATTGTTTTATCATCAAAAAAGTCAATCAAAACTATTTTCTGCAACAGTAGATTATTTACAAAGAAAGCATTCTTTTTATGAGGTATTTATTAAGACAAGAGCTTTGTTAGGTAATTATACCAATCATGCAATCCATACAAATATTAATTATTGGAATTTAGACACAAACTGGATTTTTAATCTAAAAAACACCTTTAAAACTGGTAGTAACTTTAGAACAACAACCCAAGGAAAAAATTATGAAGCAACAAGTTTCAATGCTATTTTTAACATAAGAAAACAGACTAAAAAAATGGTTTATGGCTTTTTTACAAGTTATGATTATTTAGCTCAAAAAGACTTTCAGGCTGTAAACTCTTACCATTATCACAATATTAGTTTAGGTGGAAATTTATTTAGAAAGTTACTACTAAATAAAGGTTTTCTTTATGGAGACTTTGGTTATATGGCAACTTTTAATTTACAAAAGGAACAGCAATTTTTAACCCCTTCTAAGTTTGTAAATGAAGCGACATTACCTTCTTTTTATTTAGCTTCAAGTTCTCAATATAAATTATCATTAAAAATTGGATATCAAAAGCAAATTAAAGAAGCTACCATTTTAAATTATGGGATAAAAATAAATTCAGAATTCTTCCCAAAAATCACACAACTAAACAATACGAACAATTTAAACACAGCATTTTCACTTTACTTAAAGATTACTTATTAATGTCAAATATTTTAAAAGGATTCCTTCTTATTTTTATTAGTTCTCTAACCATTGGATGCAAAGAAGAGTTAACAGAATATCAAAAATTAGATAAACTCTATTCTCAAGATCCAAGCAAATGGCCAACGCCAACTGTAGATAGTACAATTGTTTGGCAAGAACTAGGCATGGTTCCTAAACCAAAGTACAATGGTAAAAAGCCATCTAAAGCTATGTTGGCTTTAGGTAAACAATTGTTTTTTGATAATAGAATTTCTCAAACAAAACAATTCTCTTGTGCTAGTTGTCATCATCCAGATCAAAATTTTACCGACAATAGAAGAGTTTCTTCAGGTTTTGAATTTAAGCAAGGAAAAAGAAATGCTCCAACAATTTTAAATTTATCCTATGTAGATCATCTTTTTTGGGATGGAAGAGCGAATTCTCTTGAAGCACAAGTTTTAGGACCAATTCAAAATCCAGTAGAGATGAATACTCCTTTAGATACTGTTGTTGCTAGAGTTTCAGAAATAAAAGGATATAGAAAAGCATTTAAAAAGGTATTTAAGAAGAATACCATTGATATTAATGATATTGCTGTAGCAATTGCCAATTACGAAAGGTCTTTGGTAAGTAGACCCTCAAAGTTTGATTATTACTTAAAGAAGAAAAGAAAATTAAATGAATCAGAACTAAGAGGCTTACACTTATTTAGAACTAAAGCAAAATGTATGAACTGCCATAATGGACCTTTATTAACAGATAATAAATTTCATAATCTGGGTTTAACATATTATGGTAGAAAATATGAAGATTTAGGAAGATATGAGGTTACAAAGAAAGCAGAAGATATAGGAAAGTTTAGAACTCCGAGTTTAAGAGATGTAATGAGAACGAGACCTTGGATGCACAATGGTCTTTTTGATAATATGACTGGTATTTTAAATATGTATAATATGGGAATGCCAAGACCTAAACGAAAGAAGAATCAACTAAACGATAGCTTGTTTCCACAAACTTCTAAATTATTAACAAAATTAGAGTTAAGTAAAGACGAAATTCAAGATATTATTGCCTTTTTACATAGTATTTCTTCTCCATCATATAGAGTAAAACTTCCTAAGAAACTTCAATAGCTTATTCGAAAAAACAAGAAACATCCTCTAATTTTTTACGTTCAATATCAGGTACATAAACATGTTCTTTTGGATATCCGATAGGAAACAAAATAAATGCTCTTTCATTAGAAGGTCTTCCTAAAACTTTAGCAAGAAAATTCATAGGACTTGGGGTATGTGTTAAAGTAACAAGTCCTGCATTTTGAATAGCAGAAATAAACATTCCGCATGCAATACCAACAGATTCATTAACATAGTAATTATTGTGTTTGCTACCATCTTCATCAAAATCATATACCTTTTTAAAAGCAATAACAATCCATGGAGCTTCTTCAATAAAAGGTTTGTGCATATCTGTTCCTAAAGGCTCCAAATCCTTTTTCCAACGAGTACTCATTCTACTTTCGTAACCTAATTTCTCTTCAATTTCTGCCGCTTCTCTAACTTTAGATTTTAACTCTTGATTAGATATTGCACAGAACGTCCAAGGTTGTTTGTGAGCTCCTGATGGAGCAGTAGATGCAGATAAAATTAAATTTTCAATAACTTCTTTTGGAACAGGTTTGTTAGAAAATTCTCTTACAGATCTTCTTTTGTTAAGCCATTCATAATACTCTTTGCTTTTACACAACATTTCGTCTTCTGTAAAAGATTCTTGAGAATAGGAGGTATGCGTATATCCGTTTATTTGTATTGTGTCTGAATTCATTCCTTATTTTAACTTTTCAGTAAAGTTATCAAAAACAAATCAAGAAACAATTAGAAATATATTTTAGAAATCGAACGCTTTAATTATCTTTGAAACTCATGAATAGAAAAGTTAAAATTATAGAATGCCCAAGAGATGCAATGCAAGGAATTAAAACGCATTTTATCTCAACAGGAGATAAGGCAAACTATATCAATGCTTTGTTGCGTGTTGGCTTTGATACTATAGATTTTGGAAGTTTTGTTTCTCCAAAAGCTATTCCGCAAATGAGAGATACTGCAGAGGTACTATCCAAATTAGATTTGTCTGCGACTTCTAGTAAACTATTAGCAATTATTGCAAATGTAAGAGGAGCTAATGATGCGGCACAATTTGAAGAAATTGATTATTTAGGGTATCCTTTTTCAATTTCAGAAAATTTTCAAATGCGTAATACTCACAAAACTATTTCTCAATCTATAGAAACGCTACAAGAAATTTTAACCATTGCAACGCGTGCTAATAAAGAAGTGGTAGCTTATTTATCTATGGGATTTGGCAATCCTTATGGAGATCCGTGGAACGTAGATATTGTTGGAGAATGGACAGAAAAATTATCTAGAATGGGTGTAAAGATTTTATCACTTTCTGATACTATCGGAAGCTCTACTCCAGAAGTAATAGATTATTTATTTTCTAACTTAATTCCGAAATACCCAAATATAGAATTTGGTGCACATTTGCATACCACACCAAGTACATGGAAAGAAAAAGTAGAAGCTGCATATAAAGCTGGTTGTTACCGTTTTGATGGTGCCATGATGGGGTATGGTGGTTGTCCGATGGCAAAAGACGAACTAACAGGAAATATGCCCACTGAGAAATTACTATCATATTTTACAGCAGAAAAAGTGACTACTGGAATTAAACCAATGAGTTTTGAAAGTGCTTATAATGTGGCTTTGCAAGTTTTCAATCATTAGATGTTATTTTAAAAAGATAAAATTTTAAACAAATGAAATTAATCAAATCAATTGTAGTTGTTGTATGTCTTGCAATTTTAACTGCTTGTTCTAAAGGAGATGGAAAAATTGAATTTACTTTTTTGCAAGTAAATGATGTATATGAAATTGCTCCAATACAAGGTGGCAAATATGGAGGAATGGCAAGAGTTGAAACTGTACATCAGGAGTTATTAAAAGAAAATCCAAATACAATGTTAGTAATGGCGGGAGATTTTTTAAACCCGTCTTTATTAGGAACGGTAAAATACAATGGAGAACGCATTAGAGGAAAGCAAATGATTGAGACCATGAATGCCATGAATTTTGATTTGGTAGCATTTGGAAATCACGAATTTGATATTAGTAACAAAGACTTACAAAAACGATTGAATGAAAGTACTTTTCCTTGGATATCTGCCAATGTATTTTATAAACAAGCAGATGAAGTATCTCTTTTTTATAAAGAAAGAGATGGTAAAAAAGAGTTTACAAATAGAACATTTATTAAAGAATTCACTGATGCAGATGGAACAAAAGTAAAAGTTGGGTTTATTAGTGTTTGTGTACCATCAAATCCTAAAATGTATGTAAAGTATACCGATATTTATGAAGAGGCAAAAAAATCATACAATGAGCTAAAAAATAAAGTAGATGTAGTTTTTGGATTGACACATGTTACGGTTGCACAAGACAAAAAAATACTAGAAATGCTACCAGAAATTCCTTTTATAATGGGAGGTCATGAGCATACCAATATGAAAATACCAGTAGGGAATTCTTTTATTGTTAAAGCAGATGCCAATGCGAAAACAGCATATATTCATAGAATTAGTTTCAATACTAAGACCAAAAAAACAACTGTAAAATCTGAGTTAAAAGAAATTAATACTACTATTAAGGAAGATAAAAAAGTAGGTAAAGTAGTTGCAAAATGGCAAGCTATTTTAAATGCTAAAATTAAAGACATAATTGCAAACCCTGAAGAAGTAATATACACTACGAAAGTACCTTTAGATGCGAGAGACACGCCTATAAGAAGTATTCAAACAAATATGGGTGAGCTAATTACCAAATCAATGTCTTTTGCTTTTGATAATCAAGTAGACTGTGCTTTAGTAAATGGAGGTTCTATTAGAATTGATGATGAATTAGCAGGAAATATTAGCTCTATAGATATTTTTAGAGTATTGCCTTATGGTGGAGCAGTACTTAAAGTAAAGCTAAAAGGTAGTTTATTGTCTAAAGTATTAGACTATGGACAAAAAGCCGCTGGTACTGGTGCTTATTTACAACGTTATAAAGCAGAATTGAAAGGTAATGAATGGTATGTGTCAGGGAAAAAAATAATCATGAACAAAACATATACAGTTGCTTTTTCTGACTATCTTTTAAAAGGATTCGATATCCCATTTTTATCAGACAAAAACAAAGAAGTTTTTTCTATTTATAAGCCAAAAAATAAAGAAAAAGCTTCAGATATACGTAAATCAGTTATTTTATATCTTAAATCATTAGTCGCTAACTAGCCAATTTTTAGGTATTTAACTAAACTTCCTTATTTTTATTTAAAATAAATCCAAATAAACTTTGCTAGTTCTATTTGTGTATGTATTTTTGCGTCGTAATTAAAAGTTTATTTTAAATCAATCTAAATAAAATGAGAAGAGTAATTTTTTCAGCCTTAGCAGTATCAACATTAATATTGGGTTCTTGTTCAAAAAGTAAAACAACAGAAATACCAGTAAATGCACCTCAAACTTATGAGTTTACAAGAGGTGGAAATACAACAGTTAGTTTTTCTGGTCAAACAACTAGAATAAAAATGGCTACCGAATTGTCAAATGCTTTAAAAGACAATACAAAAACAAAAGCAGAATTAGCGGCAATGTTTAATCATTCAGCAGGTAATGCAGATTTTTCTGATGCAGATTTAAATGCGTCAAGTAAAAACTTAAGAAGTAAAACTGCTGCATCTTCAGATTATTTTTCAGCAAACACCACAGAAGCTAATGCAATTAAAGCAACTTTTGATGGTTGGTTAAACTCACAAGTGGATGATGTTTTTCCAAACTGGAGTACAAATGCTGTAGCAGGAACAGCTGGGAAAATTCAAGAAAATGGTGGAGGTTCTACTCGTTATGTAAACGCAAAAGGATTAGAGTTAAACCAAGCTTATGCTAAATCTACCATTGGAGCTTTAATGGCAGACCAAATGTTAAACAACTATTTAAGTAAAAGTGTATTAGATGCAGGTACAAACGTAGCTGATAACGATGCTGGAACCTTAGTTTCTGGTAAGAACTATACTACTATGGAACATAAATGGGATGAAGCTTACGGATATTTATATGGAGCAGAAACGAATCGAGCAGTTCCAGTTTTAGGAGCAGATAGTTTCTTAAATAAATATTTAGCTAGAGTAGATGCTGATGCAGACTTTAAAGGTATTGCAAAAGAAATTTATGATGCATTTAAATTAGGAAGAGCAGCAATCGTAGCTAAAAATTATACTTTAAGAGATCAACAAGCAAATATTATTAGAGCTGCAGTTTCTAAAGTAATTGCTATTAGAGCTGTACATTATTTACAAGCTGGTAAAGCTACTTTGGCTACTGATAAAGCATCTGCTTTCCATGATTTATCTGAAGGATATGGTTTTGTCTACAGCTTAAGATTTACAAGAGATACAAATACAAACCAACCAAACTTACCAGTTGCAGAAATTAATGCTTTCATTAGTACATTAATGCAAAACAACGGTTTTTGGGATGTTACTGCAACAACTTTAGATCAAATCTCTGATCGTATTGCAGGAGTATATGGATTTACTAAAGAACAAGCTGCTAACTAAGGCTTTTCAATAGAATATTGTTAAAAGTAGCTGTTTATCACAGCTACTTTTTTTATATTTGCATAATTTTATTTAGAATAAATAGAAATAATGATGAGAAAAAAAATAATAGGTCTTTTGGTATTAGCTGTAGTGATTTATGCTTGTAGTAAATCAGAATCTATAACACCAGATCCAACTGATAATTTTGACAGAAAGGAAATGTTAACTCATATAGCTGACAATTTAATTATTCCTGCTTTTGAGGACTTTAATACAAAATCTACGGCTTTAAAAACTGCTGCCACGGATTTTAGTAATTCACCAACAGCTCAATCTTTAACAGCATTGCGTAATGCTTGGTATACTGCTTATAAAACATGGCAACATATAGAAATGTTTAATATTGGTAAAGCAGAAGAGTTACAATTTGTAAACTTTATCAATATTTATCCTGTAACGGTTGCGGATGTTGATGCAAATATTACCTCTGGAACCTATGATTTAAACCATTCTAATAATCATGATGCGCAAGGTTTTCCTGCTTTGGATTATTTATTATACGGAGTAGGAAGTGATGATACTGCAATTTTAGAAAAGTATACAACAAATGCGAATGCTGCAAATTATAAAAAGTATTTGACAGATATTGCTACAAAAATTAATGGAATCACTAAGCAAGTACTTGATGATTGGAAAGGAAGTTATTATGATAAATTTATCAATAACTCTGGAAATACAGCTACAAGTTCTTTAAATAAATTAGTAAATGATTATATCTACTATTATGAAAAAGGGTTAAGAGCAAATAAAATTGGAATTCCAGCAGGAAACTTTTCAGCAACTTCATTACCAGAAAAGGTTGAAGCTTTTTATAGAAAAGATATCTCAAAAGAGTTAGCTCTAGAAGCGTTAACAGCTGTTCAAAACTTTTTTACAGGGAAACACTACAGTTCTAACAATGCAAAATTAGGATTGAATGTGTATTTACAAAGCTTAAACAAAGCTAGTTTAGCAACGAATATTACCAACTCATTAGCTACTGCAAGAACACAGTTAAATACATTAGATGCAAACTTTTATCAGCAAATAAAAACAGATAACACAGCAATGACTAAGACCTATGATGCTTTGCAAAAAGTAGTTGTATTATTAAAAGTAGAAATGTTGCAAGCTTTTAAGATAAATGTAGACTATGTTGATGCTGATGGAGATTAGTCCATGTATTTATAAATAAAATAACAGATTTATTTAGATAAAATGCACATTCAAGATCTGATAAATACATTAGAAGAAGGCCTTAAAATGCCTTTTTCTTTTTTAATAAACCCAAATAAAAGAATCTATTTTGGGTATATTATCACATCAGTTTTGTTGGCATTTTATGTATTTAAGAGAGAAAAGATTAGAAGTTCTTTTACAGCATATATTCTTTCTAAAAAGATATGGTTAGGCAATTCTGCTCGTGTAGATTATTGGCTAATTTTTTTCAATTCATTTGTAAAAATTTTATTCATAGGTCCTTTCTTAATATGGGGACTATATATTGCTTTTTACACCAATGAATTTTTAATGGAAAGTTTTGGAATAAGAACATTTAATATCTCAACATTTAACTTGATTCTTCTTTATACAATTAGTCTCACTTTACTGAATGATTTCACATCTTTTTTACTACATTATTTACAGCATAAGATTCCTTTTTTATGGGAATTTCACAAGATTCATCATTCAGCAACAGAACTAAATCCAGTAACACAATACAGAATTCATCCAGTAGAACTCATTATGAATAACGCTAGAGTATTAGTTGTTTTTGGAGTATTGGCGGGAGTGTTTGATTATTTATCTGTAGAGAAAATAGACAAATTTACTTTTATTGGTGTGAACATTTTTAGTTTCGTTTTTTTGGTTTTTGGAGCCAATCTAAGGCATTCACATGTAAAACTAACCTACTTTAATTTTTTAGAATACATTTTTATTAGTCCTTTTCAACATCAGATACATCATAGCAATAACCCAAAACATTTTAACAAGAACATGGGAGCAAAGTTGGCTATTTGGGATTATATGTTTGGAACTTTGGTTAGATCCAAAGAAGTAGAAAATATTGAATATGGTTTGGGAGAAGAGGATAAAAATTATGATTCTTTTCTTAAAAATTTAAAGAGTCCGTTTGTAAATGTTTATAGAGGTACTCATAAATTAATATCTAAAATATTTAGAAAAAAATAATATCAATTTAATTAGATTATAACAAATGATTTTAGGAAAATATAAATCGCTCATTTGCTTCTTTTTTTGCTTGTTTAGTTACAGTTTATTTTCACAATACACGGTTTCAGGAACTATTACCAATTCAAAAAAGGAACATTTAAAAAGTGTTGAGATTTATGATGCAGATAAAGGCTTATTAACCACATCAGATGTTAATGGAAACTATCAGTTTACAACAAAAAAACAACAATTAAAAATTGTGTTTTACTTGCTAGAGTATAAAATGGTAGAAAAAGGAGTAAACCTTACTAAAACAGCAACAGTTTTAAACATCCAAATGGATTTTTTAACAGAGGAATTATCAGAAGTAGTGATTACTGCACAAAGAAAGAAAGCTTTTGAGTTAGAACGTTTAAAAGATATTGAACAAACAGCAATCTATTCAGGTAAGAAGAGTGAAGTTGTTTTAGTAAGTCAGTCTATGGCCAATTTAGCATCCAATAATGCACGCCAGATTTATAGCCAAGTTGCCGGATTAAATATTTTCCAAAATGATGATGCAGGTTTGCAATTAAATATTGGAGGTAGAGGATTAGATCCAAATAGAACTTCTAACTTTAATACGCGTCAGAATGGATATGATATTAGTGCTGATGTATTAGGATATCCAGAAAGTTATTATACTCCGCCAGCAGAATCATTAAAGAAAATTCAAATTGTTAGAGGAGCTGCTTCTTTACAATACGGAACTCAATTTGGAGGTTTGGTAAATTTTGTAATGAAACAACCAAATCCAAATAAACCTTTTGAGATTTTAACAAGAAATACGGTTGGTAGCAATGGGTTGTTTACTAATTTTACAAGCATTAGCGGAACTCAAAAGAAGTTAAGCTATTATGCTTTTTACAACTATAAAAAAGGAGATGGTTTTAGACCAAATTCAACCTTTGATTCTAAAAATGCTTTTGTGCATCTTGGTTATGATTTTAACACAGCTACAAAATTAGAAGCAGAAGTTACGTATTTAAAATACTTGGCACAGCAAGCAGGAGGGTTAACTGATGCTATGTTTAATCAAAACCCTTTTCAAAGTAATAGAGCCAGAAATTGGTTTCAAATCAATTGGTTATTATACAATATAAAGTTATCTCATCGTTTTTCTGAAAAAACGAATTTTACTTTTAACTTTTTTGGTTTAGATGCCTCAAGAAAAGCTTTAGGGTTTAGAACCAATAGAGTAAATCAAATAGATCCAGGTACAGAACGTGATTTAATTGAAGGAGATTTTAAAAATTTTGGTTTCGAGGCTAGATTATTAAATCATTACAATGTATTGGGGAAAAAGGCAACCTTTTTAGTAGGAACAAAATTTTACAAAGCAAATAACACTTCTATACAAGGACCGGGAACCAATGGAAATGATGCTGATTTTTCTTCAGCATTAGCAACTTATCCAGATTATTCGTCTCAGTCTAATTATAAAAACCCAAATCTAAACGTAGCTTTTTTTGGAGAGAATATTTTCCGTATCAATCCAAAATGGTCAGTTACTCCAGGTTTTCGTTTTGAATATATTAAAACAGAAAGCGATGGTTTTTTTAAGAAGATAAATAAAGATGGAGCAGGAAATGTTATCTTAAATGAAACAATTAGAAGTAATGAGAATAACGATCGTTCATTTGTTTTATTAGGAATTGGAACAAGTTATAAGCCTACTAAATCTTTAGAGTTTTATGGAAATATTTCTCAAAACTATCGTTCGGTAACTTTTTCAGATTTAAATATTGTGAATCCATCATTTAGAATAGGTGAATTAGGGGATGAAAAAGGATTTACATCAGATATTGGAATTAGAGGAAACTATAAGAGTTTAATTTCTTACGATGTAGGTGTATTTGGACTTTTTTATAATGATAGAATAGGCTTGGTTTCTAAAGGATTGCCAGACGGTAGAGTAATTCAAGAAAGAACTAATGTTGGGGATGCTCGTATCTTAGGATTGGAAAGTTTATTAGACTTTAATTTAAAGAGACTTTTTAATATTGATGAACGATTTATTTTTAGCTATTTTATCAATACTTCTTTTATCAAATCAAAGTATACCAAATCTCAAGTTAATGGTGTAAAAGACAATCAGGTAGAATTTGTACCAGATTTAAACCTAAAAACCGGAATTAAATTTGGATATAAAAACTTCTTAACAAGTTTCCAATATACTTATTTAAGCGATCAATTTACAGATGCTTCAAATTCTATCACTCCAAGTTTAAGTGGTGTCAATGGACTTATTCCAGCATATAATGTATTAGATTTTTCTGCTTCATATAAATACAAGAAATTTAAGTTAGAAACTGGAGTAAATAATTTATTAGATGAAAGATATTTTACACGTAGAGCAACAGGTTATCCTGGACCTGGAATTATTCCATCTGCTCCAAGAAACTGGTATGTTACTTTAGCTGTTAAACTGTAATCTTATTTAAAATAATTCTAAACAAATAGATATATTTGCATAGTCATAAATAAAAGTGTCAAACAAAAATAGATATAATGAAAAAAATCATTTCAATTTTAATACTATCAATAGTATTGGTTTCTTGTAAATCAGAAAAGAAACAAGTAAAAAAACAAGAAGTAAACGTATATACACATCGTCATTATAAAGCAGATCAAGAATTATTTGCTCAATTTGAAAAAGAAACTGGAATTAAGGTAAATGTGGTGAATGCTAAAGCAGATGAACTAATCCAGAAGATGACTTTAGAAGGAGAGCAATCTCCTGCTGATGTTTTGATTACTGTTGATGCGGGTAGATTAGTAAGAGCAAAAAATAAAAATTTATTACAATCTGTATCGTCAGAATTTTTAAATACTACAATTCCGTCACATCTAAAAGATGCAGATAATAATTGGTTTGCATTAACAAAAAGAGCACGTGTAATTGTATATAATCCTGCAAAAGTAAAAACAGAAGAATTGTCTACTTATGAAGCTTTAACAGATGATAAATGGGCAAAAAGAATCTTAATTCGTTCTTCTGGAAACATTTATAATCAATCTTTATTGGCTTCTATCATAGCTAATAATGGAGAAGAAAAAGCAGTTGAATGGGCTACAAAAATGGTAAAAAATATGGCTCGTTCTCCAAAAGGAAATGATAGAGATCAAGTAAAAGCAGTAGTTGCAGGAGAAGGAGATATTGCAGTTGTGAATACCTATTATATTGGTAAGTTATTAAACTCTAAAAAAGAAGATGAAGTAAATGCAGGTAAAGGTGTTGCCATCTTTTTTCCAAATCAAGGTGGGAGAGGAGCACATATAAATGTTAGTGGTGCTGGAGTTGCAAAGTATGCTCCTAATAAAGAAAATGCGATTAAGTTTATTGAGTTTTTAGCGAGTAAAAAAGCCCAAGAAGTTTTTGCAAAAGCAAATTACGAATACCCAGTAAACGCTAGTGTTGAACCATCTGATTTATTAAAATCTTGGGGAGCGTTTAAAGAAGATCAATTAGAATTGACAAAATTAGGAGAGAATAATAAAAATGCTGTATTGGTATTTGATAAAGCTGGCTGGAAATAAAAGCATCCATTTGTCCTTTACCTTTTAGACGATTTCCATTAAGTGAAACATTTATTAAGAAACATACAAAGAGATACAAATAAATGGTCAATATTTTTATTGACCATTTGTTTATTTGTAGCGATTCCAATTATAGCCATATTTTTTAATCTTTTTAAAGGACCTGGAAGTACTTGGAGTCATTTAGTTACTTATCTATTATTAGAATATATTCAAAATTCTGTTGTCTTAATTTTGGGTGCTAGTATAATAACTCTATTATTTGGAATTAGTACAGCTTGGTTTGTTTCTAGATATCATTTTCCTTTTCGTAAACAATTAGAATGGATGTTAATTTTACCATTAGCCATTCCATCTTATATTACTGCTTATGCTTATGCAGGAGTTTTTGATTATGGAGGAGTCATTGAAGCTTTAGCATCCATAAAACTGGATATTATGAATATTTACGGATTGATTTTTATCATGAGTATTTCATTATATCCTTATGTTTATGTGGCGTCTAGAGCTTTTTTCTTAAATCAATCCTATAATATTATTGAAGCTTCTAAAATATTAGGCGCCAATGAAAAAAAGACCTTTTTCAAGTTAGTTTTACCTTTGGCAAGACCTGCAATTGTTGGTGGACTTATTTTAGTGCTCATGGAAGTTTTAAATGATTATGGAGCAGCAAAATATTATGGGATAAACACTTTTACAACCGGAATATTTAGAGCTTGGTTTTCTTTAGGAGAACCAGAAACAGCCATCTATTTATCTGCATTATTATTGTGTTTAATTTTCGGAATCATTTTACTAGAGAAGTGGCAACGTAGAAAAATTGGATATTATAATTCTGCTAAAAATCATCAAAAATTAAAAAGAATTACTCCTAAAAAGAATCAAAAATATATTTTGTTAGGAATTGTATTTGTTCCTGTAATTCTTGGTTTTGTGATTCCGTTTTTTCAATTACTATATTGGGCCTATTTAAGTTATAAAGAAGTATTCAATACAGAGTTTATCAATATAGCATTACAAAGTTTAGGAGTATCGTTACTTTCAGCATTTTGTACCGTTTTCTTTGCCATTGCTTTAATTTACTTATCAAGATGGAATCGATTAGGTTATCTAAAATCTTTTGCAAAAATCGGTGTGTTGGGTTATGCAATACCTGGTGCCGTAATTGCTGTAGGAGTATTAATTCCGACATTATTTTTAGACAAATGGTTAGTGCAATTTTTTAAAACAAATTTTGATACAAAGATTGATTTTTTGATTAATGGTACTATCATTGCATTGATTTATGCATATATGGTTCGTTTTTTAGCAGTGGCTTACAATCCAATTGAAGCAAGTAGTTTAAAATTAGGTAAATCTTTAGCAGAAAGTTCTAAAACTTTAGGAAAAGGAAACTTAGCAACTTTTTTTAAGATAGAATTTCCTTTATTAAAAACGGCATTAATTAGTGGGTTTATATTAGTTTTTGTTGATGTGATGAAAGAACTTCCATTAACCTTAATTTTAAAACCTTATCATATCAATACATTAGCAGTAAAAGCATATGAATATGCAAGCGATGAATTAATCATAGAAGCTGCTTTACCTTCACTTTTTATTATTTTTACAGGAGTGATTCCAATAATTTTTCTAAATAAATTAATTTCTAAACATGAGTAGTATTGTTCAAGTAGATCAACTTTCGAAATCGTTTAATAAAGGAAAAGTAAAAGCTTTAGATAATATTTCTTTTTCTTTAACGAAGGGAAATATCTTAGCGATTGTTGGAGAAAGCGGAAGTGGAAAAACGACGTTAATTAGATTGATAGCTGGTTTAGAAACGGTAGATAAAGGAAAAATTCTTTTGAATGATGAGCTCGTTTCTTCTGAAATTAAGCATAAAGCTGTTGAAAATAGAAATATTGGTATGGTTTTTCAAGAATATGCCCTGTTTCCTCATTTAACAGTTTTTAAAAATGTAAGCTATGGAATTTCTAATGCTGTTAATAAAAAAGAAAGAGTACAAGAAGTTTTAAAATTAGTAGGTTTAGAAAATTATGAAGAGCGTTACCCTCACGAATTATCAGGAGGACAACAACAACGAGTAGCATTAGCAAGATCTTTAGCGCCCAAGCCTAAATTGTTAATTTTAGATGAACCTTTTAGTAATTTAGATGTTATTTTGCGTAATCAATTAAGAAATGATATTGTAAAAATTTTAAAGCAAACGAATACGACAACTATTTTTGTTACACATGATATAAAAGATGCTCTAATGGTTTCTGATGAAATTATAGTACTGCAAAAAGGAATTTTATTACAGAAAGGAATAACAAAAGAGGTAATTCAACAACCCAACAATGAGTATGTTAAGTTATTATTTGATAGTGTTTCCCTTGATTTATAGTGCATTTATAAATTTAAGAACTGCTTCTCTTTCGATTTTTGTTAGTTTCATGTAATATTCTTTCGATTTTTGTGCTTCTCCACCATGCCATAAAATTGCTTCTTCAATATTTCTAGCTCTACCATCATGTAAAAAATTAGTATGACCATTGTTAAATTGTGTCAAACCTATTCCCCATAAAGGTCGTGTTTGCCATTCATTTCCTGTAGCATCAAACGTAGGTCTGTTGTCAGCTAAATCATCTCCCATATCGTGCAACAGCATATCCGTATAAGGATAAATAGTTTGGTTAGAAAATTCTGGAATTTCAGAAAAATTTGTATCAGTTGTATGTTTTGGAGTATGACATGCGGTACATTTAGCCTCATAAAAAAGTGTTCTACCTTTTAATACAGTTTCATCATTTAGATTTCTTGGGGCTGGCGGTCCTAGTGTTTGTACATAAATTGTAACATTTTCTAAAATGGTTTGAGTAATTTCAGTTTCATCATCAAGTCCATCATATTGAGATTGACCATAAGAGCTTTCAGTAGAAAACATAGGATTAGTAATTCCCATATCTTGATGATATGCGCCAGCCACTTGTTGTAAAGAAGTAGGGGCTTCTGCTTTCCAACCAAAACGACCTGGTTTCATAGAACTAGATTTGGCATCCCAAACGTAATTTATTTTTCCAGAGATACCGTCTTTATCAGTATCATTAATATCTTGTAAAGCTAGCATTCTACTTTCTGGAATTGCTTCTAATAATCCCATAGCAAAAACAGGTGGAGCCAATCGTGGAGATATCATTGTTCCTGATGGTAGTGGAATATAAGGATTTGTTAAACTAAAAATAGGTTTTCTTAAAGTTACCGAACTTCCATCAGCAAATTGAACAATCTTTTCTTCATATCTAACATTAATTTGTGCTTCAGGTTTTTTTCCTGCACTGACTCTTTGTTGAAGTTGTCCTCCAAAACCAGGAACATCAAGTGGTCCACCATTTATATCAGTGCCAGGAATACTTATCCTAAATAATAATCCATTAGATATATTTAGATCTGTAGGAAAGGGGGCTCTACCATCAGCTGGATGACACCCAACACAAGATATATGATTAAAAACTGGACCTAATCCACCAAAAACAGGAGATGGTGCAGTAACAAATGATTGTTCAAAATCTAAATCTCCAGCATCATGTTTTTCTTGAATTGAAGCTGTTAAATTTGGAGCGGGAACAGAAAAACCTAAACCAAAAACTGTTGCTTTTCCTCCAGATAAGTGTTCATCTGGATGTAAGGGAAGATAATTATTGATTTTTTCTTTGGAACAGGAAAAGAAGAGAGGTAAAATAACTAATAATAAGATTTTTTTCACAGAATAATAGATTGTATTTAAACCTAATGTATATAAAGAAAATAGAGGAAAGAGAATTTTCTTTCCTCTATAATTACTTCAGAAAAGATTATTTAGTAACTAAGTTAGCAATGATTGGGGCAAGGTCATTTTGTAATGTGTTTCCAACAATAGTAACCTTATCAATTGCATTTTGTATTCCGGATCTATCATTGGTAATTGCTTGAGTAAAAGTACCATTAATAGCATCAATTGCGTTTATTGCAGCACTAATTTCTGTAATAAAACGTGTATGTAATGTTGCATCTTTCTTGGCTATAATTGTACCAATACCATTTCCATTACTAGCTGGACCGTAATTTCCTAAATATACATTCTGAATGCTACGCATATTATTCATAAAATCTGTTTTTGAATTGTGAGAAAAACGAGATTCTTCTTCTTCAGCGTTTCCAAAAGCAGCAGCAATTTTCCCGGTAGAAACTTCATTTGCAATATTGTACATACCAGATAAGTCTCCAGTAACTCCAATACTTGTTGCAGCTTGTAAAGCTGCTTTTTGGCTAGTCCATTCTTTACCAGCAGTTGTACCCGCTGCTTTAAAAATAGTTGCAAAACCACCAGTTGTCCAACCAGTATATAAGTCATTAGTGTTCTTTTTTAATTCACTTGAAAGAAAAGTTAAATAGCTTAATTCTCTTGCTGTGAAATCTGCACTAGTTTTAACTCCAGTTGCTCCCCAAAGTAAGTATTCAATACCATGAAAACCTTTCCAAGTATCATCATGACCAGCAACTATAGCTTGTGTTATAACAGTAGACCCTGTTAAAAATGTTTCCAAATCATTAACAGCAACTGGCCAACTATCTAATTTACCGTCTAAGCTTAATGCTCCAGAACCAGTTTCTCCTGCAGGACCAAATAAAAATGCTTCAGAGCTTTCCCAAGGTTGTCTTGTAGCTCTCCAAGCATCTCTAGCTTCTTTTAAAGTTGTTGCATTTTGATTGGTTTGTAAAGCATCTAATTTTGCTTTTAATACACCTGCTTGTTCATCTAAATCTTTATAAGTTTGCGTATAAACATTATCAGCTAAATTGGTAATAATAGCTTTATAATCGGTTGCTTGCTCAATCACCTCATTAGTATCACTACAACTAATAATACTTATAGCAAATAGGGCTAGTACAAGAGTTTTTACATTTAAAATTACTTTTTTCATAATGGTTTGTTTATATATAATTTGTTTATTGTTTTTGTATTTAGAAGACGAATCCTACACCTGCAGAAAAAGTTTTTTCCTTTTCATTATTATTTGTCAATGCTCCTTGAGAATCTAATTTCTTTGAGCCTAATGTTCTATTAGAATATTGGGCTTTTAAAATGACTCCTTTGTGTATAAACCAATTTAACCCACTAGTAATTACACTGCGCTCCCATCTAGGGTTATCTGTTATTGTAGTATGTGTTTTATACATAGAATCGTAAAAATCATAGCGGATAAAAGGATATATTTTATGTTTAGTTTCTTGGTTTTTTATAGACAAAATATTATATCCTATTTCTGTAGAAAATCCGAGTACATTTTTACCAACAGGAGTTCTTTTTACACCTAGTGCATTAGAAAGATTTTTATTTCTCTGAGTTATTAAATCAGAATTCTGAAGATTTCCATAAAGCACAACTGAATTGAAACGTAAAGGACCTTCATTATAAGAAATATGACCTTCTACCAATGCCAAATACGCAGTAGCTTTTAAATCTGGTTTTGGCCTGTTATCAGCAGTATTTCCAAAATAACCAGAAATTCCTGCAAAAGAATTTTTATGAGAGCCAAATTTATAATCTAAACGTAATGCTACAGCCCAATTTTCAGCATTTGCCATTTCAAAACGTGTTTGATGACCGTTTTTTATAAAACCACGAGAGCTAAAACCTGTTGCATCTAAACCATTAACAAATGCTAAACGGTATTGTAACTTATTTTGAAATAAATGACCATTAAGTTCTACCCCAGTTTCATACCAACCTAAAGGTAGTAGTTCATTTTCCATTTCTGGTCTGTGTGTAGTAAAGTATTCATCTGGAGTATCTAAGTTCTGACTCAATCCAAAGTAGACTTTAAACCTACCTATTTTAAAATTTAAATAGTTACGATAAGCAATGTCAATATATATTTGTTCTAGTTTTGCTTCACCACCAGCTTCAACTTCTGTTTCAAATTCTCCAAACTCTTCTAATTTATCTAATTCTTTAGTTACTCCAGTACCTCCATGCTCAATTTCGAATTCTGTTTTTAATAGAATTTTGTGACTAAACTTGTAGTTGAAATATAGATTTAAACGTTCTGCATCTACTGCATTTCTTTTTTCTGTATCTGTATCCCATTTATAATTGTAGTAGTTTACAACACCATATCCTTTTAATTGAAACCTTGACTTAAATTTGTTCTCTTTTTTCTGCTGATTCTTTTTGTTTAAATCGGCTAATATTTCTTTTTTTAAATCTTCTTTAAGTTTAGAATAATCAGTTATTTCTTGTGAATTTACTGACATTGTAATACCTAACATTATTGTGAATAGTAATGTTTGCTTCATTATTTTAATTTAGATTGATTCTAATTAAGTGCAAAGGACGAAAGAAAATATGTAATAACAAAGCTTATTTAGAATAAATACAAATAAAATTTTATTCAGAATAAAAAATTAAAATTATCGGAACAAATGCAGTATATTTGCTTGCAATTAATTTTTAAGTTGATTGTACCATGAAAGCTCACAATTCTAAACTTGTTGGAGAAGGATTAACCTACGATGATGTACTTTTAGTACCAGCCTTTTCTGAAGTGCTTCCTAGAGAAGTAAATATCCAAACAAAATTTACCAAAAACATTACTATTAATGTACCAATCGTTTCTGCAGCGATGGATACTGTAACAGAATCTTCAATGGCTATTGCTATTGCTAGAGAAGGAGGAATAGGAGTGTTACACAAAAATATGACAATTGAGCAGCAAGCTCAAGAAGTAAGAAAGGTAAAGCGTGCAGAATCAGGAATGATTATAGATCCAATTACTTTACCAATTACAGCTAAAGTTATTGATGCAAAAGCTAATATGCGTGAGCATAGAATTGGCGGAATTCCTGTTGTAGATGATGAAGGTTATTTAATTGGAATTGTTACTAATAGAGACTTGAGGTTTGAGAAAAATAACGACAGACCAATTTCTGAAGTAATGACTTCTAAAAATTTGGTTACTGCTGCAGAAGGTACTTCTTTAACTCAGGCAGAAGTTATTTTACAAGAAAATAAAATTGAAAAATTACCTGTTGTAGATGGGAATAATAAGTTGGTAGGGTTAATCACTTTTAGAGATATTACCAAAGTAACTCAAAAACCTACAGCAAATAAAGATACTTACGGTCGTTTACGTGTTGCTGCTGCTTTAGGTGTAACTGCAGATGTTGTTGAAAGAGCAGAGGCTTTAGTAAATGCTGGAGTAGATGCAGTAATTATTGATACCGCTCATGGACATACAAAAGGAGTTGTAGAAGCATTAAAAGCAGTAAAAGAAAAGTTTCCAACTTTAGAAGTAGTTGTTGGAAATATAGCCACAGCAGAAGCTGCACAGTTTTTAGTAGATGCCGGAGCAGATGCTGTTAAAGTTGGTATTGGACCTGGTTCTATTTGTACAACTAGAGTAGTAGCTGGTGTTGGTTTTCCACAATTTTCTGCCGTTTTAGAAGTAGCTGCTGCTATTAAAGGATCTGGAGTACCAGTAATTGCTGATGGTGGTATTCGTTATACAGGGGATATTCCAAAAGCAATAGCTGCTGGAGCAGATTGTGTAATGTTGGGTTCTTTATTGGCTGGAACAAAAGAATCACCAGGAGAAACTATTATTTACGAAGGAAGAAAATTTAAGTCTTACAGAGGAATGGGATCTATTGAAGCAATGAAAAAAGGTTCTAAAGACCGTTATTTCCAAGATGTTGAAGACGATATTAAAAAATTGGTACCTGAAGGAATTGTAGGTCGTGTTCCTTATAAAGGTGAATTGGTTGAAAGCATTCACCAATTTGTTGGTGGTTTAAAAGCTGGTATGGGATATTGTGGAGCAAAAGATGTTGAAACCTTAAAAGAAACTGGAAAATTTGTGCGTATTACAGCAAGTGGAATTAATGAAAGTCATCCACATGATGTTGCTATTACTAAAGAAGCACCAAATTATAGTAGACGATAGTTTACAAATAAAATAAAAGTAAAAGCCCCGAATTTATTCGGGGCTTTTACTTTTTTAATAGTCATAATTAATTTTGACTAAGGTCTACAATCTTAAAATGACTAGAGTTCATAATTTTGTACTGATTGATACTTTTTAGAAAAGTAAGATGAACATCATTATCTAATTTTAGAGAAATAGTAGAATGTTTAGATTTTCCTGTATTTGAATAGGTTTGAACTCGAGCTTTTATTTTTACATCATTAATTACAAGGTCTTCTCTAATAATAGAATTCTCTAAATCAAATTGGATTTTTTTAATGTTTACACTTATTACTTTGTTTATTTTATTTCCAGCTTTTGTATGGAAATTAGATTGCAGTTTATGTGATACTTGTGTTTTGATAGCAGGTTTTATAAGCTCTAACTCTTTTTCTAGTAGTTTTTTCATTTTTTTGGTCATTTTAACAATGATTATATCATTGCTAGGGGGTTGTTTTAAATTCAGTTAAGGATTCTATACCATTCAAAAATAGAAAATCAACTGTAAAAAAAAAGAGAATAAATTTTAAATGAACGCCTTTGCATATTCTTGCAAATAATTGGTTAATAATTTATCAATATTGCTTTTATGCCTTTTTGAAATTCTGATTTTTTTATGATTATTATTCGTAAATAATCAATAATAGTATTAATAAATTTTAAAAGTATTTAAAAAAGAGTTAAAAAAATATGTAATTAATAATGGGTGAGGTTGTTAGTTTTGATAGTTGAAAACAGTAATTTTTAAGTATATTTTTTCATTGAAAAGTATACAAATTAAATGTCTTATTGTTGAGTATAATATGAATAATCTTTAAGTATAGTTTCTATAAATTCCATAGCTTTTAAATCTGATTTTATCTGAGTAAGATCAACAATTTTAGCATGCAATTTCATTATAACTTGATGATTGTGTTTTCTTTTAGCAGTAATGAAAACGTTTTTTATGGTTTGTATATCTGAATCTGTTAATACAGTAACTTGAGGAAAAGAAGGTGTGTAATTATCTGGTAAATTTACAGCTAAAGTTTGTGCAATTGTTACACGTTTCTTTTCGCTAATAACAGTTGTGCCTGCAGCCAGATCTCCTAATCGCTGCCCTTTTTTTGTAAAAAAAATACTTACCAAAGCAACTGAACCAGAAGAAATAGAAAAATCAATAAAATTAAGCATCCATCTCAATAGATAGTTGCTAAATTTTGGTTTAGAACCATCTAATTTAACCACACGTATTTGGTTATAATACTTACCAGGTGTTTGTCCATTCATTAAAATTTCAAAAACCAATCGATAAAAAAGAATAGGTAACCCAAATAAAAGATAATATACCCAAGCATCAAAACCATGTTTAAAATCCATAATTCCTAAAAGTAGCATCATAATAAAAGCATAGCCACCAATAATAAGTTGGTCTAAAATAAAAGAACCTATTCTTGTAGTACCATGTGCAATGTTTTGATGGATAGAAATATTTTGAGCGGTTTCTATTTGAAAATTATCCATTTTTTGTCGTTATTTGTTATTCGTCTTTTTCATTGAGAAAAGCGAATATAAAAAGATTCTATGAGTACATTAATAAATACACACCTTTTTTCTTATAAATGAGAGAAGCCGCGTTTATAAAAAAGCATAAAGAAAAGTGGCAACAATTTGAAGATATATTGTCTAAAAAAGTAACGATTTCACCAGATCGATTGTCTGATTTATATATTGAAATTACTGATGATTTAAGTTATGCCAAAACTTTTTACCCAAATAGTAATGTTGTTGCTTATTTAAATGGGGTTGCCGCTTCTGCGCATTTAAAAATTTATGTGACTAAAAAAGAAAGTAAAAACCGTTTTGTTTCCTTTTTTAAAACAGAATTTCCATTAGCTTTTTATAAGCACCAAAAGCAATTGCTAATAACATTCTCGGTATTTTTATTTTTTGCTATAGTTGGAGCTTTCTCTGCTGCAAATGATATTGATTTTGTTCGAGTTATTTTAGGAGATGCATATGTAAATATGACTTTAGAGAATATCGAAAAAGGAGATCCGATGGCAGTGTATAAAAAACAAGCAGAAATGGATATGTTTTTGGGAATTACCATTAATAATATCAGAGTAGCAATGATGGCTTTTGTTTTGGGAATCTTATTTTCTATTGGTACTTTATTCGTAATGATGCAAAACGGAATTATGTTAGGCTCATTCCTTTATTTTTTCTATGATAAAGGATTGTTGTGGGAATCTTCAAGAACTATCTGGATTCATGGTACCATAGAAATTGCAGTAATTATTATTGCGGGTTGCGCTGGAATGGTTTTGGGTAATGGAATACTATTTCCAAAGACTTATTCGCGGTTAGAATCATTTAAGAAAAGTATAAAAGAAGGATTAAAGATAATGATAAGCACTGTGCCGTTTTTTATTGTAGCAGGTTTTTTAGAAGGTTTTGTTACACGGCATACCGAAATGCCAGACTGGTTAGCAATCTTTATTATTTTAAATTCACTTAGTTTAATAGTGTTTTATTACATCATTTATCCAATCAAACTAACTAAAAAATTACAAAGAGATGTACAATGATAATTATGTAGAGTTTAAGAAAGAAAGAGATTTAGGAGCAATAATTTCTGATACGTTTAAGTTTTTAAGACTGCAATGGAAACCATTTTTTGGTACAATTATAAGAACATCATTTTTTCCAATGATCATAGCAATAGGAGCTTTATTCTTCTATATGTCTTCGTTTTCTGATTTTTTTGGAGGATTTGATCTTACAGTTGATGTAGGTGTTTATAATGAACCTAATGTAGGTTTAATGTTTATATCGATATTATTTATGTCTGTATTTTTTCTGATTGCTTATGTAGTAATGAATATTACGGCTTTGTATTATATAAAATCGTATATAGATAATAAAGGAGTAATCGATTATCAAATGATAAAGGATAGGGTAAAAGACAAGTTTTGGTCTTTTACTGGACTTTTTATTTTGGTTGGATTGATTCTTTTTATGAGTGCGCTTTTGTGTGTCTTTCCAGTATTTTATACAGGAGTAGTTTTATCATTGGCTGCACCAATTTTAGTGTATCATAATTTAGGTGCTGGAGATACCATAAGTTATTCATTTAAATTTATAAATGGACATTGGTGGGAAACTTTTGGTGTGGTATTAGTGGTTTGGTTAATTACTACTATTTTAGGGTATATCTTCTCAATTCCTGCAATGATCTACTTTTTTATAAAAATGGGAACCATTATTTCTGCTAATGACCCTGCAGTTTTAGCAGGATCTTTTACAGATCCAATTTATTTAATTCTTAATGGAGTATCATATATTGGACAATTTGTATTGTATGCCATTACTTTAATCTCTAATGTGTTTCTGTATTTTGATATAAATGAGCAAAAAAATGCAAGTGGTGCAATGGATAAAATAGATAGTTTAGGCAATTAATTCATTGAAAAAAGTAGTTTTATATATCGTTTTATTAGGTTCTTTTTTAGCGGTTTCTGCACAAGAAACAACTAAAGAGATAGCTATTGATACATTTAGAATAGTAAAGAAACAGTTTAACGAAGAAAACATAACAAACTACAAAAACGATACTGCTTTTGAGTATGAAATAGAAAAGGAAGGGCCATCTTTATACAATCAATTTTCTGATTGGATTAATAGAATATTACGTAAATTCTTTTCTTGGTTTTTTGATGATATCGAAACTCCAGTTGGATTAGCAATGGTGTTTTTTAGAATTTTACCCTATTTAATTGCGGCCTTTGTATTGTACTTGATCATCAATTTCTTTTTAAAAATTAATTCGAAAAACATTTTTAATGGACAAACAAACAAGCAGGTTGTTCAGATTGCTAATGAAGAAGAATTATTGCACAGTAAAGATTTGCCAGCATTGATTGCCAAAGCGATTAAAGAAGAGAATTACAGGTTAGCAATTAGGTATCAGTACGTTTTACTATTACAAAAACTATCCAATAAGGAACTTATAATCTGGGAACAACAAAAAACAAACGAAGATTATATTAAGGAATTAGCACCCAAAAATATACATACTGAATTTGAAATAGTAACCCGTTTTTATGATTTTGTATGGTATGGTAATTTTGAAATAAATAATGCTGAATACCAAAAGGGTATTGAAAATATAGCTATCATCGAAAGAAAAATTAATTAGGTTTGGATAAAAAATTAAAAATATACTTTTCCATTTTCATCGCTATGTTTGCGCTCATAATTTTTATGGAGTCAACCAAGCCTAAACCTATCAATTGGTTTCCTAGTTATGCTAGTCATCATAAGATTCCGTATGGAACTTATGTACTATCCAAAGAAATCCAAAAAGTATTTCCGAATACAACGATAAAAACAGTTAAGGAAGTTCCTTATTTATTTTTAAAAGACACGACATTACGAGGTACATATTTTTTTGTAAATGGGGCTTTAAATTTTGGAACTGAAGAGTTAAATGAGTTGTTAAAGTTTGTAGAAAGAGGAAACGATGTTTTTATGTCTACTAATAGAGTATGGATTGATACTTTAGGCATTGAAACGAGTCAATTAACAACCAGTGCTTTTAAGGAAAATACATCTTATCAATTGTTAAATAAACATTTAGATACTACTGTAATTGAATTTGATAGGGAAACCTATAATTATGTTTTTTCTAAAACAGATACAATTAAAACAAAAGCATTAGGCAAATTAATTATTAATGAATCAGATTCTTTACAAGAAGCAAGTGGCATTAACTTTATACAATATCAATTTGGAAAAGGAAAGTTCTATTTTCACACTTTTCCATTAGCATTTACCAACTACAATTTATTAAAAGAAGAAAATCATAAATATGTATCTTCTGTATTGTCGTATATAGATAATGATAAGCCTATTTTTTACGATGCTTATTATAAAACAGGAAAGTCTAAAGTAACTTCTCCTATGCATTATGTACTTAGTTTAGATAATCTTAGATGGGCATATTATACGGCCTTAATTGGTATTTTATTTTTTGTGATTTTTAAAGGAAAAAGAACTCAGAGAATCATACCAATAGTTACTCCGTTAAAAAACCAAAGTTTAGCGTTTACAAGAACCATTGCTAATATGTATTATGAAAAATCTGAGCATAAAAGTATAGCAACACATAAAATCAATTATTTTTTAGAATATATTAGAACACAATTGCATGTTCCCACAACAATTATAAATGAAGAGTTTTACAATTTTGTTGCCTTGAGAAGTGGTAATGATGTAAAAGAGGTACAAGCATTGTTTCAAAAAATTAAAAGTATACAAAGTTTATCTATCATAACTAAAGAACAACTTATGGAGTTAAATACTTTAATAGAAAACTTTAAAAACAAACAGATATAAAATAGGATATGGAAACACAAACATCGCACAACCAAGAAGAAAATCAACCTTTTTCTAATCGAATAGACTTATCTGAATTAAAAATCGCAGTTGATAAAATAAAAGAACAATTAAGAAAAGTAATTGTTGGACAAGAAGAGTTTGTAGAATTGTTGTTGGTTTCTTTATTAGCAGACGGACATGTTTTAATTGAAGGAGTACCTGGAGTTGCTAAAACAATTACAGCAAAATTGCTTTCAAAAACTATCCATACAGATTTTAATAGAATTCAGTTTACACCAGATTTAATGCCTTCTGATGTTTTAGGAACTTCGGTGTTAAACATGAAAACATCTGATTTTGAGTTTAAAAACGGACCCATTTTTTCAAATTTGGTTTTAATTGATGAAATTAACAGAGCACCAGCAAAAACACAAGCTGCTTTGTTTGAAGTGATGGAAGAAAAACAAATAACAATAGACGGAAATCAATATAAAATGAACGATCCGTTTATGGTGTTAGCCACACAAAATCCAATAGAGCAGGAGGGAACTTATGCTTTACCTGAAGCGCAATTAGATCGTTTTTTATTTAAAATAAAAGTTGGTTATCCAAATTTAGAAGAAGAAATACTAATAATCAACAATCATAACAGTAGGAAAGGAGCAAAAGTAGAAACACTAATTGAAGCAGTTTTATCTACAGAAGAATTACTTTCATTTAGAGAAAAAGTGCATAGCATTATTGTAGAAGAGAAAGTGGTAAAATACATTGCAGAGATTATTTTAAATACAAGATCACATCCACATTTATATCTTGGAGGATCTCCAAGAGCAAGTATAGCTGTATTGATGGCAGCCAAAGCTTTTGCTGCAATAAATGGAAGAGATTTTGTGATTCCTGAAGATGTAAAGAAAAGTCTATTTCCTGTATTGAGACATCGTGTAATGTTAACACCAGAAAGAGAAATGGAAGGTTATACTACAGATAGAGTGATAGAAATGATTATTCAAACAGTTGAAGTTCCGAGATAGTGCTTAATTTTTACAAACAATTACATATTCACAATAGGTTTTTTGCCTATATTTCAATTGTATCTGCAATATTTTTATTGTCGTATTGGATTGCTGTTTTAGAAGCGATTGCATGGTTTTTAGCCATGGCCTTTATTGTAGTTTCTTTGATGGATATTGTATTGTTATTTCGATTTAAAAAAGGAATTGAAGCTTCTAGAACTTTACCTAAAAAATTTTCTAATTCTGATGAAAATAAGGTGTCTATAACAATTCGTAATCAATACCCTTTTGCGATACAACTTTTAGTGATAGATGAACTTCCTTTTCAGTTTCAGAAACGCGATTTTAATTACCGAAAAACAATAGAAAAGCATACCAATGAATCTTTTGAATATCTATTAACTCCTTTTGAAAGAGGAGAATATTACTTTGGAAACTTAAACTTATATGCGGCTACAACCTTGTCTTTCTTTTCTAGAAAATTTTCTTTTGATACCAATGCAATGGTAGCAGTGTATCCATCTTATGTTCAGATGAAGAAATATGAGTTTTTAGCGATAAGTAATAAATTAACCACGGTTGGTTTAAAGAAAATTAGAAGAATTGGACATACTTTAGAGTTTGAACAAATTAAAAACTATGTGGTTGGAGATGATGTAAGAACCATAAATTGGAAAGCGACAGCGAAAAAGGGAGAATTGATGCTAAATCAGTATCAAGATGAAAAATCTCAACCCATTTATTCTATTATTGATACTGGTAGAGTAATGAAAATGCCTTTTAATGAATTAAAGCTTTTAGATTATGCCATTAATTCTACATTAGCATTTTCAAATATTGCTTTGCTAAAGAATGATAAAGCTGGGATGTTTACTTTTTCTAAAAAAGTAGAGAATATGGTATTGGCTAGTAATAAGAAAACACATTTATCTACAATTAACGAAACGCTGTATAATATCAATACTGATTTTACTGATTCTGATTTTGGAATGTTATATGGAATGGTAAAACGTAAAGTGAATCAGCGAAGTTTATTAATTTTATATACCAATTTTGAACATATTTCTTCTCTAAAAAGGCAATTACCATACTTAATGGCTTTGGCAAAAAAGCATTTATTAATTGTTGTGTTCTTTGAAAATACTGAATTAGAAGAGCTTATCGAAGGGAAAGCAAATGATTTACAAGAAATTTACTACAAGACTTTAGCAGAAAAATTTTCTTATGATAAACGATTAATTGTAAAAGAACTAGAGAAAAGAGGAATCAACGCCATTTTGACTAAACCGGAGCAGTTATCTATCAATGTAATAAACAAGTACCTTATGTTTAAATCTAAAGGATTGATATAAAAAAAAAGCCAGAACAAACGTTCTGACTTAAGAATTAAGAGTTCTTTTTAGTATTATTTTAAATTTAGCTTTGCTAAAACTAATTTAGTAATGTCATGTTTTTCATCAATATAAGCAAATTGATTTCCTTTAACAGTTAAAATTTGTGTATATCCTTTTTCTTTGGCAATTTGAGCCACAGTTTCTGCAATCTTATTGTACAAAGGTCTCATAAACTCTTCTCTTCTAATTTGCATCATTTTGGTTCCGTTTTGCCTAAACTTATTGATGTCGTTATTCAAAATAGAGATTTCATTTACTCTAATTTTTTTTGCCGCCTCTGTTAATGTTTCTAATTCAGAATTGTAGGCCTTTACCTTAGCATCATAATCTTTAACTTTAGAATTATTAATAGAATCTAATTTTGTAGCATAATTATTTATTCTTTTTAGAACTTGTTTTAATTGTGGCATTTTAGAAAGTATTAATTCACTATCTACAGTTCCAACTTTAGTTTGAGCATTGCTATAAAATCCAAGACAGAATATGGCAATTAAAAGAGTAATTTTAGTTTTCATTTTTAATTAGTTTTCAGCAAATATAAGAAAGCAAATGTTTTAGCCTAATTATTTGTAATTTTTTAACAGCTTATAAGTTTTCTTTAATAGTTTTAATAATTTTTGGAATATCTGATTGGAAATCAAACCAAAGAATAGAAGTATCTTTTCTAAACCAAGTTAATTGCCTTTTCGCAAATCTTCTGGTGTTTTTTTTGATTTCTTCTATGGCAAATTCTTGTGTGAATTCTCCATCAAAATAAGCAAACAGTTCTCTGTAGCCAACAGTTTGTAAAGCATTTAAATCTTTAGAAGGATACAGTACTTTAGCTTCTTCTAAAAGTCCTTCTTTTAGCATAATATCTACACGCTGATTAATTCTGTTGTAAATAATTTCTCTATCAGCATTTAACCCAATTTTAATAACATTAAAATTTCGTGGTATTTTTGGTTTGTTTTTAAAACTAGAATATGTTTGTCCAGAGCCAATACAAACCTCTAAAGCTCTAATTACTCTTTGTGGATTAGCCAAAGCAATAGCATTGTATGTTTCAATATCTAATTCTTTTAATTGGTTTTGTAAAGAAGCGAGTCCGTTTGTTTCTAACCGTTGATTTAATTGTTTTCTAATAGAAGGATCAACTGTTGGGAAATAATCCAATCCATCAATTACGGCATCAACATATAGGCCACTACCGCCAACCATAATTACGATATCATTCTTTTTAAAAAGCTCTTCTAGTGTTAGTAAGGCATCTCGTTCAAAATCACCAACATTATAATCATCATAAATACTTCTATTCTGAATAAAATGATGTTTAGCAGCACTTAATTCATCTGTAGAAGGTACCGCAGTACCAATAGTCATTTCTTTGTAAAATTGACGAGAGTCACAAGAAATAATTTCTGCATTGAAATGCTTTGCTAATTGAATACTCAAAGCAGTTTTTCCAATAGCAGTTGGACCAACAATTGTAATAAGAGTTTGCTTTTTTATAGACGACATTTAGTTCAGTTTATTTCCGCAATTATAGCAAAATTCTGCATCATCTATATGCTCACCAGCTAAACAATTTGGACAAGATTGTGTATTGGTATGAATTTTATCTGTTTTGGTCATTTCTGAGGTTACAATACCAGTTGGAATTGCAATGATACCATATCCTAAAATCATGATAATACTCGCAATAAATTGTCCTAATGGAGTATTAGGAGCAATGTCTCCATAACCAACAGTAGTTAAAGTAACAATAGCCCAATAAACACTTCTAGGAATACTAGTAAAACCATTTTCTTCTCCTTCTATCATATACATAATAGTTCCTAAAATGATGCACAAAATAATTACAAAAAATAGAAATACAGCAATTTTTGCTCTACTTGCTTTTAATGCAATAACCAATCGGTTAGAAGCACCAATATACCTTGCTAGTTTTAAAATTCTAAATACTCTTAATAAGCGTAATGCTCTTAAAGCAGCAAGTTGATGAGTACCAGCAAAAGCAATTGCTAAGTACTTTGGAATTGTAGAAAGGAGATCTATGATTCCGTAAAAACTAAAAATATATTTTAAAGGTTTTTTTATAGCGACAATTCTAAGAATATATTCAATAGAGAAGAGGATGGTAATTACCCATTCAGAAATATCTAAAAAAGTATGATACTTAGCATCAAAACTATTGACACTCTCTAACATTACTAATATGATACTTGCTAGAATCGCAATAAGTAATACTACGTCAAAGATTTTTCCTCCACGAGTATCGGCTTCATAAATAATTTCATGAAGCCGATGTTTAAAAGAGGTATTTGTATTTGTAGATTGTTTTTTCAAAAACTAAATTTTGTTGATAAAGCTAAAATACAACTATTTTAATTTTTGATAAAGATAAAATCTCCACCTTCATCTCCTATTCCGTAAATGGTTCCATATTGTGGAGTATTTGGGCTATTATTCATCACAGGTTCTTCAATTCTATTAAACAATTGCCTAGCAGATAAATAAGAATTTGTGTTAGTTTCTAATCTTTTTAATAAATATTTTAAGAACATACTTTTATTTGGAACTGTTTTTAAGGTTCCGCTAGTAATTGCTTTTCTACTTGTTAATTCATATTTTTTCTGAATTGATTTTGGTGATTTCTCAAAAGATCTTGTCTTAAAAATACTTCCACTAAAACAAGCATCAGAAATTAATAATGTATGTTTAGAGCGAATTGCCTTTAAAAAGTCTACAACTTGAGAATTACTAATCAGATTTAATTCATATTCCATATCAGCATCAGAAGGTAACCAATGACCAACCTGACTTACTTCATCATAAATTCCATGTCCGGCATAGAAAACTAATAAATTATCTTTCTCTGTGATTTTCTTTTTAAGCTTACTAAACTCTTTAATAATATCATTGGCTTTTGGACTATTGTTAAGCATCACAACATTTTCTCTTTCAAAATTGTATTTATTAATTAATACATTGGCTAAGTCTTTAGCATCTTTGGTTGGTAAACCTCCTAAATCTGTAATAGCACCATCTCCATAATCACTTACTCCAATAAGTAAAGCATAGTATTTACCAAAACCAGTATTGATTTTTTTATCTTTTTTTACAACTACAGGATCATCAACCACATCTGGAGATTTACGTTTAATTGTAAACTTTTTGGTAGAAGAAGCTTGTTTTAAATCGGTTGCTTTTACAATTAAGTCATTAGTACCAATTTTTAATGGCACATTAGCTGTAAAACTACCATCATCAGAAATATTGGCATCTACACCATTAATAATTACTTCGTAAATACCATCTTTATCTGTAGCTTTTCCTTTTACTAAAATCCTTTTGGTTTTTACAATTTTAAAGCCACGTTGTACTACAGGTTCTGTAATAACAACTTTTGGCGGTGTATTAAAACTAGCAGAAGGGTAGGTGACATTTAAATAATCTATAGAGATTTCTTGCTTGTCATAAACACTAAATCCCATATAGTTTCCAAAAAACTCAGTATATGGAGCTTCATTTACATATTGATCATTGATATAAATACGTAACAGATTTCCAGATTTAACAATCTTAATTTTATTTGCCTGGTATGTCTGTGTATTTAACGTAGAAGAAGATGTCCAAGGAATCAACTTTTCTGAGTTATCATTCTTTAACTTTCTCAATAAATAACTTCCGCTACTTGATAAAAATAAATCAAATTCGTTGGTGTTATTTTTTCTACCAAAAACAAAGGCAATTGGACTCTTAGAATTACTGGTTAATCTTGTTACAGAAGTTTCTATAATAAAATCTCTACTTGTATCTATTCCCACTTTTTTACTAATAAAAGCTCCGCCTTTATCTAAATGACTATTAACATATAACTTACCATTGCTAATTCTAGTTTTTATATTACTATTATCAGTTAAATTCCACCCATTAGTATTGTTTGAGAAGCTCTCGTTTAATGGTACTTTTAAGGTATTGGTAGTAACGATAGTATTGTTGGATTTCTTTAAGTATTTAATATAAAGATTGTCAACACTAATTTTTTGTTTGTTAAAAACAACAAAACCTAATCGATGTCCGTAAAAAGATTCAAAGTTAGATTCTGTTAAGTAGGTATCATTTACATAATATTTATAATTATCACCTTGTTTAACTATTCGTAAAGTATTGTTAACTCCATTTCCTTTTTTAATTGCTGATGAAAGCGTAAACTTTTTAATCAATTCTTCTTTTCCATCAACAACTCTGGCAACTTTGTAATATCCATTTCCTGTTAGGTAAAATCTAAAAGAGTTTTTTCCATCTTTACCCCATTGTAACCCATAAGAATAGTTGTTAACACCACTTGTCTTCTTAATAGTAGTTTTTATTTCAAAATCTCTAGAAGTATCTATGGTTTTTGGAATATTAACACCCCAGCCACCGCTTTCTTTGAATTCGAAATTGTAGTGACTTTTGTCAACAGAAATGGTTCTATTGGTAAATTCTCCAACAGGCCAGCTATTTTTATTATCAGTAAAGTATTCTGTCAATACACTTTCTCCATTGGCTACAATAGTTGGTCTATAAGTATCTTTTTGATTGATATACTTAATTTTTAAATCATCAATGGCAATTTTTTGGTTATTATACACAACAAACCCAAAACGATTCCCCATAAAAGGCTTGTGTGTATATAAAGTTAGGTATCTATCGTTTACATAAAACTTAATAAAACCCCTTTCTTTTTTTATTTTTAAGGTATTGTATGCGTAATTTCCTGTTTTTATATGTGAAGATTTGGTCCAGTCTTTAATGGCTGTGTATTTACCATCTTTATATTGATCAATTGAGTAGGAACCATTAGAAGTAATAGTAAATACAAATTGATTATCGCTATCTTTTCTACCAAAAGTAAATCCGAAACCGTTGTTTCTAATACCACTAATTTTTAGGATTTTAGATTCAATTTCAAAATCCTTAGAAGTATCAATATCAATTAGTTTGGTTGTAGACCAACCTCCAGATGTTCTTTTATGTTCAAAGTAATATTTATTATTTTTAATAGATAAATCTGATTTGTCATCAGAGCGTTCTGCCCAATTGTTATTGTTACTAGTAAAATCATCTTCGAAAATAAGTTTTTTACCAGATGTTGTATTTGTTGTAACAGTAGTATTTGTATTCGTAACTTTATCATCTAAATAAGTCATACTTAAATAGCCAACAGCAATTTTTTGCCTATCGTAAACAATAAAACCTGTTCTATCTCCAAAAGATTCGTAAGAATAACTAGTATATACAATTTTACTGTTAATTAAATACTGAAGTTTGCTTCCAACCTTTTTTACAGTAAGAATATTGGTAGCGCCATTTCCTGTTTTAATATGACTAGAAGATGTCCATTCTTTTAAATAATTTACTTTTCCATTTTTATGAACACTAATCATAAAGGAACCTCTACCAGAAATAAAGAATTGATTTTGATTATTACTATCTTCTCTTCCAAAAATGATTCCATATCCATTATTTAGAATTCCAGTTCTTTTTTTGAGCTGAGCACTAATTCTAAAATCTCTAGAAGTATCATATTTTCTACTAATGGTAGAAGACCATCCGCCTTTTTCTCTTTTATGATTTATTACGTAATCTCCGTTTGTTATATCTAAACCTATGCTTTCATTATTGGTTTCAGACCAATTATTCTGATTGCTATTAAACCCTTCAAATAAGATTGTCTTTGAAGGCTTTTTTGTGGTGGTATTTTTAACAATAGTACTACTAGATTGTTGTCTAACTCTAAAATAATCAATAGCAACTTTTTGTTGATTGTAAACTACAACTCCAATTTTGTTGCTATGAAAAGGTTTAAAATCTTGAGTGCTAACTAAGCTACCATTGATGTAATAACGTAATCTACTGTCTCTTTTTACAATTTTTAATTTATTATAATCGTAATAACTAGTTTTGATATTGCTAGAAGTTGACCAGCTTTTAATTCGAATAAACTTTCCATCTTTTTTTTCTGAAATACGATATTGATTATCACTTAATACAAAATGATAGGTGTTATTTCCATCTTTTGTTCCATAAGTTAACCCAGTAGCAGCAGATTTTGGACCAGATATTTTCTGAAAAGACATTTCAATTTCAAAATCTTTTTTAGGATCAAAGTCAATAGTTCTAGTGGTTACATTCCAATTTTCACCATCTCTAAAATGTTCAAAGTAATATTTGCCATTTTTTACTTCTAAACTTCTAATTTCATTAGTAGAAACCGGCCAATTACCTTTTGAAGAAAAATTTTCTTCATAGATTAATTTACCTTGACCAGATTTTAAAAATTGTGCTTGGACACTATTGCAGTAAACGAGGGATATAAAGAAAGCTAATAAGAAGGTTTTAGTTTTCATAACGGTTTGTTTATTGATGGTTCATTTCTATAAATATAGGTACAACTTTAGAGTTTCTATTGCTTCCTTTTGTAGAAAAAGCAATATTATTTCTTTCAAATTTGATATCACTTCCTTTAAACATTTTATATTGTAGGGCTTTTTTTACATTCGAAACAAAATCTCCAGATCCATTCCTAGCAGCATTGACAATACTATTGATGTTTAATTTTTCTTTGCTATATAAAACACAAAGAATATCTCTTCCTGGTTTAGAGTCAAACTCTATAAAATAATCTTCATTTGGGAAAGCAATTTCGCTATTTGTGTAGTTAAAGTAATCACTAAAATTATCAAAAGGATATAGTTTATTAACCGATCTATCTCCAGAACCATATCCAATTAAATACACATATCCTCTTTGTTTAGCTTTTAAATAAATTCTAAATTGAGTACCAGAAGTATAGCTTTTATCAATTCTATAAGTAGTATTTGAAGCTTTTACAATATTAAAATTTCTTGAAGCATTATTTGTTAATGTTGGATACATATTACTTCCATTACTTAATCGTAAGGTAATCTGACCAGCTAAAGAATTATAATTGGTAACATTGGTATTGTTTTTCTTTTTGGTTTTATCAATTAAAACATAGGCCGTTTTGGTGTAGTTTTTAAAATCGTTGTATTTAACCCAAATATATCCATTGTTACCCCATTTTGTTCCCCAAGAATTTAAGATTTCAAAAGCACCTCCATATTTATTGTCGTCATAACCAACAACAACCATAGCATGACCTCCTAATCTTTTGGTGGTATCTCCATTCCAAACACCTTTAGCTTTATAGAAAGATGAATGAATTTGCATGCCAATGACAACAGGATTTTTATTAGCAATTGCTTTTTTTACTTTTCCAACCAAATTATAAGGATTATCCCATTTGGCTAATCTTTCGTAAGATAAAATGGTATTATTTTTTGCTTTTTGATACCCGTAATTAGAAGGTTTTGTTGTGCAATTAGTAGAATTATAACTAAAGTCTTTTAATTGTAAAATTCCGTAGGTATTTAACAGTTTCATCGCATCTGCGATATAAGAACCTCTTTTACAGTTAACATCTCCCTTAAATTTAATTAGATTGTAAACAAAAGCAGGAGAGAAGGTGTTTTGATTAATTTTTGAGGTATTATACTTCCAATTATTTTTTATGGCATTGGCAATAGTTCTAGCTCCATAACCGCTAGCCCAACCAACACAAGAAGGTTGATTACCTTGATTTCCTGGTGTAGGAGCAAAGGCTTTTAAACTAAAACTTTTAGGAACAGAAGTAACACTTCTAGTAATTAATGGCGCTGTTTCTGTAACAGCTTCGTATTTTTCTTTACTAAAATCTAATCCAGTAGCGAATTGTTGGGAAAAAATTAGCGTAGTAAAAAAGCTAAAAAATAGCACAAAAGAGGACTTTTTCATGATGTTTGTTTTTAGGTTATTGCACAAAATTGGAGGCTTTTATCACAAAAAACAATACGTAATTTTTCGTATTTCCTATAAAATTACTTAAAAAAGTTGAAAATCTGATATAACTAGTTTGTTTTTAGTACTTAAAACCGAATAATTTTAGCAACGTTTTTATTTTTTAGATAGTTTTTTATTATTGTTTTTGCAAGTAACTTGTTATCAACTGGAGTAATCATCGTTTTTAAAATATCTAAATGATTCTCTTGAAATGCTAAATTGGTAAAACAATAGCCAACTACTTCATTATTTTCTATCAGAATAACTGAGTGCTCATCAATGGTTCTTCCTTTGTCTATCAGCAACATATTGTCATTATTAAAAGCATCTAATGACAATTTTCTTTTTCTTCTTAAGTTATATTTTGGCTTGTTTAACTCTAATTCAGTATAGTATTTTAAGTTGGTAATTAAAAGGTTACCTGTAGGCTCATAACTAATAGAAGTGGTTCTGTTTTGTATGATTTTTCCTCGTTTGGTGTTTTTTATGAATTGGTTATTAATATCGTTTTTGATATTATTTCCTTTTCCCATAAAAATGATTTTCCCATCTTCTCTATGTAAATAATAAACACCCATAGTTCTTGGTGCTTCATCAATTAAAGAAGATAATTTTTGAGCCGTTTTTTTACAGTCAAAATGCTTAATTGTATTTTCAATAATAGATTTATCTAGATCTTTATCAATTAATAATTTAAATAATTGAATTGTAGCTAGTGCATCCCCAGAAGCTCTATGTCTATCGCTCATTGGAATTCCTAGAGATTTACAGAGTTTACCTAAACTGTATGAAGCTTGATCTGGAATTAATTTTCTACTTAATTCTACTGTACATAAGGTGTCTCTTTCGTAATTATAGCCTAAACGGTTGTATTCGGTTTTTAAAATACGATAGTCAAAACTAGAATTGTGTGCAACAATAGTGCAAGATTCTGTTATTTCAATAATACGCTTAGCAACTTCATGAAATTTAGGAGCATTTCGCAGCATTTTATTATTGATACCTGTTAATTGTACAACAAAAGGCTGGATTTCTTTTTCAGGATTGATAAGTGTAATGAATTGGTCTATAATTTGGTGACCGTCGTACTTGTAGATTGCAATTTCAGTAATCCCTTCTTCATTAAATTTTCCACCAGTAGTTTCAATGTCTAAAATTGCGTACAAATTCTTCCCCTTTAATTTTTGCGTAAAATTACACAATATAATTTCTTGCGCCAAAAATAGCACTACCAACTCTTACCATAGAGCTTCCATTTTCTATAGCCAACTCATAATCGCCACTCATTCCCATAGATAACGTAGTTAAAGTGCTGTGATTTTGTTGTTGTTGATCAAAAAATATTTTTAATGAAGAAAACTCATCTTTTAATTGCTCTTGATTGTCTGTAAATGTTGCCATTCCCATTAAACCAATTACTTTGATATTTTTTAATGAAGAAAACTCTTCTGAAGCTAGTATTGTAGAAATCTCATCAAAAGAGAGTCCGAATTTAGTATATTCCTTAGCAATTTTAGCTTGGAGCAAACAATTGATAACTCTGTTATGTTTTTTTGCTTGTTTATTAATCTCTTTTAGTGTTTTAAAACTATCTACACCATGAATTAAATCTACAAAGTGTGCCATGTATTTTACCTTATTACTTTGTAAATGCCCAATCATATGCCATTGAATATCTTTAGGCAATTCTTCATGCTTAGCGACCATTTCTTGAATTTTGTTTTCACCAAAAACACGATGACCTGCATGATAAGCTTCTAAAATATCTTTGTTAGGTTTGGTTTTAGATACAGCAACTAGAGTTACATTTTCTGGAATACTAGCTTTTATTATTTCAAGATTTTCTTTTATTCCTGCAATCATAATTAAAATTCGTAAATAGTTAAAGCACTTCTTAATTTTGGTTCTATATAAGTAGTTTTTGGAGGCATTAATAATCCAGAATCTACAATGCTTTTTAGTTCGTCAATATCAGTTGGCATCATACCAAAAGACACCTTGTATTCACCAGTATCTACTTTTGTTTTTAATTCTAAACTATCTGATTTGTTTTGAGAATAAATAATTTTTGAATCGTTTCTAATGTCTTGAATTCCAAGTATAGGTTTTAAAACTGTTTGATATAAAATCTCTGCATCTAGTTTACTCAATGCATTGGTAAACTCATAAGCAGATTTACGCAAGTATAGTGAATAAAATTCGCCATTTAAATACATGCTAAAATGATGTTTTTTTGTAGGCTTATATAGTTCTTGACCTCTATTTTCTATTCTGAAATAGGTATCCAATTCAATTAGAAATTCATCAGGTGTTAATCCGTTTAAGTCTTTAATAAATCGATTAAATTCATAAATACTAAGCTGACTTTCTGGTAATAAATAACTCATAAAAAAATTATAAGCTTCGTTACCGGTATGATCAGGATTTTCTTTGGCTAATCGTTGTGCTAATAAGCAAGAAGACGTAGATCTATGATGACCATCAGCAATATATAAAGTTTTAACTTCTTTAAAGGCATTGGTTATTTCTTCAATGTCTTTAGTATTTTTTACAATCCAGAGTAAATGTGTTTCCTTATCTGTTGTGGTAAACTCGTATTCGGTTCTTTCTTGCTGATATTTCTTTATAATGGTTTCTATTGTACTATTATCTGGATAGGTGAGTAGTACAGGTTCTGCATTAAAACCTGTATTTTTTAGGTAATTTTCAAACAAAAGTTCTCTTTGTTGTAAAGTACCTTCATGCTTTTTTATAACATCATTATGGTAATCTTCTACTGAAGTTGCAGAAATGATTCCACAAAAAGAGTTTTGAGCAGATTTCTTTTGATAGATATAAAAAGCTGGACTCTCATCTTGTGTAAAATACTGCTCTTCTTTAAATTCTAAATACCTGTTATGGACTAATTTAAAGCGTAATTCTCCACTTACATCTTGTTTGTGATATTTGTAACCAGGATTAATAACATGTAAAAAAGTATATGGGTTAAATGCTAATTTGGCATCTAACATTTCTGGTGTATAAATCTCACGAGATTTAGTAGAAACTAATGCAACTTTATCTCTAGTTGCCCTAATTGCTTTAAAAGGTTTAACTATAGCCATGCACTTATTAAGAAAGTAATTTTATAATTTGTAAAGCCAGTTCTTCTCCAATTCTGTTTTGAGCTTCTACAGTAGCTGCTCCAATATGCGGAGTTAATGAAATATCTGGATTCATTAATAACTGTACTTCTGGAGTTGGTTCTTTTTCAAATACATCTAAACCAGCATATCTAACTTTTCCTGAATCAATAGCATTTACTAAGGCAACTTCATCAATAACACCACCTCGTGCAGCATTAATAATACCAACACCATCTTTCATAGAATTAAATTGATCGTTTCCAATAAGATATTGTTCTTGATTTGGAACATGTAATGTAATAAAATCAGCATTTTTTAAGACTTCATCAAAGGCTTCGGTTTCTATGTTAATCGCAATAGATTGACCATTAAAAAATGAAAGATCAATGGTAGCTTCATTAACATAATCATCAGTAGCAATTACTTTCATTCCTATACCTAAAGCAATTTTTGCTACCTCTTTTCCAATTCTACCAAGTCCAATAATTCCAAGAGTTTTACCTCTTAATTCTGTACCTGAACCAAAGTCTTTCTTTAAATCTTTAAAACGAGTATCTCCTTCTAAAGGCATTTCTCTATTTGCTTGATGTAAAAAACGAACCATTCCAAACAAATGTGCAAACACTAATTCTGCTACCGAACTTGAAGAAGCATTTGGAGTATTGATAACATGTAAACCATTGTCAATTGCATATTCTACATCAATATTGTCCATTCCTACACCACCACGACCAATCAATTTTAAACTAGGGCAAGCTTCAATTAATTCTTGACGAACTTGGGTGGCACTTCTCACTAAAATAGCATCTATAGAGTGCTCGTTAATAAAATTTTCTAATTGGTTTTGAGCTACTTTTGTAGTGATAACTTCAAATCCATTTTTCTCTAAAACATCAATTCCACTTTGTGAAATTCCATCATTTGCTAATATTTTCATCATTTCTTTTTTAAGGATAAAAATCAAAAACTATTTTAATCGTAGGTAAATAATTTTAATTCTTTACAACTTATATTTTTCTTTCTAACTCTTGCATTACATCCACTAAAGCTTGTACACTATATAAAGGTAATGCATTGTACATACTTGCTCTATAACCACCAACACTTCTATGACCATTAATACCGCTAATTCCAGCTTGTTCGCATAATTGATCAAAAGTTGCTTTTAAATTTTCATCAGTTAAGGTAAAAGTAGCATTCATAATACTTCTATCTTCTTTGGCAACCATACCTTTAAATAAAGGGTTTCTGTCTATTTCTGTATAAAGTAAATTGGCTTTTTTCTCATTTACTTTTTCTATAAAAGGAATTCCACCTAAATCTTTTAACCATTCTAAAGTAAGCATAGAAACATATACTGCAAAAACAGAAGGTGTGTTAAACATACTGTCTTTCTCAATATGTGTTTTGTAGCTTAACATTGAAGGAACTTCTCTTTCAATAGTGTTTAGAATCTCTTCTTTGATTACTATTAATGTAGTTCCGGCTGGTCCCATATTTTTTTGAGCTCCAGCATAAATCAAATCAAACTTTGAAAAATCTAATTGACGAGAGAAGATATCAGAACTCATATCACAAATAGTTATTCCATCAAACTCTGGAAAAGTTTTCATTTGTGTTCCAAAGATGGTGTTGTTACTTGTGCAATGAAAATAATCTGCATCAGTTGGAATATTGTAGTCTTTAGGTATATAGCTAAAGTTTTTATCTTTAGAAGAAGCTACTTCAACCAATTCGCCAAATAATTTAGCTTCTTTAATTGCTTTGCTACTCCAAGTTCCAGTATTTAAATAAGCTGCTTTAGTGTTTAAAAAGTTGTAAGCAGACATTAAAAATTGTGTGCTTGCTCCACCTTGTAAAAAAAGCACTTGATAACCATGGTTTTCTAAGTTTAGTAATTCTAAAACCAATGCTCTTGCTTTCTCCATAACAGCTACAAAAGACTTACTTCTGTGCGAAATTTCAACTAAAGAAAGGTTATCGTTATTAAAATTCAGTACAGCTTCAGAAGCTTTTTTTAAAACTTCTTCTGGTAAAATACATGGCCCCGCGCTAAAATTATGCTTTTTCATTTGTGATGTTGTTATTGCGTTCTAATTATAAGCTTTTACTAGTTATATTTTAGTTTTTTTATGATTGATTTTGTCTTAACAAAGATGCTACTTTTTACTTGTTTTATGCATTAAATTTTTACTAAAAATTCTAAGGTGTTTATACCATCTGCATAATCCCATAGTTGTGGATTTTGGGTTTGACCAAATTCAATTTCAGCATCAGAAAAATCTTTAGCAACAATACATTGTATTTTATCTGCATCTTGTATTAACTTCTGCTGTAATTGGTTTTTATCAGAATAGTATTCATAAAATACAGTCGCAATAGGAGAGGCATAACTCTCATCTTCTTTGATCATTAAAAAACCATTTTCTAACAAGTCAAATTCACTCATTAAATAAACGGCTTTGTTGTAATCATAATTATTAGCATATTTTACATTGTTAATAATTTCTGATTTGTTGTACATTCCTTTAAAAAAGGCATCAAAATTATAGTCTTTTGGAACAAAAAGTTTTGAAACACTTCTACAACCTAATCCGAAATACTGAAATATATCATTGCTAAGATTGTTTAAATCATTTTCACTTTCATTACCAGTTAAGATTGCGGCAGAATTTCTATTCTTTCTAATGATATTTGGTTTATCTTTAAAATAATGTTCAAAATAACGTGCAGTATTGTCGCTTCCAGTAGCAATTACAGCATCAAAATTGGTTAGCTTTTGTTCTGTAAATTGAATTTTTCCTTTGAAACTAGGCTCAACATATTCTAAATATTTGGCTATAAAAGGTAGTAAGTTTTTGTCATTAGAAGATTGCTTTACTAATACAGAATGACCAGAAATTAAAACAGCTAAAAAATCATGAAAGCCAACCAAAGGAATATTTCCAGCCATGATAATGGCAACATTTTTTTGTGATGTATTAAAGTTTTGATTTTCTAACCAATAAGAAATATTTTTATCAGTTAAAGAGTTTGACCAACCTTCTAATGAAAAGAGAATATTTTCTTTGGTAAACCAAGTGTTATTTTCTTCTGCGAGTTTTATTTGATGTTTAAAACCATCAAAAAACAAATCATTAAAGTCAATTCCTTCTTTTTTTTGTATTTCAGAGAGCGAATATTGACTTAAAAAGTTACCTAATTTGACAAAAGCAGAAATTCTATTTTGGATTGTATCCATTTATTTTGGTTCTAAATTATTTTGGACTTATTTTTGCACCGCAAAGTTACATAAACTGAAACAGAAAAACTATGGCAATTATAATTACTGATGAATGTATAAATTGTGGGGCTTGTGAACCAGAATGTCCTAATACAGCAATTTATGAAGGAGCTGATGATTGGAAATATTCTGATGGTACAGATTTGACTGGAAGTATCGTGTTGCCTAATGGTACAGCAGCAAATGCTGATGAAGATCAAGAACCAATCTCTGATGAAATTTATTATATCGTTCCAGATAAATGTACAGAATGTAAAGGATTTCATGAAGAGCCACAATGTGCTGCTGTATGTCCTGTAGATTGTTGTGTACCTGATGAAGATATAGTTGAAACAGAAGATGAATTGTTAGCTAAGCAAAGCTTTATGCATAACGAATAATAAAATTAGAGTATTAAAAAAAAGCCGAAGTAATATTACTTCGGCTTTTTTTTTAACTAAAAACACCCAACCAAAATAATTTAGCTGGATGCTTTTGCAAATAATCAACTTACAATTTATGTTTCTTTTTAGAACTTGTAGTTTAAACCAATACTGAAGTTTGTTCCTAGTTGTCCTAATTGTTGTACTTCAGAAGAATACTTAAATCTACTTCCAGCTTGTGCAGTATTTGTAGATGCTAAAGTAACATCTGGATATACATTGAATATATTATTAATATTTCCGTTAAAACTAATCTTATCTGTTAACTTGTAAACCAATCCAAAATCTGTAGAGATTTTTGGAGAAAGAACTTGGTCTGTTCCTCCAGATTCAGGAGCAGTAACTGTTACTTCTCCAAAACGAGAGTTGTTTAAAATAACATCCCATTTAGAACCAACATAGTTCAATCCTAAAATATATTTTGATCTTGGTCTTGAGTTAGTAATTAGCCCTTGCTCTTGTCTGTCAAAAATGTTATAACCTGCATTTGCCAATGCAGTAGGAGTAGAAATTGCGTCTAAAGTAGTTTTGTTAAAGTTAGCTGCTAAACTAGCGTTTAAACTTCCTTCTTTAAGATTAAAAAGGTTTCTGTAGTTTAATACCAAATCAGCTCCAGTAGTTTTGGTGTCTCCAGCATTAATAAATACTTGTACAGCAACAACATTGTTATCTGCTAAAATTTGTTCTACTGGATTGGTAATAACTGCTGGATTCCCACCAGATGGAGGAGAACCATTTTTATAACCAATTTGAGAAGAAAATAAAACTCTATCATCTACTTTTATTTGATAGAAATCTAGAGAAGCAGAAAAGTTTGAATTAAACTTATAAGTTAAACCTGCAGAGATATTTTTAGAGATCTCATGTGTTAATTTTGGTACGCCTAAAGCTTGTACTGCTGGGTTATCATTTGCTAATGTACCTTGTAATAAAGGCTCAGAAGAACCTGCAACAATGATATATTGACTTAAAGTAATGTGACTTTGATGTAGTGTAGGTGCTCTAAATCCTGTACTATAAGAAGCTCTAAAAGCTCCTTTTTCTCCTAATTTATATCTACCATTTACTTTCCAAGAAAAATTAGTACCAGCATCAGTAAAGTCTTCATATCTTCCTGCAAAACCAATTAAAAAATCTTCATTAATATCGTAGTCTAATTGTCCGTAAACGGCAATATTGCTACGATTCCATAATCCAGCTTCATCAGGTTTAATTCCAGCAAAAGAATCAGAACCTCCTTTGTAATATGATAAAGGATTACCTTCAAATGCTCTAAAACTTTCTCTTTTGTATTCCAAACCAAAAGCAGCACTTACTTGTTCTGATAATAATCCAGAGAAATCTAAGTTTCCAATTACATTGGTTAATCGGTAACCACCAGGTTTAAAAGTTCTAGGAGAAGTACCATGATCTGCTAAATAATCTCTATTAACAGAATTGTTTACCGTATAAAATACATCGTTAGACCCGAAAGTAATACTCGCATCTGCATTCCAGTTTTCTGATAAAGCAAATTTTATTCCCGCTGAATTGATATGGTCATTAATCTCTATTTCAAAAGTTGGCTGATATCCAATAAAATCATTCGGATCTGCAGTAATAAAGTTAGCATTAGCTACATCATTTCTCCAATATGGAGCTCTATAATAAGCAAAACTTTTACCAGTTCTTGTAGTAAATCCATGGAAAGAATATAATGTAGCATCTTTTCCTAAAGGATGTTCCATGTTTATAAATAAATCACCTTTTTCCATTTCTGGTTGTCCAACAGTCATATTTGCAGTTGGATTTTCTGCTAACCATTTGATATCTCTCGGAGTTGTACCTGTGTCAGATACGATTCCAGCTCTATTGGTAATATTTTGTTTGTAGTAACCTAGTGTTAAGTTAACAAAACCACCTTCTCCAAATTCAAAAGCAGTATTGTAATCTGCAGAGAAATTAAATCCGTCATTTTCAGAGGTGATTCCTGCTTTTGAAGTAAAAGTTGAGAATTTTACATCTTTTTTTAAGATAATATTTAATACACCAGCAATAGCATCAGAACCATATTGTGCCGAAGCGCCATCACGCAAAACTTCAACTCTTTCTATAGCAGCAGTTGGAATACTTTTTAAATCAACTCCAACTTCTCCTTTTCCAGGAGTTCTATTTAGGTAAACCTGTGCACTTTGATTTTTACGTTTTCCATTAACAAGTACTAAAGTTCTACTTGGACCTAAACCTCTTAAATCTGCAGGATCGTAATGCGCTGTTGCATCAGAAATAGCTTGATTTTGAGAGTTGAAAGATGGAACTTTAAAAACTAACATTCTATCAAAAGTAGGCTTTCCACTTTTTTGTAAGTCAGAAACATCAATATTATCAATTGGTACTGGAGAATCTAAAATAGTTCTTGGTTTAGCTCGGTTACCTGTAATTACAATTTCATCCAATTGCAATCCTTCTGATAGCATTATTGTAAAGGTTTTTTTCCCATTTACAGCTACTTCTTTTGTTTCGAAACCTGCAAAGCTAACCACTAAGGTTCCATTTTCTTTTACGGTTAAAGTAAATTGTCCATTAAAATCTGATGTAGTTCCATTAGTAGTTCCTTTCTCTACAACATTGGCTCCGGGTAGAGGTTCGTTATTAGAGTCTACAATAGTTCCTGTAACTTTTTGCTGAGAGAAAGCAAAACTTATGCATAAAAAAGCACAAAGTAAAAGTGTAAATTTTCTCATAAATTATAGTTTTTGTTAATAATATAGTAGCTTAAATAGTTTGTGTTGATTTAAAATATTATGCTACTTATTACTAATAAGTATGAGATTGTTTTTTTATACTCTTCTTTTTGTGATTTTTTTGTTAAAAAACAGAGAACTTTTTAAAATTAAGTGGTTTTTTATGTGAATTTAATATGTTTTTTAGGTGGATAGGATTAAAATATATAGTTAAATCCAATAGAAAAATTTCTTCCAAGTTGCCCTAACTGTTGAACTTCTGAAGAATACTGAAAACGCTTTCCAGCCTGAGTTGTTTGGGTAGATTTTAATGTTTTATCTGGATAAATATCAAAAAGATTATTGATGTAAGATTTTAAGAGTAAGTTTTTAGATATCTTATAGTTAAACCCTAAATCAGAAGTAATTTTAGAAGTTAATATTTGATCAGTGCCTCCAGATTCGGGCGCAGTAATAGTTACTTTTCCAAATCGAGTAGTATTAATTGTCATATCCCATTTTTTAGTCACATAATTTGCTCCAAAGATTAATTTTGATTTTGGCCTAGCGCTAACTATCAAACCTTCTTCTTGTCTATCAAAAATATTATAACCAGCAGAAGATAGAATTTTTGGTGTAGTTATGGCATCAAGAACTGTTGCATTAAAATTAGAAGCAAAGCTTAAATGAAGGGTATTGTGTTTATTTATTTTAATATTTCTATAACTTGCAATTATATCTGCACCAGTAGTTTTGGTGTCACCAGCATTAATAAATAATTGAACAGCTTCAACATTATTATTTGTTAGTATTTGTTCTACAGGGTTTGTAATATTGTTTGGTGAGCCATTTTTATAGCCAATTTGAGAGGAAAAAAGAATTCTATCGTGTACTTTAATGTGGTAAAAATCTATAGATGCAGAAAAGTTATTGTCGTGTTTATAAGTAAAGCCTGCTGAAAGATTTTCAGAAGTTTCTGCAAATAAATTAGGAATTCCAAGTGCTTTGACGGTAGAGTTGTTATTTGCTAAAGTTCGTTGTAATAAGGGCATGGAAGACCCAGGGATAGGAATATACTGGCTATTTGTTAAATGACGTTGATGCAGGGTAGGAGCACGAAAACCAGTACTAAGTGAAGCTCTTAAAACAGCTTTAGGAGTTATTTTATAGCGACTACTTATTTTCCAAGAAAAGTTGCTTCCAAAATCAGAGAAATCTTCGTATCTACCTGCTAAACCAACTAAAAAAACCTCATTGATATCATAATCCATTTGAAGGTAACCAGCAATATTGTTTCTAGACCATGTTCCAGACTCAGAAGGTTTAATTCCTGCAAAAGAATCTGACCCTCCTTTATAATAAGAAAACGAATCTCCTTCAAAACCTTTAAAGGTTTCTTTTTTGTATTCGATACCAGTAGCAATACTAATTTTTTTAGAAATGATACCTGTAAAATCTAAGTTTAATATGGTGTTTTCGAGTTGATATCCACCAGGGTTAAATGTTGTTGGAGAGGTTCCATGGTCTTTTAAATAGTCGCTATTTACAGAATTATTTACGGTATATAGTATTTTATTGCTTCCGTAAGTAATGCTGCTGTCAAATGTCCAATTAGGATTAAGTTTAAATTGAATACCAGTTGCGTTTATATGATCGTTTATTGATGATTCAAAAGTAGGTTGGTAACCAACAAAATCTTCTGGAGTAGATAAAAAACCTAAATCTCCAACATCAGATTGTCTCCAATATGGAGCTCTGTAATAAGCAAAACTTTTTCCTGATCTTTTGGTGTATCCATGAAATGAATAAAATTTTATTTGTGGATTAATTGGGTATTCAGAATTGATGAAAATGTCTTGTTTTTTCATGTCTGGTTGACCAACTCGCATTCCTAATGCAGGGTTTTCTTTTGCCCATTCAACCCAATGAGGTAGTGGATTGTTCGGCAGATCTTCTATTCCAGGTTTTCCAGCTCGGTTAGTGAAATTTTGATGGTAATAGCTCAGCGTTAAATTTATAAACCCTTTGTTTGCAATAGAGAAACTGGTATTATAATCGGCAGATAAATGAAAGCCATCTAATTCTGTTGTGATGCCTGAAGTTGTATTGAAAGAAGAAAAATCTGCATCTTTTTTTAGAATAATATTAATAACACCAGCAATAGCATCAGATCCATATTGAGCTGAAGCTCCATCACGTAAAATTTCTATTCTAGATATTGCTGCAGGAGGAATACTATTTAAATCTACACCAACTTCCCCTTTTCCAGGAGTTCTATTTAGATATATTTGTGCGCTTTGATTTTTGCGCTTTCCATTTATTAAAACAAGAATTCTACTAGGCCCCAATCCTCTTAAGTCAGCTGGGTTGTAGTGTGCTGTAGCATCTGAAATAGCTTGGTTTTGTGAATTAAAAGAAGGAACCTTAAAGGTAAGCATTCTGTCTAAAGTATTTTTTCCGCTACTTTTTAATTCTTCAGCATAAATGTTATCAATTGGAATAGGAGAGTCCAAAATAGTTCTAGGTTTTGCTCTGTTACCAGTAATAACAACTTCATTTAGTTGAATACCAAACTGTATGGATTTGTCTAAGAAATTTTGGACACTGACTAATTCATTTTTAGTTGGTTTTCTTAAGTAAATAACATAATAACCATTACTAAGGTTTTCGCAATAAATACCGATTTCTTCTTTTAAATGTTTTAAAATGGAAACTACAGAAGGATATTTGAGATATTTATTGCTAACTAGTTTTTTTTCAAATAGTTTAGGGTTGTATGTGAAAAAAACTTGATGTTTTTTACTTACAGCATCTAATAGTTCAGTTAGAAGTATTTTTTTTGAAGCAGTATTTTTGTTTTGAGCACGTGAAATATTTGGAAAAAAAAAGAGGCCAATTAATAAAATAGATATTACTAAAGATTTCTTTGGTCGCATTCAAAACAGGAATTTAGTAAATATACTATTTTTTATTTTGAATGATTAACTGTTGGTTTTCCTTTCTAATATCTACATTAACAGACTTTTCAATAGCTTTGATACATATGTCAAGGTTGGTAATTGGTACTCCACCTGTAATAATTTTATTTTTACTGACATCGTCTTTAAATATCACTTTTACCCCATAAGTTTCTTCAACTTTTTGCATGGCATCTTTTAATAACATTTTGTCAAAAACAAGTGTAGTACTATTTTTCCATGAAGTTTGTAGTGTAGCATTTATTAATTCTTTTTGCTCTAATATGCTATCTTTTTTGTGAGAATAGGAAATGTAATTTCCAGGAATCATTTTTTTAGTTTTCCCATTTTTAAGTTCAAGCCAAACTTTACCTTCTTCTAAAAAGACAGCAGTTTTTTCTCTTTTAGTATTTACATTAAATGAAGTACCATATACTTCTACTGTTAAATCTTTGGTGATTACCCAAAATTTTGCTTGAGTAGTTTTCTTTTTATCAACTTCAAAAAAAGCTTCTCCATCTAACCAAACTTTACGGTTTTGATTGTTATAATAAGAAATGGAAGAATTGGCATTTAAGGTTACAGTACTGCCATCTTTTAACTTTAAACTAAGTATTTCTCCAAAACCTGTAGAATGTGTAACTCTTGTTGGTTGATTAATAAAAAAGTAAACACTAATACTTAACAGAATAACTATAGAAGCTGCTATTTTTAAAGGAGTGAAATAAGTAGGTTTCTTTTTGTTTTCTTTTGTAAGTGATTGTTTTTCTTTTAATGTTTTTTCAAAGAAATCCCATGATCTTTCACTTTCTGAGAGTATAGGAACAATTCTTTGAAACTGAATACCTATAAGATAATCCCTTGCTTCAAACATTAATTCTTTTTTATCAGGATTATTGGCTAACCAATTTTCCCAAAAGTTAGTGTCTGTTAAGTTTTTATCCTTAGCCCAGTTTTTAAAAGACTGATCGTTTAAAAAATCGTTTATGCTATCGTATTTTTTCTTTGTCATTAATTGCTGTTAAACTATGGTTGTGGAGGATATAGTTTTTGCTTGTATATTATGTAAGTAAGATTTACAAAAAATATACTCTAAATTTTGTGTAAAATTAAGAATTAATTAATTGAATTATAGCAACTTCTTCTCTTAAATTTTTAATTGCTTTATGTATTGTGTTTACAACGCTCTGATAATTTACATTCATAACGGTAGCAATGTCTTTTGTTTTTAAGCCGCTATAGTATTTTAAATAAATCGCTTCTTTTTGTCTTTTAGGAAGCTTGTTTAGTAATTTACTAATGTTTTGATTTTTAAAAGTATCACTTTCTTGTTGTGTTAGTATTTCTTCTGGAGTAAATTCTATGTCAACAATACTATTATCAAACTCATCTACAGGTATTGTATTAGATTTTTTCTTTAGTTTTTTTATAAGTGCTCTTCTATATGAAGAAAATAAATAAGGAGCAATCGTATCTAAATCACTTAAATTTTCTCTGTGCTCATAAACATATAAGAAGAAATCTTGTAAAGAATCTTCTGTTAGCGGAATATCTTTTGCAATTTTTAATCCATAGTTATATAAAATAGGATAGTAGGTCTTGAATAAAATTGAAAAGGCATTTAAATCTCCCTCTTTTAAGGACTTCCAAACAAATTGATCAGATAATTTTTCCATCAAAAAATAAATAGTTTGTTAAGTTTTTAATAAGGGGCGTTTTCTAAAAGTACTAAAAAAATAATTAATCACTTTTGCATCTTTATGTAAGATTGCTGTATAATTAAGAGTCTATTAGGTGTAATTACATACAAAGTCCTATATTTGCAATCGCAAAAATTTTGAATAAAATATTACATGAAAGCTGGAATTGTAGGATTACCAAACGTAGGAAAATCAACATTATTTAACTGTTTGTCTAACGCAAAAGCACAAAGTGCAAACTTCCCATTTTGTACAATAGAACCTAATGTAGGTGTGGTAAATGTGCCAGACGAAAGATTAGAGAAATTAGAGGAGTTAGTAAATCCAGAAAGAGTAGTGCCTGCTACCGTTGAAATTGTAGATATTGCAGGTTTGGTTAGAGGAGCAAGTAAAGGTGAAGGATTAGGAAATCAATTCTTAGCAAATATTAGAGAAACTGATGCAATTATTCATGTGTTGCGTTGTTTTGATAATGATAATATTATACATGTTGATACAACCATAGATCCAATTAGAGATAAAGAAACGATTGATATTGAATTACAGTTAAAAGATTTAGAAACTGTAGAGAAACGTTTAGAAAGAGTAAAAAGAACTGCTAAAACAGGAAACAAGGAAGCACAAGTAGAATTAGAAGTTCTATTAAAGATTCAGGAAACACTTTTAGAAGGAAAATCTGTAAGAACTATTGAGTTTTCAGAAAAGGAAATGGAATCAGTAAAACCATTGCAGTTAATTACAATTAAACCTGTGTTATATGTTTGTAATGTAGATGAAGGTTCTGCTGTTTCAGGTAATGCATATGTTGAAAAAGTGAAAGAAGCAGTTGCAGATGAAGATGCAGAGATTATTATTTTAGCTGTTGGAACAGAAGCTGATATTAATGAATTAGACGATTATGAAGAGCGTCAAATGTTTTTAGCAGATATAGGTTTAGAAGAGCCAGGTTCTTCAAAGCTAATTAGAGCGGCTTATAAACTATTAAATCTTCAAACATACTTTACTGCCGGAGTAAAAGAAGTAAGAGCTTGGACAATTAATATTGGAGATACAGCACCTCAAGCTGCCGGAGTTATTCATACAGATTTTGAAAAAGGATTTATTAGAGCAGAAGTAATTAAATATAATGATTATGTTTCTTTAGGTAGTGAAGCAAAAGTAAAAGAAGCCGGAAAATTATCTGTAGAAGGTAAAGAATATATTGTACAGGATGGAGATATGATGAATTTTAGATTTAATGTTTAAGTAATCTGAACATCGTAATTTATAACGATAATAACTTTTTTAAAAAACGCATGCCATGTACATTTGAGCATGCGTTTTTTTAATTCTATAAATTCAGGTTGGTTTATTGCTATTGTTGGGATAGTTTTGTTTTCTGCAAAAGCAGTTTTAGTAAAATTAGCCTATCAATATGAAGTGAGTTCAGTTCACTTGTTATTGTTTCGTTTAGGCTTTTCTTTGCCAGTTTATTTAGGACTTATTTATTATTTTAAATCAAAACAAGAAGAGGTAGTAAAAAAGACAGATTATTTGTGGATTATCTTCTTTGGTTTCATAGGGTATTATCTTGCAAGTTATTTTGATTTTTTAGGACTCCAATATATAACCGCAGGACTTGAAAGAATTGTCTTATTTGTCTATCCAACATTGGTGCTTATTATTTCTAGGATATTTTTTAAAACAAAAATAACAAAAGAGCAAGTTGGGGCAATTATCATTACTTATGTTGGAGTGATTATCGCATTTTGGAATGAAGTTGAAGTATCAGGAAATCATGTGTATTTAGGTGTGTTTCTAATCTTTTTAAGTGCTTTAACTTATGCGGTATATTTAGTAGGTAGTGGCTGGTTAATTTCTAAGTTTGGAGTAATGTTATTTACGTCTTATGCAATGGTTGTTTCTGCAATTTGTGTGATTGCTCATTATTTAATCACTGATAGAATGTCACTGATAAACTACCCGAAAGAAGTATATGTTTTAAGTGTTTTAATGGCGTTTGTTTCTACAATAATTCCGTCTTTTTTGGTTTCATTAGCAATAAAAAAAATGGGCGCATCTTCTTTTTCAATTTTAGGAAGTATTGGGCCAATTGCAACCATAATTTTAGCCTATATTTTTTTAGATGAAAGTATTTCTAGCTTGCAAATTTTGGGTGCAATGATTGTAATTTTAGGAGTCTTTTTTGTGGTAAAAAAGAAAACAATTAAAAGTTGAAATTCTGTTAATAACTAATTTGTTAGAGCATTTCTTTTTTTAGTTCTAAATGTTATTTTAGCAAGGCATTCAACCTTCTTAATTTATGGCAAAAGAAACAAGATATACCGAAGACAATATTCGATCTCTCGATTGGAAAGAGCATATCCGTATGCGTCCAGGAATGTATATTGGTAAATTGGGAGATGGATCTTCTCCAGATGATGGGATTTACATTCTTTTAAAAGAAGTTCTAGATAACTCCATTGATGAGTTTGTAATGGGTGCAGGGAAAACAATCGAAATTTCTATTAGAGATAAACAAGTAACAGTTCGTGATTATGGTCGTGGTATTCCGCTAGGAAAAGTTGTAGATGTTGTTTCTAAAATGAATACTGGTGGTAAATATGATTCTAAAGCGTTTAAGAAATCGGTTGGACTGAATGGAGTTGGTACCAAAGCAGTAAATGCTTTATCTACATATTTTAAAGTGCAATCGGTAAGAGATGGTGAAACGGCTTTTGCAGAATTTGAACAAGGTAGTTTAACGCTAAAAGAAGACCCGCATACTTCTTCTTTGCGAAAAGGAACAAAAGTGCAATTTATTCCAGACGAAAGTATTTTTGGTAAATACAAATTCAGAAATGAATATGTGGCAAAAATGCTTAAAAACTATGTGTATTTAAATACAGGGTTAACCATTGTTTTTAACGGAGAAAAATACCATTCTGAAAACGGATTAAAAGATTTATTACAAGAAAATACTTCAGAAACAGATTTACGCTATCCGATAGTGCATTTAAAAGACGATGATATTGAGATTGCCTTAACGCATAGTAAAACGCAATACTCAGAAGAGTATCATTCTTTTGTTAATGGGCAACATACAACTCAGGGAGGAACACATCAAGCTGCATTTAGAGAAGCTATTGTAAAAACAGTTAGAGAGTTCTTTGGTAAAAATTACGATGCTTCTGATATTCGTAAATCAATTATTTCTGCAGTTAGTATTAAGGTGATGGAGCCTGTTTTTGAAAGTCAGACCAAAACAAAATTAGGTTCTACAGAAATGGGAGGTGGTTTGCCTACTGTTAGAACTTTTATTAATGATTTTGTTAAGACGAAACTAGATAATTATTTACATAAGAATACTGATACCGCTGAAGCAATTCAACGTAAAATTATTCAAGCAGAAAGAGAGCGTAAAGAGCTTTCTGGAATTCGAAAAATAGCAAGAGAACGCGCTAAAAAAGCGAACTTGCATAATAAGAAATTACGAGATTGTAGAATTCACTTTGGAGATACAAAAAAAGAAGCATATTTAGATACAACTTTGTTTATAACAGAGGGAGATTCGGCTTCTGGTTCTATTACCAAATCTAGAAATGTAAATACACAAGCTGTTTTTAGTTTAAAAGGAAAACCTTTAAACTCTTACGGACTTACCAAGAAGATTGTTTATGAAAATGAAGAATTTAACTTACTTCAGGCTGCTTTAAACATAGAAGATGGATTGGAAGGACTGCGTTATAATAATATTGTCATTGCAACTGATGCCGATGTAGATGGAATGCATATTCGTTTGTTATTAATTACTTTCTTTTTACAGTTTTTTCCTGAAGTGATTAAAGAAGGGCATTTATATATTTTAGAAACGCCTTTATTTAGGGTTCGAAATAAAAAAGAAACCATTTATTGCTACTCTGAAGAAGAGAAGCAAGAAGCAATAGGTAAATTAAGAGGAAAACCAGAAATTACACGATTTAAAGGATTGGGAGAGATTTCTCCTAATGAGTTTGTACATTTTATTGGAAACGATATTCGATTAGATCCTGTAATGTTAGATAAAGAAATGTCTGTAGAAGAGATGCTTTCTTTTTATATGGGAAAAAATACGCCTGATAGACAGAAGTTTATCATCGAAAATTTGAAAGTAGAATTAGATTTGATAGATGAAGCCTAAAAAGAAAACCTTTAGAATTGTACTAATGATAGTTTTAATTATTATCATGTTATTTTGGTTAGTACAAATGAATTGGAATAATGTATTTAGTAAAGAAAATTCAGGAGCTATTTTAGGAATATTGGCTCCATTGCTGATATTGATTTCATTACAAATGCAACATAAAGAATCTGAAAAATAATTATTCACTCTATGAGCGAAGAAAACAACGATTACGAGCACGAACAAGAATTGAATCATGAAAATGATTCGGTAGAAACAATTACTAAAGTGACAGGAATGTACAAGGAATGGTTTCTAGATTATGCTTCGTATGTAATTTTAGAAAGAGCGGTTCCTGCAATAGATGATGGTTTTAAACCAGTACAGCGTCGTATTATGCATTCTATGAAAGATTTAGATGATGGACGCTACAATAAAGTAGCAAATATTGTTGGTCATACCATGCAGTATCACCCTCACGGAGATGCTTCCATTGCTGATGCTATGGTACAATTGGGGCAAAAAGAATTGCTTATTGATATGCAAGGAAACTGGGGAAATACATTAACTGGAGATCGAGCTGCAGCATCAAGATATATAGAAGCACGACTTTCTAAATTTGCATTAGATGTTGTTTTTAATCCAAAAACTACCGAATGGCAAGCGTCTTATGACGGTCGTAGAAAAGAACCTGTTAATCTTCCTGTAAAATTTCCAATGTTGTTAGCGCAAGGAGGAGAAGGAATTGCAGTTGGACTTTCTACTAAGATATTGCCTCATAATTTTAATGAGTTAATTGATGCTTCTATAAAATATTTAAAAGGACGTAGCTTTAAAATTGTACCAGATTTTTTAACTGGTGGTGTTGCAGATTTTACCAATTATAATGATGGTAAACGCGGAGGTAAAGTTAGAGTAAGAGCTAAAATATCTCAGCTTGATAAAAAAACATTGGTAATTACTGAGATTCCATATACAACTACAACTACTTCTTTAATTGATAGTATTATCAAAGCCAATGAAAAAGGAAAGATAAAAATTAAGAAGATTGAAGATAATACTGCTGCTAATGTAGAAATATTGGTGCATTTACCAACTGGAATTTCACCAGATAAAACCATTGATGCCTTATATGCATTTACTAGTTGCGAGTCGTCTATTTCTCCGTTGTGTTGTGTTATTGAAGATAATAAACCAGTTTTTATAGGTGTTTCTGAAGTGCTAAAAAAATCGACAGATTATACAGTACACTTATTAAAAAGAGAGTTAGAGATTCAGTTAAATGAACTAGAGGAGCAATGGCATTTTTCTTCTTTAGAGCGAATTTTTATTGAGAATCGTATTTATAGAGATATAGAAGAGCAAGAAACTTGGGAAGGAGTTATTGAGGCTATTGATAAAGGATTGCAACCACATATAAAGCATTTAAAAAGAGCTGTTACTGAAGAGGATATTGTGAGGTTAACAGAAATTAGAATTAAAAAGATTTCTAAATTCGATATTGACAAAGCGAAACAGCATATAGAAAGCTTAGAAGAAAAAATTGCTGAAGTAAAAAATTATTTAGAGAATTTGATTGAATATGCAATCGATTACTTTAAACGATTAAAAACTACCTATGGTAAAGGTAGAGAGCGTAAAACAGAAATCAGAATCTTTGATGATATTGTTGCTACCAAAGTAGTTATTAGAAATACAAAACTTTATGTAAATAGAGAAGAAGGTTTTATTGGAACTTCATTGCGTAAGGATGAATATGTTACTGATTGTGCAGATATTGACGATATTATTGTGTTTCGATCTGACGGTAAAATGATGGTGACTAAAGTGGCAAATAAAACCTTTGTAGGTAAAGATATTATTCATATTTCTGTCTTTAAGAAAAAAGACAAACGTACGGTGTATAATATGATGTATAAAGATGGAACACGAGGACCAAGTTATATGAAGCGTTTTACTGTTACTGGAGTTACTAGAGACAAAGAATACGATTTAACCAATGGAAGCAAAGGTTCTAAAGTGTTGTATTTTACTGCAAATCCAAATGGTGAAGCAGAAGTAGTTACGATAAACCTTCGTGCTGTTGGTAGTGTTAAAAAATTAAAATGGGATATCGATTTTGCTGATTTAGCTGTTAAAGGTAGAGGTGTTAGAGGAAATACAATTACCAAATATCCAATTAAAAAAATTGAGTTTAAGTCGGCTGGTGTTTCTACCTTAAAACCTCGTAAAATTTGGTTTGATGATACTGTACAACGATTAAATGTTGATGAAAGAGGTGAGTTGTTGGGAGAGTTTAGAGCAGAAGATAAGTTGTTAATTGTACATCAATCAGGAAAAGCAAAAGCAATCACTCCAAATTTAGCGACTCATTTTAACGATGATATGATTGTGTTAGAAAAGTGGAACCCTAAAAAGCCACTTTCTGCAATTTATTTTGATGGAGAAAAAGAACGCTATTATGTAAAACGTTTTTTAATTGAGAATGTAGATAAGGAAGAATTGTTTATTTCTGAGCATCCTAAATCACAATTAGAAATTGTAGCTACAGATTATAGACCAATGGCAGAAGTTGTATTTTCTAAAAGAAGCTTAGATAATATTGAAGTGAATTTTGAAGATTTTATTGCTGTAAAAGGAATAAAAGCGCAAGGAAATCAATTAACAACAGATAAAATAAGACAGGTGAATTTATTAGATCCTTTACCTTATGAAGAACCAGAAGAAATTACATCAGAAGAAATTGAAGTAGTTGAAGAGGAGGTTATTTCTGAAGAAACCTTGCCATTAGAAATTACAAACTTAGAAAAAATACCAGAAAAACCTGTGCTACTTAGTAGTGAAGAAAAAGCTAAAAAGGCATTACAAAAAACCATAGAAAAGAAAAAAGCTGAGCAAAAAGCAAAGGACGACGAGAATCAGACAAAACTATTTTAGATTATAGCGAAGCGATTAGGTAAATTCCTAAGATATTGCTTTTTACTTTTAAGATATGAAAATACTAGACGAAATATTAAAGTTAGATGCAGCATGGAATATATCTATTTATATTGTTGTGGTGATTTTGCTTTCATGGTTATTGTCGCGTTTACTTCGTTTTTTCATTGTTAGCTATTTAAAAAAATCCAAATCAGAAAAGTATAAGAACACTAGTTTACAGTTTTTAAAAAACTCGATTAAGTTTTTTGTAGGCTTATTTGCTTTTGTTTATATCATAATGACTGTGCCTGCTTTTAAAAGCAAGGCAACATTTATTTTTTCTGGAGCTGGAATTTTAGCTGCAATTATTGGTTTTGCTGCACAAGCGGCAATTTCTAATTTAATTGCTGGAGCTTTTATAGTTGTTTTTAAGCCTTTTAGAGTTGGAGATTATATCAAATTAGATGAAAATAGAATTGGTATTGTAGAAGATATTACTTTGCGTCATACGGTAATCAATAATTTTGAAAACAAACGACTTATCATTCCAAATTCTATTATTAGTACAGAATCTGTATTAAATCATACCATAGAAGATTCTCATATTTTAAGCTTTAATAATTTTAAACTGGGATTGTTTGCTGATTTAGATCTAGCAAAGAGAATAATAGAAGAAGAAGCTCTTAAGTTAGATGGTGTAATTGATTTTAGAACACCAACAGAAGTGTTAACAACCACCAATCAAATTGAGGTGCGTGTTATTGATGTAACAGAAAGTTTTATTCATATCAGAGCATACGTATGGATAGATAATCCTTTTAAAGAATTTAAGATTAAATGTGCTTTAAAAGAAGCTGTTCATAAGCGCTTTATCACAGAAGGTGTAGATATGCCAATCCCAATAAGAAGAATTTTAAAAGAAGATTAATTGTTTTTTTATTACTCCATTTTACTAAAAAATGTAGAGGTATAGTCTTTTAATAATTCTGGGTGTGCAATCTTAATAATGTCTTTTAAAACCAAATCTGGTCTTGTTGGTCCTAATTCAAAATAAATTGAGCCGCCAGTTTCTCCAGTGGTATTGGCAAAAGTATAAAGTCTGTCTTTTTTTAAAGCTGTAAAAGTGCTGTAGTTTTTGTTTCTACTTAGTAATTGTTTTTTAGTTCTAAAATACCCTGGAGCAATCCATAAGTCGGCATTTTTCCCTTTGTCTAAAACACTTTCAAAGCTAATAGATAAACTTCCTTTACCTTTAGTGTCTTTCCACAAGTAATTGGTGTTTGCATCTTTTAAAAACTGAGCAACAAAACTTTCTCCGGCTGGTAAATTCCAAATGTCTTTACTCATAATAGCTCCAGATAAGATGCTAGGAGATTTGGTAGCCTTGCTAGCGATTAATTTTGCTTTGTTGTAGTTTTCTTCAATGCTTTTAAAAATGCTGTCTGCTTCTTTTTCTTTGTTGTATAAAACACCAAAAAACTTAATCCATTCGGCTCTACCAAGCGGAGTTTCTTCAAGCCAATCACCATTTAAAACTACTGGAATTCCAGATTTTTCTATCAGATTTAATGATTTGTTCGTTTTGCTCATACTAAAGCCAACTACTATATCAGGATGAAGATCAAGTAAAATTTCAGTGTTTAAATCTCCTTTAACGCCAATTTCTTTAATACTATGATTGGCAATTAATTTTCTAGTTTTTTTAGAGGAAATATATTTTGTATGTGGAAACCCAACAAGTGTATTTTCTACTCCCAAAAGTTCTAACATTGGAATATGTGTGGTAGAAGTCACTACAATTTTTTGTACAGGAGCGGTAATTAATGTGCCTTTTGGGTACATTTTCTGACGATCTGTGTTGGTCGTAATGATGTATTCAAATTGTTCTTTTGCATTTGGATAAGGTGTTTTTATAATTAGTTTTTTTGAATTGTTAAAATCTTGAATATCAAATCCTTTAGCGTATTTAACCTTTATTAATTCTTTAGGTTTGTTGTTTGTGCTTTTTGTTGATTTATTTTGCTGACAACCAATGCATAAAATCGCTACGAATACTATTTTAAATAAAAACTTCATCTCTGTTATTTTGAAATGCAAGATTACAAAAATGTTCTGAATAAAATTTTATCAGCAATAGAAATTGAATTACATTTGTGGCGAATTTTGGTTTTATCGCCTTATGCAAAAGGAGATAAATTAAAAGGGAATTTGGTGCGTATTTTAAAATACAATTCCAAAGCTGTTCCCGCAACTGTAAGCTTAGTCTTTTAAGAAAAGATGCTTGTAATTATTCTTTGTACCACTGTTAATTTAATGGGAAGGTAAATTACAAGACGCAAGCCAGGAGACCTACCAGAACTCAAAAGTAAAAACTTTCGGGATAAAAGTTTTTGTACTGGGACATATCGTACAAAATTTTCCTGATTTATTTGTTTAAATTAAATCATTAGTAATGAAAAAACAACTACTAGCAGTTGGTGTATTAGCTTTAACTATAGCTAATACAAGCGTATTTGCGCAAAAATCAAAAGAAAAAGAAATTGAACTTGATGAAGTGGTAATTTCGGCAACAAAATTCAAACTAGAAAAAGAAAAGATTGGAAAGGTTATTACTAAAATTACACAGCAAGAAATTAAAAACAATGCAGGTAAAACAGTAATTGAATTATTAAACAATGTTACAGGGGTAGAATTAAATGGAGCTAATTCTAACCGAGGTAGGGTTGTAGGAACTTACATTCGTGGAGGTAGAAGTAGACAGGTTGTAGTATTAATTGATGGAATACCTGTTTCAGATCCAACAGGAATTAACCAAGAATACGATTTAAGATTATTATCGCTAAATCAAATTGAATCTATAGAGGTGTTAAAAGGAGCATCAAGTACACTTTATGGGTCTGGAGCTGCTACTGGAGTGATTAATATTATATTGAAAAAATCATCTAAAAATAACATCTCTGGAAGTTATGAAGTAAGTGTTGGAAGTAATAACGATGCAAATTCTAGCAACTTTAAGCTAAATGATAGAAACCAAAATATTAATATTAACGGTACTGTAGATAATTTTAATTACTTGGCTTCTTTTAATCTTACAGGTTCTTCTGGTTTGTCAGCAGCAAAGAGTAATACAGGGGCGATTTTTGAAGAGGATGCTTTTTATAAAGAAAGCGGAATGTTAAAGTTAGGATACAAATTTGGTGGATTTAAACTAGATGGATTCTTAAATTATGAAGCATTTGACTCTCAGTTTGATGCAGGAGCTTATAGAGATGATAATAGAAATTCTTGGGAGTATTCTCAGATTCGTTACGGAATTAAACCAAGCTTTAAATACGACAAAGGAGAAGCTTATGCTATAGTTTCATTAAATAATGTAGAAAGAAATTTAACACAGTATAGTTCTTTTTCTAAGAGTATTTTTAACATTGATTATGAAGGAAGAAGTATTAATGTTGATGTTGTAAATAGGTATTCTTTTAATGATAATTTACAAGTAATTACTGGAGTTAACTATCAAGATCATAACAATCAAACGAATAGTCCTTTTGGAGGAATAGATAAAAGTTTAGCAAAGTTTAATACCGTAGATCCTTATGCTTCAGTTGTATACAATTCTGAGTTAGGTTTAAATGCAAATGTTGGTGGTAGATTAAATAATCATAGTAAATACGGAAACCATTTTGTATATGATGCTAATGTGTCTTATAATTTTTCAATTGAAGATGTACAATTAAAAGCCTTAACATCTTATAGTACAGCATTCATTGCTCCAAGTACTTATCAATTATTTAACGGAAGTTCTGGAAATGTAGATTTAAAACCAGAAACAAGCGGTACTTTTGAAGTTGGATTTGAAGGAGCATACAACAACTTATTTCAGTTAGATGTTGTGTATTTTAATAGATCTGTAGAAGATGCTATTATTTATGTTTCGTTACCAGTTGCACCTTGGACAAGTTCTTATGAAAATGCTACAGGAAATACAAAGGTTAGTGGAGTAGAGTCTAATATAACAATTACTCCAATAGAAAATCTAAAAGTTCAGTTAGGTTATGCGCATATTACAAAAGATGTAAATGCAGATTATATTCCAAAAAATAAAATAGTAGCAAATGTAGAAGTAGCTCCATTTGCAAACACATTTGTTTCTTTAGTATACAAAAATGTTGGAGAGCGTTCGTATTTTGATCAGTATGGAAGTTTCGGAGCAGCTGGAGGAACTGTTGTATTGCCTTCGTATAATCTGTTAGATTTCAATGCAAATTATAAATTATTAGATGAAACAGTAACTTTCTTTGCTACAGTTTCTAATTTATTTAATGAAGATTACGAAGAGACTTTAGGATATGCTACAAGAGGTAGAAACGTAAAGTTAGGAGTTAGATTGCAATTTTAAATCCCCCTAAATTATTGCAATAAAAAAGCCCTCATTTTTTGAGGGCTTTATTTTTATATAAGTTTAGCAACTTCGCTTTTTATAACAGAAATAGCAGTGTCTGTTGGAGGTGCTGTTTGCTGATAAGTAACCATCATTTTTTCACGTAAATCTTGGGCATCATTACTTTCTAAAGCTACTTGTTTTAATTTTTGAATAATGGCAGCTTTTGCAGTAATAATTATTTTCCAACAATCATCAGAAATGTAAATTTGTTGTACTGAGTTGTGTTCAAATTCTTGCTCAATGCTTTTTAGTAATAATTGGAGATAGTCATTAGTGGAGTTGTCTATTGGTTTTACTCGAATTAATAGTTTTATTGGATTAATTCTATCACAAAATAATACCATCCTTTCAAGTGCTTGAAGCTTAATAGGTAGGCCTTCTTTTTTACGTAAGGTTAGTGCTTCAAATTTATTCTGATTACTAAGGTTTTTACTATGTAAGTTGAAAAAATAATAAGCAACTATTGCCATAATTATGGTTGGGAGAGATAAGGCAAGTAATTCTGTAATATTAGTATCCATAAAACTAAAAAATATTAATGAGTTGCGAATATACTATTCCTGTTAGAATTGCTAAACCGAAACTTAATAAAGTTCCAATTAAAACATATTCTGTTAATTTTCTATCTTTAGAAGAAGTTAAATCTCCAAAACGAAATACCGATTTTGCAGTTACTAAGAAGCCTATTGCTCCCCAATGATTGGTAATAACAAAAACAAAGACAAACAAACGTTCTAACATACCAATTAAACGCCCTGCTTTAGCTAAAGAATCGTCGGTTTCTTTTTTACTTTCTGGTTTCCATTGATTGATAATTGTTTTTACAATAACAGAAGAAACTGTAGTTATAAAAAGTACACAAAGGGCAAGTGGAATTAATCTGTTTATTTGAGTTTGGATAAAATTTAAATCTAATGAATTGTAATAAAAAGCAACTACAATTAAGATAAATAGATGTAGAAATTGATCTATAAAAAACCAACTGCCTTTACTTTTCTTTTTCTGAAAATAGAGCTTGCTGATATCTATGCAAAAATGAGTGAGTGCTATAAAAAGAATACCTAAAAAATAATTATAGTCAAATGAAAGTACTATAAATAGTAGTAAAGTGTGAATCCCAATATGATAATAGAGTTTTGGAGATTTTAGTTTCTTTTTCTCTTTTTCATCAACCCATTTTTTTGGTTGTAAAAGAAAATCTCCTAAAAAATGAGCAAACAGCAATTTTAAAAATAATATCATCTTGTTAGTTTTGAGCTAACTAATTTACGATATCTTTTTTCAAGTTTTAAAATTTCATTTAAACCAGACCTTTTTCTACGTTCACTCACACTGCTTTGTGATATTTGTAGAATTTCTGACAGTTGCTTTTGTGTTGCATCTAAATGATTTAAAGAGGTTTTTACAAATTCGGCAGAGTTTGGTGTCCAATTATCCATAGTGAGTAAACCTAGTTCTAAAGCTAAATTAAGTTCTTCATCTAATTCTTTCCACGGAGATTTGATGGTTAAAGTTTGTTTCTTTAAAGAGTCAAAAGCTTTACCAGAGTTAATATATGCTTCACCGCTCGATTCTTTAATGTTACCTGCATCGTACTCTTTATTTCCAATACCTATAGCCATTCTAACATCAACAGATTTATTTATTTTAATAGTCGATTTTATAATAAGTGCTATTAAAAAAGTTTCTTCGATGTTATTTACTTCTACTTGAAAACTATCTCCTCTAAAAATTTCTCCAGTATTGAGTTTTGAGAAAATTTTTTTCAAAGGAACTAGCCAGTTTTGAGTAGTTGTTTTTCTAGAATTAATAATATCTCCAGTAATTATACTTGTCATTTTCTAAGTAAATAAAAAGTAAATATACTTTTTTAAGTTGAAGAAAACAATAATTATCGGGTTTTAAGCCTATTTTTTTAATTATCGGGTTTTGAGTCTATATTTGTAATTATCGGTTCAAGAGCCGAAACTTAATATTAAAGTTAAAATGTCAATAACTTTTATTGTAATACTCAAAAGCACATTGTATTTTTGAACCACTTTTAAAAGAATTATTTCCTTGTCAAATTATTTAGAAACTTTAAATCCGCCACAAAAAGCAGCTGTTTTGCAAAAAGACGGACCAATGATTATTATTGCTGGTGCTGGTTCTGGTAAAACCCGTGTATTAACCTACAGAATTGCGCATTTAATGCAGCAAGGTGTAGATGCTTTTAACATTCTTTCATTAACTTTTACAAACAAAGCTGCAAGAGAAATGAAAGAACGTATTGCAGGTGTTGTTGGAATAAGTGAATCTAAAAATTTGTGGATGGGAACATTTCACTCTGTTTTTGCTAGAATTTTACGTTCAGAAGCAGAAAGATTAGGCTTTCCTTCAAATTTTACAATTTACGATTCTCAAGATTCTGTTCGTTTAATAACTGCTATTATTAAAGAAATGAATCTGGATAAAGACCGATATAAACCCAAACAAATATTAGGAAGAATATCATCTTTAAAAAATAGTTTAATAACTGTAAATGCCTACTTTAATAATTCTGATTTAATGGAAGCAGACTTACAGGCAAGTAGACCAAAAACGGGAGATATTTATAAAGAATATGTAGCAAGATGTTTTAAATCTGGAGCAATGGATTTTGACGATTTATTGTTAAGAACTAATGAGTTGTTAGCTCGTTTTCCAGATGTGTTGGCAAAATATCAAGATCGCTTTAGATATATTATGGTTGATGAGTATCAAGATACAAACCATTCACAATATCTAATTGTAAAAGCATTAGCAGACCGCTTTCAAAATATTTGTGTAGTAGGAGATGATTCTCAAAGTATTTATAGTTTCCGTGGTGCAAATATCAATAACATCTTAAATTTCCAGAAAGATTATCCAGGTGTTAAAACTTTTAAACTAGAGCAGAATTACCGTTCTACAAAAAATATTGTTAGAGCTGCCAATTCTGTGATTGAGAAAAATAAAACACGTTTAGATAAAGTTGTTTGGACTTCAAATGATGAAGGAGAGAGTATTAAGGTAATGCGTACTATTTCTGATGGAGAAGAAGGTAGATATGTAGCTCAATCTATTTGGGAAAATATGATGAACAAACAGTTACAAGCAGATGCTTTTGCTGTATTGTATAGAACCAATTCTCAATCTAGAGCTATCGAAGATGCTTTACGTAAAAAAGATATCAAGTATAAGATTTATGGTGGAATTTCTTTTTATCAGCGTAAAGAAATTAAAGATGTACTTTCTTATTTAAGAATGCTTATCAATCCAAAAGATGAAGAAGCGCTTAAAAGAGTAATTAATTATCCAGCAAGAGGAATTGGAGCTACAACAATTGATAAAATTACTATTGCTGCCAATCACTATAATAAATCTATTTTCGAAGTCTTAAGAAACATAGATAAGATTGATATAAAAATCAATTCTGGAACTAAAAACAAGCTACAAAACTTTGTCAATATTATATTGGCAATGCAAATAGAATCACAAACAAAAAATGCTTTTGAAGTTGCAGAAACTGTAGTGAAAAAAGTAGGTTTAATTAGAGATTTAGAAAAAGACGGAACTCCAGAAGCGGTAACAAAAGTAGAGAATGTACAAGAGCTTTTAAATGGAATAAAAGATTTTATTACTGATAAAATAGAGCAAGGAGAAGACGCTTCTTTAACTTCATTTTTAGAAGATGTGGCATTGGCTACAGATTTTGATTCAGAAAAGAAAGATGACTCACCTAGAGTTTCTATGATGACTATACATCAATCAAAAGGATTAGAATATCCTTATGTATATGTTGTTGGTTTGGAAGAAAACTTATTTCCATCTGGAATGAGTATGAATACCAGAAGTGAATTGGAAGAAGAACGTAGGTTATTTTATGTTGCTTTAACCAGAGCAGAACAGCAAGCGTATTTAACCTATGCACAAACTCGTTATCGTTGGGGAAAATTGACAGATGCAGAACCAAGTAGATTTTTGGAAGAAATAGATGATCAATATCTAGAATATCTAACTCCTAAAATGCCAGAACCATCAGTAAATAGATTTGTAGATGCTAGTTTATTTGATACTTCTCCAAAAACAATTCGTTTTCAAAAGCCAATAAAAAAGAAAAAACAAGAGTTTAAGGCTAAAAAAGAACAAAGTTTTATAAAGCCAAAAAACTTAAAAAGAATTGTAAAAACAGATTCAATAAACACAAATTTATTTGACAGTAGCGTTACAGTTGGTAGTATTGTTGAGCATAATAGATTTGGTACAGGAGAGGTGTTGAGCTTGGAAGGAAAAGGACCAAATAAGAAAGCAGAAATCAAATTTGGTACTGTTGGAAAGAAAAAATTATTATTACAGTTTGCAAAGCTAAAAGTGATTGGTTAAAAAATGCCTTTTTTTAATTTTTGATTACTAAAAATAAATGGCTAATTTGCAAACATTATATACTTCAAAAACAAAAAAAGAATAGAAGCGTTATAGCTTTATATTTCAAGATATTTTAAGAATGAAATTCGAACTAGAATACAACTCAGAAAGACCGTTAATGAAGATCCCAGAATACGGTAGACATATACAGAAATTAGTAGATCATTGTGTAGCTCTAGAAGCTAAAGAAGAACGTAACAGAATGGCAAAAGCAATTGTAGATGTAATGGGGAATTTGCAACCTCACTTACGCGATGTTCCTGATTTTAAACACAAATTATGGGATCAATTATTTATCATGTCAGGTTTTGATTTGGATGCCGATTCTCCTTTTGAAAAGCCTTCTAAAGAAGAATTACAAGAAAAACCAGGAGCATTACCATACCCAAAATCAGCTTCAAGATATCGTTATTATGGCAACAATATTCAAACCATGATTGATGTTGCATTAACTTGGGAAAAAGGAGAAAAAAGAGAAGCATTAGAATATACCATTGCTAATCACATGAAAAAATGCTACTTAAACTGGAATAAAGATACTGTGGATGATGCAGTTATTTTTAACCATTTATTTGAACTATCTGATGGTAAAATTGACTTAAGAAATTCTGAAGAAGCATTGTCAGAAAGTAAAAGCTTGTTAAAAAAGAGAAATTCTCAACAAGGTAAGAATCACAAAAATAATAGAAGTAACAGAAATAATAGAAAAAAATAAGAATGGCATCATTTAAAATTGAAGGAGGTCACAAGTTAAGTGGTACAATTACTCCTCAAGGAGCAAAAAATGAAGCACTGCAAATTATTTGTGCAGTGTTATTAACTCCTAAAAAAGTTGTAATAGATAACATACCTGATATTATTGATGTTAATAAACTCATATTTATCTTAGGAGAATTGGGAGTTAAAATAGAAAAGTTAGCACCTAATTCTTATAGTTTTCAAGCAGATGAAATTAACTTAAAATATTTAGAATCTGCAGATTTTAAAAGAGACGGTAGTTCTTTACGTGGTTCTATAATGATTGTTGGACCGTTATTGGCTCGTTTTGGAAAAGGATACATTCCAAGACCAGGAGGAGACAAGATTGGAAGAAGAAGATTAGATACACACTTTGAAGGTTTTATTCGCTTAGGAGCTAAGTTTAGATATAATAGAGAAGAATATTTTTACGGAGTAGAAGCAGAAGAACTTTATGGAACAGAAATGTTATTAGATGAAGCTTCTGTTACCGGGACAGCAAATATTTTAATGGCGTCTGTTTTAGCAACTGGAACAACTACAATATACAATGCTGCTTGTGAACCATATATTCAGCAATTATGTAAAATGCTAAATTCTATGGGAGCTAGAATTTCTGGTGTTGGTTCTAATTTATTAACTATAGAAGGTGTTAGTGACTTAGGTGGTTGTAGGCATCGAATTTTGCCAGATATGATTGAAATTGGAAGTTGGATTGGTGTAGCAGTAATGACTCAGTCTGAATTAACAATTAAAGATGTTAGTTGGAAAGATCTTGGACAAATACCTACTGTATTTAGAAAATTAGGAATTAAGTTAGAACGAAAAGGAGATGATATTTACATTCCAGCTCAGGAGAGTTACGAAATTCAGAATTATATTGATGGTTCTGTATTAACTGTTGCAGATGCTCCTTGGCCAGGATTCACTCCAGACTTATTAAGTATTGTTTTGGTAATTGCTACACAAGCAAAAGGAACAGTATTAATTCATCAAAAAATGTTCGAAAGTAGATTGTTCTTTGTAGATAAGTTAATTGATATGGGAGCAAAAGTGATTTTATCAGATCCTCATAGAGCAGTTGTTATTGGTCACGATCGTAAATCTCAATTAAAAGCGACTAAAATGTCTTCTCCTGATATTAGAGCAGGAATTTCTTTACTGATTGCTGCATTATCTGCTAAAGGAACAAGTATTATTAATAATATTGAGCAAATTGATAGAGGTTACGAAAATATAGAAGCTCGTTTAAAATCAATTGGAGCTAGAATTGAAAGAATAGAAGATTAAAGTATCTCTAAAAAATAACCAAGAAATAGTGTCAGTTTGGCACTATTTTTTTATTGGCAAAATTATTGTCTATAAATTGTCTACAATTTAACGATTACAGAAAATGAGTACAGAAGAAAATATAAAAGAAGAAGAAATAAACAATACTGAAGCTGAAGGCCAAGTGGAAGAAAATCAGGAGGTTGTTAAAGAAGAACCTACAGCAGAAGAATTAATTCAAACTGAAAAAGATAAATATTTACGTTTATTTGCAGAGTTTGAAAACTATAAAAAGAGAACAACTAAAGAAAGAATAGAATTATTTAAGACAGCTGGACAAGAATTAATGACATCTTTACTGCCAATTATGGATGATTTTGACAGAGGTTTGTCAGAAATTAAAAAGGCTAAAGACAAAGAGTTGTTAAAAGGAATGCAGTTAATCAACGATAAGTTGAAAAAAACACTAGAACAAAAGGGTTTAAGTTTAATGGTAGTGAAAGAAGGTGATGCTTTTGATGCAGATATTCATGAAGCAATTACACAAATTCCTGCTCCATCAGATAAACTAAAAGGAAAAGTAATTGACTGTGTAGAGAAAGGATATAAATTAGGAGATAAGATTATTAGATTCCCTAAAGTAGTTATTGGACAATAATTAAAAAGTAAATATCATATTGAATTAAATGACAACTATTCTATTTAGTTTGATGATATAAAATAGAAGAAATGGCAAAAAGAGATTATTACGAAATATTAGGAGTAAGCAAATCAGCTTCTGGAGCAGAGATTAAAAAAGCATATCGTAAGATGGCTATCAAATACCATCCAGATAAAAATCCAGATGATAAAGTTGCAGAAGAAAAGTTTAAAGAAGCAGCTGAGGCTTATGAAGTATTAAGTGATGAGAATAAGAAAGCACGTTATGATCAATTCGGACATCAAGCATTTGAAGGAGGTCACGGTGGTGGTGGCTTTGGTGGCGGAATGAACATGGAAGATATCTTTAGCCAATTTGGAGATATTTTCGGTGGCGGTTTCGGTGGCGGTTTCGGTGGCGGTGGATTTGGATTTGGCGGAGGCCAAAGGCAAGCACGTGTTAAAGGAGGTAATATGCGAATTCGTGTAAAACTAACTTTAGAAGAAATTGCAAAAGGAATAGAGAAGAAGGTAAAAGTTCGCAGAAAAGTTAAAGCAGATGGTGTTACTTATAAAACATGTAGTACTTGTAATGGTAGTGGTCAGGTAACTAGAGTTACGAATACTATTTTAGGAAGAATGCAAACAGCTGCAACTTGTAATTCATGTCAAGGAGCTGGAGAAATTATTGATAAAAGGCCTAGTGGAGCAGATGCAAGCGGATTAATTGTTAAAGAAGAAACTGTTTCAATCCAAATTCCTGCTGGTGTAACTGAAGGTGTTCAATTAAAAGTAGCAGGAAAAGGAAATGAAGCTCCAGGTAAAAACTCTATACCAGGAGATTTATTAGTATTGATTGAAGAAATTCAGCATGATACTTTAAAAAGAGAAGGAACTAATATTCATTACGATTTATACATCAACTTCTCAGAAGCTGTATTAGGTACAAGTAAAGAAGTAGAAACCGTTACTGGTAAAGTAAAAATTAAAATTGATGCTGGTACCCAATCAGGTAAGATTTTAAGATTAAAAGGAAAAGGATTGCCAAGTATTGAACGTTATGGTAATGGTGATTTTTTAATACATGTAAATGTTTGGACACCGCAAGAGTTATCTAAAGAACAAAAGAAGTTCTTTGAAGCGATGAAAGAAGACGATAACTTTATGCCAAGCCCAAATAAATCAGACAAATCATTTTTTGAGAAAGTAAAAGATATGTTTTCTTAACATATAAAAAATACACTTAAAAAAAGTCGTTCAAATGTTTTGAGCGACTTTTTTTGTTTGTAAGAATAACAGTATTTTTGCATTCATAAAATTGAGCAGACTTATCTTATCGCTTTGTTTTTTTACAAAGAGGAAAGTCCGGACACCTCAGAGTAGCATAGCGGATAACATCCGTCCAACGTAAGTTGAGGACAAGTGCAACAGAAAGCAAGTACAGTTAGGCTGTAGTGAAACCAGGTAAACTCTATGCGGTGCAATGCCACGTATATTAGAGCTTGAGAACTACTCGTTCGATTCTAAGGGGTAGGCAGATTGATTCTAAAAGTAATTTTAGAACTAGATAAATGATAAGATTCCGTTTTTCGGAAACAGGATTCGGCTTATTAGTCTGCTTTATTTTATTTTCTTATTGATAATTTGATAAAAATACATGTAAAAAACGCTTTTAAATTGAGTATTGTCTATTTAAAATCAAATTAAATAAGAATTATTTATTAATTTCTTCATTTCACTGTTTATTACATAATTTTAATTGAAAAATTGTACTTTTGCGATGCATAAAAAAGTAGAAAATCATTGTTAATGTTTTTTTAGATGTGCATTAGAATTTTTATAAATTAAAGATTCTATTAGAAATTAGATTATTACAATTCATGCATATTTTAACTGTATTGAATTTAACCTTGAAAATATTTTTCGTATGAATATTTATGAAGATTACCTAAAAGAGATTGAAGAAAGAAAAAGTTTAGGATTACACCCTAAGCCTATTGATGGAAGTGAATTATTAGAAAGCATTATTTCTCAAATTAAAGATGTAGAGAACCCACATCGTGAAACATCTCTAAACTTCTTTATTTATAATGTTTTGCCAGGTACTACAAGTGCTGCTGGAGTAAAAGCTAAATTTCTAAAAGAAATTATTTTAGGAGAAATAACTGTAGAAGAAATTACTGCTGCTTTTGCTTTTGAGCAGTTATCTCATATGAAAGGAGGACCATCTATTGAAGTACTTTTAGATTTAGCATTAGGAAATGATGTTGTTATTGCTGAAGCTGCAGTTAAAGTGTTAAAAACACAAGTATTTTTATATGAAGCAGATACTGAACGCTTAGAAACAGCTTATCAATCAGGAAATGATATAGCAAAAGAATTAATAGAAAGTTATGCTCAAGCAGAATTCTTTACAAAATTACCAGAAATAGAAGAAGAGATAGAAATTGTAACTTATATAGCTGGAGTAGGTGATATTTCTACAGATTTATTATCTCCTGGGGCAGATGCTCATTCTCGTTCAGATAGAGAATTACATGGTCAATCTATTTTTGAACATAACAAAGAAATGCAAAAAGAAGTACTTGCATTAAAAGAACAACACCCAGATAAACGTGTTATGCTAATTGCAGAAAAAGGAACTATGGGAGTTGGATCTTCTCGTATGTCTGGAGTAAATAATGTGGCATTATGGACAGGGATTTCTTCGAGCCCTTATGTACCATTTATTAATATTGCACCTGTTATTGCAGGAACAAATGGAATTGCTCCAATTTTCTTAACTACAGTAGGAGTAACAGGAGGAATTGGTGTTGATCTTCAAAACTGGGTAAAGAAAAAAGATGCAGAAGGAAATACTATTTTTGATGAAGACGGAGAGCCTGTTTTAGAACAAGTATATTCTGTAGAAACAGGAACTGTTTTAACCATCAATACAAAAACAAAGAAATTATACAACGGAACTCAAGAATTAAAAGATATTTCTTCGGCGTTAACTCCACAAAAAATGGAATTTATCAAAGCTGGAGGATCTTATGCAGTAGTTTTTGGTAAAAAACTACAAACTTTTGCCTGTAAAGTGTTAAATATAGAAGTTCCTCAAGTTTATGCAGCTTCAAAAGAAATCTCAATTGAAGGACAAGGATTAACTGCAGTAGAAAAGATTTTTAATAAAAATGCGGTTGGAACTACTCCAGGAAAAACATTGCATGCAGGTTCAAATGTTCGAGTAGAAGTTAATATAGTTGGATCTCAAGATACCACAGGATTAATGACTTCTCAAGAATTAGAAATGATGGCTGCAACTGTGATTTCTCCAATTGTAGATGCAGGTTATCAATCAGGATGCCATACAGCTTCTGTTTGGGATGATAAGTCAAAAGCGAATATTCCAAGGTTAATGAGATTTATGAATGATTTTGGATTAATTACTGCACGTGATCCTAAAGGAAATTATCATGCAATGACAGATGTAATTCATAAAGTATTGAATGATATTACAGTAGGTGATTGGGATATTATTATTGGTGGTGATTCTCATACACGTATGTCTAAAGGAGTTGCTTTTGGTGCTGATTCAGGAACTGTTGCTTTAGCATTAGCAACAGGAGAAGCTACTATGCCTATTCCAGAATCTGTTAAAGTTACTTTTAAAGGAGACATGAGAAGCTTTATGGATTTCCGTGATGTTGTACATGCTACACAGCAACAAATGTTAAAGCAGTTTGGAGGAGAAAATGTATTCCAAGGAAGAATTATAGAAGTTCATATTGGAACATTAACAGCAGATCAGGCTTTTACATTTACAGATTGGACAGCAGAAATGAAAGCAAAAGCTTCCATCTGTATTTCTGAAGATGCTACTTTAATAGAATCTTTAGAAATTGCAAGAGATCGTATCCAGATCATTATTGAAAAAGGAATGGATAATGAAAAGCAAGTATTAAAAGGATTGGTAGATAAGGCTAATGCAAGAATTGAAGAAGTTAAAACGGGAACAAAACCTGCATTAAAGCCAGATGCAAATGCTAATTATTATGCAGAAGTAGTGATTGATTTAGATGAGATTGCTGAACCAATGATTGCTGATCCAGATGTACATAACGAAGATGTTTCTAAACGTTATACTCACGATACAATTAGACCTTTATCTTATTATGGCGGAACAAAACAAGTAGACTTAGGTTTTGTTGGTTCTTGTATGGTACATAAAGGTGATATGAAAATTTTAGCTCAAATGCTAAAAAATATTGAAGTGCAACACGGTCAAGTTGAGTTTAAAGCTCCTTTAGTGGTAGCACCACCAACTTATAATATTGTAGATGAACTAAAAGAAGAAGGAGACTGGGATGTATTAGAAAAATATTCTGGATTTGTATTTGATGATGATGCTCCAAAAGGAGAAGCTCGAAAAAAGTATGAAAATATGTTGTATCTAGAGCGACCAGGATGTAACTTATGTATGGGAAATCAAGAAAAAGCAGAACCTGGAGATACTGTAATGGCAACTTCTACACGTTTATTCCAAGGTAGAGTTGTAAAAGATACTGATGATAAAAAAGGAGAGTCTTTACTATCTTCTACACCAGTTGTAGTATTGTCTACTATTTTAGGAAGAACTCCAACAATGGAAGAATATGAAGCTTCTGTTGATGGTATTGTACTTACAAAGTTTAAACCATCAAAAAGTAAATTAGTAATGTAATTCTTAATTACTATAAAAAGAAAAGAAACCCGAGTCATAAGCTTGGGTTTCTTTTTTATATGAATATTTAAAAAGTTTTGATTTATAGTAAGTTAGTTAACTATTTAATATTATTATATCTACTAAATTAGATAAAACAATCATTATTTTTTGTTAAATTAGTAAGCATAATTTAAAAACTAAATAATTCTATGGCCTTTGATATTGACATGATTAAAGCAGTGTATAAAACGTTTGAAGAACGCGTATTGGCTGCTAAAAAACTAACAGGTAAACCACTTACATTAGCAGAGAAAATACTGTACGCTCACCTTTGGGATGCTACACCATCAAAAGTATTTCAAAGAGGAAAAGATTATGTTGATTTTGCTCCTGATAGAATCGCTTGTCAAGATGCCACCGCTCAAATGGCTTTGTTGCAATTTATGCAAGCAGGAAAGAAAAAAGTGGCTGTTCCAACAACGGTACATTGTGATCATTTAATACAGGCCAAAATTGGAGCAACTCAAGATTTACAAACAGCATTAAACAATTCAAATGAAGTATTTAATTTTTTAGAATCTGTTTCTAATAAATACGGAATTGGCTTTTGGAAACCTGGTGCTGGAATTATACATCAAGTAGTTTTAGAAAATTATGCATTTCCAGGCGGTATGATGATCGGTACAGATTCACATACCGTAAATGCTGGAGGTTTGGGAATGGTTGCTATTGGTGTTGGAGGTGCTGATGCTGTAGATGTAATGGCTGGAATGCCTTGGGAATTGAAGTTTCCAAAATTGATAGGTGTTAAGTTAACAGGAAGATTATCTGGTTGGACTGCTCCAAAAGATGTAATCTTAAAAGTAGCTGGAATTGTTTCTGCCAAAGGAGGAACTGGAGCTATTGTTGAGTATTTTGGAGAAGGAGCTAAAGCAATGTCATGTACAGGAAAAGGAACTATTTGTAACATGGGAGCAGAAATAGGAGCAACAACTTCTACTTTTGGTTACGATGACTCTATGGAGCGTTATTTACGTGCTACAGATAGAGATGAAATTGCTGATGCAGCGAATCAAATTAAAGAACATTTAACAGGAGATGCTGAAGTATATGAAAACCCAACAGAATATTTTGATCAAGTAATAGAGATTAATCTAGATGAATTAATGCCTCATTTAAACGGCCCTTTTACTCCAGATTTAGCTACACCTGTTGGAACAATGACAGCAAAAGCGAAAGCCAACGATTGGCCAATAAAAGTAGAATGGGGGCTAATTGGTTCTTGTACCAATTCTTCTTATGAAGATTTGTCACGAGCAGCCTCTATTGCTCAACAAGCCATTGATAAAGGATTAAAAACCAAAGCAGAGTTTGGAATCAATCCAGGATCTGAACAAGTGCGTTATACAGCTGAAAGAGATGGGATTCTACAAGTTTTTGAAAACTTAGAAGCCAAAATTTTTACCAATGCTTGTGGCCCTTGTATTGGACAATGGGGACGTTATGAAGATCCGAAGAATGCTCCTAAAAATTCAATAGTACATTCTTTTAATAGAAATTTTGCAAAAAGAGCAGACGGAAACCCAAATACGCATGCATTTGTAGCTTCTCCTGAGTTAACTGCAGCAATTGCGATTTCAGGTCGTTTAGATTTTAATCCTTTAACCGATGTGTTAATTAATGAAGATGGAGAAGAAGTACGTTTGGATGAGCCAACAGGATGGGAATTGCCTCCAAAAGGTTTTGATGTTGAAGATAATGGATATTTAGAACCTCTAGAAGACGGAAGTAATGTTGAAGTAGTTGTAGATCCAAATTCTGAACGTTTAGAATTGTTAACTCCATTTGTACCCATTGGAAATGAAATTAATAATGCAAAACTGTTGATTAAAGCTCATGGAAAATGTACTACAGATCATATTTCTATGGCTGGTCCTTGGCTACGTTATCGCGGACACTTAGATAATATTTCTAATAATTGTTTGATTGGAGCTGTAAATGCTTTTAATATGAAAACAAACTTTGTAAAAAACCAGCTGACTGGTGATTACGATGGAGTTCCAAAAACACAAAGAGCTTATAAGGCTGAAGAAATCAAAACAATTGTAGTTGGTGATCATAATTATGGTGAAGGATCATCAAGAGAGCATGCAGCAATGGAGCCAAGACATTTGGGAGTTGTAGCAGTTTTGGTTAAATCATTTGCTAGAATTCATGAAACCAATTTAAAAAAACAAGGAATGTTAGGGTTAACCTTTGCCAATGAAAATGATTATGATTTAATTCAGGAAGATGATACATTCAATTTTATAGATTTAAAAGAGTTTGCACCAGGAAAACCATTAACAATAGAAGTAGTTCATTATGATGGAACTAAAGATACTATATTGGCTAATCACACGTATAATCAAGGACAAATTGAATGGTACAATGAAGGTTCGGCACTAAATTTAATCAAAAAGGAAAATGCAGTTTAATCTGTAAATAAATAAAGTGAAGGCTCCAATTTGGAGCCTTTTTTTGTAAGTATTTATTTCTTTATTCGACCTTAATGGTAACTTAAAACTAACTTATTATGAATTCAATTTGGTATTTTGAAGATGTAAATGTATTTAAACTACTTTGTCCACATAAGTTTAAAGAATACAAGCAATGTCACACTTTTGATTATTATAAAAAGAACGATTATGTTTATTTTGAGTCAGATGCAGCAAAGAAAGTGTATCTTATAGAAAAAGGAAAGGTAAAAATAGGATACTATACAGAAGATGGAAATGAAGTAGTACATGCTATTCTTACTAAAGGTGAACTTTTTGGAGAAAAAGCCATTTTAGGAGAAGAAACTCGAAGAGAGTTTGCTCAATCTGTAGACAATACAACTTCAATTTGCCCTATTAGTGTTGATGCAATGCATGAGTTGATGAGAGATAATCAAAAATTTAGTTTGAAAGTATATAAGTTCTTAGGTTTTCGTTTTAAAAAATTAGAAAGACGTTTACAATTATTACTTTTTAAAGACATAAAAACAAGATTACTAGAGTTTCTGAATGAATTATGTGAGCAATATGGACATGATTGTAAACATACTGGAGATAAAGTAATTGAACATCCGTATACTCAAAAAGAAATTGCTTCTTTAATTGGAACATCCAGGCCTACATTAAATTCGATTATGAATGAATTAAAAGAAGCAAAAGTGATTAGTTTTAACAGAAAAGAAATAAGAATTTTGCAAAAAAGTGCATAAGTGTAAGCTAGCTTACATTTTAAAAGATTGTTACAAAATAGTTTTGTCATAACATTAACATTAAATACTATTATGATGAAAAAAATAACTACAGTAGCATTATTAGCTATCGGTCTCGTTTTTACTTCTTGTTCTAAAAACGACGAAATCACAGAAAAAACAGTAACACAATCTTTTCAAAATTTACCAGCTTTAGGAGATAACTATGTGTATGAAGGTTGGTTAATTGTAGGAAATGAAAAAATATCTACAGGAAGGTTTTCTAATACAGAAGGAACAAACCATACAAGTGGCTCTATTGATATTGCAAAGGTAAATGCAGCAACAACTTATGTATTAACTATTGAACCAGCAACTGAAACTGGAGCTGATTTAACTAGTCCAAGCGGATGGATTTTCTCAAAAGGAGATTTTACAAACAATACAGCTTCTCCATCAACAAACGATGCTTTATATGATGGTGCATCAAACTTAGAAACAGCAATAGGTAGTTTCTTTTTAAAAGCTCCTTCTGTTGGAACTGTAGGATCTGATGCAAACGGAATTTGGTTTATCAATGCTTTACCTCCAACAGCAGGTGGGTTTACTAATTTACCAACTTTAGCAAATGGATGGATCTATGAAGGTTGGGTTGTAGTACCAAATTCTAATGGAGGAATGACGCCAGTTTCTACAGGAAGATTTTCTGACCCTAATATGGCAGATGTTAGTTTTTTTGGAGCTGCGAACAACAATGAATTTAAAGGGCCAAATGGAGTACCTCCATTTCCAGGAGAAGATTTTATTGTAAATCCTAATAATAGATATCCTGGGGTAACTTTCCCTATTGATTTACAAAATGCTACAGTAGTAATTTCTATTGAACCAACTATGAATGATGCAGAAACTCCTTTTGGATTGAAACCATTTGCTGTAACATTGAATAATCAAGCAACTGCAACCTCAGTAAGTATGACTAATAGTTATGCTAACAAAGCAATCACAGGAACTGTAAACAGATAAACATATAAAACGATTTGATCAACTATTTTATGTTAATGGTTTGATTTGATCTGAAGTGCAATCTTTTATTAGATTGCACTTTTTTTGTAATAACTTTTTTCTACTCTCGACAAAGACTATTATCTTTATATAGTATGAAAATTTCTAAAAAACAGCTTACTAATATCGCTTTTGTTTTACTAATTGGATTGATGATTTTTCCTCCAACAAAAGTATATTTTATCCGATTATTTTCTTTTTCTCCAAGTATAGAAAGTGTAGAAAATCAACATAAAATAACCATTGCTAATTGGAAACTTAAAGGATTAAATGCGAAAAATATTGACATTAAGGATTTAAACAATAAAGTAGTATTTGTAAGTTTTTGGGCTACTTGGTGTCCACCATGTATTGCAGAAATGCCTAGTATGAAAGCATTGTACGAAGATTATAAAGACAAAGTTACTTTTTTATTTATAACAAACGAAGACTGGAATACCGTAAACAAGTTTTACAATAAACGAAGCTATGATTTTCCAACTTACAATGAATTAACTAGTACACCAAAAGAATTAAAAAGTACAACAATTCCTGCAACATATATTTTATCTAAAGACCATAATGTTATGGTGGCTAAAAAAGGCGCTGCAAATTGGAATGCAGATTCAATAAGAAGTTTATTAGATACTTTGATAAAATAAAAAAGCCTGTAAAAAATTACAGGCTTTTTAAATTGGTTTTATTTATTATTAAGAGTTTCATTTACAAACTTAATCCAATGGTATTCTGGTACGCTAGAATCAATATAATAATCTGGCTGTATTCCTCTATTATCAATTGTCATATCCGGAATTCGTAAGCTTCTTGTTAAACTATATCCTAAGGTAAATTTATCACTAGGAAAATCTACAAAATACATATTAGAAATATCTAAAACACCATAAGTTGTAGTACCAAAAAGTTTTACTTTTTTACTTTGCTTGGCAGCCAACAAAAATTGTTCTGCTGTACTTCCATTATTTTTATTAATGATGATTCCAACATTTTTTGGATATGCATGTACTGTATCTAATGTTTTTATACTGTAATTAGATTTTTTTAAATTGACAAATTCTCCAATTTTTGTTTTAAGCTTATCGTATGATCTTTTAGCCCATTTTTTACCTTCTTCAGTAAAATTATATCTATCTATATTAATAAAGTCAAGCATTCTTTGATTGTTAAGCTCAGTAGATAAATATTCTACACCAATAGTTTTTATTGGATTGGTATATATAAACGGTACTATTTGACTATAACTAGAATCACTACCACCACCATTGTTTCTAATATCAATAATTAGGTTTTCTGTTTTTAATATTTCTTCTTTATGTTTAGAAAGTAGTTCGTTAATAGCTTTTCTTGCAGAAGAGTTAAAAGTAGGTATTCTTAAAACTAATGTAGTTGCGTTAATTCTTTCTATTACCGGTTTAGAAGTGCTAATTAGTCTAATAAAACGATCTACATCTTCGTTGTTTTTATAAGGACTATTCACTCTGTTTAGGTAAAAATTTCCAAGTTTTAAAACATTATTGCCAACTAATTCAACTTTATTAAAAGTAGTTTTAGAAAAATCACCCATATAATAATCAGCTCTATATTTAAGATTGTTTTGCTTGTTGATACTAAGCTTGACAAAGTTTTTTTTCCAATTTTTATTTGTTGATTCTATAATAAATCCAACAAAATTTTCATTTTCTTTTTTGATACCAATTTTATAGCCATCTAAATTCCAAATACCTTCAAAATCTGCTTTTTCTTTCTTATTGATATATTTTTTAAACTTTTTAAGGTTAATTTTTCTACTTTCCCAGTTAGAATTAGAATTCTTTTTTGTTTTAGAAGTACTATTTCTTTGTGGTTGTTTTACACGAATAGAAAGATGACCAGCTCTAAAAAATCGAGACCATTTTTTCATTAAATCTGCACATTCATTCACATTTGTGGTTTGTCTTGATTTTTTCAAATAAATTTCAGAATGTTTATTGTAGGCCTCAATACCTTTTTGATCAATAACATACTGATAACCGGCATCATTTTTTTCAAATGTTTTTTTTAACCAAGTAAAGTTTTCTGAACAATTACAATCTTGAGCAATAGCAAAGTAAGTAGTGAAAATTGTTACGAATACGAGAAAATTTCTTCTTATCATTTAGGGTAATTTTAATTTATAATATTCTAATGACCATAAAAAAAAGTATTGGTTACATGCTCGAGTCTTTTTTTATATAAAAAAAGACTCCAAATTGGAGTCTTTCAATTTCTAAGGTTTTATAGTTTATTTTGTAGGAACCATTTTTAATGGAATTCTATATACGGTTCCTTTTTTAATTCCTTTTACATTTATTTTTTTATAGTTTAATTTATATTTTACATAGCTATTGATGGTAGTGTTTTTTGAATTTACACTAACTACAACCAATTCGTTTTGATTGTTTAGCATTACAGAAACTTGCGCTTCTAATACTTTGTTTTTTAGGTCATATTTATGATTTCCTAATAACTCTACTATTTCTGTTCTTAAAATAGTTTTAGCGTTTTTTGAACTAGGTTCTGAACCTGTGTTTGCTGATGCAGGTAAAACTGATGCAAGACTAATTGCGAAGATGGCGATTAAAGTTTTTAAATTTTTCATGATTAAAGTGATTTAAGTTAAATGTTACACTAAAAAGACGCCATAACTAAAAAGATGTTTCATCATTTTTATGTATTTAATATAAACTTAACAGCATTTAACAATCGTTTAAGAAATACTGTTAAAAACTATGAAAATTTTAAGAAAATAACCCGTTTTACCCTTAAAAACTGGGTGAAAGGGGTTGATTTTAGGGTGAAGTTTATAAAAGTTGCTATGAACTTTAGTTTTTTGTTAAATTTATAGAATAACCTCGTTTAGAGCTTCTAAAATTAGTTCACATCCAATTTTAATTTCTTCATCAGAAATAGTGAGTGGTGGTGTTATTCTAATGGCTTTTCCTTCAAACAATAACCAGAACAAAAGCAATCCTTTGTCTAAACATTTTAAAATTATCTGAGAAGCAATTTCTGGTGATTCTACCATCAGAGCTAGCATTAATCCTTTCCCTCTAATTTCTTTGATGGCTTTATGTTGCAAATATTTTCTAAACAAGAATTCTTTTTGAAGTGATGCTTCGATTAAATTTGTTCTTTGTAGCTCATGTACAGTAGCCAATCCAGCTGCAGCAATAACAGGATGTCCTCCAAAAGTGGTAATATGTCCTAACTTTGGATTCTCTTTTAAAACATCCATAATGTGTTTATCTGCAATGAAAGCACCAATTGGCATTCCACCTCCTAATCCTTTTCCCGTAACAACAATATCTGGAACAATACCGTAATTTTCAAATCCCCAAAATGTTCCTGTTCTTCCAATTCCAGATTGAATCTCATCTAAAATTAGCAAAGCGCCGACAGCTTCACAACGTTGCTTTATTTTTTGTAAATAATCATTTGTTGGTTCTATAAAACCAGCACCACCTTGAATAGTTTCTAAAATAACAGCAGCAGTGTTTTTAGTAATTTTAGTGATATCAAGTTCATTGTTAAACTCAATAAACTTTATCCCTGGAATTAAAGGTCTAAATGCTTGATTTTGAACTTCGGCTCCACAAACACTCATGGCGCCTTGTGTATTACCATGATAAGCATTTTTTGCAGCAACAATTTCTGTTTTGCCTGTAAAACGTTTAGCTAACTTTAAAGCTCCTTCAGTGGCTTCTGTACCAGAGTTTGTTAAATAGATAGATACTTCTTTTGTAAAAGTGTCGGCTAAAGCTTTACACAAATCTAATTGTGGTTGTTGGATAAATTCACCATAAACCATTACGTGTGTGTAACTATCTACTTGATTTTTGATGGCATCAGAAACTTTACTGTGATTATGTCCTAATGTATTTGCAGAAACACCCGCAATAAAATCTAAATAAGCTTTATTATTTGTATCATAAACATAACTTCCATTTGCTCTAGAAATCTCTATAGAAAGTGGGTGAGGAGAGGTTTGCGCTTGGTATTTTAGAAAATCAGCATTCATTTATTGTTTCAGTTTTTTAGAAACAGTCTTTTCATCGGTTCTTTTTGGGATCTTTTTTCCTACAACAAAAATATCCTCCATAACTAAAGGTCTTTCATCTTCTCGCCAAATAAAACCTCTTAATTTACGGTCGTTTTCGGGTAAGTCTTTTGGAGGATACGAAGTTCCTTCAGGCTTTTTTATATATGTAACAGATTCTATATCATTGTTATCATCTAAAGTAAAAGCAATAGAACTACATTCTTGCTTAGTAATGGTTTCTATAACACCAAATTCATTTCTGTTATAATAAACTACTTGTGCATTTCCTTTTACTAAAAAGTGTTTTAGTTTCCCGTCTATAAATTTTCCATACATATTTCTACCTTTAATTTGATTGTAGGTAGCAACACCATCAATAATAGTATCTAATTGTACAATTAAGGCATTGTTTAAGATTTTTAAAGAATCTAATTTATCGGTCTCTTTGTTATTTAATAGTTGAATGCTATCACCAGTAATTTGATTTTTACCAGACCATAAAATAGGATTCTTAAACATTCTAGTGAGTCCAGTTGCTTGATTAGTATGAATAGAATCGCATTTACCTTGCAAGTCTGATTTAAAGATTTTTACATCATTAAAAACTCTCACAGTTCTATTTTCTTTTTTTCCAGTTACCAATAATTTATCACCATGAACATAAAGAGAATCGTTTTCCATGATAGAAATTGCAACCGCTTTTTTTATAATAAAAATAGAGTCTTTATTTTCAAAATATTCAGCATAGTTTCCTTTTGCAACAAAGTTCTGAACCGTATCAATAACTTTAATATTATTGGTAGCTGAAGCAAAACCTTTGTACTTATCATAATACAAACTATCTCCTTTAATAGTTCTGTCTTTAAAATAGAGTGTAGAGTTTTTTACAAAATGTGAAATTTCTGCTTTGGTATTGTAGAAACCTCTTTCAGTATAAACCGTATTTTCCTTTCCTTTTATAGTAGATGGTCCATATAGATATGCATAAGCAGAATCGGTATAATAATCTAAATGATTCGATTCTAATATATGTTCTGGATTGGTAACAACTACTTTTGTTGTAGCTTTAAATTTTTTATTCTCTAAATAATAATGACCAACTTTACTAGTTAAGGTATTGGTTTCATCTTTAATAACTGCATGATGTTTATAGTATAATAACTGTTGTTGTCTATCAAAATTAAGTGTATCTGTAGTTAAAGTCATCTTGGTATCATTAACTACTACATTTCCCCAAGACAATGCTATTTTGCTATTTCCATCATAATCTACATAATCACTTTTTTGAGTAATAGAATCTCCTTGTTTAATCAAAACATTACCAAAAGCTTTAACAAAGTTTCTGTCTTTGTAAACAATAGCACGTTTACAGGTAAGGATAGCACCGTCATGGTGAATCTCTACCAATCTGTTAGCATCTTTAGTTAAGATGGTTGCTCCAGGATATCTTTTATCATCAGCATCGGTAATTCCAGAATACTTAACTTCAATAAGTTTATTCTGAGAAATACTTACTATTGAAGAAAGAATACAAATTAAAAAAAGGACTTTTTTCAAAAGGTTATTTTATTTTCAACAAAAATAGTGAAAAGATTAGTGTGACCTATTAAAGAAAAGTGAAATTTGTTACTAGCTTCTTTCAAATAATGCTTCTAATTGTTTTGTCTTAGGAAATAGAATGTTGTTTTCTAAATGCACATGTTGATGTAAGTTGTCTTCAAACTCTTCTAATTTAGCATACAGCGCTTTAAAAGTATTACAAGCTCCTTCAGGAGTTTTATAGTTGTTTGTTAACTCGTTAATTCTTTTAAATACATCTCCTGCATCATCATGTTCTACTTCCATCATTTTAATAGGATTGTTAACGGTACCAAAATGCGGAATTTCTACTGCGGTATTATTTTTTTGTGCATTGACAAGTTTTTTTACAAAAGGGAAAAGAATCAATTCCTCTTTTTTCATATGAACTGTTAATTCATCACTAACTGCATAAATTAGTTTTTCAATTTCTAATAATTCTGTGTAATGATGCCCATGTACTTTGGCAACTCTTGCTCCGTATTGTTTTAGCAACGGAATATTTTCTTCTACATATTTATGATGTGTGTTTACAATAAAATCTACTAAAAAGTCTAACTCCCATTTATCATAATCATGCATAAAAGAAACGTTTTGTTCTACTGCATTAAGTTCTTTTACTAGTTGATCATAATCAACAGCATTTTTTTCGCAGGCTTTCTTTATAGAAATACCACCACCACAACAGAAATCTATTCCGTGTTTTTTAAATACATGTGCAGTTTTTATATTTTCTGTAACTGTATCTGCAACAGTTTTTATATCTAAATTTTCCATTTGTATAAGTACTAAATTGAATGGCAAAATTGCGATGAAAATTTTAAAAAAATTATGACAATTGTCATGAATAACAGTAGAAGTTGGCGTATTTTTGCAAAAAATAATACTTAATGAAACCACCATTTGATTTATCTAAAGAAGAAATGAGAAACTATGGTTATAAAATCATAGATATTTTAGTAGAACATTTCGATACTATTGAGTCTAAAAAACCTGTTTCTTCTGCATCTAGAGAAAAAATGGACAGTATTTTTTTACAAGAAGCTCCAGATGAAGCTATGCCTGCTGATGAAGTTTTAAACTTTGTAATGGACAATGTAATACCGCATAGTAATTTACAAACACATCCTAAATCTTTTTCTTTTGTTCCAGGACCAAGTAATTATATCAGTACTCTTGCTGATACATTGGCAACAGGATTTAATATTTTTTCTGGAGGATGGATTGTTTCTCCAGCAGCAGCCGAATTAGAAATTGTAACGATGAACTGGTTATTGAAAATGTTCAATTTTCCAGTGCAAAAAGGAGGAGGGATTTTTACCAGTGGTGGATCTATGGCAAATTTAACGGCTTTGGTAACTGCCAGAAGAATTAAATGTGGTGATGATTTTTCTAAAGCGATTATTTATTTGTCTGATCAAGCTCATTCTTCAAATATCAAAGCAATTAGGGTTTTAGGATTTAAAAAAGAACAAATACGAATTATTCCTACTGATTTAGAATTTAAAATTAGCTTTAACAAATTAAAAAATGCGATAGCTAAAGATAGATTGGAAGGAAATCAACCTTTTTGTATCATTGCTTCTGCCGGAACAACCAATACTGGTACTGTGGATGATTTAGAAGAAATTGCTGATATATGTGAAAAAGAAAATTTATGGATGCATGTTGATGGAGCTTATGGAGGTGCAGCAATTTTATCTAAAAAAGGAGCAAGAACTTTACGAGGAATTGAGCGTGCAGATTCTTTAACAGTAGATCCTCATAAGTGGTTTTATCAACCTTATGAAATTGGTTGTTTATTGGTAAAAGATTCTACTTGGTTAAGCAATACTTTTTCTGAAAAGCCAGAATATTTAAGAGATATTGAAGGAAACGAATCTGAGATTAACTTTTACGATTATGGTATTCAGCTAACAAGAAGATTTAGAGCTTTAAAGTTTTATATGTCTATTAAAACTTACGGACTAAATGCTTTTAAAGAAGCTGTTACTTACAATATCAATTTAGCAGAAGAAACTGAAGATTTATTGCGTAAAAGTAAAAATTGGGAAATTGTTTCGCCTGCAACATTAGCAGTAATTAATTTTAGATATAATCCTATTGGTTTAAACTTAACAGAAAAACAAATTGATGCTTTAAATCAAGAGATTTCTGCTAGAATAGTGGGGTCAAAAGAAGCTTTATTAGTAACTACAATTTTACAAAATCAAGTGGTATTAAGAATGTGTTTGATTAACCCAAAAACAACAATGAAACACATTAAAGAAACGCTGTTACAATGTAATGATTTTGCTAAGGAAGTTTTGGCTGAATGGGAGAACGCTTAATCGTATTTTCTATAAATATTCCTAAGATACTTATTAGTAAAAAAGCACTGATTAATACTAAATATAAAAAGTAATTCTCGGTATAATCCAATCGAAGCCAAATAGAAATACCCTTATAAAAGATTAAGATTTCTGATCCTAAGAAACCAATTAGATATAAACGAATCCAAGATTTAGAAAGTCTAATAAGTTTTAGATAGTTTAGAAAAACAAATAGTGCTAGGGTTATAATTCCTAAGAAAGTAAGATGTAAATAACCGATAACAAAATAGATGAATTTATAAGCGACTTCTGCTAATGTTGGAATAGCATTCATCAATTGTAATATTTTTTTTAAAAGAAATAATACTAAAACAAATTGTAATACTTTCACATTAAAGTGACCAAAAACGTCTTTTAATCTTTTAAAAGAAATAGCAATGCTTTTGTAAAAAAAAGTAAATGCAATTAGTTGTATAACAGCACCTAGTCCAGCTAAAATATATACTATTAAAGGTGGGCTTATCCATAAAAAGGAAAGTAATAAAGTCAGAATACAACTAGTAAACATTAATTGAAAGCACCATTTTAATGCATTTTGAGAGATGCGAATCTGTTGCTGTTCTATAAAGAATAAAAAACTACCAATAAGACAAAAAATAAACCAGCCATTGTATTGAAAATGTAAGTAAAAGTAAATCGCATTTTTATACCAATGACTTGTATTACCAAGTGTATTCATAATTATTCCTAATGACCACGGCCCAATACTAGATAGTACCATAAATAAAAGGGATGCATTGATAAACTTATATGCATAAGAACTTTTATTTAGCTGGTTGTTCTTTTTAAAGTAGTGATAAAACCAATAAGAACATAAAATAAATAATGTAGAAAATAGAATAGAGAATAAAGCATATCCAACAAAAGGAAAAGTCAATAGCATTCCGACAATACTTAATTGAGTACTCCAAAAGATATATTGGTATTTCTGGGGATTCTTAAGATTTCCAATTTTAAAAAGTAGAGTAGTTAGCGCAATATATACCCAACCTAATAAGGCAATATGTGAATGGGTATGCACAATAAAACGATAATTGAATGTAAAATCAGAAATAGGAAACAAACGTAGTAACAATCCAAAAACAGCTGCTAAAAGCAAATAGAGTAATGCAGAGTTCGTTTGTTTTCTTAAAGATATCATTTAGCGAATAATGGCGTTTAAATTATTATTCTTTGCATATTCTTTTGCCATTTCTAAAATAGACTTTGTTTTCAAGTTTTCTATAAGTTCTATTTTAAAAGGTTTATATATATGATGTACCACACAAGGTTTATCATCATTACATTCTAATTGCCCTAAAAAGCATTCTTCAAATTTATGGGCATTGTCAATACAATCAATAATATCAAATAAAGATTTTTGTTCGTTTTTATCTGTTAAATAAAAACCTCCATTGGGGCCTTTCATAGAAGAAATAATTTCTGCTTTTGTTAATTCTTGCAAAGTTTTAGCAAGAAAAGGAGCAGGTATTTCTAAAGTTTCTGCGACTTCTTTTGAGCCTATTTTTTTCTTTTCACTAGTATTATTTGCAATGTATAACACCGCTCTTATAGCGTATTTACTAGATTTTGATAGCATAATTTACTTTTTAAACAAAATTAAAGATAAAAAAGTCTTTTAATATGATTTATATCATGTTTTAGACGGTAAAGGTATCATAATTTTGTTGTAGAAATCAAATTTATAGACCAATGAAAAGAATTAGCTTACTATTATTTATTGTTTGTGCCTTCTTATTAACTTCTTGTAATGAGGCCGCTAAGAGCGATAAACAAACGCAAAAAGTGAAACAAACAGAAGTACAAACCAAAGGTCAATCTGCTGTAGTAGATAAAGACTCAGATCCAAACGCATTACAGGTAGCACAATCATTAGATGATTTTAAAACGCTTGTAGTTGCTATTGAAGCGGCTGGAGTAGAAGATGCTTTAGTTAATGCAGGTCCATTAACAGTTTTTGCACCAGTAAATACAGCATTTGATAAACTACCAGAAGGAACTGTAGCAACATTATTAAAACCTGAAAATAAAGGCAAATTAGCTTTTGTATTAAAAAATCATGTAGCTCCGGCAAACTTTCCAGTAAAAACATTGGAAAAGAATGTTCGTAAAAAACGCAAACTATACATGGCATCTGGTCAGTATTTAGAAGTGACCAAAAAAGGAAACGATTTATATGTTGGCGGAACAAAAATCTTAAAATCAGTAAAAGTTAGTAACGGATGGGTACATGTAATTGGAGACATCTTAGTTCCAAAGGATAAATAGAAATTAAAATCAATCAAAAATGAGACTTAGAAACATTTTAGCATTATTAGTAGTAGCTTTTCTAGTGAGTTGTGGTGGAGAAGACAAAAAGAAACCAAGTTACAACTCTAAAACTGTTAAAAAAGCAGCAGTTAAGAAAGCTCCAGAAACAAAAAAAGCAACGAAGAAAGTAGTTGCTAATGATGATCCAATTGACTTAAACAATAAAGGAATTGGTCCTTTTAAATCAGTCACATTAGGAGCAATAGATCAATCAATGGCAGACAAAGGACAAAAGCTATTTAAAACGAAGTGTTCTTCTTGTCATAGAACCAATAGAAAATTTATTGGGCCAAATCCAACAGGAATTTTAAAGAGACGTTCACCAGAATGGGTAATGAACATGATTATCAACCCTGAAGAGATGGTTAAAAAAGATCCAATTGCTAAACAACTATTAATAAAGTTTAATGGATCTCCAATGGCAAATCAAAATTTAACTGAAGAAGAAACAAGAGCCGTATTAGAATATTTTAGAACATTAAAGTAACCAAAATAGATATAGATGAAAACAACAATTAAATTATTAACAGCCTTTATCGTTACTTCTCTTGTATTAACAAGTTGTGGTAATACACAAAACGGTAAAAAGCAAGGAGCTTTGTCTACAAATGCTGCAGATAAAGTATATGTAGCGCCAGGTGAGCATGATGAATTTTATGCATTTGTTTCTGGTGGATTTAGCGGACAGTTAGCAGTGTATGGTTTACCATCTGGTAGATTGTTTAAAGTAATTCCAGTATTTTCTGTTGATGCAGAAAAAGCATATGGATTTAATGAAGAAACGAAACCAATGTTAAATACTTCTCATGGTTTTATTCCTTGGGATGATGCCCATCACCCAGATATTTCTCAAACAGCTGGAGAGTTAGATGGACGTTATGTATACATCAATGGTAACAATACTCCACGTATTGCAAAAGTAGATTTAACAACTTTTGAAACTACAGAGATTATTGAGATTCCAAATAGTGCCGGAAACCACAGTTCTTCTTATGTAACAGAAAATACAGAATATGTTGTAGCAGGTACTCGTTTTGGAGTTCCAGTTCCGCAAAGAGATATTTCAATTAAAGAATATAAAGGAAACTTTAAAGGAGCATTAACTTTCTTAAAAGTAGATCCTAAAGATGGAGGAATGGAAATCGATTTCCAAATCTTAATGCCAGGATTTGATTATGATAAAGCACATCCAGGTCGTGGAGATTCTCATGGATGGTTCTTCTTTACAACATATAATACAGAAGAAGCAAATACATTGTTAGAGGTAAATGCATCTCAAAATGATAAAGATTTTATTGCTGCTGTAAACTGGAAAATGATTGCAGAATATGTTAAAAATGGAGGTGGTAAAAAAATGCCAGCAAACTATGCACATAATGTGTATGATGAGCATACTCATACAGCAACTTCTACAATGAAGAAAGAAGTATTAACAGTAGATCCAACAGATGTTCCTGGAGCAATTTATTTCTTGCCTACACCAAAATCACCTCATGGTTGTGATGTTGATCCATCAGGAGAGTATATTGTAGGTTCTGGAAAATTATCTGCTGATGTTACTGTACATTCATACTCTAAAATGATGAAAGCAATTGCAGATAAGAATTTTGATGGAGATGCTTATGGTATTCCAATTTTAAACTACGATGCTATTAATGCAGGAGCTGTTAAGCAAGCAGGTTTAGGACCTTTACACACAGAGTTTGATGCAAATGGATATGCGTATACTACTTTCTTTATTTCATCTGAAGTTGTAAAATGGAAATTAGGAACATGGGAAGTAATTGATAGAAAACCAACGTATTATTCTGTAGGTCACTTAATGATTCCTGGAGGAAATTCTCGTAAACCATTTGGTAAATATGTGTTAGCAATGAACAAAATTACAAAAGACCGTTATTTACCAACAGGGCCAGAAGTAACACAATCTGCTCAGCTTTATGATATTACTGGTGAGAAAATGGAGTTGTTATTAGATTTCCCAACAGTAGGAGAACCTCATTATGCAGCAGGTATTCCAGCTGACAAGATAAAATCACGTTCTAAAAAGTTCTTCAAGTTAGAAGATAATAAACATAAGTACGTAGCTAAAAGTGAAGAGGATGTAAAAGTGGTTAGAAAAGGAAAAGAAGTTCACATTTACATGACCATGATTCGTAGTCACTTTGCACCTGATAATATTGAAGGAATAAAAGTGGGAGATAAGGTGTATTTCCACGTAACAAACTTAGAGCAAGATTATGATGTACCTCATGGTATTAGTATGATTGGAGCAAATACATCTGAGCTGTTAATTATGCCAGGACAAACAGAGACATTTGTTTGGGAACCAAAACAAGTAGGTGTATGGCCATTCTATTGTACAGATTTCTGTTCTGCATTACACCAAGAAATGCAAGGATATGTAAGAGTTTCTCCAAGAAATTCTAACATCAAATTATCTTGGTCTTTAGACGATGAATAATATATAATTTTTGGTTGACAGGGCTGTTTATTGGAACCTATTTTTAGCCCCCTAGAATAAGAAGATAAACAGCCTAACCAAAATTAATTTTCAACCAAAAAAGAAAACAATTATGAAAAAATCAAAGCTTACAATGATAGTTGGGTCATTGTTATTATTGGGTCTTTTTGCATTTCCGTTATGGAATATAACTCTAGAAGCTCCTCAATACCCAACACCTTTAGGAATGGAAATTTATATCAATAAGTTTGCAGATACTAACGAATTTGATATTAAAAATATCAACTTAATGAACCATTATGTAGGAATGCAATATATTCCTAAAACAATTCCAGAATTTAAAATTTTTCCAATTGTTATCATAACAATGGTTGTTTTAGGAGTACTTATTGGACTTAAAGCAAATTACAAATGGTATTTAGGCTGGTTTATTTTAATGACAGGTTTAGGTATTGCAGGAATGTATGATTTCTATTTGTGGGAGTATGATTATGGTCATAATCTGGATCCAAAAGCCATTATGAAATTTACAAATCCAGATGGTTCAATTATGGGATTCCAACCGCCATTATTTGGTACAAAAGATATTTTAAACTTTACGGCACATTCTTATCCAAGATTAGGAGCTTACTTTATGTTTGTTGGAATGATGCTAACTTTTGTAGCCTATTTTATGGGAAAAAAAGAACAATCTAAAAATACTTAAGATGAGAAATTTTTATGTTTTATTATTGATTGCTATGCTATTAAGCGCTTGTAATGTTGCTCCAGAGAAAATAGAATATGGTAAAGATGGATGTAGTTTTTGTGACATGACAATTGTAGATAAAACTCATGCAGCAGAATTTGTTACAAAGAAAGGTAAAGTCTATAAGTTTGATGCTATTGAATGTTTAATCAATGATTTAACTACTAAAGATGAAAACTCTATGGCGTATATTTTAGTTACTGATTTTTTAAATCCAGCAAACTTTATAAACGCTAATGAAGCAGTATTTTTAATAAGTGAAGAATTAAAAAGTCCGATGGGTGCAAACCTGTCGGCTTTTAAAAGTAAAGAAGTGATAAATTATAAAGGTCAAACTTATAACTGGAAAAATATTAAAGAACGTATAAGGAAATAATAAAATCCCCTTTTGTTAACCACAAATTAAACTCATTACAAATGATTTTGTCAACCAAAAAAATATCATTTTCAATGCTTTTATTCTTGTTGTGTTTCCCCTTATTTGCACAACAAATAGAAGTGTGTAAAACTTGCCCAACTTCTTCTATAAAATCAGCAGTTTTACAAGCAAAACCTCATGATACTATTATTTTAAAAGATGGTATTTATTATGAAGATGATATTCTAATAAATAAACCTTTAACCATAAAAGGTACTAGAAAAGCAATTATAGATGCTAATAAAAAAGGCTATATTCTTAAAATATTTTCTGATAGTGTTACTGTTAAAGGGATAACACTAAGAAATGCAGGTAAAAGTTATACTCAAGATTTTGCAGCAATTTATGTTTCTAAAAGTAAATACTACACTTTTGAAGATCTAAAAATAGAAAATGTACTCTTTGGTTTGCTAATAGAAAAATCTCATCATGGTGTAATTAGAAATAATCATATTATGAGTGATGCTAAAGTAGAAGCAGGTTCAGGAAACGGAATCCATTTATGGCATTCCTCTAATGCTCTGGTAGAAAATAATAAAGTACATAATTTAAGAGATGGAATTTATTTTGAATTTGTTACGCATAGTAAAGTAATTAATAATACTAGCTATGATAATCTACGATATGGATTGCATTTTATGTTTTCTAATAATGATGAGTATCATAACAATCAATTTAGAAATAATGGCTCTGGTGTAGCGGTAATGTTTTCTAAATTTATAAAAATGACTAATAACTCATTTAAGAAAAATTGGGGAACAGCATCTTATGGCTTGTTGCTAAAAGAAATTTATGATGCTGAAATTAGACATAATGTCTTTGAAGAAAATACTACTGGTATTAATATTGAAGGATCTACTAGAATTAATTATAAAAACAACGATTTTATTAGAAATGGATGGGCTATCAAAATAGCTGGAGCTTGTTATACCAATAAGTTTACTAATAATAATTTTTTACATAATTCTTTTGATATTTCTTATAACAGTAAGTTAAACGATAATAATTTTGATAGTAATTATTGGAGTGAATATACAGGCTATGATTTGGATAAAGATGGAGTAGGAGATGTGCCATACAGACCAGTTAAGCTCTTTTCATATATCGTAAATAAAACTCCAGAAACAGTTATTTTATTAAGAAGTTTGTTTGTAGATATCATCAACTTTTCAGAAAAAGTTTCACCAGCATTTACACCAGATAACTTACTTGACAATAATCCTTTAATGAGAAAAAACAAATGATCACAATAGACAATTTATACAAAACATTTGGTAAGGTTCAGGTATTAAAAGGGCTGGATTTAGCCATAAATTCCGGAGGAATCTTTGCTGTATTAGGACCAAATGGATCAGGAAAAACAACTTTAATTAAAAGTATTCTGGGAATGGTAATTCCAGAAAGAGGAAGCATTCAAATAAAAGATGAAAAAATCTTAAAAACACATCAGTATAGAAATGGAATTAATTATTTACCACAGATTGCCAATTTCCCAGCAAATCTAACTGTAATAGAATTGCTTCAGATGATAAAAGATATCAGAAATAAAGAAGCCAATGAAAATAAACTCATTGAGTTGTTTGATTTAACACCTTTTTTAAAACAAAAATTAGGAAATCTTTCTGGAGGAACTCGACAAAAAGTAAATTTAGTATTGACTTTTATGTTCGATTCTGAAATTATCATCTTAGATGAACCAACAACTGGATTAGATCCTATTTCTTTAATCAGATTGAAAAAGATTATTCAAGAGGAAAAAGAAAAAGGAAAAACTATATTAATTACTTCTCATATTATGAGTTTTGTAGAAGAAATTTCTGATGAGATAGTCTTTTTATTAGATGGTAAAATTTACTTCAAAGGAAGTATCAATAAATTAAAAGAGCAAACTAATCAGACAGATTTAGAACATGCTATTGCTAACATCTTAACTACACAACATGCTTAAAATATTAAAATACAGTTTCTTTGATTTAATGCGTAGTAGATGGAGCTACGTATATTTTATCTTTTATTTATTAATTGGTTTTGTACTACTATTTTTAAATAATGATACCTCAAAAGCAGTCATTACTTTAATGAATATTATTGTAATTCTTACTCCTTTAATCGGAACTATTTTTGGAGTGATGTATTATTATAATTCTAGAGAATTTACAGAATTACTTTTAGCACAACCACTTAAGAGGTCTACTATTTTTTTAGGGCAATATATTGGGGTTTCTATCTCTTTATCTCTTAGTTTGGTATTAGGTTTAGGTATTCCGTTTTTAGCTTATGGTGTTACCCAGTCAACAGCTATTTTTGACTTTATTTCTTTATTGTTTGTTGGAGTATTTTTAACCTTCATTTTTGTAGCATTGGCTTTTAATATTGCTTTATCTAATGAAAATAAAATAAAAGGTTTTGGTTATGCCATTCTTCTTTGGTTGTTTATGGCGGTCATTTATGATGGCTTGTTTTTAATTTCTCTTATCGTTTTTCAAGATTATCCTTTAGATCAGTTTTCCTTATTTGCTACTATTTTTAACCCAATAGATTTATCGAGAATTGTGGTGCTTTTAAAATTAGATATTTCTGCATTATTAGGATATACAGGTGCCGTTTTTCAAAAGTTCTTTGGAACAAGTATGGGAATGATTATTTCTACTTTCTCTTTATTATTTTGGGTGTTTTTACCAACAATACGTATTGTTTTTAAATCAAAAAAGAAAGATTTTTAGCTTGACAATGTGATAATTATCATGTTTTATTTCTAGTTGATATCCTACATTTGTTTTAATAAAGGATAAAAAAGTCTTTTATTAATTAAATTCAACTAATTATGTTATCTAAAAAACAAGCAAAAACTTTTTTTCTAGGCGGTACATTAGTCACATTTCTAATTTTTATTGGATTGACAATCTACTCGTTTTCAAAAAGTAACGATCAAACAAATTATGGAGAATTATCAGATTCTGCCATAAGAGGAAAAGAACTTTGGGAAACTAATAACTGTATGGGATGTCATACAATTTTAGGAGAAGGTGCATATTATGCTCCAGAATTAACAAAGGTTGTAGACAGGTTAAATGCTAAGTATAATGGAGAAGGAGAAGAAGTGATTAAGAGTATCTTAATGTCTGAGGTACCTTGGCAACCAAACGGGCGTAAGATGGTAGCCTATAAAATGACAGATGCAGAAGCTACAGATATGGTTGCATTCTTCAAATGGATTGGTAACATAGACTTAAACGGATTTGGAGAAGTAGTTGGAGTAGACAGAAAAATATCTCCATTAGCTAAATAATAATCAACTAAAGAAAACATTATGAAATATAAATCGCAAAAAGTAGCGTATTGGTTCTTTGCTTTATCAATGCTACTATTAGTACTACAAATCACTTACGGATTTATTATGGGGTTTGCTCGTGTAGGATTAGATAATTTACATGATTTTATTCCTTTTAATACTGCAAGAGCTGTTCATACAAACTTGTTAGTAGTTTGGTTATTATCTGGGTTTATGGGAGCCGCTTATTATATTATTCCAGAAGAAGCACAACGAGAGTTAGTTAGTGTAAAGTTGGCTTATGTACAGCTAATTAGTTTAGCAGTTGTTGGTGTTATAGCTATTGTTGGATATCATTTTAACTACTGGGAAGGAAGAAAGTTTCTAGAAATTCCAAGACCATTAGACTATTTAGTAGTAGTAAACGTATTACTCTTTTTAGGATTAATTCTACTCACTCTTTTTAAAGGAAAAAGAAGAACAACAACAGCATTAGTACTTTCTATGGGATTGTTATTTGCAGCATTATTATACTTACCAGGAATGTTGCCATTTGATAGTCAGGTAACAGATTCATTTTTTAGATGGTGGGTTGTTCACCTTTGGGTAGAAGGAGTTTGGGAGTTAATTATGGGAGGTATTTTATCATTCTTATTAATTAAACTTACAGGTGTAGATAGAGAGGTAATTGAAAAATGGTTGTATGTAATTGTTGGTTTAACATTCTTATCTGGAGTTTTAGGAACAGGACACCATTATTACTATATCGGAGTAAATAAAATTTGGTTAATTGTTGGAGGTATTTTCTCAGCATTAGAACCTTTAGCATTCTTAGCCATGGCTTTATTTGCTGTAAATATGTATAGAAAAGGAGAAAAAAAGCATCCAAATAAGTTAGCATTGTATTGGACATTAGGAGCTGCAATTGTTTCTTTTATTGGAGCAGGATTATTAGGCTTTGCTCATACTTTACCACAAACAAATTTATATACGCACGGAACATTAGTAACGGCTATGCACGGACACTTAGCATTTTGGGGTGCATACGGAATGATCGTATTTGCTATTATTAGCTATGCATTACCAAACATGACAGGAAGAAAATTATATGATAGTGCTAGAGGAAGAATGGCATATTGGTTATCTAATATTGGAATGATAGGGATGACTGTTGCCTTTGGAGTTGCTGGTGTAGCACAAGTGTATTTAGAGCGTAAAATGAAAATGGACTTTATGACTGTACAGAATGAAATTAGTATTCACTTTGTAGTATTAATACTTTGTGCATTGATGTTTACAGTTGGTATTATACTCTATATAGTAGATTTTTATAAACACGGAAAGCCTACAGATGAGGCTTTAGAAATTAATAGTTAGAAGGAAAGTAGTATGAAGTCAACCAATAATTTAAACGGAGTAATTACCACACCATATTACAAACCTATAGCAAAAGAAATAGAGGTTTTTGAGCATTCATATGCTCAAAAGCTTCCGTTTCTATTAAAAGGTCCTACAGGAACAGGAAAGTCAAGATTTATTGAGTTTATGTCTTCCAAACTAGAAAAAAACTTGGTAACGGTTTCTTGTCATGAAGAAACATCTTCTACAGATTTAATTGGGAGATATATTATTAAAGGAGCAGAAACAGTTTGGTTAGATGGACCTTTAACAACAGCCGTAAAAACTGGAGCTATTTTATATTTAGATGAAATAGCAGAAGCCAGGCCAGACGTTATTGTAGCGATACACTCATTAACAGACCATAGACGAGAATTGTTTATAGATAAATTAGGTAAAACAATTAAAGCGCATCCTGATTTTATGTTGGTAGCGTCTTTTAATCCAGGGTATCAGAAAGGATTTAAAGAATTAAAACCATCTACTAGGCAACGTTTTATAGCGGTATCTTTTGAGTACCCTGAAGCTACAGATGAAGCAGAAATTTTAGTAAATGAGACGGCCATCTTAGAAAATGATGCAAAAAAACTGGTAAACATAGCTACAAAAATTAGAAATCTAACAGAGTTAGGATTAACAGAAACAGTTTCTACTCGTTTGTTAGTTGATGCGGCAAAATTAATTCAGTCTGGTTTACCTAAAAGATTATCGGTACATGTTGCAATTGTAGAACCATTAACAGACGATTTAGAAATTATTGCAGCTTTAAAAGATCTGTGCGACTTAATGATTTGATATGTTTGAGTTTGAACCAGATGAATACATATTTACAAAGTTTGCCAATTATTTTAAACGTAGAAAAAAGGCACAAGAAAGTACTATTTTACATGCAGCAAAGTTAGAAGAGTTAAAACCTAGACTAACCTTGTTTGCAAGAGCAATTACTGGTGAAGCTATTGAAATTTATGAAGCAGAAAGAGAAGGTGGATATAGAAATCATAATTTCTTTTTGCCAAGACAAATAGCTTTTTTTTCAAGTTTAGAAGAGAACATTTCATTTTACCTTTTTAGAGTATTGTATATATCCATACAAAAGAATAAAAATCTAAATTGGACAGATGATATAGAACATGATTTATCAATTTCTCAAAAGAAAGCATTAGATATTGCTCCAGAGGTTTTAGAGGAGCTTTTTAAACAGTTTCCTGTAACAAAACAGTATTACCAAAAGTTTAAGACATATTTTAAATCAAAAGCAACTCAAAAAAATCCAGTAGACTATTCGTTTATTTATGGGAAATGGATGCGAAATAATACTGAAGAATTAGAAAAGGATGTACTAAAAAACTTTACTGATAAAGTTAAAAAAGCCCAAGAGAAACAAGCAAAAACAGTAATAAAGTCTTCTGCTATTGAAGAAATTATTTCTGTACAAATAGATCAAAAACAACAAGAAGATGCAGTATTGCAACATCAATTTGAAAAAGTAGAAACTGCCGATGAATTTGGTGGAAACTTTAAAGACTTTGATGGAGAAGATGAATTAGAAGATCATGCAAATGCTTTAGAAGATTTGAATATGAAGTTTACCGTTCGTGTAGATGATACAGCACATTCAGTTTATCAAGCAGATTTTATAGAAAATACAACGGTATCTGAAAGTGCTGCTTTAGATGAAAATGGATATCATATTACTTATGACGAATGGGATATTGCTAAGAAGAAGTATAAAGAAGACTTTTGTAAAGTATATCCAACATCAATATTAAAAACAGATGTTACTTACTATAAAAAAACTCTAGCAGAAAATAGGGCTACATTAATGGGACTCCGTAAAATGTTGAGTAATGTAAACAATCAATTTCATCAGCAAAAAAGATTACCACAAGGAGAGGAATTTGATTTAGACGCCTTAACAGATTTATTTGTAGCGATACACTCTCAGCAAACTCCATCAGAAAATATTTACACTTCTAAAAGGAAAAAAGTAAAAGACATTTCTATATTGCTTTTGTTAGATGTAAGTTTATCAAGCGATGCTTATGCAGCAGGTAATAGAGTAATTGATGTAGAAAAACAGGTATCTATACTTTTTGGAGAAATTTTGAATGAATATAATATTGATTTTTCCATCAATTGTTTTTATTCGAAAACGAGAAATCATTCTAGTTATATCACTATTAAGGACTTTGATGATGAATGGAATCAAGCAAAGTATAGAGTAGGAGCAGTAGAACCTAGTGGATATACACGAATTGGAGCAGCACTACGTCATTCAGGAGCTTTATTAGATCAAAGAGAAACAAAGAATAAATGGGTAATCTTAATTTCTGACGGAAAACCTAATGATTATGATAAGTATGAAGGCAATTATGGAATTAACGATATTAAACAAGCATTAAGAGAATTAAATGAGCGTAATATTCATTCTTATGCATTGGCTATAGAAGCTCAAGCAAAGTATTATTTACCTCAAATGTTTGGGCAAAACCATTATCAAATTTTAACGAATCCAGTTGAATTATTGAAATCGTTGGTATTACTTTATGAAAAGATACGTCAGCAAAGTTAGTATGGAAAAAGAAGTAAATACTACAAAAAACATCTATTATCCTCCAGGAGGGATTTTAATGTGGATACTTATTTTTTTAGAGCTTATTACTTTTGGTATGGCTATGGTTGCCATGTTGTATCAAGGGAAACAAGAAGCAATTCTTTTTCATGAATCGAAAACGTTATTAAATACTTTTTATGGTTTTATAAATACTTTGTTCTTATTAACAAGTGGTTATTTTATGGCTATTGCTGTGCAACAAATAAAACAAGGAAGAATAGAGAAGACTATCAATTATCTAAAACTAACCATTGTATTTGGAGGGTTATTTTTATTGATAAAATCTATAGAATATTATACTAAAATTACAGCAGGTATTGGTATAGATTATAATACATTCTTTACTTATTACTGGTTATTAACTTTATTTCATGTTATTCATGTATTGGTAGGTTTGGTAATTTTACTAGTAAGTTACTTTCGTTTAAAGAAGTACAAAGACGATGTGAATATTGATGATTTTGAAGCTGGCGCAGCTTTTTGGCACATGTGTGATCTTATCTGGTTGCTATTATTTCCTGTAATCTATTTAATCTTTTAATGATGCAAAACAAAACTCTCTTTGTTATTTGGATTTTACTTCTTGTAATAACACTATTTTCTGGTGCTATTTCTTGGCTTTTTTATAAGATGCACTTTTTAAGAGAATTGATTTTGATACTTTCAGGGCTAAAGTTTTTAGGAGTTGCGTTCTTTTTTATGGACATACAAAAAGCACATGTGTTTTGGAAAATTGCAATAGTAATTTTCTCACTAATCTTTCTGCTAATTTTCTTTCTATTATAACAAAAAAAGCACCTTATTTAAGGTGCTTTTTATATAATTAGTTTAGAATAACTATCTAACGATTGTTTGTTTTCTATCTGGTCCTACAGAAACAATTTTTACAGGAACACCAGTTTCTTTTTCAATAAAAGCAACATAGTCCAATAAGTTCTGAGGTAATTGATCAGCAGAAGTCATTTGGGTTAAATCTTCATCCCAACCTTTAAACTCTGAATAATTTACAGATACATTTTCTGGTTCAATATTATAAGGTAAATGCTCAATTTTTTCTCCTTTATAAGTATAAGATGTACATACTTTTAAAGTGTCAAAACCAGATAACACATCACCTTTCATCATCATTAATTGGGTAACTCCGTTTACATCTACAGCATATTTTAAAGCTACTAAATCTAACCATCCACAACGTCTTGGTCTTCCAGTTGTAGCACCAAATTCATGTCCAACTTTAGCCATAGTAGCTCCATCTTCATCAAATAATTCTGTTGGGAAAGGTCCCGAACCTACACGTGTTGTGTATGCTTTAAAGATTCCAAAAACATCTCCAATTCTATTAGGAGCAACACCCAATCCAGTACAAGCTCCTGCTGCAGTTGTATTTGAAGAAGTTACAAAAGGGTAAGTTCCAAAATCAATATCTAATAAAGATCCTTGAGCACCTTCTGCTAAAATACTTTTACCTTCTTTAATAGCGGTGTTTAAATAGGCTTCAGAGTCGATAAACTGTAAAGTTTTTAATTTTTTAATACCTTCAGAAAACTCAGCTTCTAATTCGTCCAAATCGTAATCAATTTGCACATTGAAATAGTCTAACATTTTTAAATGTTTCTGCGTAAGAGCATGATATTTTTCTTTCCAATTATCTAGTTCTAGATCTCCAACACGCATTCCGTTTCTACCCGTTTTGTCCATATAAGTTGGACCAATACCTTTTAATGTAGAACCAATCTTAGCTTTTCCTTTAGAAGTTTCAGATGCAGCATCTAATAATCTATGTGTAGGTAAAATTAAATGTGCTTTTCTAGAGATTAAAAGTTTAGAAGTATAATCGATGTTGTGTTTGTCTAGATTTTCTAATTCTCTTTTAAAAATTACTGGGTCAATTACTACTCCGTTTCCTACAACATTAAGTGCTGTATCGTGAAAAATTCCAGATGGAATTGTATGTAAAACATGTTTTGCTCCATCAAAGATTAAAGTATGTCCTGCATTTGGACCACCTTGAAAGCGTGCAATAATATCGTATTTAGAAGTAAGTACATCTACAATTTTACCTTTTCCTTCATCTCCCCATTGCAAGCCTAGTAATAAATCTACTGCCATTAGTTGTGTGTTGTTGTATGTTAGTTGTCGTTTTGTTCTGTTTGTTTTTTTGTTGTTCCGTAAAAATAGAGTGAGTGGTTGTGAATTTCAATGTCAAAAACTTCTTCAATAGTCTTTTTTATAATTTGAATTCTTGGGTCACAAAATTCTTTTACTTCACCAGTATCGGTTAAGATAACATGATCATGTTGTTTATCGAAGTAACTTTTTTCGTAATGCGCCATTGATTGACCTCCAAACTGATGTTTTCTAACCAATCCACATTCTAAAAGTAATTCTATAGTATTGTACAAGGTAGCTCTACTCACTCGATAATTTTTATTCTTCATATTGATATATAAAGACTCAATATCGAAATGATCTTCTAAGTCATAAATTTCTTGAAGGATGGCATATCTTTCAGGAGTTTTTCTATGCTTTTTAGTCTCTAAAAATGTAGTAAAGACATTTTTAACAATATCTTGATTTTCTTTTGTACCCATTTTTCTATATTTAACGAAACGACAAATTTACGGTTATTTATCTATAAAAAAAGTCTTTTTATAAAATGATATTATAAGCCGACCGAAAGTTAGATAAAAGACAGCTTTACTGCAAGAAAAATAGTTAAGACTTCTTTTTCTTATCTACACTTAAAATACTATCTAAATGATTGTTACATGGTGTTTACACGATCTACTTTTTGTACACCATCTACCTTCTTTATATTGTTGATTAACTTGGTTAATTGCACTTTATTTTTAACACTAATAGAAAGTTTTCCTTCAAAAACACCTTCATCACCAGAAATATTGATGTTGTGAATATAGACATCCATCGTGGTAGAAATAATTCTAGTAAGTTGGTTTACAATTCCTTTTTTATCTATACCGCTAACTCTTAAAATGGCTTTAAATTCTTGTTTGGTAGAATCGATCCATTTGGCTTGCATAATTCTGTATGCATAATTAGATTGCATGGCAATAGCATTCGGACAATCCATTTTATGCACTTTTATTCCGTCATTAATTGTTAAAAAACCAAAGACTTTATCTCCAGAAATTGGATTACAACATTTAGACAATGTATAATCTAACTTTTCATCTTCTTTACCAAAAACTAAAGCATCATATTTATGGGTAACTTCCTCTTTGTCAATGATTTCTTTTCCAGTATTTCTTTTTAATCTGTTTTTAAAGAAACTGATAAAAGCATTGTTCTTTTGATTAACAAAGGCTTTTAATTGAGCATTGTCAATAGCACCATTACCAATTCTATAAAATAAATCGAAACTAGTTTTTAAAGAAAAATAAGCTGCCATTTGGTTTACAACACGATCATTCATGGTAATTTTTAAATGACGAAGCTTTCTTGCCAAAATAGCTTTTCCTTCTTCAGCAATCGCTTTTTCTTCTTCTTTTAATGCTGCTTTAATCTTGGTTCTAGCTCTGGCAGTCATTACAAAATCTAACCATCGAACATTGGGTTTGTTTACAGAAGAGGTTTGTACTTCAACATGATCACCACTTTTCAATTCATGACTAAGCGGAACCAATTTTCCATTTACTTTTGCGCCTCTACATTTTAAGCCAATGTCTGTATGTATTGAAAAGGCAAAATCTAGTGCAGATGCTCCTTTTGGTAGAGATTTTAAATCTCCTTTAGGAGTAAAAACAAAAATCTCTTTAGAATATAAGTTTAGTTTAAAGTCTTCTACAAAATCAACAGCATTTACACTTTGATTTTCTAAGGTTTCTTTAAGCTTGTTTAACCATTCTTCTAGACCATTTTCTTTGACATTACCTTGTTTGTATTTAAAATGTGCAGCATATCCTTTTTCTGCAATTTCATCCATTCTTTCAGAACGAATTTGTACTTCTACCCATTTACTTTCAGGACCAATAACAGTAATATGTAATGCTTCATAACCTGTAGATTTTGGTTGTGATATCCAATCTCTTAAACGAGATGGATTGGGTTTAAAGTAGTCAGTTACAATAGAGTAAATTTTCCAAGCATCAAATTTTTCATCTTTAGAAACTGGTTTGAAAATAATTCTAATAGCAAACTTATCATAGACTTCATCAAAAGAAACATTCTGTTTGCGCATTTTTCTTCTGATAGAAAAAATAGACTTACTTCTACCTTTTATTTCATATTCAAAATCTTCTCTTTTAAGTCCTTCGTGTAACTTAGCAGCAAAAGAATCTATGTATTTTTGTTGTTCTTCTTTACTTTCTGTAATCTTACTTAAAATATCATTGTAAACATCAGGTTCGGTATATTTTAAACCTAAGTCTTCTAATTCTGTTTTGATGTTGTACAATCCTAATCGATGCGCTAATGGAGCATAAATATAAAGTGTTTCTGAAGCAATTTTAACTTGCTTGTATTCTGGCATAGAATCCATCGTTTGCATATTGTGCAAACGATCTGCAATCTTTATTAAAATTACACGTACGTCGTCATGTAAAGTCAATAACATTTTTCTAAAATTCTCAGCTTGTATAGAGGCATTTTGACCTTTGTTTAAACGAGAAATTTTAGTTAAACCACTTACAATACGAGCAATATTTTCTCCAAATAATCGCTCCATATCTTCTACAGTATAATCTGTATCTTCTACCACATCATGTAGTAAAGCAGCTGCAATAGAAGTAGCTCCTAAACCAATTTCATAAGCTACAATTTTTGCAACTGCAATTGGATGATAAATATAGGGTTCTCCAGATTTTCTTCTTTGATCTGAATGTGCTTCTACTGCAATATCAAATGCAGAACGAATTAACTTTTTATCTTCTGTAGATAATGCTTGATAAGTACCTTTTAATAGGTCTTTGTATCGCTTAGCGATTTCTTTATTTTCCTCTTCTATGGTTGCCGTGTACGTCATATCTTAAAAGTAAAATAAATAATGAATAGAACAAAGATTTTTTCAATTTTTGATAGAAAAATTATTTCATCAAATTTTGAACTCTTTGTAGCAATGTAGGATGTGAATAATGCATAAAAACATAAGCTTTATGCGGCGTTAAATTACTTAAGCTATTTTTAGATATTTTTTTTAAAGAGCTAATTAATGCATTTGATTTGTAAGTGTCTTTAGCGTAGTTATCTGCTTGATATTCAAATTTTCTAGACATCAAATTCATAAACAAACCTGTAATTTCTGAAATAGGAGAGTAGAGAATACCAAAGCCAATTAAACCAATATGAAAACTAGTTTTTGAAACACCTAAGGCTTCTGAAAAAATAGGCAAACTCACAAATAATGAAAGCAACCAAAGAGTAAAACCGGTTAATAAAATTGAACTAATGAGGTTAAAAACGATATGTTTGCGCTTATAATGACCAACTTCATGTGCCAAAACAGCAACAATTTCTTCAGTTTCTAAATCATTTATTAGTGTGTCATATAAAGTAATTCGCTTTTGTTTTCCAAAACCAGAAAAGTAAGCATTTGCTTTGGTAGATCGTTTAGAACCGTCAATTACAAAAATATTATCGAGTGTAAATCCTACTTTTGTGGCATACTCTTCTATGGCAGATTTTAATTCACCATCTTCTAAAGGAGATTGCTTGTTAAATAATGGAACAATCAATTTAGAATAAAACATATTCATAAAAAGGGAAAAAACTGCTACAAGTATCCATGCATAGAGCCAAAAATTACTTCCAGCAAAGGCATAAAACCAAGTAATCAGAGCTAAAATTCCGCCCCCAATAATTGCTGTCATTAGTAAACCTTTGATTTTATCTAAAATAAAGAGTTTTTTAGTGGTTTTATTAAAGCCAAATCGTTCTTCAATTACAAAGGTTTTATAGTAAGCAAAAGGTGTATTAATTAGATCAGAACCTAGTACGATGATTCCGAAAAAAATAAGTGTAATTAGAATAGAATTCTCGCTATAATTTCTGGCAATTTCATCTATGAACTGAAAACCATCTAAAAAGAAAAAAGCCAAAGTTACACTGATAGAAAAGAACCCTGTAATGGTAGAAAATTTCGCATTTACTTTTTTATAAGCTTGTGATTTTTCATACTCGTCTTTTTCATAAACATCATTTAATTCTTTAGGAATTGGATCGTTAAAATGTTTGGCATTTAAAAAATCCAATACTTTATCAATAATAAAATTGATAATCAGAATTGCAATAAATATATAAAAGAGTGTGGTCGGTGTCATTAATAGTTAAAATTTCGTTGACGTTTGGCTTCAAAAATAACAATAGCAGCAGCCACAGAAACATTCATAGAATCTATAGCACCTTGCATTGGAATATTAATATTTTGTGTGGCAGCATCTCTAAATTCTTGAGTTAAACCTGTTGCTTCTGTACCAACTACAATTGCAGATGCTTGTGTATAGTTTTCTTTGTGATACTCGTTAGAATTTTGAAGTGTGGTAGCATACATATGTACATTCTTCTCTTTTAAAAACTGAATAATTTCTGCACTTGTACCTGTTGCTATTTGATTGGTAAATACACAACCAACACTTGATCTAATAATATTTGGATTGTATAAATCAGTTTTTGGATTGGCAATTAGTACAGCATCTAAATTAGCCGCATCTGCCGTTCTTAGTATAGCTCCAATATTTCCAGGTTTTTCAGGAGCTTCTGCAACTAAAATAAGTGGAGTAGTGGTTTTAAATTCTAATGATTCTAATCCTAATTTTTTTGTATTGACTACAGCAATAATGCCTTCTGTTGTATCTCTATAGGCAATTTTTTGATAGACTTCTTTACTGATAGTAATCAATTCAACAGCATCATTTAACATCAAATCAACATCTTCTTTAGCAATAAGCTCTTCACAAAAGAGAATAGTTTTTAAGCTATAATCACCATTAATTGCCAATGTAATTTCCCTTTTACCTTCAATAATAAACAATCCCATCTTTTTGCGTTCACGAGACTTTTCTTGAAGTTTTAGAATAGTTTTAATGGTTGGATTTTGAATACTCTGAATATCTTTCATACAGCACAAAAGTATCTATTTAATGCCCAAATGGCAAGTTGTTTTTTTTTCTTAACTTTAAAGATATTAACTACTAAAAACTTTTAACGATGAAAAAACGGGGGTATTTTCTATCAGTTATTATGTTACTAATAATTGGTACTATGGGCTTTACATCAAAAGATGTAACGCCACAAAGAGAGTGGTCAGAATGGCAAAAAACAGCATGTTTAAAGGGAGTTGATTTTAGAGCTAAAAAAGGCAAATATGAAATGTCTAGAAGAGCTAGAAAATGGGAATTTCAATTTAGAAACCGCTACAATGCAACGATTTATTTTAATTACAAAGCATTAAGTATTCTACAAAAGGATAAAATGAGAAGTGCTCGTGTTAGCAAAAATAGAATAACAATCGAGGGCAATTCAGAAAGTAAGGTGTTTTCAACTTATTTAAAGGCAAATAAAGAGATTATTGTAGATTTAGTCAAAATCAGATTTGGAAAAAATGATGTTGGTAAAAACTATTATATATGTGATAAAAAAAGACAATAAAAAAAGGCTCTGAATTTTCAGAGCCTTTTTTACTATTGATTTTTATATTTGTTTGCGTAACGCTTCCAAAGTTTTGTTTGGTGAGTTTCTAAACTAATCTTTCGCCCTTGTATAAAGGCTTCTGAAATATTATTTCCTCTCATATCTAATGCATCACCTTCAGAAATAAATAAGGTAGCATCTTTTCCAACAGTAAGTGTACCAACAATATCATCTACTCCCAAGATTTTTGCTGCATTTGAAGTAATCATTTTCAATGCAATCTCTTTGTCAATTCCATGAGCAGCATAAGTACCAACATAAAAAGGTAAGTTACGTGTGTTCATACGTTCCATTTGACCATCCATTCCAACAGAAACCAATACACCTTTATCTAATAATAATTTAGCCAATTTATAAGAAAAGTCATAATCAGAATCATCTCCACTCGGAATTCTATGTGCTCTTTCTAAAACAACAGGAACATTATTTTGAACTAATAAATCTGCAATTTTATAAGAATCATCACCACCAACAATAACTAATTTAAAACCAAATTTCTTTGCAAAAAGTACTGCATCGGTAATTTCTTTTTCTCCATGAGTATGCACATATAGTTTTTTAGAACCATTTAGTAACCCAGATAATGCTTCTAATTCTAAGTTCTTTGGAGATTTAGAGCTATTTAAATAGTTTTTAGCATTTTGGATATAATTATTTAATCCATTTACATTTTTAGTGTAATTCCTATTTGGTTTAGCCGAAGGATCTTCTCCTAACCACCATCTACCATAAGTTATGCTTCGTGGCCAATTCATATGAATTCCATCGTCTACTTTTATAGCGGCATCTTCCCAGTTCCAAGCATCAAATTGTACAATAGATGATGTACCTGAAAAAGTACCACCACGAGGCGTAATTTGTCCTATAAAAACACCATTTGGGCGCATACTTTCTACCACTTTAGATTCGGCATTATAAGCAATTAAACTTCTAACATGCGGGTTCATTCTACCAGTTTCTCGTACATCTAAAGACGCTTTAACAGCATCAATTTCTCCTAGTCCTAAGGTAGTATTTGAAGCAATAAAGCCAGGATAAACATGTTTTCCTTTGGCATTTATTACCCTTCCTTGTCTTGCTATTTTTGCATTGGCAGAACCTACAAAAGTGATTTTACCATTGTTAAACATAATTAGCGAATTATTTATAACAGTACCATCACCTAAATGTGCTGTTGCTCCTTCAATAGAAACTGCTTTTGTTTGTTTAGAAGCAGGTGTTTGTTGTGCGAAACTATTTCCAATTAAAAAGAAAAATAGGACGCTATATATCAATTGTTTTTTCATCGTTTTCATAATTTATCTTCTTAATTTAATTCTGTTTCTTCGGTATCACAATGAAACACTCTTTTTACATTTTTCTTTGGCAATTGCACTTTTCCACCATTAATTTTCTCATTCATCATCATGTTCATTAATAGGTTACGTTCTTTTTTTACGGCTTTTCTTTTGGCAATATCTTGGTCTAAATCAAAATATACTTTCCCATCAATAATAGTAGTTTGTGCTTTCGAATAAATAGACATCGGATGTCCTGTCCATAAAACGACATCAGCATCTTTACCAACTTTTATACTTCCTGTTCTTTTATCTAAGTGTAATAATTTTGCAGGATTGATAGTTACTGTATTCCAAGCATCTTCTTCAGACATACCACCGTATTTGATCGTTTTTGCTGCTTCTTGATTTAATCTTCTAGACATTTCTCTATCATCAGAATTAATAGCTACTGTAATTCCTTGGTTATGCATAATTGCAGCATTGAAAGGAATGGCATCATTTACTTCGTATTTATATGCCCACCAATCAGAAAAAGTAGAACCACCAACGCCGTGTTCTTTCATTTTATCAGCTACTTTATAACCTTCTAAAATATGTGTAAATGTGTTGATATTAAAGTTGAACTTATCAGCAACTTTCATTAACATGTTAATTTCACTTTGTACATAAGAATGACAGCTAATAAAACGTTCTTTATTTAAAATTTCTGCTAATACTTCTAACTCTAAATCTTTACGATATGGTTTCCCGCTTTTCTTTAAATCATCGTATTCTTTTGCTCGTTGGAAGTAATCCATATATACTTGTTCAACTCCCATTCTTGTTTGTGGAAACCTAAAACTAGTAGTATATCGTGACTGTTTTACATTTTCTCCCAAGGCAAACTTTATAAACTTTGGTGTGTTTTTATACACCATATCATCGGCAGTTTCTCCCCATTTTAATTTTACAATGGCAGATCTACCTCCAATTGGGTTTGCCGATCCATGTAACAATTGAGCAGAAGTTACTCCTCCAGCTAAATTTCTATAAATATTCATATCAGCAGGGTTAATCGCATCCTCCATAGTTACTTCTGCAACAGAGTTATGTCCAGATTCATTAGAAGAAGATAAAGCGATATGGGTATGCTCATCTATAATACCAGCTGTTAAGTGCTTACCAGTAGCATCTACAACTCTAGCACCTCTAGCTCTAAGATTTTTACCAATTTGAGCAATTTTTCCATTTTTTAATAATACATCAGTATTTTTTAATACTCCTTCTTTTTCGCTTGTCCAAACAGTAGCATTTTTAAATAAAATTGTTTCTTGTTTTGGTTTGCTAGCAAATCCATATCCGACATTAGGATAGGTTACTGGAGATACAAATGGTGTATTAGATTTTTTCTTTTTCTTCTTTGTTGATTTTTTCTTTTTAACAACACCTGGAGTTGCAGTCCAAGAAGATTCATTTCCATTTTGATCAACTACTTTCCCTACAAAAGAATTTCTTGGTCCAGAAAGCGTACCAATAAAACGTGTAAATTTTGTACTATTATCTTCGTTATTTAATGTAATCTGAATCCAATTGTCTTTAAACGAAAACTTAGACTTTAACTTTTTAGTACCATTTTTTATTGTACCTCTATGTTTACCAGGCTTTCCAGAAATAGTTAAGTTTAAATTTTTACCATTATAGCTTAAAAGATATTCTCCACTAACGTCTTTTGCATACATGTTCTGAAGCACATGTTTTGTTCCTTGTACCCAATTTTCAAAAATTGTAGTTGAGGCATCAAAAATAGGTCCAGAAGTAATTAAGAAATTAGCATAACTTCCTTTTTGTAAACTTCCAATTTCATTAGATTTTCCTAATAATTTAGCCGGAATAGTAGTTAAAGCTTCCAAAGCTTTGGTTTCATCCAATCCATACTGAATGGCTTTTCTAATATTTTTATGAAAACCTGCAGTAGATTTTAAGGTATGTGTAGTGATTGTAAAATTAACATTGTTTTTTGCTAATACGGCTAAGTTAGCAGGTTCTTGTGTCCAACGTCTCATATCACTTAATTCTAATTCTTTTGCTAAATAAGGATTAGAAACATCATAGGCTTTTCTAAAGTTTACAGGAACAATCATTGTAGCATTCATGCCTTTAATTTCCTGAATGTCTTCATATTCATATCCAGATCCTACAAAGCTATATTGAACACCACTTTCATCTCCAACTTTATCAGCTCTAATGGCATTTAAATTATTTCCACCAGCATCAAAAATTTGTACTTCGTTTGTATTCGCAATCAAGGCTTCTAAAGATAAATCTTTATTGGTAGCATTTCCTGCTTGATACCATTTGGCATCCATATATACTTGACGCAACAAAGCCGTTTTTCCCATAAAAGAAGTTGGATAAGCTTGTCTAGATAATCTACTTTTTCCTAATGATAAATACTGAGCAGATTTTGTATCTAGTATACGATAAGCATTGTTTGAGTTAGAATTTAAAGCTACTAAAACTCCATTTCCTCTAATAATTCCATCATGTTGATGTGTATTTACAACTCCAAATCCAGCTTTTAATAAACTCTTCGCTTTTTTGGTATCGTATCTAAAATTAGCAAAGGCATCTGTTTCTGGTCTAATATGATCGTTCCAATAATATCCTTTTCTATTGGCTTCATATTGTCTAATACTACTTGTATTTCTCGGTCTGTTTGGTTTTTTTACTCCAAAATCAGAATACACTTCGATAAATGAAGGATAGATTGTTTTACCTGAAAGGTCAACTGTTTTGGTTCCTTTCGGAATTTTTACTCTTTTGCCTACAGAAAGGACTTTACCATCTTTTACTAATAGAGTTCCTTTTTTAATAACTTCTGTTGGGCTCACATAAATTTTAGCATTGGTAAAAGCTACAGTAGTATTTTCTGTAGTCTTAATACCAGAATTTGTTGGAAAATATTCTTGTGCTTGTACTATAATGGTAGACAAAAACAAGAACAGCAATAGTGTTTTTTTCATTGAAATTAGTTTGTTTGAGACGTAAATTTAGTATTCTGAAACTAATTACAATAAATTTTAACAAGTAATTGTTTAATCTTCAATTAGATTGAAGCAAAAATGAGTTGGATTATCTTAAAGTTTGAAAGAAGAGAAGTATCTAGTAAAGCTTTTACTTTTGTTCGTAGCTAATAATTAGATCTACTACATAATTATAAGATTGTATTCCTTTTGTTTGTTTATTTGCTTTTAAATAAGAATTATAGCCTTTTTTTAATAAAGGTTCTATTGGGTTTTCATAACGATTCCAAAACTCAGAACTAGCTCTGTAATCTTTTAAAACACCTTTGTTAACTGATTTAATAATAGTTTTGTGAATTTCTTTATCATGTCTTCTTAGTTCATTAATCAAGTATCCAAAAGCCATTCTGTATGCTGCATATTTAAAATAGATATCATCATTAGCCAAAGCAGCCAAATAACCAATAAAATTAGCTTCATTTTCTGCTGCAAAACCAATTTGATGTGCCATTTCATGACAAATAGTTGTAGGGTACCCAGTTTTTGGAATCATGTCATTTACATGAGCTTCTCCTGTAAAAGGATTTAAATATCCAGAAGTACCATTATAAGTTTGTAATAAACTCATTAAAGAGCTTTTAATTGAGGCATATTGATAAGCTAATTGTGGATATTCCTTTGCAAGATTAGTATAGCCATCAATTGCTTTTTGATACATTTCCTTTTGCGAATACGGGTTTTGTATTAATACACTATCATTTTTTGCAATTTTTAAATGTATGTTATTCAATTCAGAAGTAATTTTTTTTGTCACTGTTGCCAATTGCTCTGTGCTGTATTTTTGTTGGCTGATTCCTAAATTAGTAGTTAATGGTTCTCTAAAATAATTGAATCCCCAAAACCAATAGAAACATCCATAGAATAAAGAAACGATAGCAATAAAGTGTAATAGTTTTTCTAAACTATTTTTGAATCTATTTTTAATAAGTTTATAAAGTGATCGAAAAAAATAGAGGATGAAAATTAGTAACAATAAATCTCCGAAAGAAAAAGGAAGCCATCCTAATAAAATTCGAAAGAACTTACTCGTAAATAAATATATTCCGTTAGAATAATATTTTTCAATAATGCTAGGGTAGTTGCTAATCCATTGCACAAATATGACTTGTACTATTAGCAAAATGCATAAATAAATGCTAAGTTTTTTGTTCTTCATTGCATCAAAAATAGAGAAATAATCGAATCATTGGGTGTTATTAACAGGTTAATAACATTTTAGTGAACAAAAAATGTGTAAAAAGAAAATGAAAATTCTCATTTCAAATATCAACCTAAAAAGTTACTTTTGTTGTTATGGAGAAAACAAAATTTGTACCGGGAAAAAAGATCGACAAAACTAAAATCATTGGTTTAGAAAAAGGTAAAATTCCTCCACAAGCCCTAGATTTAGAAGTTGCAGTTTTAGCAGCCATGATGATTGATAAAAAAGGAATTGACGATGTAATTGATATTTTACATCCTGAAGCCTTTTATGATAAAAGACATCAAGAGATTTATGCTGCTATTTACGCATTGTTTCAAAACTCAGAACCTACAGATTTACTAACAGTTTCTAATCAACTTAAAAAAGATGGGAAGCTTGAATTGGTAGGAGGTGATTTTTACTTAATTGGATTGACGCAAAAAGTAGCATCATCTGCACATATTGAGTATCATGCCCGTATTATTCTCCAAAAATATATCCAACGTAAATTAATTTCTATTTCTAGTGAAATTATTGAAACTGCTTATGATGAAACCGTAGATGTTTTTGATTTATTAGATTTAGCAGAAGGAAGGTTATTTGAAGTTACTCAAGGAAACTTAAAGAAAGGATCTGAAGATGCAGGAAATCTTGTTAAACAAGCCCTAAAGAAGATTCAAGATATTTCTAATAAAGAAGGAATGTCTGGTTTAGCAACAGGTTTCACAAAGCTAGATGCTTTAACTTCTGGTTGGCAACCTTCAGATTTAATTATTATAGCAGCACGTCCTGGTATGGGAAAAACAGCCTTTGTAATTTCTATGGCAAAGAATATGGCCATCGATTTTAACCATGCTGTTGCCTTGTTCTCTCTAGAGATGTCATCTGTACAGTTAATTACTCGTATGATATCTTCTGAAACAGGATTGACTTCAGAAAAACTACGTAAAGGAAATTTAGAACCTCACGAATGGGAACAATTGAATGTAAAAGTAAAAAGACTTTCAGATGCTCCAATTTATATAGATGATACACCATCGCTATCAATTTTTGATTTACGTGCAAAAGCAAGACGTTTGGTTTCTCAACACAATGTAAGAATCTTAATTATTGATTATTTACAGTTAATGACAGCTGGTGGAGCTGGTGGTAACCGTGAACAAGAGATTTCTACAATTTCGAGAAACTTAAAAGCTTTAGCAAAAGAATTAAATGTACCAGTAATTGCCTTGTCTCAGTTATCTCGTGCCGTTGAAACTCGTGGTGGATCTAAAAGACCATTACTATCTGACTTACGTGAATCTGGAGCGATTGAGCAAGATGCGGATATTGTATCGTTTATTTTCCGTCCAGAATATTATGGAATAACTGAATGGGATGACGATGATCATTCACCTTGTGAAGGGCAAGGAGAGTTTATTGTAGCTAAACACCGTAATGGAGGTTTGGAAAACATACGTTTAAAGTTTACTGGTCACTTGGCAAGATTCTCAGATTTAGAAGAAGGGTTTAGTTCTGAATTCCAATCTAAAATGAATGCTGTATCTCCAGAACAATTCATCAGTCCTAAAGATGCTTTTGGTATTGAAGATTCTGATGATGGAGGTGATGTACCTTTTTAAAAAAGTAAAGTTTTAAAATAAGAGTTTTTAATTAGTCATTAAGAATTCCTATTTTATTATTCTGAATCTTAATATGTAGTATCATTGTTGAATTGTTATATTATTTGATTCATTACATCATTGATAAAAATGATTTATGTACTTTAGTGCTTTTACAAACACTGAAGAACATTTAACAATGAGAAAACTTCTTTTTGCACTTCTGTTTTTATTGATTTCCAATACGATTTGGGCCTCTTTTATTTATATTCCGATGAGTGCAGAGAATCAAAAAAATCATTTAAAAGCTTACGGGATTGTTTATTTTTCTTTACAAAATGGTGTAAAGGCAAAATGGTTGTTAAATTATGATGGTGGTGCTTTTTTAATCGAGAATTCTGAAAAGATTATCAAAGAATGTAAAATTAGAGGAGTTTCTTATCAAGTAATTTCTGATGCCAAATCACAATTAATATTACAAGAAATTGCTTCGCCTTCTAAAAATCAGCAAGCTGTTAACTTAGAAAAAGCTCCAAAAATAGCAGTGTATTCTCCAAAAGATAAAATGCCATGGGATGATGCTGTAACTATGGTTTTAAAATATGCCGAGATTCCGTTTGATGTAATTTATGATGAAGAAGTCTTAAATGATAAGTTGCTTTTATACGAATGGTTGCATTTGCATCACGAAGATTTTACAGGACAATATGGTCGTTTTTACGGAGCTTATAGAGCTGCACCTTGGTATATTACTCGTAAACAAAAAGCAGAAGCTTTAGCTAAAAGACTAGGCTACAATAAAGTTTCAGAGCAAAAATTAGCGGTTTCGTTAAAAATTAGAGACTATGTTGTGGGTGGCGGATTTATGTTTGCCATGTGTTCTGCAACCGATAGTTTTGATATAGCCTTATCTGCAGAAGGTGTAGATATTGCCGAGTCTATGTTTGATGGAGATGCTTCAGAACCAAATTATCAATCGAAATTAGATTTTAGTAAAACCTTGGCTTTTGAAAAATATACCTTGGTTAGAAATCCAACTACTTATGAGTTTTCATCAATAGATATGACAAGTAAACGTAGAATTCCGAAAACTTCTGACTATTTTTATTTAGAACAATATTCGGCAAAATGGGATCCTGTACCAACCATGTTAACTCAAAATCATACTCAGATTGTTAAAGGGTTTATGGGACAAACCACTTCTTTTGATAGAAATAATGTAAAACCTACCGTTTTAGTAATGGGAGAAAATAAGGTAAATAGAGAAGCTAAATACATTCACGGAACCAAAGGAAAAGGAATGTTTACTTTTTATGGTGGACACGATCCTGAAGATTATCAGCATAAAGTTGGAGATCCAAAAACAGAATTAGATTTGCATCCAACGTCTCCTGGGTATCGTTTAATTTTAAACAATGTATTGTTTCCAGCTGCTAAAAAGAAAGAGCAGAAGACTTAAATAGCAATAATCTTATGAGTTAAATATTTTTCTCCAATTCTTTAATAAAAAATGAAGGTTTAATTTTGGTAAACTTATAAAAAGCTTTAGAAAAAGATTCAGTAGTATTAAAACCAACTTCATATGCAATGGCTTTTACGCTATACTTTCTAAACTTTGCATCCTTCTTTAATCTTTCAATAGTATAATTTATACGTAATTGATTGATATAATTAGAAAAAGATTGGTTTTTATGTTGATTGATAACCTGAGATAGATATTTACTATTGGTATTAAGTTTTTTAGCCAAATTATTTAACGTGATTTGAGAAGATATATACTCGTTATTTATTTCAAAAGTCTTTAATTGTATTAAAATTTGATTTGTAATTTCTTTAGGTATCGTGTTTTCCTTTTTTGATACTGTATTTACAGTTGTAGAATGTTCTTTATGATTATGAACTAACTCCTTAAAACGTTTTTTATAGCGTTTTCTTTTTCTTATTTGTAGCAGTAAAAAGACAAGAAAAATTAAAGCTATACTGCTAGTTCCCCACATCCATTTTTCAAAATTAGATAATTTGCTTTTTAAACGATCTTCAATGAGTTTTCTTTCAGCTAATAAATTGGGGATATCATAATTTTCAGTAAGATTTTTATTAATACTTTTAGAACGAGCATTTACAACACTATCTACTTTTAAGTACTTATTAATGTATTCTAGCTGCTTGACATCGTTATTTTCTTTTTTATAATATTCTGCTAAAGCTTTATAAGCTGGCTTTTGATTTTTATAATAATTTCCTGTTTTTAAAAATAAAGAATCAACTTTTAAGTAGTATTTAAGAGAATTTAAGTTATCGCCTAACATATTATAAGATTCTCCCAAATTATAATATAGACTAGATAGAATAAAATAGTTCTCATCTAGCTTGATATAATGAATTGCCTTTTTTAAATGTTTAATAGAAGACAAATAATCTTTTTTTTCATATGAGATATTACCATTATTGAAACTAGCATACCCAATAATTATTGAATCTTTATATTTTTTTGCGTAAAAAATTATTTTATTATTATAATATTGAGCAGAATCATATTGTTTTAATAGTTTAAACGATTCAGATAAGTTGTATAAAATAGAACTGTATTTGTGAAAACTTTTCTTACTATTATATAAGTGATGATAACTTAGTGAAATTTTATAGTGATTAATAGCGTCTTTGAATTTTTTATTATGAGATTTAATAATTCCTACTCTAAGACTAGACATAGATTTTAAACTATCAATATCTGTTTTAAAAGACTGTTTTTTTGCTTCTAAATATCTTTTTAAAGCTAAATCTTTTTTACCCTTATGATAATAAAAATCTCCAACTTCAATATTACCAATAGTAATAAAGGATTTGTTTGTATTTTTATTTTTAAGTATTTTATTCCAATAGTTAACAAAATAAATTGAGTCTTTAGTAATATCACTTAAATAATAATTACCTTCTGCTTCTTGTAATGTATCCTTTTCTCTTTTGGCCTTTTTTATATAATATTTTGCATAGAGTATAGCTTTTAAAGAGTCAGGTTTAACAGCATAAAACTTCTTAGACAATTCTTCATAACTATATTTAGCTAAAGTATCTTTTTGAATATTGGTCTGTGCATAGCTAATTGTAAAAAAAAAGAAAAGACAAATAAATAATATATGTTTCATAAAAGTCTATTATTTCTCCAGTTCTTTAATAAAAAATGAAGGTTTAATTTTGGTAAACTTATAAAAAGCTTTAGAAAAAGATTCAGTAGTATTAAAACCAACTTCATATGCAATGGCTTTTACGCTATATTTTCTAAACTTAGCATCCTTCTTTAATCTTTCAATAGTATAATTAATACGTAATTGATTGACATAATTAGAAAAAGACTGATTTTTATGTTGATTGATAACCTGAGATAGATATTTACTATTGGTATTAAGTTTTTTAGCCAAATTATTTAAAGTGATTTCAGAAGATATATACTCGTTATTTATTTCAAAAGTATTTAACTGTATTAAAATTTGTTTTGTAATTTCTTTTGGTATAGTGTTTTCCTTTTTAGATACTGTACTTACAGTTGTAGAATGTTCTTTATGATTATGAACTAACTCATTAAAACGTTTTTTATAGCGCTTTCTTTTTCTTATTTGTAGCAGTAAAAAGACAAGAAAAATTAGAGCTATACTGCTAGTTCCCCACATCCATTTTTCAAAATTAGATAGTTTGTTTTTTAAACGATCTTCAATGAGTTTTCTTTCAGCTAATAAATTGGGGATATCATAATTTTCAGTAAGATTTTTATTAATACTTTTAGAACGAGCATTTAAAACACTATCTACTTTTAAGTACTTATTAATGTATTCTAGCTGTTTGGCATCGTTATTTTCTTTTTTAAAATGTGAGATAAGATACTTGTATGGAGTTCTCTGACTTGAGAAGAAATATTTTTTTTGATCAAAAAGTGAATCTATCAAAAAATAATATTTTAGAGCTTTTGATTCATTTCTAATTTTCAAATATGAATTAGCTATAAGAAGATATGTATAAGATAAAGAGTTATAGTTTTCATCATCAATTAAATATGAAATGGAATATTTTAATTCTTTAATTGCATTATGATATTTTTTTTGACGGTAAAAAAGCCTTCCAGTATTGTTTATAGAATAACCTAAAACTAATTCATTTTTATTTTTAATAGCAAGTTTTTTAAGTATGCTGTTATAATAAACAGCAGAATCATATGATTTCAATTTTGCGAAATTTGAAGATAAACTTACTAGTATAGAATAATGCTCATTGGAAATATTCTTTATTTTTCTTTTAGTAAAATATGAATTATAAACTTTTTTATATAAATAAATTGCTTCTTCAATTTGACGATTTTGAGCTTTAAGGTGTCCTAATCTATGAATTGTAATTAGATTCAAGCTATCATTTTTATTTGATTTAAGTTCATTCTTTGCTTTTAAAAAAAAAGTTAGGGCTATATTATGAAATCCTTTTACCCTATAAAACTCTCCTAATTCAAGGTAAGCTTTTGCTGGGTAAATTTTATTTTTTGTTGATTGAATTATTTTATTCCAGTAATTAATAAAATGACTAAGATTATTAGTAATATCACTTAAATAGTAATTACCATCTGCTTCTTGTAATGTATCCTTATCTCTTTTGGCTTTTTTTATATAATATTTTGCATAAAGTATAGCTTTTAAAGAGTCTGGTTTAGCAGCATAAAACTTCTTAGACAATTCTTCATAACTATATTTGGCTAAAGTATCTTTTTGGGAATGAGATTGAGCGAGGGAACTTTTTATTCCTAAAAACGAATACAGACTAATAAAAATAAAACCAAAGAAAACCTTCTTTTTCATAGAATCAAGTACTTATAAGTGGCAAAAATACGTAAAAATTAGTTTTTTTTAAACCTTTGAAAGGTAGTCAATTATAAAATAAAAGACACGATATTCATGAATATTGGTTGCAAACTTTTGCAATCTAACGACTTCTAGAGTTACATTTGGAATAGAATTTAAAGGGTTCATTTAATGTTATATTATTAGTACTCCTAAATAAGGGAAAACTTGCTGAATGAAAAAGAGAAATTATAAACTGAACCCTTTTTCTTTTTTAAGATATGCGTTTAAAATTGTGGATAAAAACTTACAAATGCTATTTGTTAAAACCATTTAATAAACTACTTTTGCCACAACAAAACAAAAACACAACATGTCTACAACCGTACAACGTTTAGAAATTTTTACACAACAAGTTAGAAGAGATATTTTAAGAATGGTACATGCCGTAAATTCAGGACATCCAGGAGGTTCTTTAGGATGTGCAGAATTCTTAACTTGTTTATATCAAGAAGTAATGGACTATTCAACAGAGTTTGATATGGATGGTAAAAATGAAGATTTATTCTTTTTATCAAATGGTCATATTTCTCCTGTTATTTATAGTGTATTAGCACATTCAGGTTTTTTTCCTGTAGAAGAATTAGCTACTTTTAGAAAGTTAGACACACGTTTACAAGGACATCCAACAACTCATGAAGGTTTAGAAGGAATTCGTATTGCTTCTGGTTCTTTAGGACAAGGAATGAGTGTAGCTATTGGAGCTGCTGAAACAAAGAAATTAAACAATGATGATAAGATTGTATATTCATTACATGGAGATGGTGAATTACAAGAAGGTCAAATCTGGGAATCTGCAATGTATGCTTCTGCTAAAAAAGTAGATAACTTAATTTCTACTGTAGATTTAAATGGAAAGCAAATTGATGGTGCTACTGATGATGTATTACCAATGGGAAGTATTAGAGCTAAGTTTGAAGCTTTTGGTTGGGATGTACTTGATGTAGAAAAAGGAAATGACATTGCTGCTATTTTAGAAGGATTGGCAGAGGCAAAGTCTAGGACTGGAAAAGGGAAACCAGTTTGTATCTTATTACATACAGAAATGGGTAATGGAGTAGACTTTATGATGCATACACATGCTTGGCATGGTAAAGCTCCTAATGATGAACAATTGGAAAATGCTTTAGCTCAAAATCCAGAAACTTTAGGAGATTATTAGTTTTAAAGAATTGAAATCAATATAAAAATGAATCCTGCACTTTTGTGTGGGATTTTTTACTTTTTAAGATTTATTTCACTTTTCTATAAAAAGCATCTGTAAGTAAAAAACTATCTTTACGTCTGTAAAAAATAAACTGAAAATATATGAGAATTGGAATTGTTTGTTATCCTACATTTGGAGGTAGTGGAGTAGTAGCAACAGAGTTAGGAATGGCTTTGGCAGATAATAAACACGAAGTACACTTTATTACATACAACCAACCAGTTCGTTTAGATTTTATTTCTCATAATTTACATTTCCATGAGGTTACAATGGAAGAATATCCATTGTTTCAATACCAACCTTATGAGTTGGCATTGTCTACAAGAATGGTAGAAGTTGTAGAAAAATATCAATTAGAAATTTTACATGTACACTATGCAATTCCACATGCTTATGCAGCTTATATGGCAAAACAAATGCTTAAAGAAAAAGGAATTGATATTAAGGTAGTTACTACTTTACATGGAACCGATATTACCTTAGTTGGTAGTCACCCAAGTTATAGAACGGCAGTAGAATTTAGTATCAATCATTCTGATGCAGTAACCACAGTTTCTCAAAGCTTAAAAGAAGACACATTACGTTTGTTTAATATTACGAATGATATTCAGGTTATCCATAACTTTATTGATATGGATAAATACGACAAAGCAAATGAGAAAGAATGTCAACGTATTGCTTTAGCAAAACCTAATGAACGTATTTTTACTCATATTAGTAATTTTAGACCTGTAAAAAGAGTAGAAGATGTTGTAAAAACCTTTGCTATTGTACATAAAACAGTGCCTTCAAAATTATTAATGGTAGGAGATGGTCCTGATAGAAGAGATGCCGAATTATTAGCCAAAACACTGGGAATAAAAGAAGATGTTATTTTCTTAGGAAATAGTTCTGAGGTAACTGAACTATTGTGTTATACAGACGTGTTCTTATTACCATCAAAAACGGAGAGTTTTGGTTTTGCAGCTTTAGAAGCAATGGCGGCAGAAGCAGCAGTTATTTCTACAAATACAGGAGGGTTGCCAGAAGTGAATAAACATGGTTATAGTGGCTATTTGAGTGCTATTGGAGATGTTGAAGATATGGCAAATAATGCATTAAAGATTGTAAAAGATGAAGCTACTTTACAACGTTTTAAAAGCAATGCAAAAAAGCATACAGCTCAATTTTCTTTAAAGAATATTCTTCCAGTTTATGAAGATATCTACAAATCACTATTAGAAAAAGTGAGTTAAGTACTTTTGTTTTAAGTCTAAGGCTGTTTAATTGTGGAATTATTTAATCGTGTAATTGTAGTGTAGGGCTATTTCTCATTACCAAATCTAAATCATTGCTACTTTAAACTTTTATACATTACAACTTTCAAACTCAGACACATTATTACATTAATCAACTGTTTAATTGTGGAATTGTTTAATCGTGTAGTTGTACATTTCCAAATCTAAATCATAGCTACTTTAAAACTTTTATACATTACAACTTTCAAACTAAGACACATTGTTACATTAATCAATTATTTAATTGTTAAATCGTGTAACTTTTGTCTTTTAACTCACTTACTTATTATAAAAGAGAATACTTTCAATAACTTGTTCGTTAGAGACTTTACAATCAATTTTAGTTTCTTCAATCTGATTTAAAAGCACAAAATTTATTTGTCCACCCACATTCTTTTTGTCATGCTTTAAATAGGTTAGTATAGATTGAAAATCTTCTTCTAAAACAGCAACCTTACCATAAATAGTAAGCACCAGTTTTTTTACAGCTTCTAGCTCTTCTTTTGGAAAAGAGAACAGTTGAGTAGACAAATAACATTCAGCTACCATTCCAATAGCAATGGCTTCTCCATGTGTTAAGTTTTCTTTGTGTTCAGATTCTAAAAAATACGATTCGATAGCATGTCCAATGGTATGACCAAAGTTCAAAATCTTACGTAATTGTTGCTCTTTAGGATCTTGTAAAACAACTTCATTTTTAATTTCTATAGAGCGGTGAATTAAGTCAACAATATTTAATTGCGGGTTTTCTTTGATTTTTTGATATAAATGATTGTCATAAGTAAGTCCATATTTAATAATCTCTGCCATTCCAGATCTAATTTCTCTCTGGATTAAAGTAGGTAAGTAATTGGCATCAACTATCACCATTTCTGGATTAGCAAACAATCCGATTTGATTTTTTAAAACGCCTAAATCAACACCTGTTTTTCCTCCAACAGAAGCATCAACCATACTTAATAAAGTAGTTGGTATATTAACAAAATCGATTCCACGTTTAAAAGTAGAAGCTACAAAGCCTCCCATATCAGTAATAACTCCACCACCAAGTGTAATTACTAAGCTTTTTCTATCAGCATTCAGCTCAGTCATTACATTCCAAATACCAATACAAGTTTCTAGATTTTTATGAACTTCACCAGCTTCAATTTCAATGATTTCTATTGGGCAATTTGCAATTAAATTTGGAATAAACTTTGGATAACAATGCTGATGTGTATTTTCATCTACAATAATAAAAATAGATGAATATGATTTTTCTGCAATTAGTTGATTCAATTCAGCATATCCATTCGCTTCAAAATGAACAAAATATGAGACTGCTTTAATAGATTTCATTAGTTAAAATTTAAGAGTGCAAATTAAGTAGAAAAAATTGAATTATTTGCTGTTTAAAATTATCTTTGTCTTTAAAAATATCAACTGTTTACTTATGAAACTTTTTAACAATACAGAAGTCGCATTTTCTTTAAAATCAGATTCACAATTAGAACGTGCCCATTTTTTATTTAAAATGATAGAAAGTCAACCTTTAGTTAGGATTGGAACTGCTGTAACAAATTTTGCTTTAAAAGCGCATTTACCTGTAGAAGGATTAATTAGATCTACAGTATTTGACCATTTTTGTGGTGGAGTAACAGAAGAAGATTGTTTGCCAAACATTGATAAAATGTTTACTAAAAATGTGCATTCAATTTTAGACTATTCTGTAGAAGGAAAAGAAACAGAAGAACAGTTTGACCATGCTTTAGAAAAAACCTTAAAAACAATTGAATTTGCTCAAGAAAAAGGAGCGATTCCTTATGCGGTTTTTAAACCTACTGGTTTTGGACGTTTTGCATTGTATCAAAAAATAACAGAAAAAGAAGCATTAACTACAGAAGAGAAGTCAGAATGGATTCGTGTTGTAGAACGTTACCATACTGTATGTAAATCTGCAGTAGAAAAAGATGTACCATTATTAATTGATGCAGAAGAAAGTTGGATGCAAGATGCTGCTGATAACTTAATTGAAGAGTTAATGGAAACCTACAATAAAGAAAAAGCCATTGTATTTAATACTTTACAAATGTATAGACATGATAGAATGGAGTATTTAAAAGGGTTACACCAAAGAGCGCATCAAAAAGATTATCATATTGGTATGAAAGTAGTTCGTGGTGCATATATGGAAAAAGAACGTGCTAGAGCAGAAGAAAAAGGATATCTTTCTCCGATTTGTGTAGATAAACAAGCAACAGATGATAACTACAATGCAGCTATTTTATATATGATGGAACATAAGAAAATGGCCATATTTGCAGGTACACATAATGAAGAGAGTTCTTATTTATTAATGGATTTGGCAAAAAAATACAACATTCAACCTAATGATTATCGTTTGTGGTTTGGGCAATTATACGGAATGAGCGATCATATTAGCTTTAATTTAGCAGCAGAAGGTTATAATGTGGCAAAATATGTTCCTTTTGGACCCGTTAGAGATGTAATGCCTTATTTAATTAGAAGAGCAGAAGAAAATACTTCTGTTGCAGGACAAACAAGTAGAGAATTAGACTTGATTAAAACTGAAAGAAAACGAAGAAAACTATAGTGAGTACTACTGTAGATGAAATAAAAGAAAATATTCAGAAGAATAAAAAGCGTTTAGCAAAAGAGTTAGAAGAAAGTAAAGAACTATTAAGTTTACTTAAAAAATCTACCTATAAAAAGCTAACCGAAGAAGAAAAAAGCAAGGTAAAAGAACAGTTGCTAGATATCTGTAAAGGAATTCCTGCATTTGCTGTATTCATGTTACCTGGCGGTGCTTTATTATTACCCCTGCTAATAAAACTGATTCCAGATATTTTACCAAGTGCTTTTCAAGAAGATGATGGGTCTATTAATGAATTGGACAATGAATTGATTGAGTAAAGAAATTACTCATAATTTGTGAAATTAAAATTCAAAAATAATAACCCATTTTATTTAAGAATAAAACACTACTTTTGCAGCTCCAAAATAAGCACGTATGCAATCAATTAGAAATATCGCTATTATAGCGCACGTAGACCACGGTAAAACTACCTTAGTAGATAAGATTATAGATCAAGCAAAAATCTTAGATGATCGTAAGGAACGTACAGATTTGTTATTAGATAATAATGACTTAGAACGTGAAAGAGGAATTACCATTCTTTCTAAAAATGTTTCTGTTAATTATAAAGATGTAAAAATTAATGTAATTGATACACCAGGTCACGCCGATTTTGGAGGAGAAGTAGAACGTGTATTAAAAATGGCAGATGGAGTATTATTATTGGTTGATGCTTTTGAAGGACCAATGCCACAAACACGTTTTGTATTAGGAAAAGCAATTGAATTAGGGTTGACTCCAATTGTAGTTGTAAATAAAGTAGATAAAGAAAATTGTACACCAGATTTAGTACATGAAAAAGTGTTCGATTTAATGTTTGCTTTAGAAGCTACTGAAGAGCAGTTAGACTTTACAACAATTTATGGTTCTGCTAAAAATGGTTGGATGAGTACAGATTGGCAAGAGCCAACAACTGATATTATTCCGTTATTAGATGCAGTAATTGAAACAATTCCAGAGGCGCCTTACAGAACAGGAACTCCACAAATGCAAATTACCTCATTAGACTTTTCTTCATTTACAGGAAGAATTGCTATTGGACGTGTATTTAGAGGAGATTTAGAAGAGAATAAAGATTACATGTTGTGTAAAGCTGATGGTACTACTAAAAAAGTGCGTATTAAGGAATTGCATGTTTTTGAAGGAATGGGGAAAGCAAAAGTTTCTAAAGTTCGTTCTGGAGATATTTGTGCAATTACTGGTATTGAAGGTTTCGAAATTGGAGATACTATTGCCGACTTAGAAAGTCCAGAAGCATTGCCAAGAATTGAGGTAGATCAGCCAACAATGAGTATGTTATTTACCATTAACAATTCACCATTCTTTGGAAAAGAAGGAAAGTTTGTGACTTCGCGTCATTTACGTGATCGTTTATTCAAAGAAATGGAGAAAAACTTGGCATTACGTGTAGATGAAACTGATACAGAAGATAAGTTTAATGTATTTGGACGTGGAGTATTACACTTATCTGTACTAATAGAAACAATGCGTAGAGAAGGTTATGAGTTACAGGTAGGAAGACCGCAAGTAATCTTAAAAGAGATTGATGGTAAGAAACATGAGCCGATGGAAACCTTATCTATTGATGTGCCAGAAGATGTTGCTTCTAAAGCGATTAATTTAGTGTCTTTGCGTAAAGGAGACTTATTAATTATGGAGCCAAAAGGAGATTTACAACATTTAGAATTTTCGATTCCGTCTAGAGGTTTGATTGGTTTACGTAATAAAATTTTAACAGCTACAGCTGGACAAGCAATTATCAATCATAGATTTAGTGAGTATGGTCCTTATAAAGGAGACTTTACTGAAGATTTAAAAGGAGCTATTGTTTCTTCTGAAACAGGAAAAGCTACAGCTTATGCTATTGATAGATTACAAGATAGAGGGCGTTTCTTTATTGATCCTAACCAAGATATATATAAAGGTCAGGTAGTTGGAGAAAACTCTAAGCAAGAAGATATGGCTGTGAACTTAATTAAAGGAAAGAAATTAACAAACGTACGTGCTTCTGGTTCTGATGATGGAGTTAAAATTGCTCCAAAAGTAGATTTTTCTTTAGAAGAATGTATGGAGTATATTAGAGTAGATGAGTACTTAGAAGTAACTCCAGAAAGCTTACGTATGCGTAAGATTAATTTTGTAAAATAAAAGATGTTATTTCGAGCATAGCCGAGAAATCTCAATAAATTAAATACAAAAAAAGCTCAAGAATTTTCTTGAGCTTTTTTTTATAATCTTAATATACGTATTACACTTGTAAATCTAATGTACTAATTTTATCTTCTAATTCTTTAAAATCATATAAGTTGTGATCAAGTAAATGAGAAGGAAAAACATTTTGCAAAGCATTCATCATGATGGCATTTCTATTAGGAAATTCTGTTTCCCATTCTGCCATTAACTGTTTTATTTTTTTACGTTGTAGGTTTTCTTGTGAACCACATAAATTACATGGGATTATGGGAAAATCCATAGCTTCAGAATATTGTTCAATGTCTGCTTCTTTACAAAAAGCCAAAGGTCTTAAAATAACCAAATCACCTGCATCATTTTTAAATTTTGGAGGCATGGTTTCTAGCTTTCCAGAAAAGAATAGATTTAAGAAAAAAGTTTCTAAAATATCGTTGCTATGATGCCCTAAAGCCAATTTATTACAGCCCAAATCTTTGGCGGCTTCGTACAGCGTTCCTCTACGTAAACGAGAACACAAACTACAAGTAGTTTTGCCTTCTGGAGTTTTCTCCATCACCACTTTATAAGTGTTTTTTTCTACAATTTTATAGGGAATAGCTAAGTTTTCTAAGTAATTTGGTAATACTTCTTCTGGAAAACCAGGTTGTTTTTGATCTAAATTTACAGCAATCACCTCAAAAGAAATTGGAGCTACTTTCTGAAAATGCAATAGCATTTGTAACATGGTATAACTGTCTTTTCCTCCAGACAAACAAGCCATGATTTTATCACCTTCTTCAATCATAGAAAATTGACTGATAGCTTCTGCTGTAGCGCGTTGTAATTTTTTTGTGACTTGCTTTGTGTTTTCCATAGCGCAAAATTACTACAACAATTAAACAAAGGAAAATAAATAATGAATTAATGTATAAAATGGAGGTTGGTTTGTAATTAATAATTTAAAAGTCAAAAGGCTAGAAAATTGAAGGTCTAACAAATCAAAAACGAAAGGAATAAACATCATTCCAATAATCTTGTTTATTTTTGTAGCATGAATGATTTTCAACAATTGAAGGATGCGTTGCATCAAAGTTTATCTTCTCAAAATTTTGTAAAACTTACCTTAAGCAAACCCATTAGAAAAAGTGATGGATTACCCAATGTTTATGTACGATTGATAAAAATAAAAGACGAAGAAAAATTCCAATTTACCTATCGTTATACAACCAATGATAAAGTAAAAAATTATACTGTTTCAGAAGCAATTGCAGAGTTGGAAACATTGCTTTTAGAAAATTTTAGAGCAGCAACTTTATTTACTTTAGAAAATGACTTATTAGTATTTGTATCTAAAAAGAAGAAAGTTTCTTATAAAAAAAATGCACCTAGTTTTCAAAACAAGTTACCAGATTCTCATGATAAACCTAAAGATAGAATCGCATCAGGAAATTATTTACAACACCTTGGTATTACTGACAAAAACGGAAAAGTTATTCATAAAATGGCTGATAAATATCGCCAAATTAATAAGTATTTAGAGATTATTGAAGGTTTGTTGAAATCAACCAAATTACCTCAAAAAATCAATATTGTTGATATGGGTTCTGGTAAAGGATATTTAACGTTTGCCTTGTATGATTATTTAGTAAATCAGAAAAAATACAATGCAACAGTAACTGGAATTGAATTACGCGAAGGTTTGGTGAATTACTGCAATGATATTGCTGCGAAATCAGCTTTTAAAAACTTATCTTTTGTAGCACAACCTATTCAAGATTATGACAATAATAAGATAGATATTTTAATCGCTTTACATGCTTGTGATACCGCTACAGATGATGCAATTTATAAAGGGTTATCAGCAAAAGCTTCATTAATTATTTGCGCACCATGTTGTCATAAGCAAATTCGTCAGCAAGTAAAAGGAAAAGAGCAGGAAAGTCCGTTATTAAAATATGGAATTTTTAAAGAGCGACAATTTGAAATGGTTACGGATACCATCAGAGCATTGATTCTAGAAAAATACAATTACAACACCAAAGTTTTTGAATTTATTAGTAACGAGCATACACGTAAAAATGTAATGTTGGTAGGCACAAAATCTTCTAAAAAGGTAGATGTTTCTAAAGTGTCAAATAAGATAGAAGGTATAAAAGAAGCCTATCAGATAGAAAATCATTACTTAGAAACTTTATTGTAGTTGTTTGAAATCGAAAAGTTTAGAATGTAACAAAAGACTACTATTTGTTAAGAAATTGTTTTTATTTAAAAATGATTAGGATAATTAAAAAATAATCACAAATATTTGTGGCATCAAAAACAAAGACATGAGTTTTATTCAAAATCATCATCATCATTTTCATACTTGCACTCAGGCGAGCTGAAAATGTATTGAATAAAAACAAGATATATTTTAAACCCGTTTGAGTAAATCAAACGGGTTTTTTCTTGTCATGAATTTCCTATTGGTTTACTCAAACATTTTAACTAAAACATGAGTAAATTAAGAATTGCCATTCAAAAATCAGGAAGACTAAACAAAGACTCCTTAGAAATTTTAAAAGACTGCGGTATTTCCATTGATAATGGAAAAGATCAGTTAAAAGCAAATGCCAGCAACTTTCCGTTGGAAGTATTTTATTTACGCAACGGGGACATTCCACAGTATTTAAGAGATGGTGTGGTAGATATTGCTATTATCGGTGAAAATGTTTTGATAGAAAAAGGAGAAGACATCGGTATTGTAGAAAAACTAGGATTTTCTAAATGTAAAGTTTCATTAGCAATTCCGAAAGGAGAAAAGTATGATGGAATCAACTATTTTAATCAAAAACAAATTGCTACTTCATATCCTAATACCGTAAAAAAATACTTATTAGATAAAGGAATTGATACTCAGATTCACATTATTAATGGTTCGGTAGAAATAGCACCAAATATTGGTTTAGCTGATGGTATTTGTGATATCGTTTCTAGTGGATCTACTTTGTTTAAAAACAATTTAAAAGAAGTAGAAGTTTTATTAAAATCCGAAGCAGTATTAGCAGTTTCTCCATTAATTCCAGCAAAAAACAAAGAAATATTAGACAAACTTCAATTTAGATTACAGGCGGTTTTAAAAGGAAGAAATTCGAAATATGTATTGTTAAATGCACCGAATAACAAATTGCAAGATATTATAAATGTATTGCCAGGAATGAAAAGCCCTACTGTTTTACCATTGGCAGAAGAAGGTTGGAGTTCTGTACATTCTGTAATTAGTAAAAATCAGTTTTGGGAAATTATTGATGAGCTAAAATTAAAAGGAGCAGAAGGTATTTTGGTATGTCCAATAGAGAAAATGGTATTGTAATACTTGTAAAATTTGAGAATAAAAAAAGAGAAAATGAATATTGTAAAAAATCCGAAAAGAACAAGTTGGGAACAAATTTTACAAAGACCAACACAAACAGTTAGTGATATTGAAACAGTAGTTTCTGAAGTTTTTGAAGCAGTAAAAAAAGAGGGAGATGCTGCAGTTACAAAGTTTACACAACAGTTTGATAAAGTAAGATTAGACAATTGTTGGGTTGCCACAAAAGAAGTTGAAGAGGCTTCAGCATTGGTTTCAAAAGAATTAAAAGAAGCTATAGATTTGGCAAAGTCGAATATTGAGAAATTTCACAAAGCGCAACAAACAACACCTGTGATAGTAGAAACTACAAACGGAGTAACTTGTTGGCAAGAAAAAAGACCTATTTCTTCGGTTGGATTGTATATTCCTGGAGGTACAGCTCCATTGTTTTCTACTGTTTTAATGTTAGCAATACCGGCTCAAATAGCAGGTTGTAAAGAAATTATTTTATGTTCTCCACCAGATGAGAATGGTACTATAAATCCAACTATTTTATATACGGCAAGTTTGTGTGGCATTACAAAGATTTATAAAGTAGGAGGTATTCAAGCCATTGCAGCAATGACTTTTGGAACTGATAGTATTCCAAAAGTTTCTAAAATTTTTGGACCAGGAAATCAATATGTAACCGTAGCTAAACAAATAGCAACAAAATATGGAGTTGCAATAGATATGCCAGCTGGACCAAGTGAATTGTTAGTATTTGCAGACAAGACAGCAAATGCATCATTTGTAGCTTCAGATTTATTAAGTCAGGCAGAACACGGTATTGATAGTCAAGTATTATTGGTTACTACATCAATAAAGATGTTAGAATTAGTACAGCAAGAAATTGAACAGCAATTAGCAGTATTGCCCAGAAAAGCAATTGCTAAAAAAGCCATAGAAAACTCTAGATTTATTTATGTAGATAATGATAAAACAGCATTAGAGTTAATCAATGAATATGGGCCAGAGCATTTTATTATTTGTGCAGAAAAAGAAGATTTTTTTGTTGAAAATGTAGAAAACGCAGGATCTGTTTTTATTGGAGATTATACTCCAGAAAGTGCAGGAGATTATGCTTCTGGAACCAATCATACATTACCAACAAATGGGTATTCAAAAGTATATTCTGGCGTAAATCTAGATAGTTTTTACAAGAGCATCACTTTTCAGAAAATATCAAAAGAAGGCATACAAAATATTGGAAAATCTATAGAGATAATGGCAGATGCAGAAGGCCTATTTGCTCATAAAAATGCCGTTTCATTACGATTAAAAGAAATTAATAAATAACATTTTTCTACTACTATTATGAATATTAAAGAATTAGTTAGAGAAAACATTAGAAACATAGAATCTTATTCATCTGCAAGAGATGAATATACAGAAACTACTGCCAATATGTGTTTTTTAGATGCCAATGAAAATCCGTTTACAAATGGTTTAAATCGGTATCCAGATCCACAACAAAAAGCAGTAAAAGAAACGCTTTCTAAGATTAAAAACATTTCAGAACAAAGCATATTGTTGGGAAATGGGAGTGATGAAGTATTGGATTTAATTTTTAGAGCATTTTGTGAACCAAATAAAGATGAGATTATCATTTTACCTCCAACTTATGGAATGTATAAAGTATTAGCAAACATTAATGCAGTTGGTATAAAAGAAGTACAGTTAACAGTAGGTTTTCAACCTAAAACACAAACTATTTTGTTGGCTGCTACAAAAGAAAGTAAGATACTGTTTTTATGTTCTCCAAATAATCCAACAGGAAATAGTTTTGCTAAAAAAGAAGTAGAGAAATTATTGAAACAGTTTAATGGAATTGTGGTAATAGATGAGGCTTATATAGATTTTTCAAAAGAAGAAAGTTGGTTGCAACGACTAGAAGAATTTCCTAACTTAATTATTACACAAACACTCTCTAAAGCTTATGGTTTAGCAGGTATTAGGCTAGGTGTTTGCTATGCTTCTAAAGAAATTATTCAGGTATTAAATAGTATCAAACCTCCATATAATATCAATAAATTAACTCAGCAAAAAGCATTATTTCAATTGAACGATATAGAAAAAGTAACAGATCAAATTAAAAAAATAAAATCTGAAAGAAAACGATTAGCTATGGCATTAAAAAAGATTCCTTTTGTAGAGAAGATATATGATTCTGATGCTAATTTTTTACTGATTAAAGTAGATGATGCCAATAAAAGATATGGTCAATTGATAAAAAATCAAATTGTAGTTAGAAATAGAACCAATCAACCTTTGTGTAAGAATTGCCTACGAATAAGTATTGGTACACCAAAAGAGAATCAGGTATTGATCACAGTATTTAAAAGAATAGCAAGCAACTAAAAACAAAACTTAAAAATGAAAAAAGTATTATTTATAGATAGAGACGGCACTTTGGTAATTGAACCTCCAATAGATTATCAATTAGATAGCTTGGAAAAACTAGAGTTTTATCCTGGAGTATTTCGTTGGTTGAGTAAAATAGCTGAAGAATTAGATTTTGAATTGATTATGGTGACAAATCAAGATGGTTTGGGGACAATTTCTTTTCCTTCTGAAACTTTTTGGCCAGCACAAAATAAAATCATTCAAGCCTTTAAGAACGAAGATATAGTGTTTAAAGAAGTGCTTATAGATAGTTCGTTCCCAGAAGAGAATTCGCCCAGCAGAAAACCAAGAACAGGTTTGTTAACCACATATTTAAATGGGAATTACGATTTAGAAAATTCTTTTGTTATTGGAGATCGACTTACGGATATTGAGTTAGCAGAAAACTTAAAGGCAAAAGGAATTTTAATCAGTTCATCTGAGGAATTGAATTATAAAAATACGACTCAAGTTTTAAAAACGAATAGTTGGAAAAGAATTTATGAATTTTTAAAACTCAAAGAAAGAACTGCAAGCATTGAAAGAAATACCAATGAAACACAAATTAAAATAGACTTAAACCTAGATGGAACTGGTAAAAGTACTATTGATACCGGAATTGCTTTTTTTGATCATATGTTAGATCAGATTGCTCGCCATGGACAAATAGATGTAAATATCAAAGTTCAAGGTGATTTAGAAGTAGATGAACATCATACAATTGAAGATACAGCCATTGCTTTAGGTGAAGTTTTTAATAAAGCACTTACAAACAAACTAGGTATGGAACGCTATGGTTTCTGTTTGCCTATGGATGATTGTTTAGCGCATGTAGCTATTGATTTTGGTGGTAGAAATTGGCTGGTTTGGGAAGCAGACTTTAAAAGAGAAATGATTGGGAAAATGCCTACAGAAATGTTTGAACACTTTTTTAAATCGTTTACCGATGGCGCTAAATGTAATTTGAATATTAAAGCTGAAGGGAAAAACGAACACCACAAAATAGAAGCCATCTTTAAAGCTTTTGCAAAAGCAATAAAAGCAGCTGTTAAAAGAGATACAGAAAAAATGATTTTACCATCAACAAAAGGAACTCTTTAGTTAGTAAGAGTTACAAATTGTAAGAATACAGTCATCAAAATAAAGAATAAAAGATGAAGATAGTAATTATAGATTACGGAGCAGGAAATATAAAAAGCATTCAGTTTGCTTTTAAAAGATTAGGAGTAGAAGCTGTTGTTTCAAATGTAAAAGAAGAAATCTTATCGGCAGATAAATTGATTTTTCCAGGAGTTGGAGAAGCTAGTTCTGCCATGAAAAAGTTAAAAGAAAGCGGTTTAGACATTGTGATTCCTACATTAACACAACCCGTTTTAGGAATCTGTTTAGGAATGCAGCTTTTGTGTAAGGAAACAGCAGAAAACAATGTAAAAGGATTGGATATTTTTAATACCAAAGTGCAAAAATTTAATACTAGTGTAAAGGTGCCACAAATTGGATGGAATACTGTTTTTAATTTAAAATCTAAGCTGTTTACTGGTATCAAAGAAAATGAATTTATGTATTTGATTCATAGCTATTATGCTACTAATTGTAAAGAACAAATTGCAACTACAAATTATGGATTGGATTATGCAGCAGCTTTGCACAAAGATAATTTTTATGGAGTACAATTTCATCCAGAAAAGAGCGGAAAAATAGGAGAGCAATTACTAAAAAACTTTATTGAAATTTAACATGAGAATTATACCAGCAATAGATATTATCGAAGGAAAATGTGTACGCCTTTCAAAAGGAGATTATAGTACGCAAAAAATATACAATGAAAATCCATTAGAGGTAGCCAAAGCATTTGAACAAGCGGGAATAGAATATGTACACTTGGTAGATTTGGATGGAGCAAAAAGCAAACAAATCATCAACTATAACATCCTGGAAACCATTGCTTCAAAAACCAATTTACAAATAGATTTTGGAGGCGGAATAAAGTCAGATGAAGATATTAAAATAGCCTTTAATTCTGGAGCCAATCAAATTACAGGAGGAAGTATTGCCGTTAACAATCCAATACTTTTTAAAGAATGGTTGGCAACTTATGGTCCTGACAAAATTATTTTAGGAGCTGATGCTAATAAAGGTAAAATTGCTATTAATGGATGGTTAAAAGAGAGCAATCAAGACATTATTCCTTTTATAAAAAACTATCAAAAAGAAGGAATTAGCTATGTGATTTCTACAGATATTTCCAAAGACGGAATGTTAGCAGGCCCTTCATTTGATTTGTATGAAAGTATACTAAATGAAACAGAATCGTCTTTAAAATTGATTGCTTCTGGTGGAATTTCAACCTTTCAAGAATTACCAAAACTAGCAGCATTAGGGTGTGAAGGAGTCATTATTGGAAAAGCAATTTATGAGCAACGTATTAGCTTAAAAGAATTAGAAAATTTTATTATCAAAAAATAAGATCATTGTGAGTATAGCTAATAAGCTTTTTTAATAGGACTCAAAATGATAATAAAGAAGAACTATGTTTACAAAAAGAATTATTCCTTGTTTGGATATTAAAAACGGGAGAACAGTAAAAGGTGTAAATTTTGTCAATCTAAGAGATGCTGGAGATCCAGTAGTATTGGCAAAATTTTATGCAGAGAATGGCGCAGATGAATTGGTGTTTCTAGATATTTCTGCCACAGAAGAAAGACGTAAAACCTTAGTGAACTTGGTTTTAAAAGTAGCAGAACAAGTAAATATTCCTTTTACTGTTGGTGGCGGAATATCTTCTGTAGATGATGTTTCTATACTTTTAAATGCAGGAGCAGATAAGGTTTCTGTGAACTCATCAGCAGTAAAAAATCCATCATTAATTAATGAATTAGCAAATAAGTTTGGTAGTCAATGTATTACTGTAGCCATAGATGCTAAACGTATTGATGGTATTTGGAAAGTACATTTAGTAGGAGGTAAAGTTGCCACAGAAATAAATCTATTTGATTGGGCAAGAGAAGTAGAAAAGCGCGGAGCAGGAGAAATTTTATTCACTTCTATGGAGAACGATGGTGTTAAAAAAGGATTTGCAAACGAAGCATTAGCAACCTTATCATCATTAGTAAATATTCCAATTATTGCTTCTGGAGGAGCAGGAGCAATACAAGATTTCACCGAAGCTTTTACAAAAGGAAAAGCAGATGCCGCCTTAGCGGCAAGTGTTTTTCACTTTAAAGAAATAGAAATAAACACCTTAAAAAAAGAATTACAAAAGAAAAATATTGCCGTTCGATTGTAATGTAATTAGTATAAAAATAGCACAAAAATGACTATCAATTTTGATAAAAATAACGACGGATTAGTTCCAGCAATTATTCAAGATATTACTACAAAAAATGTATTAATGTTAGGATATATGAATCAGGAAGCTTTTAATAAAACCCAAGAAACTCAATTAGTAACTTTTTTTTCTAGAAGTAAAAATAGACTTTGGACCAAAGGAGAAGAAAGCGGAAATACCTTGCAATTAGTAGCTATAGAATTAGATTGTGATCAAGATACTTTGTTAATTCAAGTTAAACCAAACGGACCTACTTGTCATAAAGGAACAGATACCTGCTGGAATAGAGAAAATACAGAGAATTATGGTTTTCTTTCAAATCTAGAATCTGTAATTAAAGATCGTATTAGCAATGCCAATGCAACATCTTCTTATGTGGCATCACTATTTGCAAAAGGTGTTAATAAAGTAGCTCAAAAGGTTGGAGAAGAAGCAGTGGAAGTGATTATAGAAGCAAAAGATGAAAATGACGAGCTGTTTTTAAATGAAAGCGCCGATTTACTATTTCATTATTTACTTTTATTACAAGCAAAAGGCTTTGAGTTAAAAGATGTTGTAAACGTATTAAAAAGTAGAGAAAAATAACGAATTCTAAATAAGCAGATACGAATTCTAATTTAACCAGTTTGTTAAATTAAGGTCGCACTAATTTTAAGGTATTATAAACTTTAAACATTAGTAAAATGGAACAGCAACCAAACAAATTTTTAGTATGGATAAAAACATCTCCAACAGCCAGAATGATGATGATTGGCTTTTTAAGTGTCTTATTAATTATTCCACTTGTTTACATAGAAGATTTAATTAAAGAGCGTTCTTTAAGGCAAGAAACAGTAGTAGATGAAATAAGTAAGCAATGGGGAAATGAAGTGTCTCTTTATGGACCGATTTTAAAAGTACCTTACAAAGTGTACTCTGAGAAGATGATTACTGATCAGTTAACAAAAAAAGTAACATCAGAAATGATTGAACATATTAACTATGCATATTTTTTTCCTGATAAATTAAAAATTAACTCATCAATAAACCCAGAAGAAAAAAAGCGAGGAATTTATACCACAGCTGTATATAATAGTTCAATAGCAATTAACGGAACATTTGATTCTTTGGATTTTAGTCAACAAGAAATAGATGAAAAGAATATTTTATGGAATAAAAGTAAAATCCTTTTAAAAACAACCAATGTAAAAGGGGTAAGTAGTATACTTTCTGTAGATATAAACAATGAAAAGTATGATTTATCTTCAGTAAGCTCAAATGATCATTATAGTGATTATGGTTATTATACTTTAGAAAGCAAGATTATTCCAATAAAAAATAAAGGATTACTTACTAAATCAATTCCATTTGCTTTAGAGTTTGGCGTTAGAGGAAGTAAAGAAATTCGATTTATACCAATTGGTAAAGAAACTACTGCACAGATAACTTCTAATTGGAAAACAGCTAATTTTATGGGAGAATTTTTACCGTATAACCCAGATAAAATTAGAGAAGATGGTTTTGATGCTAAATGGCAAATTTTAGATGTAAATAGACCTTTTCCTCAACAACATTTTGGAGTTTTGCCTAACTTAAATGAATTTGACTTTGGTGTAAATTTTAAAATACCTGTAGATGAATATCAAAAGAGTGAACGATCTGCAAAATATGGATTCTTAGTAATTTGTTTAACCTTTTTAATCTTCTTCTTAATTCAGACGATGAGTAAAGTAGATATGCATCCTTTTCAATATTTAATGATTGGACTTGCATTATTAATGTTTTATACCTTATTGGTTTCTATATCGGAACATAGTAATTTTCTAAAAGCATATGCGATTGCTAGTGTTTCGGTAATTAGTTTAATAACACTTTATGCTAAAAGTATTTTAAAAGACAAGCGCTTTATGTGGTTTGTTGGTTTAGCATTGTCAGCTTTGTATGCATTTATATTTGTTATCATTCAATTAGAAAGCTATGCCTTATTAGTAGGAAGCATTGGATTGTTTATCATTCTAGCGAGTGTCATGTATTTGTCTAGAAAAATAGATTGGTCAAATAATTAAATTAGGCTTCCCACCAAACTAAAAAGAACTTAGAAATTTCTCCATTCGGTTGTTTAATCCAACAGAGTGGAGATTTTTTAGTAAGTAGAAGAAGCGTTGTTTTTTCTTTAAAGGCATCATAAGAAAGCCAAGTTACATTTTTATGAGGATTGAGCAACCAATCCATTTTTTGAGGAATAAAAAACTTGGAATCTTTAAACTGTTTCAATTCATGTTGATAGATATAAAAACCACAAACACAAGAAGAGTTTAATTGTTCAAATACTATTTTTGACTTTGAAAGTGGTATAAATAATTGAGCTTTAAAAAACACTTTTTGAAGCATTTTATAAACGTCTGTATGGATAAATTTTTGTGTTTCTTCTTTATACAATAAAGGCAATTGTTTGGTGCTTAATTTTTCTATTTTCTGAATCAAAGAATCGTTTCTGTTTGGTCCAATCCAGTGTTCCAATTCAGAAGAACCCACAGTATCATCGTATAAATAAAACTTAAAGATAATCTCTAGATGAATGTTTGTAAGTTGCTGTAAAAGAATTAGATCTATTTCTCCAATGGTTATTTTATTTTTTTGTATTTGGATATTTTCTTGTAGGATACTGATATCATTAAAGAGCTGTAAATAAGCTACTACAAATGACTCGACACGTTTTCCTAACCGTGGATTTTTAGAGAGTTTTCCTTCAAAAATTGCTGTAGCAATTGAAGGTAATTCTAATTGATGCAATCCATAAAATGCACCGCTCCAAAGTAGAGGCGTACTTAAAAAACCTTCGTATTGTTGTTGTATGTTTTTGTTGTTGTCTGACATCAATTTTGACGAAAATAACAATAAATTATGATAGTAAAAATTTATGATTAAAAGAAAGAAGTGCTAATGATAAGTAACTATTTTTTAGTTAAAATTAAGTTGGCATTTAGAAAGTTTGTCTATCTTAGACCTACTTTAATACATTCTAAATATGCAATTCGAAAAATCGGCTTTTCAATTTTTATCAGACTTAAATAACAACAATAATCGAGAATGGTTTACTGAACATAAACCTAAATTCACAGAGATTCAAAATGATGTAAAAGAGGTTTTTACTCAAATGAGAAATAATTTAGAACAGCATGATGAAATTGAAAAAATGAAAGTGTATAGAATTTATAGAGATGTACGTTTTTCTAAAGATAAAACTCCGTATAACCCGCGTTTTGCTGTTTCTTTTTCTAGATTAGGAAAGCATTTAAGAGGTGGTTATTTTTTACAAATTAAACCTGGAGACACTTTATTAGGCGGAGGTTTCTGGCAACCTGAGAAAGAAGATTTACATAGAATTCGAAAAGAAATAGAATTGGATGCTACAGAGTTTAGAGATATTTTAAGCGACCCTACTTTTGTAAAACATTTTGGAGGTGTATTTGAAGGCGAAGAATTAAAATCGGCACCAAGAGGTTTTGACAAAGCGCATCCAGATGTAGATTTATTGCGTAAAAAAGGCTTTATTGCTGTAAGAAGATTTAGTGATGAACAAGTACTATCCGATGATTTTTTACAAGAAATAGACAGTTCCTTTAAAGCATTACGTCCATTTTTCAATTTATTTTCAGATGTGTTAACTACCAATTTAAATGGAGAATCACTGATTTAATTTTTTAATAAAAAGAAACTACTTGCAATATGAAAAAAGAAACTTCATATTACAAGCAGTTGTGTATAATATAAAAATGAAGAATCACCAATTGACATTTAGTAAAATAAAGGAACTTCTGAAAACCCAATTTTCGGAAAGAGTTTCTGAATTTGAAAATGGAACTCATCTGACTTTGGATTCTGAAAATGAAAACGAATCGTCAATTTGGATTGAACTAGACGAAAGCGGACAATTGACAGTTGGATATGGAATTAGTCATTTACATTATGACCCAAAATATGATGACCTGAATAAAGGGTTTAACGAATTCCTGCGATTTTTGACTTGTAAAAAACGGAGAATTGATTTCTACAAAGGGAAATTTGCTTACCGAAATGAATATGAATTTGAGAATGAAAATGGGAATTGGGAAAATTATGGAACTGCGTTGACTTGGGCTTATCCATTTTGGAAAAAGACTGTAAAAAAGACAACCACTCAAAACGGATTTATAAACTATGCGGAAATTGAATCTGAAATTGAGGAAATAAAAAATACTATGCACAACAATGTATAACGGCAATTACGGCGGATTCGACTACGTCCGAATCCACTCGGAATTGCTGACATCAGTGACTAATCGAAAATAATCGCTAATTTAACCCGTAACCAGCGGTTATACTAGACCGTTATCGTTGTTTAATTTTTTAGTTAAAATAATAGCTATCAATAATAAATGCTGCTAATAAGACATTAAAATGAAATGGGTTTTCCCATTGTGGAGAATGTCCTGCATTTGGAATTTCGATTACTTGATTATACCATAAACTAGGAGCATCTAAAGACTTTAAGTATTCTACATTTACAGTTTGATCTTCTGTACCAGAAAAGATCGCCAATGGTTTGGTTAACTCACTAATTGCTTTGGTTTGGTTTTTGTAATTAGTTGTTCCAATAGAAACTCCTAAAAAGACTCTTGCAAATGCATCTTGTCTATCCAAGTTTGTATAGAAAAACTCAGGAATATTATTGGCATTTGGTTTAAAAAGTGTTTTTATTAACTTTTCTTTTTCTATTGCTGATAAGTTTTCTTGAAAAGCTAATCCAGATTCAGGAATAGGCTTAAATCCTGCAGGAGTAAATGGTATACTTAAAGGTACAGTACCAAAAGTAAGAAAAGAAGTAGCATCTTTTAAAGCATCTATAGATTCTAGAATAACTGTTCCTCCAAGACTCCAACCTACAAAAACAGATTCTTGCATACCTAATTTTTCAACTACTTTAACTAGTAAATCACTATGACCTGGTATTTGATAGTTAGAAGGTGTAGTGAAATCATCTGAGTTTCCATGACCTGCTAGATCGATAGAAACAATATGAAATACTTTTCCTAAAATTGAATATAGCTGTTTGTTAAAAGCACGTGAAGATTGAGTAGTCCCATGAACCATAAAAACATTCGGCCCCTTTCCTGTGGTTTCTAAATAGGCAATTTTTTGTCCATCAATGATAACAGATTTTTGCATTACATGACTACCATATCTTTTAGATGCTTTTTCTAAAGCAGAATTGTTGATGGGATCCTCAATAAAATCGGATAAGTTTAAGTGAAGTTGTTGAAGAGATTTAAGTGTTTTTTCATTGAATTCACTTGAATTTATCTCTTGGGTGTTAGTTTCTTGTTGACAGCTTGTAAAGCAAAGAATACCAAGAAATACATAGCAAATAAAAAGTGCTCTTTTCATAATTTGTTTTTATAAATATTAATAATAAAGTATTTCGATAATACTGTTATTGTAAATATCTGTATAACAAATGGCGAGCTTGTATTTATTTATTTATTTATTAAAAGACATTGCTTTTCTTTTGAAGAAGCTATATTAACTTCTAAGGATATTTTCTAAGAAACATATAATTAAAGAACTTATTTTATTAGGTTCTTATTTAGCTCTCTACGTAAATATAAAACGGTAATACTAGTTGCTAATATATCAGCAATAGGAAAAGACATCCATACACCAGTAACACCATAAAACTGTGGTAAGAAATATACCAAAGGAATTAAGAAAACCCCTTGTTTTAATAAGGTTAAAAATAATGCAGGCCATGCTTTTCCAGCTGCTTGAAAATATGCTGAACCAATAAGTTGAGCAGTAATTACAGGAGTTGCTAAGAAAGCAATTAATAAAGCATTTGGAGTTTTGGCTAATAGTTCACAATTCTTTGTAAAAATACGAACCACATCACTAGGAAATAAAACTATTCCCATAAAAATGAGTAAGGCAACTCCAGTACCATATATAATGGCAGTTTTAATAGTTTCTTTTACACGTTTGGCATCATTGGCTCCATAATTAAAACCAGCAATAGGTAAAAAGCCTTGTGTAACACCTAAAACTGGAAATAAGGCAAACATCATAACTCTATTAATGATACCGTATATAGCAATGGAAACTTCACCACCATATTTAAATAGGGTATAATTTAAAATAACAATTAAAAGACTAATAGTTCCTTGTCTAATAATAGTAACTCCACCTAAAGAGATAATCTCTTTAACAATACTAAAGTCTAAAGCAAAGTTTTTTACACGAATACTCAAACTACTTTTAGAAGAAAGGAAAAAACCTAGTACAAATAAACCACAAGTAATGTATGATATTGTAGTGGCTAATCCAGCACCATAAATTCCCCAATCAAAAACTTTGATAAATAAGATGTCTAAAATAATATTTACAATGGCAGGTATAATCATAGCATACATTGCAAATTTAGGTTGTCCAACAGCTCTCATAATAGGATTTCCCATCATAGCAAAAGCTAAAAAAGGAACTCCATACAAAACAACATGAAAATATTCAGTTGCAGGAGCTACAATATCTCCATTTGCTCCAAATAATTGTAAAATAGGAAAACAAAAATAGGTGCCAATTAAAACAAATAAAGCTGACAATCCAACAGTTAAGGTAATTTGATTTCCAAAAGTTTTAAAGGCTCTATCAAATTTTTTAGCACCCAAAGCTCTAGAAATGATAGAGCTTCCTCCAATACCAATACCCATTCCAATAGAAGAAATAAAGAAAGCAATTGGTAGTACAACGGTAATTGCTGCAATGGCCATAATTCCAATCCATTGACCTACAAAAATAGTGTCAATTATCATGTTTAAAGACATTACGAGAATACCAATTGATGCAGGTACAGCTTGTTTTATAAGTAGTTTACTAATCTTTTCTGTACCTAATTCGTTTACTATTTGATTCATCCAGGGAGTTTTGTTGTCTCAAAGATGCATAGATTTTTAGGAGTACTTTCCGAAAGAAATGTTAAAGAATTTTCATTTCACAAAACTTTAAGATTTCTTTAAGTAAGGTTAGTGATCATAGATTTTCTTGTATTTTTACCTTATGAATACACCCAAAAATATATTTACTTATACACATATTGTTACCGAAAACGAAATTGATACATTAGATCATGTTAATAACGTGGTATATGTACAATGGATTCAAGACATTTCTACCAAACATTGGAATGATTTAACAAAAAATAGTCCAGATTTAGGTTTTGTTTGGGTAGTTACACGTCATGAAATTGATTATAAAGGTCAAGCTTTATTAGGAGATAAAATAACTTTTAAAACTTGGGTAGGCGCAACAAAAGGAGTCACTTCTGTACGTCATGTAGAAATTTATAAAGGAACACAGTTATTAGTAAGGGCTGCAACTACTTGGTGTATGCTACATGCAAAAACATTAAAACCAGCAAGAATAACAGAAAGTGTTTTAAAAGTGTTAGAAGCAGGTAAATAAGCGTACATTTGCATTTTCAAATACATGCATATGTCAACATTTAGAGATTTAGGAGTACGAAAAGATTTTATTGCCTCATTAAAAGAATTAGGCATTAAGACACCTACAGATATACAAGAAAAAACAATTCCAGTTTTATTAAATAGCAAAACTGATTTGGTTGGATTAGCACAAACAGGAACAGGAAAAACTGCAGCTTTTGGTTTGCCAATTTTACATCAAATAGATGCTTCTAAAGATGAAGTTCAAGCATTGATTTTATCGCCTACAAGAGAATTGGTACAACAAATTAAAAAACAACTCTTTAAGTTTACAAAATATACCACAGATAGAATTTTTTGTGAAGGTGTTTATGGTGGAGAAAAAATAGATAAGCAAATCAAGAATTTACAGCGTACAACTCATGTAATTGTAGCAACACCAGGAAGATTGATAGATTTGATTGAAAGGGGAGAAGTAAATTTAAAAAGCGTCAAAACAGTTGTTTTAGATGAAGCTGATGAGATGTTAAGCATGGGGTTTAAACACGATTTGAATAGAATTTTAAAGTATACAGACGGTACAAGTAATGTATGGTTGTTTTCTGCAACGATGCCAGATGAGATTAAAAAAATCATCAAAAAGTACATGAATCCTAATGCTGTAAGAATTGAGGTGAATAAAAACAGCTTAGTAAATGAAAACATTACGCATCAGTATATTAAAACAACAATAAAAGAAAAAACAGATTTAATTGTACAGTTTTTAGAAAAACGACCTAATGATCGAGGAGTTATTTTTTGTAGAACTAAAGCAGGTACACAAAGTTTAACTCAGCAATTAAAAGAAGAAGGTTTTTCTGTAGAAGCTTTAGAAGGAAATATGCAACAAAAAGAGCGAGATAAAGCCATGCGTGCATTTAAAAACGGTAATATTCAATGTTTAGTTTCTACAGACGTTTCTGCTCGTGGTATTGATGTAAATAATCTTGCTTTTGTATTGCATCATCAATTACCAGAGCAATTAGAATATTATACACACAGAAGTGGTCGTACAGCAAGAGCTGGTAAAACTGGTTTTTCTTTGGCTTTTGTATTGCCTTATGAATTAGAACAAATTCATAAGATTCAAAAAGAATTAGGAATAAAGTTTACAGAGATTTCATTTTAAACAATGGACTTAATCTATATTTTAGATATTATAGGAACTTTTGCATTTGCAATTTCTGGAGCTCTAGTGGCTTCTAAGAAAGATTTTGACTTGTTTGGAGTTATTATTATTGCTTTTGTTACAGCTGTAGGAGGAGGGATGACCCGTGATGTATTAATTGATGCACATCCAATTAACTGGATTGGAGATTTGAATTATATTTGGACAATTTTAGCAGCTGTTGTTTTTACATTTTTATTTAAAAGTAAGATAGCTCCTTTAAGTAAAACGATGTTTCTCTTTGATACAATTGGAATTGGTGTATTTACTTTATTAGGCACACAGAAAGGATTGTCTTATGATTTACATCCATTTATTGCTGTAGTGATGGGGATGGTTTCTTCTGTAATTGGTGGAGTTATTAGAGATGTCTTAACCAATGAAGTTCCTTTAATTTTTAAGAAAGAGGTTTATGCATCAGCTTGTTTGGCTGGAGGAACTACATATTTAATAACTAATTATTTAGAATTACCAGAAAACTTTCAATCCATAGCAACTGTTGCTGTGGTAATTATTATAAGATTACTGGCTGTAAAATATCATTTACAGTTGCCAAAAATTAAAGACGATTTATTTGGCAAAGTCTCATAAAAAAAGCGAAGCTAAATGCTTCGCTTTTTATTATTTATAAAAAGATTTATTTTACATCTTTTAATAATTCAATAATAGAACGTTCTAATTGTTGATCTCTACCTTTGTCAATAACTCCTGGCATGTTTTTTACTTGAATCAATGGATTTGTTTGATTGTTTTCCATCCATTCTCCAGCTTTATTTTTAGCACTTACAGGAACAACTCCCCAATACGAACCGTTAGGTAAACCTTCCCAACCAGCAAAACTACATGTTCCTGGTACTGGCATACCTACAGTTTTTCCAATTTTTAAATCGGTATAACCAGAAGCATAACAATGTCCATCAGAATACATACTTTCATTAAAAATAGATAATGTAGGTTTAGTCCAACGAGAAGTAGGTTCACCACCAACAACTTTTGCTTCAGTTGCATAGGTTAAAAATGGTGTACCGGTAAAGAACATTGCTAAATCAGCAACTAAATCTCCACCACCGTTAAAACGAGTATCAATAATAACCCCTTTTCTATCAGAGAATTTACCCATCATATCTTGATAAATACTTCTATATGGTCCATCACTCATTCCTGGAATATGTACATAACCTAACTGTCCATTACTTTTTTGATCAACTTCTTTTTCGTTGATTTTTACCCATCTTTTGTATAATAAACCTCTTTCAGCTCCTAAAGAGATAGGTTTTACAGTAATGGTTTGGGTCTTTTTAGTTCTAGGATCTAAAATCTCTAACAACATAAATTTACCTCTTTGTCTGTTAAAGTATTTAGCAACATCTTGGTTTTTAGAAACCGTTTCTCCATTAATTTTTTGAATAACCATTCCGGCTTTGATATTGAACTTTGCTTTATCTAAAGGTCCTCCTTTAATAATTTCATCAATTAAGATTCCATCTCCTTTATGTTTAAAGTTCATAAAAATACCTAGTGATGCTGTTGCATCAGCATTAGAAATTCTTTCTCCACTATAACCAGAACCTGCGTGAGAAACATTTAATTCTCCAATCATTTCTGATAACATTTCAGCAAACTCAAAACCATTACCAATATGTGGTAAGTATTTTTGATATTCTTTTTTCATTAATTTCCAGTTTACACCATGAAAAGTTGGCTCATAAAAAACAGCTTTTGTACGAATCCAAACATGGTTAAACATTGCTGTTCTTTCTGCTGCTTCATCAAATTTCATTTCTCCATTGATACTTATACCTTTACGTCCTTTGGTTTTCGGATTTAATTTAGAAATTCTACCACCACTTAAAAGGTATAAGTTTTTCATATCCTTATCCCATTGCAAACTACCACCACCAACATTTAGCTTTAATAGCATTTTGGTAGCTCTAGTTCTTAGATTTGTACTCCAAAGATTTGCTCTTCCTTCAAAACGAGTTAAATAATACAATTCATCTCCTTTTTTAGATAAAACAGCATCTCCTAAGCTAGAAGAATGGATTGTTAATCTTTTGGTTCTATCTTTCATTCCATCCCAATCAAATTTTAATGGAGTAGGGCCCTTCTTTTTATCCTTTTTCTTCTTCTTATCTTTTGTTTTTTTAGCATCTTTTTTGTCTTTCTTAGCTTTGTCTTTAGCTTTCTTTTCTTCTTCTTTTAAGGCTTTCATTAACTTATAATCTTCATCACTTAAGTTAAATTCATCCCAAGCTTCTTGTGTAAAGAACATGCTATATACATCGTTTTGAGATTGACCACTAGTAGCGTATGATTTTAATCCATTTCTATTGCTAAACCAAATCATTTGCTTACCTCCATTAACCCATTTTGGACTATAGTCATAATAACCGCTTTCGTTTAAGTTAATTCTCTTTGATCCATCAGCAGCCATTAATAGAACTTCTCCATTACTTAATGTCTTGCTCCAATCTACTAATAACCAATTACTATCTGGACTCCAAGTAAAGTTTTTGTCTCCATCTCTCATATGGAATAAATCTTTTGGAGTTAATAAAGTGGTCTCTTTCTTTGATTTTAAATCTCTTACTTTTAAGGTTTTTCTGCCTTCTACAAAAGCTAGTTTTTTACCATCAGGAGAATATTTTGCTAGGTAATTGTCTTTTTTGTTTTCAATTACTGGAGATTCTTTTACTAGAGTAGCAGCGTAGAAGAAAGGTTCTTCTTTACGTACTTTTTCTGTTTTATAGATACTCCATCTTCCGTTACGTTCACTACTGTAAACAACAGACTTTCCTTCTGGTCCCCAAGTAACAAAACGCTCGTTTTCTGGAGTATTTGTCAATCTTTTTGTAAATGATTTATCTACAGAAGTAACAAAAACTTCACCTCTGGCAATAAAAGCAATCTCTTTTCCATTTGGAGAAATAGCCATTTCTCTAATACCACCATTAATAGAAATATATTTATCAGTGTTATTAATGTTTTGAGTAGTAATTTTTACGTTTACTTTTTTAGGCTTTTTACCTGCCTTCATCGTGTAAATTTCACCATCATAACCAAAAGAAAGTACTCCGTTACCGACGCTTAAAAAACGTACAGGATGTAGCTTAAATCTGGTCACTTGCTGTGTTTGACTTGGATTGTTTACAGACATTTTATGTACATTAAACGTACCGCTTTTTTCACTTAAATAGTAAATGCTTTTTTCATCGCCACTAAAAACAGGTTGTCTGTCTTCTCCGTTAAATGTTGTAAGCATTTTATGAGAGTTGGTTTTGCTATCATACATCCAAATATCTCTTGTTATTGAAGATGTATGGTGCTTTCTAAATTCATTTTCACCACCTTTTTTGTCGTGGTAGATCATGGTTTTACCATTTTTAGAAACCTGAACATATTCTGCTGGAATAGTAAAAATTTGTGAAACACGGCCTCCTTTTACAGGAACACTATATAACTCTGGTTGAGAACCTGTTGGATATTGTCTGTGTTTTACATCATCTTGACGTGTGGTACCAAAAATTACTTCTTTGTTGTTTGCAGAAAATGAATAAGGAGATTCATTAGCAGAATGATAGGTTAAACGAGTTGCTTCACCTCCGTTAGAAGACATTACAAAAATGTCAAAGTTACCATATCTGTTAGAAGCAAATGCAAGTTTAGAACCATCTTTACTCCAAACAGCCATGTAATCATGGGCTTTATGGAATGTTAATTGTGTTGCATTACCTCCGTTAGCAGCAACTTTGTACAAATCACCTTTATAAGTAAAAACAATTTGTTTTCCATCTGGTGATATGGATGAATAGCGCATCCATTGCGGGGCATTTTGTCCGGTCATTGCCAGACTCATCAAAAAAAATAAAAGTGTTAGCTTTTTCATTCATTTAAAAGTTTAGTAATCTACAGAAAGTTGTGGTTTTACTACCTCTGTAGATAATGATTTTGTTTTAAATCCCAATTTGGGGTATTATGTGATTAATTTTCAACTAAACTAAACATTTATTTAACACATTGATTGATAAAAAACTAAAAATTCTGTTAAAGAAATGAAACTCCTTAGTAAATAAACTTTATCTTCACTATTCATAGAAAATTTACTTGCCATGAAAAGTTTAGTTTTTGAAAATATCACTGCTTTTAAGCAGATGAAAGGAAGGGAGTTACCTGTATCAAGTTGGATGTTGGTTACTCAAAAAATGATCAATGATTTTGCAAATGCTACCTTAGATAAACAATGGGTACATATTGATGAAGAACGAGCAAAAAAAGAATCACCATTTAAAAGTACAATTGCTCACGGTTTTATGTCTGTTGCATTAATTTCTAAACTATTAAATGATTCTATAAAAATAAATAGTGTAACAATGGCACTAAATTACGGATTGAATCATGTAAGATTTATGAACCCTGTACCTGTAAATAGTCAAATAAATTTAGCCTGTACAGTAAAAGATATTGAAGATTATAAAAACGGAATCAAAGTAACATTTTTATGTACTGTTGCTATTAAAGGAAAAGAGAAACCAGCTTGTGTCGCTGAATTTTTAGCCCTGTTTTTTGAATAAAAAAATCGCTTAAAAAAGACTAACGATTAGCCATTTAAAATTAAGCGATTTCTTTTATAATTATAAAGGTTGATTAAGATAACCAACCTTTCTTTGTTGCATCTTTAGCATACCAAACTAAGAATAAACATACTATAATTACCATTACTGGCATTATATAGCTAGGTACTTCAATATTCATAAAAATATAAATGTGTTGTGCAATGGCACTTATAGCGGATACAATAAATAAAGTTGAAGCAAATTTTTTCTTTAATAGTAAAAACAAAGCTCCTAATACTCCACAAAAAACTGCTAGCGCAAAGGCTGCTGTATACCAAGCAGGATATTCTACTAAGAATTGTGCTTGTTGTTCTTTGGGTAATGCTTCAATCATTTCTTCTGTAATAAAAGCACTTGTTAAGTAGGCTAAAACACCCAGTCCGTTCCAGATTAATGCTACAATAGAGATAATCCAAAATAGCGTGTTTGGTTTGTTTGTTGATTCGGTCATAAGTTAATTTTTTAATTGATTTGCGCTTCAATATAGGTAATATCTTAATTTTTAACAAATTAAGCATTGTTGTAAATTCTTATTTTATTCAGAAATTTTTAAAATTTTATTCGTTAAAAACTCAGAAAACCATGTATTTTTGCAACTTTTAATTGTAAAAGATAAAATGTCAGAAGTGATAGTTACCACCGAAATTGAAGAGCGTAAAACGGGTAAAGAACTGTACAGTTACCAAAAAGGAGCAATTAATAAAATTTTTAAGCTCTTTGAAGAAGCCCCAGAAGATTATCATTTATTATATCAGTTACCTACTGGTGGTGGAAAAACCGTTATATTTTCAGAAATTGTTAGACAATATTTAAAACATCACAAAAAGAAAGTATTGGTAATGACTCATAGAATTGAGTTATGTAGACAAACTTCTAATGTATTAACAGACTTTGGAGTAAAAAACAAAGTGGTGGATAGTACGGCAAATTTAGATGATCAAAAACAGTATTCTTGTTTTGTGGCGATGGTAGAAACTTTAAACAATCGTTTAAATGATGATAAGCTAGATATTTCTGATATTGGTTTAGTGATTATTGACGAAGCACATTACAACTCTTTTACTAAGCTGTTTAAGTTTTTTGAAAAATCATTCATTTTAGGAGTAACTGCAACACCTTTAAGTTCGAATATTAAGTTGCCAATGAATGATAACTATGATGAACTAATTGTTGGAGAAACTATAGAATCATTAATAGAACATAAATTCTTAGCGCGTGCTAAAACTTTTTCATACAATGTAGGTTTAACCTCATTAGTTGTTGGATCTAACGGAGATTATACGGTAAAATCTTCTGAAGATTTATATACCAACACACATATGTTAGGTAAACTTTTACAGGCATATGAAGAAAGATCTAAAGGAAAGAAAACCTTGATTTTTAATAATGGAATCAACACTTCTATTCACGTATATGAAACGTTTAAAGCAGCAGGATATCCTATTGCACATTTAGATAATACAGCTACTAAAAAAGAAAGAGCTTTTTTATTAAAATGGTTTAAAGAAACGCCAAATGCGATCTTAACTTCAGTGAGTATCCTAACAACTGGTTTTGATGAACCAACTGTAGATACAATTATTTTAAATAGAGCAACAAAATCACTTACTTTATATTACCAAATGATTGGTAGAGGGTCTCGTATACTTAAAGATAAATCTGAGTTTAGTGTCATTGATTTAGGAAACAACTTCCATAGATTTGGACCTTGGGGAGCAGATTTAGATTGGCAACAAATTTTTAGAGCGCCTAATTTCTATTTAGAGAAATTGATGAATGATGAAGAGATTGAAGACAATTTTGGATATGAAATGCCTGCCGCATTAAGAGAAGAATTTAAGAATTCTGAAGATGTCTCTTTTGATATTAAGCAAACTTATTTAGATGCTATAAAGAATAGAGAATCTACTAAGGTTGTATTAGAAAAATCTTTACTAAATCATGCTAAAATATGTATAGAAAACAGTGAAGATGTATACGATGCTTTAGATTTGGCGAAGAAATTAGGAGATGATATTGACTTTAGATTACAGCGTTATTCTAAATGTATAGCTAAGAGTACACACAATTTTATGGATTGGTTACGTAATGATTATAGAACAAAATTGCGTTTGTTTTTACGTAACAATTTTGATGAAATGTTTGAAGAAATTCACGGAAGACCGCCAGAATAATATATTTGCTATATGAAATTTACTAGAGATACCCTTTTAATACTTTTGGCATTTTTTGCTATATATGTTATTTGGGGCTCTACATATTTATTAAATAAAATAGCTGTAGCAGATATTCCGCCTTTATTCTTGTCTTCTGTTCGGTTTATTATTGCTGGAATCATTATTTTTTTAATAGCGAAACTATTACAGTTACCATTACGATTAACTAAGAAACAATTATTCAATAATACATTGGCTGGTTTTTTATTTTTAGTTTATGGGAATGGAGTTTTTGTTTGGGCATTAAAATATGTTGATAGTGGTTTTGCAGCATTAGAAGCTTCTTCGTTGCCATTAGTAGTTCTGATTTTAATGAGAATACTCTACAAACAAAAAATACAAAGAATGGCTTTGTTTGGAGTATTGTTAGGTATTATTGGAATCTATTTATTGGTTAGTCAGAATGTAATAACAACAGGTGAAGGAAGTCTAATAGGAGTATTAATGATCGCTTCTTGTATTGTGAGTTGGGCTTTTGCGAGTGTTTTTGTTTCTAGAGCAGATTTACACAAAAGTTATTTTGTAAATTCTGGATATCAAATGCTTACAGGAGGTGTTCTTCTAATGGTTTTTAGTTTGGCTGTTGGAGAAACATGGAAATCGCCTTTGATTTGGGAAACAACTACCTTGTATTCGATGTTGGTTCTTATCATCTTAGGAAGTATTGTAGCATTTACAGCGTTTAATTTTTTATTACAAAAAGTTTCTCCAGAAAAAGTAGCCACTTCTTCTTATGTAAATCCAGTAATTGCCATGCTTTTGGGTTGGTATGTTTTGGATGAAAAAATCACCTTGCAATCTATTATTGCAGCATTTATATTGTTGCTTGGAGTGTATTTTATAAATGCTAGTAAGAATAAGAAAGTTTCTTAAGAAATTACAGTTTAGTTTAATATCTTTAATGTCTTATTTATATTATGGAAACATACTTTTCTGCATTTAAAGATGCTTTTTTAGGAACTGTAGATTGGACATGGAAATCAATTGTATTTGATGTTCCTTGGTATACCAATTATTTTTGGGGATTGATTGTAATTTCTCTTGTCGTTTGGGGGTTAGAAATTGTATTCCCTTGGCGTAAAAATCAATCAATTATTAGAAAAGACTTTTGGTTAGATGGTTTTTATATGTTCTTTAATTTCTTTGTCTTTTCTATTGTTATTAGCGGTTTTTATAGTGTTTTAGCTTTACTTTTTAATCAAGTAGGTATCTCCCAAAGTAGTTTATCATTGTTAGATGTTTCTGGATTACCAATGTGGGGTCAGTTGTTGACATTCTTTGTTATTTTAGATTTTGTGCAATGGTTTACCCATGTTTTATTGCACAAGTTTGAGTTTTTATGGCGTTTTCATAAAGTACATCATTCAGTGAAAGAAATGGGCTTTGCGGCTCATTTACGTTACCATTGGATGGAAAATATTTTATACAAACCTTTAAAAACAATTGGCGTTATGCTCATTGGTGGTTTTGAGCCAGAACAGGCTTATATTGTTCATTTTATTACCATTACAATTGGACACTTAAATCATGCAAATATAAAGTTGTCTTGGGGTATTTTTAAATACATTTTAAACAATCCTATTATGCATTTGTACCATCATGTAAAAGAATTACCTTCAGATAGACCAAATGGTATTAATTTCGGAATCAGTTTAAGCATTTGGGACTATATATTTAAAACCAACTATATACCCGAAGATGAAGGAACTATAGAATTAGGGTTTCCAGATGAAGAACAGTTTCCTAAAAACTTTTTTAAACAATTAATTTACGGATTTAGAAGATAGTAAATGAGTTGTTAATTAGGTGTTTATACTCTTTTTGTAAAGTATTGCTAGTTTTATATTTGGAGCTAACCAAACTTTATATAAAATGAAAATCCTAATTAAAAGTTACTCAAAAAGATTTTTTTTAGCTTTACTTGTTTTTATTATTAGCATTAGTTGTGTAGATAATAAAAAAGAAACGGCAAGTTATTCTTCAGGAAATGATGAGATTTGTAAAGACATTTCTCAATGGTTTCCACATCAAGACACACCAGCGCCAATAGAAGAAGGAGACTCAAGTGTATTCTCCTTACCAATTTCTAAAAACTCTTTTTTTCATAGATGGTCATGGCATAAATTTTTATGGTTAACAAAACCAGCATCTGAAACAAACCAAACACCACTTTTTTTACAAAGAAATTCTTCTGTATTGCAAATAGACAAGTACATGACACCAATACCAGATCAATTATTAAAAGGAACAAGAGTTTATTTAACTGATACAATACAAGCTGGTTTTGCTCATGGAGTTTTAAGAACGAACCCAACATATGTTAGTGAACAAAATAAAAAATCATATACTGTACACTATTCAATTCATATGAATACAACCATGTTTAATGCGGCATTAAGTTTTAAGGATAGTATTATTAAACAAATGAAAGGTTTTGATGTTTCTAAAGTAGCTTTTCCTGTGGGGTCTTTCGAGTTAAAAGTATCTTGGGTAAATGCCAAAGCCATCAATAAAGAAAAACTAAAGAATTATTATGTAACTAAAGGAGTACTTAATGGGAACATAGAAGATGTAGCCATGTTAGGGATGCATGTAGTTGGTATCGTAGAAAATCATCCTGAATTTATTTGGGCAACTTTTGAACATGATGATATTGCTCCAAATTACGATTGGCCTAATAATAATGCACAAGCTACAACAGAGAAGTTGCTTTTTAGAAAAGGAAAAACTACAGGTCTTGGAGGTATTACTTTTGAGAATAATAAAGCAGATTCATTATTTAGAGTTTTTGATTTGTTTACATATGGAGTACCAAGAAATTCAGATGGTTTGTATCAAAATACCAGCCAAGAAGAACCTTTAAACTTTAAAAATATAGATTCGATAAATACATGTGTAAGAGAAGAATTGTATAAAGAGAAAAGTGTTTGGGCGAATTACTTTTATAATGGTTCTATTTGGATAGATACTGATAAGAAAACTCCAGCACAACAAATAAGAATAATAGATAGTTTAGCCGGTAATATTGATTCTGCGACTAAAAACTCTTTTGCTAGAGGTTCTTTAAATGCTGCCAATGTAACAATGGAAACATTTACACAAACTTTTGAAAGTACTATTGAAGAAATTGCTGTTACAAATCTGGTAAACTGTTTTACTTGTCATAATAGTAGTGGAAATGGGGCAAATTCTCCTCTTTATTTAAGTCATGTTTTTAATGATTTCTTAGGAAAAACAAAAGGAAGAACTCCAACAGAGATAGAACAAGTAAAAGCAAAACGAGAAGTTCTCGAATATTTAGCAAAGAAGAAAAAAGAATAAAATTTAAAAGACCTACAATTTTTGTAGGTCTTTTTGATTGAAAAAGTGAATCTTGTCTAAATTAATTTGGACGATTTTAGTTAAATCATTTTTAAGCTCGTAGAACTTTATTACATTTATGACTTCATAAAAACACGCACTAAATGAGACCTATATTGTTTGGCTTGCTATTTCTTGTTATTTATAGCGTAAATGCCCAAAAAAAGGTGTTAGATCATCCAGATTTTGAGATTTGGAACACCATTAAAAATTCTTCATTGTCTAATAACGGAAAGTATGTAATGTACTCTTTAGAAAGAGGAGAAAAAGATCGTTTTTTAAAAATAAAAACTACCAAAGCAAAAACACTATTAAACTATGATAGAGTAGCAGGTAGTCGTTTTAGTTTTGACTCTAAATATGCCATTTTTACAATTAAAGCATGGAAAGATAGTATTGTAGAAATGAAACGTAGAAAGGTTAAAAAGCATAAAATGCCAAAAGACACCTTAGCTATTTTTGATCTGAATTCGAAAGCATTAACAAAAATTGCAAATGTAAAATCGTATAAAATACCACAAAAATGGTCTGGATATGTAGCTTATTTATTGCACGATATTAAAAAAGCAAAACCAAAAGCTAAAAAAAGTGATAAAAAAGACGAAGCAAAGAAGAAAAAAGGGAAAAAGAAAAAGACAAAAAAAGTAAGTAGTAAAAATGGTTACCATTTAGTACTTAGAAATTTAGCAACACAAAAAGAAGATACAATTAAATATGTAAAAAGTTATTCTTTTGCTAAAGAAGGTAAGGTATTAACTTATATCTCTACCGGAAAAGTTGGAGAAAAAAAAGGAGGAATATATGTACTTGATATAGAAAGTAACAAAACTTCAACTGTTTTTAAAGCAACAAATAAATCTAAGTATTATAGAGTAGCTTTAAATGATCAAGGAACTCGATTAGGTTTTGTAGTTGATACAGATACTACGAAAGCCTTAATTAGACCGTACCAATTATTCTCTTGGAAAAAAGGAAGTACAGCAGCAACAAAAATTGTAGATGCAAATACGGCTCCAAAAGGATACTTAGTTTCTTCTAATGGAAGAATATCTTTTTCTAAAGACAATTCTAAGATGTACTTCGGATTGGCAACTCCGCCAATTGTAAAAGATACCACATTAATTAAAGAAGAAATTGTAAATGTAGAAGTTTGGGCTTATGATTCTCCAAGATTATATACTGTTCAAGAACTACAAGTAAATAATGATAAAAGAAAATCATATACAGCTGTAGTAAATTTACAATCTAACAAAGTTACACAATTAGCAACTACAGCATATCCAAATGCGGTAATAGGAAATGAAGGAAATGCAGAAAATGTATTGGTTTCTAATCCTGTTCCTTATCAGTTAGAAAGTCAATGGACAGCAATTAGAGCTAGCGATTACGGAATCGTAAATTCTACTACAGGAGCATTTAAAAAGATTATGTCTAAGGTAGATGGTAGAGCTCGTTTGAGCCCAAATGGTAAATATGCTTATGGTTATAGCGCTGTAGATAGCACTTGGTTTACTTATGATATTGCAAACGATACCAGAATTAACCTAACAAAAGGAAAAGTATTTTACAATGAATTGCATGATACGCCAAGTCATCCATGGTCTTATGGTTTAGCTGGATGGACAAAAAATGATGCTGCTATTTTAATTTATGATCGTTTTGATGTGTATCAATTCAATCCAAAAACAGGAGCACATACTCGTTTAACTAAAGGTAGGGAAAGCAATACTGTGTATCGTTATGTAAGATTAGATAATGAAGAAAGAACTATAGATACTTCTAAAAAGTGGTTGTTCACTACGTTTAATGAAACTACAAAAAACAGTGGTTATTATGAGTACAATGCCAAAAGAAGAAGAGGAAAACAATTGGTAGATGGACCATATTCTTATTCGAGACCTGTAAAAGCAAAAGATAAGAATACTGTATTGTTTACTAGACAATCTTTTATCGATTTTCCTAATTTAAGAATTTCTGATTTATCATTTAAAAAGCAAACAGTTGTTAGCAATGCTAATCCTCAGCAAAATGAATATAATTGGGGAACTATTGAATTGTACAAATTCACTTCTTTAGAAGGAAAAGAGTTGACAGGATTATTAGTTAAACCAGAAAATTTTGATCCGAATAAGAAATACCCAATGCTAGTTAATTTCTATGAGCGTAGCTCTAATGGATTGCATAGACATAGAGCACCATCGCCAGGAAGATCTAGTATTAATTATAGTTTTTATACAAGTAGAGGCTATGTAATCTTTAATCCTGATGTGGTATATAGAGAAGGATATCCTGGAGAAAGTGCTTATAATGCTGTGATACCTGGAGTGACTTCTTTAATAGAAAAAGGATTTATTAATAAAAAGAAAATTGGTGCTCAAGGACATAGTTGGGGAGGATATCAAGTAGCACATTTAGCTACTAAAACAGATATTTTTGCTGCCATAGAATCTGGTGCACCAGTAGTAAATATGATTAGTGCCTATGGTGGAATCAGATGGTGGACAGGTTTGAGTAGACAGTTCCAATACGAGCATACGCAAAGTAGGATAGGAGGTACACCTTGGCAATATCCAATGAGATACATAGAAAACTCACCAATTTTTAATATTGATAAGATCAATACGCCAATTTTAATTATGCATAATGATGAAGATGGACATGTACCATGGTATCAAGGAATAGAATTTTTTACAGCGTTAAGACGTTTAGGAAAAACTTCTTGGTTCTTAAACTATAATAAAGAACCACATTGGCCATTAAAAATGCAAAACAGAAAAGATTTTAATATTAGAATGGCTCAATTTTTTGATTATTATTTAAAAGATGCTCCAAAACCAACATGGATGCAACGTGGTGTTCCAGCAATAGAAAAAGGAATTCACCAAGGATATAAGTTATTAAAAAACTAAATTCAAAAAGCTTCTGATTTTTCAGAAGCTTTTTTTATTGTACATTTAAGCATTCAACTAAAAACGACTTTACATTGGAGTACCATCAAGACCTTATAAAGAAGAATTATGTGTTCTTTATTGGACTATTTTTATATTGTTTTATTGGGTTGGCATTTATTCAATATTATGGAAGAGATGAATTACACTTGCTTATAAACCAAAATCATACATCGTTTTTAGATGTGTTTTTTAAGTATTTCTCTAAATATGGTCCACTAGTTTTTATTGTCACTATCTTATACATTGTTATAAAGAAAGAAAAGTATAAAGCACTATTTATTTTGCTGACTTCTTATTTACTCAATTTTATCATCTTAACATTTGTTAAAAAAACATTTTATATTCATGTGCATAGACCAACCTATTACTTTGAACAAAAAGGAATTGATTTACATTTAATAGAAGGAGTAACAAGTCAAATTCCGTTTACTTTTCCATCAGGTCATACAGCAGAAGCTTTTTTATTAATGCTATTTGTATGTTTATTATCTAAACAAAAATGGATAAAGTATGTTGCTGTTGTAATTGCTATTATGATGGCTTATAGTAGAGTTTATTTGTCTAAACATTTCCTAATCGATACTATTGCTGGGGCACTTTTAGGTGTTTTTATTATGAGTATGATGTATACTCTTTTTCAGGATAAAACTTCAGAGTTATTAGGTAGAAAGATCATAAAATAAGCTATTTAGAAGTTTGTAATACTTTGAAAAATAAACTGTAAAAATCTAGTTATTCTTTTATTTAAAAAGATGATTTACTTTAAATTTGTAGTTCAAAAAATAAATATGAAAAAAAATATTCTAATGGCCTTTATAGGCATTTCTACATTTTTTACTTACGGACAAAAATTAAAATATCCTGAAACAAATAAAAATTTGACTGTTGATACGTATCATGACACTAAGGTTAAAGATTATTATCAATGGTTGGAAAATACAGATAGTCTTGCTGTTAAAGATTGGGTAAAAAAACAAAATAAAGTTTCTTTAAAATACTTAAAGAAATTAGCTATAAGAAACAATTCTAGACGTAATATGGAGAAGTTCTTTTGGTCTAAAATGGATTATGAAGTAAAATATAAATCTAAAAAGAATAAAAATTACCAGTATTCTATAATGTATCCCGGTAGAAATTCTACAGCAAATATTTATTATAAAAAAGGGAATAAAGGAAGTTTTGAAGAACTGATAAATTCAGAAACAATTTCTACAAAAGATCAGATAAACTTTACTGCTATAACACCTTCTATGGGAGATCGTTTTTTAGCTTATCAATATAATAGAAACGGTAAAGATTGGGAAGAAATTAAAATTGTTGGAATAAAAAAACGTATTTACTTTAAAGAAGTTTTAAAAGAAGTTTTAAACCCTCAAATTAATTGGTATGGGCAAGGTTTTTTCTATGTAAAAAACAAATACAACCCTAAAAAAATATCAAGAAAATACCCTGAAATAATGTATCATAAGTTAAATACTCCACAATCGGAAGATAAACTTATATTAAAAACAGATTCAGGGGAAGAATCTTTTCAAATTTATGGAACTTCAGATCAGAGCTTATACATTATAAAAAAGCAAAATGATTTTAAAAATAGGTATAGTTATTATTATCTAAAACCGAAAAGTGAAACAAAAACATTTAAGACACTTTTTGATAATATTAAATACGATATGAGGATTGTTCGGTTTAAGTCTGATACTGTTTTTGTGAAGACAAAAATCAAAAACAAAAATTACATCATTAAATTCCCAATTAAAGAACCAAAAAAATGGGCAATGTTAACTCCGTCATACAGAGATGCAGTTTTTACAGGGTTTACATTTATCAAAGATAGAATTATTTCATCTTATCAAACAAAGAAAGCATCAATCATCTCAGTTTCAAATTTTGAAGGAAAAGTTTTAGGAGAGGTAATGACTCCAGAGGGAATGAGTGTTAGTAGTTTGTATTATAATAAAGAATTGAAAAAAGTATTCTTTCGATTATCTTCTTATACAGTACCTCCTGTTACATGTGAATTAGATTATGAAAATTTTACTTTTAAATATTTAGGACAAAAAGAAGTAGGTTTTGATGCAAGCAAGTATAAATTCATAAGAAAAAATGCAATTTCTCATGATGGCAAAAAAATACCAATGTTTATTGTTTATAAAGATTCATTGAAAAAAGATGGAACTACTCCTTTTTTACTGAAAACTTATGGTGGATATGGAACAATAGCTAAACCGAGTTTTAATCCTGGTTTAGTGTATTTTATTGAAAGAGGTGGTGCCTTTGCTTATGTTCATGTTAGAGGTGGAGGAGAATTTGGATATAAATGGTGGCATGATGGTAAAAATTTAAAAAAGAAAAACGGAATTTTAGATTTTACTAAAGCTGCAGAGTTCCTTATAAATGAAGGGTATTCTTCTCCAAAAAAAATAGGAATTACTGGGGGATCACACGGTGGACTTATTACTGCAGGTGCTATGATAGAAAAACCAAATTATTTTGGAGCAGCGGTATTTGATGTAGGAGTTTTTGATATATTAAAAATGGAAAACACAGAAGCAGGTGAATACTTTGTAAATATTTCTGAATTTGGCACAGTAAAAAAGAAAGATGAGTTTTTAAACATGTTATCTTATTCACCTTTTCATAATGTTAATCCTGAGGTTAATTATCCTTCAACTTTAATAGTTACAGGTACTGATGATTCTAGAGTGCCTCCTTATCAATCATATAAGTTTGCCGGTAAGTTACAAAATGGAAAAAATCAGAAAAATCCAATTTTATTATGGGTACAAAATAAAGCAGGGCATGGTGGAGCAAATAGATATAGTGAAGTTATAACTGAATATATTTATAGATATAATTTCTTGTTTGATGAGCTAACTAAAAAAAAATAAAAATATCTTTTTAGAAGTAGTAAAGCCATCTAGATAAAATATCTTAGATGGCTTATCAGCTATTTTTAATAGTTGTATTTACTTAATATGATCACTTTAATTTACAGTATAGCTGATTTTACTTTCTTCACTCAATCTAAAAAAGCCTAAAACTTCTTCGTTAAGATTATTTTTATTGATACAGTTGCCTTTTAAACGTGCCGGAACAGTTTGAAACGGACCGCCATCTCCTAGTTGAGCTGTTAAGATTTCCATATAATTGTAATAATTTTCAGAAACGCCATGTAGGCTAATTAATACGGTGTCTCCAATCTTTAATGTTTCACCGTCATATTCTATAAAGTTTTCATTTCCATCATAAAATTCATCATTTGTAGTTTCTAAGTTAATTAAAGGTTGACTACTAGTAGTGAATGCGGCCAAATAATAATTCTTAATGCTTCCAGGATCTTTAAAATATGCCAATACACTTATTTGATCTCCATCAAAACCAGTAATCTTTTTTTGTTCAACACGAGTTACTTCTGCTACAGATGTGAAAGTTTCTGTTGCATTGTAAGTATTTCCATTGTATTGAATTTCTAGCTCATATTGATTATTTAGTATAGGAATGAAATTGTTAGTTGTATAGGTTCCATCACCTTGATCTATAAAATTAAATACATCGTTAGAAGTTGTATTAGTTACTTTAACTATAGCTCCTGTAGCGGCAATATCTCTATCGCTTGCAAAATATTCTGTTGATTTAGAGAGTTTTATTGTTTGTGATTTTCCAGATGTTCCTTTTTCCCAAACTATTGAAGCTTCAATAACTAAGCGCTCACCTCCATTAGGAACACTAACATCAATAACTTTAGTGCATGATGCTAGGATTAGAATAAGTACTAAACTTATACTATAATATGTTGTATATACAGATTTCATTTGTTTATAATTTGATTCCCAAGTAATATCATTTTTATGATTTTTTGTTGAGAGTTGATTAGATGTTATATCGTTATGTAGCTTTTTCATAGGTTTAAAATTTAAAGTTATAACTCACAGAAGGAATAATTCCGTAAATAGAAGTACGTGTAGCTTCATTAGCTCCTGTATCTACATTTTGACCAAATGAAATAGATGCAGCATTGCTTCTGTTGTATACGTTGTAAATACTAAATACCCATTCTCCTTGCCATTTTCTTCCTTTGTTTTTTCGTGGAGTTAGTGTTGCCGATAAATCTAACCTATGATAAGCTGGTAATCGGCTAGCATTTCTTTCAGAATAGGTTGGTACAGAAAGACCGTTGTATTGAAATTGCCCATTTGGATACGTAACTGGTCTACCGGTTTGAAAGGCAAAGTTTCCACCAAATCTCCATTTTTCATTGAGTTTATAACTACCTGTAAATGAAAAATCATGTGTTCTGTCATAAGAAGTTCTATACCAATTTCCGTTATTAATTCCTTTTCCGCCAGAAGCATTTCCAGGAGTTCTTTGTTCTGCTTTAGACCAAGTATAAGCGAGCCAACCAGTAAAGTTTCCTTTGTTTTTACGTAATAAAAATTCCAATCCGTAAGCACGAGATTCCCCATTTAACACTTCTGTTTCTATAGTGTTTTGAGCAATCAATTCAGCTCCATCAATATAATCTACACGATTTTTAACTGTTTTGTAATATGCTTCTGTTTCTATAGAATACATATCGTTGCTAAAATTTCTAAAGTATCCAACGGCATATTGATCTGCCAATTGAGGCTTTAAATATTTACCACTTGGCGCCCAAACATCTAAAGGTGTAGCAGAAGTTGTATTAGAAATTAAATGTAAATATTGAGCCATTCTATTGTAACTAGTTTTAAAAGAAGACTTTTCATTGATTTGGTAAGATAAAGCCAAACGAGGTTCAAAATTTCCAAAGTTTGCAATAGATTGACTAGCTGTATACGATTGTTGACTAGTTGCGGTTGCACGTTCATAGATTCCGAGTTGTTGATTATAAACAACAGGCAAATCATTTTGATATAAGTTTATATTTTGTTTTCCTAAGCGATTAAAGTTGCTATATCTTAGTCCATACATTGCAGATAGTTTATCACTTATTTTATGTTCTAAGCTAGCATAAACACCTAGTTCTAGAGCAAACTTGTCGTCTAATTTTCTGCTATTGATTCCAGAACTTTCATTTAAAGGTTCTATAGCTCCAGGATTGAAATCATAATAAATTGCATTGGTACCAAAGTTGAATCTAAGTTTATCGTTTACAAAATAGCCTACATCGTATTTAAGGTTGTAGTTGTTAATATCAGATTTCCAATCCAATCCTTGTAAAGAGAGCTGCATTTTATAATTATACCTTCCATAAATAAGTGAAAGATTAGAAAATAGTTTATCGTTAAAAATGTGATTCCATCGTAAGTTCGCAGAGATGTTTCCATACGAATTGGTAAAAGAACCAGCTAAATCAAAGTTATCGTTTCCTAAATAACCAGATAAGAAAAGTCGATTGTTTTCATTAATTTGATAGTTGGTTTTTAAGTTTAAATCATAAAAACTAGCACTATTACTATTATTGGCCAATTTTAAAAATAAGTGTGCATAAGAAGAACGCCCAGCCAATAAAAATGAGCCTCTATCTTTTACTGTAGGGCCTTCTAAGGTCAATCTACTAGAAATGACCCCAATTCCACCTGTTACTCCAAATTGTTTACTATTCCCGTCTTTTTGTCTAATGTCGAGCACTGAAGAAGCTCTACCACCAAATTGAGCTGGGATTCCACCTTTATACAATTTTACATCTTTAATGGCATCATTATTAAAAACAGAGAAAAAACCAAATAGGTGAGAGGAGTTATAGATCACAGCTTCATCCAATAAAATTAGGTTTTGATCTTCTGCACCACCACGAACATTAAAGCCAGATGCTCCTTCTCCAGCATTGGTAACTCCGGGTAATAACTGAATAGATTTAATAATATCTACTTCTCCCATTACCGCCGGAATCTGTTTTATGGTTTTAGTAGATAGTTTAGAAACACTCATTTGCGGAGTTCTAAGGTTTACTTTTTTAGATTCTCCTGCGTCAATAACTACCTCATCTAAGGTATTTGCATCTTCTACTAATTCGATGTTTATTTTTTGATTGCTAAGAAGCTTGATGGGTTTTTGAACCAATTTATAACCTAAATAAGTAACCACAATTGTATAATCACCTTTAGGAGCAGAAATGGAAAAGAACCCATATTCATTGGTTGTACTTCCATAGGTTGTGCCTTTTAAGTAGACAGAAGCACCTAATAATGTTTCTCCATTGGAAGCATCTGTTACAACTCCACTAATAGCTATTTTTTTTTGCGCAAAACTTATAAAAGTTAAACTGAAGAGACATAGGGATAATAAAATCTCTTTTGTTGAAATGTTTACACTGAACACTTTGTTTATCATAATTTTAATTTTAAGATATTGAGTGTAGTTATTGTTTCATATATGACTGTTTTCTAGGTGTTAAACTTGTTTATTTTGTTATTTAAAAAAATGAAGGCAAAGGGAGCTTGCCTTCATTATCAATCAATCAAACTACAATTAATAGATGTATTATAGTTTTGTTGGAATAAAAGTACTGTAAGTGTTTTGTGAGAGAAAAAATATTATATCAACCTTAAAAATGTATCGACTAATCGGAGGTTTTAATATATTTTAAGAATTAGTTCAAACCAAGTCGCTCTAAGACCTTATTTTTATAGGTTTCTCCAATAGGTAATTGTTTTTGAGCTACTACAAGTTTACTCTTTTGTACTGAACTTATATAGTCGATATTGACAATATATGACCTATGGATTCTGATGAATTTATCTGTAGGTAATTTTTCTAATATCACTTTAAAACTCATCAGTGTCAATAATGATTTTTGATGCTCTTTAATACGAAATTTGATATAATCTTTTAAGCCTTCAATATAGATGATATCTTGAGTTTTTATTTTGACATTGTCATATTCTGATTTGACAAAAATAAAATCATTTTGAATAGGAGTTTGTATTCCTTCTTTTTGCTTTAACTCGTACAATTCACGAGCTTTTTCTACGGCTTTTAAAAATCGAGGAAAGGGGATAGGTTTTAATAAATAATCGGTAGCATTTAAATCAAAACCATCTAAAGCATATTGAGGATATGCTGTTGTAATTATAAATTGTGGAAATGTTGGTAAATGTTTTACGAGTTCTAAACCTGTAATCTCTGGCATTTCTATGTCTAAAAAAACCAAATCTATTGAGTGTTCTTTTAAAAGTTGAATTACATCTGTGGCTTTGTTAGTAGTAGCCACTACATTCAATTCATCAATTCTTTCAGTATACGCTTTGATTAAATCTACAGCTAAAGGTTCATCATCAACAATAATACATTTCATAAGTTTAAGAATTGAGTTTTAGATATAAGTTTACAATAAACATTTGATTCTTTTTTTGAATGGTCAATTGATGTTTGTCTGGATATAAGAGTGCCAAACGCTTTTGAGTATTCTCAATACCAATTCCAAAGCCATCGTTGTTTTTTCCTTTGTTATTAATCTTATTAACGCAACTAAAAGTAATTTCAGTATCTTCAATATCTATGGTAATAAAAATACTGGTTTCCTCAATAATATCTACACCATATTTAAAGGCATTTTCTATAAAAGAGATTAAAATTAAAGGCGCTATTTTTTGAGAATTTATATTTCCTATAACTCTTAAACTCACACGCTCTTTATTGCCTAAACGCAATTTTTGTAGGTTTACATAGTTTTGGATATAATCAATTTCTTTACTTAATGGTACATATTTTCCTTTAATATCATAGAGCATGTATCTCATTAAACCTGAAAGCATAATTATTGCTTCTGGTGTTTGATCTGATTTTTTAATTGCTAATGAGCAAATACTATTTAATGAATTGAATAAAAAATGAGGATTGATTTGGTTTTTTAAAGCTTTAAGTTCAGATATGTTTTTCTGATTTTCAATTTCTCGTTTGTCCAATTCGTTTTTATTCCATTCTCCATACATTCTAATTACAGCCCCTAAAACAACAAATAAAGTATACACAACAAAAGAACCACCCATTGGACCAGGACCATCATCTTCAACATCTAAATAAGGAAGGAAATAGTCTAAATACTCTATATAAGCAATAATTGAAGAACAGATTAGAATAGCTCCAAAAACAGAAAATACATAGGGTAAAACTTTTTTTTTGAAAAGAATTTTAGGAACAAGTATCGCATAATTAAAATAAAAAATAAGGATACCAATGCTTAAACGAATAAAAAATAGCAATGGAGAATCATCATCATCATAAAACGTATGTGTTATTACACTAGAAACAATGGTTAGCCAAATTAAGACATGTATTAAAAGAAGCCTTCTTTTTTTATGCATATAATGAGTTCTCAGGTGTTAGAAGAACTACAAATTACATATTTTATTTTTCATCATTGAAAAACAATAGACTAACCAAAGAAAAGTATCGACTAACCTTTATTTTGATTGCTTGTGGATAATGATTTTTTTAACAATATGATAAGCGCCAATTGCAAAAATAATTCCCGTAATACAACCTCCAACAACTAAGGCTAGAAAAACTTCACTACCAGCATTTAGAATAGAAAAAATAAAGCTAATATCTATGGTTGTAGGCATGCTAAATGTAGTAGATAATCCCAATAATTTTTTCCCTAACCAATAGTTGAAACCAAAAATGAATACACCTGTAAAAAGGTTGGTATTGAAGACTGCTACACAGGCAGCTTTTTTATTTACTTTCATTAGTTTAGCTGTAAAATAAGCAACAAATATTTGAAAACCTGGAATGGGAATCATACCAATAAAAGAACCCAAAGCAAAACCTTTGGCAATTACAGTAGGAGAATCTTCTATTTTAAAAACACTTTTAAATAATTGAATAGGGTTTTTCATGACTTAAAAAAGGGCTTTAAATTTGGTAAAAGAACGTAGTAGTTTACGTTGTATAATCGGATCTTTTATAAAACGTGGTATGTTTGAATTGGCAACAGAAATGGCAGAATAACTGATTTTTATTTTCCCTTTATCTGCAACTAATTGCCATTGCGAAAAATTAGAAGCTACTCTAGAAATTCCTTTCTTTGTGTTGATATAATTGGGTAAGGCTTTAGAACTAATGATTACAGTATCTTGCTCTTTTTCAATTTTGCTAATAGCTACTAAATCTTGTTGAGTAAAAGGAAACGGAATCTTGTATAACGAATAAGAAATCCATTCATTTTGACTGTCTTTTAACAAGCTGTTTTTACGTAAGCTTTTGTTCCAATGTAATACTTTGATTGGCTTTTTTATATGCTGAATTATACTGTCAATTGTAGTAGTAGGAATTTCGAACTGAATAGACATTTCTCGGGTGTCTATAGAATCGAATAGCACTAAACTTCTGTAACTAATTGTTACATTATTCTTTTCTTTTACTTGTTCCCATTTGCCTTTTTTTGATTGCAAAACAAATTCTTTAAAACTACTAATTTGTGCTAAATCATTCTTTTGTGCTATACAATTAACAAAAGAAAAAAGAAAAAGAAGAAAGATTACTCTACGCATTACTTTGTTGTTTTTGAGTTGAGAAATAGTGTAAGCCATCTTTGATAGCATTCTCTACAGGTTGGTAATTGACTTGTAAATCTTCAATAGATTTTTGATTAGAGAAATAATTATGGATACATAAAATTTTTGCATTGGTAAGATTTAGACTTGTCTTAATACCTAAGTTTTGTAAGAGACTTCCACAGCTACCTAATAATAACAATACAGTTTTTGGAATTCGAAACATGATTGGTTGCTGTTTCGCAATAGTGTTGAGTTTTAAAAAGAACGATTTATAACTTAAATTTTGATGTGCTAACAAATAACGTTCTCCAGATTTTCCTTTATCAATAGCATTTAGTATTCCTAGAGAAACATCTTTTACATGTACAAAATTTTTACCGCCAGGAGGATAAAAAATGACCTTCTTTTTCCATCCAAATAATAGCATCTTACCAGAGCTTGGTTTGGTATCATAAGCACCTAACATAAATGTTGGATTGACAATTACGGTTTGTAATTTATGTTGGTTTTGTAGTAAATAGGTTTCTGCTTCTAATTTACTTTTTGCATAATAAGACTTATGAAATGGAGGCCTGATTTTTATCCTCTCTGAGCCTAAACTTTCTAAGCTCCCATAGCCTAAAGTATTGGCTGTGCTAACAAAAATAAATTGCTTTACATTGCATTTTACAGCTGCATTGAATAATTGAATAGTCGCATTGTAATTTACAATCCAATAATCTTCATAGCGCAATAGATTTTGTGCAGTAGTCGCTGCAATATGAATTACGATATCTACATCGTACAAATAGGCTGTTAAGTCTTCAAATAAGTGTCCTTCTATCAATTCTAAATTAGTATGTTTTTTTCCTTTGTATTTTGTTGTACTTCTAACCAATCCTTTTACCTTATAGCCGTTATCTAGTAAATCGTGACACAGATTTGTCCCCAATAAACCGTTTGTTCCTGTTATAAATACTGTTTTCATATTAGGCTTCTCTTTTTACAATTTTGGTCATCATTGGCACTTTAATCCAAGTTGGTAATAGAATAGAGAGTAACCAGCTAACTGGATTTATAAGAATCAATGTTTGTTTTTTAAACATTTTCTTCAGAGAATATTCGGCTACTTTTGCTGGTTCTAACAAGGTTAGTTTTCCTATAAAGCCTTGTTTTTCTATGCGAGCAGTAATTTCTGGATTTGTTTTCATAGCTCCAGGATTGATAACACTCACAGAAACAGAACTATCTTTTAATTCTTCTGACAATCCTAAAGAAAATGAATGGATAAAAGCTTTAGAGGCAGGATATACCGTTTTATATCCAACAGGAGAAAATGCGGCAATACTTGATACATTTAGAATATAAGATTGTGATTGCCTTTTTAGATTTGCTAATAACTGATGGGTAAATACAGTTGTTGCTTTTACATTTACCTGAATAATAGTATTGAGGTAAGCTAAAGAAACATCGTCAATTTTTTTGGTGCCACCAGTACCTGCATTGTTAATTAAGATATTTATTTCAAATCGATCATTTAGTTCTTGGGTTAGCTTAGTTAGATTCGTATCAGAAGAGAAATCTGCTTCAAAGAAGGCTACATCTATTTGAAAAGTACGTTGTAATTCTTGTGCTAATTTTTCTAAATGTTGATTTGGTAAACTAATTAAGATTAGATTTTGTTGTCTTTTTGCCAATGCAAAAGCAAAGGCTTTACCTAAACCCTGACTTGCTCCTGTAATTACAGCATAGGGATTTTGAGTTGTTTCTTTCACCGAAATTTAATTAAAAATGATGGTGTAAAAGTAGGAGCAAAGACTGCTAAAAATGTTCGTACTTATAAAAGAGAATCTATTTTAAACCCTTGTATAATAAAGGGTTGTGAGAGGTATAAGTGCGTACTTATAAACTAGAACCTTGTTTTTTGAATTCTGAAGGTGTTTGGTTGGTAAACTTTTTAAATGTTGTATTAAAAGCAGTCTTAGAACTAAAACCAGATTCGAAAGCAATACCTAAAATAGAAAGTTTGTCAGAAGATTTATCTAACAATAATACTTTTGCCTTTTCTATTCTATAATGATTGATAAATTGAAAGAAGTTTTGGTTAAAACCATTATTGATAATATATGACAATTGATGTGTGGTTAATTCCATTTGTTCTGCTAAAGAAGCCAAATTGATATCTTGATCTAAGAACAATTGTTTTTGTTTTACTAATTCATTTAGCTTTGTTTTATAGTCAACCAACTCTTCATCGGTTAATATCTTTCGTTTTGCACTTGGTTTTTCACTTTCTTCTTGAGTATTGATTGTAATTACCTCTTTGCGGTGTTTTTTATTTACAGGAAAAATTTCTTTTTGCTTTAAAGAGTTGTAAGCGATAAAGAAAATAGTAGCCAACATAGTTAGGTTGATGTAAAGATTTAAAGGAGTCCCAAAATATACAATATTAAAAAAAGCGATTACTAAAGAGATAAATATCATGATTAAGATGATATACTCTAACCATTTTAAATCTATTTCTGTTATGCTAGATGAAAAGAGTTTTATCTGTTTTTGATGTTGTTTTACTTTGATATAAGATTTTACAGAATAAAACAAGGCATGCGAAATGACCAAACCGATCAGAATTATTTTAAAATTCCTTTCTGTATAGAAATTGACTATTAAAAATACAGCGTAGAGTATAGGCAATATGGCAAAAGAAAGGACTGTTTTCTTTTTAAACTTAAAATTTGGATTGGTAAAAAAGATAAAACTGATATAAAATATCAAAGGTGAAAAAAACTGAACAATAGAAAGTCCAAGTTTAGCTGTACCATGTAATGGATTTGCACCAGTAATGTACAACATTTCATCTAACCAAAAAGTTGCCCAAAGAAATAATGAAATTCCAAACCAAAAGTTGGCTTTTCTATTTACTTTTAAAGGATTGCTAATAACAATAAATGATAGCAAAACTAAAGACGAAAAAATTAAAGCTTCTGTAAAATGTAGTACCATATGTTTTATAACGCAACAATTGCTAATTCGTATATTATATGCTGCTATATAAAGTTAAAGATACAATTAACTCTAGATTAAAATCAATACTTAGTGTTATATATTTTATAAATTTCTTTCTGTTTTGAATACTATTTAACCTTTGTTCTTGATATATTTATTCTGTTAAAATTATTAATAACTATGTTTTTTGTTATTTTTGATTGTAAAGAAAACGTATAATGTTACTCAATACAATTCAGTCTTTATTAGAAGAAATGCAGATTTCTAGATTTCAGAAGCATCCAGATTTTCATATTTTAAAATTTAAGGATCATTTGGATGATATTCCGATGACAACAACTACTAGAAAGTGTGATTTTTTTCAAATTGTAATTTCTAAAAATCATAATGTAGATGTTGTTGTAGATAATGTAGCTTTTTCTGCAATGGAAAATTGTATCACATTTATGGCTCCCAAACAAATGCTTTCTACAGAGGTAAAGAGTATTGAAAGTTTAGGATTGGGGTATATGTTGGTTTTTACACCTAAATTTTTACGCTTGGGAATTTCTGATTTTGAACTATTGCAAAAATTTCCATTTTTTAATGGAAATCATTCTCCGGTGTATTTTTTAAATGAGCATAAAGACATCTATTTTGATTTGATGGAAAAACTATATCATCTCTTTCAAGATTTTAATGACGAAAATTTAGAAATTATTCGTTCGTATGTAACAATTTTACTTTTTGAGAGCAGAAAATCATTCTTGAATGGTACTATTAAAAACAATGCTATTTCTAGACAAAGTGAGATTGCCTTTTCGTTTGAAAACTTGATTAAAGCAACTACAAATAAAAGACAAACTCTAGCAGATTATGCAAGTCAGCTTCATATCAGTGTAATTTATTTAGCAGAATGTGTAAAAAAATCAACAGGAAAAACAGCCAAACAAATTATAAGTGAATATGTAATTCTTGAGGCTACATCTTTACTCATACAATCTACAAAAACGATTGATGAAATTGCAGATGCAGTTGGATATTCTAGTACATCAAACTTTGGACTTTTCTTTAAAAAGCATACGCAATTGACACCATCTGCATATCGAAAGAAGTACAAATAAGCTTCTTAGTATCGTGTAATTTAAAACAATGAATCAAAAAATACATAGTTTTTGAAGGTTTTTACCTGTGTTTTAATATTAAAAAAAAGGTGTGCTACATCTACCTTTGCACCGAAAAATATCAGTATTAAAATTAGAGATTATGAATCATCAATTAAATAAAAAGAAAGATTACAACTGGCTTATCATTGCTATTTTAGCTATAAGTGCATTAACTTTTGGAGAATTATTTGAGCAAGTTGTATTTGTGCCAAATTGGTTAATAGGAAATGTAGATGAAAATATGGAGCATTTTAGAAAGTTTAAGCATACGGCAGATCCAGGTATGTTCTATTTTCCAATAACAATCATTACAATTATTGCACATTTAATGTTATTGAGAAAAGTATCAGTATTAACTTCAATTCAGAAAAAGGCAGTAAAAATATCATTGACTTTGTTTGCTATTGTTTTTGCACTAACAATTTATGTTATTGTTATGATTAATATTCCTGTAATAGATAATGGAATATTGGCTGGTGAAGCTCAAAAAGCAAAAATACAATTATGGGCAGTTTTAAATGTTTTTAGGTTTGTATTACCTGCTTATGGTTTATATCAGTTATTAAGTTTAGTAAAATTAGATGCTAAATAGTTTTTACAAATTATTTTGACCACATTAAAAAAACGAGTGTATCATCTAACGCTCGTTTTTAATTAGTATTTTTATATATACTAGGCGTCACTCCTAATTTCTTTTTAAATAGTTTACTAAAAGATTTCGGAGATTCAAATCCAAGATCGTAAGCAATTTCTTTAATATTTAACTCATTACTTAATAATAAATTCTTCGCTTTTTCTAATAAGTAATAATCTATATGTTCTTTGGTATTCTTGCCCGTTTCTTTTTTGAGTAAATCGCTTAAGTAATTTGGGGATAGGTGTAATTGCTCCGCGCAATATTTAACGGTAGGAAGTCCTAAAACATGTGGCTTTTCTGATTGAAAATATGCTTTTAATAACTTTTCAACTTTTAAAACTATTCCTTTATTGTTTGAGCTACGTGTATAAAATTGGCGGTCGTAAAATCGTTTACAGTAATTTAAAAGTACTTCTAAATTAGAAAGAATTAAACTGTTACTGTGCTGGTCTAAATTCTGACTGTATTCTGAAACGATATTCTGAATAGTTGTAGTAATTTTTTCTTTTTCTTCTATAGAAAGATGAAGTGCTTCATTGGTTTCATAATTAAAGTAAGAATAGCTATCTATTTCTTGACCTAAATGTGTACCATGAAATAACTCTGGCTGAATAAATAAACCCCAACCATCTACATCTTTTACATCGTTTATTAAATTTTCTGGATGTAATACCTGATTTGGAGCTGTGAACATCATTGTTCCTTCTTCAAAATCATAGTGATTTCTACCATATTTAATTTTACCAGCAATAGTTTTTAAAGAAATGATATAAAAGTGAGTGCTAATGATTGTTCCAAAATCAGTAATGTCAGGAACCTCCATTTCAGAAAATCGAATAAAGGAAATACTAGGATGTTTTGGGGGAGCACATCCTAATATTCTATGCAAATCACTAATAGATTTTATGTTTATGGTATTTGTTTGCATATTGTTTTATTAGAAATAGTAGTGATTATTTTTGATTATTGATAAAACGAAGCATCATATTATCATGAGCTTTATCTGTTAAGATGCTACGCATAAATTTAGCAAATTTTGCACCGCCACCAACAGCATATCTAGTTTTTGGGTTTTTAGCATCTATAGCTTTTGCTATAGTTTTGGCAATAACGATAGGTTCTGATGCAAATTTTCCTTCATCTGCAGCTTTTAAAAACTTAGCATGTTTATGAGCAAGTTTTTTATATGCTGTATTCCCAGATACCTTTAGTAAATGTTCTCTAGCAATAGCATTCCATTCGGTTTTTATAGCTCCAGGTTGAATTACGATTACTTTTATTCCGAATTGCTTTAGTTCCATTCTTATAGAGTCACTTAAACCTTCAACAGCAAACTTTGTTGCATGATACCAAGCTCCGTGAGGTTCTCCAGCTTCGCCACCAATAGAAGAGATGTTTACAATGCATTCAGATTGTTGTTTACGCATATAAGGAATGGCCAATTGACACAATCTAGCTAGTCCAAAAAGATTGACTTCAAATTGGTATTTAGCTTCTGATAAAGGGACATCTTCTAAAGCGCCATAAGATCCATAACCAGCATTGTTTATTAGTATATCTAATTGTCCACTTTCTACCATAATTGTATGGATTCCGTTGACCATGCTAGCATCTTTGGTAAGATCTATTTCTAACAAACGTGCTCCTAAACTTTCAAGATCTTTCATTCTTTCTAATCTTCGAGCTGCAGCATAAACTATATATCCTTTTTGCAACAATAGTTTGGTAGTTTCTTTTCCGATTCCAGATGAAGCTCCAGTAATTAAAACAGTTGTATTCATTGTATTTTTTTTAATGTTTTTCAATACGTTTCCATTGGGTAGTTTGTCCTAGCATTTTCATGCCTAAATAGCCTCTTAAATGAAGTTTTCCTTTTTTGATCCAAACATAACATTTATAGGTTTTCCCATTGGCATTGTTATAAATTCTACCTTTTTCATATTGCCCGTCATGATAAATTAACCCAGTCAGGTAAATGATTCCTAAAAGATTTCTGCTTTGCAATTTTTTATCAGGGTTGTTTAGGTCTTTTTTAGAAGAACCATCTGGATTTACGATGTCTTTTCCCCATAAAAGTTGTGCTTGGTATTCATTACCAGCTTTAAAAACTTTCATTTTAGCTGAGCCGTCATTCATTTCCCAAGTACCAATGATAGCATCTTCTTTGTTTTGTGATTGGACAGAATTAATTGTGCTAAATACTATTGTTGCTAGTAAAAAGAGTTTTTTAATAGCATTTTTAATAGTTTGAGTTTTCATTTTTTTATTGTTTAAAAGTTTTAAGGCAAAATTCTAAACAAAAAAGAATGTATAAGGAAACAGATTACTGTTTATGGTGTTCGAATTACTTATGTGGTTATATTGAGATATTTTAATGAATTAACCGATTAAAATTTGGTAAACATTGTAAAGTATATAAAATAAAAATAACTATAAAAACCAGCTCTAAAGCTGGTTTTTATAGTTGTAAATAGTTTTTTAACAAAAACGTCTAATAGGAGTCTTATTGAACTAACTTATTCACATTCATTTTATAGGTTTTCCCTATAGGAATTACAAAATCATTGATAAGAATTCTGTTCCCTTCAATTTGATTGATATGTTTTTTAGCTATTAAAAATGACTTGTGAGTTTGGAAAAAGTCATTTTCTGGGAGCAAATGCAAGATATCAGAAAGCTTTTCTCGTACCTGAATTTTATCGTTTTTAACTACAATATTTACATAGTTTCCTATGGCTTCTACAAATAAAATATCATCTAACTTAACTTGTATTAGTTTTTTATTAGACTTTAAAAATATGCTTTGTTCTTCTTTTTTAATCGTAGAAACTACTGGATTACTTTTTTGAATTTTAGATTCAATTTTATTGATGGCTTTAATAAATCGTTCAAAACTAAACGGCTTCAATAGATAATCAACAATATTTAATTCATAACCTTCTAAAGCATGTTCTTGGTAAGCTGTAGTAACAATAACATTTGGAGGGTTTTGTAATGCTTTTAAAAAGTCAAACCCCTTTAGTTTAGGCATGTTTAAGTCTAGAAATAGCAAGTCAACTTTATTAGTACGTAAACATTCCATCGCCTCAATGGCATCATAACAATGCCCTACAAATGAAAGATTTGGTAAAGCATCACAATAGCCTTTTATAATATCGTGAGCAATATGTTCATCGTCAATAATTATATATTTTATCATAAATTTAATGTTAGTATTGTTGTATAAACATCATCATTTATTGCATATGAGAATTGATGCTTTTTGGGATAGACCAATGTTAATCTACGTGTTAGATTTTTTAAACCAATTCCTTTTTCAGCAGTTTCTTCTTTGTCAAAATTATTTTTAATTTTTAAAGTTACATCATTCTTTTTAGATGAAATTTCAATATGTACAAAAGCATTATTTCTTAGTACTTCTACACCGTGTTTAAAAGCATTTTCTACCAAAATAATAAATAGCAACGGCATTATTTTTAAGTTTTCATTTTCTACATCTACTGTAATACGAATTGCAATTTCTTTATGATAGCGCATTTTATGCAATTCAATATAGGTGTGAATAAAATCTATTTCTTGTTTTAATAATACATGTTCTTTTTGTCCTTCATAAATGCTATAGCGCATCATATCAGATAATTTTAGAATCAGTTTTTTAGCTTTATCACTGTCTTTATCTACCAATCCGTATAAATTATTTAGCATATTGAAAAAAAAGTGCGGATTTACCTGTGATTGTAAATGTATGATTTCTGTTTTCGCCTTTTCATTTTTAAGATTGATAAGATATTTGATACTAACAAATAACCAGTGCGAAATAGTTACTAAAAGCGTAACGAAGTATAAGAATAAGAACTCTACAAAGCCTTCATTTTTACCCAACGTATCATTAAATAATACTATGATTATCCCAATAACAGCAAGTGTAATTCTAAAATTACGCTTATTAAATACTCTTTTATTTAGTACAAACTTTTTATTCATAAAGCAATATTACTTAATAAATACGCTGCCAGCAAATAAGTTGATAAACGGCATTTTGGATGATATAAACGTACAAGACACTTATACAAACGTCCTTTATCACTTTATGATGTAGTTATGTATTGCTTTATCTAGGATTACATCCCACTTTCTTTTGGTAATAATGATTCTCTAATAGGTTTGCCACATCAATTAAAAAACGAATGATATGAAGCTAACAATTAACAACTTAAGCAAAACCTATCCTAATGGCGTAAAAGCATTGCAAGATGTGTCTCTAGAGATTCCTAAAGGGATGTTTGGGTTATTAGGACCAAATGGCGCAGGGAAATCAACCTTAATGAGAACCATTGCAACCTTACAAGATGCAGATCAAGGAACTGTATTTTTAGACGATTTACATGTGCAAAACAATAAACATTTAGTAAGAAAAGTATTAGGGTATTTGCCTCAGCAATTTGGCGTGTATCCTAAAATGTCTGCTGAGATTTTATTAAATCATTTGGCTGTATTAAAAGGAATTACTTCTAAGAACGAACGAAAAGAAATTGTAACATCTTTATTGCATAAAACAAATTTATATGAAGTTAGAAAACAAAACTTAGGTGGTTTTTCTGGTGGAATGAAACAGCGATTCGGAATAGCACAAGCTTTATTAAATAATCCGAAATTATTGATTGTAGACGAACCTACAGCTGGTTTAGACCCAAAAGAAAGAAATCGTTTTTACAATTTATTAAGTGAAATTAGTGAACATACTATTGTCATCTTTTCTACTCACATTGTAGATAATGTAAAAGAGTTATGTACTAATATGGCTATTATTAATAAAGGTAAGGTGGTTTTAAAAGGAAAGCCATTAGAATTGATAGATAATCTAAAAGGAAAGATCTATCAAAAAAGTATTGAACGAACAGAATTAGACAATTACAAAAAAGAATATACGGTTATCAATGATAAATTATTCCTTGGTAAACCTATTATTCAGGTATATAGTGATAAGCCATTAAATAACGGTTTTACTTTAATAGAAGCAGGTTTAGAAGAAGTGTATTTCTCACAAATTAACAACTATTAAAAATTAAGATTATGTGGTACGAAATATTCAAATTTGAACTAAAATATAGAGTAAAAAGACCAGAAACATATCTATTCTTCTGTTTCTTGTTGTTATTTTCAATTGTTGGTGTAGACTTTATTTTTCAAGGTGTAGAATTAGGATTGATGAAAAAGAATGCACCACTAGTAATTGCAAAAACAATGGGAGCAATTACTGGAGTTTTTATGATTGTCGTTTCTATGATTATGGGTGTTCCAATATTAAGAGACTTTCAGTATGATATGGAAGCTTTATTGTTTATCAATCCTATTAGCAAACGTGACTATTTATTAGGTAGGTTTTTAGGCTCTTTTAGCATTTTATTGTTGGTTTTTAGCGGTTTGTTATTCGGAATGATGATTGGCTCACAAATGCCATGGCATAAAGAAGAGCAAATGCTAGCATTTAATGCAATGCACTATGTACAAACCTTTTGTGTTTTAGTATTGCCTACATTATTTTTTGGAGCATGTGTGTTTTTTGTTACTGGTATGTTAAGTAAAAAGTTACTAGTTGTTTATACACAAGGTATTTTTTTATTTGTAGTATTTATGCTTACAAAAGCCATTACAAATGAGTATTTACAAGGAATATTAGATCCGTTTTCTTTAACAACATTAACACAATTATCTAAAGATTGGACGGTTTTAGATAGAAATGTAATGCAAATTTCATTAGAAGGTATTCTACTGCATAGCAAACTATTTAGGGTAGGATTGGGAGTAATTATTTTAGTATATGGATATTATAAATTCTCATTCAGTATATTGGCTAAAAAAACAACAAAACAATTAAAAACGAAAAATACATCAAGTGAGCAATCAAACCAGAATGACATTAAAATACTAGCAATAACTATACAAAACGGATTCAAATCTCAATGGATTCAATTATATGAGTTGATTAAATTTTATACGCTTTCGTTGCTAAAAGAAACATCGTTTTGGGCAATAATTATATGTGGAATCATCATCATTTTAATTAATTCTGTAAGTTTGGGAACTGTCTATGGAGTAGATAGTTATCCTGCTACTCATTTTATCATTGCAGAGCTGCAAGAAATGTCCATGTATTTTTTCATTATCATCTTATTATTCTATTCAGGAGAGTTGATTTGGAAAGAAAGAAATAGCAATATTTTTGTACTTAATGATGCTACTACCATTAGCAATAGTATTACTTTAGCAAGTAAGTGTATTGCGCTTATCAATATCTATGCTATTATTATGATTAGTTTAATTATAACAGGCTTAGCATATCAAGCGATTAATGGCTACTATAAATTTGAATTAGGAGTCTATTTTTTCGGGTTCTTTGTAGAGATTCTGCCATTTTTAATACTATATACCATTATAGCTTTTTTCTTTCAAGCAATTAGTAAGAATAAGTTTGTAGGCGTTATTTCCACATTGATTTTCTTCATTTTAAATATTGTTTCTGAAGCATTTGGATTCAATCATAGTTTATACAAATTTGCAGGTAAAACCTTAGGAACTTATTCTGAAATGAATGGGTATGGACATTTATTAGAACCGTATTTATGGACAAAATTATACTGGATTATCTTCGGAATCTTACTCTTAAATCTTAGTGCATTTATTTTGATGAGAGGAACAGAAACTAGTTTATGGAAGCGTATCAAAGGAATTAAAAGTCAGCTTACAAGACCAATCATTTATGTGAATAGTATATTGATGGTTTTGTTTATCTCCATAGGAGCTTATATTTTTTACAACACTAATGTTTTAAATGATTATTGGACAAGTGATCAGCAAAAAGACTTTAGAGTTCGCTACGAAAAAACCTTGAAACCTTTTGAGTATTTGCCTCAACCAAAAATTACAGATGTTCAATTAGAAATAGAATTGTATCCTGCTACCAGAAGTTATGATATTAAAGGAAGTTATGTCTTAAAAAACAAGTCTGATATGCCTATCAAAGAGATACATATTCAGAAATTAATTGCCTCTCATATCACTCTTAAAGACGTTGTTTTTGAAGGTGGAGCAGAAGTAAACAACACACATGCAGAGTTTGATTATACAATCTATAAACTAGCTACTCCTTTAAAAGCAAATGAAACGATTAAAATGACATTCACGCAATCTTTTAGTCCAAAAGGATTTCAAGAAGGAAGACCAGATACAAGAATCGTATACAACGGAACATTCTTTGACAATACCGTTTTACCAACATTAGGTTATCGTAAAAAGTATGAGATTTCTGATGCAGATGTTCGTATAGAAAACGGGTTACAACCTAGATTAAACAAAGCAAGAATTGATAATGAAAATGAACTAGTAAACGCTCGTTCTGGTGGCGATTCAGACGGAATTAATCTTGACGTAATTATTGGAACAAATAATAAACAAATAGCCATTGTTTCTGGAAAATTGCAAAAGAAATGGACAAAGAACAATCGTAATTATTTTCATTATAAAACAATAAATCCGATTATCAATTTCTATTCAATAGTATCTGCAGAGTATGAGATTAAAAAAGATGTGTGGTATACTTCAGAAATCCCCGTAGATTTAGAAATATATCATCATAAAGAGCATACCTATAATCTAGATAGAATGATGCAAGGAATGAAAGAATCACTGAGTTACTTTAGTGCTTATTTTGCGCCTTATCAATATGAGCAATTGCGAATTATGGAGTTTCCAAGATACCAAGAATTTGCACAATCATTTCCTGGTGCGATTCCGTTTTCTGAAGCTTTAGGTTTTGTATTGCATATAGATGATAAAACTGATGTAGATATGACCTTTTATATTACAGCTCACGAAGTGGCACATCAATGGTTTGGAATGCAAATAGAAGCAGCCAATGTACAAGGACGCAATTTTGTGTTAGAAACCTTATCTCAGTATGCAGCAGTGATGGTTTTAAAGAAAAAATACGGAGATAAAAAAGTGCAACAATTTTTAGAATTACAGCAAGAAATCTATCAACAAAAAAGAAAGAAAGCTATTAAAGAAACACCATTATCATTGGTAGAAGAACAAGATTTTGTGTATTATAACAAAGGAGCAATAGCGATGTATAATTTACAAAAATTAATAGGAGAGGAGAAGGTAAATTTGGCTTTACAAAGTTTTATTAAAGATTGGAATACCAATAATGGATTGCTAAAAATAAAGACCAAAAGATATCCAACCTCTAGAGATGTATTGAGTTATTTTAAAAAGGTTATCCCAGATTCACTTCAATATAAGATTGAAGATTTATTTGAAAAAGTAATGCCTTTAGACTTGTAATTGTATCGAAATAATGTAAAAAGTGTGGATTTGACACACCAAAAGTGTGTGAAATACCCACCGAAGAATACAATACTTATAATAGATTTGCAGTATAGATGCAAAAAAGTTGCTATGAATTTACTTATATTTGCATAAAATAATTGCGTAAAAACAAAAATTGCCTCACTTGTTTTTTGTAAGAGATCCTCTTTCTCTTGTAGCCCTATATCTTATTATATTCAGTAAACTGAAAAATAGACATATACTACTATTTTGATTATAAAAGAGAACAACCAAAACTAGTTATGTAAAATACCCTAATAATGGGTGTTGAAATATGTTTTATTTTACTATAGGTTTACATTATTGCAAAATCTCAAAAAAAATGATTATGAGAAAGTTAAAAAATGCCGTGAGCAAAACAAAAAGAACGACAGTATTGCTATTAGCAATTGTAACAGTAATGATAACAGCTTTTCAAGGTTGTCAAAATAGTGGAGAGGATTTAAATGTAAAGCAAAAGCTAACTCCTGAATTAATTGGAAAACTTCATAATGAAGCTTTAGATAATATTTTTAAAAATGAAAGTAAATTCAATTTTAATACATCTGTTGATGGTTTAAAAGAACAAGTGCTTAATGAAAATAAATTATTTTTAGAAAAGGCTGTATCTGATTTTGAATTATCAAAAGAGGTTAATAATTTTGAACCTAAAAATGCTTACGATTTATTAGATACTTCAGAATTATTAACTAAAAATTTAGCAAGAACTTATCCAAAAAGGGAGTCATTCTCAATTGAAGAAAGTAACATTTTTGATAAAATAGATTTTTTATATAAATCAAAAGTTATTAATTCTGATGATAAAAAAGTACTGGATGAATTATATCAAGCTTATAAGGATAACTATAAAGGAGTAATTGATGATAAGGAGCTTTTGAAAATTTCTAAAGTAATTAAAGATAATTATAAATTAAACCATAACGACTTATCTAAAGTTAATCAATATACTACATTATCTATACTAGAAATATCTACAAATTCATTAGAATGGTTTAGCATAAATATGGATAAACTTCAAAAAAGTGCAAATCATAATGGAAAATTTACTAAAGAACAAAAAGTACTTTTTTGGAATATTGTAGCTGCTGATGCAATTGGTGCAATTGTTGGTATTGGAGAAACAATAGTACAAGATGCTCTTGTTAATGGAACTAATGGTCCAGTTGATGGTAACACTATTGTTGCAGGTGCATTTGTTGGAGCAGTTGTTGGTTCAGTTGGATCAGTTTTAAAAGTAGGTAAATGGTTTTCAAAATTGTTTTAAATGACACTGAAACTTATTAAAAATATTATTTTATTTTCAGCTATTGGATTAGTTCTAGCTATAGTTTTTAATATACGCTGGTTAACTTATTTAGGCTTATTTATTGGCGCTTATTTAGGTACAGATTCTAAAATAAAAAAGACATAATATTTTTTCAAAACTAAATATTCCTATTTAAAAATTTGTTTTAATAGTATGTATTTCTAGAGCATAATTAGAGTTTTAACTTAGTATATTACTGACAGAAAAATTATGAAACTAATAAAAAGAATAATAAGTTTTGAATTTTTACTAATATTATCTATTAGTTCTTATACCTTGTATGGTTTAATACAATCTATAGATATTATAAGTACTGATAAAGAGTGGAAGTTTTATTTTGTATTAATGGATCATTGGGGAATTTGGTAAAATAATTTTTATATGAAGAACAAAATAAAAACATTTATTCTATTATTTATAGTATTTAGTTTAGGTCTGTTTTTTGGAGAGCTATTTTTAGATATTTTTTTTGGAAACGATACAGAACTATTATCTAAAAGAATAAGAGATTCAATATTAAAAGGACTAATCGTTTCTATACTTTTCTTAATTGGTAGCAGAGCTTTAAAAATGAATAACCAGAAGTAAAAAAAGTTATTGATTTAATTAACAAATAAAATAGAATCCAGAGTTTATGTAACTCTGGATTTTTTGATGTTTAAAACCTTATTACAGATGTTACAAGCAATTTTATGTACAGAAACAAATTTTATTTTAAAGAAGAACACTATTCTTTTTTTAGGTATAAATACCTATTTTTCTTAAGTGCTATTTTTTTCTCTTTTTTAATGATAGATTTACATTCTCTTATTAAATTAACAAGCAAAATATTGTTATGACTGATTTAAGTAAATATTTAACTGAAGACTTTCCAGAAAATTTAACTATTAATGTCGGATCTAGACATTCATTTGGAAATTATGATAAAATTAATAATTGGATTCAAAATGAAATAGAATTTCATAACGCTCTTAATAAATCTGATTTTGTACGTATTCTGGTTAATGAAATCAAGAATCAACTTGAACCTATGTTTCGCCAAAGCAGGCATATTGATTATACAATAAATCAATTATTAAAAGAGATTAAAGAGTTAATTGAAAGAGTTTATAAAATTAATGGTTTAATATCATCAAAAAGTAAAGTTGGTAAATGGATAGCTAATATTTCAAAATTAAATAGTTCTTTAGTTTATGGTGCGTACGAATATTTTAGAATGAAAACTTTTGGCACAAGTAACCATAATTTAGATAAACAATATGGACATTTTGCTGCTTATATTTTCGATAAAGGTTTAGAATCAAGTCTAGAATATGAAAAAGAACAATACAATGAATTTTTTGAAGAATTAACAATTAAAAAAGATTCTTTAATCAAAGCTTTAAAAGAACTTCAATTAGAGAATGAAACCATTAAAGAAGAAAGTAAGACATTAAAAGAATATTGGAGAGGTGAATTTAAAAAATTGAATAAAAACTCTAAAGAAAATTTTGATAATACTCTTTTAGAACATACCAATAAAATGAAAGATTCTGAAGATTTTTATGAAAAAAAGCTTGCTGTTAAAAATGCTGTAACTTATTGGTCAGATAAATCAAAGTCACATATAAAAAGTAGTTATATTTTTGGAATAATTTCCCTAGTTCTTATTATTGCATTATTTATTTCAGTTTTTAGTTTTGGTAAATATTTAATAAATATTGATTTGAATTCTGAAAACAATGTAAACAATGTTTTGACAAAAAATGGAGCATTACAATATTGGGTTTATGGTTTTTTTATAGTATGCTTAAGTCTATTTGTTTGGGTAATAAAGCTTATGGTAAAAGTTTTCTTAAGTAACTTACATTTATATACCGATTGTAAAGAAAGAGAAACAATGATATTAACATATTTAGCTTTTGAAAGGGAAGAAAAGACATTAAAAGATACAGATAGGGACTTAATATTACCGTCAATATTTAGGACTTCATCTAATGGTTATATAAAAGATGATTCTTCTCCCAAAACTCCTATAAATATTGTTTCAAAAAAAATTACTGATTCTTAAATTAAGTTAGCTATGAGAATAGAAATAGAAGACCCTACACAAATAAAGAAACTACAAGAAATGTTCAATCATTCTTCACCAACAAAAACAATTAATTAAATATTGTAAAAGTAAAATTTCTATTTTAAAAAGAAATTGCCATGTCTATACCTAATGTGCCGTCATTAACCAAATTAATTCAAAGTGGGAGTGAAGGAGGTCTTGAATTTTCTAGAATATTAAACCAGCTTTTATTTGAAGATTCTCAAATGTATCACTATTATTTTCAATCATTTTCAGACTCATCTGGAGATTATAAAGGAGTAGATGCATTAATGGAAAGAGGTTTTAAAAAATTGGACTTCAATATAAATTTTTTGAAGGAAACCCAAAAAATAACAAATCCAGCCTTAAAAAATCGTTGTTGAATGCAATTGATAATTTCCCTGAAATGGATGAATGGATACTTGTTACTCCAGATAATTTTACCAAACACGGGATGTTATGGATAGAAGAGTTGTCAAAACTAACCAATATAACAGTAAAACATTGGGGGCATTCTGAAATTTTAAGCTTTATGCTTAAGTTTCCTCAGATTGGTAAAAAATATTATTCTGATAACCTTTTTCGTAATTACAACTCCTATATAAATAGAGAACCTACTAAATCTGAGATTAATGATTTTTTAAACCAATTTATTAATCCTGATATTGACCGAAGAATAATCTTTTTCAATTCACAACCCAATATTTCAGATATAAAAATAATCTTTAATGAAGCTATTTATAAACAAGTTAGTAATAATTTACACTTATTATATAGAGATGTTTTTGAATCTGACAAAAGTTTAGATAGAGTCAATAATGATATTACTAAATTAAAGATAATTAGTACATCTGTCCAAGATTTAAATAATGGGAAAAGCAAATTACCTGAAGGTATGCTTTCGATACAAGAAGAATATAATTGCTTTAATCCTAATATTACTTTTTATACAATAAAAGTTGGGGGCATTTCTTATAGTGTTTGGTGTTTTGTAAATGGAAAATGGGTATTTATTCCTAAACCTTGGAGAATGATTAGTAGTATTTATTATGTGAAAAATAATAAAGAAATAAATAGATTAATTCGTTGGCTTAAATTTTTCAGGTTTAAAATGAATAGTTTAAAATCTGTAGACATTGCTGTAAATCATATCATTAATGAACTAAATTCTAAATAATTCTAACTCACGAGAATCGCGTATTTTAAAAAAATCTGTACTAAGTATCAAATATTGAATTCTAGGAGGATGATTTTCGTTGTATAATTTTTTAGCCAGTAAAGTTAGTTCTAAATAAATCTAAAAGATATATCCAAGTTTTCTTGATGAGCTTAAAAGCATTGTAGCCATTTGATTTTTTTATATGTATATGATTAATGGTGATATAATTAAAATTGTAGTAGATGCTATGTTTCATAGATTTAAGTTATTAAAAAGCAAATATAATTAATATATAACAAACGTATTATAATTTACAGTATGTCAGAAATACCACATTTGCAAAGCGTTAACCCGTAATAGGTTAGCGTTTTTTTTTGCTCAAATAAAAAAAAAGTCCTAAAATTTTTTTTAAGAAAAATACTAGAAAAATTGTCGTCGCGATTTCATAATTTCGCGACCTTTTTTTTAATAAAAGGACTATGAAAAACCCGACAATTGAAGTTTATTTTTCAAGCCAAAAAAAGATAGTTATATCTTATGGTTCGAATGATAAATTAAAATTTCCAAATAAAACACAGGCTAAAGCTTTTAGCTATCAGTTAAAGAAATTAGTAAAATATAATATTACTACGCTTTCTGATATACAGGCACAAGTTTATAGCTGTTATCGTTCGAATTATTTGTATCTACCAGATATGATGGCTAGTAAGATTTTATCAAGCATTCAAAAGTTTGATAATCGTATCGATTATGTTTTTAAACAATATTCTCATGGAAACGGGTCTTTCATGTTCAATGCTATCGAGCAAATGTATATCTCTTTAGAAACTAGTATTAGCTTATTATTAGAATATGCTCAAAAATATAAAGCGTTTGCATTAAAAAATGAAATGACTGCATTGATTAATATTTTAGACTTGTTAGAAAAGGACTATTATTCAAAAAGGCGGGATTTAGAGCTTTGTTATTCTCCAAAAAGAAAAATGAAAGTAATAAAACTAAAAACTGCTTTATAATGCACAAAGACTTTAAGGTGTCCTTAGCACCAAAACATTTAAATACCACTTTTATAGAAATCACCAAAGAAAACAAATGGATAAAAACAGGTGAACTTTATAATATTGTTGACCGTCCACCGATGGGAACAGATTTTCAGCCTAATTTTATTGCCACTTGTTTACTTGTAGAAAAACAAAGAATCCACCGAACAGACATTACTGAACATTTTGCACGATTAGACAAAAACTGTTCTATTAAGATATACAATGATATCTTAGACCACAAAGGTCATGATAAAGACCAATACTATTCAGTACTTACCTTTTCAAAATCCTATAGCGCATGTTAGAACACTTAAAAGCTTCTTTTTGGTTTGCAGTCTCTACGCATATGGGATTGCCAATTAACCTTAGTAAAAAACACATCTACGCTTTATTTGAACGATTAAACAAAGGCGAATTAGATGTAAATAGCCTATCTCCACAAATACGAGCTTCGCTAGAGTATTACCTACAATCAAAAAGCTACATCGAAGATTTATAGGTAGTAATGGCTTCAATTGACACACATGTAATACGACTCCATGGTGTTAATGAGATTAACACAGGAGATTTGGATATCATGGCACAACAAAATGCAGGAATAACGCCCTTTGTTGTGCCAGAACATCAAGCACTTTACAATGCGATGATGAAATACAAAGGCAAACACTTTACTATGAACCGTATCTTTAAACGCAATCGCTCTGAATACACCGTACTTAATGATGAAGATTACTTGCATCAACTTTCATTAAACAGGCACGATATACAATACGACTATATGGAGTTTAGAGACGGAAGTGATTCTAAAACTATAGAACTTCCTACACGAGGCTCTGTATCTTTAGACGAGCGTAAATTTTCGGAACTTACATCTTTAGAAAAAGAAACCTATTTGGAAAATGGCGGTTTTGGAAACTTTAGAACCTCGAGTTCAATCTCTCATATACAGTTTAAGCTAAATCCCAATGCAAGGTATTTAGAGTTTGAGTTTTCCATCCCTAAATATTTATACGGTCATAACCTAGCTCAATTCATCCCGCAAGGGAATAGCGACTTTTTATTTGAACAAGGTAGAAAGGATAATTTTAGTCATTGGAACGTACAAAAGAAATACCTATACGAGCGATATATGTCGTTTTTAAATCAGTTTTTCACAGATTTATGTGTACGCTTTAAATTAGAGGTGATGCCTAATATGGACTATATAGAAATACGACGTATAGACCTTTGTTACAATCAATATTTTGATACTAGAGAAAAGGCACTTATTGCTCTAAAAGAAAAAAAGAAACTCAATTCTAAAAAACATCGTCAAAACCAAAAAAATATTAATGACAATGGTTACGAGACTTCTTTAATCTATCGCTCTGCATCGGGAAGCTATTTTAAGATATATCACAAAGGAAGTGAGTACATCAATGCTAAAGGAGATTTAAGTAAGCATCTAAAGATTAATAAAACCTTTTTAGAAAACAAGTTTAAAAGCATGCAACCCAGCGAGCAGGATTTACTGTCTTTTAAAGATTTGTATTATGATAATAAGGGCTTATTGGAAAGAGTCTTTGGCGACCATACCAAAGGCAAAGCCATCAGCATAGATGAAAACAAGAAAGAGAACCTTAGCATACTTTTTAAAAAGGTAAAACCTGTGCTTCCTTATGATACCCACTTTTTAAAAACGGAAATGGATAAGATACTACGTTATGAGGTATCACTATCCTCTCCATTTTTTAAGTACCATTATAAGCGCAAGATTTTTAGAAAAAAAGACGTACCACATAATGAAGCATTGCAAACTTATAAGAAAGTAAAATCCATTTATGATAAAAGAAACGACTCTTTTGATGTAAAGGTAGATAAGTGGGAACATGACTTGCATAAAAAGATGCACGCTTATTTTAACAGAACAGTTTGTTTGGTGCTTTCCAATTCTAAGAAACTACAAGCCTTTGAAAGGGAATCGTATAACAAGCGTTACCAACTATTCGACTATGACCCTACAAGTAAAAAATACTCAATTGGAAGAATCTTATACAAAAAGACCAAGTTATCAGAAAAGGACATTGGGCTATTTTCAAATGATTTATTAAAATCATGTGTCGACCATTTTAAAACCTTGGTGAGTTATTTTAATGTGCATAGTATTGAGCCTGTACAAGACATCAGCTCTAAGATAGCCCAATACAATGAAAAGGTAAAAGAGCGCTTTGAGAACTACAATAGAAATCATCACCACATGGTATATGATTTTAGAGGAAAACATAAGATTAAAGGGAATCGTGTAATAACCAAAGCGTATTTATTACTTACCGAAAAAGAGAGGTATAAAGAGGGCATACAAAAGATAAATCCTGCACCACTTATTGGGATACTGAACTATTTAGAGAAAGGCGGCTCAATGCAAGAGTATTTTAAACAACATAAAATTTCTTCCTCTAGTCGGTCAAGATATAAAATGCAGTTAGAACGCTTTAACATCTTTGACACTACGATTATGAACCAAGAGCCAATACTAGAGAAATATGACTATTCAGATTACTATGATTTAACGAGCAATTTTCAATACAGAAAAAAATTCTATTTCAAACAAGAACATTATTTACTAAGCTAAAAACCATGAAAACAAAACATAATATACCCTTAGGTGGTACTATCACCTTTAACAATTTACAAGAGCTGCACAATTGGGCAGAAAAACACCATTATAAAGACGATGAATTTGCATGCATCAACTTATCACCTTTTACACTAAAAAAACAACACTAATCCTATGAATACATTAGAAAAATGGCACGAGCTACAAGAGGATAAAAAAGATATCACTAAAGAGCCTTACCTAAGACAATGCAAATGTTGTAGTACGCTTTTTGAGTCGCATTATTGTTATGCTACAATATGTAATACATGTGATAACTCATAAAGAGAACAACCACAGCAGTAGAACAATTATACAAAGAATAGACTTTATGTTTTCTAGAAAGTATTTTTTGAAATTAAACTTAAATACATCTTGTAGAAAAAAATAAAACTTGATGATGACAATACCTAATATAATGGCAGAGATGACCATATCTTGATGGTCTTTAATTAGAAATTTCATTGTAAGGGGCTTCGGGGTTAGCTCATAACATAAATAAAATAGCGATATAAAAAAATAACATAGGTTAATAAATTGTAAAAAAGATGACTATACAGATAAAAGACGTTGAGAAGTTAAAAGAAATACAAGAATACTATAGGTTTAATAAGCCTACTCATGCAATAGCACATATTATACAAACCTACGATGTCATGATAAAAGAGAACAATCAACTGCTCAATGATAACATGGCGCTTAGGATTCTGTTAAAAAATCGCAAATCACTATAGTAAACATTAAAAAAGCACATCCGCCTTTATATTGTCTTAAAAAAAAACAATTATAAGATGCGTAAAGGTGGATTAAAAAATTGGTTGATTTTAGGCGGAGCAGTTCTAGTAGGGACACAATTCTCTGCACAAATCAAACAGGCGTTAGCCAAAGTACCCGTAATAGGAGATTTCTTAAATAAACAATCTTAAATAGCTAGCAAGGTATGAAAGATGTATTTAATTTTAATAAAACCAATGTACTAAGAGTACAAGGTGAGAGAATCTCGGGATTTTTATTGGATGTGAACGCTTTAAAAACGGACGGTACGACTGTTTGTGATATTGCCGACTTGAATAAAATTCAAATTGAGATAAGTGTCAAAAGAAAAGGTGGAGTAACAAGTACCATTTTCAATGGTAAGTTAAATCACTTATTAACGGCATTATATGCTCAAACACACAAGTATGAAAACTGTGTAAAGAAGCTAAATAGCGGTTATAAAATGTTAATCGACTTTGGTGGAGTGTTAGACATTCCAATCGATGACGAGCTAACTATTTCAATGCGCCCAGAAACAGCTTCTTTTTCTTCACTTAGCACAGTAAACTCAAGTATTGAGATTGAAACCATTCCAGCCATTGGAAACCCAACACAAATGCCAATTGTAGAGAGTATCTCTATTGGAAACGGAAAAACTTCGATTGATGAAGTATTGGGAAGTATGGTTGTGGCTGTTGTTGTAGCGAATGACTTTACAGCTTCTTACGATGCTTCTACCAAAGCAAAGATTGAGGATGTAACCTTATCGGCTTTAGGCTTTGAGAAAAAGGTATCTAACAATTTGTTGATAGCAGAAAACATGGACATGTTGAAAAACAACCCAGAATCAGCGGTAAAACAAATCGTTGTTTATAGAGCTAAAGACCGTTCGGGCATTTTAAATAGTGTCAAGTTAAAAGCCAACCTTTCTAAGGCGGTAGATTCAGATGCAAGAATCTTGATATTAAGAACAGGTAGGGTATAACTAAAACAGACGCGAGCAGGATATGAATTTAATAGATGTAATACTAGAGCTTATCAAACAGTTCTCTTTAGTTCCTACAGACAAACAACGTCAGTTAAGAACCGATTGCGAGAGTTGGGAGTCAACAGCTACAGAAGAGAGCGAAAACAAGTTAAAGGCGATGTATGCCAAGGCACATAAGGGTATTTGGCTTCGTTTGATTACTCCTTTTGTCTTCTTTTACTTACGAAAAGAGTTCTCTAGTATCGAGCAAAAAGAGGATGACCCTTTTAGTTAATAGTTAAAAAAAACCAACAAATTAAGGATGAGTTTATACGGTGGTAATAGTAGCACTTCTTCGGGTGTTGTGAGTTTATTTACAGACCCTTTGGGTGCTAGTTTTGGAGCGATTACAAATTTTGATGGTTTTATAGAAAGTTTAGGACTAGGAAGCCTTTTTGGACATTCATCACCCGATGATTTTGCCAAGGCTTCTGTACTCCTTGCAGATAATGTACTGCCAAGTATTGAGAGTAGTAACTCCTCAGATATGGCAGCAGCATTTACCAAGATGTCAAAAGCTGTGAATTATATGGAGCTGTATTACTCAGCACATAGAAGCGGTTCTAAAAGTAGAAGAGCCATCACAGGAAACCAAAAAGGAGTGGAAACCGTTGCAGGGATTAAAGACAAACTTTTTGGAAAAGGATTAAAGGCAAACTTAAAAAAGTTTGGATTGACCTACAAAACGGTAAACTATACCTATCCTAAAGAATATTTATCTGCTTATGGAATTGATTCTTTTAATGGGAATCACAAAGGGAGCTATTTAGAATTTAGTAAAAAGCCAAGCTTTTTTAGTGGAGTTGGTATTGATATGCCAAACCTAGCTAATAAAGAAAACAATCCTATGATAATTTGGGGACTACTCCTAGCAGTAGCAGTAGTATTTTGGAAAAAGATTAAGAAGTTATTTTAAAAAAACAAAGCATATGTTCAGTTTTACAAACAAGACCAGAAAAAAGACATTACGATATAAAGTGGTAGTAAAAGGTGTTACTATCTCTAAACACTCAACCAAGCGTTTAGCAACCTCTAAAGCAAAGGGAATTTTCTCTGCAAAGGTAGTTCCTTTAACTACTCGCAGAAGAAAGTCAAGATATTAAAAGATACAAATTTGATGTTCTGCTTAATTGTAAGTTAGTTAATTCCAAAGGGGAAGCTTCAAGTATTGGAACTTCCCTTTTTTAAGTTGTAAAGGATGAAAACAAAACACATAGACACAGAAGATATACTGCTTTTTTTACTGCTTATTGCAAGTCTATTTTACAAGAAAAAAGCAAAAGTAGAAGTTATCAAAGAAAGTAAACAGGCTAAGCCACAACAAGAGCATCAAACACCCCAAACACAACCCATTGACCCAGAATCATACGAACGACAGTTCGATAAAAAATTAGTGTAGTGAAGCATTTAACAAAAATACTATCAAACCCATTATTTCCATATATATTCTTGTTGAGTATTATAGCTTATATCTTGAATAAAATTAACATAGGCAGTCTTTTTGATGAAAAGAGAAAACCAGTAACAAGTTTACTTTCAACGTTTGGAGCTACAATAACAGAAACCCAAGCAAAAAGCTATGCAGACTCTTTATACATTTATATGGCTGATAATGGAACAGAAGAAGAAGATGTTTACTCTGTACTATCTAAATTAAAAAATCAAAAAGATTTCAATAAGGTTTACAATGCTTTTGGAAAACGTTTATATATTCCTTTTGCAGGTGAAGGTAATGGCTTATTTGGAAACTATTATGATTTAATCTTTTGGCTAAATAATGAGTTTTTGGATAGGGAGAAAGATTACATAAAAGAAAACTTTCCAAATATTACTATTTTCTAGATTTTCTCCCATAAGAATAACCAAAATAAAAGATTATTCCTATAGCTATCAAAGGCAATAAATAATATAGAATTTCAACAATTTTCATATCAATTTAGTTTTAAAATTAAAAAATGAGCAGCGAAAATACAGAAAAAAAACAATACGGAATGTGGACACTAGTAGGGCTATCGGTCTTACTATTTCCTTTTGTTGTGGTACTGGTTTGTTTATTGGTGTTAATAGCTCCATTTGTAGCCATGTATTTAAGTGTTTCAAAGATTTGCCAAATGTATTATGAGATTAAAGAAAAACGATTAAAAACAACTATTAAGATTAAAACAGATATCAACCGTATTCGATTAGAACTGGAGAAAGAAAAATTAAAATATAAGTAATGATTAGAGAATTTTTTGACAATTTTAATAATAAAGAGGACTCACAGAGTCCTTTTGATAGACCCTTTGAAATGCCTTTAGAAGAGGATTGGCACTATTTAGAAGAAAATCCGACACATTCAGCAGTAAACAAGGGTAATTCAACAATGCAATTTAAAAGTGCTGTTGTTACAACTGAGGATGGTTTCCCACTTGTTGGAGCGCATATTGTTGATACTAAAGACCCTGTTAACGGAACTTTTACAGACAATAATGGCTCTTTTACTATTGGTTCACATCAGCCAACTACACTAAAAATATCTCACATAGGATTTAAAACCAAACAAATCAATTTTATTGACTTGTCTTCTAAGGTTGTTTTAGAAGAAGATATCCATCAATTAGACGAAGTAGAATTGCCAAGCCCTAAAAAAGGTTCTTTTGCTTGGATTATTGCAGTACTTATCGGGTTATTCCTTATTAAAAAATAACAAACTACACTATCATGATATCTATATTATTTCAAGACAAAGTAACTAAAGAATTTATCGAAAAAGCCCAAGAGGTAGCCAGTCGTTTAGAGATTCCTTTAAACTGGCTTATGGGCGTAATAGAGCTAGAAACAGCGGGAACATTCTCCCCACAAATCACTAACCACATGGGCTATGTTGGACTTATCCAATTTGGAAAACAAGCAGCAGAAAGAATTGGTACAACTAGAGAAGCACTCGTTAAAATGAATGCTGTAGAGCAGTTAGAGTATGTGTATAAATACTATGCTCCTTACAAAGCCAAGATACAAAGCTATGTAGATTTATACATTGCCACTCTGTTTCCTGTGGCTTTAGGAAAACCCAATGATTTTGTGCTACAATACAAACATTTAACAGCCCAAAGAGTTGCCAAAGCAAACCCTTTGTTTGATTTGAATAAAGACCATAAAATCACCGTTGGAGAAATCGAAACTAAGTTATTAGAACGTATTCCGATCGATTATAAAGAGCAGCTTAAAAAAAAAGAATCATGCGCTCAATGTGGGCGAGCATTCTAATACTGATTGTATTACTATTAAAAAGGTAAGGTATGTTTATAGATTATCAAGAATTTAAAATAGTCAGCTTAGCAAGTGTAGGAATATTACAGGGCTTTATAGAAAGTATCAATCCTATCATGCAATTTTTAATTGCCTGTGCTACCCTGTTCTATGTCATACAAAAGGGCATTAAAGTAAGAAGAGAAAACAAAAACAATTCGTAAAAACTAAAGTTATCATTAATTATGTTTAAAATCTTTGGTGATGTTCTAAAAGGCGTCGTAGGTATTTTTACTAAAAATTCCGATGCAAAGAACAAATTAAAACAAGCAAAGTTAGATGGAGAATTACAACTCCAAAAGGCAACGATACAAGCTAAAATAAAACGTATTGAGTCCAATACCAATGCAGATAACAATATCGACTTAGAAACAGTAAAGGACATGAAAACATCTATTAAAGATGAGCTTTTACTAATCACCTTTGTAACGCCTATTTTTATACTGCTTAACATTGTGCCTTTTATGACAGCTTTCTTTTCTAAAGATTGGATTAGCCTACCTAGTTATATCAAAGAGTCTGTTTTACTACTAAGTAGTTTCCCAGATTGGTATAAACTAGCCATTGGTTTATTGTTTATAGCAACCTATGGATTTAGAGGAGCGTTTCGAAAAGTATTGAATAATTATTTAACAAAAAAAAGTTAGTATGCACACCTATAGAAGTACCTCTAGTTGTAAAACAAGTAGTAGTACAAAAACGAACTTTCCCAGACCTATATTAAAGAGTTTTTTTCCTAATGTAATTGGAATTAGTAGACCTATAAAGATTACTTTTTCTGCTACTTATTTAGATAGAAAAAGCGATATTATAATCGATACGAATCTATCAGATTCAACAAATCCAAATACCCCACAAGAAAGACCATTGGGAGACGACCCAATCTTACAACCCTTTAGAATAATCAGTAAAGAGATTGACCCAGTAACTAATACAATTACTTGCGATGTAATAGCAGAAGATTATGGAGAATACTTTGTAACCATTACCAATGGTTCAGGTAAAGATACGTATTTACAAAAGCTCTTAGTAGCTAAAGATATCGTACTTGTACCATCAGGTGAAGAATGGCAAACTACTTCTAATGATGTGATTGGTTCTCATGGGACATTATCTCCTAAGACTTTAAGTATTGAAACTAGAGACGGACATTGGGACGAGATTCCTGCTAATCGTGATTTTGATTTTGAATACTCTTATAGTGAAGATGCTATTGCGGGAGGTTCTTCTTTTTCTGGGTTAACTGCTTGGATGGGTATTACAGATATGGGCGACGATAGTTATGATTTAAGAAAACCATTTATCACAGGTGCTTATATTGGTGCTTCCACTTATGTATATGCAAGAGGTTCAAATAAAACTGAACATTATGGATCACTAGTAAATTATGTGATAAAAAGACGTTCGGGAGTCTTAACCATTCAAGGAGCGGGAAGCCATCGTGTTTTATACACCTATCCTCATGTAGTCAATTCACCGCTTAGAATTAGCTTTGGTCTATTAAAGCATGCAGGTATTAAAGACATTAAATTAACTTTAAAAGTATCATAGTATGAATTTAGTAGATGTATATAAATTGTACAATCAAAACAAAGAAAAGCCCTTGTTTGAGATTGATTTTTCGATACTTCAAGGACTACAGCGACAAACCTTTTACAATAGAGAGGGGGAGCGTACCAAAAAAGAGTATCGTTTTAATACAAAACGAATGGTTGTAGTGCATTATACCAATGTTGTAGAAAACAATACTTTAATCGGTTACCAAAAAGAGATAGTGTACTACCACAATGACAAAGAGTTCAAAACAAAAACCATGTCGCCTAAATTGTACAACATGTATGAAAAAGATGGCATATTAACATCTGTTGAGGGCATTTTATATAGAAATAAGTGTAAAGCCATTAAAGAGGTATTATTAAACTAAAAAAGAGAAGAAAAGATGCATTATACATTAGATAGTGAAGTACATGTAAAAGCGATATTAGAAAAGCGTTTCGATAATCAAAAGATACTATCAGAACCTTTTGAAACTACAGATTTAGGAGTGTTAACACAAAGTCCAGATACTTTTTACTTTGGAATGTTAACCCTAGGTAGTAATGCCCACAAAGCAACGCTTTTAGACAATGACAAAGAAATTATTGACATTGATACCAATAGTCAGATAATAGAATACTTTACAAGTGTTGTGTTTTATGATGCTGATAACAATCAGATAAATAGCAATGTAAAGGGACGTTTTAGGGGGTATCAAATGACACTTGAGTAAGAAGAATACCTCTTTTAAGTGTAATTTAACACATTCTAGAGCAAAGTTATCATACATTTGAAACGATTTTACTATTAATCTCAAAAAGATTAATACACCTTGTGACCCACTTCCAAAAGGAGGTGGGTTTTTGTTGTTATATACTTTTCTTCTCCCTTTCGATAATTTACGCAGCACTCCTAACCAAAAATAGTGGCATAAAATACCCCAATTGTAGGGATTGTAATAGAGAAATTATTGTTTTATCTTGTCAATTGTAAAAATAGCCCTTACAAAAAATATTTGACATTGTGGTGTGTGTTTTCAATACTTTTTGTACGTGGAATACACACCAAGGTTTAAAAGAGTTGTTGTAGGTTTGCAATATGAAGCTATAAAAACAGGTGAAAAGCCCTTGTTTTTATAGTATTGACAATGTAAAAGTGAACCTATGAATTTGCTTTTTGTTAGAGAACCCTCTTTCTCTTTTTGCCCTATATTTTAAGATATTTTTATAATGCATAAAAAATTAAGCGCATGAGAAAAAACAAATTATTATTAGGGGTAATATTGGTTATGATGACCTTTAGTATTTTTCAATCCTGTGAAAAAGAGATACCTTTACAAGATGTGGGAAACAGTACATTAGAAACAGTTTCTAAACAAGAGTCCATTACTTTTTTAGAGAATCAAATGCATTTATCTAAAAGAGCTAATACTTATTTAACGTATGATTTGAGTAAGATACGTTTTGAGTCAATTACTAATTCTAATACTAAGTTGGCTGTAATTCCTGCAAAAACAGATAGTATAAAACAATATAGTAGAGTGTTATTGTTAAAAATAAATGATACCTTGAAAAGTGTGGTATATCATATGTACCCAAATAAAGAGCAAGAAACACATTATTTTTCAGGGCAAGTAACTCTAACAGATTTAAGTGGAAATGTATTAAAAGCATTTAGGTATTTAAATGGTGAAATAACCAATGCTTATGTGTTAAAGACAAACAAACATTTGTCAAAGTCATCGAGTGATGATGCGGCAGAATGTAGAAAAGTATGTGGACACCATCAGTCAGATAAATACTGTGTATGTAATGAGCAGTTTTTGGAAGAAGCAGTAATCACTGATTCAAGTAGAATAAAAATAGATTATGTACCCGTAGCAGTCTTGTATGGAGAAAATGATACTACAGGTTCAGGTAGTGGTTTGCCACTAGGAGGGTTTGGTTGGAATACAGGAGATCAATTAACATTTACTTGTCCTCAAGGTTATGTAAAGGATTCCAATAATAATTGTATTAGAGTAGAAGACCCGTGTGATGATATTTCTGTTCAAAGAACAAATTCAAACTATCAAAACATACACAGTCAGTTAGAGGGAAAAATAGGCTTGAGAGTAGAGTCAGGTTATCTTGAAAATAAAAATGGTACATTTACACGTTTAAATTCTAGAAACAATGGGCATTCATTAACTATTAATATTGATAGAAGGAATACTACAGGATTTATTCATACTCATACTAATGATTTTTTTACAGGTAGATTTGATAGAATAACAGGAGAGGAGATAATTGAAAAACCAATCAAATTATTTTCACCAAGTGATATTATTAAGTTTTTACAATTGGTAAAATTCAGTAAACACAATGGTATTTCTCTTTCAAAAATATACGGAACAGTAGTCTCTATTAAGGGTACTTATACTTTGAGATTTACAGGGAATATTGATGATATTAAAAGTTCATATTCTTTAGATAATGATGAGTATAAAAAGTATTTTACAAAAAAACACAAAAATGATATTGAAAAAGCTTTTTTAGCTTATCTAAAAGACAAGATTGATTTAGACGGGCTTCGTTTATATAAAATAGAAGATACCAAGGTAGAAGAGAAGACTTTAAATGCTACTTCAGGCGAAGTAGATTCAGAAGATTGTGATTAATAAAATTTAAAATAGAATAATATGAAAAAAATACTAATAGTAGCCTTGTTAATGTTAGGAACATATAGCTGTAAGGCACAACAAATTATAGCAGTAGAAGATTTTAATGATTATCAAAAAGAATTACCTGATGGAGCTTATATAAAAGATGTCAATAATGTCTTAGGTAAGTATGTAGGTGTTTGGAAGGGTGTACACAATTCAATTAGCTATGAGTTTAGAATTAAAAAATATACTGAAAATAACACAAGTTTAAAATACAAAGAAGACACGCTAATCATGCGTTATAAGATAGTTGATTCCAGCGGGAATGTAATAGAGGACACAACAGGATTATCAGATTCTAATAAGTTAGTTGTCAAAGGTAGTTATGTAGCAAAGTCAGGCGGTTATGTGCTTTATTACCAAGGAAGAGAGTCAGATTGTGGACAAAAAGGGAATATTTATATCAGTGCTTACGGTAGCAATCTTTCAAAATTACAATTATTTTTGATTGTAGAAAATGATACATTAGGAGATAATTGTGGAAATGGAGATACTAAGCAAATTATACCAATTGATGACAATATTACATTTGTAAAACAATAATATATTTAGCATAAAAAATAGTTTTCATAGCAATTTATAAAAATTGTTTAATAGTTGAAAAACCTCATTTAAATACGTTTAAATGGGGTTTTATTTGACTAAAAAGATAAACTTATTATATATCACTATTTCCCTTACAAGACATCTTTATACACGTTCTTTTTACAGATTATTAATGCTAAAAAACATTTTTATTTTTTTTGATTTTTTACTTTTTCTTCATTTGTATTTTAGTTTTATATAGAATGGGTCGAAGACCGTGCGAAGTGATAATCACGTCTTTTAAAAGGGTTATTTTAAACTCTTTTTTATACACTCAATAATTGGCTCAGTGGGTTTCCTGTAACACCCACTGCCGAATCCCGAATTCGGGAACTTTGTTTTTTGTAAAGAGCATAAATAGAGTAGTTTAGCTTATTTTTACCCAAATTTTACTCAAATGATTTTTTGAGCTGTAAAATACTGAATATCAGTAAAGTGTGTTTTACGTTAATTTTCAGCACTTTAGCTGTTTTAACATATATTTTTAAAGTGATTTTAGAGTTTGTTAAAAAAACAGCATATATTTGTGATGTAGAATAACAAAGGTCTTTGAAATACTGAAAACGCGATGCAATTTTTCATAAATAACTATAATTATGAAAAACATTACAATAATTGGATATCTTGGAGAAGATGCCAAAATCAAAAAACATGAAAACTCAAACGGAAACTTTGAATCACTAATTTTATCTGTGGCAGTTTCGGAGTCAAAAAAAAATCCTAATAATTCTTCTGAGTATGAGAAAAAAACTACTTGGTTTTCTTGCTTTAAAACTTTTAATAAAGTTCCAGACTTTTTAAAAGAGAATTTAAAGAAAGGATTTAGAGTTTGTATAACAGGAAACGTAAATTTTGATATAAACGAAACTGAACGAGGTGTTTTTAAAAATATCTCTGTGAACGCCAATACATTAGATTTATTATTTGATAAAAAATAAACTTAGTGAATAGCGAAATAAAAGAAGAAATTCAATACATTTTATTTCAATTTGAAATAAATAAAATTTTAATCTCAAATAATATTAATTTAATAAATTTCAACAGGTTAAAGAACTTAAATACAGGCTATTAAAAGCCTTTTTTTAAAACACTGATATGTTCTATAATTTACATTATGTAAAATAGATACTTCAAAAACGATTCTCTACTACATTAATTAATAGAAAATTCTATAAATTTATATTTAGGATCTATCAATAACAAAGAATAATAATGCTGATCTGCCAATACTAATTTGGTATTGTTTGGCAATATAATAACCGACTTATGAAAGCTCTTTTTAACAAGCTTCATTCTTAAGGGAGACTTTTCCATCTTTTTATGCAGCATTTACAGGATTGATAAATTGGAATTCTTCTGTACTATTTAACATTCTCTGATAATAATACTTGTTTACTGTTAACGTAATGTTCATTGTTGGAAAATACAATACGTATACATTATCTATCTTCTTTACGATCTGGATTTTTACAGGATTACTTTTCATGGTACACAACGTTTTTGAATTTATATACTTCAAAAGTACTTGCAAAAGCTATCCTTTCGCCTAGTTTTTAGATAAACGGTATCACATTCACTTTAAATGAATTAAAAAGTAAGATTATCGGAATTCGGAGTTTTACTTTAAAAACTTAGTTCCTAATAAGGCAGATGCGTCCATTACAATCATCTTTGCAGTAGTATCTTCCTCGTAAATCAATTGTTTTAAGGCATTTAGCCTATTTACAGGAACGGTTACAAATATCATGTCTTTTTTCTCTGTTAAACTAAGATTATTCCCTTTTACTAAGGTTCCGTTTACTCCAATTTTATCATTAATTAAACGTCCAATGTTGTCCAAATCATTGCAAGAAGAAATATGTACAATGCGTTCGTTTGGACGTCCCGTTAAGATCATATCAATCATTTTGGTAGTTGTAAAAATACTGATCATACTCCACAAAGCCAATTCTACACTACCAAATACAATTCCGGTAGCAATGACCACAATCGCATCCAAAATTAAAATAACAGTACCGGTTTTTAAAGAGGTTTTTGTGGTAACAATTCGCGCAATTATTGTTCCTCCTCCAGCAGAACCACCACCTTTAAAGATAAACCCAATACCAGTACCAACCGCTACTCCACCGTACAATGTAGCTAATAACGGTTCTTTACTTAATGCTGTTAAACCAACAATTTCTGATAATACATCTATAAACAAACTTGTAAGCAATATGGCAATCGTACTTTTTAGCGCAAAATATTTCCCTAAATACTTAATACTTACTAATAATAACGGAATGTTAATCAAGGCAAATAAAATACCAATAGAAACGGTAAAAAGGTGATTGAAAATAATGGCCAATCCTCCTGTTCCTCCCATAGCAATACTATTAGGACTCAACAGACCTACTACTCCAAATGCCATTAAAGCACAACCCAAAACAATAAATGTATAGTTAAGAAACTCTTTTTTCATGATACCTTTTATATTGACTGCAAAGTTAGGGCAAAACTTTTTGAAGCGACTAGCTTAATCTATAAAAATAAAGCACAAAAAAGTATTAGGTAGAACTACCTTATTTAAACATCAAGTACTTATACTCTATAAAAGATGTTAATACTCATTTACTTTTAATAATGTAAAAAAAGCTACTAATTTCTATAAACCCCAGTATGCAAAAAGAAATCAAGACGTTACATCACGATTTTTTATTTATAAAAAAAAAAAGATGCATTCATAAAATTTTTTTAAAAGATATTTACTATTTAGAAATTCAAGACAAATATTGTAGCATTTATACAGAACAAACTCATTTTATCATTAAACTTTCTTTAGTAAAAATAAAGAAGCTAATTATACATAAACCATTTATTCAAGTGCATAGAAAATATATGGTAAACATTGATAAAATAAAGCAAATTTATATTGAAGATAACTTAATTATTTTAGAAAATAATAGTCGAATAATTTTAAGTGAACGCTACAAAGCAGCGTTTAGTAAAAAATTTATAGTACTAAGATAATAATATAAATACCAAGTAATGCAATCTTACCAAGTTAATAGAGATAGGAACAATTCGAGCAAAGATAATAGTCTATCAGATTTTGCTCTTAAGGCTACTACTCTACAGTTACAAGCGAATGCAAGTAAACAAAATAGACAGGCTATTCTGTTGCAAGAATCTGCAAATGATTACACTAAAAGTAAGAGTAATAAAACAGGATTACCAGATAATCTAAAATTTGGGATAGAGCAGTTATCTGGATATGCAATGGATGATGTAAAAGTACATTATAATTCTAGCAAACCAGCCCAATTACAAGCTCATGCATTTGCTCAAGGCAATTCAATATATTTAGCTCCAAAACAAGAAAAACATTTAGCACATGAAGCCTGGCATGTGATACAACAAAAGCAAGGAAGAGTAAAACCTACCATACAATTACAAGGAGGCTATAAAGTAAATGATGATGTTAAATTAGAAAAAGAAGCAGATATAATGGGATATAAAGCCATGAATGTTTCTAATATGAACAAATTAAACGTTATAAATAAAGAAATCACTACTTCTATTTATCAAAGACAAGTTCCACAAGAATTAAGAAGTGAAAAAAAGGAAGTTCCAGTAACGGTATATGAAGCTCGAGGTGGTAAGGATATTGCTTTTGATAAAGAAAAGCATCCAAGAAGTAAATTTAATTTTGGAGCTCATACAAGAAATGAAGTGTTTAAGAGATACAATCCTCAATATGTAGGCAATAAAATTGTAAATATAAGAAGTAGTACTGGAGAGCAAGTAAATGTTGAAGGAATTCAGTTAGATCATCAAACAAGTTGGGATACAATTTCCAATATAATGGATGCACATAACAAAGAATTAGGTGATAAATGGACACCAAAAGATGGATATTCTTTATACGATGCTAAAATGTATTATAACGATATAGATAACTTGGTGCCTGCATTAGGTGGTATTAATGCTTCAGCAGGAGCTCTAGGTGTAGATGAAGTTCCTAGAATTCATGAAGGTTTAGAAATATATCAAGGAAATTTACAAACAGCATGGATGAATTTACAAGCAGGTTTGGTTGCTGTAGGTCATGGAATTACTGATGATAATGCAATAAAAATTGCAGATATGCTCCAAAATATCACTAACGCTATGAATGATGCTACTGATGAAATATTATAAATATCAAACTTAAGAAAACTAATATTAATACCTTTTTGCTACTGATACGTATCCGTTTTTTACCAATTCTTGTTTTATAGCTTGTCGTAATTTTTTTTCAGTTATTATCTGTTCATCTACTTTTGTATCATATAAATCTAGCATAAGTGTTCTAAAAATATTTTTCATATTTCCTCCAGTTAACTCATAATCCGCAGCTATTTGAGTTAGTTCAACATTAGAATGAATCGGAAATGTATTAGTTAATAAATGATTCCATAACTGTGTCCTAATCTTTGTGTTAGGCATAGGGAAATGAATCATCAGTTGAAACCTTCGAATAAAAGCATCATCAATATTATCTTTTAAATTGGTAGCCATTATAATAGAACCATCGTAATTTTCTACTCGCTGTAATAAGTAAGAAATCTCTTGATTAGATCGTCTATCATTTGAACTTTTAACTACTCCTCTATTTGAAAATAAAGCATCAGCTTCATCAAAAAATAAAATCCAATTTTTCTGTTCTGCTAAATCAAATATATTCGCTAAGTTTTTTTCAGTTTCACCTATCCATTTAGAAACCATTTGAGATAAATCTACTCTGTATACAGGTAAATTGAATTCTTTTCCTAATAAAGAAGCTGTTAGCGTTTTTCCAGTACCAGATGGACCATAAAAAAGTACCCTTACTCCTGCAGTAATATTTTTAGAAAATTTTGGATTATTCTGTAACTTTTTACCATGTTTAAACCATTGTTTTAGTTGTTGTAATCCTACTTCAGTTTCTTTTGTCATAAATAAATCTTCCCAATTTAATTTAGAAGAAATTTCATGAGCAGCAAAATTATGACTTGCTAAGTTCCTATGATTTTTCCCATAAATCCATTCGTTTAATTTGTCTTTATGTAACTGTAATGGCGTTAAAAAGGGATTTTCTTGAGATTCATCTGTGCGAATTAACACCTTAGTACGATACAACCTATGATCTGAATGATTGTAATAAATTAATCGTAATTGTTCCTCAATATTAGTTCCCAAATAAAGAAAAAATGCTGTTTGCCATGTAGGTATTAAGATTTTAAGTTCTCCTTTAAAATGAATTCCAAATTCTTTAAAAGGTTGATTTATAATTTGATTATAGGTATAAAAAGCATCTAAAAACTTAGGAAATGTTTGTGAAATTAAAGAAAGAGAAAGAGAAATTCGTTCTAAAAGATCAACTTTTTCTTCTAATAAAAAATCAAAATATGGATGAACTCCTCTAGTATGAATTACTGGTGCTTGTGGAAAGTCCCCCAAGTTTTCTACCTGGCAAAGTTCTTGTATTCTGTAACGTATAAGAGTTTCTATCCAATAAAACTCAGATAAAATTGTAAGCTGATTGTTTATAGTTATATTATTAACCTTATTTTTTATATTTACCATTGTACTTGTCCTATTTTTAACCTTGACCACGAAAAATTAATATAGCTCATAGGCCATGGTAAAGGTGTTTGTAATATTAATTGATCATAAGCCTCTTTTAGAAGATGTAATTCCCAACCTCTTGTTGTTTTTAATAATACTCCATTTCGCTTTATAAAAAGATCAATAAATGTGGTGGTATCTTCTAAAGAAAAAATTGGCCACATAGATAATAACGTCTTATAATATGTAGAAATACTTTCTTTTAGATTATAAGTTTCCATGCAATCTTCTAATTCTTTATTTGTATAAAATACAAAGTCTTCTGAAGAGATATTACAAATTTCTGCAATAAGTGGATTTAAGTCATAAGACTCAATATTGCCTAACCGTTGTAACCAATTTGCTGCTAATATTGCTGTAGAATGCCCGTTTTTAACATAAAAATGCCCATCTTTTAAAAAGTTCATCTGATCAAACCATTTTCTCCATAATATCCAACCATAAATGATACCAGCATTTTCAACAATTAAAGGAATTTCTTTTTTATTTTGATTTGAATTTTTTAATCCAATTTTTAACTGTAAAATTTCTATTTTACTAATTTTTTGATAAGTATTCTTAGATTTTTGAATGGTAGTAGCATACTTAACTTCATCTTTTTTGCTTTCTTTTTCGATTAGTATTTGTACTTGTTTTGCACAAGGTTTTAACTTATTAAAACGTGCAGTTTGGGCAAAGGATAAAAGTTGCTGATGAACTATTATTGGTAGCTTTTCATCATAATGTTCCTGATATTTATTAAGAATTGTTTGAAACCAGTTTTGTAAAGTTAAGTTATTCAGGTTTTTAAGAAGCTGTATTAGTTTTTTCTGAGACTGAGAGTTATCTATAGTGTTAAGATAGTTAATCAATGTTTTAGAAATTGTAACATCATTATTCAAATCAGATAATTTGCTTTCCAATTGTTTTAAAAGTTGTATCCCTTTTTCAGGTAAAGGAGAGTTGTAGTTTATTTTATATGCTTTACTAATTGATGAGATGAGTGTACTTTTTGTGATATCTATATTCTTTATAGTTTCTTGTAATCGTTCTAAAAGAGTAGTATTTGTAAGCTCTTTTTTTTCTTCTACTGCGTTTAAAAGTAAATACTTTTTAAAGTCTGACTGGACTTGTTTTAAAATGTTCTTCTGAACATTTATTAATTTTAGATTTTCTCCTTTTGTTGTATAAAATAAAATCAATTGCTGTAATTCTATTGGCATTGTTGACTGATAATTTTTTGTATACAAATCGAGAAGCTGAATAAACCAATTATTATATATAATGGAATTGTTTTCTAATAATTGAATCAGTTTAATGATCTCTTTTTTGAACGAAGAATACTTTTCTATCTTTGCTAAAGATTTAAGGATAATATATAATTTTTTATCTAATAAACTCGATTGATTAAAATGATTTTCTGTGCTTTTTTCTCCTTGTTTTTTTTGCAAAAATTGAATGATTTCTTTAGGAATGGTACTGTTAGTTTTTTGTAGATAAGCTTGTTGTAATTGGTTTAGCCAATTATCATGTG
>CANMHT010000002.1 GCA_947497755.1 uncultured Polaribacter sp. | reverse complement strand
ATTTAACCCTATTTTAATGAACTTACCGCTTACTTTAACTTACTCCGTTTCCCGTTAGCGGCTGCAAATATACACCCCTTTTTTAATCCCACAATACTTTTATCTATCTTTTTTTTAAAGTTTTTCTTAACCACATACAAACCAACTACATACAACACTAAAAAAAATGAAATTAATTCACACAATAAATAATAAGGTCGTTATTAAGGTGAAAAAGCTACACCATATATATAAACCAAAATTCAGTAAGTCAGCAATAAAAAGCCGCTTTTAAAACTTTACCTATATATATATTGTATGAGATAGAGTTTTCTAATATCTTTGCAGCCTAAAAATTAAATTTTAAATGATTAAAATTACATTACCTGACGGAAGCGTTAGAGAGTTTATCCAGAATAGCACACCAATGGATGTTGCTAAAAATATTAGTGAAGGCTTTGCTAGAAATGTTATTTCTGCAAATTTTAATGGAAATACAGTAGAAACCTCTACTCCATTAACCACCGATGGAGAACTTACCTTATACACTTTTAATGATACTGACGGAAAAAAAGCTTTTTGGCATTCTTCTGCTCACGTATTAGCTCAGGCAATTTTAGAATTCCACCCTAATGCTAAACTAACTATTGGACCAGCTATCGAAAATGGTTTTTATTATGATATAGATTTAGGAGAAGATGTGATTTCTGAAAAAGACTTTTCTCAAATTGAAAAGAAGTTTTTGGAATTGGCAAGAGGAAAACATGAATTTAAATTACGTTCAGTGTCTAAAGCTGATGCTCTTACTTACTATAAAAAGGAAGAAAATCAATATAAAGTTGAGTTAATTGAAAACTTAACTGATGGAGATATTACTTTTTGTGATCATTCTGACTTTACAGATTTATGTAGAGGAGGACACATACCGCATACTGGAATTATAAAAGCTGTAAAAGTAATGAATGTTGCAGGTGCTTATTGGCGTGGAGATGAAAAAAACAATCAGTTGACTCGTATTTATGGGATTTCTTTCCCTAAGCAAAAAATGCTTACTGAATATTTAGAGCTTTTAGAAGAAGCTAAAAAAAGAGATCATAGAAAGCTTGGAAAAGAATTAGAGCTTTTTACTTTCTCTCAAAGAGTCGGACAAGGATTACCATTATGGCTACCTAAAGGTGCTGCTTTAAGAGGTCGTTTAGAAAATTTCTTAAAGGATGCTCAGAAAAAAGCAGGTTATGAAATGGTAATGACACCTCATATTGGACAAAAGGAACTATATGAAACTTCTGGACACTATGCTAAATATGGAGGAGATAGTTTTCAACCTATAAAAACCCCTAAAATGGATGAAGAGTTTTTATTGAAACCTATGAACTGCCCACATCATTGTGAAGTATACAACTTTAAACCTCATTCCTATAAAGATTTACCTAAAAGATTTGCTGAATTTGGTACTGTTTATAGATATGAACAAAGTGGAGAGTTACATGGACTAACTAGAGTAAGAGGTTTTACTCAAGATGACGCCCATATTTTCTGTACTCCAGAACAGCTAGATCAAGAGTTTAAAAATGTAATTGATTTAGTATTGTATGTTTTTGGTTCTTTAGGTTTTGAAAACTTTAAAGCTCAGGTTTCTATTAGAGATATGGAGAACCTAGACAAGTATATAGGTGATGCTGATACTTGGGATATTGCAGAAAAAGCAATTATCAATGCTGCAACCGATAAAGGATTAGATTTTGTTATTGAAGAAGGCGAAGCTGCTTTTTATGGTCCAAAATTAGATTTTATGGTAAAAGATGCTTTAGGTAGAAGTTGGCAATTAGGAACTATTCAGGTAGATTATAATTTACCTAAGCGTTTTGAGTTGACTTATAAAGGAGCAGATAATCAATTACATCGACCAGTAATGATACATAGAGCACCTTTTGGATCAATGGAACGTTTCATTGCAGTTTTATTAGAGCACACTGGTGGAAACTTCCCATTATGGTTAACTCCAGAGCAAGTTATCTTACTGCCAATCAGTGAGAAATATCAGAAATATTCGGAAAAAGTTTTAGAATTGCTAGAAAATTCCGAAATTCGCGCCCAAATTGACGATCGTAGCGAGAAGACTGGAAGAAAGATTAGAGATGCAGAAGTGAATAAAATTCCGTTTATGATTGTTGTTGGAGAAAAAGAAGAAAAAGAAGGAACCGTATCTGTGAGAAAGCATGGAGAGGGTGATATCGGAACATTTACTATTGAAGAATTTATTTTATTGATAAAAAAAGAAATAAATAGTACTTTAGTAAAGTTTTAAAAAACAAAAAAGTAAAAGCAGCGATAGCTGTATTAATAATTAAAAATTTTTAGTCATAGCAATTAGAAGAAATAGGCCAAGAAGACCTGTAAGAGTAATCAAAGAAGATCAACACAGAATTAATCATAAGATTAAGTATGTTGATGAAGTACGTTTAGTTGGTGATAATGTTGAAGTAGGAATATATCCTATTCAAAAAGCAAGAGCACTAGCAGAAGAACAAGAATTGGATTTAGTGGAGATCTCTCCAAAAGCTAAACCTCCAGTTTGTAAAATTATTGATTATAAGAAGTTCTTATACGAACAGAAAAAACGTGAAAAAGCTTTAAAATCTAAAGCTACTAAAGTAACGATTAAAGAGATTCGTTTTGGACCTCAGACTGATGAGCATGACTATGAATTTAAAAAGAAACATGCCATTAAGTTCTTAAAAGACGGAGCAAAATTAAAAGCATTTGTTTTCTTTAAAGGAAGATCTATCATCTTTAAAGAACAAGGACAAATTTTACTTTTAAAATTAGCTCAAGAATTAGAAGAATATGGTAAAGTTGAGCAATTACCTAAATTAGAAGGTAAACGTATGATTATGTTTATTGCTCCTAAGAAAGTAGGAAAATAATTTTAATATTATAACAATTTTATAAGCAAGATAAAAAAGAAGGAGAAATGCCTAAAATGAAAACCAAATCTAGTGCCAAGAAACGTTTTAAGTTAACTGGTTCTGGAAAACTAAAAAGAAAGCACGCGTTTAAAAGTCACATCTTAACAAAGAAGTCTAAAAAACGTAAGCTTAAATTGACGCACGCTACATTAGTACACAAGTCTGATGAAGCGAACATCAAACAACAATTAACTTTAAAATAAGTTAATTAAAGGGAATTTAATTATTAACCATGGAGTTAGGCCAATACAAGAGTTTTGAATTATACATTTATAATAGACAAAACCGCCTACTACAAAAAACAATTTTGAATTATGCCAAGATCAGTAAATTCAGTAGCTTCAAGAAATAGAAGAAAGAAAATTTTGAAGCAAGCAAAAGGTTACTTCGGACGTAGAAAAAACGTTTATACAGTAGCAAAAAATGCGGTTGAAAAGGCAATGCAATATGCATACCGTGACCGTAAAAACAATAAGAGAAACTTCCGTTCATTATGGATTCAACGTATTAACGCTGGAGCTAGAGCACACGGAATGTCTTACTCTCAGTTTATGGGTAAAGTAAAAGCTAATAATATCGAATTAAACCGTAAGGTTTTAGCAGATTTAGCAATGAACAATCCTGAAGCTTTTAAGGCAATTGTTGAGAAAGTAAAATAATATAATAATCCTTGCTTATAATAAAAAACCCAAACTAACGTTTGGGTTTTTTTTGTAATTTCACACTTTTAAAATAGCTATTTCCAATATAACATTATGAAATTAAAAACCATATTATGTATAGCAGTACTATTTACTGCATCGATAAATGCTCAAGAAGCTGTTAAACAAGATAACACAATAGACAATCAATTTAGAACTCTTTATAAAAACTCTAATAACTACCAAGAATACAAAGTAGTAAAAAAGAAAGATTATGGCGTTTTACACACCAATGTTTTAGACAGCGTTAAAGCTTTTAATACTTTATTGCTAAATAAAAACGCTACAATAAATTCTCAAAAAAGCACCATCGATAAATTAGAAAAAGAAAATAGTGATTTATCAACAAAACTAACTACGTCTAAAACCAATGAAAATTCAATTTCTCTTTTTGGTATTTTACTAACTAAGAGCAATTATTCTATTTTACTTTTTACTATTATCTTTATTTTAATTGCTGGACTGGTAACATTTATTTACAAGTTTAAAAACAGCAATGTTATTACTTCTGAAGCAAAATCTAACCTAGAAGAAGTAGAAAATGAATTTAATTTATTTCGCAAAAAATCCTTAGAACGCGAACAAAAGTTAAGAAGACAACTACAAGACGAGATTATAAAAAACAGAAACAACTAAAATCTACTATACAGATTCTCACCAAAAATAGTGAGAAAAAAAACCCCATAAATAGGTATTGTACACGTAGACATTCTATCATACATTTGGAGTATATATTTACAACGGATAAAGATGATTATTCATTGTTATAAATACCCCTTAATTATTTGTTAACTTAAAAAGCGATTGAAAAACTCCCCCCTGTTTTTAAATCGCTTTTCTTCTTTTATGATCTTTTGAAAAAGGAATTCATTATTCTAATGAAAAATAAAAAGCACCCAATTGGGTGCTTTTATTTAATATAATATATTTAAAATTGTTTTTAAAAACCGTCTCCTAAATCTTTTAGTTTTTCAGTATTCTCAGCAAGTTTTAACTCATCAATAATTTTATGAATATCTCCATTTACAATATTTTGCAAATCGTATAATGTTAAACCTATTCTATGATCAGTTACTCTTCCTTGCGGATAATTATAGGTTCTAATCTTTGCAGATCTATCTCCACTTGTTACCATAGAACCTCTTTTAGCAGCATCTTCTGCTTGCTTTTTAGCTAACTCCATATCATATAAACGAGAACGCAATACCTTAAATGCTTTCTCTTTATTTTTATGCTGAGATTTTTGATCTTGACATTGCGCTACCAAACCAGTAGGAATGTGAGTTAAACGTACTGCTGAGTAAGTTGTATTTACAGATTGTCCTCCTGGACCAGACGAACAGAAGAAATCTATACGAACATCTTTAGGATTAATCTCTACATCAAATTCTTCTGCTTCAGGAAAAACCATCACTGTTGCCGCAGAAGTGTGTACCCTACCTTGTGTTTCGGTTTGAGGAACACGTTGTACACGATGCACGCCTGCTTCAAATTTTAATGTTCCATACACATCATCTCCAGTTACTTCAAATTGAATTTCTTTAAATCCTCCATTTGTACCTTCAGAAAAATCAACTGTAGAAACTTTCCAACCTTTATCAGAACAATATTTAGAATACATTCTAAATAAATCACCTGCAAAAATACTAGCTTCATCACCACCTGTTCCTGCACGTAATTCAACCACAGCATTTTTAGAATCTTCAGGATCTTTTGGAATCAACAAGAATTTGATTTCTTCTTCAATAGCAGGAATACGAGTATTAGACTCTTCCATTTCCATTTTTGCCATTTCTACCATTTCTTTATCAGAACCATCAGCAATAATTTCTTTTGCCTCTTCTATTGTATTTAGTAAAGATTCATACTCTTTTGTTTTTTTAACAACTGCTCCTAAATCTTTATACTCTTTACTTAAAACAGCATATCTTTTTTGATCCATGATAATATCTGGCTGGATAATTAAATCCGAAACCTCATCATAACGCTGCTTTACTATTTGTAGTTTTTCTAACATCTTCTTGTCTTTTCTTGGATTGCGAATTTACAATTTTTATTAGAACTACTCTAAATTTGATTTGATGTATATTTGATAAAAATAACTCACTATGCGTACTGTACTTTTTTTATGCTGCTTCTTATTCTTTTTTTCATGCAAAAAAAAGAGTTCTCAACAGATGCCTTCTTTTTTAATTGGTAAATGGGAGCGTTTAAACGAGAAAAAAGGAAAGAAAACTTATGAAATCTGGTATAATGATTATACAGGATTAGGCATTACTCTACAAAATAAAGACACTGTTTTTAAAGAAGTTTTGAGCCTTCTGATCATAAATGATACTTTGACTTTAAAAGTTGAAGGTGTTAATCACACCCCTATACTATTTAAAATTACACAACAAACGGATAGTTCTTTTCTTGCTGAAAACCCGACTCATGATTTCCCTACAAAAATCAACTATTGGCTAGACAAAAAACAACTAAAAGCAAAGGTGTCAAATAACGATTTTGGGATTGATTTTGTGTTTGAGAAAATAATTAACACTCATTAACATAGCTTAACCAAATTTCTCGATTAAATTATTTAGAATTACATTCTTAAAATGAAACTCATGAAAAAAATCACCTTCTTACTTTTTGTATTTGTTCTATCTACAAATACTTTAGTAGCTCAAGAAAAAGCAGTAGAGAAAGCTGTACTTACTTATATCGAAAACTTCTTTGAAAACAAATTTGAAGAAATGAATGCTGTATTACACCCAAGACTTTCTAAACGAGGCCTAAACCCTAATGGTAAAATAAACGAAGATTTACCACCTGCAAAATTAAAAGAAATGATGCAAAAGAAAAGAGCGTTACCGCTTGCTAAGCAACAAAATAAAGTAGTAGATATTCGTGTTTTTAACAAAACGGCACAAGTCACATTAATAACTGGCTACCCAAGAATGAAATGGAAAGAGTATATTACTTTGGTACAAATGAATGGTAAATGGAAATTAATTGATGTGTTTTGGGAATATTACCCAAGAAAAAAAGGAATGAAACCACAAAAACGAAGAAAGAAAAACTAAGCTCTTTATTAGTAAAAACTTGCTAAACTTAGCAAGTTTTTACTTTAGTTCTAACTTATATCCCACACCGTGTACATTAGTTATCTTAATGGTGTCATCTTCTTTTAATTTTTTACGCAGCTTAGAAATATAAGTATCTAAACTTCTCCCAACAAAAACACCATTATCCTCCCATACTTTTTTTGTTAGTTCTTCTCGCTTAATAATTTCATTTGGTTTTGAAACAAAAATTGCCAACAATTCACATTCTTTTTTAGAAAGGCTAATTTCAGTAGCTTGTTTTACCAATTTATTTTGTTCTGGATAAAACTGAAAACTCCCTATTGTGGCAACATCATCCACTCCATTAACAAACTCTTTTATTGTTTTTTTTTCAGATAATTTATAATCTAACAGGAAAATAATCAGTAAAATTACAATACTAACAACAAACATATGCTCGTAAAAAAATACATTCGTATACTTTACTTCAAGACTATAACAATTAATTGGTAAAACCCTTCCTCCACAAGGAATGATGTCCTTCTCACTATTATTTTTTACCTCATAGCTATATGCAACTTCATTATCATCACATTTCTTAACCTCTACTCTATAATAACTAGGAAGTTTTGCTTTATTAAAACTCTCTTTAACTATACTTACTAAATTAGTTGGTTCAAAAGAAAGCTGATTTTGAAACGATAGTTTGTATTTAAGTTTATCTAATTCAATAATTGGCAACACTAATGAAGTAGAATCTTTATTAGACAATAACAATTGATTTCCAACTTCCCTCAATGAAACTTTTACTCGTTCAGGAAAATCATTATTCTCTTGAGGTAAATCAGTAAAAATCCATCCCATAAGAAGAAGAATACTAAAACCAATATAAATGTAGATTCTCTTTTTACTCATAATTTGCAGCAAAGAACATACAATTTCTTTAATTTTTACAACTCTTCACACTTCTTTTACATTTTTTTGACACTTTTCTATGGTCTCTAAAATAGTTTTGATCAAAACTTAAAAATCTATTCGATGAAAAGAATCATTATCACACTTATTTGCATTAATTGCTTATCTAGTATTAGTTATGCACAAGAAAAATTAAATATTGATATTAATAAAAGTACTATTAAATGGATTGGTGAATATACATTTTACTTTGGTGGACATGATGGCTATATCAACTTTAAAGAAGGATACTTTATAAAAACCGGTGATGTAATTTCTGGAGGCGAATTTATTATAGATATGAATTCTATAACCAATACAGATATAAAAAAAGTAAAAGCAAATGAAGGTTTAGTCAACCATTTGAAAGACCCTGACTTTTTTAATGTCAAAAAGTATCCCCTAGCTAAACTAACTATTACTAAAGTAAAATATTCAGATAAAACACACGCTAGATTAGAGGCTAATTTAACCATAAAAGGAATTACAAAACCCATGAACTTTAGAGTAGAATTCAACTACAATAAAAAAGAGATGAAAACACGTTTTAAAATTGATAGGAGAAGATGGAATGTTAATTATCAAAGTAAATTTAAAGACAGTGCTATATCTGATGCCATTGGTTTTGAAATATCTATAAAATTATAAGTCATGAAAAAAAGTATACTTCTATTTATATTATCTCTTCAACTATTTTCTAGTTTTTCTCAAGAGGGAAAAGATCTTACTATTTTCGAAAATTCTAAAAAATGGAAACAAGAAATTATTAAATTCCCTTTAGATTGGGCTCCAAAATTAAACTTGACTGGTTTTGAAGAATTATTGTTTTCTCCAAAATGGAAAGACACTAAAAGTGATGATTTTTGGTCTTTAGTAATAGGATGGAAAGTAAATGCAACATTACCTTTACCTTTAAAAACTATTGAATATAATTTGTATAGCTATTTTGATGGATTGATGAAGCCAAATCATTGGGCTCAAAAGTTTCCAGCACCAATAGTTCACCTAAGAAAAAACAAACATGGTTTTTATGGAACAATGACTTTTTTTGATGGATTTCATACAGGAAAAGTAATAATAGTTAACATTTTAGGTACACAAAAATTTTACAAAGAGTATAATAAATCTGTTGTCTCTTTTCGTCTATCAACTAAAAAATTCCACCATAAAGTATGGAATAAACTTACAAGCATAAAGATAAAAAGAGATGAATTTGATTTAATAAATTTAGATACTACTTGGAGTAAAGAAGTTTTACGTTTTCCCGCAAGAAACATGAACTATACTGGAGTTGGTGAAGTAAGGTTTCCTCCTAAAGGATGGAAAAACCCTAAACACAATAATTTTTGGTCATATACTTATGCATGGAGCATCAATGTAAATAGAAAATTTTCAGAAAAAGAATTAGAAATTGATTTAGTAAAATACTTTAATAGTTTGAATCAAATCGATATAAATGATATAAAAAACAAGCACTACAGTTCTGCAATTATCACTAAAACCAAACAGAATGGAGCTACAATATTTTATAATGGAAGGTTAAAAATTTTTGATCGTTTTGCTACTAATAAAATGATACGTTTAAATGTACTTATAGAAAGTCATTATTGTAAAAAGAAGAGGAAAACAACAATCCTATTTAAATTTTCTCCTAAAGCATTTAAACATCTAACTTGGGAAATGCTAGAAAAAGTAAAATTATATTCAAATTCATGTGATTTATAATAAAAAAGGCCTCTACTACATAGAGGCTTTTTTATATTTTAATCTTTCATTTTAAGCATTAACTTCATCAATTCTTCAGCACTTATTTTCCCTTTCTCATTAATAAACTCTCTAGGTGTATTATCTCCTATTTCAAAAACCAATGATTCTGCTCCAAAGTTCACATAAAAAAAGTTTTTAGAAACTGCAGTAGGCCTTACTTTATCTCCTGGTTTAATATTGGGGTCATACCCTTTAATTTGCTCCTTTACAGCCTTAAGCCAATTAGGAATTAAGCCGGGCATATTTCCTTTAAATTCATCATCAATTGTATAATATATATCATCCCAAGTAGAGTGAAAATCAATACCAAAATAAAATTTTCCTTTAGATTTTTTTACCTTATCTTCCATAAACTTTTTTACAGCTTTAGTTTCTGGTTGATTAAAATTTTCCCAATCTCTATTTAAATCTATTCCACCTTGATTGTGTCTCCAATGACCATTGTCTACTCCATCAGGATTCATTAATGGAACAACATAAGTAGTAAATTTCCTTCTAAATCTTCTAGCTAATTTAGTATCAGAAGATAGTGTTTCTACAAAAGATTTCATTGCTAAATAACCAGTTACTTCTGGTGGATGCTGTCTAGAAATAATCATCAACATTCTTTTAGAAATGGGTTTTCCAATGGTTAATACTCCAATGGCTCTACCTTCATTACTTTTTCCAATACCACTATAATTTACATATCTCTTTTGTGCTAAATTAATAGACCAATCATATACATGCTTAGAATTTTGTAATTCTTGCCCAGAAACCCATAATGTTTTAGGGCCAACATTTAATTTCAATCTAACTTTTAACGGAAATAAAAAAGGGCCAATCTTTTTTTTACCTTCATCAAATTCATAATAATTAATTGAATCTAATGACCTCCATCTTTCACCATCTAAACTAATTTTTGGATAATACCTATGATTTACACCATTTTGATATGTTAAAGTAACATATATGTTTTTTGCTTTTTTTGATGTAATATTAAAAGCATACCACGGACTTATATTAATTGGAGTATTTTCCGAAGTTATTAATGCAGTGTATGTACTATCATTTTCCTGAATTACCCCATTTAATCTTGCTCCATCAAACTCATTAGAAAATATTAAACTTCCATTATCAAATACAAACTTTCCTTTCCATTGTTTTTGAGTAGGTTTAGAATTTGTTGGAATAATTTTTATTGGAGCTTGTCCCTTAAACTTGTGTGATGTTTTTTGCTTTTGAGAAAAAACTAGAAAAACCGACATTAAACTCCACAAAAGAATTAATTTCTTCATGTATATTTATTTTTATAAAAAATAAATATACAAAGAAAACTCACTCTCACAAACTCACAAAATGAAGACCAAATTATATATTAATATTCGAAAATTCCGTACTCACTTTTAATTGTTAGCTTTTTTACATCAGAAGCTTCTACTCTACCTACAATTTGAGCATTCACATTAAAAGACTTTGAAATAGCTATAATGTCTTCTGCTATTTCTGGAGATACATACAACTCCATTCTATGTCCACAATTAAATACTTGATACATTTCTTTCCAATCTGTTTTAGATTGCTCTTGTATTAATTTAAACAAAGGTGGAATTGAAAACATATTATCTTTTACAATATGTAAGTTTTCTACAAAGTGTAATATTTTTGTTTGAGCACCTCCAGAACAATGAATCATTCCATGAACAGCATCTGCATTGTACTTAGATAAAATTTCTTTAATAATTGGCGCATAAGTTCTTGTTGGAGATAAAACTAATTTACCAGCATCAATAGGTGCATTTTCTACAGCATCAGTTAATTTTGTTTGTCCAGAATACACTAAATCTTCTGGAACTTCGGCATCAAAACTTTCTGGATATTTTTCTGCTAAATATTTATGAAACACATCATGACGTGCAGAAGTTAATCCGTTAGATCCCATTCCGCCATTATATTCAGTCTCATAAGTAGCTTGCCCAAAAGACTCCAATCCAACAATTACATCTCCTGCTTTAATATTAGCATTATCAATTACTTCAGAACGCTTCATTCTTGCGGTTACCGTAGAATCTACAATAATAGTTCTTACTAAATCACCAACATCTGCAGTTTCTCCTCCAGTAGAATGAATAGTTACTCCAAACTTTTTTAAATCTTCTATTAGTTCTTCAGTCCCGTTGATTATTGCAGATAAGACTTCTCCTGGAATTTTACTCTTGTTTCTTCCTATTGTTGAAGAAAGCATAATATTATCTGTAGCTCCAACACATAATAAATCATCAATATTCATTATTAATGCATCTTGTGCAATTCCTTTCCATACAGAAACATCTCCAGTTTCTTTCCAATACATATACGCCAAAGAAGATTTTGTTCCAGCTCCATCAGCATGCATTATTAAGCAATACTCTTCATCATTTGTTAGGTAATCAGGAACAATTTTACAGAAAGCTTTCGGAAATAATCCTTTGTCAATATTCTTAATTGCATTGTGCACATCTTCTTTAGATGCAGAAACACCACGTTGGGCGTAACGTTTAGAAATTTCTTGACTCATTGTGTTGTTGTGTTGTGTTTTTTGTTGCTGCGAAATTACTCTAAAAACAGCAAACATTCAAAGTAATTAGAACTTTTTACTTCTTCTTTCGTATAAAACAGTATCTCTCCATACACCATCTTGTTGCGCAATTTTTTCTCTTCTTCCAATCTCTCTAAAACCATTCTTTTGATGCAGAGATACACTTGCTATATTTTCTGGAAATAAACTCGAATATAATGTCCAAATTCCGTTTGCTTCTGACGATTCAATTAACTGATTCATTAACAAACTACCAATGCCTTTTCCTATATGCCTTAATGAAATATAAATACTTAACTCAGCAACTCCTTGATAGCATTCTCTTTTAGAAACCGGAGCAATAGCACACCAACCAACAACTTCATTATTTGACAAAGCTACAAATCTTGAATGTTGATGGTGCTGAGAATCCCATTCCTCCCATGAAGGAACTTTTGTTCTAAATGTTGCATTTTTGGTATCAATTCCTGATTGATAAATTTGCGCAACTGCTTCCCAGTGAGTTTTTATTAAGTTTTCTATTCTTAAATGAAAAAAATATTACAAAAAACCCCGCAAAAACGCGGGATTATATTTAACGTGTAAATAACAATTCTCTATATTTAGCCAAAGGCCATAACTCATCATCTACCATCATTTCTAATTTATCGCAATGGTAACGAATTTCTTCAAAATAAGATTTTACATTATTACAATAAGCATCTGCAGATTTTTGCCCTACCAGCTTATTTGCTTTTCTTCTTTCATTGGTCATTGCTTCAACTTTAGAATTAATTTCTGCGATATGAGCTGAAATTTTTTCAATCAAATCTATTTGCTCTTTAGCATGCACTTTAAATGAAGTTCCAAAAATATTTTTTAAACCACTTACATTTTCTATTAAAGTATTTTGGTATCTAACAGCTGTTGGAATTACATGATTTCTAGCAATATCTCCCAGCACCCTTCCTTCTATCTGAATCCTTAAAATATATTCTTCCAATTCTATCTCATGCCTAGCTTCTACTTCAACTTTACTCATTACTCCCATTTCTTCAAAAAGAGCAATTGCATTTTTAGATATCTTTGCTTTTAAGGCTTCTGGAGTTGTTTTATTATTACTTAACCCTCTCCTTTTTGCTTCCTTTTCCCAAGCTTCTCCATAACCATTCCCTTCGAATCGAATCTTTTTAGAGGCTTTAATGTACTCTCTTAACACATTAAAAACAGCCTCGTCTTTCTTCAATTTCTTCGTTTCAACTAACTTATCAACTTCAATTTTAAAATCTTTTAATTGTTTCGCAATAATAGTATTTAGTGTTGTCATTGGCCCAGCACAATTTGCCCATGAACCTACTGCTCTAAACTCAAACTTATTCCCAGTAAATGCAAACGGAGAAGTTCTATTTCGATCTGTATTATCTAATAATATTTCTGGAATCTTACCTACAATGTTTAATTTTAAATCTGTTTTTTCTTCTGGTGACAGTTTTCCTTTCGTAACATTTTCTAACTCATCTAATACTTCTGAAAGTTGCGAACCAATAAATACAGACATAATTGCCGGTGGTGCCTCATTGGCTCCTAAACGATGATCATTACTTGCACTTGCAATAGAAGCTCTGATTAATTCTTCATAATCATGTACCGCTTTTATCGTATTTACAAAAAAGGTTAAAAACTGTAAGTTTTTCATTGGGGTCTTTCCCGGACTTAATAAATTAACCCCTGTATTTGTTGCTAAAGACCAATTGTTGTGTTTTCCAGATCCGTTAATTCCTGCAAAAGGTTTTTCATGAAATAAAACTCTAAAATGATGGCGCTCTGCAATTTTTTCCATTACATCCATTAGTAACGAATTATGATCTACAGCTAAATTCGCTTCTTCAAAAATGGGTGCTAGTTCATATTGATTAGGAGCAACTTCATTATGCCGTGTTTTTACTGGTATCCCCAACAACATACACTCTTGTTCTAAATCTCTCATATAACTCATTACTCTATTAGGAATTGAACCAAAATAATGATCATCTAACTGCTGTCCTTTCGCTGGCGAATGTCCTAATAGTGTTCTTCCTGTTAAATTAATATCGGGTCTGGATATTGCTAAGGCAGCATCTATTAAAAAGTATTCTTGTTCCCAACCTAAAGAGGCATTTACTTTGGTTACATTTTTATCAAAATATTTACAAACAGCTGTTGCTGCATGATCTACTGCTTGTAATGCTCTTAATAATGGAGCTTTATTATCCAATGCTTCTCCGGTATAAGCAACAAAAACCGTTGGAATACATAATGTTGTACCATAAATAAATGCTGGTGATGTTGGATCCCAAGCTGTATATCCCCTAGCTTCAAAAGTATTTCTTATTCCTCCATTTGGAAAACTTGAAGCATCAGGTTCTTGTTGCACCAATTCTCCCCCTCCAAACTTTTCCATTGCTCTACCATTTCCAATAGTTTCGAAAAAAGCGTCATGCTTTTCTGCTGTTGCACCTGTTAAGGGTTGAAACCAATGCGTATAATGAGTTGCATCTTTTGATAATGCCCAATCTTTCATAGCTGCAGCTACCTGATCAGCAATTCCTCGTTCAATTTTAGTACCATACTCAATAGCATCCATTACACTCTTATAAGCATCTTTGGTCATATACTGACGCATGGCATATTCGTTAAATACATTTTCTCCAAAATATTCGGATTTTCTACCACCATTTTTTATTTCAAGTGGTTTTCTATTCATTGTTTCTTTTAAAGCATTAAATCGTATTGTAGACATAAGAAATGGGTTTTTATCAAATATACAACAAATACACAAATAAGTATAAATACCCCCCTAATTTTTAATATCAAAATAAAAAAATCAATTTTATACATATTTTACCCCTAAAAAATTAGGGGTAAATATATTTTTTTACATATTTTTGCTTGAAAATTTCTAAAACACAACAAAATGAGTAAATCTAAATTAGAGTACATTTGGTTAGATGGTCATAAACCAACTCAAAACATGAGAAGTAAGACTAAAGTCGAAGATGACTTTAGCGGAAAATTAGAAGATTGTCCTATCTGGTCTTTTGACGGTAGTTCTACTGAGCAGGCTTCTGGTGGAGCTTCTGATTGTTTATTAAAACCTGTAGCTATTTACCCAGATCCAGTTAGAAAAAATGGATTCTTAGTAATGGCAGAAGTTTTAAATGCTGATGGAACACCACACGAATCTAACGCTAGAGCAACCATAGATGATGATGATAATGATTTTTGGTTTGGTTTTGAGCAAGAGTATTTCTTAATGGATCAAAAAACTGATTTACCTTTAGGTTTCCCAAGAGGTGGTTTCCCAGGACCACAAGGAAAATATTACTGTTCTGTAGGAGGAAGATATACTTGGGGTAGAGATTTTGTAGAAGAGCATGCGGATTTATGTATCGATGCTGGATTAAACTTTGAAGGAATTAACCAAGAAGTTGCTCCTGGACAATGGGAATTTCAATTATTTGCAAAAGGTGCAAAAAAAGCTGGAGATGAAATTTGGATAGCTCGTTATTTATTAGATAGATTGACTGAAAAATATGGTTACTATATTGAGTATCACCCAAAACCTGTAAAAGGAGATTGGAATGGTTCTGGAATGCACGCTAACTTTTCTAACACTACTTTAAGAACTTGTGGATCTAAAGAAGTATATGAAGAAATTTGTGAAGCTTTTAGACCTGTTACTGAAGAACATATTGACGTATATGGTGCCAATAACGATGAACGTTTAACAGGATTACATGAAACTGCTCATGTTTCTGATTTCTCATATGGAGTTTCTGACAGAGGAGCCTCAATTAGAATTCCTATTATTACAGTAGAAAAAGGATGGAAAGGATGGTTAGAAGATAGAAGACCTGCTTCTAATGGTGATCCTTATAAAATTGCTGGAAGAATTATTAAAACTGTAAAACCAGTTTGCGATAAATTATAATTTATCATTACCACACAACACAACTAACTAAAAAGCCTCTTCAAACGAAGAGGCTTTTTTATATTTATTACAAAAACTTGTTTTATTAACTAACAGTTGTGTATATAAAAATAACATACAAAGCAAGTAGAATAAATCCATCTTTCCAATCTAACCGTAGCTTACGAGGAAAAAACACCAATGGCAAAATCAAAAATGAAATTCCTAACATCCAATAAATATCATAATTCATAAGCTCAACATCTTTTAAATTTATTGGAGTTATTATAGATGTAATTCCTAATACCGCCAGAATATTAAAAATATTAGAACCTAATAAATTTCCTAGTGAGATTGCTTTTTCTTTTTTTAATACAGCAACAATAGAAGCTGCTAGTTCTGGTATACTTGTACCAATAGAAACTACAGTTACTCCTATTACTCTTTCGCTAACACCAAAATCTTTTGCTAAGCTAACTGCTCCATCAATTAACAATTCTGATCCACCCCAAAGTCCAACACCTCCAATTGCTACAAAAAACAGTACTTTGTAAAAAGGCAATAATTCATCATCTTCTGGCATTTCATCTACAACAGCTTGCTTTTGAAATTTAAGTAAGTAGATTAAAAAGATAATTAAAAACGAAAAAAGAATAACTCCTTCATAAGTTTCAATTCGCAAATCGTCGAATAAAAACAAAAACAAAAGTCCTGAAGCAATCATCATAACTGGCCAGTCTGTTTTGTAAAAACTCTTTTCAACATCAATTTTAGAAAGTGTAATTGTAATCCCTAAAACCAGTGCTAAATTTGCAATATTAGACCCTACAACATTTCCAAGTGATAAATCTGGGAAACCATCTAAAGCAGATTTAATACTTACAATTAACTCGGGTGCTGAAGTGGCGAATGATACAACAGTCATTCCAATAACAATTTTAGGAATATTTAATTTTAAAGAAAGACCTACAGCCGCTTTTAACAACCAATTACCTCCTAAAATTAACAATATCAATCCTAAAATAATATACAAAAACTCCATTCAAAAAATATTTTTGCCAAAGATAGTGTAAAATGATTTTGATATGTAAATATTAAGCATCAGGATTAAAAAAATAATTAACTTTATTGGCTGTTATTTTTCAATCTATTTATGCTTTATAAACGTACAAATAAGACCTTACTTTTATTTTCTTTTTTATGTGTTTTTTGTTTTTGTACAAGTTTAAAAATACATGCTCAAGAAAAAAGAGCTTTTTTACTACATCGGTTTGATGGGTTTAGTGAAGTACTAACAAAAGACTCTACCAAAGAAGATCTAAAAACTATTAAATACATTTTAGAAAGACAAGGAGTTTTCTTTACATACAGTAAATTAAAATTTAATGCAAACAAAGAGATTATTGGGATACATATTAAATTAAACAATAAAAAAAGTACCTTTTCTAGTCTTTGGTTTCAAAAAAATATTCCAATTCCAAACATTAAAATTGGAGAAATAAATGGTATTGTTTTCGCTACTTCTAATTTTGAAAAAATCAAAAATTTTCATTGAAACAAAAATCAAGTTGTAACATTTTCATAAAATTATATACACATAAACAAATAAACTTTTAAAACAAAAATTACTATGCTAACTACACTAGGAATTCTATTAATTATTATCGGACTACTTTCAATTATTTTAAAATCTATAATCAAACCCAATAAAGTTATTAATTGGTTTACCAAAACCCGCAGTATTCAAATTACTCTTTTAGGAATATTAATGAGTATTATTACCGGAATGTTTTTTTATGCTGATGCTGGAACTGCCTATGCTGTCCAATATATTTCTGGTGGTGATAAAATGATTACAACTCAAGGAATAAAATTAAAATGGTGGGGAAGAATTATTCCGCTTTCTTATGAAACATCTATTAAAGACATTATAATTAAGCCTGGTGACGAATTACCAAAAAACTCTCAAGGAATTTATAATAGAAAAGCTCAAAAATGGGAATTTAGTGATGCTATCAAGGCAGAAATTAGCACATCTGTCATTGTAGGGGTAAATATTAATGATGAAGAAGTTTTTCTTAATATGGCAGACAGGAACAGAAGTGAGGCTAAACTTATTTATGGAAGAGTTTTACCTAATATTGATGCTGCTATAAAAAATACTTGTAAACTTATGGATGCTCAAGATTATATTTCAGGACAAGCTTCTGATTTTGATAGGTATTTTAGAGATCAATTAGAAAATGGTATGTATCAAGTTGAACTTTATTATGAATCTCAAAGTAATAATGAAATTGTTGGAGATACTACTACTGTTAGAAAAATTAATATTGGTAAAGCCAGTAAACAAAAGAAATTTAGAATAAAAAGAGATAAAAATGGTGAGATTATTAGAGATAATTCTAACACATTAAAACAATATGGATTAAAAATTTACCAAGCACAAGTAACAGGTATTGATTGGGAAGAATCTTTTGACAAGCGTTTAGATTTACAAAAAAATGAAGTTGCGCAAACTCAGTTAGAAAAACAACAAGCTGAACGTGAATATTACAGAGCTAAAAAAGAAGTTGCTAAAGGTGAGTCAGAAAAAGCTAAAGAAAGAGCTAGGTTAGAAAAAGTCCAAATTCAACAAACCATTGCAGCTGAAACTGAAGCTAAAGTAGCTGAATTCAATTTAATTAAAGAGAAAAAGCAATACGAAGTAGAACTATATAAAGCGAAAAGTAAAAAAGTAGCTGCAGATGCACAATACTATGAAAACTCAAAATTAGTTAGCGCTGGTTTAACTCCACAAGAAAAAGCGGAATGGAATTACAAAACCGCTGTTGGTGTTGCCCAACAATTAAAAGACTTAAAATTACCTCAAACCTATATAGAAGGTAGCAAAGGAGGAAGTAATAATAACTTACTACAATCTTTAATTGGAGCAGATCTAGCAAAAAAAATAATGAGTAAAAACAATAAGTAATAGTATATTAGTAATAAAAAAGCAACCTTATTAAAAATGGTTGCTTTTTTACTTCTAATTTTTTAAGTATATTACATTCAATGAAGAAACGTTTTTTTAAATCACTAGCCAAAATAAACAAAGCCATATTGCCTTCGTTTACAAAAAGACAGTTAGACATTAGCAAAGCCAATAAATTTCAATTAGCTATTATTGGTTGGAGAGCTTATGTAACATTAAATTCATTAGATTAAAACTATTTACCTATGGAAAAAGAGCACATTAAAGTATTTACAGGAACTCAATTATTTGTTAACAGATTAAGTAATTTATTAAATGATCAAAGCATTGCTACTTTAATAAAAGATCATGCCAACTCTGGGACATTAGCAGGGTTTGGATCACCAAGGAATTCTGTTGAATTATTTATTTACAATACAGATTTAGAAAGCGCTACTCCAATTATTGAAGATTTTAAAAAAGAAATCGCAGAATAGTCTTTTCAAATTAAAAAATACATCTTATATTTGCACCCGCTTAAGGCCACGTGGCGCAACTGAATAGCGCATCTGATTACGGCTCAGAAGGTTATAGGTTTGAATCCTATCGTGGTCACAACAAAAACTCACCAATTTGGTGAGTTTTTTTATTTTAAATCATTTAAAAAAACAGAAAAGCCTCCAAATATTTCTATTTAAAAGGCTTTTCATCTAACCAAACTTAATTTTTAATCTTAGCTTCTGCTAACTATCTTTTTTATTCCGTAAAACAATCCTCCTAATAATAAAAGAATTGCTCCTCCATCAATTGGCAAACCTGGCGGTGGCGGTGGCGGTATAGGAGGCGGTACAGCTTGTGCAAAAGACGATTGAACTAACAGTATCATTGCAACAACAAAAACGATATGTATTCTTTTATTTTTCAACTTTTTTTAGTTTCTATATTCTTATGACACAACAACCATTAAAAGGTCACTTTATTGTTTATCTTTTTTTATTCTAGATATTTTCTAAGTAAAATTCGATGCTCTGGAATACTTTTGTCGTAATTTTTAATTAAACTTTCTAAAATCACAGGCTTCTTTTTCCCTATATCTTTTTTAGATTCATATTTTGAAACATACAAATTATAATTCTCTACTTCCTTTTCAAAAATCATAAAGTGTTCTGAATTTAACTCGCTATAGCATATTTCATTTCCTTGAAAAGCTTCAGATTCATCTTTAAAAAAATCTGTAAAATTATAATACAAAAATACGTTTGTCATTTTTAAACCAATTCTGCAGATAAACCTAAAGACAATAGTTTAGAACAACGAGATTGTAAATCTTTAAATTCTCCTGTTTTAACTGTACACTTCCCTTTATAATGCACTAAAATAGTACATTGCTCTGCCTGTTCTAAAGTATGTTCGCAAACATCAATTAAAGAATCAATAACAAAATCGAAAGTATTTACATCATCATTATACAAAACAATCTCGTGTTGATTTGTTTCTTTTTCTAAAACATCTACTTCTTCTTGTATTTTTTCTTTTGTACTCATCATCATAAATATAAGAAAATTATCTTTTTAAATATTTTAAAGATACCCAATTATTTTTTTCTAAGGTATGCTCTAACTCTAAACCATACTTTTTTACCTCTTGATCAATTGTTTCTATATCCTCTTTATAAAATCCGCTCAATAATAAGATTCCTCTATCATTTAAACATTTTGTATATGTTGCCATATCGTTAAGTAAAATGTTTCTATTAATATTCGCTATTATGAGGTCATATTTTTGCTCTTTTAATAAAGAAGCATCTCCTTCATAAAAAGAGATGTGTTTACAATTGTTACGTTCAGCATTTTCAATTGAGTTCAAATAACACCAATTATCAATATCGATACCATCAATTGGATTAGCCCCTTTCATCTCAGCAAAAATCGCTAAAATTCCTGTACCACATCCCATGTCTAGTGCAGATTTATTTTCTAAATCTAAATGAATTAAATGCTGAATCATCATATGTGTTGTTTCATGATGACCGGTACCAAAACTCATCTTTGGTTCAATTATAATATCGTATTTCAACTTTTTATCTTCATGAAAAGGCGCCCTTACACTTACTAATCCATCTACTTGTATTGGATCAAAATTCTTTTCCCATTCGCTATTCCAATTGGTTTGCTCTACTTCTTTTTGTGTAAAGTTAATTACAAACTCTTCTGAATTTAAAATAGAAATAGCTTCCAATACATCAGGTTTCCATTCTTGCTTTTGAATATAAGCTGTAACTCCAGTTTCGGATTCTACAAAACTTTCAAAACCAGCAAATCCTAATTCTGCAATTAAAATTTCTGTTCCTGGCTCTTTAGGTGTAACATTAAAAATATATTCAATATAAATTGTATCCATTTATTAAATAGCTTTAATAATTGCTGTAAAATCTTCTACTTTTAATGAAGCACCTCCAATCAAACCTCCATCTACATCTTCTTTAGAAAAAATTTCTTCTGCATTCGTTGGTTTTACACTTCCTCCATATAAAATTGAGGTATTATCTGCTACTACAGTAGTATACTTTTCTTGCAATAGTTTTCTTATAAAAGCATGCATTTCTTGAGCTTGTTCTGGTGTAGCAGTTTCTCCTGTTCCAATTGCCCATACTGGCTCATAAGCTAAAACAATATGATTCCAAGCCAAAGCATCTAAATGAAATAAAGCGTTTTCTAATTGAGACTTTACTACCTCAAAGTGCTTATCTGATTTTCTATCTTCTAAAAGTTCTCCAAAACAAAAAATGATTTCCAACTCATTTTCTAATGCGGCATTTACCTTTTCTGTTAAAATTTTATCGGTTTCTCCAAATAACGTTCTTCTTTCTGAATGCCCAAGAATTACTGTATTAACTCCAATGCTTTTTAGCATTTCTGCAGACACTTCTCCTGTATAAGCACCATTTGTTGCTTGATGCATATTTTGAGCCACAACTTCAATAGCTGATTTTTCAGCTCTTTTAGTTGCGATTGATAAGTTTACAAATGTTGGAGCTATAATTACTCTTGTATTATCTAATGGTAATCTTTTTATTGATTTTTTTATTTCTTTAACAAGTACTTTTGTTTCCTTGTAATTCTTATTCATTTTCCAATTACCCGCTACTATTTTGCTTCTCATTATCTGTAGTTTATTTATATCAACGTTAAAATACAATCCGTTGAAAAATTGATAAAAGCAAAAATAAGTTATTTTTTTAAGGCATTAACTATTCTAACATCAGTAATCTTCTTTGCTTTAAATAAATCTACGAAACCGTTTTCATTAACTACTAAATATCTCGGAATCCAATTGGAATTTAAAAAATCTCCTAGATCACCATCCATACCTTTCTCTACAAAAAAATGACTTCCTTCTATCTTGTATTTATCAAGTGCCTTTTTCCAACTATATAGATTTCTATCTGTAGACAAAAACACATAATTTACATCAGGAAATTCCTTTTGCAACTCTTTTAACTTTGGCAAAGCAACAATACAATCTCTACACCAAGAAGCCCAAACATTTAAAAGAACTTTTTCTCCTTTGTACTTTTTTAGTACTTTTTGAAGAGTTGTTTCTGTATTATCTGTTTGATATAATGTTTCTTGCAGTGCCTCATTTGTAAACTTAGTTGGAGTTTCAAAAGAGCAGCTAAAAGAAAATACAATCAATATTAAAAAAGTGATTTTTTTATACATTTAGTTTAGTTTGGTTATTTGGTCTAAAAAAAGGAAACCACTTACAAAGAAAATAAATATTTGACTATTAAAACTAACTGTAGAGAAACTATAAAAATAAGTACATTTGCAACAACTTAAACAACACAAATGACAACAGAACAACTTATAGCACAAATTCATAAAAAGAATTCTTTTTTGTGTATTGGCTTAGATGTAAATTTAAATAAAATCCCTCCTCACTTATTAGAAGAAGAGGATCCGATTTTCTCTTTTAACAAAGCCATTATTGATGCAACTCATCATTTATGTGTGGCATATAAACCAAATACTGCTTTTTATGAAGCTTATGGAATAAAAGGCTGGAAATCATTAGAAAAAACCATTGCATATCTTAACGAAAAGTATCCAGAAATTTTTACCATTGCTGATGCAAAACGCGGAGATATTGGAAATACGTCTACAATGTATGCCAAAGCTTTCTTTGAAGACTTAGCTTTTGATTCTGTAACAGTAGCTCCATATATGGGAAAAGATTCTGTAGAACCTTTTTTAGCTTTTGAAGGAAAGCATACCATTATGTTAGGACTCACTTCTAATGAAGGTGCTTTTGATTTTCAAACACTACAAACTGAGAAAAAAGAGCTGTACAAAACAGTTTTAGAAACTTCTAAAAACTGGCAAAACTCACAGAATTTAATGTATGTAGTTGGTGCAACAAAGGCCGAATATTTTAAAGAAATAAGAAACATCATTCCGAATAGTTTTTTGTTAGTACCAGGAGTTGGAGCTCAAGGAGGAAATTTACAAGATGTTTGTAGCTACGGAATGTCAGAAAATATTGGATTATTAATCAATTCTTCTAGAGGAATTATTTATGCTTCTCAAGAAAAAGATTTTGCTACAGCTGCAGCAAAACAAGCAGCAAAACTACAAGTAGAAATGCACTTAATTCTTAGCAATAAAAAAAGCCAAGGTTAATGACTCCTTGGCTTATTAATTAATTCAAATGAATTACCTTTGTTCTGTTTTATAAATTAATTCAAACAATTATATAACGAAAACAAAGCTCTCATGTAATTCTATTGCTAAAGTACTTACAAATGTGAGTTACCATTTGAACTTTGATATAAAGGGTTTACATTTTGATGTAAACCCTTTATAAATTGTATTAATATTAAATTGGATTTTGAACCATGTTTGGATTGGCATCAATTTCTCCTTGTGGAATTAACCATTCCCATCTAATATCATTAGCAGGAATTAGCAAATTATTATTAGCTAAAGCAGCAACGTGATTTGCTCCTCTTCTATCTAAATCTACATTTAATCTTTTTAGGTCATAGAATCTAAATCCTTCTCCCCAAAGTTCAACTCTTCTTTGAATCATGATTTCATCAACTAAATCATCTCCAGTATTTGTAGATAAAGTATATGCTGAATCTCTAGAAACTGCCAAAGTATATAATACTTGTGCAGCAAGAGCATCTTGTCCATTTCTTGCTAAAGCTTCTGCTTCAATTAAGTACATCTCAGCTGCTCTCATATGAGGAACATCTACTCTACTATCTCCATTATCAACAGCGATAAACTTTTGACTTGTATATGGCCATCTTGAATGAGAACTTAATAAAGAAACTCCTGGAGGTAAGTTTAAATGTTGTCCTGTTGGATCCCATAAACCTTTTCTTACATCAGTTGCAGTAATTTTATCATATAATAATGAATTGATAGATCTTGGATTTCCTCTAATTGCAGATGAACTAAAGTTTCTAGACATATAAGCTCCAAAGTTACCCCACTTATCAGTTTGATCAGCAATTAACTGACTTGCCCACATAAATTCTGGATTACTTTCAGACTCTAATCTAAATCCATTTGCATAAGTAGCTTGACTCATTAAGGAATAACCAGTTCTTGCATCTGCTGCCATAGTTGCTGCTGTAGACCAATCTCCTTGAGTTAATGCAACTCTTGCTTTTAATCCTTTAGCAACACTCGCATTTAGATGAGATTTATTTGTACGTGTATAACCATTTAACCCTGCAATCGCAGCATCTAAATCTGAATTAATTTGAGCATAAACATCCTCTACAGAAGATCTAGATAAGTTTAAGTCAACATTATTTAGCTTAATTGGAATACCTAACTGTGTGTTTCCTCCACCTCTTTTATATCTACCACCATAGATTTGAACAATTTGATAGTGCCCCCAAGCTCTATAAACTAATGCTTGTGATTTGATTGCTGCTTTCTCATCTTGAGGTCCTTCAGCTCCATCAATTCCATTAATAATAATGTTGGCATTTGCAATAATCTCATAGTAAAATCTCCAAGGATATTCTGTATAAAAATCAGTTGCAATTCTACCATTAGTCCATTTATAAACTCTATTGAACCATTGTTCTCTGTGAACAATTTGATCTTCTCCCATACAATCGATATTTATATATAAAGAACCGACACCAACTTTACCTTGGCTTCCTTTTCTAATATATAAAGATCTGTGAATTCCATTCAACAAGGATAGTGCATTTCCTGTCGTTGCTACTGCTGAAGCAGCAGAAACTTGATCCGTAGGAATCGTATCTAAATACTCTTTATTACAAGAAGTAGATAATAAACCTCCTACAATTAATAAACTGTATATAATTTTTTTCATTTCTTAAAATTTTAAATTAACTCCTAAAGAAATTACTCTAGAAGGAGTATATGCATTTGATGTATTTCCACTAAAAGCTTGTTGTAAATTAAATCCTTTACGAGCATTAATAGAGAATAAGTTTTCTGCATTTGCAAAAACTCTTACGCCAGACATATGAATTTTATTTGCTAAATTAGACGGTAAGTCGTAAGAGAAGTTTACTTGTCTTAAATTTAAGAAAGAAGCATCTGTTAACCATCTATCAGACGTTGCATCCCAATCTGTAGTACTAGCATCTAATCTTGGTACATCTGTAATATCTCCAGGTTTTTGCCACCTTCTTAAAATATCAACACTTCTTGCTCCTCCATAATCACCTGTTCCCATGATTCCTGCATAATTAAAGTCTAAATTTTCTCCTCCAATTTGGTAAGTAAACAAGAAATTTAATCCAAAGTTTTTATACTTTAATGTATTTGTAATCGATCCTGTTAAATCTGGAATAACTGAACCTGCATTGTGGAATTTCGCATTATTAGAGAATGGTGTTACTTTAACTCCATTAACTGTTCTTACTCCAGCTGCATTTTCATCTTCTGCAACAAAAAGACCAGAACCATCAGCTGGATCTACACCATACCAATCTCTAATCCAATAATCAAATAATGAACCTCCAACTACTAACTTTTTAGTACCGTTAATAATTTCTTCTTGTGGCAGTACTGTAAATTCATTTTGTAAAGTAGACGCATTCACATTAATATTCCATCTAAAGTCTTGCTTATTGAAGATGTCATAACTTAAACTTACCTCAATACCTTGATTAAATAAAGTACCAATATTTGCTTGTCTAGAAGAGATCCCATCAGAATCAGCTACTGGAACGTCAAATAATAAGTTAGAAGATTCTTTTCTATAGAATTCTACAGTTCCATTTAATCTTCCAAATAAACCAAACTCTAATGCTACATCAAAATTAGAACTTGTTTCCCACTGTAAATCTGGATTACCTAAACTTGATCTAATAAATCCTGATTCATTTTGATTATTGTTATCTAAAGCAAATAAAGCTTGAGCAGGGTAGAAGCCAATTCCTCTACTATTTCCTAATTCTCCATAAGAAGTTCTAAACTTTAAGTGATCTACCCAATCAACATTTTCCATAAAGTTTTCCTTATCGATACTCCAAGAAGCACCAACAGACCAGAATGTTCCCCACTTATTGCCTTTAGCAAATCTAGATGACCCATCTCTTCTAATAGAAGAACTTAAATAATACTTATATGCATAGTTATAATTTACTCTACCAAAATAACTTTCTTCTTTTAAATTATCTTGTTGCGATTGTAAATCAGTAATTGTAACAAAGTTAATTAACTCAGGGTTTCCATCAATAATTAAGTTTGATTTACTTCCTGTTAAGAAATCTTGTGTAAAATCTTGAGATTCATGACCTGCTAATAACTCTAAATTGTGATCATTGAATGATTTAGAATAGTTTAATAACTGGTTAAATCCAATAGTGGAAGTTCTTGTATAGCTTTTTGATGCATCTCCACCTGGAGCTCCATCTCCTACTAATTTATTTCTGAAAGTACTTTGATAAAAGTTTTGCTCCTCATAAGTTAAGTTTGTTCTGAATGATAAGCCTTCAGCTAAAGTAAAATCTAAGTAAGTCTTAGCATTAAAGTTATTTGTTTCTCTGATATCTTTATTTAATAAGATTTCTTGAACAATATGTCTACCAGCACTAGCTGCAGTTGGTCTTAACCCTTGATAATCGTAAATTCTATTTCCATTAGAATCTAAGATATATGCACCTGTTACTGGATCATGCTGGTGAATTGGATAAATTGGTCCAATTCCTCTTGTAAATCTAAAAGGGTTTACAAAAGAATTACTACCGGCAGTTTGTGCTTGGTTTCCTTTTGAGAAAGTTCCAGCAATATTCAACCCAGTTTTTAACCAAGATTTAGCTTTATAGTTTAAGTTTAAACGAGTAGAAACTCTTTCAAAATCAGAATTTAAAATATAACCATCTTCTTTTAAGTATCCTAAAGAAGCAAAATAATCTGCATTATCACTTTTCCCTTGGTAGCTTAAATCGTAGTTACGTCTAATACCAGTTCTTGTAATTGCATCTTCCCAATCTAAATCATCAGCATACTTTAATCTTGCATTTGGATTTAAACGCCCGTCAACACCTACAATTTGATTATTTGGTACATTAAAAGGATTGTATCCTAATAATCCAAAAATATTATTTGTTGCATTTAAGTTTGCTGCATCTAACTGAGCTTGAGTCGCTGTTCCAGGAATTGCATTTGAATTACGTAATGCCTCCCACATTAGAGGATAATATTGCTTAGCATCTACTCTATCATATTCTTGAATACTTCTAGAAACAATACCTGTAGAAGCATTAAATCTTAACTCTCCAACTTGAGACTTACCTCTTTTTGTTGTTACAATTACAACCCCATTTGTTGCTTTATTCCCATATAAAGCTGTAGAAGATGCATCTTTTAAAATAGAAATACTTTCGATATCATTTGGGTTAATAGAATTTAAGTTTCCATTAATTGGAATACCATCAACAACGTATAAAGGTGAATTAGACGCCCCAAAAGAACCAAAACCTCTAATTCTAATTGCCTGACCTGAACCTGGTTGACCGCTTGCTGCAGTTACTACAACTCCTGGAGAAGATCCCTCTAAAGCTGTCGATACATTTGAAATAGATCTTTTTTCTATTGCTTCATTACTAATTGTTGTTACAGCTCCAGTTAATGCTTCCTTTTTAGAAGTACCATAAGCAACAACAACTACCTCTTCTAATACATTTGAATCTTCTGTTAATTGAACATTAATTGTATTAGAACTACCTACAGTTCTTTCTACTGTTTTCATTCCAAGAAAACTAAACACAAGCACACTACCTTGCCTTGCTTTAATAGTATAGTTTCCATCAAAATCTGTCTCTGTACCAGTTTTAGTACCTTTAATTAAAATACTAACTCCAGGTAAGGGACCGGAGCTGTCTGTTACGCTACCAGAAACTGTTTTCTCCTGAGCATTTAACCCAATAACTGAGCAAAATACTAGCAAAAGAGTAATTACACTCTTGTAACCATGTTTCATAAATTATAAATTTTATTGATTAATACAAGCACTAAAAATATTCCTGTTTAACAGTTTTTTATGCTTCCATGAAGTCAATAGAATTGTTTATGATGTGAAACACTTCAAATCTATGATTAACAAATAATGACTATTTAAAGCCAAAATTCAATACTTTTACATCAATCAAAACTCTTATTTTTTTGATTTAAATAATTCTTTTTTTGATTTGAACAACCCATTTAACGACATTAAATACTCATAAAATGATGTTAATATTTACATTCATTACAGTAATTCTCAATAGAAACAGTTAATTTGTATATGTATTTATGTGCTTATGACGATAACTTCCTTGATAATTGACGATGAAAAACTAGCCAGACAAAGACTTAAGAATTTAGTCTTAGAAATCCCTGAAATAGAAATTTTGGACTTTTGTAGCACTGGAAAAGATGCTATTGAAAAAATCAATAGTCTAGAACCTGCATTGATTTTCTTAGATATTAAGTTGAAAGATATGAATGGTTTCGAAATACTTGAAAAAATTAGTACTGAAAAGAAACCTTTAGTCATTTTTGTTTCTGCGTATGATGAGTTTGCTCTAAAAGCATTTGACTTTTTTGCTTTTGATTATTTGTTAAAACCATTTAAAGATGATCGCTTTTTTAAAGCAATTAACAACGTAATTACTCATTTTAAACATGACGAGATTAACAATTTTGAGAATAAATTAGACAACTTACTCAGTTATGTTAAAGATGACAATAGAAAACCTAGCTTACCAAATCATTCAATTGAAAAACTAGCTATTAAATTAGGAAATAAGGTTTCTTTTTTAGAAATGAAAGAAATTAAATATATTATTGCTTCTGGATATTACGCTGAAATATATACCAATGAGAAGAAACACTTACTTAGAGAATCTTTAACACACCTTACTCAAAGATTAGATCCCAATTTATTCATTCGAATTCATAGATCAACAATTATAAATATAAACTCAATTTCTGAATTGATTCATTCTAATTACGGAGAAATTGATTTAAAAACAACAGATAATAAACTGTTTAGAATAAGTAAAAGCTATAAAAAAGAATTCCAAAACTTAATGGGAATTTAAATATGTTATCATACTTAAGAAAAAAATTAGACTTAAATTTAATTTTAATTTTAGCAGGGTTTTATGCAGTTACTTTAACAATAAGTTTTGCTAAAACTGCCTATTTTAAATATCACAAGATTGCCTATAATACTATTGGCTGGAAAGATTTGGTTGTTGATCATTTTGTTGTAGATTATTTTGCTGTAATGATTTACCTAACTTTTGCATCGTATGCAACCAAAGTTATGATTGACAAAAAATATAAACCATTTACCATTTTAGCAATTCATTTTGCTTTATCTTTACTTTTAGGCTTCTTTATTTATTTTGGCTCTATTTTCTTTTTTGTGTTGATTGGTAGATACTCAATAACAGACATCAATTTATCTTTACATTTTAACGGCATTATTAAATCTATAGATATCAATTTCTTGATTTACTTCATAATGGTGTTAATTATTTACACATACTATTACATTAAACGAAATAGGCAAGTTGAACTAGAAAAAGCAACCATCGAGTCTCAATTAGCCAATGCAAAATTAAACTTATTAAAAAGCAACTTACAACCTCACTTTTTATTCAATACTTTAAATAGTATTTCTTCTTTAGTAGATTCTAACAAAAAGCAAGCACAAAATACAATTGCAGATTTAGGAAATCTTTTACGAGAATTATTAGCAACTGGAAACAAAAATTTAATTACTTTAGAACAAGAATTAAACATGTTAGTGAAGTACATTAACATTATAGAGGTGCGTTTTTCTGATCATTTCACATTCACAGCAGAAATAGACGATTCTTTACTGGAAGCCAATTTTCCTAGTTTATTATTACAACCCATTATAGAAAACTCTATTAAACATGGATATGACTATGATAATACCGATTTAGAAGTAGATTTATCTATAGAAAAAAGTGATAATCGAATTTTAATTTCAATTTCTAATAATGGGAAGATTTTAGAAAATAATTTTAAATTGTCAGAAAATAATTTTGGAATCAAAAATACTCTAGAAAGACTTAAAACCATTTACAACAATGATTTTCAATACTATATGAAAAACAAAAAAGACAAAAGTGGTATTATAACTCATATTAGTATTCCTTACATCGATTAAACTATTTTGACTGATAAAAATAACTTTAGAATAGTATCATTGGTACCTTCTCAAACTGAGCTACTATATGATTTGGGCTTAGAAGATTCTATTATTGGAATTACAAAATTTTGTGTACACCCAATACATTTTAAACAAACTAAAAAAACTGTTGGAGGCACAAAAAATTGTTCTTTAGAAAAAATTAAATCTCTAAATCCCACACATATTCTTTGCAACAAGGAAGAAAACACAAAAGAGATTGTAGAAGAATGCTCAAAAATTGCTCTAACACATACCTCTGAAATCTATACCATTCAAGATTCAATTGATTTGATTAAAGTTTATGGCGAATTATTTAATCGTAGAACTGAAGCAACAAAACTTATCTCTAAAATTGAATTCAAACACCATCATTTTAATACTTTTATAGAAGACAAACCTCAACTAAAAACAGCCTATTTTATTTGGAGAAACCCTTGGATGGTTGCAGCTAACAATACGTATATCAACCATATTTTAGCATTAAACAAATATGATAACATATACAAAAACAAGGAAAGATATCCTGAGGTAGCCATCAAAAAAATACGCATGGAAGGAGATCCTGAACTGGTGTTTTTATCTTCAGAACCTTATCCTTTTAAAGAAGAACATGCTTTTGAGTTAGGTAGATTTACACATCATTCAAAAACTGTTTTCGTTGATGGAGAAATGTTTAGTTGGCATGGAAGTCGATTAATAAAAGCCTTTGATTATTTTATCGAGTTAAGAAATAGGATTTAAAAATTTCTTATCTAAATAGTTTACTCTATTTAATTTTTCCAGCACTTTCATTGCTTTAAAAGCAGCTCTATCACTCTTTGTCTCATCAACATACTTATAGTCATTTGATCTTTCAACCAACTTATTATAGCGCTCTTCTAAATGCTTTCTATATCTTAATAACTGATTTAAACGTGACATTTTAATAGGTATATTTACCTATAAATATATATAAAATATTGATTAAGAACAAGTTAAAAATGAAAAACTATTTAAAAGAATCTGTTTTTTTATCATATCCGTAAGGACAATGCTTACAACCACTTTTACAACAATACCCTCTTTTTAAATGATATTTCTCTGTAAACACTTTATAGCCTTGTTCGTTTAAGTAGTAATCTTCTGGTTGTAATTCTATTCTTGGTTTAAACATGCTGCAAAAGTAACATAAAAAAAGCACTCAATTATTGAGTGCTTTATAGTAAAGTATATTCCTCATATTGTATTTATAATATACAACCATTAACTTTTCAGTACTATTTTTGTTCTGGAGGAAGCTTGCTTAAAATTTCTTTAACAAAAAGCTGAATCTTCTCTACCTTTTTAGGTCCTGTTTTTGCTCTTAAAGCTCCAGAACCAAGACCTTGCCAAATCAGTTTTTTATCTTTCATATCAATCAAATCAATAAAAAGTGTTCCTTCGGTATGTTTAGTAACCCTAACTCGGTCTCTTCCGTAATAATAAAAAGGAACCCAAGGATCGTAAGCATATCCAAAACTTCTTTCTACATTTACTTTTTTTCTTGACTTAGCAAAAATACTTACTAGCATATCTGGGTTTTTAGATTTTTTATACCCTTTAGCAATTAATTCAGATTCAATAGCTTTTAAAATTCTTCTTTTATCTAAATCAGAAATTTTTGCTTTATCAATACCTTTTTTATAAAAAGCAAAGGTTTTATATGAGTTAAAATCTATGGTTGTGTCATAATCTGTGGTTACCCTAATTGTTGTACAAGAATAAAAGCCCACAGCAAATACTAAAAAAAGTAGTTTTATATTTTTCATATTCATAAGTTTTTAAGAGTTATTATTCTTAACACAAAAAGCATACCATTAAATACTCTTTAAAATTATCTAAAGAAACGTAATCTTTTTTAAGAAATCCGTAAATTGCACTCGCAAAAATTAAGACTTATTACGAATGGAACAAATAGCACCTTATAAACCAATACATAAAGTAAGAATTGTAACTGCTGCATCTTTATTTGATGGCCACGATGCTGCCATAAATATTATGCGTAGAATTATACAATCTACTGGTGTAGAAGTAATTCATTTAGGACATGATAGAAGTGTAGAAGAAGTAGTGAATTGTGCTATTCAAGAAGATGCAAATGCCATTGCTATGACCTCTTATCAAGGAGGACATAATGAGTATTTTAAATACATGTATGATTTACTTAAGGAGAAAGGTGCCGGACACATCAAAATTTTTGGTGGCGGTGGTGGAGTAATCTTACCAGAAGAAATTAAAGAATTAATGGATTATGGTATTACACGTATTTATTCTCCAGATGATGGTCGTGAATTAGGGCTACAAGGAATGATTAACGATTTAGTTAAAACTTCTGATTTTGCCATTGGAGATGCATTAAATGGAGAAATAGACAATCTTACTAAAAAAGAAATTGGAAGCATCGCTAGAATAATTTCTTCTGCAGAAAATTTCCCTGATGTTGCCAAGGAAACACTTGATCGTATTCATGAGAAAAACAAAAATTCTAAAACACCTGTTTTAGGAATTACAGGAACTGGTGGTGCAGGTAAATCTTCTTTAGTTGATGAATTAGTTCGTCGTTTTTTAATTGATTTTCCAGAAAAAACAGTTGGTTTAATTTCTGTAGATCCTTCAAAACGTAAAACAGGAGGTGCTTTATTAGGAGATCGTATTCGTATGAATGCAATTAATAATTCTAGAGTTTACATGCGTTCTTTAGCTACTCGTCAGTCTAATTTAGCACTATCAAAATATGTAAATGAAGCTGTAGAAGTTTTAAAAGCTGCAGAATTTGATTTAATCATTTTGGAAACTTCTGGTATTGGACAATCTGATACAGAAATTATAGAACATTCAGATACTTCATTATATGTAATGACTCCAGAATTTGGGGCAGCAACACAATTAGAAAAAATTGACATGCTCGATTTTGCTGACTTGGTTGCCATCAACAAATTTGATAAAAGAGGTGCTTTAGATGCTTTACGTGATGTAAAAAAGCAATACATGCGCAACAACAATTTATGGGATGTTCATATGGATGATATGCCTGTATTTGGTACTATTGCTTCTCAGTTTAACGATCCAGGGATGAATTCGCTTTACAAAGCAATTATGGATAAATTAGTAGAAAAAACTGCTGCAGATTTATCTTCTTCTTTTGAGATTACTAAAGAAATGTCTGAAAAGATTTTTGTAATTCCACCTGCAAGAACTCGCTATTTGTCTGAGATTGCTGAGAATAATAGAGCGTATGATAAAAAAGTAGACACTCAAGAAAAAGTAGCTCAGAAACTATACGGAATTTTCAAAACTATTGAAAGTGTGTCTGATACAACTATCCTTTTAGATAAATCTGGAATTGTTGAAGACACTATCAATAAAACTGAAGAAAATAGTGACTTTTTAAAGTTATTAATTGCCGAATTTGACCGAGTTAAAATGAATTTAGATCCTTATAATTGGGAAATCATTTTAAATTGGAATATAAAAGTAAAAAAGTACAAAGATCCTATTTATACTTTTAAAGTTCGTGATAAAGAAATCAAAATAGAAACACATACAAAATCATTATCTCATACAGATATTCCAAAAGTAGCTTTACCAAAATATACAGCTTGGGGAGATTTATTACGTTGGAATTTACAAGAAAATGTTCCTGGAGAGTTTCCTTATGCATCTGGACTATATCCATTTAAAAGAACAGGAGAAGACCCTACTAGAATGTTTGCTGGTGAAGGTGGACCAGAACGTACGAACAGACGTTTTCATTATGTAAGTTTAGGAATGCCAGCAAAGCGTCTTTCTACTGCATTTGATAGTGTAACGCTTTATGGTAATGATCCTGGACACAGACCGGATATATATGGTAAAATTGGAAACGCAGGTGTATCAATTTGTTGTTTAGATGATGCTAAAAAATTATACTCTGGATTTGATTTAAGTCATGCAATGACTTCAGTATCCATGACAATTAATGGCCCTGCTCCTATGCTTTTAGGTTTCTTTATGAATGCAGCTATTGATCAAAATTGTGAAAAATATATTAAAGAGCATCAATTAGAAAAAGAAGTTGAAGCTAAATTTAAAGAGATATACGATTCTAAAGGACTTGAAAGACCAATATATCAAGGAGAATTACCTGAAGGAAATGATGGTTTAGGATTGTTATTATTAGGATTAACTGGAGATCAGGTATTACCTCTTGAGGTTTACAATCAAATTAAAAAAGAAACACTAGCTCAAGTACGTGGAACTGTTCAAGCAGATATCTTAAAAGAAGATCAAGCTCAGAATACCTGTATTTTCTCTACAGAATTTGCGCTTCGTTTAATGGGTGATGTACAAGAATATTTTATAGAAAAGCAAGTACGTAACTTTTATTCTGTTTCTATTTCTGGATATCATATTGCAGAAGCAGGCGCAAATCCAATTACTCAATTGGCATTAACATTGGCAAACGGATTTACATATGTAGAATACTATATTTCTAGAGGAATGGATATTAATAAGTTTGGACCCAACTTATCTTTCTTCTTCTCTAATGGTATTGATCCTGAATATGCTGTTATTGGTAGAGTAGCACGTAAGATTTGGGCAAAAGCATTAAAGTATAAATACAATGCAAATCCAAGAGCTCAAATGTTAAAATATCATATTCAAACTTCTGGGCGTTCATTACATGCTCAAGAAATTGACTTTAATGACATTAGAACTACATTACAGGCATTATATGCTATTTATGACAACTGTAATTCTTTACATACAAATGCATACGATGAAGCCATTACAACACCTACAGAAGAATCTGTACGTAGAGCCATGGCTATTCAGTTAATTATTAATAAAGAATTAGGACTTGCTAAAAATGAAAACCCAATACAAGGATCATTTATTATTGAGGAGCTAACTGACTTAGTAGAAGAAGCTGTATTAACTGAATTTGATAGAATTACAGAACGTGGTGGAGTTTTAGGTGCTATGGAAACCATGTATCAACGTTCTAAGATTCAAGAAGAAAGTTTGTATTATGAAACTTTAAAACATACTGGTGAATTCCCAATTATTGGAGTTAATACCTTCTTAAGTTCTAAAGGTTCTCCAACAGTACAACCTGCAGAAGTAATTAGAGCTACTGAAGAAGAAAAACAATTCCAAATAAAAACGAAAGAGAACTTAAACAATGCTAATCAGAAAAAGGTTGCTGAGCAATTAGCTATTATCCAAGAAGCAGCAATTCAAAATGAAAATATTTTTGAAAAGTTAATGGATGCTACTAAAGTTTGTTCTTTAGGACAAATTACAGAAGCCTTATTTAAAGTTGGAGGGCAATACAGAAGAAATATGTAATAACAATAGTTACTAACTAACAAAAAAGCGACACCTAATGTGTCGCTTTTTGTATTCTAAATACAAACATAACAGTTTTAAAAACTTGAAAACTTAGTCATTTTAAACCAACAGAAAAGCATAAATAGAAGTCCAAATAATTGAATTACACTAAAGAGTGTTTTTATAAAAAAGCCTAAATAAATAGTAAGTAATAAAACAAGAATAATACTCATACAGCAAATGTTTATTAAGCTTTTATAGTTCATTTTATTAAATTTTACAAGGTAACTGGAAAAGTGTTTTTTTTCTAATTATAGCTGTTTCTTTTAGTGTGTTTTCTTTACTATGATCTTTAACTTCATATATAATTTTTAAATACTTCAAAATTTTTACCATTTGCCATCCCAAATCAAATTCATACCATTTTACAGAAAAGTTTGCAGAACTAGGATGTGCATGATGGTTGTTATGAAAACCTTTTCCAATTTCCCCCAGAATATCTTGTTCCTTCAGCAATAGCTATTTTCACAATGCATTGCCTTTTTTAGTTATTAAGTTTTCTTTTTTACTTGCTTTTCTTCCTTTTAAAAAGAAAAGTATAAAAAGTATCATTACAACACCCAAGTAAATTGAAAAACCTCCAATTTTTGCACTTAGTGTCTCTACTAAATCTTTATACCCATTTAAACTATATATTTCAATAATTCGTAATGCAAAACCGATATTTAGAAGATAAAATCCAATTTTAAATAATTTATTTGTTGCTAATGCTATTTCTGTTTTTTGATTAAAAATATCTAACATAAATATTTTTCCGTTTTTAAATAAATGATGAGAAACATAAGTGGTTAATAATATACTAATTGGTAAGTAAATTACGTACGCTGTTAATTCTAATGAATTGTTCATGATTTTTGATTTTTAAAGTGTTTGTGAATTAAATAAATTGCATAAAGATTAAATACATGCAGTACAGCAATTATTAACAAAATGTTACTTAATCTTTTACATATTTCGAGAATTACTTCTTCTACATTAGTAATTTCTCTTAAATAGTTTAAACTCCATATAACTAGCCCAATATTTAACAGATAATAAGCTATTCTTAATAGTTTATTTATTCCATTACCAAATTGAATTCTATTCGGAAAATAGTTTAGTATATATACTTTTCCTTTCTTATAACATGCATTACCAACCAAAAAAATAATTGTACTTGATAGTAATAAATATAAAATGTAAGTAATTTGTAACATTATTTTTTATTTAAAACTTTCAGAAATTTTTGAAAGTTTGTTCATAAATTTTTTTACTTTTTTAGTATTCTAGTAAAATTAGACAATAACCAATGTTCATCTGCTTTAATGGCATTCTCTAAAATGCTATTAACTGAAGTTGTTACAGTTGATAAATCAGATAAAACTTTTTTAAATTCATTGGCTTCATCAGAATTATCTTTAATTTGTTGTAAATCTTCTAATACTTTTAATACTGGTTCAATTTCCCTCTTCTTTCTCTCTTTTGTTATCTGCTTAAAAAGTTCCCAAATATCTTTATCGGCAACAAAAAATTCTTTGCGCTCTCCAACCACAAACTCTTTCTTTACAATTCCCCAGTCTATTAATGCACGTACATTCATATTAACATTACCTCTAGAGATTTTTAAGGTTTCCATTATATCTTCAGCAGATAAAGGATTCGTAGAAACTAATAACAATGCATGTACTTGCGCCATGGTTTTATTTATTCCCCAACTTGTTGCTAAACTGCCCCAAGTTTGTATGTATTTTATCTTAGCTTCTTCTAAATTCATGCATCAAAGATATAATATATTTTAAAACTTTCAAAAATTATTGAAAATTTTATTAGTTATTTCTTTTAAATCACATTCGTCTTTTACAAACTTTCTTTGTCTACTAAATAAAAAATGTCAACTCAATTATTAAAAACCGAATTCTATAAACAACTAGAACTGGGTAAAAATGCATTAAATCTACAGGACTTTCAAAAAGCATATTACCATTTTGAAAATGCACACATACTTGGTCAAAAACATATTTGGAGACATACAATAAGTCATTATTGGATGTTTGTATTTGGAATTAAAACAAAAAATAGCATAGAAATTATTGGACAAATTTTTAGAATCTTTGCCTCTATCATTTTTACTTTAATATGGGTACCTAAAGGAAATACAGGCGGTACAAATATTTCTCCAATAAAACCGATTCCAATTAGAAAAGAACTACAAAAATATTTCTCAAAATAAATGCATCTTTTTCGTATCTTTTATGTCTATTAAATGAACATAAAATTTAATAGATATGAAAAATCAATGTACATGTAATTGCGATGGATGCAAATCTGGAAGCTGTGCTAATTGCACTTGTGTAAACTGTTCTTGCAACAATTGTAATTGTTAATATAATTGTCATTTTGAGTAATCAATACTACTTTTATTTCTAAAGTAAATTTACTCGAAATGACATTTTAAAACTTTCGTATGACTACACAACAAGTTTGGACAAAATATGCAGAAGACTTGAAACGATTCATTTTTAGTAAAGTAAAAGATGAAGCCGTAACCGAAGATATATTACAAGATTCATTTATAAAAATTCACACTAAACTTCATACACTTAAAGATTTAAAAAAACTCAAGCCTTGGATTTTCTCAATTGCTAGAAATTCTGTTTTGGATTATTTTAAAACAACAAATAAAACTTTTGAGTATGCAAATTTTGAAGCTGAAACAGAAATAGAAACTCATGCACATACAGAAAAAGATTGCCTACGAGGCATTTTACAAAATCTACCTAAAAAATATAGAGATCCAATTTTCTTGTCAGACATAAAAGGATTAAAACAACAAGAAGTAGCCAATCAATTAAAACAAAATATTACTACTACCAAATCTCAAATTCAACGTGCACGTAAACTTATTGCTCAAGGTTTTATGGATTGCTGTGGATATCAATTAAATGAAGAAGGAAATTTAGTGGGCGAAATCCAAGAAAAAGAAGATTGTAAAGTTTGTGGATAATTCTTTAACAAGAGTAAAATGCTAAAAGACACTTTTTTCAAATTGCTTTCAAAATACAATGCTTCAAAAGAACAAAAAGAGGCTCTTTGGAATGAGATTGAGCAAAATTATTCCAACAGAAACAGACATTATCACAGCTTAGAACATCTTGATAAGATGCTCTTTTATCTCACCAAAATAAAAGCTAAAATTCAGAATTGGGAAACCATATTATTTGCTTTGTATTATCATGACATTATTTATAATTCAAGGAAATCAAATAACGAAGAAGAAAGTGCTAAACTTGCTAAAAAAAGAATGTTAGAAATCTCTATCCCAAATGATATTATCCAACAATCAACAGCACAAATTATTGCTACAAAAAAACATTCTATATCAGAGAATAGTGATACTAATTATTTACTTGATGTTGATCTATCTATTTTAGGACAAAACTGGAAAACCTATCTAACTTACACTAAAAATGTAAGAAAAGAGTATGCTATCTATCCTGATTTTCTATACAAACCCGGTCGTAAAAAAGTACTACACCACTTTTTAAATATGGAAAGAATTTTTAAAACAGATTATTTCTATGATTTATTTGAAAAACAAGCCAAAGAAAACTTAAAAAGAGAACTCGATTTATTCTAATTACCTTCTCCTCTTTTTCTGCTTTGGTCCTCTAGAAACTTTCTTTTTTCTCCTATTAAAAGGTACAGCATCATCAAACGTATTTTTTGCTGGTTTGGCCTTTTTATTCTTCTTCCAAGAATTGTTTTCTGGCAACAAGACATTCAATAAATCTTTTCTTCCTAAATTATTCAATGTATTTCGAATCCAGTTTTTATTTTCTTTTTTATACCAAAAGAAAAAACGATGCTGCTCTTCTTTTTCTTTTTTCGTTTTTGGAGTTTTCGTTGGTTTTAAAGTATAAGGATGGTATCCACTATAATAAATTACCGTAGCAACCGTCATTGGTGTGGGAGTAAAACCTTGTACTTGCTCCAATTGGAATCCCATATCTTTGGTTTCTGCAGCTAAATTCGCCATATCTTCTGCTTCACATGCTGGGTGACTAGAGATAAAATATGGTATTAATTGAAGGTTTAATCGTTTTTTAATATTGATTTTATCAAAACGCTTTTTAAACAAATGAAAATACTTAAAAGATGGTTTTCTCATCAGTTTTAATACAGGATCTGATGTATGCTCTGGAGCTACTTTTAATCTTCCAGAAACATGATTTGTCATTACCTCTTCTGTATAAGCATCCAACTCTTTTGGATCTGCATTTTTATTAAACTCAGGCACTAACATATCATGTCTTATTCCACTTCCAATAAATGATTTCTTCACTTTTGGATGTTTATCTACTGCCTGATACAATTCTGTTAAAGGTTTATGAGAAGTATCTAAATTGCTACAGATTACTGGCGAAATACAAGAAGGTGCCACACATTTATCACAAATAGCTTGTATCTTTCCTTTCATCTGATACATATTAGCAGATGGCCCTCCAATATCAGATAAATACCCTTTAAAATCAGGCATATTTGCTACTGTATCTACTTCTTTTAAAATAGATTCTTTACTCCTACTAGCAATAAATTTTCCTTGATGTGCTGAGATTGTACAAAAACTACATCCCCCAAAACATCCTCTATGAATATTTATAGAAAATTTAATCATTTCAAAAGCCGGAATTGGACCACGCTTATTATACTTTGGATGTGGCAGACGTGTGTATGGTAAATCAAAAGAACCATCTATCTCTTGCTCTGTCATGGTTGGGAATGGCGGATTGATAATCAACTTTCTATTCCCTACATCTTGAAAAATTCTTCGTGCATGTAATTTATTAGACTCCTGCTCTATTACTTTAAAATTAGAAGCAAAGGTTTTCTTGTCTTTTAAACACGCTTCATGCGAATTAATGGTTACATCTTCCCAGTTTTTATTTTCAGGAATTTTAGTATGTTTATCAATTAAAACAGCAGTTTGTTTAATGGTTTTTAAACTAGAAAATGGTACTCCTTTTTGCAATAAACTAACTATCTCTCGCAAGGGTTGTTCTCCCATTCCGTAGACCAGCATATCAGCTTTAGAAGTTTCTAAAATTGTAGGTAATAATTTATCAGACCAATAATCATAATGTGTTACTCTACGTAAAGAAGCTTCAATTCCACCAATTAATACAGGAACATCAGGAAACTTCTCTTTTAAAATTTTTGAATAAACAGAAGTAGCATAATCTGGTCTAAATCCTTTATCTCCATTAGGTGTATACGCATCTTTATCTCTCCTTCGCTTACTTGCCGTATAATTACTTACCATTGGGTCCATACAACCACCAGTAACGGCAAAAAACAATTTTGGCGTTCCTAACTTGGTAAAATCTTGTAAATTATCATGTACACTCGGCTGTGGCACAATTGCTACACGTAAACCATAACTTTCTAAGATACGACCAATAACAGCTGGCCCAAAAGATGGATGATCTACATAGGCATCTCCACTAAAAAGAATTACATCCAATTCTTCCCAGCCTCTTAACTTAACTTCTTTATTAGTCGTTGGTAACCAACTTGATAATCTCAATTCACTCATGCTGCTGCAAAAATACCTAATTTTAATGGATTGCCCTATTTTATTCTAATAGCAATAGTTCACTACTTTATAACAAAGAGCTCTAAAACTTTTGTTAAAGCTTGTAACTATTTTAGCAAATATCTCGTCTTGTATGTATCTTTAACCAATTTTTTAACAAAAACATATTATGAGAAAAATATTTATTGCTATTGCGGCAATTGCTTTTTTAGGAAGCTGTGCTACCTCAAAAGTTGGAGGATCTAAAAAACAACTAATTGAAGTGGCTATCGACCTAAATACTGTAGTAGATGACAAAGTAAAAGTAGAAGTAAATCCGCAAAAAATAAAAGAAGAATCTATTGTATATCAGATTCCGGCTATTGTACCAGGAACTTATGCAATAAGTAATTACGGAAAGTTTGTTTCTGATTTTAAAGCTTATGATTACAAAGGAAACGAAATTCCTGTTCAAAAGTTAGACGATAATTCTTGGCAAGTAAACAATGCCAAACAATTAGATAAAGTTTCTTATTGGGTAGACGATACTTTTGATTCAAAACAAAAGCATAAAATATACGTAATGGCAGGAACCAATATTGAAGAGGGAAAAAATTTCTTTTTAAACTTACCTGGATTTATCGGATATTTTAAAGGGAAAAAAGAATTACCGTATGAGATTACAGTTTCTCATCCTACTAACCTTTACGAAACTTCTTCTTTAATTAATAAGAACACTACTAAAGATGACAACACAAAAGATATTTTTGTAGCATCTCGTTATGACGAAATCTCTGACAATCCAATTATGTATGCTCCTTTAAACAATGTGAGTTTTACTGTAAACGGAATTGAAGTAAATTTTGCAGTGTATTCTCCAAACAATGTGCATTCGGCTAAAGATATGGAAGCTGATTTAAAGAAAATGGTAGAAGCACAAACAAACTTTTTAGAAGGATTTAAAACAACTAACGAATATAATATTTTACTGTATTTATTTGACCCTAAAGTGTACAAATGGAATAGTTTTGGAGCTTTAGAACATTTATCTTCAACAACGGTAGTGTATCCAGAAACTTACTCTAAAAAACAATTAGCAGACGGTATGATTAACGGTACTGTTTCTCATGAGTTTTTCCATATTGTAACTCCGTTATCTGTACATTCAGAACAAATTCACTCGTTTGATTTTAACAAACCTAATATGTCTAAACATTTATGGATGTATGAAGGAATTACAGAATATTTTGCTAATCTTTTTCAAGTAAATCAAGGATTAATTTCTGAAGATGACTTTATCAAAGAAATGAAGTCGAAAATTACTACTTCTATGCGTTTTGATGATGCAATGTCTTTTACAGAAATGAGCAAAAATATTCTAGAACCTAAGTATGCTAAAAACTACAGCAATGTATATATGAAAGGTGCTTTGATTGGAATGTGTTTAGATATTATTTTAAGAGAAGAAAGTAATGGAACCTATGGTGTAAGAAATCTAATGTTAGATTTATCTAAAAAATACGGAGCAGAAAAAGCGTTTAAAGACGATGAAATTATTGCTGAAATAGTAAGTATGACTTATCCTGCTGTAGGTGAATTCTTTAAAAATCACGTACAAGGAAACACACCAATAGATTATAACACTTATTTTGCTAAAACTGGAATTGTAAGTAAAGTACAAACTGTAGATGCTAGGTATTTTATTGATGCTAACAACCAACCATTTATTAGTGTTAATGATAAAAGAGACATCTTTTTTACAAAAAGAACAAATACTGGTTTAACTGCTCTAGGAATAAAAGCTGGTGACGTTTTAAAGAAAGTAAATGGAGAAGCAATTACGTTACAAAACGCAAATCAAGTAATTGTAAAATCTTTTGGATGGAAACCTGGAGACAAAATTACAATGGATATAGTAAGAAATGGTAAAAACGTATTATTACAAGGAACAGCAATCCAACCAAAATCTGAACAAAACACATTGGTTATAGAAAAATTACCAGAAACTGATTCTAGAACGAAGCTAAGAAAAGCTTGGTTAAAAGGATAATCTTCAAAAAACAAACTAAAAAAAGGCTACCATTTGGTAGCCTTTTTTTAGTTCTTTATAATTGTATGTGGTACCTTATCTACATCCCAATCTATCACCAAACCTTTGGCTAGTTTTTGAGCTATTTCTTTTCCATATAGAAACTCACATAAATACAATGCCGCTTCAAAAGATTTTGCGCCTCCAGCAGATGTAATATACTTTCCATCATGAACAAACAATACCTCTTTTCTGATATCTAAAGTTGGAAACATTTTTCGCATGGCATCAATGTCTCCTGGAAAAGTTGTCGAAACTTTATTGGTTAATAATCCAGCTTTTGCTAAGACAAAAGCACCATCACAATGAGAAGTTACATAAGATGCTTCTTTTGCTGTTTCTTGTACAAAACGAATCATTGCTTTGTCTTCTAAATCAGTATCTAAATGATGTTCTGCACTAGGCACAACTAAAATATCAATCTTTGGTAAACTATCTTTTAGATAATTAAAATCTGGTAATATTCTCATTCCTTCAAAAGAAGTAATCGCATCATCAGTATTTGCTACTGTAAATACATTCATCGGTTTAATACCTTCTCTAAAAATTGTATGCTGAAAAATATCAAATGGAGCTGTGAGCTCAGTATTAAAAGTTCCGTCCATAATTAAAAAAGCAACATTATACCTTCCTTCTTTTAATTCTGGAAACTTTTTCTTTACAATATTATTGGTATTTACATTCGTATTTTGTGCTTTTTTTCCACATCCTATCAATATAAAAACAGCCAATAAATAAACGATTTTTCTCATGGTTTAGTTTGATTTTAATTTGGATAAAAATATTAAAATTCATTTTAACATATTGAATGATTCTTAAATGTTTTTTCTTTTGTAGATTTACTTCAAAATCAACTAAATAACATCATGAAAAAACACGTTTTCTACGCCGTTTTTACTCTTTGTTTTATCGCTCTTTTTAGTCATTGTACTACTAGCTCAAAAGAGGAAAAAACAATAGCAAAAAAACCAAACACCTACGTACAAGATCACTACACTAAAACAGAAGTTACTATTGAAATGCGAGATGGTATTAAATTACATACCGTAATTTATGCACCTAAAGATCAAAGTAAAACCTATCCTATCTTATTACAAAGAACTCCGTATAGCTGTGCTCCTTATGGAGAAGGCAAGTTTAGAACTCGAATTGGACCGAATTCTCAACTCATGAAAGAGGGTAATATTATCGTATATCAAGATGTTCGTGGACGCTGGATGAGTGAAGGTGTATATGACAATATGCGTGCCTATATTCCGAATAAAAAAGGAACACAAACAGATGAAACTACCGATACTTATGATACCATTGATTGGTTAGTAAAAAATGTTGCTAATAATAATGGGAAAGTAGGTACTTGGGGAATCTCATATCCTGGGCATTACGCAACCGTTTCTGCAATTGATGCGCATCCTGCTTTAAAAGCCGCTTCACCACAAGCTTGTATTGGAGATTTTTTCTTTGATGATTTTCATCATAATGGCGCTTTTTTATTAAGCTATTTTAGAGCCATTTCTCTATTTGGAGCTTATAAAGATCAACCAACAGATACTGCTTGGTATTCTTTTCCAAAAATGAATACTCAAGATCAATATCAATTCTTTTTAGATGCTGGTCCTTTAAAAAACCTCAACAAATATTTTAGAAATGAAACTGTTGATAATGCTTCTCCACAAAACAATGATCGAATTGATGATTTCTTTTGGAAAGAAATTGTAGAACATCCAAATTATGATGAAGTTTGGCAAAGCAAAGGAATTATTCAACATATGAATAAAGTTCCTTCTACAGTAGCAACGATGATTGTTGGTGGTGAATTTGATGCTGAAGACTTATACGGTCCTTTAGAAACATACAAAGGAATAGAAAAGCACGGAAAAGGAAATTATAATACCTTAGTTTTTGGTCCATGGGATCATGGTGGTTGGGCAAGAAGCTCTGTAAAAAATACTGTAGGTAATTATTATTTTGGAGACTCTATTTCTATTAAGTTTCAAAAAGAAATCGAATCAAAGTTCTTTAACCATTTCTTAAAAGGAGATGGAGACCATAATTCTGGATTACCAGAAGCTTATATATATGATTCTGGTAAAAAATCGTGGAGTAGTTTTGATGTTTGGCCTCCAAAACAAACAGTAAAACAAGATTGGTATTTATCAGACAATCAAAAATTAACTGTACAAAAGAAAAAAACAACTGGAATTAAATTTATTAGTGATGTAAAACGTCCTGTTCCTTATTCAGAAGATATTAAAACCGTTTTTACTCCTAGAAAATACATGACTGATGATCAACGCTTTGCTGCAAGAAGACCTGATGTATTAGTTTTTGAAACTGAGGTATTGACAGAAGACTTTACTTTAGCCGGAGATATTTTAGCCAAACTAAAAGTAGCAACTACTGGTACAGCTGCAGATTGGATTGTAAAAGTTATTGATGTACATCCTGCTGATACCGAAAACAATAACAAAAAAATGCAATCTCATTTAAAGATGAGTAATTATCATTTAATGGTACGTAGTGAAGTAATGCGTGGGCGTTTTAGAAATAGCTTTTCTAAACCAGAACCTTTTAAACCCAACAAAAAAACGAAGGTAAATTTAAAGCTGCAAGATGTTTATCATACTTTTAAAAAAGGACACAAACTGCAAATTCAAGTACAAAGTACTTGGTTTCCTTTAATAGATTTAAATCCACAAACCTATGTAGATAATATCTATAAAGCAGACGAAAAAGATTTTAAAACTCAAACTCATACAGTATTTACAGATTCTGCCATTGAATTTACTGTACTTAAAAACTAAGCCATGAAAAAACTAATCCTTTTGTTTCTAATTGCTTTTGTAAGTTGTACAAACACTAAAGAATTAACAGAACAAGAACGCTGGGAACAACATGCAAAGAATACCCAAATTATTAGAGATGACTTTGGAGTACCACATATTTATGGAAAAACAGATGCAGATGCTGTTTTCGGACTTTTATATGCCCAAGCCGAAGATGATTTTTATCGAGTAGAAAGAAATTACATTTGGGCAATTGGTAGACTTGCAGAAGTTGAAGGTGAAAAGTCTTTGTATAGCGATTTACGTGCTCGGTTATATATGACCCAAGAAGAAGCTCAAAAACATTTTGATGAGAGTCCGAAATGGTTACAAAAACTATGTATCGCTTTTGCTGATGGATTGAACTATTATTTAAAAACACATCCAGAAGTAACACCAAAATTAATTACACGTTTTGAACCTTGGATGCCAATGTATTTTAGTGAAGGATCCATTGGAGGTGATATTGAAAGAGTATCTACCAGAAAAATTAAGAAGTTCTACGATACCTCGAACTCTAAATTAGCTATTTCTAACGGACTAATTCGATTAAAAGATGATGAGCCAAGAGGTTCTAACGGGTTTGCCATTGCTGGATCAAAAACAAAATCTGGAAATGCTATGCTATTAATCAATCCGCATACTTCATTTTTCTTTAGAGGAGAAGTACATATGGTTAGTGAAGAAGGATTAAATGCTTATGGAGCTGTAACTTGGGGACAATTTTTTGTATACCAAGGATTTAATAGTAAAACCGGTTGGATGCATACTTCTACAGGTACTGATATCATTGATGAGTTTGAAGAAACAATTGTCAAAGAAGGAACAAAAACTTCGTATAAATATGGAAATGAACTTAGACCTTTAGACTCAATTAAAGTGGATTTAAATTATAAAAATGGGAATGATTTAAAAACAAAATCTTTTACCATGTATAGATCACATCATGGTCCAATTACCCATGCTAATGGAGATAAATGGGTAAGTACAGCATTGATGTGGAGTCCAGTAAAAGCGCTTATCCAATCATTTACACGAACTAAAAAATCAAATCATAAAGAATTTTATGAAATGATGGATATTAGAACAAATTCTTCTAACAATACAGTATATGCCGATGCTGATGGAACCATTGCTTATTATCACGGAAACTTTATTCCAAAAAGAGATCAAAGTTTTGACTATACCAAACCTGTTGATGGTAGCAACCCTAAAACAGATTGGCAAGGTTTACATCCCTTAAAAGATAATATTTTGGTTTTAAACCCACCAAATGGTTGGATACAGAATTGTAATTCTACTCCGTTTACTAGTGCATTAGAATACAGTCCTAAAAAAGAAGATTATCCAGTATACATGACTTCTTTTCCAGAAAATTTTCGAGGAATGCATGCTATTCCTTTACTTACAGAAGCCAAAGATTTAACCTTAGATTCTCTTATTGATTTAGCGTATGATACATATTTACCTGGTGCCGATATGTTAATTACGGGCTTGTTAGAAGCTAGTAAACAAACTCGCGTCAAATCAAAAGAAATGAGAGAAGCAATTAACTTATTAAAAAAATGGGATTTTAGAGTCTCTGTTAATTCTGTTGAAATGACTTTAACTCAATTCTATTTAAACAGCTATTATAAATCGAGAAAAATTCCTAGAACAAATGGTAATAAGAGAATGAACAGGCTAGCTCGTTTTGAATATATGAGTAAAACTGCTTCTGCAAAAGAACGTTTAGCTATTTTCGAAAAAGCATTAGCCAAATTAAAAGCAGATTTTGGCTCTTGGAAAACTCCTTGGGGAGAATTTAATCGTTACCAAAGAAATGATGGAGAAATTTTCCAACAATTTGATGATAACAAACCTAGTATTCCTGTTGGGATGGCTTCTGGTAGATGGGGAGCTTTAGCTTCATATGGTACACGTTTCGGAAAAGGAACAAAACGTCAATACGGAACATCAGGAAACAGTTTTGTAGCTGTAGTTGAATTTGGCGATAAAGTGACTGCCAAAACCATGCTTGCTGGAGGACAAAGTAGCGATATTAATTCACCTCATTTTGACGATCAAGCACAACGCTACGCTGACAAGCAATTTAAAGATGTTGCTTATTATAAAGAAGATGTGCTTAAAAGAGCTGTAAAAACTTATCATCCTGGAGAAAAAAAATAATCAAATTATACATTCATGAAAAAACAACTATTATGGTTAGCAGTATTTACCTTTATATTTTCGGTAAATGCACAAGAAAAAGCCAAACCTATTTTTAAAGATGGTCAAGCTCAAGTTGTAGAGGCTTTTAAAGATTCTAAAAATTGGATTCGACATGACTTATGGGTAGAAACTACTTTTGATACTGATGGAGATGGAAAACTAGATCGAATGCATGTAGCTGTTACCAGACCTAAACAAACAGAAACAGAAGGATTAAAATTACCTATTGTTTATGAATCTAGCCCGTATTATGCAGGTACTGCTGCTTTTGCAAAAGGTCTTTTTTGGAATGTTAAGCACGAAATTGGTGCAACTCCTCAACCAAGAACTCATGTAGAAGTAAAAAGACGTGGAAAAAGACCAATCATTTCTAATTCACAAATCAGAACTTGGGTTCCTAGAGGTTATATTGTAGTGCATTCTTCTTCTCCGGGTACAGGTTTATCAGATGGTTCTCCAACTGTTGGTGGAAAAAACGAATCTTTAGCTCCAAAAGCTGTGATTGACTGGTTATGTGGTCGTGCAAAAGGATTTAAAACTAGAACTGGTAATGAAGAAGTAAAAGCATATTGGTCTACAGGAAAAGTTGGTATGACAGGTACTTCTTATAACGGAACAATTCCTTTAGCTGCAGCTACAACTGGAGTAAAAGGTTTAGAAGCAATCATTCCAGTTGCTCCAAATACTTCGTATTATCATTATTACCGTTCTAATGGATTGGTACGCTCTCCTGGTGGATATTTAGGAGAAGATATTGATGTTTTATACGACTTTATTCATAGTGGTGGAGAAGATTTAATTCCAAATAAAAATTACCTTAAAGACAATAATAATTCTAAAAAGTTTATCAGAAAAAGAGACTATAGCAATGCCAAAATTCGTGATACTGAAATGGCAAACGGAATGGATAGAGCTACTGGTGATTATAATGATTTTTGGGCTGGAAGAGATTACTTAAATCAAATGAAACCTATGAAAGCTGCTCTATTAATGTCTCATGGTTTTAATGATTGGAATGTTATGCCAGAACATAGCTATAGAATCTATAAAAGAGCTAAAGAAATGGGCATTCCATCTCAGATTTACTACCATCAAAATGGGCATGGTGGTCCACCTCCAATAAAAATGATGAACCGTTGGTTTACACGTTATTTACATGGAGTACAAAATAATGTAGAAAATGATGCTCGTTCTTGGATTGTTAGAGAAAACGACAAAAGACTTGAGCCTACATCGTATAAAGAATATCCTAATCCTGATGCACAACCTGTTACCTTGTATTTACAACCTGGAGCTCCAGAAACAGGAAAACTTTCTACTATTAAATCAACAACAAAAACTACAGAAACATTAGTTGATAACTATTCTTTTTCTGGAGAAATGCTAGCACAAGCAGACAATACAAGTCATCGATTGTTATATGTAAGTCCAACTTTAAAAGAAGATGTTCATATTTCTGGATTAGCATCAATCACAGTAAAAATTGCAAGTAACAAACCTGCTGCTAACTTATCTGTTTGGTTAGTTTCTTTACCTTGGAACAAAGGTAGAAGAGCAAAAATTACTGATAATATCATTACCCGCGGTTGGGCCGATTTACAGAACTACAAATCTTTGCGAAAAAGTAAACCTTTAAAACCTGGTAAGTTTTATGAGATGACCTTTGATTTACAACCAGATGATCAAGTTATTAAAAAAGGACAGCAAATTGGATTAATGATTTTTTCAAGTGATAGCAACTTTACTTTATTACCAAAACCTGGAACTGAATTAACAGTAGATTTAAAAACTACAAAAATTACGATTCCAATTGTTGGTGGAACTACTGCTTTTGAAAAAGCTACCAAATAGTTTTTACTATTATAAATTTAAAAACCGCTAAAATTAATTTTAGCGGTTTTTTTGTAAGTATTTTCACCCAATTTTTAGTAATTAACAGTTATTTTATAAAATCTATTTTTTAATTTTAGACAAAAATAATATCATGAGTGCTACTGAAACTGTTTATAAAGATCGTGTAAAACTTCCGCAAACCTTTGACGCTGAAAAAATGCTAGCAGAATTTAATGCGCTACGTCTTAATGATTTTGAATATTACAATGTGATTCCACTTCGTTCACCTGCTCATTTGGTAGATAACACGATTCCTTTTCCTCCTCCAGCAGAAGATTACGCAGATGGTTCTTGGTGTGATTGGTTAAATACTACCGAACTAGAATCTTCTCCATATTTAAAAAGTATTGTAGAAGAATTTCAAAAGCACACTACAGTTACATTGGTTCGTCTGTTACGTTTGGCTCCAAAATCAATTGTACAAGAACATCAAGATGTTACTTTAGGTTTAGAAGTAGAAAAATCTGTAATTCGATTAACAATTCCTATTCTAAATAAAGAACACATAGAATTTTACCTAAACAATACTTTAGTAGATATGAAACCTGGTGAATGCTGGTATATGCGTTTAACAGATCCTCATAAAGTAATAAATAACGGAACCACCGAACGTGTTAATTTAACCATCGATATGATTCCAAATGAATGGGTTAAAAACTTAGTTGCCAAACATCAATAATTTCATTAAATCTAGTTTAAACTATTACTAACTCTTTTCTTTTTGTACGACCACTCTTAATAAGAACATAAAGAATACGCATAAAGCAGATACTCCAGTTACTATTAACCATGTTGTGTCAAACCCTAAAGAGTTTACCAACTGCATTCCTGAATTATGACTAAAAATATGAGAAACAGAAAAAGCAATACTGTATAGTGCCATATATTCTCCTTGATTTCCTTTTTTGGCTCTATCCATAGCAAAGGCATTAGAAAAAGGAAATGCAATCATTTCTCCTATAGTCATCAATAACATACCTACAATTAATATTCCTGTCCAACTTGTTAGATTCAGCACTACAAAACTTAAGGCAGTTAATATACCTCCAAATAACATCAATCCAACTTTAGTGTATTTTGAATTTTCTAACCATTTTACCAACGGCATTTCTAATAAGAAAATTACAAAACCATTCATTCCCAGTAACAAACCTATTTCTTGTTCCGTTAAAAAATGGACATCTTTATAATACAATGGCATCGTAGAAAAGTATTGCAAAAAGACTACTCCAAACAACATCATTGCAACTAAGAATATCCAAAAAGCTTTATCTGAATATGCAGATACAGGATCTTCTACTTTTACTTCATCCAATACTTTTGATTTTTTAGGATTTAATACTTGTAATAATAAAACACCTGCAAAAATACACGTAACTCCATCTATCCAAAATAATCCTACATAACCTAGAGATGCGATAATCATTCCTCCAACAGCTGGTCCAGCAGAAAAACCAAGGTTAATTGCTAAACGAATTAAAGTTACCGAACGTGTTTTATTTTCTGGTTTACTGTATGAGCTTAATGCAACAAACATTGCTGGTCTAAAAGCGTCAGCAATAAGCATTAAAAAGAAAATACCTGTTGCAAAGCCAAAAAAACTAGTTACATATTGCATCATTAAAAATGCAAAACCAGTTCCTATTAAACTAAATAACATTACTTTATATGCTCCAATCTTATCTGTTAATCTTCCTCCAAACCAAGAACCAACAACAGAACCAAATCCAAAAAAAGACATAATCCAACCAACATCAAAAAGCGTAAAGTTTAATGATTTAGTTAAATACAACGATAAAAACGGAATTACCATTGTCCCCGCTCTATTAATTAATGTGATTAATGCTAGCCACCAAACTTCTTTAGAAAGTCCTTTAAAGGTATTTAAGTAATCTAAGTATAATTTTTTCATGCTTGTTTTTGTTTTGGTTGTTGAGGTTTATAAAAATAAAAAGTCCGACTGTGAAGTCGGACTCTTACTAATAGTTATATTTTATTTGGATATAATTACAATACATAAGATATGCGACTGGTTCGATTTTTAATCGACTTTTGACATGTATATGTATTGACAATCCTCATTTTTTCTTTTTTGATTCGTCAAATCTATAAAAATAATTCTAATATTGTACTTTTATTTTAAAAAAGTATTTATCATTCATCATTAAATGAGTATTTGATAGATAACTAATTATAATTTTACAAGCATAAAATTTTTATCAATGAAAAAAGCGATTCAACTTCTTCTTTTACTTTCTTTTTTTAGTATTCAAGCACAAAGTGACTATATCAAAGAGATTAAAGATTATCAATACAAGCAAAATTTAAAATTTCACGATAGAGAAACTTCTCCTTTAACCGCAAAGGATTTAAAGAATTTTGAAGCATTAGCTTTTTTTAAGATTGATAAAAAGTATAAGGTTAAAGCTACGTTGGTAAAAGAAAAGAATCCTGTAATTTTTGAAATGCCAACTACTACAGAAAGAAAACCACTGTATGTTAAATATGGTACTTTAACTTTTACAATTGATGGAAAAGAGCTTAAACTCTCTATTTACCAAAACAAAGATTTTGGTAGGGCTCCACAATACAAAGACTATTTGTTTTTACCTTTTTCTGATTTAACCAATGGAAATGGATCTTATGGAGGTGGTCGTTATGTTGATGTGTTAACTACAGATGAAAACCCTGATGGTACTATTACCATAGATTTTAACAAGTCTTACAATCCATATTGTGCTTACAACAGTATTTATTCTTGCCCGTTAATCCCCAAAGAAAACAGCTTAAAAATTGCGTTAAAAGCTGGTGTTAAAGATTATAAAAAGCATTAAGGATTGATAGAAATTTCCTCTTCTAAATCTAATAAAATAGCTTTTTCTAAAGCTTCTAAATGAGGTTTTCTCACTTTTAACTTTGTTGCTGCATGTGCTTTGGCATTCAATTTAGAAAACATCTCAGCAGCATAAATTGCTTTAGACATTAATTGATTTGGAGTAACAAGAGTATCAAAAAAACCTGCTTTCATAGCTATTTTTGGATTGTACATTTCTGCATTACTCACCGATCTATCGATGTATTCGTTTGCTAATTTTACTTTAGCCATTGCTACACCTGCATGATGCATCGTCATTCCTATTTGTACCTCATTCATACAAATTTTAAAATCTCCTTCTACTCCAATTCTATAGTCGGCAGACAATAATAAAAAGGCTCCTTTTGCTACCGCATGACCAGTACAAGCTATAATTATTGGTTTTGGAAATGATAACATTCTTAATGATAACTGAGAACCTTTGTGTACCAATTCTTTTGCTGAATCAGCACTTTTTGTCATCACTTTCAAATCAAATCCAGCAGAAAAAATTCCATCTTGACCTGTTAGAATTACAATTTTATCTTCTTCTAAAGCTCTATCTAGAGATTTATGTAAGCCTTCAATTACTTCATGAGAAATTGCATTGGCTTTTCCATTATTAATTTGAATAACAACATGTTTTTCTCCACTTTGATAGTCTACAACTTGATTCATTATCATTCTAATTTTGAATATTATTATCGATTATTTTACAAAATACATTCCAGCAAATACTGCTAAAAACCCAATGACAAAACTTGCAATGGTATAAAAAGCAAAACTCATAAAGTCACCCGATTTTAAAAATACATGATTTTCATAGGCAAAGGTTGAAAAAGTTGTAAAACCTCCACAAAACCCAGTTGCTAAAATCAAGGTGTGATTTTGAGTTAAGGTTTCATTTTTTGCTGCCAATCCTAAAATAATTCCTATAAATAAGCTACCTAATATATTGGCTGCAAAGGTTCCATAAGGAATTCCTGTTTCAGAATCATTTAAAAATTTTCCGATGATATAACGTAATACGCTTCCAAATCCTCCTCCAATAAAAACTAAAAGTAATTGTTTCATTCTTCAAAAATAAAAAGTGCCATTAAAATTTCAATGGCACTTTACAATTTATTTTATTGGATAATAAATATCTGTTTGAATTTCTATAGGTTTCACCGAAGTTGGATCATTTACATATAATTCCCAAAAAGGTCTTTCTGAGCTTAGTTTATTAGCTTTTAAGTAGGCGTCAATTGCCATATGAGCATTTTCATCTCCAACTCCATAATTTCCAAATTTAGAAATCATCACTCCTTTTCCTTTTTTCAATTTTATTGCTGTCATTCCTTTTCCTGGCTTTAATTTTTTATGCAATAACAATCCTATATAAAATTCTGTTTCGCCAGTTTTCTCATCGTATTTAGTATATACACTTCCTGGAGTAAATTCTCCATATTTCAATCCACTTTTCATAGCATACATTCCTGCTTTAGGCATATCTTGTTGAAAAGCATTGGTCATTTCTTCATGATTAATTTTCATGTTATGACGAAAACCGATAAATGTTTTTGCTTCTATAGTTACAGGAGTTACATCACTAATTTTATATGGTGGATTGTTTTTTATATCCTCTAAAATTACTGCTTCTAAGTTCTTCAATCCTTGCTCTTCCATTGGCCCAAACATAGCATCCCATCCACCAGACATTGCTGCAAAAATCTTAAAAACAAAAGGCGCCTTTTTTTGATCCATTGTCCAACTTACTTCTGTACCACCTTCTACTTCTTTAAATGTCCAATAAATATCTGTTGGTTCAAAGTCTCCAAATTGCATTTTTTGTGTGATCGATTTATTTTCTTCAACAGCAATTGTTTTCATGCTACCAGGACCGTCTTTACTTGTCCAACTATCGCTAGCTCCCACTCCAACTGTTTTTTCTCCATAAGTAACAACAATGGTAGAGTCTTGATCATGCCAAGGTCCCCAGCGTTCCCAAGTTCTTAAATCATTTACTGTATTAAACACATTAGAAATTGGTGCTTTAATTACATGATTTCTTTTAATATTATAATCACTAGGTTGCATAGCAACATAGATTACTGCAATTACGATTACTACTACCAATAGTAGTAACACTCTTTTAAGTAGTTTCATTTTAGTTGATTTTGATTGATTAATAATAGCCTAAGTTACTAAATTTAAAAAACTTAGTTATTTATCTAGTTTTATTTGATCGATATCACTCCAGTTCCATTTACCAACAATAGTTCCTTTACGAAGCATCATTAATCCTGGATTGGCTCTAACCATTGTTTTTAAAGTTGTTCCATCACAAAATAAGAAGTCGAAAGGTAAATTGTATTTCTCTTTGGCTAAAATAAGTTCGTCTGTAAAAGAAGCCGAAGCTCCATAAACTTTGTACCCTTTTTTTAGGGCCTTTTCTGTAATTTCTTTGATTGATTTAAATCCATTGGCGTCTGCTTTTTCTAAAGCATACACAATAACTAAAAGTACTTTCTCTTCTTCTAAAATTTCTGGAGCTAAATCACTTTGGGCATCTTCTAGGTAAAAATCATGTATCGCAGGAATTTCTCCATCGCCTTTATATTTCATCCCTTCTTTAATATTGTTACCAATTGCATAAGGTCTAAAATCTATTATTGGTAAATGCACCAATACATGATATGTAATATAAATAGATACAGCTAGTGAACCAAAAGTAATCACGGCTGGCAATTTCCCTTTGGAAATAGGTTTTATATGCTTAATTCCTATTAGTAAAATTAAAATAAGCACCAACAACAATACATCTTTATAAAAAGATTGCCAAGGCGTTAATTTAATTGCATCTCCAAAACATCCACAATCTGTTACTTTATTATAGTAAGCAGAATACCAGGTTAGAAAAGTAAAAATAACGATCATTCCTAGTAAGCTCCAGACAGTCGCTTTTGGTTTCCATCCTACTAAAATGGCCACACCTAGCACAATTTCTGCGACTATTAAAAGTATAGAAAAACCTAAAGCAAAAGGCACTAAAAACTCCATATTTAGTACACTTTCACTAAAATATTCTTCAAATTTAAACTGAGAACCAACAGGATCTACCAGTTTTACAAAACCAGAGAATATAAATAATACTCCCACAATTATTCTTGAAAGGTGAACTAATAATTTCATTTTAAATATTGTTTAGACTTTTCTTTTCTAGCTTAACTCATATGAATCATTGCAAAAACCGCATAGTTAATCATGTCTTGGTAATTTGCATCAATTCCTTCAGAAACAAGTGTTTTCCCTTTGTTATCTTCTATTTGTTTTACACGTAATAATTTTTGCAAAATCAAATCTGTTAATGATGAAATACGCATATCACGCCAAGCTTCTCCGTAGTCGTGATTTTTATTCTCCATCAATTCTTTAGTTATTCCAATATGCTTATCATACAATTCTGTAGCTTCTTCTGTATCTAAATCTGGATTTTCTACAACACCTAATTCTAATTGAATTAAGGCCATAACCGAATAGTTGATAATCCCAATAAACTCAGATTTCTCTCCTTCATCTACTTTTCTAACAGCATTTTCTTGTAGTTGTCTAATACGTTGTGCTTTTATAAAAATTTGATCTGTTAAAGAAGGTAAACGTAAGATACGCCACGCGCTTCCATAATCGCTCATTTTTTTTACAAATAAACCTCTACACTCTTCTACAACCGCATTGTATTGTTCTGATGTATTCTGCATACTTTTTATTTAAAAACTTGTCTCGGTAAAAATAGTAAATACAATATACTTCCTCTTTATTTTTTTCGTTTTTTGATTTTATTAATGCTTTTCATTTATTTTTACACAAGAATTTAGCTTTGATTATATTTAAATGAGAACAATAAACTGTAAAGGAACACTGATTGACTTTTCTACTCCGAAAGTTATGGGAATCTTAAACATCACTCCAGATTCCTTTTACGATGGCGGAAAATATAAAAGCAAAGAAGCTATCATAAAGCAAACCGAAAAAATGCTCAATGAAGGTGCTACATTTATAGATGTTGGTGCGTATTCATCTAGACCAGGCGCTGTACATATTTCTGAGTCTGAAGAACTTTCTCGTATTGTTCCGATTATTCAATTATTGAGTTCTCATTTCCCTGATATTCTTATTTCTGTTGATACTTTTAGAAGTGAAGTAGCTAAACAAACCATTGCTGCTGGTGCTGCTATTATTAATGATATTTCTGGCGGTAAGATGGACGATGATATGTTTTCTTGTATTGCAGACTTACAAGTACCTTATATTGCAATGCATATGTTAGGAACTCCACAAAACATGCAACAAAATCCGCAGTATAATGATGTTACTAAAGAAGTGATTTCTTTTTTTGCTGAGCAATTACACCAATTACGTCAATTAAAAGTGAACGATGTAATTATTGATGTTGGTTTTGGTTTTGGAAAAACAATACAACATAACTATGAACTACTTCAAAATCTTGACTTATTTAAAAGTTTAGATGTTCCAATGTTAGTAGGTGTTTCTAGAAAATCGATGTTGTACAAACCTCTAGAAATTGAAGCAAAATCTGCTTTAAATGCCACTACTGTTGCTAATACAGTTGCCTTATTAAATGGAGCGTCTATTTTACGAGTACACGATGTAAAAGAAGCTGTAGAAGCAGTTAAAATTGTTTCTCAATTACCAAACTAAACTACGATAGTTTACAACTAAAATAAAGAGTCAGCAATTACTAAAAGTTTTCGGCATTCTTTTTGTAGTTTATAAAATAGCTACCAAATTTTGATTAGTAACCAAACTTTCAACTATTTACTAATTAAAATCAAAAAAAATGCGAAGAAAAGAAACTCCAGAAATCAATGCAGGTTCAATGGCAGATATTGCCTTTTTATTACTCATCTTTTTTCTTGTAACAACAACTATGGATATAGATTCTGGAATCCTAAGAAAAATTCCTAAAGAACAAGAAAATCAAGCAAGAGTAATTCTAAAAGATAAAAATGTACTCGATGTATCTATAAACAATCAAAATGAGTTACTTGTAGAAAATACGATCATTTCTGTAAATGATTTACAGCAAATTGCTATTGATTTTATAGATAATGGTGGTGGTTTGGATAAAAACAAAAAAGCTTGTGATTGGTGTAATGGAAAAAGAGATCCATCATCATCAGATCATCCAAGCAAAGCTTTTATAGCTATTCAATCAGGTAGAAATGCAAAGTATGGTTTTTATGTTAAGGTATTAGATCAATTGATTAGTGCTAATACTTCATTAAGAAACAAGCTTGCATTAAACTTATACAACGAATCGTATAATGAATTGCTTTCAAAGTATCAATCCAATCATAAAGACAAAGATATAATCAAAGACAAACTAAAAGTCATTAAAGAAAAATACCCTTTATTAATTTCTGATATAGAAAATATAAATTGAAAACCTTAATTGCTTAGTCATTTTCAATCTTTCAACTTCTATATTGAATGTTTCATAAATATTAGTATTTTTACGGTTAAGCAACCACTTCTTTAATGTTTGACTTTATTGACTTTTCTTTTTTAGATATTCTAGATATAATTCTAGTGGCTGTTTTGCTGTACTATATTTATAAACTACTGAAAGGTACTGTGGCTATCAATATTTTTTTAGGAATCGCTTTTATTTTCTTAATCTGGAAAGTTACTCAAGCCTTAAAAATGGAAATGTTAAGCGGAATACTTGGCTACTTATTAAGTGGTGGAGTTATTGCCTTAATCATTGTTTTTCAGCAAGAAATTAGAAAGTTTTTATTAATGATTGGAACTACGAATTTTTCATCCAAACGAAGCTTTTTAAAGCAATTAAAGTTTTTACAAACTGAAATAGAATCTGAAAATGATGTAGATACTTTGGTCAATTCTTGTATCAAACTATCTAACAATAAAACAGGTGCTTTGATTGTCTTAGAACGCACCAATAATTTAGATTTTTTAATCAATACAGGAGATTCAATGAATGCTTTTTTAAATGAAGCCATTTTAGAAAGTATTTTCTATAAAAATAGCCCTTTACATGATGGTGCAACTATTATTAGAGATAATTATATTGTAGCAACCAGAGTGGTTTTACCGTTAACAAATGAAAGAATTCCTGCCCGCTTTGGATTAAGACATAAAGCTGCAATTGGAGTTACAGAAAAAACAGATGCCTTGTGTTTATTAGTATCTGAAGAAACTGGAGAAATTTCTTATATAAAAGATGGTGGTTTTGAATTGTATGTAGATTACGATGATTTAAAAGAGAAGCTTAGAAAGGATATTCAATAAAAAATTATGAATTGTAAAAATTGCGAAAATACCCTTCATAACATTGATGGTTTTTGCTCTAATTGTGGTGCTAGAGTTATTGATGAAAGAATTACATTTAAATTTCTTTTTAAAGAGTTTTTAGATAAGGTTTTTAGTATAGACAATAAACTTTTAAAAACTTTTTTGCATTTATTTACCAAACCACATCAGGTTATAGATGGTTATATTCATGGAGTTAGAAAACGCTATTTTCATCCGTTTAGTTACTTGTTAATTTCTATAACACTTGCTGGAGTTTCGTTATATTTCTTGAAAGATTTAGCGATTCAATCTATAGAATCTGCAACAATACCTAACACTAACAATTCTTTTAACTCTAAAGAGTTCCAAGAAACCGTTTTCAACTATGCTTTTGATTACCAATCTTTTGTTACTGCATTAACCATTCCTATTTATGGTTTTATTTCTTGGATAGTATTCTTAAACAAAAAGAAATACAACTATTTTGAGCATATGATTATTTACATTTATACTTCTGCTCAAATTTCTATACTTAACTTTGTGGTGTCTACACCCATTTTTTTCATACATCAAAATACAGGAATTTTTGTATCTCTAACCATTAGCAGCTTGCTGATTTTTTACAATGCTTATGTGTTAATTCGCTTGTTTAAGCTTACTTTTATTCAATTTATTATTAAGTTTATATACTTTGTTTTTATCAGTTTTGCATTATACATCTTAACAATTATTATTGTCTTTGCTGGTATGTTTATATTGATGGGACCAAGCTTCTTTAAACAATTTAGAAATGTTCCTGTAAAAAAAGATAGTATTCAAAAAGTAGAACCAATAGATAGTAGTAAGGCTCTAAAAAAGGATGTAAAAGCAATTTCTTATTACGATGCAGCTTCTAAACTAAACTGTTTATCGTATAAGTTTTTATAATAACCATTGTCTTTGGTTAGCAATTCTTTATGTGAACCAGATTCAACAATTGTACCTTTATCCATTACAATGATTTTATCTGCTTTTTTAATCGTTGCCAATCGATGAGCAATCACAATAGAAGTTCTTCCTTTAGTAATGGTATCTGTAGCAAACTGAATCATTTGTTCTGAATGAGAATCAACAGAAGATGTAGCTTCATCTAAAATTAAAATACTTGGCTTACTTACATAAGCTCTTAAAAATGCTATTAGCTGTCGTTGTCCAGAAGACAACATTTCTCCTCTTTCTTTTACATTGTAATGATATCCATTTGGCAGACTCATAATAAAATCGTGAATCCCAATTTTCTTTGCCGCCTCTTGTACTTCTTCTAAAGAGATTTCTTTGTTCTTTAAAGTAATATTATTCAATATAGAATCAGAAAATAAGAATACGTCTTGCAATACTACAGCTACTTGCTTTCGTAAAGAAAGTAAATTGTATTCTTTAACAGAAATAGCATCCACACAAATTTCTCCAGCATCAATTTCATAAAATCTATTGATTAAATTAATAATGGTTGATTTTCCTGCTCCTGTTGCTCCTACAATCGCTACTGTTTCTCCTTTAGTTACGTCAAAAGAAACTCCTTTTAATACTTCTTCACCTTTTATATAGCTAAACCTTACACCTTTAAAAGAAATGTTTCCTTGTAAATTTTCTGCAACAATGTTTCCACTTTTATCAATACTACTTTCAGTATCCATCACGCCAAAAACACGCTCTCCAGAAACAATTCCCATTTGTAAGGTGTTGAATTTATCTGCGATTTGACGTAAAGGTCTAAACAACATTTGAGTCATCATGATAAAACTCATAATATCTCCAGGTTGTACATCTACATTATTAACAGATTGTAATCCTCCAAACCATACTAATAAACCAATGGCTATTGATGACAATATCTCTGCAATTGGAAAAAATATAGAGTAATACCAAACTGCTTTAATATGAGCTTTTTTATGTTTGTTATTAATCTCCATAAAGTTTTCGTACTCTATCTTTTCTCTACTAAAAAGCTGTACGATTTTCATTCCAGTGACCCGCTCTTGTACAAAACCATTTAAGTTTGCAACTTGTGTTCTTACTTCTTGAAAAGTAGCTTTTATTGCAATCTGAAATAATTTTGTAGCATAAATTAATATTGGTAATACTGCCAATGCAATTAGCGCCAATTTCCAATTGATAAATAGCATCACTACCGTTACTACCAACATTTTTAAAATATCGCTAATGATCATAAACAATCCTTGACTAAAAGAACTAGCAATGGTTTCGATATCAGAAACCACTCTTGTCACTAATTTCCCAACAGAAGTGGTATCAAAATACCCCATTTTGAATTGTAAAATATGACGGAAGATTTTGGCTCTAATATCTCTAATTATATGTTGTCCAATCCAGTTAGCAAAATAGATGAAAAGTACTTGTAAAAACACTTCAAGTACTAAAACAGCAAACATTAAAAGTGTATAATCTAATAAAGTTTCTTCACTTTTATTAATGGTAAAATCATTTACTGCTTCTTTTAATAAGTAAGGTCTGTATGCAGATAATAATGCAGTAAGAATCACTGCTAAAGTAGCCGTAATAAAATGAGCTTTGTAGTTTCTTGCGAAACTCAAAATTCTCATAAATATTTTTGCATCAAATGCTTTTCCCGACTCCTTTTTACTCATTCTTAATAGGTGATTTTTGTTAAAAACAATCCTTTTGCTGGTACCGAAAGTCCGGCATTAGATCGGTCTCTACTTAAAATTATATTTCTAAAATCTTCTTTGGTTATTTTGTGTTTTCCAACATCTACCAATGTTCCAACTATTGCTCTTACCATATTTCTTAAAAAACGATTGGCAGAAATATGAAATGTCAACTCATTTCCATTCTGAATCCATTTTGCTTCTGTAACATCACAATTAAAAGTTCTTACATCTGTTTTTACTTTAGAAAACGCCTGAAAATTTTCGTATTCTAATAAAATCAATGCAGCTTCATTCATTGCCGCAACATCTAATTTTTGATGATAAATTTGCCAAGTATTATCTAACATAAACGGATTTCTCCCCAACCAAATTCTATATTCATAACTTCTAGATAAAGCATCAAACCTTGCATGCTTATCATCAGCTACTTTTTCTATATTATAAATAACAATGTCTTCTGGCAATACAGAATTGAATTTATAAATATAGTTAGTATCTAAGACTTTATCAGTATCAAAATGCGCAAACATTTGTGATGCATGCACACCTGTATCTGTTCTACCAGCCCCTAATACAATAATTTCTTCTTGCAAAACAATACTAACAGCCTTGTTTATTTCTTCTTGAACAGCAATAGCATCTGGTTGAGATTGCCAACCATGATAATTTTTACCGTGATATGAAAGTTCTATAAAATATCTCAAAAAACTAGTACTTTTGTAAGGCTCAAAACTACATAAATTAATTGGGTTTCAATCTTAATAACTCGTGAAAAAGATTTTACTACTTTCAGATACACATAGCTATATTGATGATCAAATATTAAAATTTGTCAATCAGGCAGATGAAGTTTGGCATGCTGGTGATATTGGCGACTTAAATGTTACTGATACTATTAAAAAGCTAAAACCTTTACGAGCCGTTTATGGAAATATTGATGACCATAAAGCAAGATTGGAATTTCCTTTGGACGCAAAATTTACTGTAGAAGATGTTGCTGTTTGGATTACACATATTGGTGGTTACCCAAACAAATACAACCAACGAATTAAAGAAGAAATACAGCAAAACCCACCCAAAATTTTTATCAGCGGACATTCGCATATTTTAAAAGTACAATTTGATAAAAAACTGAATTTATTACATTTAAATCCTGGCGCTGCTGGTAATCATGGTTTTCATAAAGTTAGAACCATGTTACGTTTTGATATTGATAAGAATCAAATTAAAAATTTAGAAATTATCGAATTGGCTAAACGCGGATAGAGATATCTTTTTCTTGAATTGGTAATACAATAGCAATCTTAGTTCCTTTCTCTGAACTAGAATCGATATGAAAATCTCCTTTCATCATTTGAATACGCGCATCGATTTGATTAATTCCTAATCCGTCTTTTTTCGGAATCTCTTTTTTATCAAAACCATCTCCGTTATCTTCAATATGAATAATGAGTTTCCCTGCACTGTCTTTTATTTTAACCAGTGCTTTTGAAGCATTACTATGTTTTAGAATATTATTGACAAACTCTTGAATGATATTATTTACTTTTATTTCAAAGCCTTGATGATAACGTCTTACATTTTCGATATCTGTTTCTATAGCAATTTTAGAGTTTGAATATTTTTCTGCCATGTCTTTAATAGCATATTTCAATCCAAATTTTAATAGTACAGAAGAAACCAAAGTATGTGATAAGTCTCTAATAGTTTGAGAAGCTTCTAAAATGATCTTTTGGGTTTTGTCTATTTCTATTGGACTATCTCCGTTAAATTGCATTCTAGTAGCTTGTAAATGCAAATTTGCAGAGGATAGTAAAGAACTTACACTATCGTGTAATGTTTCGGCTATTTGTTTACGTTCTGCTTCTTTACCATCTAAAGTAGCGTTTAAGATACGTACTTGAGACTCAGATTTTAGCTTTTCTAATTTGCTTTTTTGTGCTAGCTGCGTTTGGTCTAGTTTTAACTTTAAGTTGTTTTGACGTAGTTTGTAGTTGTATAAGATAACACCTGAACTTATAATTACCAAAAAAATTAGTATTACTAAAAAAATGGTAGTCTTTTTTTCTTCCAATTCTTTTAGTTTTACATCAGCTTTTGCTTTATCCGCCTGTTTTTTAGCTATCTGAGCCTGATACTTTTCATATACCTGCTGAACAATATGGTCAAACTCTGCATTCCGTAAACTATCTTTTATAATGTAAGATTTTTCTTGATAATCATATGCCGTAAAATCCTCAAGATTGTATAAAGCCCAAGCTAAATTATAATACAGGTTTTCTTTATACTTTATTGCCTTACTACTTTTATTAAATTCAATAAGAGAAATTGCTTTTTTATAAATTTCTTTTGCTTTAATATAATCTTTCTCTATAACATGAATATTAGCTAGGTTACTTAAAGCAATAGCTTCAGAAACTTTATTATTATTTTTCCTTCTAATTTCAACTGCTTTTAACGCATAATTTTTAGCAAGAATATAACTTGAATCCTTTATATAAAGTCCAGATAAATTATTAAATGCAGATGCTTTATATGGTAGTACTTTTTTACCAAAAGAGTTAAGATCAATTACTCCTTCATAATATAAAACTGCACTATCTTTTTTTTCTGCTCTTGCATATAAAGTTCCTAATCTTAATAAGTTTCTAGCTTTTAATTCAGGAAAAACATTTATTTTACCATAGACAGGATTTTCTTTATTAAATAAATGTTGATTAGATTCTAATAAAAAAAGTGACTTCTTATAGTATCTGATAGCTTTATCCTTTTCTCTCATTTTCAAGAAACAATCACCTATCAAAAAATTACATAGATATTTCAACTCAAAAAAATTAGTCTTTTCTAACTTTGCTAATAAGACAAGTCCTTTTTCTAGAGAATTTGAATAGTCTTCTTCATTTAATAATTTTAAAGCTTTTTTATATTCTATAAGTAAAGAATCTTTTTTTTGTATTACAAATAAAGCAGAAGCTAATACTTTATTAGCTTCTGCTTTATTAGGTTTTGCTATTAATTTTCCATAAATGAAAAAAAACATAACAAAATATAAAATAAATTTTATTTTCAACTTTATTTATTATATTTAGTTTACATATATATCCTCTTCAAAAACAATTACAGGTTTTCTTTCTGCTACTTCTCCATAACTTTTTCCTAATAATTTATGATTCACAAAATCCAACTTTAATACTCCAGTATCTGGTATTGTTAATGATCTTGAGAATACTTTATCAGTACTTGTTCCTTTACGTAAATGAACTTCATGTATTGCCAATTCTTCATTATATACAAAATCTACGGTTACATCGTTATTCACTTCAAAATCTAACTGTATGGTTCCATCATCATTAGTTGACAACCCATACGTTTTTAAAAATTCTGTCGATTTTCCTTTGGCTAAGGTAATATTTTCATCTTCAATAGTCAATTTTAGACTTTTTCCAGTTTCATTATCAAAAAATCCGATACGTAATTTATTATCATTTAAGGTTAAATCTTCTCTATACTGATCTTTGGTATCATAGTTTACTTTAGATAAATGAAATTCATTGGTTAATGAAGTAATATTTTTATGAGTATCTGATACAGTATTATCAGCGACTACATAGTCTACATAATAGGCTCCAGAAGCATCTCTTTTTAATTCTGCTTTCTTTAATAAAGGTTGTTTAGGGATTTCCAAATCTGTTTCATTAGTTGAACAAGACGTAAAACTCAATGCAAAGGCAATAGCTAAAAAGCCAACATATAGTTTTTTCATGGGAATAAAATTTAATTGATTAATTATTTGTTACTATTTAAAAAAAATGAGTGGTAGCAATGCCGAAAACAAAAAATTAATAGGTTTTGGGGGAATCTTTAAGTTTGGGGGATTAATCAAATAATTGATTTGTTAAAGAAATCTCTATTTAGGGGATAGATGACTATATAATTTTATGTTTAACGGCATACATTGCTAAGCCCACTGCATTTTTTACGTTTAATTTTTTTAATAGATTCTTTCTATAGGTATCTACTGTATTTGTACTTAATAATAATTTATCGGCCATTTCTTGAGTACTGTACTGTTGTGCTACAAGTTTTAAGACCTCTAACTCTCTATCTGTAAGACTATTTGTTGCTTTTGGTGTTGGTCTTGAACCATCAACTACTCTATGACCAATTGCCAAATTAAACAAGCCTTCTTTGATATCGTCACTAAAATAAGGCTCGTTATCATATACAGACTTAATTGCTTTTATGATATGCTCACCAGCACTTGTTTTAGATATAAAACCATCGGCTCCATAAGTTGTTAACTCTTTTACCAGCTTTACATCATCATAACTAGATAACATAATAATTTTTTGATGCGATTTCTTTTTATTAAATCGTTTTAACACTTCTATACCATCTAATTCTGGCATATTAATATCTAGCACCAAAATATCTGCTGTGTTGGTTTCAAACCATTTCATTACCTGCATACCAGTTAACGAATGACCTACAACTTCAATATCCTTATCAGTATTTAACATCGCAATGATTCCTTCAATCAATATCATGTGATCATCTGCGACGTGAACTTTTATTTTTTCTTTCATAATTAATTACTTTACAAATTTATAGAGCTTATCAAGTATACACAATACCCATTTTTAGGGTTTTTTTACTTCACTAAAAATGGTGAATCGACTCACCAAAAGTAGTGATATAAATCCATCACCAAAAATGGTGAAACAACCATATAAACACCTGATTTACTGTATTTAACACTTATAAATCTATTTATCTTTCCCAATGACTAATCTACAAATTTTTATTTCTAGCCAATTGTTTTATTTTTTTCATTAAATAAAAAACGCAGATTTCTTTTAGAAATTAAAAAACCGAGGAAATTTCCTCGGTTTTCTCGCACTAAATATACTAAGATGTTAGGTTACCTTAATCTATCCACTGATTTTACAAGATCTTCATCCTTCTTAATTGCTTTATTTGCCATAGCAATAAATACAATTACAATAATTGGTATGAACATCCCAATACCCTTCTCAGAAACAGCAGTTTCTCCAGATACGCTTAGCGATAAATATATAAGTACGCCTAATAAATAGAAGTTAACTAACATATTTACTCTACCTAATACAAACTGTAATTGTCTTTTCTTAAACTGAAAAATGCTGATTACAGAAAGTAAGGCAGAAATTATATATGCAAATAATATTGTTTTAATAAGTAATGATGATTCATTTAATAAATTTGGAACAGCAACTACTTTACCCGATGTTTCTGTCCATAAGTTAAATACAAAAATAAGCCCGCCAGAAAAAATTGCGGCCATTAATAAATATAAAGTTTGTATTCTTTGAATCATTTTTTTGATTTGGATAGCAAAAGTAAAACATTCTTTTTTAAAAAGAAACTTTGTAGTTAAAAATAATTCTATATATTTGCTTGTATTATTCAACTACACAAACGGTTTTATAATTACTTTATAAAGCCATTTATCAAAGAAAATTTACATCAAACATTCTTAAAAAATTTAAGAATACCCTTCATAAAATTAATTTAACAATTTAACAATGTTCGAAATTTCTGAACTAAAAGCGAAAACACTTGTTGAACTACAAGAAATTGCAAAAACCATCGGTTTAAAAAGAACAAGTCAGTTAAAAAAACTTGATCTTGTGTATCAAATTCTTGACACTCAAGCCTCCAACTTGGCAAGTCAAGACAAACCCAAACCTGCCAAACCTAAACGAAAGAGAGTTGTAAAAAAAACTCCGGCAGAAAAAAGCAAAGAAGCAACTACAACAAGCGCTACTGAAAAAAAAGATCCTCCAAAAAAAGAGCAACCTAAAAAGAAAGAGATAAAACAAGAGACTGCAACTGCAGATAAAAAAACTCCCCCAAGTAAAGCTACTCCTCAAAAAGAAGAAACTACAGAAACAAAAAGGGAGGAAAAGAAAGAAGAAAAAAAGCCTGTAAATACCAACCAAAACAATCACAGGCAAAAAAACAACAATAACAATCAACACAAAAACAGAGGCAATCAGCAAAGAGAAAAAGTTGCTAAAGGCAATAAAAGTAATAGCAGATACAAAGACCCTGATTTTGAATTTGATGGTATTATAGAAAGCGAAGGAGTATTAGAAATGATGCCTGATGGCTATGGTTTCTTACGCTCTTCTGATTATAATTATTTATCTTCTCCAGATGATATTTATGTATCTCAATCACAAATTAAATTATTTGGTTTAAAAACTGGAGATACAGTAAAAGGAAATGTAAGGCCTCCTAAAGAAGGTGAAAAATATTTTCCATTAATTAGAGTTTCTAAAATTAATGGATTAAACCCTAATGTTGTTAGAGATAGAGTTTCTTTTGAGCATTTAACACCGTTATTTCCTCAAGAAAAATTTGATTTAGCAGAAAGAGGTAGCTCTTTATCTACAAGAATTATTGATTTGTTTTCTCCAATTGGAAAAGGACAACGTGGAATGATTGTAGCACAGCCAAAAACTGGTAAAACTATGCTTTTAAAGGATGTTGCTAATGCGATTGCTGCCAATCATCCAGAAGTATATCAAATCGTTTTATTAATTGATGAAAGACCTGAAGAGGTAACTGATATGCAACGTAGTGTAAAAGGAGAAGTTGTTGCTTCTACTTTTGACGAACCTGCTGATAAACATGTACGTGTTGCAAATATTGTACTAGAAAAAGCAAAACGTTTGGTAGAATGCGGACACGATGTGGTTATTCTTTTAGATTCTATTACACGTTTGGCAAGAGCATACAATACTGTAGCTCCTGCTTCTGGTAAAATCTTATCTGGAGGTATTGATGCTAATGCATTACACAAACCAAAACGTTTCTTTGGTGCTGCTAGAAATATAGAAAATGGTGGTTCGTTAACCATTATTGCTACTGCCTTAACAGAAACAGGTTCTAAAATGGATGAAGTTATCTTTGAAGAATTTAAAGGTACTGGTAATATGGAGTTACAATTAGAACGTAATATTGCTAACCGTAGAATTTACCCTGCTATTGATTTAATTAAATCTAGTACTCGTAGAGATGACTTACTACTTGATGACAAAACAGTTCAAAGAATGTGGGTATTGCGTAAATATTTAGCTGATATGAATCCTGTAGAAGCGATGGAGTTTATCAATGAAAGAATTAAGTTCTCTAAAAACAATCAAGAATTTTTAATTTCTATGAATGGTTAAACACCTAGAGAATAACTAATTAGTAAAAAGCCTCGCAACTGATTTTGCGAGGCTTTTTATTTTTGATATACTTTAAAGTGACTCTATAAAAAAACCGAATCTAATTAGATTCGGTTTTATATTATTAAATAAAGACTATGCTATTTACTCAATTCCGTAAAAAGTAGCTCTATTGTCTTCAATTTTTGCAGCATCCTTAATGGCATTGTACATTAAACCTGTTTGCCCTTTTCTTTGATCAGCAATACGCTTTCTATACGTATCATAATTAGGTAATGCCGTAGGCTTTTCTCTTTTAGTAACTACAAAAGCAAAAACACCATTCGTTCCTTCTACATTATTAAATACAGTATTTTCTTTAGCAGTAAACATTGCTCCAATAATTTTTGGTTCAAATCCAACTCCAGAAAGCAGTGGAGATTGCATAGAAACAGCATTCGCAGTTTTAACAGTTTGTTTAGAAGCTGATGCAATATCTGCTAAAGTAGCACCTTGCATTGTTTTATTAATGATAGCTGCTTTCTTTTCGTTCATTAAAATTGGTCTTACTCTTGCAGCTGCTTTAGCTGGAGTCATTAAACCTTTTACTGTCTTATTTGTAATTACAGCAACAACATAACCAGTATTTGTATCAAATCTCTTATAAGCTCCCACTTTATTTTCTGATTGGTTTGCCCAAGTTACCATGTCTCTTTGATTTCCAATTCCAGGAACTGTTTCATCTAACACTTTTAAACTAAAAGCAGATTGAGGAGTTAATCCTTTCTCTTTTACAACATCATCAAATTTTCCTCCGTTAGCTAATGCCAATGCAAATGTTTCTGCATTTTGGAAAATGGTATTTTCTGTAGCTTGAGAAGCTTCAATCTTTCTTCCGAATGTTGCTAATTTTACTGCTTGTTGTTTATTTTTAGATTCGTCAATTCTAATAATATGGTATCCAAATTTCGTTTTTACCACTTTGATATCTCCTTTTTTACCAAAGTACAATGCTTCTCCAAAAGGTTTATCTAAATTAAACGCTTGTGCAACTGTAATCCAACTAATTTCTCCACCTTTCCCTTTTGTTCCATCAGGATTGATTTCATCAGCAATAGCAGCAAATTTTGTTTTGTTTCTTCTAACTAATTTAAAGATACTATCAGCAGACTTTTTAGCTTGCTCTTCTGTTTTTGTAGTTGTTTGAGAAGCAGATTGTGAACCAACAAAAGGAATTAAAATATGTGCTCCTTTTACTGAATCTGGAATTTGAACTACTTCTGTTAATTTAGATACTTTAAAGTATCCTCTATCTTTATACGGTCCAAAAACGTCTCCAACTTTACCTTTAAATACTGCGTCTGCAATTGCTACAGAAACAGTGTTCTTATAGTTGTAGTTATTATCAATTGCTATATCAGAACCATTTTCTGCAATAAACTCAACAGCATTTTCTGTATTCTTTAAACCTTTAACTCCGTTTTTATCATTTAATAAATCAGCTACTTCAGCTTTAATTGCATCCTCATCTCCTTTAGTAGGAACAATATTAAATTTTACATATCTTAAATCTGCAGAAGCTTCAACTTTAAACGTCTTAGGGTTTTTCTTAATGTAAGCAGCAATCTCAGATTTATCTACCTTTACTAAACTATCAGAAATAGAAGCAAAAGGAACATAAACGAATTGAGCATCCATTTTTGTATTGTTATTTAAATACTCTAATTCTCCTTCTTTTAAAGAAGCTCCTAAACCAGCAGTAATTAAATTGTTATAAGTAGTATTTTCTAAACCAGTTTTAATTTGTCCCATAAAAGAAGACCATTGATTCCATAATGCAGGATTATCAGATTTAGTTAACGCTAAGTATTCTCTTAATTTAGCTTCATCAAATAATTGAGCTTCATTTAAAAACTGTGGATTGTTTTTAACAGAAGGATTTTCAATTAAAGCACTCCAAACATCATTCTCTCCTACTTCAATTCCAGCCTCTGCTAATTGAGCCTTGTATATTTTTTGTCTGATTAAATTATTCCAAACTTGCTTAGAAGCTTGCATATCTGTAAGTCTACTACCTACTTGTGCTTTATAAGCTTCTAAAGCTTCACTAAATTCTTTTCTTGAAATTGTTTCATCACCAACTTCTCCAACTGTATTTACTTTAGTTGAGTTGAAAAAATCTTGGATACTTGAAGGATCTAATACAAAAGCAAATAATGCCAATCCGATTACTAGGATTAACGCCATTGAACGCTCTCTAATTTTAGATAAAATTGCCATACGTCATTTATTTAATTTACAGTGAGCGAAAATACAATTTCGTATTAAATAATGCAACAGCTAAGTAACAATTATTTAGCAGGAATTTAGATTGGTTTAATTAATCCTCTGCATTGAGAATTTTAAAGGAAATTTCTTCGATTTTCGAAGAGCTTACTTTTAAAATTTTGATGATAAAATTCTCTATATGAATCTCTTCATTTAACTCAGGAATATTTTCTGTATGATTGATAATAAAACCTCCTAGAGTTTCATACGCTTCTTCTTTTGGGATATTTAAATCGTATTCTTCATTTAAATAATCTACTTCTAATCTTGCAGAAAAATGATAGTGAACATCGTTTATTTTTTCTTCTAATAATTCTTGTGAATCGTGTTCGTCTTCAATTTCTCCAAACAACTCTTCTACAACATCTTCTACAGTAATCATTCCAGAAGTACCTCCATATTCGTCTAAAACAATAGCAACACTTTTTCTTTTTCTCATCAATGTATTTAATACATCGTGAATAAACATAGATTCAGGAACTATTTCTATAGGTAATAAAACCGAACGTATGGTTTTGGGCTTTTTAAAAAGTTCAAAAGCATTTACATACCCAACAATATCATCTAATGAACTTTTGTAAACTAAAATTTTTGAATAACCTGTTTCAACAAATATCTTTCTAAGATTTAAAATAGTTTCATGAATTTCTACTGCCATTATTTCTGTTCTAGGAACCATAATTTCTCTGGCTTTTACTTTATGAAACTCCAATGCATTTTGAAAAATCTGAATTTCAGAATCTACTTCTTCATCAGTATTTCCTATTTCCATTTGTTCATTAATATAATTTCCTAGTTCTTCTTTACTAAATTCTGTTTGTTCTTCATCAGAATTTGTTTTAAAAAACACACGTAAAAAGAAATCTGATATTTTGGTAATTAATGCAGAAAAGAAATGAAATATCAGAAAAAAGAAATATGCTGGCAAGGCAAAAAAGCGCAGTGCTTCGTTTGCATAAATTCTAAAAATAGCTTTAGGTAAAAACTCAGCAGAAACTAAAATTAATAGCGTAGAAATTACTGTTTGTATTAGTAATACAGAAAAATCATTAAGGCCATCAACAGGAAGAAATCCTAACAAAAAATCTCCCATATAAATACTATATACAACCAAGGCAATATTATTACCTACTAGCATGGTTGTTATAAATTTTGAAGATTTATTAGTTAGCTTTCGAAGAATATTAGCGATAAAGCCATCCTTTTTCTTTTCTAACTCTATGTGTAGTTTATTAGCAGAAACAAAAGCAATTTCCATTCCTGAGAAAAATGCCGATAGTAAAATTGAAATAACAATAATTGCTATTTGGGTTTCCATCTATTTTTTTACTGTTTGTTTCTTGACTCTACTTTTCTTCTAAAACGTCTTTTAAAGAAAAACACTAAGGTAATAAAAACAGAAAAACCAATCATTAAATAAGCTTTTTGTCTGTCTTCATTCCAAGCTAAAATTGCTTCAACCAAAAATATGATTCCAACTACCAAGTAGCCATACTGCAAATATTTCCAAAGAGTATTCATTATTTATTTTCGTTTATAAGATGTTGACTAGTTGTTTTTTTTGCTAAAAATTTTGACAAATCTTTTTTTGATTCAAAACCAATTCCATTTACCACATCTGTTTCTGTAGTTAAGGTAAACTTTTTTTCTGAGTAACAATAATCTGTATTCTGATCCCAAAATAGTTGTTCTGTTTCTAATTTCGATTTGTCTTTATGATTAATGATGACCACATTTCCTTTTAGCTCAGAAATTAATGTTTTAGAATAGGATAATCCGTAATCTCCTCTAATAGTAATAGAATCTTTTCCGTTATTGGTAAACGAAATCAATACCAATCCATCTGGAAACTCGTTATATGGATGTTCTTTTCTATTACTAAAATCTTTTAATAGTGGCGTTATTAATTTAGAAGTGATAAGACCAGAGTCTTTATACACATGATAAGTATCTTTTGCTACACCAACAGGCATGTTCTTTGTTAAGAATAAATCTTTTACCTGATCAGAATTATTAGCACAAGAAAAAAACATTGCTACTAAACTAATAGTAACAATGTTTTTTATGTTTATATGTGTATGTAAACGCATTTTTATTTTGCAGAAACTTTTACGGTTTCGTTAATCCAACATTTGATAGTATGTGGTGTTCCTGGCTTAATTGTTTGGTTAAACAATAGCTTTCTTGATGGTTCTTGAGAAACATAATTTTTGATATACTTAGCGGCTTTAGAACCAATACTTGGATCTACAGCTGCAGCTCTTCTTGCTTGTCTTAAAGCTGCTGTATACACCATTCTTTTTTCAAACTCTGTAGAACCACACTGGTTAGCACTTGTTGCATATAAATTAGCAATTAACAAATATGCTTTACCAAAGTTAGGGTTATTTTGCAATGCTCTTCTAGCATAAGTTCTAGCTTGAGATTTTTGTCCTTTTTTAGCAAATAATTGAGCAATTTTATATAAGTTCTTTGCTTTTTCATTTGCATTTGGCTCTTGATCAACAGCTTTTTTATAGTACTCCATTGCTTCAGTTTCTTTACCTTTTTTATATAAAATTCCGGCATAATAAACTGTTGTTTTTGGCGAAGGATCTGCAGCAACCCACGCTTCTACTAATTTTTCATACAAAGGCTCATCTGTACAGTTTTTAGAGAACATTCTTGATACTGCTCTACTTAACCATTTTGCATTAGTTTTATTAGCTTCAAAATCTCTTGTATATAATGGCACTAATCTATCACAAGTAGATAAGTCAATAATAATTTTATCTAATCCAGATTCTACTCTACCAAGTAAACTAGAGTTTTTAGTATAAGCATTTAATCTTCTTTCGTCTTTTTTACTTAAACCTTCTCCTTTTGTTTGAGCTTCTAATAAAGGCTTTAATTTTTTTCTATAATCTTCTAATTTTTCTCCGATTGACTCTAACACATCATCGTAAGTATCAAAAACTTTTTGAGGATTCGAATCTTTATTTTTCTCAGTTACTCCACTAAAATATTTATAAATGTTTTTTACACTCATATCCTTAGGTGAAACACTATATGCTTTTTCTAATAATCCGAAAATCTCAGCATCAGAAGCTAATTTATTTTTCGCTAAGAAAGTAGCATAATCACTGTGTACTTTAGCTTCGTCTTTTTTAAAGTACTGTAATCTTTGCTCATAAATCTTTTTAATCAAAGCAGTAAATTCTTGTTTATCTCCTCCTGCTTTTAATTTAGCTTTTGCTAATTTATCTCCATATTTATATATGTTAACAGATAACTTAGGACAGTCATTCATTAAAGAAAGTAACTTAGGATAAGCGGCATCATATTTTTTAGTTTGAACTTCTCCTTTAAATAAGTTATACTTTATCGTACACTCTTGAGAAGCTTGAGCATTTACTTTTGAAGCTGATAGCAAAACAATTGCTGCAAGTATGAAAGTAATTTTTTTCATCATCTGTCGGTTTATATTAGTTTATTTTTCTTTTCTGGAACCATCTATCGTTCAATGACAAACTTAGTCTAAAATTGAAATAGTTTTCCTGTATTAAATTATTAATTGTTGATCCTTTTTTACCATACTCAACCCCTAAATTTAAATTTGAAAGGTCTTTTAATGGTAATCCTAGACCAAAAGATATGCCAAAGTCCTTAATCTTATTAAATTCAGCAGAATTTGAAGCTTTCACTAAAAGCCCTGTATTTTCAAATCTAAGCCCAACTCTATAAGTAATTCTCTCCCAATAACTAGTTATTGAATTTACTCTAGGTATATAATGTCCTCCTATAGAAATTCTATTTGACTCTCCAAATATAAATGTTTGGTTTGAAGATATCAAAGTTCTTTGAAAATCTAATGCCTTTTGAAATTCATAATCTATTCCTGCATACCACTTATCAGCTTTTCCTAAACCAACTCCTAAAACCGTTTTTAATGGGTTTATAAGCTTTCCATTTACTGAAGAGTTATAAAGAGTGTCTTTAGGTGTTTCTTGCGCATTAGATCCAATTGCTAAAGAATATAAGTATTCATTTCCTTTTGTAGTCAAGTTATTTTCTAATTTTACTGACGACCCAAGACTTAATTGCAATTTATTATTAAATACTTTTTTATATATAGCTCCTATTTTTAAGCCTCCACCTCTAACTGTTACACTTTCATTATTTTTTGTTGCTAAACGAACATTAGCTTTCTGATTCAAGATATTATTTTCTGTTTTACCAAAAACATAATCAGCTTCAAAACCTAAGTTAACTGCATTAAATAATTTAATTCCGAATGAAGCATAAATCTTACTTGTTCCCCCGCTCCCATAAAATCTAGTTACTTCTTGTGGATCTCCATTAGTATCATTTATAATATTAATTAATGAGTATCCCACGGCTGTATTTGGTCTTAATCCAAAAGCAAGTCCTGCATTTTTAGAAATTGGAAAGCCAATATTTGCATAAGAAATTCCTATTGATGTTGTGCTTTGTTTACCAGAAAAATCTTTTACAGTTAAACTGCTTGAATTTAACCCTATAGTATAGGTTGCAAATTTTAAATCTGCTAATGAAGCCGGGTTGATAAAGTTAAGGTGGTAAAAGTTTGAATATGCAGCCCCAATACCTCCCATACTAGCTTGCTCAACTGTTTGTGAATTGTATTGCTGTCCAATACCAAAAAACGAATATGGAGAAGAACTCGTTCTTTGCCCATAAGTTGTTAATGAAATTAGTAGTAAAAATATATAGATTATTCTCTTTAGCATCCCTCTCTATTATATATCAAAATTGTATTTAATCCCTCCAAAACGAAATTTGGATTGGCAAATATGCTACTTTTTAATTGTTTAGCCAAGAAATATGTGTCTCCACCTGTTAAAACTACTGTTAAATCTTTATTTTCAATTTCATAATCCTTTATAAAGGAAGAAATTTCTCCCACAATACCTTTCACTACACCAGAGTGTATGCTATTTTCTGTAGAATTCCCTATCGTAAAATCTATTTCTTGTTTTTCTAACAAAGGTAACTTAGATGTAAAAGTATTTAGAGATTGATATCTCATTTGTACACCAGGAGAAATCGCTCCTCCTAAATACTCATTATTTGTATTAATAAAATCGTAGGTTATGCAAGTTCCTGCGTCTATTACCAATACATTTTTATTTGAATACTTTATCGCTGCATTTGCTATTAGCGCAATTCTATCTACTCCTAATGTAGTTGGTGTGGCATAATTATTTTGAAAAGGCACTTTAGTTTCAGCATTTAAAACTAAAAAAGGAATTTTTAAGTCTAAAGATTGCCTAAATTCTTCTGACAAAATCTTAACAGATGATAAAATTGCTGCATTAATTGCATACTTTGATAAAAAAAAATCAATTTTTTTAAAAATTTCTTCTTCATCAAAAGCCTTCAACTCTACCAAGCTATCATTCTCAAAAACAGCTGCTTTCACTCGTGTATTTCCTATATCAACAATTAAATTCATCTCTTATGATTGGATAAGCCTCAAAAATACAACAGATTTTTTACAATTTTATTTGGTAGATTTAAAAAAGAGATAGTATATTTGCATCCGCTAAGGCAATGGTACCTTAGCTCAGTTGGTAGAGCAAAGGACTGAAAATCCTTGTGTCCCTGGTTCGATTCCTGGAGGTACCACAAAAACCACTCTTTTTAGAGTGGTTTTTTTTATGGAATCAATTCTATGATTTTAGTTAGCATCGGATTTCTATTATTCTTATTCCAAACAACAGATAATGTTGTTTTCTGCGATATCTTTTTCAATTCTATAAACTTGATATTTTTATTATTATCATCTACCAATGATTTTGGTACAATCGAAATTCCAAAATTATTTTCTACCAATTTATAAATTGACCCTGCGTGAATGGTATTATGTGAAATAACAGGAATAAAACCACTATCATCAAAAATTTGCATCACTTTCTCATAATAAGAGGCACTATATTTAGGATCAAATAATATAAACGACTCATTTTTGAATTGAGATAAGTCTTTAAAGTTTCTTTCATTTATTGGATGTTCTGATGGTAATACTAGACAAAAAGACTCCTTTAACAACATTTTCATTTCTAAGCCTAATGGCACCCTTTCTAATCTTACAAAACCTAAATCTATATCGTAAGAAAACAAACTATCAATTTGTTTTTGATTGTCTAATTCTTTTAGTCCAACCATAACATCTTGATGCTCTTTTTTAAACTCCACTAGTAAATTCGGAATAATCTCTTGCATTGCAGAACCTACATAACCAAACTTTAAATCTCCATGTTTACCATCATTCAATAATTTCGCATGATTGAATGTATGCTCAATATTTTTTAGGTTTAACCGCAACTCTTTCTTTAAATATTCACCAGCCTTTGTCAATTTTACTTTTCTATTATGTCTTTCAAACAACACAATCCCCAAATCTTTTTCCATTTGTTTGATCTGCCTACTCAAACCAGGCTGAGAAATGAATAATTTTTCTGCTGCTTTTCTATAATGCAATTCTTCTGCAACTGCTAAAAAATATCTGATATGCCTAAACTCTATTTGATAACTCACTGTTATTATTTATTAACAAAATTAATCTCAATTGTTATCAAAAATAAAAATAACTTTGTAATTCAACAACAATAAAACAATGATGTTTAAATACGGAATAGACACTTTAACAGTACAAAAGGTAATAGATATAGCTACAAATAAACTTAAAGCAGAAATTACTCCCGAAGCTCAGCAAAATGTAAATAGTTGCAGAGAGAAAGTTGAAAGCATGGCAAATGGAGATAAAGCTGTTTACGGTATCAATACTGGTTTTGGTCCTTTGTGCGATGTACAAATTACTCCAGAAGAGACTAGTAAATTACAAGAAAACTTATTAATTACCCATGCTGTCGGCGTAGGAAAACCAATTGATAAAGAACTTTCTAAAATTATGATGATTTGTAAAGTTCATGCACTTTGTCAAGGATATTCTGGTGTACGATTAGAGCTTATTGAACGTATTATTTATTTTATAGAAAATGACTTATTACCTGTTGTTCCTGAACAAGGATCTGTTGGAGCATCTGGAGATTTAGCGCCGCTTTCACATTTATTTTTACCTCTTTTAGGTGAAGGTGAATTTTGGATTGACTCAGAAATAAAAACAGCAAAAGAGGTTTTAAACACACATAACCTTACTCCTTTAGTACTTCAAGCTAAAGAAGGATTAGGTTTAATAAACGGAACACAATTTATTTTAGCACATGCCATCGTAGGATTAAAAAAGATGGAATATCTTTTAGATTTAGCTGATGTTTGTGGAGCTATGAGTATTGAAGGATATCAAGGTAGTGCATCTCCATTTAAAGCTCAATTACATAAAATAAGACCATTTAAAGGAAACATAAAAGTAGCTGAACGCATGAGAATGCTTTTTGAAGGCTCACAAAATATTGAAGCGCATCAAGATTGTGAACGTGTACAAGACCCATATTCTATGCGCTGCATTCCCCAAGTACACGGTGCTTCTAGAAATGCTTATTATCATTTAAACGAACTTGCAGAAATTGAGATGAATTCAGTAACAGACAATCCAATTGTCCTCAGTGATACAGAAGCCATTTCTGGAGGAAACTTTCATGGACAACCAATGGCTATGGCAATTGATTATGGCGCATTAGCTACTGCAGAATTAGGAAATATCTCTGACCGACGTTGCTATTTACTTTTAGAAGGTAAATTTGGCTTACCTCGATTGTTAACTACTGGAGGTGGATTAAATTCTGGTTTTATGATTCCGCAATACACTACTGCTGCATTGGTTACAGAAAACAAATCATTGTGTTTTCCTCCTTCTGCAGATAGTGTACCAACATCTTTAGGACAAGAAGATCATGTATCTATGGGAAGTATTTCTGGAAGAAAATTCAATCAAATATTAGGAAACTTAGAAAAAATATTAGCCATCGAATTAATGTATGCGGCTCAAGCTATGGATTTTAGAAGACCTAATACCTTCTCTCCTATTATTGAAGAGAACTTTAAAATTATTAGAAGCAAAGTAGACAAATTAGAAGATGATAGAATTTTAAAAGATGACATCAACAGCCTAATCAATTTAGTACAAAACCAATCATTTAAAGTAAAATAATCGTTATGACGTTTCAAGAACAAATTTTACAAGGAATACCATCAGTTTTACCAGTAAAAAAGGAATATCCTAAAAACAGCAATAGAGCTCCAAAAAGAAAAGACATTTTATCTATTGAAGAAAAACAATTGGCAATTAAAAATGCTTTGCGTTATTTCCCTAAAGATTGGCATAAAGAATTAGCAATAGAATTTGCTGAAGAACTAAAAGAATATGGTAGAATCTACATGTATAGGTTTAAACCAGATTATGCTATATATGCAAGACCAGTTTCTGAATATCCTGCTGCATCTTCACAAGCAGCAGCAATCATGTTAATGATTCAAAACAATCTAGATCCTGCTGTAGCTCAACATCCAGAAGAATTAATTACTTATGGTGGTAATGGTGCTGTATTTCAAAACTGGGCACAATACTTATTGGTAATGCAATATTTAGCGACCATGACGGATACACAAACGCTACATATGTATTCTGGACACCCAATGGGACTGTTCCCTTCTTCTAAAAATGCGCCAAGAGTTGTGGTTACAAACGGAATGATGATTCCGAATTATTCACAACCAGATGACTGGGAAAAATTCAATGCATTAGGCGTTACTCAATACGGACAAATGACAGCGGGTTCATTTATGTATATTGGGCCACAAGGAATTGTACACGGAACAACTATTACCGTTATGAATGCTTTCCGTAAAATATTACCAAAAGGAGATAATCCAAAAGGGAAAATATTTTTAACTGCTGGTTTAGGCGGAATGAGTGGCGCACAACCTAAAGCAGGAAATATTGCTGGTTGTATTACTATTGCAGCAGAAGTAAATTCTAAAGCTGCTACTAAAAGACATGAACAAGGTTGGGTAGATGTTTTGATTGATAATATGGATGATTTATTGACTCGTGTAAAACAAGCACAAACCAATAACGAAGTTGTTTCAATTGCATACATTGGTAATGTTGTAGAAATTTGGGAACGCTTTTATGAAGAAAACATTTTTATTCATGTTGGTTCAGATCAAACTTCACTACATATTCCTTGGACTGGAGGCTATTATCCAGTAGATATTTCTTACGAAGAATCTAATCGATTGATAAGAGAAGAACCAGAATTATTCAAAGAAAAAGTACAAGGATCGTTAAGAAGACATGCAGAAGCCATAAATAAACATACTTCAAAGGGCACATATTTCTTCGATTATGGAAATGCCTTTTTACTGGAAGCTTCTAGAGCTGGTGCAGATGTAATGGCTACGAACAATATAGATTTTAAATATCCATCTTATGTACAAGACATTTTAGGACCTATGTGTTTTGATTATGGTTTTGGTCCTTTTAGATGGGTTTGTGCTTCTGGTAATCCAGAAGATTTAGATAAAACAGATGCTATTGCTGCTAATGTTTTACAAGAAATTATGGAAAATTCTCCTGAAGAAATTCAATTGCAAATGCAAGACAATATTACTTGGATTAACGATGCTAAAAAGAATAAAATGGTTGTTGGCTCTCAAGCTCGTATTTTATATGCTGATGCAGAAGGAAGATCTAAAATTGCCAAAGCTTTTAATGATGCAATTGCTACTGGTAAAATTGGACCTGTTGTTTTAGGTAGAGATCATCACGATGTAAGTGGAACTGACTCTCCTTTTAGAGAAACTTCTAATATTTATGACGGTAGTAAGTTTACTGCAGACATGGCTATTCACAATGTAATTGGAGACAGTTTTAGAGGTGCCACTTGGGTTTCTATCCACAATGGTGGTGGCGTTGGCTGGGGAGAAGTAATGAATGGCGGATTTGGAATGCTGTTAGATGGGACAGCAGAGGCAGAAGCTCGTTTAAAAAGTATGTTATTTTACGATGTAAACAACGGAATAGCTCGTAGAAGTTGGGCTAGAAATGACGAAGCTATTTTTGCTATCAAAAGAGAAATGGAAAGAACTCCAAATTTAAAAGTAACTTTACCTAATCTTGTAGAAGATGAATTGTTAAATAACTTATTTTAATGACAACTTTATTTAAAAATATTAAAGAATTAATTCAGATTAGAGCTGAAGGAACAACATTCATTTCTGGAGCTGAAATGAAAACACTTCCAACAATTAAAAATGCTTTTTTAGTAGTAGACAACGGGTTGATTAGTGATTTTGGGGATATGGAAAATTGTCCAACTCAACACTTTTCAAAAGTAATTGATGCAAGCGGAAAAATGCTTTTACCATCTTGGTGTGATTCTCACACTCACATTGTATATGCTGGTAATCGTGAAGGAGAATTTGTAGACAGAATTAACGGACTAACGTATGAAGAAATTGCGAATAATGGTGGTGGAATTTTAAATTCGGCAAAAAAACTACAAGAAACATCAGAAGAAGATTTATATATACAAAGTAAAGCTCGTTTAGAAGAAGTCATTCAACTTGGGACAGGTGCTGTAGAAATAAAATCTGGATATGGATTAACAGAAGATGCCGAATTAAAAATGCTTCGTGTTATTAAACGATTAAAGGAGAACTATAACATCCCTATCAAAGCTACTTTTTTAGGAGCACATGCAGTTCCTGCAAATTACAAAAACAACAAAGCAGCTTATTTAGACATGTTAATTAAAGATGTTATACCGAAAGTTGCTACCGAAAATTTGGCAGAATACATCGATATTTTTTGTGAAACTGGCTACTTTTCTGTAGAAGACACAAAATTAATTTTAGAAGCGGGCAAAAAATACGGTTTAACTCCGAAAATACATGTAAATCAATTTACAGCAATTGGCGGAGTACAAGCAGGAGTTGAATTTAATGCTTTATCTGTTGACCATTTAGAAGTAGTTAATCCAGAAGATATTGAAGCTTTAAAGAATACGAAAACAATGCCAGTCGCATTACCAAGTTGCTCCTATTTTTTAAGCATTCCTTATACACCTGCAAGAGCAATTTTAGACGCTGGACTACCGTTGGCTTTAGCCACAGACTATAATCCTGGATCTACTCCTTCTGGAAACATGAATTTTGTGGTATCAACTGCTTGTATAAAAATGAAAATGACTCCAGAAGAAGCTATTAATGCCGCTACTATTAACGGTGCTTATGCAATGGGACTGGAAAATGAAGTTGGCTCAATAACTAAAGGAAAACTTGCAAACTTAATATTAACAAAACCTATCAATTCTTACGGATTTATTCCTTATTCTTTTGGTAATCATCAAATAGACAAAGTATTCTTAAAAGGTGAAGAAATATTTTAATTTAAGCTAAACTTAGCCTAACTATTTAAACAATGAATTTAAAATTACATCATGTAGATTATCAATCTGCACAGAAAATATATTGGACTGGAAGAAAATCAAATCCAGATATTGGAAAACAATATTGGCATCAAGAAATTGAATTAATTGATCTAGAAAGCAACTCAATAAAGAATACAGATATTGCTTTATTAGGATACGTTTGTGACGAAGGTGTACGAAGAAATTTAGGACGTGTTGGCGCACAAAAAGGTCCAATTGCACTTAGAGAAAGATTAGCAAAACTTCCTATACATTTTGACACAAAAAAAGTTGCAGATATTGGCAATCTTATTTGTATTGACGAAGACATGGAAGCTTGTCAAGAAGCCTTAGCTACTACTGTAAATTCACTTTTAAAAAACAAGGTGTTTCCTATAGTTATTGGTGGCGGACACGATATGTCTTATGGACATTTTAAAGGCATACAAAAAGCAATTAACTCAAATAAAAAAATTGGGATTATTAATTTTGATGCCCATTTCGATTTACGTCCAGTTGAACGAAAAACCAATTCAGGAACTCCGTTTAACCAGGTTTTAAATGAATTTGAGAATGTTGAATATTTTGCCATCGGAATTCAACGTCAAGCAAATACCAAAGAGCTTTTTAACATTGCTAAAAGAGACAATATTCATTTTGCTATTAACTATGATTGTGAATCTTCTAAAGAAGAGTTAAATGCTTTAAAAGAACGTCTACAACCTGTTATTAACTCTTGTGATTATTTATATATCACTATTGATATGGATGGGTTCTCTTCTGCTTATGCCCCTGGAGTAAGTGCTCCTTCTCCATTAGGATTTACACCCTATTTTGTTTTTAAAATGCTTCGCTTTTTATTTGACACTAACAAGGTAATTTCTTGTGATATTGCAGAGTTAAATCCGACTTTAGACAGAGACAATCTTACAGCAAACCTAGCTGCCAAGCTAGTCGATTTTATGGTCATGGAATTAGAAAATAAATAAAAAAAAATCCAGCAAATTTTGCTGGATTTTTTTTTATTTAAACTTTCTTGAGTTAAATCATATGAAGATTATTTACTTCTTGCTGAGTTAATTCTCTATATCTTCCTCTAGGTAAATTTTTCTTTGTTAAACCAGCAAATATTACTCGATCTAATTTTACTACTTTATACCCAAAGTGTTCAAATATTTTACGAACAATTCTATTACGTCCAGAATGAATTTTGATTCCAACTTCTGATTTTGTTTCTCCAGCAACATAATCTACCTCATCAATAAAAACCCTTCTCCCTTCAATGATTACTTCATCTCTTAACTTATGTAAATCTTTAACTTCAAATTTTCTATCTAGAGAAGCATGATATAACTTTTGCACATTATGTTTTGGATGTGTAAGTTTTTTAGCCAAATCACCATCGTTTGTAAACAACAATAATCCTGTCGTATTTCGATCTAATCTTCCAACCGGATACACACGTTCTTTTGTTGCTCCTGCTATTAAATCCATTACCGTTTTTCTTCCACGTTCATCATCCATGGTGGTAATATAATTCTTAGGTTTATTTAAAAGAATATATCTTTTTTCTTCAGGAGAGATTGATGTTCCATCAAAACGAACTTCATCACCAGGCTTAACCTTAAACCCCATTTCTGTGATTACTTTTCCATTAACTACTACATTTCCAGAAGCAATATAAGTATCTGCTTCTCTTCTAGAACAAACACCAGAATTTGCAATGTATTTATTCAACCTGATACCATCTTCTGGTTTTGCTTTTGGCTGAACTTTTATTTTTTTATACTCTTTTTTCTTTCTTCCTTGAAAACCTTTATTGTTTCCTCCTTGTCGTCCTCGCGACGAGTTTCTATTTGAGTTCATTTTTTAAAATTTTTGGCAAAGATACTGTTAAATATTTGATTTTAAAGAATGACAATACGAAGTGCCTTATTTCATTCAAATTTTAACTAATTGATGTTTACTTTAATTGCTCAATAACTCTTTCAACCAACACAGAAGTATCTATCAATAGTAAACTAAAAATACCAATTAGTAACATTAACTTTAGTACATTATGTAAGATAACATAATGTCTTTTTAAGTTAGATTTCCATAAAAAGAAACCTATAAAAACTAAGATAATACTAGAAATTAAAAAGTAGTATTTCATATATCCGATAGAAGGATAGCTAAATAAGACATATGCTGGCAAGAAAGTACAAACAATAATTAAGATTCCTAATTTCCTAGTCTTTCTTTCTCCATATTTAACTGGAAAAGTAATATAATTATTTACTACTGCTCCTCGTAAATTTTCTAGATCTTTGATTAACTGCCTTACTAGTAAAACCCCAAATAAAAATAGTGCATGAACAAAAATAATTTTAGAAAAGTTTCTAAAGTAAATAAACACTACAAAAAAAGGCAATATTGTTAATATAGCTGCAGATAACAATCCTATAAATGGTTGTCTTTTTAATTTATGCGAATATAACCAAATAGCAAAAATATACACTGCAAAGAACAAGGCTGCTTCCCAAGCAACAAGCCAACCAAAAAGAAACCCTAAAAAGTTAAACAAGAAATAGATTTGAAGTTTTATTTTTTGACTAACAATTTGGTCAAGACTTGCCTTAAAAGGTCTATTAATCTTATCTGCTTTTACATCGTAAAAATTGTTAATAATATACCCAGCAGAAACCACAAAAACTGAAGACATGACTATAAAAAACAATTTATAATCTAATAAAACAACACGTAAAGATTTTGTTGGAGAGAAAATAAAAAGAGCTCCTAAATATTGAGCCAATACAAGTATTAAAACATTGTATCCCCTAACTACCGAAAGCAAACTTAATAGTTTATAAAATATAGAAGGGGATTTAGAATTGTTCACTTTGGTAATTTTAGCACTTAAAATCTGTAAACCAATTCTAACTTATAATCTTGTAGTTCTTCTTTTGCTTTTTCGTAATCTTCGGTAAACCCTAAGATATAGCCTCCACCACCAGAACCACAAAGTTTCAGATAATAATTGTTCGTTTTAATTCCGTTTTCCCATACTTTATGAAAAGCAGAAGGAATCATTGGTTTAAAGTTTGCTAGTACAATCTTAGATAATTGTTTTACATTACCAAATAGAGACTTTACATTTCCATGTAAAAAATCATCAATACAAGCATCTGTATAAGTAACAAACTCTTCGTTTAGCATTTTTCTAAACCCTTCATTTTTCATCTTATTCATAAAGATACTTACCATAGGTTCAGTTTCTCCAATCATTTCAGAATCTAATAAGAAAACCGCTCCTTTCCCTTCTTTTTGAGAAGGAATACCAGCAGGTTCAATATTTGTTTTAGAATTAATTAAAATTGGCAAGCTTAGATAACTATTTAACGGGTCTAAACCAGAGCTTTTTCCGTGAAAAAAAGATTCCATAACACTAAATGTTTCTTTTAGCTCTAACAGTTTATCTCTTGTTAAATTTTCTAATACCGTAATCTTGTTATTGGCATACTTATCATAAATAGATGCCACAAGTGCACCTGAGCTACCTACTCCATATCCTTGCGGAATTGAAGAATCAAAGTACATTCCGTTCTCTAAATCAGCTTTAAACTCATCCAATCTAAAAGACAAGTTTTTATAATTTAAATCAAATAAATACTGATAGAATTTAAATAAATTCGTGTTTGATTTTTTTGCTTCACCTGTTAAGTTATTTACAGATTTTAGAGCGCCTCTATACGCATTAAATGGAATTGCTAATCCTTTGGAATCTTTAATGATTCCATATTCTCCAAAGAGTAATATTTTAGCATAAAACAAAGGTCCTTTCATAATTTCTTTTTTCCTAAGCAAGAATAATTAGTTACAAAAATAAGATTTAATTACTTCTTATACACATTTTTATAAAAAGTTTTCCAAATACCAATTTTTTTCCCTTTCTCGTACTTACCTCTTTCTTTTATTTTTCCGTTCTTATAATAGGTTTTCCAAACTCCATCTTTCATCCCATCTTCATAACTTCCATTCACATGAAGCTCACCTGTTTTATAATATTCAAAGAATTTACCATCGGCTTTTCCTTTATAGTACTCTCGTTTGTTCTTTAATTTCCCTGTTTCAAAATAGATTTTTCTTTCGCCATCAATCTCTCCTTTTTCAAAATTAATTTCTTGATAAAGAACTCCATTTGCAAAATAGTACTTTACCAAACCGTGAAACTTCTCTTTATTAACACTATTATTTAAGCTAAAGCCTTCCATTTGAACAGTTCCATTCATATAGTAATCAACAATCCAATATCCATTTTTTTGAGTTTTTGGTGCTGGTCTATAATATTTGGCCTTCTCTTTTTGTGTTGGATTCCAATTTGAATCAAACCAAACAGTACCTTGAGCAAAAACTGAAGTAGTTAAAAACCCAACAACAATAGAGGCAAGTATAGTTGTAGTTTTCATGATAAATAATTTAATGTTGTAAGTAAGTTACAAAATTTTTGCACCAATTCCCACTTTATCTAAAATAAATTGTTCATTTTGACAAAAGCTAGACAACTCATTTTTAATGAATAAACCTACTTGCTCCTTTTCATTCTCTGGATACAAAAGGTGTACATTAGCTCCAGCATCTAGGGTAAAACAAAGCTTACTATTAGTTTCATTTCTATAGCTCCAAATTCTATTGATAATTTCTAAAGTATTTGGCTTCATTAAAATAAAGTATGGATTACTTGTTAACATCATTGCATGCAATGTTAACGCTTCACTTTCTACAATAGAAATAAAAGCATCTATATCTCCTTCTTGCAATATCTTAGAAAGCTTAGAAAGATTTTCGTTTGCTTGATTAAATCGTTGATTTGCAAAAGGATGATTATGCATTAAGTTATGACCAACTGTACTTGACACTTGTTTTTCTCCTTTATCAACTAACAAAATTGCATCCTGATAATTCTCAAAAATTGGATGTACTTTTTTAGAAAATTTTACTCCAAATAAATCAGAACTCCCTTCAATTTCTGGATGATTCCCCCAAACAACCAAAGGTCCTTCAATACTTCTACTTGCACTTCCTGATCCTAATCTTGCTAAAAAAGAAGCTTTTTTCTTTATAAAATCTTCTGAAATATTTGGATATAACTCTTTTTCCAAACTCATTACACACATGGCTATTGCTGAGAGTCCGCTTGCAGAAGAAGCAATTCCACTACTATGTGGAAAAGAATTTTCTGAATCGATAACCATATCATATTCTAAAAGGTAGGGGCAATAGTTTTGAATTCTTTCAAAAAACTGAGCAATTTTAGGCTTAAAAGCATCTTTCTTTTGCCCTTCAAAAAACAATTCAAAATTGATTTCATTTACGTTTGTTGACTTACTAAAAGATACAGAAGTAATAGTATGACAATTATTTAATGTAAAACTTATTGAAGCATTTTTAGGCAGCTGAGGATCGCTTTTACCCCAATATTTAACCAAAGCGATATTGCTTGGTGTTTGCCATTTGTAGGTTTTATTATCTATAAAAGAAGTACTCTTTTCTGGAATAAATTGTTTTGTATTCAATTTGGAAATATTTGCCGTAAAGATACTTTAAATCTTTATAAATTTTCCAATTTATTTAAAATCGCTTCTTTATAAGATCTGCTAATCGGGATTGCTTTTTTTTGAAGCTCAACATACTCATTTGTATAGGATTCTATTCTATTTAAAGCCACAATATACGATCGATGAGTTCTTAAAAACTTTTGTTGAGGAAGTTTAGCTTCTATATTTGTTATGGTTTCTCTAGTAACCACAGATTTGTCTTGAAAGTGAATTTTCAGATAATCACTTAAACTTTCGATATAAATAATTTCATTAAAATTAATTTTCACCATTTTTCTTTCTGATCTTACAAAAAAGAAATCTGATTTAAAGCTTTCATCAACTGCTGCAGTATTTACTACAGGTTTAACCGCCTCAAAATAAGTATTTACAGCTTCTAAAAAACGATCAAATGCTATGGGTTTTAATAAATAGTCTACTGCTTTTAAATTAAATCCTTCTAATGCATATTCTCTATATGCTGTGGTAAAAATTACTTTTGAATGTTTGGGAATCAATTTTGCTAAAGAGAGCCCTGTAATTTCTGGCATATTGATATCTAGAAAAAATAAATCTATCGAACTTTTATTCATTTCTTCAAAAGCTTCCATGGCATTTTTACAACTTTTTACAAGATGCAAATTAGGAATCTTCTCTATATAAGAAGTTAAAATATCTCTTGCAATAGGTTCATCATCAACAACAACACAGGTTATTTTTTTAGGCATCTCTTTCTATTTTTAATCCTTTTAAATTTATTTTAAGCGCCACTTTATATAAGTTTTGACCATTTATAATTTCTAACTCATAAGCATTAGGATACAATACTTCTAATCTCTTTTTTATATTTTCTAACCCAATACCTGCTCTAGTATCTTTAGAATTATCTGCTGTATTCTCTATTCTAAAAAACAACAAATGTTCGTCCACTGAAAGTTCTAAATTCACTTGCAATTTACCATCTAAAATTTTCCCATGTTTAAAACTATTTTCTAAAAAGGGAATCAATAACATCGGAGCAATTTGTATGGTTTTATCTAAGTTTCCTTTTTTAAAATTAACTTCTAAAGTATCATTAAAACGCATTTCTTCTAAAGAAATATAATCTTGTAAATGAAATACCTCATCTTCTAAATTTACCGTTGGTTTATTAACCTGATACAAAATATAATCTAACAAATTCGAAAGTTTTAAAATCATTTCTGGTGCTTCTTCCTTTTTCTTTAAAGCAAAACCATAAATAGTATTTAAAGAATTGAACAAAAAATGAGGGTGAATTTGCATTTTTAAAAACCTTAACTCCTGATCTTTTAATTGTAATTGAGTTTGAAGTATTTTATTTTCCAACGTCTTATTCTCTTCTAGTGACTTGTAATTGTGTGATAATATCTTTATTACACTAGCTAAGGTAATAATCAACATTACGCAAACTAAAATCACAGAAGAACTCTTAGTTAAAGCTGGCATTCTCTGATACTCTAAATTAAAGTAAAAAACAAAACCAAAAGCCACAGTCATAAAAACACCACAGGTAACAAATACTGAAGCATATACTGTGTATAGTGCAAACTCACTGTATTTTCTCTTCAATAAATAATTAGGTATTAAATTGTAAATAAACACATAAGAAGCGATAATAGATATTACACTTAATAAAACAGAAAACCAAAATATAAATTGTTGATTAGAACTACCTACACTAAAAAAAGTTCTAAAGAAAAACCAAACTAACATCCAAAATGACAGATGTGTTACAAAACCCTTAAATATCTTTAAATACATTTTTTTCACGACTGTAAATAACCTAAAATTGATTGTTTTTAACTGATAATTATAGACTAATTTCAAATTAAGCATGTCATTCTACAGATTTAATTCTTTTTTACATTTAAATGTCACAATATGGTTAAATGCCACATAAAATGGTAATTTAGTCTCTTTTAAAAAAATAGAGAATAATAATAAAATAGTTTAGTCACACAAAAACAGTATAGTTATGACATTAATGACACATTTATTATCAGACGGAGGTTATGGTTTTATGGTTCCAATATTACTCTTATTAATAATTATAATTTTTCTTATTCTCAGAGGAATTAAAAATAATTCTAAAAAAAATTTAAACCTATTAAAATCCGTTAGTCTTTTTACTTTAGTCTTTGGTTTTTTAGGATTTACTTTAGGTCTAATTCAAGCATTAGATAAAATAGTAGAAATTAATGGAGATATTAACCCTATAGTAATTGTTGGGGGATTTAAGTTCGGAATTCTCCCTCCTACTTTTGGAATGGTTACCTTTCTAATAGGCCAAGCAGGAGCAATAATGCTTACTAGCTTAAAAAAAGACTAGCTCAATTGCATTAACCTTAAAAAAGAAGTAATTAACTTCTAAAATATTCACACTTAAATTTTAATCATTATGAAAAAAGGATCTATACTCCTAATGGTATTCCTATGCGCTTTTATTAGCTGTTCACAATCTCAAACTTTAGATGAATTCTCAACACATTTAGAATCTAAAAATAAAGCCATGGGAACAATAAGCATCTTTAAAAATGGAAAAGAAGTTTATCACAAATCCATTGGTTTTGCAAACTTAGAAAAACAAAAAAAGGCAAATAAAAACACCTTATATAGAATTGGTTCTGTTACAAAAACTTTTACATCAACAATTATTTTACAATTAGTAGAGGAAGGAAAAATCAATCTTGATGAAAAATTAGCTACTTATTTCCCTGACATTCCAAATGCAGAAAATATTACAATTAAGCATATGCTCTACCATAGAAGCGGCTTGTACAACATCACTAATGAGAAGGGATTTGAATCTTGGATTAGCAAACCTAGAGATAGAAAGCAAATGCTAGCACGCATAAAAAAATACCAAAGTGATTTTAAACCTGATAGTAAATCAGCCTACTCCAATACCAATTATATTTTACTTTCTTATATCGCCGAAATTGTAGAAAAGAAGACTTTTAACAAAATTCTTAAAAAGAGAATTTCCAATAAAATAGGATTAAAAAACACCTACTTTCAAAAAGATTTAGACTTAAGTAAAAATGAAGCCATGTGTTACTATCCAGAAAATGGAGTTTGGAAACCTATTACCTATCATACAGATTTAACAGGACCAATGGGAGCTGGCGCAATCACTTCTACTGCTAAAGATGTTGCAACATTTTACAATGCGCTATTTAATGGGAAAATTATCTCACAGAAATCCATTAAACAAATGACAACTCCACAAGATGAAATGGGAATGGGAGTTTCTGTAGCTAATTTTAATGGAGAAACCATCTACGGTCATAACGGAGCAATTGATGGCTTTAGATCTATGGTTGTTTACATACCTCAAAAAAAGCTTACGATAGCATTTACATTTAATGCACTATCAGTTTCTAGCACTGATATAATTATTACGCTATACAAATCATATTTACAAACTATTAAACAAAATAAATAACCCTTAAAACTTATACTTATGAGAATGCCTTTTATCGATTTTCTAACAAATGGCGATCTAAAATTTGTGATCCTTTTATATGCTTTTTTAATTGCTGCTATTCTATTTTTCTATAAAAAAATGACGCACAAAGAAATGCAATCTATCTACAATGAAAAATTAAACAAACTTGTAAACTGGTCTTTAAGCATTGCGCTTTTTTCTTTGCTTTTAGGTTTAATGCATAGCTTCTATTTTATTTCTAAAGCAAAAGGCATCGCTAGTCATTTACTATTTGGTGGCTTATCTAATGTAATCATTACTCCTGTTTTAGGAATTGCCATTGCTATGTTAATAAAACTACTTGCCACTCCTTTAAAAACTGAGAACAAATAATGAAATTATTACTAGCACCTTTATTCTTCTTTTTTATATTCATTACAAATGCTCAAAGCAAAGGAGATGATTTAAGAGCAAAAGGGGAATTACAAAAAGCAATTGAAGCCTACAAAAGTGATTATTCAAAAAATCCATCTGCAACAAAATTGGTATATAATTTAGCTTGTGCTTATGCATTAACTTACCAAAAAGATAGTGCATTTCATTATTTAAACATCGCTTTAAAAAACGACACTACACTTTGGGCTTTGGCCGATAATGACTTGTTAAATCTTACTCAAGACAAAAGATGGAATAAAATTGAAACCAATCAATTACAGAAGTTTCAGCAAAAAAACACTGCATTAAAAAAACCAACCTATGCTTTAGCTCTGTTAAAATTGATTATGAAAGATCAAGCGTTGGATTACCAATTAGATATGGCAAAACGATTTTATATGAAGAACGCCTACATTCCACATTGGTATTATCCAATTGCCGCTCAAAAAAAGGAAATTGGAAAAACTAATTTTTCAGAATTAGAAAGGTTAATTGAACAATATGGATGGCCAACTTATTCTACCGTTGGTAAGTTAGCATCGGATGCTCCGTTATTAATCATCAACCATTTAGAGGGTGAAGAAATGCGAATTAAATACTTACCAAAAATTAAGAGTGCTTGTTTGCAAAAAGAAGGCAGCTGTATAGAATATGCTAAAATTCAAGATCGCATTTTAGTAAATACTAATAAACCTCAGCTTTTTGGCATGCAATTTAGATACAATAGCAAAAGGCAATTAGAGCCGTTTCCTATTCAAAATCCTACTTATGTAGATCAACGAAGAAAAGCAATTGGATTAGAACCTTTAAAAAAATATTTAAAAAAGAAAATCAATTATGATTGGACAGTAACACAAATAACCAAGTAGATTGGTTGATTGTTATTTTTTGTATGTAAAATACTCATTTCATTCAGTTGAAATGGGTATTTTTGTTGTATGAATAGAAAGCTAAAATTAATTTGGGACTTTAAAGGCGAAGATGGTTTAGAAACCGCAAAACATCACTGCATCCATTTAAAAGAATTTGCTACAGCAGAAAAGCTACATTACTACGAAATTGACCACGAAGAATTGAACGAATATCATAGTATTGCTTTTGTTACTGTTGATGAAGTTGACATGAAAACTTATAGAGATGCTTTAATTCCACACAGAGGAGAACTCGCGTAAATTTCACGCTCTTTTTACACTAATAAGTTGTATCTTTAATACCTAAAACAAAGCAGTTTATGAACAAAACGGTCAACTTTCAAAATCCTATTTTTATTTTCGGAATTCCTTTTTTGATTATTGGAACAATGGTATTGATTGCCAAATCTTCTATTTTCAAAAGTAACCCTGATAGTTTATCCATTGCCATTACTTTTGATCTTTTATTAACTGCTCCTTTAGTTTACTTTTTACTCATTAGAAAAACTAAAATTCCAAAAACAACAGTAGTTCCTTTTTTAATACTTGGATTGGTTGTTGGCTCATTTATTCTTCCAACAGAAAATCAACAGTACCTAATCCTATTTAAAACTTGGGCACTTCCTTTAATAGAAATAGCAGTCGTTTCTTTTGTTATTTATAATATTAGAAAAGTTGCCAAACAATATCGACTTAATAAAACTGCTTCTTTTGATTTTTTTACTACGCTAAAAAGCACTTGTTTAGAGCTACTACCAAAAGCTACTGTTAGTCCTATTGTTACAGAAATTGCCGTTTTCTATTATGGATTTGTTTATTGGAAAAAAAGACCTTTAAAAGAAAATGAATTCTCTTACCACAAAGAAAGTGGTTCTGTAGCATTATTTATTGCTCTTATTTGTATCATTATTATTGAAACCGTTGCTTTGCATTTCTTATTGCTAAAATGGAGTAGCATCTCCGCATGGATACTTACTTTTTTAAGCGTATATTCTGGATTACAAATTTTTGGATTTTTAAAATCTATGCTCAAAAGACCAATTAGTATAGAAAACGGACAGTTGTTTTTACGCTATGGAATAATGACTGAAAGCACGATTCAACTTAAAGATATTGAAAGCATTGAAGTTAGTTCTAAAGACTTAGAGCAAACAGATCACACTCGAAAATTAGCATTACTTGGAGATTTAGAAAGTCATAATATTATACTACACTTAAAAAAAGAAAATATACTTACTGGGCTTTACGGTATTAAAAAACCGTATAAAACTTTAGCTTTTTATGTTGATAACAAATCCCAATTTAAAAATCAACTAGAACAAGCAATCCTTGCAATGTAAATTATACTCTCATGTAGAAAAGCCATTTAACAATTACTAAATGGCTTTTTTTTATTTTTCTGTAACTTATTTTTGTCATTATCAGTCAAAAGGGAAAATATTCACTACAATGAAAAAACTACTTTTGACAATAGTATTTTTAGTAATACTATTATCTTCTTGCACATCTAAGAACAAAAACAAACAAGCTACAAATAACAAAGCAACTTCCTATAAAACAGCTATTGATAGCCTTTTAGAGAACTATAAAAAAAATGATGCTTTTATGGGAACCTTAAATTTGTCTTATAAAGGCAAATCTATCTATTCTAAGTCGATTGGTTTTAGCAATATAACTACTTCTCAAAAATCTAATTCAGCTACAAAATATCGTATTGGTTCTATTTCTAAAACATTTACTGCTGTCCTTATTTTAAGAGCTATTGAAGAAGGTAAATTAGAACTAAACAAGACTATAGAAACCTTTTTTCCTAGTATAAAAAATGCTGCTAAAATTACCATAGCAGATTTACTGCAACACAGAAGCGGAATTCATAATTTCACTCGAGACCAGCAATTTTTCGAGTACAGAACTCAACACCAATCATCTAAAAAAATGTTGGATCTTATTTCAAAATATCCAAGTGACTTTGAACCAAATACCAAAGCTGCATATAGCAATTCTAACTATTTCTTATTAGCCTTAATCTTAGAAAAGGTTTATAATGCTTCATTAGAACAATTATTAATAGAAAAAATAAGCAAGCCTTTAAACTTAAAAAACACACAAATTGGAAAAAAAAATTAATTCCACAAATAACGAATCTTACTCTTATAGCTTTAAAGAAAAATGGAGAGAATTTCCAGAAACTGATATGTCAATTACTAAAGGAAGTGGTGATATTATTTCGACTGCCAATGATATAAACATCTTTATGAAAGCTTTATTTACAGGTAATATTCTAACATCCAAAAGTTTGAATCTTATGAAAACCATAAAAGATGATTTTGGAATGGGACTTATTAGATATAAAATAAATGACAGACAAGGCTTTGGACATCGCGGAAACATCGATGGTTTTAGATCAACAGCCATTTACTTTCCAAAAGAAAAATTAGCCTTTACATTGATTTCCAATGGTGCTAAAATTGATATTAACACCATTTATTCTGAAATTCTTAAACTTTATTTTAACGATGCTCTTATCGAGATTTCAGAAGCTGAAATTAAAAAATTTGCAGGGACTTATGTTTATGAAAAAGATAGCAACGACATTGCCGCTTTTATTCAAGATAAAACCACTTTAGTGCATGTTATTAAAGATGAATTTAAAAAACCATTAGTTTACAAAGGCAACAATAAGTTTATCTTTAATCAGATGTATGCAGAATCCATCACGTTTACTTTTTCTGCTGATGGAAAATCACTACTCTTTGAACAAGGCAGTTACAGAGGAAAATATATAAAGAAAGAATAAAAAAAGAGACTGTAAATACAGTCTTTTTAAATTTCACTCAATGCTTTTGCACAAATAAAACCTCCAGTCCAAGCATTTTGAAAGTTAAAACCACCAGTAACTGCATCTATATTTAAGACTTCTCCAACAAAAAATAAATTGGAATGTTTTTTGCTTTCAAAACGTTTAAAATTAATCTCTTTTAAATCGATTCCTCCAGCAGTAACAAACTCTTCTTTAAAAGTACTTTTACCGTTAGCATTGTAAATTCCTTTGGTTAGTTGTAATGCTAATTTTTCTAATTGTACATTGCTCATATCTGCCCATTTCTGCTGTACTTTAATTTCTGAAGCAATTACCAAACGCTCCCATAATCTTTTAGGAAGATCTGTAAAAGGAGATTTTAACGCTACTGTTTTTTTAGGTTCTTTCTTTTTTAAGTTACGTAGTACATTGAGCACTTTTTCTGTTGGTCTAGAAAGCCAGTTTACCTCTACATTATACTGGTATTTTTTTTCGGCCAAATACCTGGCTCCAAAAGCCGATAGTTTTAAAACAGCTGGACCACTCATTCCCCAATGTGTAATTAATAATGGACCGGTAGATTCTAATTTCGTTTTGGCAATTTTCACAGTAGCATTTGGTACAGAAAGTCCTAATAAATCTATAATTCGTTGATCTTTGATATTAAATGTAAACAAAGAAGGAACAGGTTGTACAATTGAATGATCTAAACTCTTTGCCAACTCCCAAACTTTATTACTACTTCCTGCAGCAATAACTAATTTATCAGCAATAAATTCTTGTTGTTTGGTCTGCACCAACCATTGATGCTCTTTTTTTATTATTGAAGTAACCCCGTGATTCTTCAATACTTTAATTCCCAAAGCTGCTACTTGTTCTTGAAAACAATCGATTATAGCCTGAGAAGTATTGGCTTCTGGAAATACACGATTATCATTTTCTATCTTTAGTGGAACACCTCTATCATCAAACCACTCAAAAGTATCACCAGTCATAAAAGTATGAAAAGGTCCGAGTAACTCTTTTTCTCCACGTGGATAAAACTTTACCAATTCTTTTGGTTCAAAACAAGCATGAGTTACATTACAACGACCTCCTCCAGAAATTTTTACTTTTTGTAATACCTCTTTTCCTTTTTCTAGAATAACAATATCTAAATCAGGATTTTGTTCTTTTGCATTGATAGCAGTAAAAAAACCAGCTGCACCACCACCTACAATAATTATTTTACTCATAAAATCATTTTAGAATAAGGTACAACTGTATAAAATCCCTTTTCTTTAAAGTAATTTAAACTATCTTCATTTCCAGTTGCTAATATAAAGTCACCACCCCAAGCTCCCAAACTTTTCACTGCTCCAAAATAATCAGAAAAAAGTGCTTCTTTTATAGGGTTTAATTGAATAATAGAAGCTATCAAGCGCTCATGCTCTAACATTACTTTTTCTAAATCTTTAGTAGAAGTTACATTTAAAAACTCTTGGGTAATCATCGAAACTTCATCAATATCTTTTTGAATAGTAATATTGTCTTTTTTAGACTGATACAATTTATACCTCTTGATTCCTTCTCTACTATTCTGCTTTTTATTTAGATATACAAAAAACAATTCTTCTTTAAAACTCGGGTTAAATTCAACAGAATCGACCTTAGGTTTTTGACTTGTATTATGATTTTCTAGTTGATATAAAATCGGTGAATTATTTTGAGCACAGGCAATATCATAACCACTTCCAGAAAAAGCATTCCACAGTAAATCATAAGCATTTACATTTGCCCAAGAAGCAATATTATTAATCAAAGTTGATGAACTTCCCAGTCCCCAATTTCTTGGAAAATTGAGATTAGTTTTAACTACAAACCCACTATCAACCTGTAAAAAATCTGGATTTAATTTTCTAGCTTCTGTTAAAATCGTTTGTAAAGTTTCTGCAATAAACTCTGCACTTCCTTCAACATCAGAATTAAAGGTAGCATTTTTTAAACGCAACTTTGGCAGATCAAAAACAGCTTCGAACCAACATTCTCCTGTAACTGTAAAACTTCCCCAAACTAATTGTGGCTCTTTTATGGGAGAAATTACCAAATCTTGACCAAATTGAGTAGGTAAAGCCAAAGATTTAGCGCCGTCTAACACCAGATATTCTCCAGTAAATAATAATTTCCCGTTACTATAGTATTTGCTCATGTTTCTTTATTGTTGGCTTCGACTACGCTCAGCCATTCACCTTTCTCAACTCATTAAATCTCTCTACAACTGCACTATGAGAAACTGTTTTATCTTTAAAATAAGCTACCATCTCTTCTTTCTCTTCATTGGTAGCATGCAATTGATTTAAAATATTCATCAAATGCATTTTCATATGGCCTTCTTGAATTCCGTTTGTTGTCAATGCTCTTAAAGCTGCAAAATTCTGTGCCAATCCAGCCGTGGCAATAATTTGCATTAACTCTGGAGCTGAAGGCTTTTGTAACATATCTAAAGATAGTTTTGCCATTGGATGCAAGGCTGTTAAACCTCCAACAGTTCCTAAAGCAAGTGGCACCTCAATCCAAAATCTAAAAATACCATTATCAATTTCACAATGTGTTAAACTGCTATAACTTCCATCTTTAGTTGCATAGGCATGAGCGCCAGCTTCAATAGCTCTAAAATCATTCCCTGTTGCCAACACAACAGCGTCTATTCCATTCATAATTCCTTTATTATGAGTAACCGCTCTATAAGGTTCAATTGATGCAATTTCTACAGCTTGTTTAAATCTTTCTGCAAACTTTTGCGGATTTTCTCCACCCAAATCTTCAATCTTACAAGAAACTTCAGATTTTACTACACATTCAGGAACATAATTAGACAAAATACTCATAATGATTTCAATATCATCTCTACGAAACGCTTTTGCAATTGCCTCCAAACAAGAATTGATAAAATTAGCTCCCATAGAGTCTTTTGTTTCAAAAGTAACATGCAATTGATAATAATCAGCTAACTTATCTGTCTTGTCAACCAATTCGATATCTAAAATTCCGCCTCCACGCTTTTCCATATTTTTTGTAATGGAAGCCGTAGCTTTGTATAAGTTCTCTTTTTGATTATTAAAATATGAGCTTAATGTTTCTTTATCTCCTTTGTACATAAAATGTACCTGACCAATCTTTGTTGTAGAAATTACTTCTGCTGTAAAACCTCCACGAGTACTCCAAAATTTAGCAACCAATGAAGCCGCTGCAACCACAGAGCTCTCTTCTACCACCATCGGAATCACATAATTTTCGCCATTAATTACAAAGTTAGGAGCAACACCATAAGGCAAATAAAAATTAGAAATGGTATTTTCAATAAAGTCATCATGCAGCTGTTGTAATTTTTCATCTGCATTCCAATATTGTTTAATCGTATTGATAATTTCTGGCTGAGAACTAAAGTAGTTTTCTGATAGCCATTGGATTTTTTTCTCTTTGGTTAGTTTGGAAAATCCTGAAATAATTTTGGTCATTGAATCGGGCTTTTTACGTGTGGCAAAGATAACTGAATCGAATGAAAATCATCTTAATATTCTATTTTTCTGACTTTTTAGGCAGGATTTTTGCCGATTTTTCCGTAAACTTGGCAATCTTTTATTAAATAACAACACAACTAATGAAGAAAATAGTTCTTTTAGCTATTCTAACAATCTTTTTTTCTTGTTCAGAAAATGCTAAAAATCAAACCAGTGCAAATCAAACTGCAGGCACTAAAAACATCACCTTAGAAGAAATCTGGAATGGTACTTTTTCTACCGATAGAATGAATTCTTTAAACTCAATGAATGGTGATTTTTACACGCTTTTAAATTATAACAAAGAAACGAAGTCTACTTCTGTAGATAAATACAGTTATGCTACTTTAGAAAAAGTTGCAACGATTGTAGATAGTAAAGACTTAAAGAATTTCCCTTCTCCAAGTTTTAGCTCATATCGTTTTAACAACGATGAAAGTAAATTGCTATTAGGTTTTAACTTTAATCAAATTTACAGAAGATCTTATACAGGTACTTATTATGTGTATGATATTGCTAGTAAAAAGCTAAGTTTAATCGGCAAAGAAATTCAAGAACCTACTTTTTCTCCGGATAGTAAAAAAGTAGCCTATGCTAAAAACAACAACATCTATATTAAAAACCTGAGAAACAATAGTGTTACTAAGGTTACTAGAGACGGTAAAAAGAATCATATTATTAACGGAATCTGTGACTGGGTTTATGAAGAAGAGTTCTCTTTTGTTAGAGCTTTTGAATGGAGCAAGGATAGTAAAAATCTTGCTTTTTTGCGTTTTGACGAAACTAGAGTAAATGAATTTTCTATGGATATGGTAGGAAGCGAACTTTATCCTACACAGCAAAAATTTAAATACCCTAAAGCAGGAGAAAAAAATGCCATTGTTACTTTACACATGTACAACATCAATAGTAGAAATACTAGAAAAGTAAACTTAGGAGATTACGAATATATCCCAAGAATAAAATGGTCTAACAAAAACAATATTTTAGTTGCTTTTACTTTAAACAGGCATCAAAATGATTTAAAGTTACATAATGTAAATGCTTCTAATGGAAGAAGATCTTTATTATTACACGAAACTGATAAAGCTTATGTTGATATTCATGACAACTTAACTTTCTTAAATGACAACAGCTTTATTTGGACAAGTGAAAAAAATGGATTTAATCATATTTATCATTACAACGAAGCAGGAAAACTAATCAATCAAGTTACAAAAGGAGATTGGGAAGTAACAAATTACTATGGTTTTAATAAAGAAAAGAACACAATTTATTACCAATCTGTAGAAAACGGATCAATAAATAGAGGTGTTTATAGCATTAATTTAGATGGAACAGATAAAAAGATTCTAAGCAATCCTTTCGGAACCAATGCTGCGTCATTTAGTAAAAACCTACACTATTTTATCAATACTTTTTCTGATGCAAATACTCCAACTGTGTATTCTTTATACAACGGAGAAGGTAAATTGTTAAAAACAATCAAAGACAACAAAGAGTTAAAAGAAAAGATTACAGAATACAACATGAGTCAAAAAGAATTTACAACTATCAATGTAAATGGAAATGACTTAAACATGTGGATGATCAAACCTTCTAATTTTGATGAGAACAAAAAATATCCAATGTTAATGTTCCAATATTCTGGACCAGGTTCTCAGCAAGTAGCTAACAGATGGAATGGCACAAATGATTATTGGCATCAAATGTTAGCACAACAAGGATATATCATTGCTTGTGTTGATGGAAGAGGAACAGGTTATAAAGGAGCTGATTTTAAAAAGTCTACTTACTTAAACTTGGTAAAGTATGAAACTGAAGATCAAATTGCTGCAGCAAAACAACTAGCTACAAGACCTTATATTGATGAGAATAATATTGGTATTTGGGGATGGAGTTTTGGTGGTCATATGAGTACCAATTGTTTATTAAAAGGAGGAGACATCTTTAAAACGGCAATTGCTGTTGCACCTGTTACTAGCTGGAGATTTTACGACACTGTTTATACAGAACGTTTTATGAGAACTCCACAAGAAAACCCAAATGGATATGATGAGAACTCTCCAATAAATTATGCTGATAAACTAGAAGGAAATTATTTATTAGTACATGGATCTGGAGATGACAATGTACATGTACAAAATTCTATGAGAATGATTAATGCTTTAGTAAAAGCAAACAAACAATTTGATATGGCTATCTATCCAGATAGAGCACATGGAATTTACAGAGGAAAAAACACAAGATTACATTTGTATAAAAAAATGACCACTTTCATTCAAGAGAATTTAGGAGGTACTGATAAAAATAAAACAACTAAAATTAAAGGGTAATTATGGCAGATTCAACTATAACACAATCAAACGAACCACAAATGTTCGGTCATCCAAAAGGATTATTTTATTTATTCTTTGCAGAACTATGGGAACGATTTAGTTTCTATGGAATGAGAGCATTATTAATGCTTTACATGACCAAAGAAATTTTTCAAGCTTTAGCAGAAAAAGACACAGCAGCAGCAGCAGTATATGCTTCTTATGGTTCTTTAGTATATGCTTCTACAGTAATTGGAGGTAGAGTTTCTGATAAGATTTTAGGAATGCGTTCTTCTATATTTTTAGGAGGTATTTTAATGTCTTTAGGACACTTTGTTTTGGCTATTGAAAACGACATTGCTTTCTTTTTGGCATTGGCATTTATTGTTGTAGGAAACGGATTCTTTAAACCAAACATTTCAACTTTTGTAGGTTCATTATATAAAGATGGTGACAGAAGAAAAGATTCTGGTTTTACTATTTTCTATATGGGAATTAATATTGGTGGATTTGCAGCTCCATTACTATGTGGTTGGCTAGGAGAAACTTATGGTTGGCATTATGGATTTGGATTGGCAGGAATTGGAATGTTAACAGGATTAGCATTCTTCTGGAGCGGAATCAAAAAGAATGTTTTTGGAGATAAAGGATTACCACCAAACCAAGAAGTATACGAAAAGAAAATCTTAGGAGTTCCTCAAAAAACTTTTGTACCTATTGTATCTTTTTTATGTGCTCCAATTGTTGCTTATTTACTTTTTTCGTACAAAGCTATAGCTGGTGGAGATACTTTTTTAGGAGATCAAAATTATGTAGGATTACTATTTAAGTTACTTGGTGTTGGAATTTTAATTTATATGATAACAGTAATAGCTAAGTCTACTCCTGATGAACGTAAAAAGTTAATTATGGCTTTATTAATTACTTTCTTTATGACTTTATTCTGGGGATTCCATGAATTATCTGGAAGTGTAATTACTTTATTTGCTGATAGAAATGTTGCATTAGATGGTATTATGAATGCCAGTCAGACTAACTCATTAAATTCGTTAGTTATTGTAGTATTATCTATTCCTGTTTCTTTATTATGGGCTTATTTATCTAAAAAAGGGCTTAACCCTAGAACTCCGTATAAATTTGGTATGGGGTTAGTTTTAGCTGGGGCTAGTTTTTATATTTTATCTATCAGTGGAGCTAGTGCAGATGAAAACGGAATGGTACCTTTTACTTATTTATTTGTAATGTATTTTGTAATCTCTATTGGTGAATTATTTATGTCTCCTGTAGGATTATCAAAAATTACAGATTTATCACCAAAACGCATTGTAGCATTTATGATGGGTATTTGGTTCTTATCTTCTGCTTATGCTTTCCAAATTGTTGGGTTTATCTCAAAACAATTAGCTATCGAAAGTACAGATAAAAATGTCGGAGGATTAGACACTTTAGAAGTTTACACTAACGGGTTCGAGTTAATTGCTATGTATTCTGTTGGTGCTGGATTGGTTGTATTAATTTTCTCTCCATTGATGAAAAAGTTAATGGGTAACGTACACTAATCATTACATATTCAAAAGCCTCATCTTATCCCGATGAGGTTTTTTCTTTTTTATATTAAACCTCAATTTTATGAATACCACTTCAAAAACAAATGAGTTTAGCCTTTTAGGACATAAACCTGCCTTATTTGTATTATTTTTTACAGAAATGTGGGAGCGTTTTTCGTACTACGGAATGCGTGCCATTTTTGTATTATTCTTAACAGCTTCTTTTTCTGATGGAGGTTGGGAATGGACAAGAGAAAGAGCTTTAGGTTTACTTGGAATATATACTAGTTCTGTATATTTAACTCCTATTATTGGAGGTTGGATTGCCGATAAATTTACTGGATATCAAAAAGCCGTTGCACTTGGCGCATTGTTAATGACTTTTGGTCACGGAGCATTAGCTTTTGAAACAGAATTTATGTTTTATGTTGGTGTTGGGTTGTTAATTGCTGGTAATGGTTTATTTAAACCTAATGTCACTTCTGTTGTAAGTGGTCTATATGATAAATATCCTGATAGAAAAGACGGTGCTTTTACTATTTTTTATATGGGAGTTAATTCTGGTGGATTCTTAGGCGTATTGTTATGTGGTTTTTTAGCAAGTAACCTAAGTTATTCTTGGGGGTTTGGATTAGCAGGTGTTTTTATGTTATTGGGTACTTTACAATTTTGGTTTGGTAGAAGTATTTTTGGTAAAATTGGAAGTACACCCGAAAATAAAATTACAATTCTTCAAGGAATCATTGAAATTTTACAAGGAATTATCAATGTACTTGTAAGTATTTTTAAATTTTTCGGCAATCTTCTTAACAAGAAGTCATCTACAAAAACAATCAACAAAGAGTCTAAAATTCAACGAGACAGATATATTGTTGTTGGTATTTTAGCTTTTTTTGTAGTTTTCTTTTGGGCTGCTTTTGAACAAGCGAGTGGTTCAATGAATCTTTTTGCAAGAGATTACACGCAAAGAAATCTTGAAGGAAATTCAGCTTTAATTTTTAAAATTGTTGACACAATTATTACCATCGTTCCTTTAGGAATTATTTCATGGGTTTTATTAAAACTATTTAAACAGACTTTTAAAAGCATTTCACTTTCTAATATTATTTTAGGGATTAGTTTTTTAAGTATCTGGGGAATAGCTATTTGGAAATTGTCGGTTATCCTTCCTGCGGATAATACAGAAATAGAAGCTTCTTGGTTTTTAATTTTAAACTCTTTATTTATTATTGGTTTAGCTCCACTATTTTCTAAATGGTGGGAAAGTAAATACAATCCTTCTGCTGCAGTAAAATTTGGGCTTGGAATGTTGTTATTAGGCATTGGATTTGGAGCTTTAGCTTACGGATCTAGTGGAATACCTCAAGGAGCAAAAACAGCTTCTGTAAGTTTAGTTTGGTTAGTACTAGCTTATTTACTACATACCATGGGTGAATTATGTTTATCTCCTGTTGGATTATCTTATGTATCAAAATTAGTTCCAGCAAAAAAGATTGGAGTTATGTTTGGGGTTTGGTACTTAGCTATTGCAGCTGGTAATAAAATAGCCGCAATGGTTGGTGGGCAAATTGACACTATAGTTGCTAAATATTCTATGAGTCATTTCTTTTTAATTTTCACAATAATCCCAGCTGCTGCTGGTATAATTTTAATTTTAATTAATCCATTAATGAAAAAACTAATGCACGGAATCAGATAATTACAACATTCACAATATTTTATGAAAAGCACCAACTATTGGTGCTTTTTTATTTTGTAATTTTACCATTTATTAGTCGACAAACTTTTTACACATCACTTTCCTTACTATATGTAAGGTTAAAATTTTTAACAGATGAAAAAAAACTTCCTTTTACTTGCTATGTTAACTTTTATGTGGAATATTTCTGCTCAAGAAAAAGTAGCTTGGCTTTCATTTGAAAAGGCTGTTGAACTAAATAAAAAAAATCCAAAACCTTTTTTAATTGATATTTATGCCGACTGGTGTGGTTGGTGTAAAAAAATGGACAGAGATACTTATGCAAATCCTATTATTGCAGATTATATCAATAAAAATTACCATCCCGTAAAAATGGATGGAGAAGGCAAAAAACCAATTACTTATAAGGAATATACATTTAAGTATAAAAGTGAAGGTAGGTCAGGATATCATGAACTTACTGCCTTACTTATGAATGGGAAGCTTAGTTACCCAATGACCATTATTTTAAGTAAAGAAGAAAAGTTATTAGACAGAATTCCTGGATATTTACCTCCTAAAAAAATGGAAATGGTATTGGCTTACTTTATCAGAAAAGATAGAAAAACAAAAAAGTGGGGCGAATTTTCTAAAAACTTTAAAAGTAACATCCAAGAATAATTCATTCTAAAATTACTGCTCCTTCTTTAAATATGGACTGAAAAGGAACTTTCTTTTTCTTTGCAACTTGCTCCCATCTTAATACTTGATTTTTATAATTAGAAGCATCAGCAATAACTAATTTAGGTGTTAAAGTGACTAGCAATCTTTCTAAATTAATTTTAGGAGAATTTCTTAACAACACAATTGGGTTCTTTAATTCATTAATCTTATATACTCCTACTTCATCAACTATTAATAAAAATCTGCTATTTAATTTTAGTAAATTCGGAACTGACTTTTTATAAACAACTTCCTTAACATTCTTCCCTACTTTGTAATCTCTAATCATTCCCATATTTTGACTAGACAAGCTATCTAATGTATGATAAATGGTTAGCTTTCCATGATTATTTTCTCCAATTACTGTTTGTCGTTGTTTGTAAAAAACTAGCAGTTCTTTAGTATTTACAACCTTACTTTTATCCAAAAGCAAACAGAGTTGAAAAACAAGAATACTTATTAAAAAATACACCCACTTTTTAAAGCTTGCTTTTTCTAATAAATACACCAAAGAAAAGAAGCAGATATAGGAAGCTATTAACAATTTAAAAGAAAAAGAAATGTCTTGAATTAAAAAAGATTCTTGTAAAGATATCCAAGCTACAAATTGATTCATTAAACTGATAACAGCATTATATATCTCGGCTAAAAAAGCTGGAAGTATTTGTAACAATGCTAATATAATTACTAAAATTCCACCCATTAAAATAATTCCAATACAAGGAATAATTACTAAGTTGGATACCATGAATAAGCCTGGAAACTGATGAAAATAAAACAAACTAATTGGCAACACCCCAATTTGAGCCGCTAAAGAAACGGTAAATAGCTGCCAGAACTTGTCAATTATTTTCCATTTTGGTTTCCACAATTGAGTTAATTTAGGTTGAATGGTTACAATGCTAAAAACCGCCAAATAGCTTAATTGAAAACCTACATCAAATACAAATAGTGGTTTTACTAACAACAAGAAAAACATAGAACTTATTAAAGAATGTAGTACAAAAGTTTTTCGTTTAAAAGCCAAACCAACTGCTACAAAAGTAAACATCGTTACTGCTCTAACCACAGAAGCCGACAATCCAGCAATAACAGCAAAACACCACATCAAAATAATAATCAATATTGTTTTGAATAATGCACCATAAGGCAATTTTTCTAAAGGTTTAAATAGTGTGGAAAGTAATAGTAAAATAATTCCGACATGCAGCCCAGAAACTGCCAAAATATGTATGGCTCCTGCTTTGGTATAATCTTGTAATAACTGACTTGACACTCCACTTCTTTGCCCTAAAATCAACGCTTTTATAACAGCTAATTCATCTCCTTTAAAATGATACTTTTTTAATGAAGCTTCTATTCGATCTCTCAAGGAAGCAGCAAGACTGTAAATTCTTTTTTTTGAGGCTTCTTTTTGTAAAAAAGTAGCATTCTTTAAAAATACTTGATGGTAAATTCCTTGCTTTTCTAAATAAGCTTTGTAATTAAATTGATAAGGGTTTTTAGGAGCCTCAATGAGTATCAACTGAGTTTTAAAGTAAAGAACATCGTCTACTTTTATTTTTTCTCTCAAAGTATCTTTTTGGATATTTACTAAAAGTGTTCCAACTGCATTACTTGCACCTATCTTTTTAAGATGACCAATAAATTTATCGTTGTATAGATTGCTTTTCAACACTTTGTCTACCTGTAAAACTACCAAAGAGTCTTGTACCGAAAAGTTGGAATAGTATTTTTTACTGGTAGTTTCATCTTGAAAATAAACAGTAAACATTCCTATAAACACAAATAAAACCCAACTAGTAATTGTAAACAATTGACGTTTTTTGAATCTATTCAACACAAATAAGACTATCAAAAAAAGGCTAAAAAAGAAAAAGGCATTTACAGTTGCAAACAGTTGTAATTTGTATTGAAATTCTATTAAAATCCCAATAATTAAGCAACAGGTAAAATGAGTTGGTAAGAATAGTAGTAACTTTTTCATAGCAAGATAAAGTTACTAAAAATTAAGAAATGCTATTTTATTCCGTCATAAATGAGCTTAGCACAATTTTCAGAAGCTCCTTTCCCTCCTAAAATTTGTTCCAATTCAAAATACTCTAAAAAGAGTTTTTCTCGATGTTGTTCATCTAAAATCTTTTTTAATTCTGATCTTAAATTGTTGGCATTAAAATCATGCTGAATTAATTCTGTCACCACTTCTTTGTCCATAATTAAATTGACTAAAGAAATGAATTTTAACGTAATGATTCGTTTAGCAATTTGATACGAAATATTACTTCCTTTATAGCATACAACTTGTGGCACTTTAAACAATGCTGTTTCTAAAGTAGCTGTTCCAGAAGTTACCAAAGCTGCAAAAGAAATACTTAATAAATCGTATGTTTTATTATTTACAAAACATACATTTTTGGTATTGATAAACTGCTTATAGAAGCTATAATCTTGACTTGGTGCACCAGCAATTACAAACTGATACTCATTGAAATCATCTACCAAAGACAACATCACAGAAAGCATTTTAGTAATTTCTTGCTTTCTAGACCCTGGTAATAAGGCTATTATTTTTTTATCTCCAAGCTTGTGTTCTTTTCTAAAAACAACCTCATCAACGAGTTTTCTATCTGCAATAGCATCAATTAGTGGATGGCCTACAAAATTAACTTCGTAATTAAACTTAGCATAAAAGGCTTTTTCAAAAGGAAGAATAACGTTCATCATATCCACATCTCTTTTGATTTTTTTTACCCGACTAGATCTAGATGCCCAAACTTGTGGTGAAATATAATAATTGGTTCTGTATCCTTTTTCTTTTGCCCATTTGGCTATCGGTAAGTTAAATCCTGAATTATCTATCAATACTACAACATCAGGATGAAAAGCTTCAATATCTTTTTTACAAAAAGAAATCATTCCTAAGATTTTTCTAAGGTTTTTAAGCACCTCATAAAACCCCATAAAAGCTCTTTCTTTGTAATGCAAAACCAACTCCCCTCCTACGGCACTCATTAAATCTCCACCCCAAAACCTAATTTCTGCATCAGCATCTTGTTCATACAATGCTTTCATTAAATTTGATCCGTGTAAATCTCCAGATGCTTCTCCTGCAATAATATAGTACTTCATTAAATTAGCTTTAAAACAAAGGTAGCAAAAGCAATAAGAATCGTTGCTAACAAAACGCCTCTTGCTCTATAATCTTGTTTCTTTTTTATAAAAACAAAAAATACAAACAAATTCGGAATTGCCGCTAAGGTCAAAACTTTTCCGTATAAGTCTTGAGATTTCATCACCTGTAAGGTTTCTTGAAAACCATATTGAGAGAAAAATTCTATATAAATAAATGCTCCAGAAAGTGTTGCTATTATAGAAATAAGGATTCCGATAAAAACTTCTTTTGTTACAGATCCCATGTATTTAGTTTTTGAATCATATGATGTGCTGTCATATCAAACTGTACTGGAACTACAGAAACATACCCGTTATCTAAAGCCCAAATATCTGTATCCTCTCCTTTGTCTTTACAAACAAACTCACCTGATAACCAATAATACTCTTTACCAAACGGACTTGTTCTTTTATCAAAATCTTCTTTCCAATAACCATTTGCTTGTCTACAAATTTTAATTCCTTTGATATCTTTTTCTGGAAGGTTAGGAATGTTTACATTCAATACTGTTCCTTCAGACAAGCCATTTTTTAATACACTTAATACAATTTCTTTGACAAATCTTTTTGATGCAGAAAAATCAGCATGCCAATTAAAATCTAATAAAGAAAACCCAATGGCCGGTACTCCTTCAATTCCTGCTTCAACAGCAGCACTCATTGTACCAGAATAAATTACATTTATAGATGAGTTTGCTCCATGATTAATTCCAGAAACACACAAATCTGGCTTTCTATTTAAAATATTATTCGTTGCCATCTTTACACAATCTGCAGGTGTACCAGAACAACTGTATTCAATCTGAGGACCATCATCTACTGTTAATGAATTACAATGCAGTACACTATCTACAGTAATTGCATGTCCCATTCCGCTTTGTGGACTATCAGGAGCCACCACAAATACATCTCCAATTTCATTCATTACTTCAATCAAAGCTCTAATTCCTGGAGCTGTAATTCCATCATCGTTGGTAACCAATATTAAAGGTCTATCATTCATATTTTAATTTTTTATCTAACAAATGTAGTACAATTTTACTGAGAATTTCTGATTTGCTTTTAACATTTTGTAAAGAGAAAATTTCCTTTTTTTTGATTAACATTGTAAGAACCAATCTTACCTAATTATGAAGAATGTTAATTACTGTATAGTACTTTTGCTTTCGCTATTTTTAACTAGCCATAGTATTGCTCAGTCTAAAAGCAAAATTCCGTGTTCTACGAAAGAGTATAAACAATTTGATTTTTGGGTAGGTAATTGGAATGTTTACAATGCAAAAAATCAATTAATTGGTACTAATAAAATAGTAAAAATGTCTAACGCTTGTGCCATTCAAGAAAATTGGAGTTCTTCTGTTGGACCAAGCAAAGGAACAAGCTATAATTACTATAACCAAGCAGATAAAAGTTGGAATCAAGTTTGGATTGACAATACAGGAACTTCATTAGAGCTTAAAGGACATTACAAAAACAATAAAATGATTTTAAAAAGTAAACTCATTTCTAATAATAAAGGAAAGTATTACAATCAAATTACTTGGTTTAATAATTCTGACGGAACTGTAACCCAAGTTTGGGAACTTTTAGACGTTGACAACACTCCTTTTAACGAATTATTTAGAGGAACTTATAAAAAAATCACAAATTAGAAACTTCATAGTATAATTGGTATAATTTTAGTAGTTTGCAAGAACAAAATTTTTGTAAAGAGCTTATAAAAAACACGACAGAAAAGAACATGAAAAGAGCATCAAAATTTATCATCCCTTTTGTAGCATTATTTTTAATGCTATCAAGTTTTACAAATAAACCTGTTAATACAGATCCAGAAAAAGATAAGGTATTAATCTCTGTGATTAATTATATGTTAACAAACGGACATTATTTACCTAAAGATTTAAACGATGACTTTTCTGCTGAAGTTTACAAAAGTTTTATCGAAGGTTTAGATCCTTCGAAAAGATATTTTACACAAGAAGATTTAAAAGAGTTTTCTAAATACAAATATTTAATTGACAATCAACTTAAAAAAGCCAACTTAGATTTTTATCATTTAGTATATGGTCGATTTACTGAAAAAATTAAATCTGCTAAAAAATACTACGGACAAATTTTATCTCAGCCTTTTAACTTTAATAAAAGAGAAAGTATCAATGTTGATTATGATAAAGTAGCTTTTCCTAAAAATGAAAACGAATTGATTGACAATTGGAGAAAACAATTGAAGTTAAATACCTTAAGTAGAATTCAAGAGCAACAAAAATTAGAAGAAGCTAATAGCAAATTAAAAGACAATAAAAACTTTAAAAAATCTAGCTTTAAAGAATTGGAAGCTAAAGCTAGAAAAGAAGTATTAAAAAGCATGGACGAATTGTACATGCGTATTGAAGAATTAGAGCATGAAGATTGGTTTTCTACTTTTTTAAATAGTGTTACCAGAGGTTTTGATCCGCATTCTACATATATGGCGCCAAGAGTTAAAGAGCGTTTTGATGTGGATATGTCTGGAAAAATTGAAGGTATTGGTGCAAGATTACAAAAGAAAGGAATTTATACCCATGTTTTTGAAGTAGTTTCTGGTGGACCAGCATGGAAACAAGGTGATTTAGAAGCTGGAGATATTATTTTAAAAGTAGCTCAAGCAGACGAAGAACCATTAGATATTGTTGGAATGCGTTTAGATGACGCTATTAAATTTATTAAAGGAAAAAAAGGAACTGAAGTACGTCTTACTGTAAAGAAAAAATTAGACAACTCTATCAAAGTAATTTCTATTGTTAGAGATATTGTTGAATTGGGTGAAACTTATGTAAAATCTAGTGTTGTAGAAAAAGACGGAAAGAAATACGGTGTAATTAACCTACCTCAATTCTATATCGATTTTAGTGATAAAAACTTTAGAGATTCTGCCAAAGACATGGAAAAGGAAATTGCAAACCTGAAAAAAGAAAATGTTGAAGGTTTATTAATCGATTTAAGAAATAACGGCGGTGGTTCTTTAAAAACTGCAATCGAAATTGCCGGATTATTTATCAGTGAAGGACCAGTAGTTCAAGTAAAATATAGAGGAGACAAACCAAGAGTACAAAGTGATTCTAATCCTAAAATTCAATGGAACGGACCATTAGTAGTACTTGTAAACGAATTGTCTGCTTCTGCTTCTGAGATTTTTGCTGCTGCAATGCAAGATTATAACAGAGCTGTTATTATGGGTGGAAATCAAACGTTTGGTAAAGGAACAGTTCAAAACATTTTACCAATCAATCAGTTCTATCCAAAATATAAAAAAGACTTAGGTTTCTTAAAAATGACCATTCAAAAATTCTATAGAGTTAATGGAGGATCAACACAAAAAGAAGGGGTATATTCTGATATCGCTATGCCTAGTAGATTTAGTTATATGAAATATGGAGAAAGAGATATGGATGGTGCTTTAGCTTGGGACAAAGTAGATAAAGCCAACTATACTACTGTAGATTCTTACGAAAACTTTAGCGACGTTGTGAATGAAAGTAAAGAAAGAATTATGCAAAATCCAGATTTTAAACTAATCAACGATTATGCAAAATGGCTTAAAAAAGGGCAAGAAGACACTACTTATTCTTTAAACTTTAAGCAGTTTACCAAAGAAGCGAAAGCTCATGAAAAAAGTGGAGAAAAATTCAAGTCTGTTTTTAAATTCAATTCAAACTTAAAGTTTGTGTCTCCTAAAAGCGAACTTCCTTTAATAGAAAGTGCTGTTGTAAATAAAGACAAAAGAATTGCTTGGCATAAAAGTTTAGCAAAAGACATCTATGTTAACGAAGCATTGAATGTACTAAGTCAACTAAAAATGAGAAATCTAAATCAGATTGTTAAGCATTAATGAGTTTTCAAGTAACTTTTAAAACGCGTTGGTCTGATTTTGATGCAAATAGACATCTAAGACATAGCGCTTATAATGATTATGCTGCCGAAGTAAGAGTTCGCTTTTTTAAAAAACTTGGGTATTCTATCAATGATTTTGCAAAAGAAAACTTAGGGCCTATTCTGTTTAAAGAAGAAACTTCTTTTTATAAAGAAGTGCATATGGGAGAAGATATTACCATCGACTTACAATTAAAAGCGGTTTCTAAAAAAACAGAACGCTGGAAATTAGAGCATCATTTTTATAATGAAAAAGGAGAACTCTCTGCTAAAATTATGGTCTTTGGCGCTTGGATAGATTTGCAAAAAAGAAAGTTAGCGACACCTTCGGAAAAATTTCAGCAGTTGTTTGCTTCTTTAGAGAAAACAGATGATTATGAAGAGATTATCTTAAAATCAAAACGTTAAAAAAAACTTAATTTTTATAAACTTATAATAGCAACTGGTTAAGAATATTGAGAAATCTATATCTTTAAAGCTTATTCATTCAATTAATTTAACCAAACGTTATTATGTATAACAAAAAACAGCAGCTTTCCTTGTTTTTAGGATTGTTTATTTGCTTTACTTCATGGCAAATTTCTGCGCAATCAGATTATAGTAATTATAGTAGCTTTACTAAAAGACTTAAAAGTTTACAACGTACTAATGCTGCAAACGCATCTTTAAAAGAGTTAACCACTACTGTTGGAGGTCATAAAATTTGGGCCTTAACTTTAGGTAAAGGTGATGCTAAAAATAAACCAGCCATTGCCATTGTTAGTGGTGTTGATGGCAAGCATTTATTAGGTCCAGAAATGGCAATTTCTATTGCAGAAAACATCTTAAAAAACCATGCTCAAGTTTTAGAGAAAACCACTTTTTATATTTTCCCTAACATGAGTCCTAATGCCACAGAAAATTACTTTTCTTCTTTGAAGCATTACAAAAACGGAAATGCAAAAAATACTGACGACGACAGAGACGGAAGTAGTAACGAAGATCCTTTTGACGATTTAAACAAAGATGGTTTGATTACCATGATGCGTGTAGAAGATGTAACAGGAAACTACATCAAGCTAAAAGAAGATGATCGAATTTTAGTAAAGGCTAGTAAAAGCAAAGGTCAATTAGGAAAATACAAACTTCTTTCTGAAGGTATTGACAATGATAAAGACGGAAAATTTAATGAAGATGGAAAAGGTGGAATACATTTTAACAAAAACTTTAGTTATAACTATCCGTATTTTAAACCCGGAGCTGGAGAACACCCAGTTTCTGAAAAAGAAAACAGAGCTTTATTAAGTTTCTTATATGAGCAATGGAATGTTTTTGCCATCCTAACTTTAGGTCCAGAAAATAACTTATCTAAACCTTTAAAATACAATGCTAGCGGAGCTAGAAAAAGAGTGGTTACTAGTATTCTAAAAAACGATGCCGCTTTAAACAAGTTTTTATCTGGTAAATACAATAAAATTACGGGTACAAAAGATGCTCCTACATCAAACGGAAAAGGTGGAGATTTTTTCCAATGGTCATATTTCCATTTTGGAAAATTGGCTTTAAGTACTCCAGGATGGTGGGTACCAAAAGTAAAAGATTCTGCTAAAAAAGCTTCAAAAAATAAGTATGTTAACTACTTACGTTGGGCTAAAAAAGAAAACATCAAAGATGCTTTTGTTCCATGGACTCCTGTAAAACATCCTGATTTTCCTAACCAAAAAGTAGAAGTTGGTGGAATTGCTCCATACAAAATGATCAATCCTCCATATAAAATGGTGGCAGACATTAGTAAAAAGCATACAGATTTTGTAATTGCATTAGCTAAAATGCAACCAAATATCACATTGCAAAATATCAAAACAGAAGCTGTAGGAAAAGGATTTACAAGAATCACCGTAGATGTTCACAATAGTGGTTTATTACCTACACATACAGAGATGGGAAGAAAATCAAGATGGTTACGTCGTATTAAAGTAGCAATTACATTAACGAAAAAACAGCAATTAATTAGTGGAAGAAGCATCACATTAGTTCCTTCTATTAATGGAGATAGTTCACAACAATTTACTTGGTTGGTTAAAGGAAAAGGGAAAGTTAGCTTAGAAGCTGGTACTTCTCATACAGGAATAGATACTAAAACAATCAACTTAAAATAAAAATATTAGAAAGATGAACTTACAAAAACACATACGTCAATCATTATTGCTATTATTTTTATTTCCATTAGCAATTAATGCCCAAAAAAGTGATGAAGTTTTTAGAGCTTCTGGATCACCACACAACCCAAAAGTTAGCATCTCTTTTAACAGATATTATACTTCTGAAGGATTAGCTACTTTAAGCAAAAAAATTGCTGATGCTTATCCTAATTTGGTAAGAAGAAAATCGATTGGTAAATCTGCCAAAGGAAAAGACATTTGGATGTTAGCAATTACCAATTACAAAAAAGGAAACGCAGATAGAAAACCTGCATTTTATGTAGATGGAAATATCCACTCAAACGAAATTCAAGGTGGAGAAATTTGTATCTATACTGCTTGGTATTTAACAGAAAATTTTGGTGATAATGATTATATCACAAACATGTTAAATGACCGTACTTTTTATATTGTTCCTACCATTAACCCTGATGCTAGAAATGATTATATGAAAGAGCCAAATACTCCACACAGTCCAAGATCTGGTATGATTGCTTTAGACGACGATAGAGATGGAAAGTTTGACGAAGATGGATATGATGATATTAATGGTGATGGTTCTATTACTAGAATGCGTAGAAAAAATCCACATGGAAATTATATTGTAGACCCAAAAGACCCTAGAAAAATGTTGTTGATTGGTCCTGATGATGTAGTAACTACACAACGTTATGAATACTTAGGAAACGAAGGGATTGACAATGACAATGACGGAAGAATTAACGAAGACACACATGGATATTACGATCCAAATAGAGATTGGGGTTGGAAATGGCAACCAGACTATATTCAACGTGGAGCTTACAAACACCCTTTTTCTTTACCAGAAACAAGAGCTGTTGCAGATTTTGTATTAAAGCATCCAAATATTGCTGGAGCACAAAGTTTTCACAATTCTGGCGGAATGATTCTTCGTGGTCCTGGAGCAAGAGAAGATCTAGCTACTTATAATAGACAAGACATCAGAATTTATGATGCTATTGGTAAAAAAGGAGAAAAAATGTTACCAGGATATCGTTATTTAACAGTATATAAAGACTTGTATTCTGTGTTTGGTGGTGAGTTAGATTGGTTTTATGGTAGTAGAGGAATTTACACATTTACCAATGAGATTTTTACTTCGTTTGCCTATTATAAAAAGAATAATGGTGGTAGAAATCAAACCTATGACTTTGACAGAGATTTATTAATGAACGATGCTTTTACTCCTTGGGAAGAATTTGATCATCCAACCTATGGAAAAATTGAAGTAGGTGGATTTAAAAAGAATTTTGGTAGAGCAACACCAGGCTTTATGTTAGAAGAAGAAGCACATAGAAATATGGCATTTACTTTTTACCACGCGTATCACATGCCAAACTTATCTATTGCAGATATTTCTGAAAAGAAAATGGGTGGTGGTTTAAAAGAAGTTACTGTAACTATTAAGAATGATAGATTGATGCCTACTCACGCTAGTCAAGATTTAAAATACAACATTACTAGACCTGACTATGTAAGTATTTCTGGAGTAAAAGTTGTTGCGGGAATGTTGGTTACAGATGCAGACTTTAACGTAACTAAAGAACAAAAAGTAAATCCAGCTAAAATGCGTGTTAGAAACATCCCTGGAAACAGTGTTGTTAAAGTACGATGGATTGTAAAAGGAAATGCTAAGTTTACCATTACAGTAGACAGCGCCAAAGGAGGATTAGTTTCTAAAAAAAGTAACTAACACCTTCCTATAAAACCTAAAAAACTCCTCAAAAATTGAGGAGTTTTTTTTATGTTATGTATTTAATACCAACGTCTTTTTTTCTTTTTAGACGCTTCTGATTTTCTTCCTTTTTTATACTTACTTCCTTTTTTTCTGTGTACTTCTGGTTTCGCTTTTGGATCTAAAGGATACGGATGCTCTTCTACAACTTCAATGTCTTTTTGTATCAATTTTTGAATAGCCTGTACATAATTCTTTTCATCAGCAGAACAAAACGAATAGGCAACTCCATTCTCTCCTGCTCTTCCTGTTCTTCCAATTCTATGTACATAGGTTTCAGAAACATTAGGCAAGTCAAAATTAATAACAGCATCTACATTTTTAATGTCAATTCCACGAGCTGCCACATCTGTAGCTATTAAAATAGACACATCGCCATTTTTAAATTTTTGCAAGGCTTCTTGACGCAAATTTTGGGTTTTGTCTCCGTGAATACTATCTACAGAATAGCCGTTTTTAGCTAGTGACTTTTCTAGTTTATCAACTCCGTATTTGGTTCTTCTAAAAATAATAACACTACCTTTAATGGTGTTTCTAAGCACATGCAAACACAGTTCTATCTTTTTAGGTTTTGGCACATAATACAACAACTGTTGTACTGTTTTTACTGTTGATGACGTTGGTGCAACTTCTACTTTTACAGGATTTTGCAAAACCGTTTTAGCCAATTCTACCACTTTTGCTGGCATGGTTGCAGAGAACAATAATTGCTGTTTCTCTTCTGGACATAAATGCTCTATTTTACTAATATCATCAATAAAACCCATGTCTAACATTAAGTCGGCTTCGTCCAATACAAAAGTTTCTACAAAGTCTAAATAAACAGCATCTTGTTTGTGTAAATCTAATAATCTACCGGGTGTAGCTACTAAAATATCTATTCCTTTTCTAAGCATGTCTTTTTGTGGTTCAAAAGAAACACCACCGTACACAATACCGGTTCTAAGATTGCTATACTTGCTATATTTTTTAAAGTTTTCTTCAATCTGAATTGCCAATTCTCTTGTTGGTGTTACGATTAAAGCTTTGATTTTTTTTCCTTTTTTGGGTGCATCTTGCTTGTCAAAAAGTTGTTGTAAAATTGGCAAAGCAAATGCGGCAGTTTTTCCGGTTCCGGTTTGAGCAGATACAATGACATCCTTTTGTTCTAAAACAAGCGGAATCGTTTGTTCTTGCACCAAAGTTGGCGCTTCGTATCCTTGTTCTAAAACTGCTCTAACAATAGGTTTGTTTAATCCTAAATCTCTAAACTGCATATGCTATAATTTTAAATGCAAAGATAGCAGAAAGTACTTAGACTTTTATGCATAAAAAAAGAGGCAAACCATCGTTTGCCTCTTTTGATATTATCTTCTGTCTCCAAAAAACCTTAATAGTAATAAGAACAGGTTTATAAAGTCTAGGTAAAGCATTAAAGCTCCAACAATAGCTCCTTTAGATTCTGCTTCTGATCCAATTTCTGAAGCGGTACTCATTGCTTTGATCTTTTGAGTATCGTAAGCTATTAATCCTATAAAAACAAAAACTCCTACATAAGTAACAATCCAATATAGCATTTCGCTTTGCATAAACAAATTAACTACAGAAGCTAAAATTACTCCAATTAATCCCATAAATAATAAGTTACCCCAAGAAGTTAAATCCTTTTTGGTGTAATACCCATAAATACTCATAATGGCAAAAGTACCTGCCGTTACAAAGAATGTAGTTGCAATAGAAGCACTTGTATAAGCTAAAAACACTAACGAGAGTGTTATTCCGTTCAATACTGCATATCCTGTAAAAATAATTCCCGCTGTTTGAGCAGATAATCTGTTAATCATAGAAATTAAATATCCTACTAAAAATATTTCTCCTATAACCAATCCGTAAAACAATAATTTATTGGTTACAATAGTGTATACTAAGCTTTCATTAGAGGCAACCCACATCGCGATTAGTCCTGTAATTGCAAGTCCACCAGACATCCAAGTATATACTTTCGACATAAATGCCGCTTGTATTGTTTGTGTTTGTTCTTTTGTATAATTTCTTAATTCCATGTTATTTTTTGTCTTTATTTATATACGTTATTTTACTGTTTTTATTGGGAGCAAACCCCGCTAATTGCACATTTACTAAAAATTCTTTTTGCAGGGCTTTGCATTTTGTAAAATCAGACTTCAATCCGTCCATATCATTCAATGCTAGCTTTACCTCTGCTCTACTTAAATACAACGACGCCTCATTTGGATTTACCTTTATAGCTTTGTTATAATGTTTTAACGCCTGTTTGTACATTTTCTTTTTCACAAATTTCTCTGCCATTTTTACATCCAACTCGTAGGTATTTTTCAATGGCATAAAATTATATGCCACTTTGTACGAATAATCTACAGCTTTTCCATTGACATAAGTCGGAATCCAGTTTTTACTGGTTTTCTGTAGTGTTAGTATGGCATTGATGGCATTTTTTTGCGTATCAAATTGTACCGGACGTGGGTTTAGCACTTCTCCATTCTTTGTCAGTGTAAAAGTGACAATAACTGTACCATTGCCTTTGTTCTGCATTCCTGACAGGTTCATAAATGTTTCTGCTAAAAATACTTCAGGATTTTGAGACTTATACATTGCCTTTCTAAAATCTTGTTGCCCAAAAGCAGCGCATGCAAAAAACATTGTTAAAACGAAAACATAGGGATATTTCATTTAAAACTTTAATTTGTTAACAAAGGTAAAAATACTAAAAGTGTTGCATATAGAGACCATCTCTATTCATAAATAATTTACCTATAGTTACTATTGAGTTGATTTGAAAAAAAATCTTTTAGTTATTCTTTTTACTTAAATGCTATGTTCTAAAATTATTTTTTCATCACAAAAAACAGGTATAAATACCTGTTTTTGAGTTTAATTCTTAAAATTATGGCTTCCCATAAAAAATAATTTTCTTGTTTTCTTACTTTCGTGAGGAAGTGGAAATAGAATTCCTTTTATATAGAAGTGGTAGTCACTATATGAGTAATTTGTTTTCTATATTACGAATTGAGTTAAATTTGACATAACTAGAGTTAATAACAACATAAAGAATTGAAAGAGAAAATTACAACCACAAAAAAACAAGCAAAGCCATTTCTTCGTTGGGCTGGAGGCAAAAAATGGTTATTGAAACATCTTGAATCAATAATTGAAATTGGTGAGTTTAACAATTATCATGAGCCATTCATTGGTGGAGGATCAGTCTTTTTCAAATTCTCACCTAAAACTTCTTTTATTTCAGACTCAAATGAATGGCTAATTGATACCTACAAATCAATTAAACAAGATCCACAGGCAATTATTGAATATTTAGGTAGATTCAAAAAAGATAAAGAACATTATTATAAAATAAGAAAAATCAACTACACAGATCCCTTTAAAAGATCTGCTCAATTTATTTATTTAAATCAAATGTCGTTTAATGGAATTTTCCGAGTTAATTTAAATGGAAAATATAATGTTCCATTTGGGAATAGAGAAAATTACAACTTTGACTTTGACAATATCATTTCTGTTAGTTCAGCGTTACAAAACACAAAAATCTCTCATTCTGATTTCTCAAAAACAATTAATAATGTCAAAAAGGGTGATCTAGTCTTTTTAGATCCACCATATACAATCACTCATAATTCAAACGGTTTCGTTCAATATAACCAAAAAATATTTTCTCTTGAAGATCAATATAAATTGGCAGAAATGATACAAGAAATAAAAAGAAAACAAGCATTTTATATTTTAACTAATGCTGCACATAAAAAAGTCAAAGAAATATTTGATGATACTGATACTTTATTAGAAATATCAAGAGCAAGTGTTATTGGAGGAAAAGGAGCAAAAAGAGGAAAGTATTCAGAATATTTATTTACAAACATCAAATAATTTATGGCATTTTTAAAACAGTTTCAAGTTGAGGAAATAAAAGAAAAACTTGTAAGTGATCCATCAAGGCTAGGGAAATTATATAAAATAAAGAAAAGTGAATACCAACATTTAAGTGTTGACCATTCATTAGTTGATGGATATTTAAAAGAAGGATGGGAAATTGAAGGCAAACCACTAAAAACCAAGACTAAAATTAGAATACCAAAAAAACATTCTAAAAAATTTGAAGATGATATTTGGTGTCAATTCTACAATTTAGGTTATAGAACCTTAAATTTTGATGAAAATTTTGTTTTACCATTTTCAAAAAATCTAGAAGATAAAAAACAAATTGACATTATTGCTGTTAATAATGAAACAATTTTATTAGTAGAATGTAAATCTAGTGAAAAATTAAAAAAAGCGCCTTCTTTTAAAGATGAATTTGATGTTTTAGGACTTAGAATCGATGGTTTTAAAAAAGCATTGTATCAAATCTTCGGTTCAGATAAAAAAATAAAATACATTTTTGCAACTAGAAATTTAAGAATTAGTAGTGATAGTGAAGATTTAAAAAGGTTAGAAAACACAAATTCTCTTTATTATAATAACAATACTTTTGAATATGTAAACAACTTAATTAAGAACTACAAAAACGCTTCTTTTTATCAATTTTTAGGACTAGTCTTTAAGAATGAAATTATAAATCTAAATAAAATTGAAATCCCAGCAGTAAATGGAAAAATGGGAAAGAAAGATTATTTTATGTTTTCAATAGAGCCATCTTTACTATTAAAAATGGGATTCATTTTACATAGAACTAGAGCAAACGAATCTGAATTCCCGACATATCAACGATTATTAGTTCCTAGTAGATTAAAAGGTATAACAAACTTTATTGATGAAGGCGGGTACTTTCCTAATGCAATAATCATCAACTTCAGTAACAAAAAAAATAAAATAAAATTTGAAGCACATTCTAAAAGTAGCAGTTCAAATTCCAGAACAGGAACGCTTAAAATTCCAAATGCGTATGGTATTGCTTATATAATTGATGGACAACATAGGGTCTATGGATATGCTAACTCTGAATATGTTGAAACTAATACAATACCTGTAGTAGCTTTTAATGGTCTGATGTCTAATGAACAGCTAAAAATATTTATGGATATAAATCAGAATCAAAAAGCTGTAAGTCCAAGTTTGAGGTTAGATTTAGAAGAAGACTTGTATTGGGATTCTGAAAGAGCAGATTCGAGATTAAAAGCTTTAAGATCTTCTATAATTAAGAAGTTAGGAAATTCTGAGTCTAGTCCCTTATTTAATAAAATCTCTGTTGGAGAAGACAAAGCACTATTAACATTTAAACCCTTTACAACAGCTCTTGCTAATTCAGGTCTTCTACCAAGTGCAAAAGGAAATAAATACAATGAAGATTCCTTAGTTGGTAGTTTATATGACACAAACAATCAAAACCATAATCAAGAAATGAATCGAGCTAAAAAGAAAATTGTTGATTTCATAATTCATTGTTATGACTATGTTGAACAATCATATCCAAAAATTTATAATAGAGATAAATATTTTATTGTTTCTAATAGAGGTACTTTTGCTTATATCTCACTAATTGGAGATTTAAATAAATTTGAAACGCAAAAAGGTAATGTAAACAAACAGACAAAAGCCTCCGACCGATTTGAAAAAATCAAACCGTATTTAAAGAGTTTATTCGATAGTCTTAGTCAAATATCTACAGAAGAAGAAGAAAAGCAACTTACACTTTTAGGAGCAGGTGCTGATATAAAATGGTTACGTTATTTTCAAACTTTTGTCAATACAGCTCACTCAAAATATAATCCACCTGAGTTAATTGATTGGAATGAGAGACAAAATGAAGTTTATCAAAGTGATGGAAGAAAATACATCAAGGAAGTTGAAAGGTTTATGAAAAATACAATTCTTGAAAACCTAAAGATTCTATTTGGTAACGACTGGGAATTGGAAATAAATAAAATAAAATCTGCTTGTCAAAACAGAGCAAATGATGAAAATGAGAAAAATTACAAAGAAAAAATAGATAAAAGAGTTGAATGGACAGAAATGTTCAACATAAATGATTATAAAACCATTATTGAAAAATATTGGTCGAGAAAACCAGAACCAATGATTGATAATTTCATCACTTTTGAAAAAACTTTTTCAATAGACATAGGTCTTGGTAAAAACAAAAAAGATCTAATAAAATGGATATCTTTTTTTAATTCATATCGAAATCAATTAGCTCACGAAGGATCTAAAAACAAAGGAATAAACAAAAAAGAAGTAGGTGAATTAAAAGCAATTTATGATCACTTCTTCGATAAAAACTAAGTCTAAACACTACCCAAAAATAAAAAAGCCGAGATATATTATCTCGGCTTTTACTTTGTACAGGCGGAGAGACTCGAACTCTCACACCTTGCGGCACTAGATCCTAAGTCTAGCGTGTCTACCAATTCCACCACGCCTGCAAAAGGACTGCAAATATAAACAATACTGAGAAATTGCAAAGAAGTTCTTTATTAATTTTACTATTTTTGGTTCTTATCAAAAAAATAACATGCAAAATATCAAAGAATACATAGAAAATCATAAGGATCGTTTTATTAATGAACTTGTAGAATTATTAAAAATTCCGTCTGTTAGTGCAGATCCTGCCTTTAAAAATGATGTCTTAACTACCGCAGAAGCCGTAAAAAACAGCTTAGAAAAAGCAGGTTGCGATCTTGTAGAAATCTGTGAAACACCAGGATATCCAATTGTATATGGAGAAAAAATCATCGATGCCAACTTACCAACGGTATTAGTTTATGGTCATTACGATGTACAACCTGCAGATCCAATCGATTTATGGGACTCGCCTCCTTTTGAGCCTGTAATTAAAAAAACAGACTTGCATCCAGAAGGTGCCATTTTTGCCCGTGGTGCTTGTGATGATAAAGGACAAATGTATATGCATGTAAAAGCTTTAGAATACATGACTGCTACAGGAAATCTTCCTTGTAATGTAAAATTTATGATAGAAGGAGAAGAAGAAGTAGGTTCTGAAAGCTTGGCTTGGTTTGTAGAAAGAAATCAAGAAAAATTAGCCAACGATGTAATCCTTATTTCTGATACTGGAATGATTGCCAATGATATTCCGTCTATTACAACTGGTTTACGTGGTTTAAGTTATGTAGAAGTTGAAGTTACAGGACCAAATAGAGATTTGCATTCTGGTTTGTATGGTGGTGCAGTTGCAAATCCAATCAATGTACTTACCAAAATGATTGCTTCTTTACACGATGAAAACAATCATATCACCATTCCAGGTTTTTATGATAATGTAGAAGAATTGTCTACCGAAGAAAGAGCAGAAATGGCAAAAGCTCCTTTTTCGTTAGAAGCTTATCAAAAAGCATTAGACATCAATGCTGTATACGGAGAAAAAGGCTATACAACCAATGAGCGTAATTCTATTAGACCAACCTTAGATGTAAATGGTATTTGGGGTGGTTATACTGGCGAAGGTGCCAAAACGGTAATTGCTTCTAAAGCCTATGCAAAAATTTCGATGCGTTTGGTACCAAATCAAGATTGGAGAGAAATTACCCAATTGTTTAAAACACATTTTGAAAATATAGCACCTGCTGGAGTTACTGTAGAAGTAAAACCACATCATGGTGGACAAGGATATGTTACTCCAACCAATTACGATGGCTATAGAGCAGCAAGTATGGCCTATCAAGATACTTTTGGAAAAACTCCGATTCCGCAACGTAGCGGAGGAAGTATTCCTATTGTAGCTCTTTTTGAAAAAGAACTCAAAAGTAAAACTATTTTAATGGGATTCGGATTGGATTCTGATGCCATCCATTCTCCAAATGAACATTTTGGTGTATTTAATTATTTAAAAGGAATAGAAACCATTCCGTTATTTTATAAATACTATACCAAATTAAAAAAGAACAATTAACTGCTTATCAATAAATTAAAAATATTTTCCAATATACTTTTAACACAAACCAATTCAAACAAATTATCATGAAAAACACCTTACAAAAAGCAAGTATGGTTTGCTCTGTGCTTTTGCTTTTAGCTAGTTGTTCTACTCCTACAGAAAAGAAACAACGTACAGCCGAAGAATATAAAGAAGCTGTAAAACATATGAACAGAGGTTGGTACAGTTTGGTTCATAATCAAGTAGTATCTCAAGATTGGACAGGAGATACTGTTTTAACTTATGCCAAAAGAACCAAAGACGGTAAAGAATTTATCGCCGTAAATACCACAACTAAAGAGAAAAAAACGGCTTTTGATCATCAGAAATTAGCAGACGGAATCAATGCTTTACTAAAAAAGAAATTCAAAGCCAATAAATTACCTATTAGTAAAGTTACTTTTGGAGACAACCAAACAATTTCTTTTAATATTGGTAGACAAGCTTTTACTGCCAACTTAAACGATTATAAAGTTAGCAATGCTACTTCTAGTTATGTAAAAAGAAGTAGAAAAGAGCATTTATCGCCTAATAAAAAATTAGCGGCTTATATAGACAACTACAATTTATGGGTACGAGATGTAAAAACTGGTAAAAGAACTCAATTAACTTTTGATGGTAAAGAGGATTATGGATATGCTACTAACAATGCAGGTTGGATAAAATCTGACAATGCGGTTTTAAAATGGTCGCCAAATTCTGATAAGATTGCGACTTTCCAACAAGATGCTCGTGGTGTTGGAATGATGTATTTAACATCTACCAATGTTGGACATCCAAAATTAGAAGCTTGGAGACATCCATTACCAGGAGATAAAACCATTTTTACTATTGAAAGAGTCATCATTCATTTAGGAAAAAGACCAAAAACGGTTCGTTTAAAAATGGGGAAAGACTTACAAAGAGGAACAACAACTGACCATATTGCTGGTTGGAGTGGTGAATTGTTAGATGCACAATGGAGCAAAGACGGTTCTCAATTTGCTTTTGTTTCTGGTTCTAGAGATCATAAAGAAGCACATTTACAAATTGCAGATGCTAAAACAGGAAAAGTAACTTCTATCTTTAAAGAAAAAGTAGCTACTTATTACGAATCTGGTGTTGATGCAGAAAACTGGAGAGTGCTTTTTGATAGTAATGAGTTTATCTGGTATTCAGAAAAATCGAACTGGGGTCATATGTACTTATATGATTTAAAAACAAAGAAGTTAAAGAATCAAATTACTTCTGGAGATTGGATTGTAAAGCAAATCAAACATATCGATTATAAAAACAGAGAAATTTACTTTACTGCTGGAGGAAAAGAAACAGGAAATCCGTACCACGATTATTTATACAAAGTTGGTTTTGACGGTAACAACTTAAAAAACTTAACTCCAGATAAAGGACATCACTCAATTCGTTTCAACGCTTCTCATAACTATTTTGTAGATACACATTCTACTACTTCTACTCCACCTGTTTCTGTTCTTAGAAATGCAAATGGAGATAAGATTGCAGATTTAGAAACTGGAGATATTACCGAATTAAAATCTAAAGGATGGAAAGCTCCAATAGAATTTAATGTGAAGGCAAGAGATGAAAAAACAGATTTATATGGAGTCTTGTTTTTACCAACAAATTATGATGAAAACAAGAAATATCCTGTCTTAAATTATATTTATCCTGGACCACAATCTGGTTCTGTTGGGTATTACGGATTTAGACCTGTTTGGAGAGATTTCCAGGCGGTAGCTGAGCTAGGTTTTGCTGTGGTTGCTGTAGATGCAATGGGAACACCATCTAGATCAAAATCTTTCCACGATGCCTATTATGGAAACATGGGAGACAATGGTTTGCCAGATAATATTACTACCATTAAACAATTGGCAAAACAATACAAAGGAATGGATATTGAGCGTGTTGGAATTTGGGGGCACTCTGGTGGAGGATTTGCTTCTACAAGAGCTGTTTTTGCATATCCAGACTTTTATGATGTTGCTGTTTCTGGTGCAGGAAACCACGATAACAGAAACTACGAAGCTGACTGGGGAGAAAAATGGCAAGGTTTATTAGTAGAAGGAAACATTGAAGGAAAAGGAGACGGAACTACAAATTATGACAACCAAGCCAATCAATTAATTGCTGGTAACTTAAAAGGAAAATTATTAATTACTCATGGTTCTATGGATGATAATGTACCTCCTTCTAATACCATGTTAGTTGTTGAAGCTTTGATTAAAGCTAACAAAGATTTTGACATGATTTTATTCCCAAATAAGCGTCATGGTTATGGAAATATGACCAACTATATGACTCGTAAACGTTGGGATTATTTTATTACACACTTACGTAATGAAACACCTCCAAAAGAATTTGACTTAGCAAATTTTAAATAAACAAAAGGCCACTCGTTAGAGTGGCTTTTTTTATTCAAATTATTTAGTAAATTCACCTGTAAAACAAGATGTTATGATTTTTACTCGCGCCTACAAAGAACAATGGAGTTTAACCAACAAACTTAGCTTTCGCTTTTTATTTAGTTACTGTGTACTCTATGCTTTTTCTGGATTGTTAAATGCCTTATGGAACAGCCCAATACATTGGATTGCTAAAAATATCTTTTCAATTACGCGTGATTTTTCATCTAAAGGCTATGGAAGCGGAGATACAACCTATCAATATTTATTAATTGTTCTCCTCTTTTTTATTGCATTGCTAAGTACTCTTATTTGGTCTATTGTTGATGCCAAACGTGCATCATACAACAATATGAACTATGGATTTTTGGTTTTTCTTAGAATTGTTTTGGTGTATTATTTATTAGTATACGGAATTATTAAAGTATTTCATATACAAATGATTCCGCCTACCTATTCGCAACTCATTCAACCTTTAGGAGAAATGTCTCCGATGAGATTGGCTTGGGTTTTTATGGGTTTCTCTAAAGGATATAGCATGTTTGCTGGTGGAATGGAAGTTTTAGCTGCTTTGTTACTAATTTCTAGAAGGACTCAAACTTTAGGTGCCATGGTTGCTGTAGCAGTAATGACACAAGTTTTTATCATGAACTTATGTTTTGACATTCCTGTAAAACTTTTCTCTTTTCATTTATTGGCTTTTTCTTGTATTGTTTTATTAAGTGATTTTAATCGTTTTTTTAGCTTTTTGTTTTTAAACAAAACTCCCAAAGAAGTGAGCATTTACCCAAAACGAAATAAAGAAGCTACCAAGGTAATTCCTATTGTAAAAATAGCAGTAGTAAGTCTTTTTATTTGGTTTTTCAGTTCTACTTCTGTTTCTAGAAGCGAACGCTTTATGGAGCGTTTAAATCCATATATGGCAGGTATTTGGCAAGTAAATTCTTTTAAAAAGAATACAGAAACAGACATTTCTTCAAATGATGATGACAAACGTTGGAAAAACCTTGTGGTAAGTTATAAAGGTGCCATGGGAATTCAGATGATGAATGATTCTATTGTATACTACAAAACTAAGATTGATACAATTGCTAAAAGTATTGTTTTTAGCAAAGATTCTATTGATTCTAAATTCGATTACCGTTTATCTAATGAACAGCGTTTATTTTTAAGAGGTATAATCAATAAAGACACTTTAGAAATTGAATTGAATCGTAAAACAAAACAAGATTTTCTTTTAACCTCAAGAGGTTTTCATTGGATTAATGAATATCCTTTGAATAAATAAAAAAAGCGCTCAAATGAGCGCTTTTTTTATTTTATAAAGTAGGCCTTTTTAATATAATCTACTTTTGGAAACTTTCTTTTTAGAAAATCATTTCCGTATTTGTTAATAGAATCTTGTTTTCTTCCTAAACGATCTCCATAGCCATCATAAAACTTTAATATGTTTTCTTGCCCAGCAATAACTTTTGCAATCACAGGAAATCCTTTTACACCAGAATATTCTATTTCATCTAATCTGTGGTTGTCTTTTAAATTGATAAAAATCTGATTAGATCTAGTTCTTTTTCCTCCACGTGCAAATGAAATTGCCATAGAATCATTTTTTACTAATACAGGTTCGTCATCAATCCCTTTTCTCCAACTTACATTGGTTAATGAATCATTATGGATTCCGAATTGTGCTACAAAATTTGGAACAACTCTAAAAATAGCAATATCTTTATAATAACCATACTTTATTAATTGATACAACCTATCTACTCCTTTTGGAGACCAAGCTCTTCTTGCAACAATGTCAAAGTTTCCTTGCGTGGTTTCGAATCTGGCTTTAAAAGTGTGTGGCGCTTCTTTTGTTAACCACTTTTCATTAAATTTTTTAGGTGCACAAGCAGCAATTAAAACAATAGCTACTAAAAAGAGTATTCTTTTCATTTGGTAATTTATTATTGGTTCGTTTTTTGTTGAAACAAATGTACTAAAAAAGATAGGTTTAAAAATTTTTCAATCTCTACACTTGTAGAATTAAAATTTATTTCTACATTTGTAGAGTTAATTCTAAAAACGTAGAAGAATGCAATTATCAAAAACCGAAGAACAAGTAATGCAATATTTATGGAAAAGGGAAAAAGCTTTTATGAAAGACTTATTAGAAGACTTTCCTGAGCCAAAACCTGCTACTACCACGGTAGCTACTTTATTAAAGCGCATGAACGATAAAGGTTTTATTGATTATAAATTGTATGGTAAATCGAGAGAATACTTTCCTTTAGTGAAGAAAAATGACTACTTCTCTAAACATGTAAACGGATTGATTAAAAACTTTTTTAACAATTCTGCTCCTCAATTTGCTTCATTCTTTACCTCTGAAACCAATCTTTCAAAAGAAGAATTAGAAGAGTTACGTGCAATTATAGATCAACAAATAAAAAAGAAATAAGATGTTAGTATATATTCTTAAATCCACTTTTTGTTTGGTATTGCTTTTAGGGCTATATCATATATTCTTAGAAAAAGAAAAGATGCATCAGTTTAATCGTTTCTACTTATTAGGAAGTATTGTTTTTTCTTTTTTAGTTCCTACATTTACAATTACAGTAGCTCCAACAGAAACTCTAACTCCAATTGCATCAAAATCAGTAGATTTTACTGCAGTTCCGATGAATACTACAGAAATTACTACAGCTACTCCTTTTGATTATACACCTTATTTTTATGGAGCATATTTAATTATCAGTAGCATATTACTACTATTTTTATTCCAAAAAATAATTAAGATTCTAAAGAAAGTAAAGTATAATAAAAATGTAAACTACTTTTCTGCTACCGTAGTTTTATTAAAAGAGAGAATCATTCCTTACACCTTTTTACATTATATATTTATCAACAAGCATTCTTACCAAACAGACAGTGTAGAGCAGCAAATTTTAACACATGAGTTGGCACATGTAAATCAAAAACATTCTATAGATGTATTATTTATAGAGATTTTACAGACCCTCTTTTGGTTCAATCCTATATTTAGATTGTACAAAAAAGCCATACAATTAAATCATGAGTTTTTAGCGGATGATGCTGTGATAAAATCACATAAAAACATTACTGAGTACCAACATGTATTATTAAATACAACGGCTCAGCACAACAATATTTACTTGGCCAGTAATTTAAATTATTCACTCACAAAAAAAAGATTACTCATGATGACAACACCGAGTTCAAAAACTAAAATACTACTAAAAAAACTACTCGTTTTTCCATTAGTAGCTGGGTTCATTTTTGCCTTTGCAGAAAGGGTTGAAGCCCAAGAAAAGAAATCAAAGCCTCAAATAATTGAAGTACAACAAAACAAAAAGGGCATTTCTAAAAAAGAAATGAGGCATTATAATTTATTAATGAGTCGTGCAAAAAAAGCAAAAGTTTTTATGCAAAAAGACATCATAGAAATGCAAAACTTATACAGAAAAATGTCTGCTAGTCAGCAAAATTCTGTTGATGATATTTTTAAAGTGGTACCTCCACCACCTCCAATTTCGTATAAAAAGAAAGTGCCAACTACACCTCAATTTAATGCATGGAAAAACCAAAGCAACTATGCAGTTTGGATTGATGGAAAAGTAGTAAGCAACGCTACTTTAAACAACTATAAAAACACCGATTTTTCATACTATACAGCAAGTAGCGTTACTAAAACTGCGAGAAGCAAGCGTTTTCCACAGCCATATCAAATACATTTACATACAAATTCTTCTTTCAAAAAACTAAAAGCAAGAAATCAACGGGTTACTAAAAATGTGGTTCGTATTTTTATCAATAAAAGCGGTTCTCTTTTAGTAAACAATAAAGTGACTAAGATTTCTAACTTAATTAAGCAACTCGAAAGTACTAAAATTGACAAAGAAAAATCGCATATAGTTATTTCTAAAGACAAGGCTGTATCTGAAGATTTAGTTTTAAAAATAACTAAAATGCTTCGACAAAATGAGTACTATAAGATTACTGTAAATACAAAGTTATTACCGCCTCCACCTCCAATGGATATCGTATATACTTATAAGCGTTTGGCTAAAAAAGTGCAGCAAACACCTAAAAATAGAAAAGCGAATGTGATTTATTTAAAAAGGTTGTACACAAAGATGAATGCTTCTCAAAAAAAGAAAGTAAAGAAACCTGCTGCCATACTATCAAAAGTTCCCGTAAAAATTGAAGTAATTGAGAAAAAAAGTAAAGGCAAACTTTCTAAAAAAGCACCTTTAAAAAAAGTAAAAAGATTAGAAGAAGTAGAAGAAGTTATTGTTGAAGAAATCGAGGAAGTTGAAATACCTATTGTTGAAGAAATCAAAGAGGTTAAAGAAATAGAGGAAGTAGAAGAAGTTGAAGTTTTAGATAAAATTGAAATGGTAGAAGTCGAAGAAATCATCGAAGAACCTAAAAATACAGAAGTCATTGAGATTATTGAAGAAGAGGAAATAGAAGATGACTTGGCAAAATCTAGAAAAAATACAAACTCATCAACCACAAAAGTACTTGATTTAAAATCTATTAAAGATTTAGACTTTGATAAGATTGTTTTCTATATCAATAATAAAAAAGTATCGAAAAGGAAGGTTGAAAAATTACCTACGAACAAGTTAAAAACGCTAACAATAAAAAAAGGAAAGGGCCAAATAAGTCACATTTATATAACTTTGAATAACTAAGCCTAAGCCACTCAAAATGAGTGGCTTTTTTATGTAACATTTCTAGTATAAAATCGTTCTAATAAGAGAACTACTCAATTTCTTCTTATGTTAAAAAAGTTTTTCCTTACTTGTTCTGGTGTTGATACTACAATTATAAATGATTGCTCTGACGGAGAACAAAATAAATATGTTGGTATTGGTGCCACCGTATTCTTTACTGCTGTAATGGCTTTTATTGCTTCTAGCTATGCTCTTTATACTGTTTTTGACAACTATTTTATCGCTGCATTTTTTGGAATTATTTGGGGATTACTCATTTTTAATTTAGATCGATTTATCGTTTCTACTATAAAAAAGAGAGACAATAAATGGAAAGAATTAGCACAAGCTACACCGCGAATTATCTTAGCTATAATTATTGCGGTGGTTATTTCTAAACCTCTGGAGTTAAAGTTATTTGAAAAGGAAATCAACCAAGTATTGTTAGAAGAAAAAAATCAAATGACCTTAGATAACAAAGCACAAATTGCCAAACAATACACGCCAGAAATTGAGCAAATCAATAAAGACATTGCCAATTTAAAAAACGAAATCGCTACCAAAGAAAAAGAAACGGATATTTTATACGAAACCTATATTGCAGAAGCCGAAGGAAGAAAAGGAACTTTATTAGTTGGAAAAGGACCTGTGTATGCAGAAAAAAGACAAAAACACGATGCCGCTTTAGCAGAGCTCAAACAGCTTAAGATTGCCAATAACAATAAGATTATGGTAAAAGAAGCTGCCTTAAAAAACCTTGTGAATGCTCAAAAAAACCAAGAGGCAAATACTCAACCCATCATTACTAATTTTGACGGATTAATGGCACGTATTAATGCTTTAGGAAAACTTCCTTTATTGCCTTCGCTATTTATTTTCTTATTGTTTTTAGCCATAGAAACCTCACCTATTTTTGCCAAGTTAATTGCTCCTAAAGGCGAATATGATTTTAAAATTGAAGACAACGATACGGCTATTAAAAATTGGGTGGCTCAAAAAGTAGATCAACGAAACGAATTATTAAAAACAGATATTGTTATCAATAAAAAAGTATATGATGATATTTCTGAAGAGGAAGAAATCTATGCCTATAAAAAGAAGAAAGCTCGTGAATTAATGCAATTACAAGCTGACGCCTTTTATAAAAAACAGCAAAATATGCTTTAGTATTTTATAGATAAATTAAGAAGTGAGTCCCTATTCTTTTTCAGACATTTTCTTTACATAATCGGTAATGATTACAATCTGAGTTGGACCTACTTTACCTTCGATGTATTTTGCATTTTCTCGGTCTAAAGAAATTCTACGAACGGCAGTTCCTTGTTTTGCAATCATACTAGATCCTTTTACTTTTAAATCTTTAATCAAAACAACAGAATCTCCTGCTTGTAATATAGCTCCATTTGCATCTCTATGGATTACTTTTTCACTTTCATCTAAATGTTCTCCAGTAGCTTGAGCAAAACGCAAATCTTCGTCTTCTAAATAGATCATTTCCAATAAATCTTGTGGCCAACCTTCTTTTCTTAATCTCGAAAGCATTCTCCAAGCGATTACTTTTACAGCTCTAAACTCACTCCACATTGCATCATTTAAACAACGCCAATGATTTGCATCTGTATTTTCTGGATTTTCAATTTGATCAATACAAGTGCTACAAGCCAATACACTACCATCTACTCCACCGGTTGAAACGGGTTTAATCTCATAAACAGATAAATTCTCTGCTGATGCACAAAATTCACACTGTTTTCCGCTTCTATTTTCTAAATCTTGTAATACACTCATCTCGTTCTTTTTTATGCCTGCAATAATACAAAGAATTATCTAGCTATAGGTTGATTTCCTGTTTCATTTCCTTGAAAAAAAGCACTTTAAAATATACCTTATTTAAGGTATGGCAGGCACTTTTCTTCTATATTATATTTGCTAAAAAAGATTATAAAAACATGAAACAAAATAAACTTATCATCCTTCTATTTAGTGCATTTTTTATTTATATTAGCTGTAGTAATAACAATGAAGATGTAGAAACATCTGGTTATAAAAGAGCAACTATTTCTCATAATGGTTTTGATTTTTCAGAAGCTAAAGAAGAAACAAGTCCGCAGTTATGGGATGGCTCAATAACCAAATGGCAACCTGGAAACGGAGAGCATAGTACATATAAAAACAACGATGTTTATCTTTGGTGGACAAATTCTGGAATAAACAATGGAGTAAATGCTACAAAGTACATTGGAGCAGGCAATGATCTTAGTACAATTACTTCTGTTACGGATGAAAACTGGGATTCTAATCCAACAATTTTACCTTTGTTAAAAGACAATTTATATGTGGCTAAATGTAGAGATGGATATATTAAGTTTAGAGTCATCTCTACCAGTCCAAATTCTACAAATTGGGATGCAGAAATTGAATATTACTTCTCAAAAACAAAGAATTTTGATAAATAAAAAACACCATGTTAATTGAGTCTGAAAGACTAAAGCTAGAAGAGTTTACAAAAAATGATGCTGCTTTTTTTTATGAGCTAGCCAATGACCCCGACTGGATAAAATATATTGGTAATAGAAACATCAATACACTTGCTGATGCCGAAAAGTATTTAGAAGAAAAAATAATTCCAAGTTATACACAACACGGATTTGGTTTCTATATTGTAAAAACAAAAACAGACAATTGTTCTATTGGCATGTGTGGTTTGATAAAACGAGACTGGCTAGACTATGTTGATATTGGTTATGCTTTCTTAAAAAAGTTTCGCGGTAAAGGCTATGCCATTGAAGCAAGTAGAGTTACCAAAGAATTTGCAAAAAAAGAACTTAGTATTCATAAACTTGCAGCAATTACCAATGTTCATAACGAGCGTTCTGGAAACTTATTAGAGAAACTTGGTTTTGAATATACCCGCTTGGTTTCCTATCCAAATGAAGAAGAAAAATGTAAATTGTATCTAGAAAAATAAATACAACAATTATCCTTCTACTTCTAAAGAAGTAAACTGAAACGAATCTCCATTAAACAAGCCTTTATCACTTAATTTTAAGGACGGAATTACCAATAAAGCCATAAAAGATAAACTCATATAAGGAGCTCTTAATTGGCTTCCCATTGCTTTGGCCATCGCATCTAGTTCAGCATAAGATTTTCCAATCTCTTCTCCGCTTTTATCAGACATAATTCCCGCAACTGGAAGCGATACTATTTTCTCCTCTGTTTCAGTAACAGCACAAACGCCTCCTTTATTTTTAATTAGTAAATTCACGGCTTTACAAATCAAAGCATCAGAAACACCAACAGCTATAATATTATGAGAATCGTGTCCAACAGAGCTTGCAATTGCCCCTTCTTTTAATCCAAAATTTTTGATAAAAGCAATTGATGGCGCTGCATTTTTATATCGATTTACCACCGTCATCTTTAAGATGTCTTCATCAATATTCGAAACTAGATTTCCATTTTCTATCAACGCATTAGCTTCTAGTTCATTGGTTACCAATTCTCCATCTAAAGCTTCAATAACTCGAATCTTTTTCGCTGTTGATTGAAACTCAAACGCTTTTTCTTCTTTAAAATCTGTATTGAAATTATTAAGATTATTGAAAGCCACTTTTTCTACAAATGAAACTCCATTTTTAGCTACTAATTCTCCATCAATATAGGTTTCTAGTACTTTAAACTTTTCTAAATCTTTTACTACAATAAAGTCAGCCTCATCTCCTACTTCTAATAAACCTACATCTAAATTATAATGTTCAACCGGATTTACACAAGCCGCTTGCAACACTTTAAACACATCTATTCCTTTTGCTACTGCTCGTTCACATAACTGATTGATATGCCCCACCAATAAATCGTCTGGGTGTTTATCATCAGAACAAAAAAGCATGTTTTCAAAATGTTCTGGTAATAAATCTATCAAGGCTTCAAAGTTTTTAGCTGCGCTTCCTTCTCTAATGATAACCTTCATTCCTTTTTGCAACTTCTCCAAAGCTTCATCATAAGTAAAACACTCGTGATCTGTAGAAATTCCAGCAGCAATATATTTGGTAATATCATCACCCCTTAATCCTGGCGCATGTCCATCAATTGGTTTGTTATAATGTTTAGCCCAAGCAATTTTTTGTAGTACTTCTGGATCTTCAAACAACACTCCAGGATAATTCATCATTTCTGCTAGATATTTAATATCTGGGTTTGCCATCATTTTTTTGATATCATCAGCATCAATATCAGCTCCAGCACTTTCAAATGAGGTTGCTGGCACACAAGAAGGTGCTCCAAAATTGAATTTTAACGGAACTTTCTTTCCATTTTCAATCATAAAATCGACTCCTTCAATTCCTAATACATTGGCAATTTCATGCGGATCAGAAACCGTTGCAATAGTACCATGTAACACAGCAATTTTAGCAAATTCTGAGGGTACTAACATTGAGCTTTCTATATGAATATGAGCATCAACAAAACCGGGAAGTATATAATTCTCTACTGAATGATCAGATTCTTTTATCGAAGTAATTTTACCATTTTTAACGGTTACTTCTCCTTTATAAATTCTTCTATTCAGTATATCAACTATATTTCCTTGTACTATCATCTGCTAAAATTTTGAGCATCAAATTTACAAAGAATAAATAGTTAAATAGTGTTTATTTTATAGGAAACAATTTTACCTCTTTTCCTAACCAAGCTTGTAACTTGTCATATATTTTTTGTTGATCTTCTTTAGAAAAATGTTTAATTCTTGTTCCATGGCTTCCTCCTTCTAAAACCATTTTTAATGCATCAACTCCTTCTTTCGGGTTTGGAGCACATGCTCCCCAAGGATCGTATCCTCCATAAATATATAAGATTTTACCTCCTTTATTTTCCACATAATCTCTTACTTCTTTTATATAATTAGGATTGTAAGTTAAATCAACATCTTGTGGCCCAAAACAAGCCAATGAGGTTGTTTTTACATGTTTTAACATCCCTTTTACAGGTGCAAAATCGTATCCATAATACCCTAATTCTGTCATATGCTGATAAAAAGAAGGCAAATAATTATAGATTCCAGCATCACTAAACAAGTAAAAACCAGCAACTCTTTTTAAATAAGAAAATAATTCTTCTGCATTGGCTGTAGCAGCTGGTATGTCTTCACATTTACTTCCCCATTGCCAAAATGAAAAAGGAAATTCTAAAACAGCATGCTCTAAGGCTTCTTCAATAGGCATTTTGGTAAATGCTATTTTTCTTTCTTTAGCATATTTCTTAAATATCTTCAATACTTCTTTTCTATTATTAAGTACAGCTCTTTGAAAGTTTTGAATATTCTCTCTACAAGTAGCAGTTCCGACAGAGTTTATTAATTCATTTGTTCTTGGATCTTCTTGAGTATTAATTAACGGAGCAACATATGGTACGGCAACATCTATATCTTCTGGATATTTAGATTTATAAATCATTACCGTTTCTCCACCTTTACTAATTCCTGTAGACAACCACTTTCCTTTGTATAGTCTTTTTAGTTTTGTTACGATGGCATGATAATCTTCTACTGCAGCATCATTTTTTAAATATTGCCACGGAATAGTTTTAGGTCTAGATTTTCCATAAAAACGATATTCTACCATCACTTGATTTGCTTTTAAAATACTTGTTAGCTCATAAGTTTGAGGTCTCGCATTATAGCCTTCTGTAATTAATACAGTAGGTTTATTATACGCTGAATGGGATACATAAATATGGTGTTCAAAAGTGCCTGCTTTATTATCATTATGATCCAAAGGTTGCGCTAAAGTCAACTCAAAAGCATTGGTAAAATGATTGTTTACTTTTATAGAATCTATGGTTGCTTTTGGAAACAATACTTGTAGCTGTTCTTTAAATGAGAGTCCGTCTAATTCTGATTTTTGATCTCCACAAGAAACCAGCACTAAACTCAATACTAAAACACTGATAAATCTTTTAACTATTTTCATTCTTTTATGATTTAATTACGAGCAATTGTTAAACTACGATTGATAGCTAAAGAATCAATTCTTTACAATCAATAACTTCATCTAAACTACTCCAAGCTTATTTAATTTTTTAAAAGTAGCAGAAGTCTATCAATCAAATTGATAGTATATTAACCAAGTATTCGCATATTTTATGCTAAAACAAGTTAGGATGTTATTGTATCAAGCCTTTTACCTATTTTTAGCCTATGGATAAAATCAAGCAGATAAGTACAGAATTTATTGAAGAAAACACTGACTTTGTCGAGTTAATTTCTGAGATAAAACAACATTTTTCTTCAGATGAAGTGATTGTTCCAATGCGACATCACCATGATTTTCCTAATCCTAAAGTACAAGCAGATTCTACTTTATTATTAATGCCTGCTTGGAATCCAAGTAAAAATGCTGGTGTAAAAATTGTGACTGTTAGTCCTGAAAATGGGCAATTTAATATGCCGTCAATTCAAGGAACTTACATTTATTTTGATGCCATAAAAGGATCTATCAAAGCCATTTTAGAAGCCAAAAGTTTGACTGTAAAAAGAACTGCTGCTGCATCTGCATTAGCTTCTTCTTTTTTATCTAAAAAGAAATCTTCTTCCTTATTAATGATAGGAACTGGCGCTTTATCAATCAACTTAATTAAAGCACATGCTGCTGTAAGACCTATCACAGAAGTTTTTATTTGGGGACGAAATTTTGACAAAGCTAAAGCCATAGAACAAGAATTAGCAACTACTACTTTTTCTATAAAAGCAATAAAAACAATTGAAGAAAAAATAAGCGATGTTGATATTGTTTCTTGTGCTACACTATCAAAAACGCCTTTGGTTTTAGGAAAATATTTAAAAGAAGGACAGCATATAGATTTAGTGGGTGCTTATAAAAAAGACATGAGAGAAGCGGATGATGAAACTGTTTCTAAAGCATCTGTATATGTAGATACTTTTCAAGGTGGTTTAAAGGAAAGCGGAGATATTGTGATTCCACTTGCTAATGGAACACTTAGCAAAGAAGCTATTAAAGCAGATTTGTTTGAATTATGTTCAAATCAGAAAAATGGGCGAAGTTCAGCAAATGAAATTACCTACTTTAAATCGGTAGGTCATGCATTAGAAGATTTGGCTGCCGCAAATTATTATTATAACAAATTCACAAATGAGTAAAACTTACCAAAATATACTTTCAAAAACTTCATTCACTCCAAAAAGTGATTGGCTACAAATAAAAACCATAGACATGCATACTGGTGGAGAACCCTTACGCGTTATTGTTGATGGTTTTCCTGAGTTAAAAGGAGATTCTGTATTAGATTATAGACGTTATTGTAAAGAAAACTATGATCATTTACGTACAGCTTTAATGTTTGAGCCTCGTGGTCATGCAGATATGTATGGTTGTATTTTGTTACCTCCAAATGATGATGAAGGAGATTTCGGAATCATCTTTTTACATAACGAAGGATATTCTACCATGTGTGGTCATGCTATTATTGCAATTTCTACATTGGCAATAGAGATGAATTGGGTAGAAGTAAAAGAAGGAGAAACTGTTTTAAAAATTGATGCTCCTTGTGGTCGTATCACCTCATTTGTGACGGTGCAAAATGGTCAAGTAGCTGGTGTTCGTTTTCATTGTGTACCAAGTTTTGTTGTTGGTTTAGACAGAACTGTAAATGTTGATGGCATCGGAAATGTTACTTACGATTTGGCTTACGGAGGAGCATTTTATGCTTATGTAGACATGGCAAAAAACAATTTCAACTTTGATTTAACTCCAGATTCATACAGAAAACTTATTCAAACTGGAATGGATATCAAACATGCCGTAATGGAAGTAGACAAAGAAATTTTGCATCCTTTTGAAAACGATTTGAGTTTTTTATATGGTACCATCTTTATAGATAACAACAAACAGACTTCTGGAAATGACAGTAGAAATGTATGCATTTTTGCTGAAGGAGAAGTTGATCGTTGCCCAACAGGTTCTGGGGTTTCTGGAAGAATGGCTATACACAAAGCAAGAAAAGAAATTGACTTTGGAGATACAATGAGTATAGAAAGCATTACAGGTTCTGTATTTAAAGGTTCTGTTGTTTCTGAAGAAGACTACGGACCATTTACAGCGGTAATTCCACAAGTAGAAGGAACGGCTCATATAACTGGAATGCAAACATTTATTATAGATCCAAATGACCCAATGAAAGACGGGTTTATTTTACGATAAAAACAAAACAACCAAAAACTAAATTAAGGTGAAAAAAATAATTTATTTACTAGCAGCAACCGTTCTTTTTAGTTGTGCTAAAGAAGAACAAAAAGACTATTTAAAACACAGTAAAAACAGTTTAAATTATCAAATAACACCTGCACATAAAAAGGATAAAAAAGGGTTAATGTTTTCAGATCAAGGAGCTTGGTTTGCTTATAGTTTTTCAAATGCTCCAAAAGACATTACTGGTTTTTCTGGTCCTTTTTTAATGACACAACAATGGGGAATTTGGTCTAGTAAAGCATTGATAAACTTGCAAATAAAAGACCAGCAATGGAAAGAGGTAACTACAGAAAGTTACAATAGTCACTTAGTCCAAAAATACCTTTCCAATAATTTAGAATTAACACAAAAACTAGTTTTTCTTTCTGGACATACAGCATTGATTAAATCTAGTATCAAAAATATTAGCAATAGCACACAAACTGTAGCATACAGTTTTAAAAATGAACAACTTTTGGCCGATGGATTGAAGCTTATACCAACAAACAACCAACTAACCATCAAGTCATCTAAAACAGATGCCATCGGTCAAATTCTTTTTCCAAAAAATATCAGTTTATCTGCAACAGATAGCACGTATGTTTCTAATGAAATTTCACTTGAATTAAAAGCTAATGAAACAAAAGACGTTGTAGTTTCACAAACATTTATTTTTTCAGAATATTCTTGGGAAGACGAATTAAAATCTATTCATAATGCTGACTTTAATCAATTGTTAAAAGAGAGAAAAACTGAAAAAAACACACAGTTAAAAGCTACCATAGAAAATAGAAAAGCACAATTTCAAGATCCAATATATGCAGAAGTATTAGCCAAAGCTCAGTTAACTTTACAAAATAACTGGCGTATTCCTTCAGGTGAAATTAAATATGAAGGATTATTTCCAAGTTACCATTATGGTGGGTTTCATGGATTTTGGTCTTGGGATTCTTGGAAGCATGCTGTTGGATTGTCTTTTTACAATTTAGATTTGGCAAAAAAACAAATGAAACAACTATTCGAGTTCCAAGATGAACACGGGTTCGTTGCCGATGTTGTATATCGTAATGGAGGACACAATTTAAGAGATACCAAACCTCCATTATCTGCTTGGGCAGTTGCTAAAATTTATGAAAAAGATAAAGACACAGAATTTGTAAAGTACATGTATCCAAAATTAAAATTGTACCATCAATGGTGGTATAATAAAAGAGATAATGACCAAGATGGATTATGTGAATATGGTTCTACTGACGGAAGTTTAATTGCTGCCAAATGGGAAAGTGGTATGGATAATGCCATCCGTTTTGACAATTCTAAAATTGTAAAAAATGGAGAAAATGCTTATTCAATTGATCAAGAATCTGTAGATTTAAATGCTTATTTATATGCAGAAAAATTGTATTTAGCACAATTAGCAAAAGCCTTAAATAAGCAAGAAGAAGTAACTCAATATACCAAAGAAGCCACTGCTTTAAAAAGTAGAATTCAAACACAATTCTACGATAAAAATGATGGTTGGTTTTATGATACAAATTTGGAAGGAACTGAATTTATAAAAGGTGAAGGTAGTGAAGGATGGACAGCTTTATGGGCAAAAGCAGCTACACAAGAACAGGCTGAAGCAGTAAGAAAAAGAATGTTAAATCCGAAAAAATTCTACACCAAAGTTCCATTCCAAACCATGAGTGCAGATCATGAAAAATTCAATCCTTTAAAAGGGTATTGGAGAGGACCAAACTGGTTAGATCAGGCTTATTTTGGAGTAAAGAGTTTACGTAATTATGGATTTAATGAAGATGCTGATAAAGCAACAGTCCAAATTTTAAAAGGTGGCGAAGGTATTTTAGGCAAAGGAAAAGCTATTAGAGAAAACTATCATCCGTTAACAGGTCAAGGTCTAAATGCTCAAAACTTTAGCTGGAGTGCCGCACATATTATTATGTTATTACAAAAAGATTAATGAACTACAATCAAATAAAAATAACCTCAACAGAAGCTGAAAAGGTACTTTTTGATGTTTATGGATTAAAAGGAAAAGCATCTGAATTACCTGGTGAAGTTGATTTTAATTTTAGAATAAAAAATGAGGAAAATGAGGGATATATTTTAAAAATTTCTCGTCCTGATGAAAATGATAACTATTTAGATTTTCAACAGAAACTCTTAGAATATGTAGAGACTAATGGAAAAAACCTTATTGCTCCTAAGGTTATTAAAGACATTGCAGGAAACTCTATATCTACCATTATTGATGCTCATGGAAATGAAAGAAAAGTACGTTTACTAACTTGGGTTTCTGGTAGAGTTTGGAGCTCTGTAAATCCACAATTAGACAATTTACGATTTAGTTTAGGAGAACAATGTGGTCTATTAACCCAAGCATTATTAGGCTTTGAACATACAGAAGCTGATAGAGCATTTGCTTGGGATGTTGCTCAATCTTTATGGACACAAGAACATATTCATCTTTTTTCTGGTGATGAAAAAGCTATTATCAGCTATTTTCAAGAGCAGTTTATTGCTAAAAAATCATCTTATGATACGTTAAGAAAATCTGTAGTTCACAACGATGCAAATGATAACAATGTTATTGTTTCTGAAGCATTAATAAACCCTACAGTTAAAGCTGCCATTGATTATGGTGATGCAGTATACACGCAAATTATTAATGATGTTGCCATTACTTGTGCCTATGCTATAATGAATCACAACAATGCATTAGACGCGGCTTTACCTATTATAAAAGGATATCATAGTAGATTTCAATTACAAGAAGAAGAATTAGCACATTTATACAATGCAATAGCAATGCGTTTGGTTATTTCTGTAACTAAATCTGCTATCAATAAAATAAAAGAACCTGATAATACTTATTTATTAATCAGCGAAAAACCAGCTTGGGAAGTATTGAAAAAATGGAGAGCTATTCATCCAGAATTTGCTTATTATTCTTTTAGAGCTGCATGTGGTTTTAATGCGCACCCAAATGAAGAAAAATTTGCTCTTTGGACAAAAAATCAAAACTTTTCTTTAACTGATTTATTTCCAACAATTAATAACACAGAAGTACATCATGTAGACATGAGTGTGTCTAGTTCTTGGATTGGACATCAAGAAGACTTTAATAATCTCGATTTACTTCAATTTAAAATTGAACAATTACAAAAAGAAGTACCCAATAAAATTATTGCTGGAGGTTATCTAGAACCAAGAGCAATTTATACATCAACTGCTTATGATACTATAGGAAACTCTGGTAGAGAAAGTAGAAGTATTCATTTAGGTATTGATTATTGGCTACCTGCTTATACTCCAGTACATGCTATTTTAGATGGTGAAGTTGTCATGGCAGTAAATGACGCTGGAGATAAAGAATATGGAGGCTTGGTTATTTTAAAACATCAAGTAAACGAAATTTGTTTTTACACACTCTATGGTCATAATACTGTAGAAAGCACCTTAAAACATAAGGTTGGTGATACTATTTTAAAAGGAGATAAAATTGTAGACTTGGCCAATTATCCAGAGAATGGGAATTGGGCTCCTCACCTACATTTTCAAGTATTACTTTCTCTATTTGATTATAGTGTAGATTATCCTGGAGTTGCTTACCATAGTCAAATTGCTGTTTGGAAAAGCATTTGTCCTGACCCCAATTTATTATTCAAGTCTAAAGCTTTGTTAGATAACAATACACTTTCTAACAATGAAATTATCAACTATAGAAAGCAACATTTAGGCAAAAGTTTAAGCTTACAATATAAAACACCCATAAAAATGGTTCGCGGTGCTGGTCAGTATTTAATGGATCAGTATGGCAAAAAATATTTAGATACGGTAAACAACGTTGCTCATGTTGGGCACGAAAACTATAAGGTTGTAAAGGCTGGACAACAACAAATGGCCTTAATCAATACCAACTCTAGGTATTTACACGAAAATATTAATCAATTAGCCAAAGAATTAATAGATACCTTACCACCAGAATTAAATGTACTGCATTTTGTTAATTCTGGAAGTGAAGCTAATGAGTTAGCTATTAGAATGGTTAAAGCTGCTACTGGACAAAAAGATATCATTGCTAGCGAAGTTGGTTACCACGGAAATGCGAATATGTGTATTGACATTTCTTCTTATAAATTTGATGGAAAAGGTGGAAGTGGCGCTCCTGAGCATACACAAATCTTCCCTTTACCAGATACATTTAGAGGTAAATACAGAGGTGAAAATACAGCAACAAAGTATGCTTCTGAAGTACAAAAATGTATTGAAAACATACAGCATAAAGGAAGAAATGTTGGTGGCTTTATTATTGAACCTATTATTAGCTGTGGTGGTCAAATAGAATTACCGGAAGGTTTTTTAGCAGCAACTTATCAATTGATTCGAAATGCTGGTGGACTCTGTATTTCTGACGAAGTACAAGTAGGTTGTGGACGTTTAGGAAAAGCTTTTTGGGGTTTTCAACTACACAATGTTACTCCTGATATTGTTACCATTGGTAAACCGCTTGGCAATGGGCATCCTGTGGCTGCAGTAGCATGTACACAAAAAGTAGCTGATGCTTTTGCAAACGGAATGGAGTACTTTAATACCTTTGGTGGAAACCCAGTTTCTTGTGCTATTGCTACAGAGGTATTACGCACTGTAAAAAGAGATCAATTGCAAGAAAATGCCTTAGAAATTGGAGAATTTTTAAAAACGGAATTACAAAAGCTATCTAAAGAGTTTCCAATTATTGGAGATGTACGTGGACAAGGGTTGTTTTTGGGAATTGAATTGGTAGATGCAGACTTAAATCCTTTAGCAGAACAAACAGATTATTTAGCCAATAGAATGAAAGACCATGGTATTCTTATGAGTACCGATGGCCCAGATTATAATGTATTAAAAATCAAACCTCCAATTGTTTTTACAAAAGAAAACGGTGAAGAATTGATTTTCTTTTTACGCAAAATATTTAATGAAGATTTTATGAAAATTAAGTAATAAACAGTTCACTTGAATTCATTTATTGAACTATTACTTAAGTAATATAAATCTTACATTTACAGAATACTAACAACTAAAACCTAAAAGTGATGCGCAAAATTCTTTTACTAATAGTAGCTCTTTCTTTTTCGCTGACCACTTTTTCTCAAAAGAAGTCAGCAAAAAAAAGTACAAAATGGAATGTTAACAATCCTCATAAAGATTGGAAATACAAGTCTTTTAATTTAAATACAAATGAAGGAACTTGGATGAATTTGGATGTGAGTCCAGATGGAAAAACCATTGTTTTTGATTTATTAGGAGACATTTATACCTTACCTATTTCTGGTGGAAAAGCAACTCCTATTAGAGAAGGAATGGCTTATGAAGTACAACCTAGATTTAGCCCAGACGGGAAATACATTTCTTTTACTAGTGATGTTGGTGGCGGAGATAATATTTGGGTAATGACTACTGATGGTAAAGAAGCAAAAGCTATTACAAATGAATCTTTTAGACTTTTAAACAACGCTGTTTGGACACCAGATGGAAAGTCTATCATTGCTAAAAAACACTTTACTTCTACTCGTTCTATTGGTGCAGGAGAAATGTGGCAATATACTTTTTCTGGAAAAAGCGGTATACAACTTACCAAGCGTAAAAATGCACAACAAGATGTAAATGACCCTTCTGTTTCTCCAGATGGCAGATATTTGTATTATGATGAAGATGTATATCCTGGTGGATATTTCCAATACAATAAAGATCCAAACAAACAAATCTATGTTATAAACAGATACGATTTAAAAACTGGAAAAACAGAACGTATTACAGGTGGTCCTGGAGGCGCAGCAAGACCCGTAATTTCTAGAGATGGAAAACAATTAGCTTTTGTAAAAAGAATTCGTACTAAAACAGTATTGTATGTTCACAATCTTGAAACAGGAGCAGAAACTCCTATTTATTTTGATTTAAGTAAAGACCAACAAGAAGCTTGGGCAATTTATGGTGTGTATCCTCATTTTAGTTGGATGCCAAATAATAGAGATATTGTTATTTGGAGCAATGGAAAAATCAAAAGAATCAATACTGAAACAAAAAAAGCAACCGATATTCCTTTTAGCATTCGCCAAAAAAGAAAATTAGCAAAAACACATCGTGTAAGAAGAGAAGTGTTTACAGAAACGTTTACTTCTAAAATGATTAAACACTTAAAAACTTCTCCAGACGGAAAAACAGTTATTTTTACTGCTTTAGGACACATCTATAAGAAACAATTACCTAACGGAACTCCACAAAGAATAACAACTCTTACAGATTTTGAAGCAGAACCTAACTTCTCTAAAGACGGTAAAAAAGTGGTCTTTGTAAGTTGGAATGATGAAAATTTAGGAGCTATTTATCAAGTAAACTTAGACGGTTCTGGATTAAAAAAACTAACTCAGAAAAAAGGAATTTACAGAATGCCTTCTTACAATAAAGATGCTAGTAAAATTGTCTATAAAAAAGAATCTGGAAACGGAGATCAAGGTTATGATTTTACTAAAAAAACTGGATTATTTCTTTTAAACCTTAACACTAGTAAAACTAGTAAAATTGCTAAAAGTGGTGATTATCCAGAGTTTTCTGCAGATCAAAAAAGAATATTCTTTCAAACTGGTGGTACTTTCTTTGGAAGTTTAACCAAACGATTAAAAAGTGTAAACCTTAAAGGAAAAGATGAAAGAACACATTTCAAATCTAAATTAGCTAATAGAATTGCACCAAGCCCTGATAACAATTGGGTAGCTATTATTCACTTACATAAAGTATACATGGCGCCATTTGTTAAAAACGGAAAAGAAATCAACTTAAATGTTAGGTCTGGAGCTTTTAAAGTAGATCCATTATCTAAAGAAGCTGGAATCAACATTCACTGGTCTGCTGATAATCGTAAAATTCATTGGACCTTAGGAGATGAATATTTTACTAAATCAATTGTAGACAATACTAAAAACCCATTTAAATCTTCTAATTTACATAGCGATAAAGACACTAGTATTAAAATTGGATTGGTTGCGAAAGCAGATGCTCCTACTGGTAGAATTGCATTTACCAATGCCAGAATTATTACTATGGAAAATGACAAGGTTATTGAAAATGGAACCATTGTTATTCATCAAAATAAAATTGAGAAGATAGGAAACGGTATCCGTATTCCTTCTGATGCCAAAGTTTATGATATGAAAGGTAAAACAATTATGCCTGGTATTGTAGATGTTCATGCCCATATTGGTGCTTTTAGAAACGGGCTAAGCACTCAAAAACACTGGCAATTTTATGCCAATTTAGCATTTGGTGTTACTACGGCACATGACCCCTCTGTAAATACTGAAGGTGCTTTTACACTAAAAGAATTACAACGTACAGGTAAAACTGTTGGTCCTAGAATGTTTTCTACTGGATTCATTTTATATGGTGCAGAAGGTGACTTTAAAGCTGTAGTAAATAATTTAGACGATGCACGTTTTGCACTTAAAAGAACCAAAGCTTTTGGAGCTAGATCTGTAAAAAGTTACAATCAACCTAGACGTGAGCAGCGTCAACAAATAATGCAAGCTGCAAGAGAATTAGGTATTAATGTTGTACCAGAAGGTGGCTCTACATTTTTTGCTAATATGAGTATGATTTTTGATGGACACACTGGTATTGAGCATAACATCCCTGTAGCTCCTTTATACAACGATGTACTTACACTTTGGAAAAATAGCACGACTGGTTACACTCCTACTTTAGTGGTAAATTATGCTGGAATGAGTGGTGAATATTACTGGTATCAAAAACACAATGTTTGGGAAAATAGTACTTTGTTAAAATATACACCAAGGCACATTATTGATGGTAGAGCTAGACATAGAACAATGGTTCCTATGGAAGAATATGAAAATGGACATATTTTAACTTCTAAATCTGTTACTGCATTAAGTAAATTAGGTGTAAAAGCAAATGTTGGAGCACATGGTCAATTACAAGGATTAGCTGCACATTGGGAAACTTGGATGTTACATCAAGGAGGAATGAGTACAATGGAAGCTTTAAAATCTGCCACTATAAATGGTGCTCATTATTTAGGAATGGACAAAGAAATAGGTTCTCTAAAAAAAGGAAAACTAGCAGATTTAATTGTCTTAGATAAAAATCCTTTAGAAAATATAGAAAACTCAAATTCTGTTATTTATACAATGGTTAATGGAAGATTGTACGATGTTAGCACGATGAATGAAATTGGAAATCATCCTAAAAAAAGAAGTTCATTTTATTGGGAAAAAGATGGATATAACCAAGGAATACCTTTCTTTACTTCTACCATGAGTTTTAGCAGACCAACTTGTAGTTGTAGACATTAATTTTTGTTCATTTATTCTATGAGACATTCATTTTTATTAGTCATTTGTGCTGTATTGCTTTTAGCAAGCTGTCAACAAAAAGAATTAATTCCTGTAGCCAAACAAGAATTTCATTACAATCATAAAATTTTTGAAGAGCATAAATTAGCTCCCAGAGCTACTTTCTTTGCTTTTGAAAAACTTGGACTCTCAAAAAAAGAGGAATCCAATCGTTTTTTTAGCTTGAATGGAAAATGGAATTTTCATTGGGTAAAAGATCCTAAAAAACGCCCTACAACTTTTCAGAATATTGACTATGATGATTCTGATTGGAAACACATTCCTGTTCCTTCAAATTGGGAAGTAGAAGGCTTTGGAAAACCTATTTACTTAGACGAGCGTTATCCGTTTACTACCAAATGGCCAGATGCACCAACAGATTACAATCCTGTAGGTACTTATCGTAAAGAAATAGAACTTACAAAAGAGTTCTTATCAGAAGATATTATTCTTCACTTTGCAGGGGCAAAATCTGCCATGTATGTCTACATTAACGGTAAATATGTTGGCTATTCTCAAGGAAGTAAAACTCCCGCCGAATTTAATATTACAAACTATTTAAAAGAAGGTAAAAACCTTATTGCGTTACAACTTTTTAGATGGTCTGATGCTAGTTATTTAGAAAGTCAAGATATGCTTAGAATGAGCGGAATAGAACGTGAAGTATATTTATACTCAAGACCTAAGGTTTTTATTGCGGATTATCATGCAGAAACAACCTTAGATGACTCATTTTCTGTAGGAATTTTTAATGGTACAGTAACAGTTCAAAACACTACTGAAAACCAAGTTTCTAAAGAACTAACTCTTTCGGTTAATGGTGAATTTAAAGAAGTAAAAACTGTTCAAATCCCTGCAAAATCTTCTATAGATGTTACCATTAACAAACTTATCAAAAACATCAAATCTTGGTCTGCAGAAACGCCAAACTTATATGATTTGCAGATAGCTTTAGGCACGAATCAATTTGTAAACAGAAAAATTGGATTTAAACGTGTAGAAATAAAAAATGCTCAGGTTTTAATCAATGGAAAACCTATTTACATTCGTGGTGTTGACAGACATGAAACGGATCCTTTTACCGGACATGTAGTTTCTAGAGAATCTATGGAAAAAGACATACAACTCATGAAACAAAATAACATCAATGCGGTACGTTCTGCTCATTATCCGAACGATCCTTATTGGTTAGAACTTTGTGATACTTATGGTTTGTATGTGGTAGATGAAGCCAATATTGAAAGTCACCCATTAGCTATCAGTTCTAAAACTCAAATTGGAAATGAAATGAGTTGGTTACCTGCCCATATGATGCGTACCAAACGCATGTATTATAGAGATAGAAATCATGTTTCTATTTATTCTTGGTCTTTAGGAAATGAAGCTGGTGAAGGTGAGATTTTTAAAGCAACTTACCGTTGGTTAAAAGATCAAGATGACAATAGAATTGTACAATATGAGCCTGCCGGAAAAGAAGATTATACAGATTTGTATTGCCCAATGTACCCAAAACCTCAGTATTTAATCAATCACGGAAAATCTAATTCCGACAAACCTTCTATCATGATTGAATATGCACATGCAATGGGAAATTCGGTTGGAAATTTACAAGATTACTGGGACATTATTGAGAAATATGACAATTTACAAGGAGGTTATATTTGGGATTGGGTAGATCAAAGTTTAGAATATATAGATGCTAATGGGAAACCTTATTTGGCTTATGGACATGATTATCATCCTGATTTACCAACAGACGGAAACTTTTTAAATAATGGTTTAGTTGATCCTTATCGTAGACCTCATCCTCATTTATCTGAAGTAAAAAAGGTATACGAACCTGTTCAATTTAAGTATTTAGGTAATCGAACAATAAAGATTACAAATAAGAATTTCTTTGCTGATTTTTCTGACAAAGAACTACAATTAAAAGTATTAAAAAACGGAAAAGTAGTTTTTGAAAAGAAGCATATTCCTGTGAATGTAAAGCCTCAAACTTCTGTAAAAATGCAATTCAAAGAGATTCCAGAAATGTTTGTTCCTGAGAATGAATATTATTTAGAAGTTAGTTTACATCAAAAAAATGGGACTAGACTAATACCAAAAGGACATGAAATTGCTTGGGATCAATTTGGCTTAAAACATGGAGCAGTTGTTCAGTTTCCTAGATCTAATAAATCGCCGCTAAAAGTTACTGAAACTTCTTCTGGAATTAATTTAAAAAACGACACTACGCAAATAAATATTAATGCTACTACTGGAGAAATTAACTCTTGGACTTTCCAAGGAAAAACCATTACTAATCATCCAATAAAACCAAACTTTTGGCGTCCTCCAACCGATAATGATTTAGGAAACGGCATGGATAAATGGGCAAAGATTTGGCAGGATGCTACATATAACTACAAAGCAAAACTAGTACAAAAACCTCTTGTAAAAAATAACGGTGTTCACTATAAAGTACAGTATTTATTACCCAAAAATGAAGCGACAGTTTTAGCTGCTTATCATATAAATAGTGAAGGATATTTATCTGTAAAACTATCTTTTAAACCTAACCAAAAGAAGCTTCCTAATATACCAAGGTTAGGGATGTATGTAACATTAAATTCAAATTTTGAAGACGTTTCTTGGTATGGAAAAGGACCTGAAGAAAGTTATTGGGATCGAAAAACAGGACAAAAATTAGGGCTGTACTCAGGAAAAGTAAAAAAACAATTCCATGTGTATTCTCGTCCACAAGAAACTGGAAATAAAACAGATGTTCGCTGGATGGAAGTTACTTCTAAAGAAATGACGCTTAAAGCCACAGGGCAACAATTGTTAAATGCAAGTGTATGGCCATTTGGTATGAAAGAGATAGACTTCAATTCTAATGAAGGAGCTCAATCTGCTTCAGGATTAGTTCCTGTAACAAAAAAACACGGTGCTGATATTAAAATTGGAAAAACTGTTCAATGGAATATTGACTTCTTACAAATGGGAGTTGGAGGAGATACTTCTTGGGGAAGAAAAGTACATAAAGAATATACAATTCCTGCCAACAAAACCTACCAATATTCATTTACCATAACACCAACAAAAAACTAAACAATGAAAAAATTAATTGTACTACTTATCGCATTTAGCTTTTTTTATGCTTGTGAAAAAACGACCACAGAAGCCCAAGATAAAGAAGCCATAATCAGCATTTTAAAAACCCAAGAAAAAGCTTGGTCTAAACATGACTTAGAAGGTTTTATGCAAGGTTATTGGAAATCGGATTCGTTAAAATTTTATGGAAGTAGTGGTTTAACTTATGGTTGGAATAAAACATTGGCAAACTATAAAAAGGGATACCCTACTCCAGATCATTCTGGAACCTTAAATTTTAAAATTAACGACATTACCAAAATCAAAGATGGTGCTTATTATGTTATGGGTGAATATCATTTAACTCGTAAGGTTGGAAATGCTAATGGTGTTTTTATGATCATCTTTAAAAAGATTAATGGTGCATGGAAAATTGTTGCTGATACTTCTTGTTAACAAGAAACTTCTTTTTAGGAATCAATCAACTTAGAAAAGTTGTAATATTACAAGCGAATAACAACTCTTTCTAAATTCTATATAAAAGATGAAACCAATTGTAAGATTAGCTACCAAAGAAGATTTACCAACATTAGATCAATTTATGGATGGTTTAGTTGCTGCTGAGCGTCCAATGGATGTTACTATAAAAGATGGTAAGGTGATTTATTATGATTTGGAAAGTTTCATTAATAATGAAAGAGCTGTGTTATATGTTGCCGAGTTAAACGGAGAACTCATTGCTTCTGGTTACGCTAAAATTAAAGAAGATAGAGAGTACTTAAAACATAGTAGCCATAGTTATTTAGGATTTATGTTTGTTCCTGAAAAACATAGAGGTAATGGATACAATAAGCTTATTGTAAATGCGCTATTAGCTTGGAGCAAAGAAAAAAACATCAAAGAAATTAGACTTGATGTTTATGATGCCAACCCTTCTGCAATTAAAGCATATGAAAAGGCTGGCTTTTCTAAACATATGATTCAAATGCGAATGAATCTTGATGATATATAAGCTTATATTCCAAACGGATTATCTATAGCATACATTGGTTCTGTAAACCATTTTGGTCCTTCTTTAGTCATGTAAATATGGTCTTCATGTCTAATTCCGAATTTATTTGGCACACAAATCATTGGTTCATTACTAAATGTCATTCCTGGAGTTAGTACTGTATGGTCATTTCTCACAATATATGGCCATTCATGAATTCCTAAACCAATTCCGTGTCCAGTTCTATGTGGCAATCCTGGTAATTTATAATCTGGTCCTAATCCGTGAGATTCTAAAACAACTCTAGAAGCATTATCTACATCTGCACAAGTATTTCCTAATTGCGCTGCATCAAAAGCGGCTTGCTGAGTTTCTTTTTCTATGTTCCAAATTCTTGTTTGTTCTTCATTTGCCTTTCCAAAAACATAAGTTCTTGTAATATCAGAAATATAATCGTGTAAAACGCAACCAGTATCTATTAAAACCACTTCGTTTTCTTCTAAGTTTTTTGGTGATTTTACTCCATGAGGAAAGGAAGAATCTACACCAAATAGTACAATACAAAAGTACGATCCTGCAGGTGCTCCATACTTTTTATGTGCTTCATGAATAAAATCAGTAACTTCTTTTGCTGAAATCCCTACACGTAAAATTCTTGCTGCCGCTTTTTGAACTTCTAAAGTAATATTCATAGCATGTTGCATGATGGCAATTTCTGCTTCAGATTTTACCATTCTACAGCCAGCAGTCACAGGTTTTGCATTTACTAATTGATAGGAATCTTGACAGTTTCTAATACCATCAAAAATGAAAAAAGGAGTTGCCTCATCCATAGAAATAGCTCCACTTTCAACTTGATTTTCTTTTAAAATGGCTACAAATAATTCATACGGAGATTCGTGCTCTTCCCAACAACGTACGTCTCCTTCAATTAACATAAAATCAAAAATAGTTCCCTTTTCAAATTCTGGAGCTATGTAAATTAATTTTCCGTTAGGAAACAAAATAGCCCCCACCATTCGTTCACTTGGATTCCATTTCATACCGGTAAAATAATACAGATTTGTTCCTGCATGTAAATACATAGCCGGAATTTGCTCTTCTTGCATTAAATGACACGCTTTTTGAATACGTTGTTGAAACTCTTCTTTCTGAATTGGTTTTACCAAATGTGCTGTAGGTTGAATAGCTGCTAATTCTTCTGCGATTGTTGATCCTCCGATTCCTTTCATTTTCTAATTAAAATTAATAGACACTTAAGACAAAGTAAGTTAATTAAGCTCAAAAAAATTAAAATAAATACAAAAAATTCTAGTTGTATTTTATCAAAAACACATATTAACTTATTCATATAATTCGTTTTATATTTGAGCAAAAAACACAAATGATCTTAGATTATAATATTTTAAATATTCTTATTCTTTTTGGAGCAATTCAGGGTTTTATTTTGTGTTTTTTTATTTATAAAAGAGACAAACAACACAAAACTGCTACCTCTTTCTTTATACTGTTCTTATTTTCATTAGCATTTTACAATTTTATCTATGCCTTTATAGACATGGATTTATTTAGATATTACAGACCTTTACATATGTTTCCTTTTCCATATAAGTGGCTTATAGGTATTGGTTTCTATTTTTACATCAAAAATCAATTAAAATCTGAGCAACAAATAAGTATACACAAAAAAGAATGGTATCTATTTTTGCCTGCCATAATTTATGGTTTGATTAGATTGTATTGGTTTGGCATTGCCATAAAAGAAAATAGTTTTCGAATTACACAGGTAATTATGGACTCTAATTTTTTTAGGATTCATGAGTTTGTCTACCTTTTCTTTACTATTATTATCTGCTTAAAAGCTTTACAATTCATTAATCGTCAGTCAAAAACTCTTAGTAAACAGCAGCAAAAAAATATCAAATGGCTAAAAACATTTAGCTACGTATATTTAACGGTATTGATATTTAATTTATCCATTTACTCTGTGGATTTGATTATTCACAAAGGCACAGAAACCTTTTTTTATCTCTACCCTACTTTAATTGCTAATGTGGCTTTTATTTATTGGATTGGATATATTGGTTTTACAAAACCAAATTTGATTATTACAGATATTAAATCTCCTTTAATTACTTCTTTTAAAAACGATAATCTTGCCAAAAAACTAGATTACGAAATTGAAACATTAGAAGTTTACACAAACCAAACACTTAGTATTTCTGAGCTTTCAAAAAAACTGAATGTAAATGCAAAAGAACTTTCAAATTACATCAATGATGTACATAATATGAACTTTTCTGAGTATTTAAATTACCATCGTGTATTAAAAACCAAAGAATTAATTAAGAGTCCTGAAGCAAAAAAATACACCTTAGTTACACTTGCAAACAAAGCTGGCTTTAACTCCAAATCTTCTTTTAACGCTGCATTTAAAAAGGTCACAGGAATTACTCCTTCACAATACCGAAAAACATTTAAAAAGGAATAAAAAACGTCCAACATTCCTTTTCTTGGACATTTTCTTAGCTAAAAAACACACTTGTTTAGTTGTTATTAAAGCATTTTTGCATTGATAAAAAACCACAAAATGAAAACCGTTTTAAAGCTAACCTTGTTATTATTAATTAGTATTAGTTGTGTATCACAAGAATCAAAATCAGAAAAAATTACAAATCCAGTACTTGATTCTATCATTCAAGTTGCAAAATTACATTCTGTCTATACTAAAAAAGTGAACTGGAAGCGATTAGAAAAAGACATGCATGCAATTAAAGAAGATAGCATACATTCAATAATTGCTCCTGTAAAACACATGTTAAAAGAATTAGGAGACACTCATGGTTATCTTATGATTAACAATCGTAGATATGCTCAAATTGGTGTAAAACACAATATTCCTTCTAGAAAAACCAATCCAAAAATAGCTCAAGAACTATATCAAAGAATGGCTAAAAGGGCAGTTAATTATTCACTCTTAGAGAAAAAAATCGCGTATATAGAAATCCCAATGGTTATAAACAATAACCATGAAATTATGAATAAAATAAGACAAGCTATTTGTGAATTAAACCAAAAAAATCCTTTAGGGTGGATAATCGATTTAAGAGCTAATATGGGAGGAAATCTATATCCTATGGCTGCAGGAATTGGACAACTTCTTCCTAATTTACCATTTGGCGGAGGCACAAAAGATGGGCAAACTTATCATCTTAAATGGAAATTGGAAAAAGGAAATTTTTACATGAATGATATCGCTATGACCGAAATACCTTTAGATTGTAAATCACCCCATAGAACTACAAAAATTGCAGTTTTAACAAGTAGATATACCGCTAGTTCTGGTGAAGCTTTGGCTTCTGGATTTAAAGGACAAAAAGATATTAAAATTTTTGGCGAGCAAACTATTGGAGCCTCTACAACAATAAATTGGTATCCAATAAATGATACAATAACATTTTGCCCTACTGTAGATTTTTATATGAGTGAAAATAAAACTGTTCATAAGGACGGTATTATTCCTGACACCTTTGTTCAAGAACAATTAAACCCTAAAAATCTAATGAAAGGAAAAACGATAAACACAGCCATTCAATGGTTAACTAAAAACTAAAACATGAGAACTTTCTTTGCAACATTACTATTATTACCAAGCATTATTGTAGCTCAATGCAATACTAATTTAAACAGTTATAGTTCTGGTTTTAAAAAAATAGAAGCCAATACTTTTAGCTTTTTAGACAATCAATTGGCACATGTAAAAATTGTTGGATTAGGAGAAGACACACATGGCTCAGCAGAATTTACATTACTAACAAAAGAGGCGCTTAACTATTTATCTAGCAAACATCAATTTAATATTTTGTTTTTAGAAACAGGATTTAGTGAAGGGCTTTATTTTAATGATTATGTACATGGAAAAAGATCAAGCATTAAGTCAATTTTAAACAAACACAACTCTACTTGGCGTTATAATACAAAAGAGTTTATTGAACTGATGGATTGGATTAAAAATTATAATAAGACTTCCAAAACAAAAATTAATATCTATGGAACGGAAATGCAGTATGTAATGAAAGATGTTTCTAGAATACAAGATTACTTAACTCGAGTACAATCTAATTACAAAATTAAAGGATTTGAAAAACACATTTGGCAACAAATTACTGAGAAAGAAAAATCTGATTACTATAATTCTTATGCACAACTAAAAGCTTATTTTTTAGAAAATCAGAAAAAATTTAAAGAACAAACATCAGAAAAAGAGTATCAGTTAATCTATCATTTAATAGAAATTTTAGGGCAATTTACATCTACTATTAACCAACATGTTTATCAACGTAAAATGGACTTAAGAGATCTGTATATTGCAGAAAATATTGAATGGGTTTTGGCCTATGAAAATCAAAATTCAAAAGCTCTTTATTGGGCACATAATGTTCATGTAGGAAATTGGATATCGAATGGTATTGTTGATGTTGCTGGTCATCATTTAAAAAAACGATTTGGAAATGCTTATTACAATATTGCTACAGACTTTGGAACTGGTGATTTTATTGCTTTTGCATTTGACCCCAAAAAAGATGGTAGAGGCTTACAAAAATTCAGCTTCAAAGCTGTAGACACTACTACATTTACCTATTGTATAAAAAAGCTAGGAACTCCGAATGCCATTTTAGATTTACGAAATGCCAAACAGCAACAAACTTTAAAAAACTACTTAGAAAATCCTTTAAAAATAATGTATGGTGCTGGTGCTACAGAATGGGGTAAACAAACACAAACTGTTACTATAGGAAAAGCTTTTGATGCTTTAATATATCTTGATAATGTAACCGCAATTAACTTTATAAAAGAATAGAAAGTTAGCTATTCATAAGAGCTTCAATATCTTCAATTTCAATAGGCATTGCTGCTGTTAAATTTATATTTCCATCAGCAGTAATTAAATAATCATTCTCTAATCTACAACCAATTCCTTCTTCTGGAATATAAATTCCGGGTTCACATGTAAACACCATTCCAGCTTCAATATCTCTAGAATACAAACCTACATCGTGTACATCTAACCCTATATGATGTGCAGTTCCATGCATAAAGTATTTCTTATACAATGGTTTTTTCGGATCTTGATTTGCCACTTCATCAGCAGATAATAATCCTAATTGAATTAATTGTGCTTCTACCAACTGAGCCATGCTTTTCTCATAATCAGCATGAGCAACTCCGGGTTTTAGCAATTTACTTCCTTCTTTTAAGCAATGTAATACCGCATTATACACTTGTTTTTGTCTCTCAGAAAACTTTCCGTTTACAGGAAAACAACGTGTAGTATCGCTATTATAATTTGCATAACAAACCCCAAAATCTAGTAAAATCATATCTCCATCATTACAATAATCATCATTAGTATTGTAATGCAATGCGCAAGCATTTTTTCCTGAAGCGACAATCGGTTTAAAAGCATGTCTAGTTGCTCCTGCTTTTGTAAAAACATAACTTAATTCAGCTTCTAATTCGTACTCTTTTATCCCAGGCTTACAAACATTTAATACTCTTTTAAATCCTTCTACACTTATAGCTGCAGCTTTTTTAATTTGTGCTACTTCTTCATCGTGCTTTACAGGTCTTATATCTCTGGTAATTTTAGCAGCTCTATAATAGTCATGCAAAGGGTATTTTTGTCTGCACCAAGCTATCATTCTATCTTGTTGGGTTTCTTGGTCTTTGGTAACACGTTTTAAGTGCTCATTATGTCCTAAATAAAAACCATCAGCTTCAAAAGCCATGTATTGTAGCGTCATTTCAAAATCATTGATCCATTCAACTCTATCAATACCAGAAACTGCAGTAGCTTGTTCTTTGGTTAACTTTTCACCATCCCAAATCTTTATATGTTCATTGGTTTCTTTTACGAATAAAATAGCTCTATTTTCTTCTTTATAAGCATCAGGATACAATACCAAAATCGTTTCTTCTTGATCAATTCCAGAAAGATAAAACAGGTCATTATTTTGAGCAAAAGCCATCACATCATCAGCATTATTGTGCTTTACGTCATTAGATGTTAATATAGCAATGGTATTTGGTTTCATTTGCGCTGTAAATTGCGCTCTATTTTTTATAAATAATGTGTTTGGAATTGATTCGTATCTCATAATTAAAGTTTTCTATCTGGATGAAATGGTGCTAAATCTAAGCTTGTTTTTTTATTTGATATAATTTCTGAAACTAATTTTCCTGTAGCCGGTCCTAAACTCCATCCCATCATTGCATGTCCTGCAGCAATGGTTAAATTTTTGCATTTAGAAGATTTTCCTATATAAGGCAATCCATCAGGAGAACAAGGACGTAAACCGCAAGCTGCATTGGCTTTTTCTTCTGATGTAATTTCTAATCCTTTGTAATAATTCTGTGCAGCATTGGCAATGGCATTTACTCTTACAGGATTGATATCATGATTGATACCTCCTACTTCCATGGTTCCAGCAAAACGTGTAAACCCTGTCATCGGTGTTACAGCAACTTTTGCTTCACATAAAATAGCAGGAATACTAATATTGGTTTCTCTAGCCACATTAATACGGTATCCTTTTCCTGCTTGAATCGGAATCTTAATTCCTAGTTTTTTTGTTAGTAATGGACTCCAACTTCCAGCTGCCATTACAACTTCATCTGCTTTATAATTTTCTTTATTAGTAATTACTTGAGTAATTGTATCATTGGTAACTACAATATCTTTTACTTCTTCATTTGCAACAATCTGAACCCCTTTAGATTTTAAATAGCTTAACATATCTGCCATAAAATCTGTAGGAGTCATATGAGCATCAGAATGAAAATATACTGCTCCTTTTACATTTAAATCGACCTTAGGTTCTATTTTTTTTATTCCTTCTAAAGAAAGGTTTTCTACCTGTAATCCTTCTTCTATTCCACGCTGACCAACTTTCCACTCTTCTTCTCCAACTTTCTCAGTTTGATAATACATCATCAATCCTTTACGCTCGTAATGAAAATTAAAGTCATTTGTTGTTTTTAATTCTTCATATAAGTCTCTACTTAACAAATTAATGTCTTTTATCACCGGAATAGACTTCTCTACTTTTGCTGCAGTTGCCGCTCTTTTAAAAGCCAAAGACCATTTAAAAAAATCGATATCTAATCTTGGTTTTACATAAAAAGGACTTGCCGAATTAAACATCCATTTAATTCCTTTACTAATCATTCCAGGAGCTGCAAGTGAAATAAAATGACTTGGTGTAATATACCCTGCATTAACATGCGATGCTCCAGATGAAAAATCTGATTTATCGATTACCGTTACTTGATGTCCTTCTTTTTGAAGGTAATAAGCTGTACTCAGCCCAATAATTCCACCTCCAATTACGATGCAATGTTTCATTGCTTTATTCTTTAAAATTATATACTAACAATGTCATTATTACATTGCTATATTACTTCATCTTTACATTGCCACACTATAAACCTTACTCCCAACTAAAATTCCAAATTGGCGTATTATTTCCTAAGTGTTCAACAAAATAATTCCACCTTTTTTTCATAAAATATTTTCTGTGTTCTCCAGAATATCCATGTCTTTGGCTTGGTAAAATTAGCAAATCAAAATCTTTATCTGCTTTAATAAGTGCTTCTGCTAACTTAAAAGTTGCTGATGGATTTACATTATCATCCAAACCTCCATGAGCTAATAATAATTTCCCTTGTAAGTTAGATGCATTGGTAATATTTGAAACTTCGTGATAGGTTTTATCTACTGGCCAACCTTGATACATCTCTGGCCACCAAGCTTTTTCCATTCTAAAATCATGATCAGCAGAACTTGCTACACCCACCTTATAAAATTCTGGAAAAGCTAACAATGCTCTTCCGGTATCAAATCCACCTGCAGAATGTCCATAAATTCCGACTTTGTCGACATCTATCCAAGAATATTTTTTTGCCAAATGTTTAATTGCCAAGACATGATCTTCTAAATTATTTCCCATATCCTTATACGAATGATTGTGAAATTCTTTAGAACGCCCAGAAGTTCCTAATCCATCAATTCTTACCACAATAAAACCTAACTCTGCCAAAGATTGATTGCTAAATACATTGTCGAACGACTTTGGAAAACGTTGCGTATGAGGGCCTGTATAAGTCGCATCAACTATTGGATATTTTTTTGACGCATCAAAATTTGTTGGCTTCCAAAAAGCACCATAAATTGTTGTTTTTCCGTCTTTAGCAGTTAAAGAAAACGGCTCTGGTTTTGTATATCCTCTACTTTCTGCTTCAGAAATATCAGCAGTAGTTAATGTTGCAATTATTTTTCCTGTTGCAGCTTCTCTTAATACTGTTTTTGTCGGTTCTGTTATAGATGATATATTATCTGCAAAATATTTTCCATCAGCAGAAAATCGTACTTGATGATGTAATAACTCTGGAGTTAACAATGTTTCTTCTCCTTTAAAATTCACCTTATATACTTGCTGATGATAAGGGTTGTTCCCTTCCTCTTTTCCAGAAGCTAAATAATAAATTGTTTCGTTTTTTTCATCAATATACTGTATCCCGTTTACATAATAATTATCGCTCGTTAATCGTCTAGTTTTATCAGTTTTTAGATTATACAAATACAACTGTCTCCAGCCAGAACGTTCTGATAAAAACAATACTTTTTGTACATCTTCTAAAAAACGATATTCAAAATTATCAATATTGGTTTTAGAAGTTTCTGTTATTAAGGTTTTTGATTTTCTTGTATTTAAATCTACTTGTACAACCTCATTTTTTTGATATCCTCTATATGGAATTTCTGCCAATAATACTCCCGATTTTTCTGTCCAACGTTTTCCTACAGAATTGATATGTGTATGAGTAGGCAAGTTTGTTTTCACTTCCTTTTTGGTTGCTATATTGTAAAATACAGGTGTAATTTTTACCATAGTAGTATCGCCAGGAGAACCTCTATAATATGACAACAATGCTGGTTTGTATAAGTCATCTTGGCTCCAGTCTAGCAAATACATTTTTTCTGCATTACGTGTATCAACAATATCTGTAGAAATCCATTTAGAATCCTCAGACCAATCTACATAAAAACGTTTTGGTCTTTCTCCATTTTCTCCTTCCATTTTATCGTACCAACCATACCAAGATGCATATTCGTAGCCTTTTTTACCATTACGACTAAGTTGATATTCTCTATTTGTTTTAGTTGATTTGATATAAAGGTTATAGTTTTTCACATAGGCAACCCATTTCCCATCTGGAGAAACACTCTCAAACTGATTTTGTGACTTTGTCTTTTTCTCTTCTTGTTTTGTTAGTTCGTAAGTAGTTAGATTGACTTTATAGCTTTTATTTTTAAAACTAAAACTTAATCCTTCTTTGACTCTTTGAATATTAGATAAAGAAAGTGTTTCTTTAGTTACCTCTACTCCTTCAATTTTATTCAAAGATTCGGCTAGCTTAGCGTGATCAAATAATGGTACTACTTCATCACTTCCAAAAGAGACTGTTTTATATTGCTTCACATCTTTGCTATAATCTACAAACCAACACCCCGAATTGTCTTTAAACCAATTGACTCTTGTATTTAAATTAAAAGCCGTTTTGTTGTTGTAGTTTGCATACATAAAACTTACGGCACTTTTATAATTCTCTTTAGAAATTTCGTTGCTTGTGTTTGAGCATGACACAATAAACAAGGCTGCTAATATCCCAAATACTGGTTTAAAAAACTTCATAATTTTATATTTTAAATAACGATTTAATGTTAATGTTGTAGTTTAACAAAAGACAATTTCGTCAAGTTAAATTACTTGAAATCCGTGTGCATACGGATCATCTTCATCATCAATAACAATATTGTTATATCCATATACTTTTGCCCAACCTTGAATACTTGGAACAATAGCTGTTTTACCATCTAAAGTTGTTTCCTCTTCAACACGTCCAATAAACTTACTTCCGATAAAACTTTCATGAATAAATGCTTCTCCTTTTTTTAATTTTCCTTTGGCATGTAATTGTGCAATTCTAGCAGAAGTTCCTGTTCCACACGGACTTCTATCTATGGCTTTATCACCATAAAAAACAGCATTACGTCCAGATGAAGTCGGATCAATTGGATCTCCTGTCCATAACATATGAGATACATCTCTAATTGTGTCGTTCTCTGGGTGAATAAACATATCTGGATACTTCTCATTAATTCGAGCACGTACTACTTGTGAATACTGAATAATTTTACTTGCTGTAAAATCATGTACGCCAGAAAAATTCTTTTGCGGGTCTACAATTGCATAATAATTTCCTCCATAAGCAACATCAAAAGTAATTTCTCCAAGTTCAGGGCAATCAATTGTTAACCCTTCTGCTGCTAAATAACTTTTTACATTGGTTAGCTTTACCCAATCTACTTTTTTTCCAGTTTGACCATATTCAATTTGCACCAAACCTGCTGGAGCTTCCATCCTGATTTTACCTGGTACTTTTGGAGTAACCAAACCTTCTTCTATGGCAATAGTAATGGTTCCTATAGTTCCATGTCCGCACATTGGCAAACAACCAGAGGTTTCTATAAATAAAATGGCAAAATCATTTTCTGGGTTGTGTGGTGGATATAAAATACTTCCACTCATCATATCATGTCCACGAGGTTCAAACATTAAACCTTTTCGAATCCAATCGTATTCTTTTAAAAAGTGCTGACGCTTTTCACTCATCGTTGCTCCTTCTAAATTTGGTCCTCCACCTGCTACCACTCTTACTGGATTACCACAAGTATGTGCATCCACACAAAAAAATGTTTTTCTACTCATTCTTATTGTTATCTATGTATTTTTTTACTCTTTTTTCTAATATTGACAGTGTTACGGTTCCTTCTTCTAAAATGATTTCATGAAAATCACGAATGTTGAATTTATCTCCTAAAACAGTTTCTGCCTCTTTACGCAATTGTCTAATTTTTATTTCTCCAATTTTATAAGACAATGCTTGTCCTGGCCAAGAAATATACCTGTCTGTTTCTGTTCTAACTTCATGTAAAGAAAGTGCTGTATTTGCCGCCATATAATCCAATACTTGTTGGCGTGTCCATCCTAAAGCATGCACTCCTGTATCAACTACCAGTCTACAAGCTCTCCACATCTCATAAGTTAGTTTTCCAAATTTCTCATAAGGTGTGGTATAAATTCCCATTTCATCTGCTAAGGTTTCAGCATACAATCCCCATCCTTCTCCATAGGCAGACAAATACAAACCTCTTCTAAATGCCGGAATGCTTTTTGGCAATTCGTTATTTAATGATATTTGTAAATGATGTCCTGGAACTGCTTCATGAGCTGTTAATGCTGGAATGGTATACAACGTTCTACTTGGTAAATTGTATGTATTTACCCAATAATATCCTGCAGTTGTTTCGCTATAAGAACCAGAATATCTTCCTGATGTATAATTTGGAGCTATTGCTGCTGGAACTGGTACTACTCCATAAGGTTTTCTTGGTAAGGTTTTAAAATATTTTGGGAGCTCTGCATCAATTCTTTTTGAAATATCTCTCGCATACATTAACAATTCCTTTGGCGTTTTTGCATAAAATTGTTTGTCTGTTCTTAAAAACTTAAAAAAATCGGCAAAAGAACCTTTAAAACCTAATTCTTTTATAATTTCTTGCATTGCCGCTTTAATTCTGGCAACTTCTTTTAATCCAATTTGATGTATATCTTCTGCTGTATACTTTGTGCTTGTTGTATAATAGTTGATTCTGTTTTGATAAAAAGCTTTTCCGTTTGGAGTTGTTGTTACTCCTAATCCTTTTCTTGTATTTGGAAAGTACTCTTCTTCAAAAAAAGTTTTGATTTTTTGATACTGATCAATTGCATTTTTTTGAACACTAATTTTAGCTTTTGCAAGTATATCTTCTTTTTTTGATGCTGATAAAGACGCTGGTAATTTTAAAAATGGTTTGTAAAACTCGCTTTTTGCAACTTCAGAAACAATGTGTTTATCGTAGGTTTTCTCATACTCATTAAATACTGCTTTTGGTTGTGAGATTCCTTCTTTAATTCCAGCTCTTAATAATTCAAGATTATAATCAACTCGTTTAGGTAAGCTTTCTAAATCTTTTAAATAGCTTGTAATGTCTTTTTCATTTTTGAATGATCTATTGGCCATTCTACTCAATCTTAAATGAAAAGCCGATTCTGAAGTAATCGGGTTTAAATACATTTTAAATTGATGTTGTGCAATTTTGTTTTGTAAAACAAACATCAATAGTTCATGAGAAATTTGCTCAGTTTCTGTTAGTTTATCAGTAGTAATCTTTTCTAATTTAGCTAATAACTCTTTAGAAAATGTTGCTTCTAACTCGTAATACTTTGCAGTATTTTCTACCGATGTTGTTCGTTTAAAATCATACTCTCTGGGCTCTTCATAAGCTGCAATTAAAGATTGTAGTTCTTCACTTGACGAAGTGTTCTTACAAGCCACAAAGCTAAGTGCTAAAAAAAGTCCAAAGAGTTTTATGATTTTCATATGTTATAGTTTATCTGTTGTTTTTATTCCATTTATATTTCTTAAAATTTCCAATGGATTTTCATTTCTTAATTCTTCAGGCAATAAATTATCTGGCCAAGCTTGGAAACTAAATGGTCTAACCCAACGCTTAATAGAATCTACTCCAACTGCAGTAAACCTTGCATCTGTTGATGCTGGGTAAGGACCACCGTGTAACATTGATGGACATACTTCTACTCCTGTTGGAACACCGTTAAAAATAATTCTACCTACTCTGTTTTGCAATGCATTTACAATACCAGAATTTGCTGCAATTTCTGTCTCAGAAGCAATAATTGTTCCTGTTAATTGCCCTTCTAACTTTGTTATAATTTCTTCTAATTGACTTTCATTTTCACATTCTACTAATAAAGAAAACGGCCCAAAAACTTCATGATGTAATGTTGGGTTTTCTAAGAACGTTTTTCCTGCAACTTTAGAAACAATTTGGCGTCCGTAGTTTGCAGAAACCTCATCATTATAAGCAGCAATAACTTCTAATCCTTCTTGCGACACTGCTCTTTCCTTACCTGCTTCATATGCGCCATAAATATTTGGGTGCAACATACAAGTTGGCGTTACTTTTACAATTTCTTCTGCTAGTGTTTGTCCAAATTGATCCAATCCTTCTCCTTTGATTCCTAACAATAAACCTGGGTTTGTACAAAACTGCCCTGCTCCTAAAGTAATAGAACCTGCATAAGTTGTTGCCCAACTTGCTGCTCCAGTATTTAAAGCTTCTGGTAATAATACTACTGGGTTTATAGATCCCATTTCTGCAAAAACTGGAATTGGTTCTGGTCGTTGTGCTGCTAAATCGAATAAGGCTCTTCCTCCTCTAATACTTCCTGTAAATCCAACTCCTTTTACTGCTGGATGTTGTACTAATTGTTGTCCAACTTCAATTCCGCTACTATTTAAGTTTGAAAAGACACCGTTTGGCATTCCTGTTTTCTCAGCGGCTTTTAACACAGCTGATGCTACCAATTCTCCAGTACCTGCATGCATTGGATGTGATTTAACAATTACAGGACAACCAGCTGCTAAAGCTGCTGCTGTATCTCCACCAGCTGTAGAAAATGCTAACGGAAAATTAGACGCCCCAAACACAACAATTGGTCCTAAAGGCACATTCATTTTACGTAAATCAACTTTTGGAATTGGTTGACGTTCTGGTTGCGCAGTATCAATTGAAGCTTCTACCCAAGAACCTTCTTCTACATGTAAAGCAAAAGCTCTTAATTGCCCAACAGTTCTTCCTCTTTCTCCCATTGCTCTTCCTGCTGGTAATCCAGATTCTGAAGTATATACTTCTATTAGAGCTTCTCCTAAAGCTTCAATTTCATCAGCAATTGCTCTTAAAAAAGCTGCTTTTTCTTTTCCTGACTTTTTAGAATACGACTGAAAAGCTTGATTGGCTAGAATTGCTGCTTGATTAATTTCTTCTGCAGTAGCCTCTGTAAAGACAGAAGCATTTTCTGTATTTGTTTGTGGATTAAACGTTGTAAATGTTTTGTTCCCGTTTGCAGAAAGTGAATTTCCTATATAATTTTTTCCTGTAATCATCTTACTTATTTTTTTAATGTTTTTTCAAAGTTATTTTTTTCAAATTTTCCAAAGACTTAACCTATTAAGTCTAAAACTTCGAGTCTTTCTTTTGCCAAAATATATCTTGTTCGAACATCATCAATTTGCTGTTGCGTTAATTTCTTACCAAAGGTACGAAGTCCTCCAGCAACATCATTATGATGAATCCCCATAGCAAGCTTAAGATATTCCATAAGCAAGGGTTGAGCATCAAGATACGATAATGAATTTAAAGCCTGAGAAATTTTGTTTGCCTCAGCCCATTGTCCATTTGAAACATACTCTTGCATCGTAACACTTGCTTTTGGGAAGATACAACCAACACCTGTAATTCCACCACATGCACCTGCAAGTCCTGCGTGTACAGTAACTGTATCTACTCCAGCTAAAATATTTAAATCTTTGTTCTCTAACATCATCGTTTCAATAATTGAAACATCTATAGTTGATATTTTTAATGCAGTTACATTAGGAAGTGTAGCAAGCTTTAGAAGAAGATCTGTTGAAAGCGCATGATAACCAGCTGCATCAGGATTGTTATAAGGCATAATTGTTACACCTGCACCTCTCGCAGTTTCTTCTGCAATTGCATAGTATGCATACATTTCTTCATCCGAAGGAAGCTCCTTCGTTTTTGGAGGCATCACCATGACTGTATTAACTCCAACTGTTGCTAGTCCTTCAACGATTTTGGCAAGCTCTCCCTTAGTTTCTGCTGCAGCTCCGCTAATCAACGGTACATTGTATTCTTTAGCAACCTCAGAAAGAGATTTAAGTAAGGAAAGACGCTGCTTAGTACTCAGGTAGCTATTCTCACCCAAAGTTCCAGAACCTACAAGTCCGTTCATTCTACTTCCGCCCTTTCCTTGAGCTTTTAAAATACCTGCAGCCTGTTCTTGTGTTACATCATGGTCAATTTCTAGTGAGCCAGATTTTGACTCTTTCAACCATGTAAAAACTGCTGGCATTACACCATTCCATTGTATACTCATCTGTAAAATATTTTTTTAACAAAGCTAAGTCAGATTTGAGAAATCTCCTTACCAATTATTAACTGCTGATTATACTTTTTTAACTATGTTTTTAATTATTATTTTATTTTTAAGTGAATTTTAGCATATATTTGTGCAATTGCTAACACTTAAGTATGAAAGTATTACCTTTTCAAATACCAAAATCTAAAGATATTGCCTTGATCTATCAAGAAGACATTGGCGAAATTTTTTACGATAAATTACATCAGCATGAAGAGATACAACTTTGCGCTATTATAAAGGGAGAAGGTAGTTTAGTAATAGGAGATTCTATTAATGAATACACCACTGGTGATATTTTAATTATTGGTAGTAATTTACCACATGTATTTAAAAGTGATACTTCTACATGTAAAACTTCATCAATGAAATCCTTATTCTTTACCAAAACATCTTTTGGTGATTCTTTCTTTGAGTTTGGAGATTTTGCTGTTATTCAAAAACTTTTTAAAATAAGTGAATCTGGTGGATTAGTGACAAACAATAAAGAAACACTTTTAGAATCTTTTAATGCGTTAAAAAATGCTTCTAACTTTGAGCGATTCATTCTTTTTTTAGAAATCATCAACAAATTACTTAAATCTGAGATAAAGCCATTATCTAAGTTTATCTATCAGAAAAAATATTCTGATAACGAAGGGAAACGCATGAGCAATATCATGGAATACACTATGAATAATTTTCATAAAGAAATTGATTTAGATACCATTGCCAATGTTTCTAACATGACACCGAATGCTTTTTGTAGGTATTTTAAACAGCGAACTAACAAAACTTATTTTCAGTTTTTAATAGAAGTTCGCATTGAGAATGCATGTAGGTTGTTGAAAAATCACGATGCATTAATTGCAGAAGTATCGGAAAAATCTGGATTTAAAAACATCTCTAATTTTAATAGAAAGTTTAAAGAAAACAAAGGTGTTACCCCTTCAAAATACAGAATTCTGAATTAAGTTTTCTACAAACTTACCAAATTAGCTTTCGCCTTAAAATAACAAACAACTGTTTCTTCTAATTGTTAGTATTCTTTCTTTAGGGTAAAATAAAACGTAGTTCCAACATTTAATTCAGAATCTAACCAAATTTTACCTTTGTGAATCGATACAATTTTTTTCACAATAGACAATCCAATACCAATTGAATTAGGTGTGTTTTCTAGTTTTTGAAATATTTTAAAAATCTTTTCAAAATAGGTTTTTTCTATTCCTTTTCCATTGTCTTTGATAGCAAATTCCCAAAACTCGTCTTTATCTACACAGCTAACTTCAATAATTCCTTTTTCCTTATCGTTGTACTTAACAGCATTGTCTATAATGTTTTGAAACAGTTGTTGTAATCTATATTTATTTCCTCTAATTGAAGGCAATTTTCCTTTTACTAATACTTGAATATTCTTTGGTAAATAAATAATGCTTCGTATTTCATCCATTAGTTCATTTAAATCAACTTCTAGACTTTTAATCTGGGTTCTTCCAATTGTAGAATATTCTAAAATTCCTCCAATTAGCGTATCCATTTTTACCACATTATTCCTTATCATTTCTATGTCTTTAAAACCTTTTTCATCTATCACTCCTTCATAATCTTCTTTTAGCCAAGTTGTTAAAGCTTCTATACTTCTTAAAGGCGAGCGTAAATCGTGAGAAACAATATGTGCAAAATCATTTAACTCTTCATTTTGTCGAGATAAATCACTCAAAAGTTTTTCTTTTTGCTCATTCATAGCTAAAATTTGTTGGGTTTGACTAGAAATCAAATCAATCAATTCAGAGCTATCCCCTTTTTCATCTTTTTCGTCTGTTTCAGGTAATTTAAAAGCATTGAAAGTATTGAGTACCTTTTTTAGTTTAGCAATAAGATTTTTTTGCGCAACCATTTCTTCTCTTAGCTGAGCATTTACTCTAAATAACTCTTCAGAACTAATCGTAGTTGCTCTTTGCACCATACAAAACTGTTCATCAAAAGTATTGTATGATTTATCTACAGCATCTAAAAAGGTGTCAACTTCTGGAGTTCTTTCAAAGCCATTACCTAAGTACTTGCGTACCTGTCTTTTTAGCAATGAATTCATAATTACTCACTTAATAAAGTTACAGTCATTGTTTGATTGTGCAGTTGACAAGGAATTTCACTTTTAAACGGAGCAATTTCACCATAAGAATAGAATCCACAGAAAACAGCATTGTCTCCAACTACCTCAATAATCTCTTCTACTTCTTCTTCTACTCGCTGATCTAAAACTAATTTTCTTCCAATACAACTTACCATTAAAGCTAATTGAGATTCTTCTTTTCTTGTTTCTTTTGCCTGAAGAGCTGCTTCTTCTGCTGCACAAACAATATTGTCAACATTGGTCATCATTAGCTGTACTTTTGAACCTTCTAAAATATCTCCAGCTAAGATCATCGAATTGTCTTCTTCGTTGATATTTAAAATAGTTCTAACTATTGATTGCTCTTCATTTGTAGATTTTACATTTAAAGGATACAATAATGCTGCACCAGGAAGTTCTTTTGATTTTTCGCCTAAATATTTTTTGTATAAGTCTAATGCTGGTAATCCGTCTAGCTCATATAAAACATTGGATTTAGATTTTGTTACGGTTCTCTCTGGACCAAAAGGCGTCCATCCTCCGTTAATAGAAGAAGTTGCTTCTAAGGTGTCTCCATAAAAACCAATAGCTACAATTTCTCCACTTTTTGGATCTTCATTATAGGAAGCAACCGTTTTTTCAAAACGAGCATCGTCTCCACATAAACCACCAGTAATTAGTACATCATCATTAACAACAGAGTTCATTCCTTTTGTTAATTCGCTTCCGTTTACAAAGCTTCCTTCAGAAACAATAAAAATAAATTTCAGTCCTTCTTTAGGAAATTGATCTACTAAATCTGCTCCAGTTTTAAAACTATCAACTTCTACATTTAAGACATTCTTTGTCTTTACTAAGAATGTACTCTTTTCAAATTCTACAGCAGTAATTGATATACTATCATCATTTACCATATTTGCAGCTATGTCTCCACTTGTGGATCCAAATATGATATGACCGTCGGGAAACAGTTCTTTAATTTCTTCATAAATATGTTCTCTTTCAAGAAGATATCTATTTCCAAAAACTAACACTAAAGGCTTTTTTAATTCTTGTTCTTCTCCAATATAACTCCAATCAGCATCTTTCTTTTTAAACAGTTGTACAGTTTTCATTTATTGAGGGATTAAATTAAACATCTTTTTCGAGCTCTTATTAACTCATGCGGAAACCTAAGCTACAAAAAAAGAGGTCAAATCCAAAGAATATTAACACAAACAACACATATTCAGGTATTTATACCCAGACATAAATAACGGTTTGTGTAAAAACAAGAAAGTATTAAGCTGTAAATTTAAGAATTTTCTAAAGCTAATTTTTGCTTTTTTGTAAGTCCTTTTACCACCAAATCATAAGAATGATTTATCAATTCAAAAGCAAACTGATCTGATACATCTTGATTAAGAGAAACTGTATTCCAATGTTTTTTACTCATATGCCAACCAGCAATAATCCCTTCGTATTCTCCACGTAATTCTTCTGACCATTCTGGATCACATTTTAAATTTACTTTAGTATCACCTTGTTCCCATTGATTTAAACCCACCAAAGCAAACATCTTTCCCATCACTTTAAAAACCAACGTAACATCATCAAAAGGAAAATGTTCTGTAACTCCTTTTTTAGAAATACAAAATTCTCTTAGTTGTTCTATATGCATGATTTACTTTTCTTTTTTAAAAAATTGAATTATTAAAAACACTAGTGATATTATACCAAACAATAATAAAAAATATTTCACAATATTAATCATCAAAAATACACCTAGTGTTTTACTAGGATTACTATGTTGATGTGATTTTAAAAAAATATTTAACCTTGTCCAGTTTACAATCCCAAAATATATAACCCAAGAAGCAATCGAATAGAATAAGACTTTTATATACTTATAATTCATTATTTATTTTAATAAGCGTTCCATTAACAAATCAGCATTATATAATGAAGTAAAACCTACTTGCTTATACAAACCATGAGCATCAGATGTTTTTAACATCCATGTTTTGCAATCTTTTAGCTCTTTAGCACTTACTACTGCTTCCATTAATTCTTTTGCATAACCATTTCCTCTATGTTCTGGTAATACAAAAACATCCATTAAGTAAGCAAACACAGCATAATCTGTAGCCACTCTAGCAAAACCTATTTGCTCTTCATCCTTATAAACTCCAAAACACAAACAATTGTCTATAGTTGTTTGTACTTGTGCTAATGTTCTTCCTTTACCCCAATAAGAATTGGTAATAAATTGATGTATAAGCGCTATTTGAAGTTTTGATTTATCGGTGGAAATTGTAATCAATTTTTATCTTTTTAAAACTTGAATGAATATACAAATTTTACCTCCTTTAATAAATCTACTTATTGAATTTGGCAAAAATTTATCAAAATTCAGAATGAAGTTATTTATATTGAACAACAAAATATCACAATCACAGTTAATAATTCTATATGGAAGAAAAAAACATCAAAAAAGAAATTCACAAAATTCCAATTCGTTATGAAGACCCAATCTATCATATGTATGAAACTTATGAGGAATATCTAGAACGACAAAAAGCAGATGAGGAAAAATTTTCTAATGTTATTATAGACCCTTATCTAGATGATGAAAAGGAAAAAACGCCTATTGAATTCATTATTTTTAAATCTGGTAAATTAGATATTGAAGTTTTAAAAAACGAATATTGTTTTTCTGAGTATGAGATTAAAATTTTTACTGAGATTTTAAACAAAAAAACTCGTAGAGAAATTGCTGATCAATTTTATAAATCAAGACATCATATAGATACCGTTTATAAAAATATGTGCATAAAATTAGATATTTCATCATCTAAGCTAATCCATTTAGCAAACATATTCAATACAGAAAAACAATAAGCAACTTACTCTACACGATATAAAACGGGCTTGCTTGGACTCGCGTCATTTTCAAATGGAGCAATCATTAAATTTAAAAGATAAGTTCCATCCTCTACTGTATTGGGCACAAAAATAAACTCGGTAATTGTAGCATCCATCCTTAATGTTCCTGCTGTATTCCAAAATGCATTATGGCATACAAGTCTACCTTCATCACTTTCTCTATCTACCGAAGGTAAATCAATTAACAAATGTTTAATTCCTTTTTCTCTTAAATAAATTGCTGCTTCTTCTAATAAATAAGGCGGATTTGTATTTGAATACTGAGCAGATTTCTTATCAGATAAATTTGGCAAGGTTCTAATTACAATAGCTTCTCTTTTTTTATTACCTAATGCAAATTGCAATTGCTTTTTAGTGATTACGAAATCATCTTCAACTTTGGTTGGTGCAATTGTTACTACCTCTGCCAAAAAGAAAAAACGCTTTAAATGTTGATTTACAGAATGTACCTCTTCTGTAATATGCCCTACACATTCTGTATGCGTAATATGTGAATGTGGGTTAAATTCTATATTATTAAAATTAACAGCTGCTCCTTCAGATACTTTTATCTTTTTACCTTCAAAATCTTCAGGATAAATCTTTGGAGGTCCAATATACCAAGCATTAACATTTTGCGCATTAACATCAATAGCGATAGAAATGTCTATTGGTTGTGTTAAGTCTATTTGATATCTTTTAGAATTGTGTTTGATTGTTGCTAGCATATACCCTCATTTTTTGCTTCTCTTTGTTGACAAGCCACTACATCAAATATACACTTTTAATTGCAGGAGTAAAACCTATTTCTTTATTGTTTTTACTTAAAAAAAATCAGGTTAATTAATACTTATATCTCATCAAGTACAAACAATTCACTGGCCAAACCATCTGCTAAAAATTTACCTTTTGGAGTTGTTTTTAATGCATCGTTTTCTATTTCTAGCAATCCTTGTTGAATAAATACTGTTGCATTTTTCAATAGTTCTTTTTGAAAAGAACTACCAAAATCGCTTGTTATTTTTGCTAAAGAAACTCCCCAAATGGTTCGTAAACCTGTCATAATGTATTCATTAAATCGGTCATTTTTAGATAACTCTTCTACTTCGCAAGGCAACTCTCCTCCTTCAATAGATTTAATATATTTGGTATTGTTTGCGACATTCCAACTTCGATGTGTTTGATTAAAAGAATGCGCAGAAGGACCAATGCCTATATATTTTTTCCCTTGCCAATAACTTGTATTGTGTTTAGATAAATAATTGGGTTTTCCAAAATTCGAAATTTCATAATGCAAAAAACCTTGTTGTTGAGTTTCGTTTACTAAAATTTCAAAATGCTCTCTAGCTACTTGTTCTTCTACAGAAGGATATTTTCCTTGTTTGATAAAAGCATCTAATGCTGTTTTGGGTTCTACTGTTAAAGCATAACTTGAAATATGGTGAATTCCCAAGTCAAAAAGTATCTGTAAATTTTCTTTCCAACGTTGGTTTGTCATATTCGGAATCCCATAAATCAAATCTACCGTAATATTATCAAAATAGCGAGTTGCTATTGACAAACATTTCTTTGCTTCATCGGCATTATGAGCACGATTCATTAACTGTAAATCTTCTTCAAAAAAAGATTGTACTCCAATACTTAGTCTATTAATTCCGATCTTTTTATAGGCTTCAAAAATAGTTGATGTTTGGTTTTGAGCTGAGATTAAATCATCTGGATTTGCTTCTAAAGTCACTTCTAGGCTTTCTATAACATTGTAATTCTTACGAATAGTTTTTAACAGTAAGTCTAGTTCTGTAATTGATAATAAAGACGGAGTACCACCACCAAAATAAATCGTTTCTATGCGTTCATTTGCCAATTCTTCTTTTCTCAATTCAAGTTCTTTTACTAAACAAGAAACCAATGCTGTTTTCTTTTTTAGAGAAGTTGAAAAATGAAAATCGCAATAATGACAAGCTTGCTTGCAAAATGGGATATGTAAATAAATTCCTGCCAACTATTTAGACTTTAACCAAACTATTAAAAATGATATTAAAAACCCTACACCGGTATACAATGAAAAAGCGAGAAAATAAGCAATCACTACTTTAAACATGGCAAAAAAGTTACGCGATTTAAAATACGAAGCAAATGCATACATTACATACAGTAAAAAAACTAAAATCGGAATTGATTTGTATTCTTGCCCTAAGTGTTTTAGAAAAAACATAGATACTAAACTTACCAAAGTATACATTCCTGCAATATAAAAAGAGATGGCAATAAACTCTGCCAAGTTATTTCTTTTCCAAAAGAATATTTTCAAGAAGAATCCCAAAGCAAAAACAAACAAAAACAAAATATTATTTATGTTTTTTACCATGTATTTACCTGCATCTTCTAAGACTTTTCCGTTTACATTTACACCTGCAGTAGTTAAAGGATCATAATTTATAATAGATCTTACTACGATATACAACAGTGTAGTTACAATAAAAAATGAAACCGGTTTGTAATAATTCTTTCTTCTACCATTTAAAAAGTTTCGAAACAATTCTCCTGGATTGAGAAAAAGCAATTTCATGGTAATAACAAACGGAGCATTTACTGTAAATAATCCATTAATCAAATCTTCAAAAGTCTCTTTAAATGTAACTTTGTGCACTGAACTACGTTGCCCGCATTGCTGACAAAAATTACCATTCAATTGAGCATTACAATTTCTACATTGTGAAGACTTGTTCATTATCATCCTATTTTTTTAGGGTTTTGCTTTACAAAACTAGCCCAACCAGTATAATTTTTTCCCCCAATTACTTTTCCAGAATTGTAAAAATGACAAACTGCAGCTGCTAACCCATCAGTTGCATCTAAGTTTTTAGGCAAACTCTTTAGTTTCAATAATGACTTTAACATCAGTGCTACCTGCTCTTTACTAGCATTTCCGTTACCTGTAATTGCCATTTTTATTTTTTTAGGCAAGTATTCTGTAATTGGTACTTCTCTAGAAAGTCCGGCAGCCATTGCAACACCTTGAGCTCTTCCTAACTTTAACATAGATTGTACATTTTTCCCAAAAAAAGGAGCTTCAATAGCAATTTCATCTGGATGATAAGTATCTATTAACTCTACAGTACGTTCAAAAATAAGTTTTAGTTTTAAATAATGATCATCATACTTTTTCAATTGCAATTCATTCATTTGAATGAACTCCATTTGCTTTCCAACAACCTTAATAATTCCAAAACCCATAATGGTAGTTCCAGGATCTATTCCTAATATGATTTTTTCAGTCCTCAAATTTTACGTTCTTTGTATCAATGCAACAATCGACATTACACAAATCTAAGCAATTCTTTGCGCTAGTCACTAAACTTTTTATAGTTATTGGCTGCTCCTTTTATATTTATTTAAAACTCACAGATAATGAGCAACTTCATTTTTCTACTTATTTTTCTTCATTAGAAAACAACGCAATTATTTCTTTACAACATTTAAGTATATTACTTCTTTTTAGTGTATTTAATTGGAGTTTAGAAATTTTAAAGTGGAAAACTCTGGTGTCTTCAATTCAAAAAATAGATTTTAAAAATGCTGCCATACAATGTTTAGCTTCACTTACAGCTTCTTTAATTACGCCAAATAGAATTGGAGAATACGGTGCCAAAGCTTTATATTTTGCTAAAAATCAGCGCAAAAAAATTGTTGTTTTAAATCTAATTGGAAATCTATTTCAGTTATTTTTTACATTAGTTTTTGGTGCCATTGGAATCTCATATTTCATTACTACTTTCAATATTGATATTCCAGTACAACCCATCATTCCAATTCTTATTTTAAGTATCGTTTCTCTTCATATCTTTTGGACACTCTATAAAAGAGACTTTACATTTAAAGGCTACTCTATAAAGTCTTTTGTAAACTTTATTAGAAATACACCTAGAGAACTTGTTTTAAAAACAAGTTTGTACTCTGGTTTAAGATATCTTATTTTCTCGCATCAATTTTACTTCTTATTATTACTTTTTTCTGTTGATGTTAGCTATATAGAAGCTATGTTTGCTATTTTTAGCATGTATTTTTTAGCATCAATAATTCCGATGCTATCCATCTTTGATATTGTTTTAAAAAGCTCGGTTGCCATATGGGTCTTTTCATTTTTTAATGCAAACGGATTGCCTATTTTATCCATTACACTTTCTATGTGGATATTAAATTTTGTACTTCCAAGCATCATTGGTAGTTATTTTGTACTTACTTTTAACCATGCTAAACCTTCGGCTGCTAACGAATGATTTTAACAAGTATCATTTTTTTATGCTACATCAGTACAATCTTTGTATTTATTATTGGCTATACAAAAGTTAAAGAATTTAAACCAGGAAAAGCCATACCAAAAACATCTTTTTCTATTCTGATTCCGTTTAGAAATGAAGAAAAAAACATACCGTTTCTTTTACAAAGTATTCAAGCATTAAATTACCCAACAAATTTGTACGAAATTTTATTTGTTGATGATAATTCTAGTGACAATTCTATTCGTTGTATTCAAAAATCTCTTGAAAACTCTAGAATTAACTTTCAAATAATTAATAACATTAGAAGCTCTAATTCACCAAAAAAAGATGCCATACATACAGCTTCACTTGCGAGTTCTAAAGAATGGATTATTACTACAGACGCTGATTGTGTGCTTCCTCAAAATTGGCTGATAAATTTTGACAGCTTTATTCAGAAAAACCATAGCAATCTGGTTGTTGCCCCAGTAAACTATAATGTTGATAATAGTTTTTTACATCAATTTCAGCAGTTAGATTTTTTAAGCTTACAAGCTTCTACCATAAGTGGATTTGGAATTAACAAACCATTTTTATGTAATGGAGCTAACTTGGCTTACAGAAAAGAAATTTTTCGGAAAGTAAAAGGATTTGATAATAACGATAGTGTTGCAAGTGGAGACGATATTTTTATACTTGAAAAATTTCTTCAATTTGATCAAGAAAAAGTACATTACTTAAAATCTAAAGATGCAATTGTAACTACAAAACCAGTAGATTTGTTACAAGAGTTAATACATCAACGAGTTCGTTGGGCTTCTAAAACTTCTAATTACAAATTGTTCTTTGGAAAATTTATTGGAGTTGTTGTGCTTTTTGGAAATGCATTAATTGCTTTATTTCCATTTTTTATCATATTCAATCGAATGTCGCTGGCTACTGCTTGTTATTTTTTTATAGTAAAATTGTTTTTCGATTATTTATTACTCCAAAAAATAAGTAGCTTTTATCAAAAAAAAATAGTCTTTAAAGACTATTTACTTTCAAGTATTATATACCCGTGTTTTACTGTCTTTGTTTTTTTAATTTCTACGTTTAGTACTTATGAATGGAAAGGTAGAACATTTAAAAAATAAACTAAGGCAATAGCTTCGTTAAAATAGATTCTGCATTTAAGAATAAGTACAAAATAACGATAAGTAATACCACAAGTAATATCCCTCTTTTAGGATTAGACCTTCTTCGACGCTCTCGTATTCTTCTAAATTTTATTCTTTTTTCTTCCATTATAAATTCTTCGTTAACTCAGTATTTTTCTTGCACGTAACATTTCTCTTTTTCCCGGTGGGCCTTGCAATCTTTCTACCTCAAAACCTACAGCTATCATTGCTCTTCTTACACTTCCTTTGGCCGAGTAAGTTACCAAAATTCCGTTTACTTTTAGTGCTTCAAACATTTTTTTAAAAATGATTTCTGTCCATAACTCAGGCTGATACTCAGCTCCAAAAGCATCAAAATAAATTAAATCGAAGGTATTTGTATCTGTAATTTCTTTAAAAAACTGCTTTCTCTTTGTTAAAATAAATTGTTTAGATATCGTTTGTTTTTCTTCCCAAGGGCAAGCATGCATTTGCTCAAAAATTTCTTTCGCCTCAAATGCAGCTAATTCCTGAATATAATTTAACTGTTGAATCTCCTTTTTTTCAACTGGATAAGCTTCAACACCTGTATATTTTACAACAACATCTTGTTTTGTTGCTTGTAAATAAGTTAAAAAACAATTCAGTCCTGTACCAAATCCTATTTCTAAAATACTAAGTCTTTCTTTATTAAAAACATCAAAACCTTGCTTTAAAAAAACATGTTTCGCTTCTTGAATCGCTCCATGCGTAGAGTGATAGCTTTCTCCCCAATCCGGTAAATGAATGGTAGAAGAACCATCTGCAGTTATTTTGATTTCTCTTTTCAACCTAACGAATTAGCAGCTTTTTAATTTTTGGGATTGGCCCTACACAAGTAGTTTCATGACAAGTAATACAACTATTGATTACATTATTGTGTCGTTGTTTTAATGAATCAGCTGATGGCTCAAAAACCTTTCTTAAATTTTCGATATAAAAATTCGAAAACGCTTTAAATTCTGGTCTTTTATCAGAAGGATTGGTAAGTGTTGCAGAGTGTATTTTTAAAAACTCTTCAGGAAAATTCTCTGGTGTTTTCCCTTCTAAAATTAGCTTTTTATTTTCTGCATTTTTATCATACATCTGTAACATCAAAGCAGCCATTTCTGACTGCTTTGCTGTTTTTCCTTTGGTAATAATTACTTTTTCTTTTTTCTCTTCTGTTTTACAAGAAGCGACAAGCATTATTACAAGTAAAAAAATAATTCTCTTCATTATTTTTTCATTAAAACTCCGTCTGCTTCAAACGCCAATGTTCTTTTTGGCTTAGTTATTTTAGCAATTTCTTCTTTAGATTTTCCTGCATCTTCTGCATAATGTCGTAATTCTTTAACAGAAGTTTCTTTAATATATGCTTTTCCGTTTACAATCACTTCTCTGTTTTTAGAATCTAAAGGCATAAAGAATCCGTAATCTTTAAAACGAACCATTGATTGTTGACCATCAGTTAAATCTAACTTCATCCAACATCCTTTTTTAGAACATACCTCGTTAATTTTAGAAGCAAACTTTACATTTAAAGTATCTCCTACTTTCAAGTTATTAAATTTAGAAAGCATTGCTTTAGCATCTATACTATCATCAGCAGTAATTTCTGCTCCAAATGATTCGTAGTTAACAGCTACTTCTGTTGTTTTCTTTTCCACTTTTTTTTCTGTATTTCCTTCTTTACATGCTGTAAATGCGATTAAAAATACTAGGCAAATTTTGAATATTGATTTCATAGTTTTTAATAATTAACATATTTCTTACAAATGTACTAATTTAAACAACAAATAAGGCTGTTTTTCTATCTTAAACCTCTTATAAAATCCGTACCTTTGCAGCATTAAAATTATTTGAGACGATGAATTCGAATATAACGATAAAACACATAGAAAAATCTAGAATAGATACGGTAGATTTTGACAATCTTTCTTTTGGAAGCATCTTTTCTGATCACATGTTTGTATGTGATTTTAAAGATGGAAAATGGCAAAATCCAACTATTGAGCCTTATGCGCCAATTCAGTTAGATCCGTCGGCAAAGATTTTTCATTATGGGCAATCTATTTTTGAAGGAATGAAAGCCTACAAAGATACTGATGGAAACACTTTACTTTTTAGACCTTTAGATAACTGTAAACGTTTAAATATTTCTGCAGAAAGAATGGTAATTCCGCAAATTCCAGAAGAATTATTCATGGATGGATTGAAAGAATTATTAAAAGTTGATGAAGCTTGGATACCTACTAACGAAGGTAGTTCTTTATACATTAGACCATTTATGTTTGCTTCTGGTAATGGATTTCATGCTTCTCCAGCAAATGAGTACAAATTAATCATTGCTACAGCACCTTCTGGAGCATATTTCTCTGGAAAAGTAAAAGTATTGATTGAAGAAAAGTATGCTCGTGCTGCTAATGGTGGTGTTGGTTTTGCTAAAGCTGGTGGTAATTATGCTGCACAATTTTACCCAACACAATTGGCTGTAGAAAAAGGATATCAGCAAGTTATTTGGACAGATGACAATACACATGAATATATTGAAGAGGCTGGCGCAATGAACATCTTTGTAAGAATTAATGATACATTAATTACCAGTCCAACTTCTGATAGAATCTTAGATGGAATTACTCGTAAAAGTATTTTACAAATTGCCAAAGATTCAAATATTAGTGTTGAAGAACGAAAAATTACTGTTTCTGAAGTAGTAGAAGCTGCTAAAAATGGCAATTTAAAAGAAATGTTTGGTGCTGGTACAGCGGCAGTAATTTCACCAATCGCTGGTTTTGGCTATAAAAATGAAGATTTTGACTTACCTGAGTTAGAAGAAACTTTTGCAGCATTTTTAAAGAAAAAAATCACTGATATTCAAACCAATAAAACTGATGACCCATACGGTTGGCGTGTGACAGTTTAGTTTTAACTTAACAAAGAAAATAAAAAAGCATTAACTATATAGTTAATGCTTTTTTTGTAGTTTTAAACACTTTAAATCCAATTTTATGAAGCTAAGACTTTTCGTTTTAACCTTACTTTTTATAAGTGTACAATGTACCGTTAAAGTTTCTGACAAGAAAAAAACAACCGCAAAAAAACACAATCAATACCTTACTATTTTAGGAATTGCTCAAGATGGTGGTTATCCACATATAGGTTGCGAAAAAGTTTGCTGTACTAATTTTTATAATGGCACATATCAGAAGAAAAAAGTAGTTGCTTTGGGATTGGTAGATCAACAAAGCAAACAAAAATGGCTGTTTGAAGCTACGCCAGACATATCTACTCAATTAGCAGATTTAGAACAACATCACTTAAAAACAAACAACATTATTGATGGTGTATTTCTTACACATGCCCATATTGGTCATTATACGGGATTGATGTATTTTGGTAGAGAAGCACTAGGTAAACAAGGCACTAAAGTTTATGCGATGCCTAAAATGAAATCTTTTATCGAAACTAATGGACCTTGGAGCCAATTAGTAACTATTAAAAATATAGAATTACTTTCTTTACAAAATGATTCTACTATCACTTTAAACAAGCAATTAAAAGTGACTCCTTTTTTAGTCCCACACCGAGATGAGTTTTCTGAAACTGTTGGTTATACCATATCTGGTTCTAAAAAAACGGCTTTATTTATTCCAGATATCGACAAATGGCATACTTGGAAAAAGAGCATTATTGAAGAAGTTAAAAAAGTAGATTATGCTTTTTTAGATGCTACTTTTTTCAATCAAAAGGAAGTAAAAAGAGCGATGACAGAAGTACCACATCCGTTTATTCAAGAAACGGTTGAATTGTTTAAAAATGAATCTGAGGAAGTAAAAAACAAAGTGATTTTTATTCATTTTAACCATACAAATCCAGCTTTACAAGATAATAGTAAAGAGAAAAAAGAAGTAGAAAAACTTGGATTTAAATTTGCTTCTGAAGGACAGAATTATGAATTATAATCAATAAAAATGGAAAGATTAATTGGATTACTTCTATTGTTATGTATTATTGGATGCAAAACAACAAGCTCAGAGAAAAAAGAAATTCAAAAGAAAGTTGTTTTTAATCAAAGTCTTGCTGATGAGCTAAAAAGAATGGCAAAAATTGACCAGATAGCTGCTTATATTCCACAAGGAGAATATAAAAAAATGAGTGAGCAAAAATGGAATGCTTTTAAAGACAGTGTTTTTACCACTCATCAAAAACGCTTAAAAGAAATTTTTGACATGCATGGTTTTGTTGGATATGATTTGGCAGGAGAAGAAGGCTCAAATAATTTTTGGGTGATGGTACAACATTCTGATCACAACTTAGATTTTCAGAAAAAAGTACTTAAAAAAATGAAAATTGAAGTAGACCAAAAGAATGCACTTTCTAGCAACTATGGTCTTTTAGTTGATCGTGTAAAAATTAATTCTGGAGAAAAACAAATTTACGGTACTCAAATAACCTATAACTTAAAAACTGGACAAGCTTACTGCAAAAATTTAGCCGATAGTTTACACGTAAACAAAAGAAGAGCTTCTATTGGACTAAAGCCTTTAGAAGAATATCTAAATTCCATGACAGAAATGCATTTTGAAATGAACAAGAAATATTATACTCAAATAGGTATTACTAAACCCAACTTGTATAAAATTAATAAGTAATACTATTTTTTAATTCCTAAAATACGGTAAAACGTTTTTACTTCGCACTGATAAAACTGCACTAATTTAGTTTTAAAACTTGTTTTTGTTGTTGATTTTTTAGAGTTCATAATTGTTATTTTTTTTGATTACTATAAAATTAGTGGCTTAAAAAAACAATTATTACAAGTTTTGAGAATTATATAGTTATCACCTCTATTTTACTTTTCCAGCACAGCTTTAATATCTGGTTTAAAATAATTTGGCCCTTTTAAAACTTTACCATCTTCTCTATAAATTGGTTTTCCGTCTTCTCCAAGTTTACTCATATTAGAACGTTGAATTTCGTTAAACACTTCTTCAATCTTATCTTGCATTCCGTGTTCTATAATTGTACCACATAAGATATATAACATATCTCCCAAAGCATCTGCAACCTCTACCAGATCATTATTTTGAGCAGCTTCTAAATACTCTTCGTTCTCTTCTTTCATCAAATTAAAACGCAACATATTTCTATCTTCTCCAATATTTGCTGTTGGTTTTTCTTTAATTCCGAGTTTAAATGCTGTATGAAATTCGTGTACTGCTGCGATTCTTTTTTTCATGAATAATGAGTTTATAATTCTTGGTTAAATATATATAATTATCGTTTTATTTTAATTTGTATTTTTGCACAAAATACAATTTTATGTTTACCAAAGGTCAATTAATTTTTGCTGGATTTTTTGTTGTCGCATTTGTTTCTTTAATGATTTGGAGTTATCGAAAAGACATTAAAAACCACAAAAAATATTATAAGAATACAGCTTTAAAAGTGGCTATTTGGCTAATCGTAGCTGTAACAATCTTTAGTGCTATACGTATTTATAGTAAAATGTAATATTACATTTTTTCTACCTCACTTAACTTATCGTGATCTAAGACTGTAAACCCTTCTTCATTAAACCCATAAGAAGGTGTAAACTTTACGCCAACTTCTAAATCAGAAAAACTATACGAATATATTTGATAGACATCTTGAGCAAAAGATTCTTCATGATATTGAAGTAACATGTATAATTCTGCATTTAATGCTTTTATCTCTTCATTAGAAAGAGAAAAAAGAGGGCTCTCTTCATCAATAATATGTACTATTGTCCAAACTGTAGGTAAGTACATAATTGAACTTCTTTGGAGTTTTAACTTATAAAATCTTCTCTCGTCTTCTTTTTCATCTATGATAGATAAGGTTACTTTAATTTCTGGCTCTATCATAATCGTTTTTCTACTATTAATTAAACGAAACATGATAGCTCTTTTGTCTTGAAATTCTCTTAGGATTATATTTTCACTAAACTTAATTGCTGCTTTGGGCTTAGAAAATCTCCCATACAAAAGTCCTGTAATAAAAGAAAAACCTAAGAGCCCGATCATCGCTTCTAAGGCTGCTATGATATTAGAGGTTATTCCATGAGGTGCTATGCCTCCATATCCAACAGTAGTTAATGTTTGTGCGCTAAAAAACAATCCATTTAAAAAGTCTGAAAAAAAATGTCCTGTACTTTTTGTAATCTCTTCAATTCCAATTAAAGTATAAATTAGCCCAAAAATTATATTGATAAAAGTGTAAACTAATAAAATTAACAGAAAAAATTTAGGCCAAGAAATCTCTATAAAATAGGAATACAAATCATCTAAACTTCTTTTCTTATTAATGTGAACTACATTAGAAGTACCATCTTTATTAATAATATTTTTCGCATTTTGATTTGCTTTATAACCAAAACCTGGATCTTTAATTTTTTTAGTCATTGGATCTCATTTTTTGAATTCTTCTAATATTTTTAACTCTTTTCCAAGCAGTTCTGTGTCTTGTTGTATACAATACAAAACAACCTATATCTAATAAAAAATAAAACAAGCTAATTCCACTAGGCGGATTGTTACTTGGCAAAACATCAAAAACGCCAAATGCTGTATCTGGCCAATACCAAGCTCCGTAAGCAGTACCTCCAATTTCTAATACCGCAACAGTAATATACATGGTTAAAAAGTACATTCTATCTTTTGGTCTTTTCAACAGTAATGCAAATACTCCTAAAGTCATTACCAACCCAAAAACATCGTTAAAAAAGTACCAATATCCTAAAGCAAAAAGCGATATGATTATGTAAAAAAAGCGCTCAATTTTTTGGTGATGTATTCGAACCACAGAGGTTTTAGAAAAAGCAAAAACTCTTGCGTACACAGCGGCGTGTCCAAAAGGAACATACAAAGGCACATTCTCTAATCTATAGGTGTACATTCCTAAATACACAGAAAAAAAGTACTCCCCAATAAAACCAATAACAACACCATAAATCATAAGTTCTCTTGTTCTTTTTACAGATCTATAATAGAGCAAAAGAAAAGCCACTATCATAAAGAAATTGATAAAATACTGATTGTATTGAAACTTATTGGCAAAGTCTTCGCTATCAAAATACAAGGCAACTACAAAGAGAAAAAGCAGTCCAATTCTTCTATTAAAACTTTTAATAATCTGTTTTAATTCTGCTTTGGGAATTGAAGAAAAATTCATCATTATTAATAACAGAAACAATCTGTAGTATGATCATTTACCATTCCTGTAGCTTGCATAAAAGCATAAATAATGGTAGATCCTACAAATTTAAATCCTCGTTTTTTTAAATCTTTAGAAATTTTATCTGAAATTGCTGTGGTAGCAGGTACTTCTTCTCTGGTTTTAAATTTATTAATAATTGGTTTCCCATCAACATAGTTCCAAATATAGGCAGAAAAAGAACCGAATTCTTTTTGAATTTCTTGAAACAACTGAGCGTTTGTTATTGCAGCCTTTACTTTAAGCTTATTTCTAACAATTCCAGAGTTTTGTATTAATTCGTTAAACTTATTCTCATTGTATTTAGCAATTTTTTTATAATCAAATTGATCAAATGCTTCTCTAAAGTTTTCTCTCTTTTTTAGAATTGTTATCCAACTTAACCCTGCTTGAAAAGATTCTAATAATAAAAACTCAAACAATGTAGCATCATCGTATACAGGTTTCCCCCATTCATTATCATGATACTTTATGTACAAAGGGTCTTCATTTACCCAAAAACATCTTACTTTCATTCATTTAACATTTTCATTAAAAACATGATTCTTGTTAAAATTTAACAAGTACCATACTTTAATGGAATAATTTTTGCAACTTTACTAATCAAAACTTCTGATTATGAAACATCTAAAATACACTTTTTATTTATATCTTCTTTCTATAATTTTGATTAGTTGTGGTTCATATCCTAGTAAAAATGACACCAAAATTAAAGAAGAACCTGTAGTAATTTCTAATGAAAAATTAGAGTATGAAATTATTATTATTGACCCAGGATTTACGGTTTTCTTAAACTCTGTTGCGAGACCAAAAAGTTATTATTCTCTTTCTTACCTACAAAATAGAAATAGAATTTCTGTACCAATTTGGAACAATAGAGTAAACAATCCTCAAGAATACAATCCAGATATTTATGAAAATATTATTGAATACAGACCTGATGTTGATTATGGATTAGAAGTAAATTATAAATTATTCTGGTACTTTAAATTTGCTGAACAAAAATATAAAATGAAACTTACCTACTAAGCTTTCTTTTTATAGCTAATAAAACTATAATTGTAGGCATTTTTTTCATCTGCATTAAAATCTTCTCTTGATGTTTCTTCCCATACAGAAGTATCTATTTCAGGAAAAAAAACGTCTGCTTCAAAAGAATGATGCACTTTTGTAATATCTAACTGATCTACCAAATCAGACGTCATGGTTTGTTTATAAATCTGCGCTCCTCCAATAATAAAAATTTCAGGGTCATCTTTTGCCACTTCAATTGCTTTTTCTATGCTGTCAACCACAATACAACCAGCTGCTTTATAGTTTTTATTTCTAGTAATAATAACCGTAGTTCTATTTGGCAAAGGTTTTCCTATTGATTCAAACGTATTTCTTCCCATCAAAATATGATGTCCAGATGTTACCTTTTTAAAACGTTTTAAGTCGGCTGGTAAATGCCAAATTAAATCATTGTCTTTTCCTAAAGCATTATTCTCTGCAATTGCTGCGATAATTGTAATTGTACTCATGAATAAACGGTTATTTTATTACGATTAAATGGCCACTTTTCCTTTAATATGAGGATGCGGATCGTAATTTACCAATTCAAAATCTTCGAATTTAAAATCAAAAATTGAAGTCACATTTGGATTTATTTTCATCGTTGGTAATGCTCTTGGCTCTCTAGACAATTGCAACTCTAATTGTTCCAAATGATTGTTATAAATATGTGCATCTCCAAAAGTATGGATAAACTCTCCTGCTTCATAACCACAGACCTGAGCCATCATCATAGTAAACAAAGCATAAGAAGCAATATTAAAAGGCACTCCTAAAAAGATATCTGCGCTACGTTGATACAATTGACAAGATAGTTTTCCATCGGCTACATAAAACTGAAAAAATGCATGACAAGGAGGCAATGCTGCTTTGCCGTTTGCTACATTTTCTGAAAATGATACCGAAGTATCTGGAAGCACACTTGGATTCCAAGCAGAAACCAACATTCTTCTACTATTTGGATTCGTTTTTAATGTATGAATTACTTCTTTTAATTGATCAATATCATCGCTATTCCAATTCCTCCATTGATGCCCATAAACTGGTCCTAAATCTCCATTTTCATCTGCCCATTCATTCCAAATTCTAACACCATTCTCTTGTAAATATTTAATATTTGTATCTCCATTAATAAACCATAAAAGCTCATAAATAATAGATTTAAGATGTAATTTTTTAGTCGTAACCATAGGAAATCCTTCACTTAAATCGAATCGCATTTGGTGTCCAAAAACACTTTTTGTTCCCGTTCCTGTTCGATCTCCTTTTTCGTTTCCGTTCTCAATTACGTGCTTTACTAAATCTAAATATTGTTTCATTTTATGTATAGAATTATGGGTAACTAAAATAAAAAAAAGCTCCCATCTTAAAAGACAGAAGCTTGTAATAATATTATAAAGTTATCAACTCTTTTTAATAACTCATTATCCGATAATCATTCCGGCAATAGTAGCAGACATTAAAGAAGCAATTGTACCTCCAATTAGTGCTTTCATACCAAATTCCGACAAGGTTTTACGCTGCCCTGGAGCTAAAGAACCAATACCTCCAATTTGAATTCCGATAGAAGCAAAATTTGCAAAACCACACAACATATACGTTGCCATAATAATCGATTTATTATAAGTTAAGTGTACAGAACTTGCTACATTTTTTAACTCAGCTAACTGTATATATCCGACAAATTCACTAGCTGCTAATTTAATTCCTAAGAGCTGTCCCATTAATGCCATATCTTCTGAAGCAACTCCAATTAACCACATTAAAGGTGCAAAAACATATCCTAAAATAAATTCTAAAGACAAGTTTTTATAAGGTGTATTCATGGCGATCCATTCGTTGATTCCTCCTAAAGAACCTACTTTTAAGAAACCATAATTTACCATGGCAATAAAAGCTACAAAAACCAATAACATTGCTCCTACATTTACTGCTAAACGCAATCCTTCAGTTGTACCGTTTGCAATAGCATCTAAAATATTTGATCCAATTTTATCAGTAGAAACATGTACATCTGTATTAACATTTTCGGTTTGAGGATATAAAATTTTTGAAATCACAATAGCTCCTGGAGCAGCCATTACAGAAGCTGCTAATAAATGTTTTGCATATTTTAATCTCAATACAGGGTCATCTCCTCCTAAAAAGCCAATGTATGCTGCCAATACCGCACCTGCTACAGTAGCCATACCTCCAATCATTACCAACAACATTTCAGACTTATTCATCTTTTCTAAATAAGCTTTGATCAGTAATGGTGCTTCGGTTTGTCCTAAGAAAATATTTCCGGCAACTGACAAACTTTCAGCTCCAGAAATTCTTAATATTTTAGTTAGTACAAGGCCAAATCCTTTTACAATCCATTGAATAATTCCAAGATAAAACAAGACAGAAGTTAAGGCAGAGAAAAAGATAATCGTTGGCAGTACTTGAAAAGCAAATATAAATCCAAAAGTATCCATGTCTACTACTAACCCTTCAAAGAGAAACTTACTACCAGCCCTTGTAAAGTCTAGTACTTTTACAAACAAACCTCCAACAAATTCAAAAGATTTCTGTACAAACCCTACTTTTAAAACTCCAACTGCTATCAACAACTGGAATGTCAATCCTATTCCAACGGTTTTCCAATCAATTGCTTTTTTATTACTCGAAAAAAGAAAAGCTAAAGCGATAAGCGTTATCATTCCTAGTACTCCTTTCCAAATACTAGTAAAAGTTACACCACCACTCGGGATAATTTCTGTTGCCACTTCTGTTGTTCCTTGCGGAAACATAGACACAGAAATAAAACAGAAAATGATAATTAATATTTTTTTCATGTTTAGGATTTAATTATTACTTAGAGCGTTTGCTAATTTCGTCTCTAATTCTTGCTGCTAATTCATAATTTTCATTTGCGACAGCAGCATCTAATTCTTGATATAGTTCTTTAAGTGATTTTCCTTCGAATACATTTTCTGGTGTATCTGCAATTAATTCTGCTACAATATCATCCGTTTCAAGCTCTTCTTCCTCTTCTGAAAGCTCTTCCTCTTCAACTTTTAAATATATTCCGGCTTTATCTAAAATCGTTTCGTAAGTATAAATTGGCGCATTAAATCTCACTGCCAAGGCAATGGCATCTGAGGTTCTCGTATCAATAACTTCTTCTACTCCATTTCTTTCAGAAATTAAGCTAGAAAAAAAGACACCATCTACCAATTTATGAATAATTACTTGTTTGATATGGATTGCATATCTATCTGCAAAGGTTTTAAACAGATCATGAGTTAGGGGTCTCGGGGGTCTAATTTCTTTTTCTAAAGCTATCGCTATAGACTGCGCTTCAAAGGCACCAATAATAATAGGCAAAGTTCTATTTCCTTCTATTTCACTTAGCACAAGTGCATAGGCACCGCTTTGAGTTTGGCTGTAAGAAATTCCTTTAATTGTTAGTTTTATTAAACTCATTGTATCTCAATCATCATAAAAACAAAAAAGCTGTCTACTTGGCAAAACACCTACTAAATAGACAGCCTTTTTTACGGGCACAATTTACTAAAAAATATGAGTCGTTTTTTATTTTCTTTAAAAAAGAAAATCGAAATCACTCATAATTAGCTAATTGCCACATTTTTAAATGCAAACAATTATGCTCCTTTAAATGCTTTTAACTTTTCGATTAATTGTGGAACTACCTCAAAAGCATCTCCTACAATACCATAATCTGCAGCTTTAAAGAATGGAGCTTCAGCATCTGTATTAATTACAACTTTTACTTTAGAAGCATTAATTCCTGCTAAATGCTGAATTGCTCCCGAAATACCAATTGCTATATATAAATTAGACGCTACAGGTTTTCCTGTTTGTCCAACATGTTCTGCATGAGGTCTCCAACCTAAATCAGAAACAGGTTTAGAACATGCTGTTGCAGCACCTAAAACCTCTGCTAATTCTTCTACCATTCCCCAGTTTTCTGGTCCTTTTAAACCTCTTCCTGCAGAAACAACAATATCGGCATCAGCAATAGTTACTTTTCCTGTTGCTTTATCTACACTTACAGATTTTACTCCTAAATCTCCATCAACAATAGTAGCATCAAAGCTTTCTGTACTACCAGCAACTTGATTTTCATACACTCCAAATGAGTTCTTTGCCAAACCAATAACTTTAACATCTGTTGTAATTACTGTATTGTTAAATGCTTTATTAGAAAAAGCTTTTCTTTTTACAGTAAACGGACTTGTAGAACTTGGCAAAGCTACAACATTAGAAGCGTATCCTGCTTCTAAATTTATCGCTAATAATGGCGCTAAATACATTCCATCAACACTAGAATCAACCACAACCACACTTGCATTTTGTGCCTTCGCTACTTGAGCTATTACAGCCGCATATCCTTTTGCATTAAAAGTTGATAGATTATCATTAGAAACAGTAATTACTTTTTCTGCTCCGTAATTATTTAATTCTGATACATCTGCAACATTAATAGTTACAGCAACCATATTAGAACCTAATTGTTCTGCTACTTTTTTCCCATATGAAACAAGTTCAAAAGCAGACTTTTTAAATTTTCCTTCCGACGCATCGGCAAAAACTAAAACTGACATATTTTTTTAGATTTTTATCTTATAACAAAAATGTACTAGCATATTGAACTAGCGTATTTTGTATTATTTTTTTTGATTAGATTACTTTTGCTTCGTTATGTAATAAGTTAATTAACTCATCTACATTATCAGCGTCTATTAATTTTACTGCTCCTTTTGCTGCAGGTTTTTCAAAAGTTGCTGTTGATGTATTTGCTGATGCATCTACAGGTTCAACAACATTTAAAGGCTTTTTTCTAGCCATCATAATTCCTCTCATATTCGGAATCCTTAAATCTTTTTCTTCTACCAATCCTTTTTGACCAGCAATCACTAATGGCAATTCTGCAGATACAGTTTCGTTACCTCCGTCAATTTCTCTAATTGCTGTAGCTGTAGACCCTTCTATTTCTAATCCGGTACAACCATTTACAAAATTGGCATCTAATAATCCTGCTAACATTCCAGGAACCATTCCTCCATTATAATCAATAGATTCTCTTCCTGCTAATACTAAATCAAAACCACCATTTTTTACTACTTCTGCTAATTGTTTTGCAACAAAAATCCCATCAGTAGCTTCTGCATTTACTCTAATTGCATTGTCTGCTCCAATAGCTAATGCTTTACGTAATGTAGGTTCTGTTGTGGCATTACCAACATTCACAACAGTCACTGTTGCTCCTTGTTTTTCTTTAAACCACATAGCGCGTGTTAAACTAAATTCATCGTAAGGATTGATTACAAATTGTACTCCGTTTGTATCAAACTTTGCATCATTATCTGTAAAATTAATTTTGGAAGTGGTATCAGGGACATGACTGATACAAACTAATATTTTCATATTTCTATATTTAGATAGATTTTTTATTGTTTAATGGCTACGAATTTAAGGTTTTTTTTTCAATTTACTATGCATGCATAGTAAATTTTTATTCTACTACTATTTTTTTTGTTATTGTAACTTTTGAAGTAGTCATTTTAAGAAAATATAAGCCTTTTGCAAGTTTCGATACGTCTATATTATTTAAATTGTGCCGTCTTTTTATTAAAACATTCCCTTTTCCATCAATAATTGAAATCATTTTTAAACTGATATTACCTGAATCTATATTAATAAAATTAGAAGACGGGTTGGGGTAAACAGTAATTAAATTACTTAATAATTGTTCTTCTAAACTTAAAGTTTCTCTTGTAAAATATAGCTTCTCATTTACATCTACCCATAACCAAAGCCCCTTGTTATCTGATGTTAAAGAATAGTATACTTTTTGTGCAGGGTTTTGCATATATACATTACCAGAAACTATTTTAAAAAAACGGTTATCATCATTACTACATTGGCTTAAAGTTGTAGTTCCTCTACTAATAACTTCTAAGAATTCTCCTTTGTCTTTATAAACAACCGAAGTACCATTACAGAATGCACTTACTACTGTCTCTAATACTTTTTTCTCTTTATTTAAATTTATTTTTATAGTTGGAATAGATTCATTAGAAGATAAATTAACCTCCTCTTTCTCATTATCAACTAGATAGTGACTAAATATAAATTCACTATCACCAAGTAAATTATTATTATTTGATTGATTACTTGCTAAAACATTTGTAGAATTGTTATTTAAAACCGTAGGTAATGGAGCCGAAGGATCAATTGACAAACTTGTATAACCAAAACTATTAGGCTCTAAAACAGTATTTTCTAATTCAATAAAATTTCTAGCAGTAAAATCTACTTTTATTGAATCTCTAAATATTTCATTATCTATTTTAATTCCATAAGGAGCGTTTTTTAGTACAAAAGTCCAATCTCTATAAAAATCTCTATCACTAATAATGATAGAATCTTGGGGTTGTGCCATTTTATAAGCCATTTCAACTGCTTTTCCTGCATCTAACCTACCAGCACCTAATTTATCAATGTAATTAGCATTTTCAGGGATTTGGTAAATATTAGCAGAAGTAATTTTTAAAATGCTTACGATTTCTTCTACTGATAAGCTATTATTTACAGATTTCATTAAACCAATTGTTCCAGTTACTTGAGGTGCTGCATTTGAAGTTCCATTAGATGTACCATAACCAACTCCAAATGCTCCTAATATTGGCACATCATAACCTGGTGCTGCAATATCGACACTATAAGTATGATTATGACTTCCATCTTTTTTTTGTTGCCAAACCCATGAACTGTCGTGAGTATCTTTTTTTCTTAAAACATTACCTATAAAATTCCCACTATTGTCATAGGCTGGTTGCATAAAATCTTTATGGTGTATTGATGTAACTGAAATGACATTGTCATATGCAGCTGGATAAAAATTTGTAGTATTATTAGGAGTATTACCTGCTGCAAAAATTAAAACTGTTCCATTACTATAAATTTCATCAACAAGATTCTTATGTGTTTGAACAAAATAATTAGATTGTCCCCAACTACCATTTATTACCTCAATATTTGATTGAGACATTAAAAGCATTTGATTTAAATTATTTGTGAAATTTCCAATGCTATGAGTAGCATAAGCATTTATAAAACAATTATAACCTATTGAAGATAAACCAATACCATTATTTGTATTTCCTGCCATAATAGAAGCAACTCCAGTTCCATGAGGTTCAAATGTACTATTTATCCCAGAAAAAGATATCGTCCCTGCAAGTTCAATATGATTAACATTAAATTCAGTATCAACAATACCTAATACCACACTCGAACTACCAGTAGTATAATCCCATGCTAATTTTCCATTTATTAAATCTAAATTAGTTTGTACAACTTCTAAGCCATAATCATTAGGTGTAAAAAATATTGGAATTATTGGCTCTGCTAATAACTCTACATTCTCATATGTTCTTTCTGCAAAAGTATAAACTTGAGGAAATCTATTTCTTAATTCATCCATTAATTGGATGCTATTTGATTTTATCAAATAAGTTTCTTTTAAGGAATGTGTTTTTGCTGTTGGAAAAGCTTGTATAAATTCACTTATATGATATTTATTAAAAACAGTTTGTATTTGAGCATTTTTATGATGTAAGTAAACTCTATTATTTGACTTTGACAATACATTTGGCAAATTATTTATATTAGGTATTCTAACATAAAAAGAAAATTGCTGAGTAGTATTTTCATTTTTTTCATCTAGATCTTCTTCAATACTTTTTTGTGAAAAACCATGTATACAGAAAAACAGACACAATGGTAAAATTATTTTTTTCATAATTCATAGCTTTTTTTTAATTTCTTTTTCTCAGTTTCTTTATCTCTTTTTGAAGATTTTCAATTTGTTTTTGTTGTTGAATTGTATACAACATTAACTCTTCTATTTTTTGTAAAAGTTTTGCATTCATTTCTCCTAAATCAATTCCATTTTTAACAACTTCTTTTTCACTTGGAATGTCTTTTAAATGTCCTTTCTCTTTGATATGTCTTTCAACTTCTTGTAGCGTTGGAAGTTTATATGTTTTATTAAAGACAAAATCTGACCATCCATTTAAATCTACTTTTACTTTTTGTGCATGAATAGTTCCTTTAACTGCTAGTTCATTATCAGGTGAAGAAGTTCCAATACCTACTCTACCATTATTTAAAATAGTTAAAGTGTTCCTATTTACATCATCTCCAAAAACAAATGAATGATTTCCATCACCTGTTGTATTATTTAAAGAAAAAATAACCTTATTGGTAGCCTGTTTTCTTATAATAATATTCCCTGTACTTGCTGTTGGAAAAAACGCTCCATTTGCCCCAGCAATAGCAAAAGATAATTTACCAAAACCATTACCTATTCGCATTGAAATATGTCCCGAAGGCTTATACAGTTCAATCAACCTCCCTTCACCAGCAGCTGAAGCATTATATATTGTACCAAGAGAAAGCGAACCAAAATGGGTAATATTATTAGATGAATTTACACTACTGGCTGTAGTATTAAAATAAGTTTGGGAAAATCCCATATTGACAATAATAATTGTAAAAACAAGTAGTAGATTTTCTTTTTTCATAACATTTTTCTTTAGATTGCGTTAAAATTATTTTCCTATGAAAGTACTTATAAAAAAAGCCATTTCCAAATTATCTCTACTCAATTTATTTGAAAAAATAAACTTCTATAGGATTAAATTTAAAAATAAAAAAAAGAATACTATTTTCTTAAAAAAATATCCTACAATCAAAATGCCTAATGATTATTTTATGTATGAAACATTTAATTTAGACTATCATAAGGTATACTTCGGAGGAAAAGAAACTGCAAACTGGATTATCAATCACTTTCAAAAATATATGGATTTTTCTCATAAAAATATCTTGGATTGGGGATGTGGATCAGGAAGAGTTTTAAGACATTTACCAAATATCATCAATAAAACCAATAAAGTTTTTGGAACAGACTACAATAAAGAGTACACGAATTGGTGCAAACAACATATTGAAAATGTAACCATTAAAGAAAATCTACTTTCTCCACCTTTACAATTTGAAGAAAACTTTTTTGATGCTATTTACGGCATCTCCATTTTTACTCATTTATCAGAAAAAATGCATCAGCTTTGGTTCAAAGAATTACATCGAGTAACTAAAAAAAGTGGTATTATTATTTTAACAACTCACGGAAAATGTTTCCGAAATAAACTAACTAAAAAAGAACAAAAGAAATTCGATGCAGGACTTCTTATAGAGCATACATTTAAAAAAGAAGGCAATAGATTATATGCTTCTTATCAACCTCCAACCTTTTTTAAGCAGTTATGTAAAACTTATGGTTTTGATGTGCTAGAACATATTGCTGGCTCGATTAAAAACCATAAACCACAACAAGATGTTTGGATTTTACAAAAAAATACGCTTTAATTTTCTTAAATTTTTCTTACTTTCGCAGTTCGTTTAAGAGAGTAAATTTAAATATGAAAACTGTACAATTTAGAGAAGCTATTTGTGAAGCCATGAGCGAAGAAATGCGCAGAGATGAAAGCATTTATTTAATTGGTGAAGAAGTAGCAGAATACAACGGTGCTTATAAAGCATCTAAAGGAATGTTAGATGAGTTTGGTGCTAAGAGAGTTATTGATGCTCCTATTGCCGAATTAGGATTTGGAGGAATAGCAGTTGGTTCTGCCATGAATGGAAACAGACCTATTGTTGAGTATATGACCTTCAACTTTTCTTTAGTTGGAATTGATCAGATTATAAATAATGCAGCCAAAATAAGACAAATGTCTGGAGGACAATTTAATTGTCCAATTGTATTTAGAGGTCCAACAGCTTCTGCAGGGCAATTAGCTGCAACACACTCACAAGCTTTTGAAAACTGGTTTGCAAACACTCCAGGATTAAAAGTAATTGTACCTTCTAATCCATATGATGCTAAAGGTTTATTAAAAGCAGCAATTAGAGATGATGATCCAGTTATTTTTATGGAATCTGAACAAATGTATGGTGACAAAATGGAAATTCCAGAAGGTGAATATGTATTACCAATTGGAGTTGCTGATATTAAAAGAGAAGGTAGTGATGTAACTATTGTTTCTTTTGGTAAGATTATTAAAGAAGCCTATAAAGCTGCAGACGAATTGGCTAAAGAAAATATTTCTTGTGAAATTATCGATTTAAGAACTGTTCGTCCAATGGATCATAATACAATCTTAGAATCTGTTAGAAAAACAAATCGTTTGGTAATTTTAGAAGAAGCTTGGCCATTTGCAAGTGTAGCTTCAGAAATTACATTTAGAGTTCAAGATCAAGCTTTTGATTATTTAGATGCTCCAATTAAGAGAATTACTACTGCAGATACTCCTGCTCCTTATTCTCCTGTTTTATTAGAAGCCTGGTTACCAAACCATAATGATGTTGTTAAAGCAGTAAAAGAAGTAATGTACATCTAATCTAGATTAGAAATTTTACATAAATTTATACAAATCCCTTTCAATCTTAATGTTGGAAGGGATTTTCTTAGCTCTAAACTTTAATAATTAAAAAATTAAAGACAAAATACTAGAATCAAATACATAACGTTTGCTTCATTCAACCCTACCAAACTTCGTTAAATAATTACCGTTTTAGTCTATAAAAAACCATAGTTCATCTATAAGATTTTTATAGCTAAACATTAATACTAATTTTTGCCCCTTGCTGATATATGCCGAATATGTTTAGAAAAATTGGATTTTTGATATTATTGCTTTTTTCAACCTTAATTACTGCACAAGTAAAAATTAAAGGGAAAGTAGTAGACAAAGACAACAAGCCTTTACCTTTTGTTAATGTATATTTTAAAGATACTTATATAGGTACTTCAACTAATGATTTTGGAGAGTTTGAATTAGAAACTAAATCCAATCCTAAATTCTTAGAGATTTCATTTATTGGTTACGAAACTATTGAGTTTAAAATTGTAAAAAAAAGTTACTCAAATTTAGTTTTTAACTTAAAAGAGAGCTCAAATGTTTTAAAAGAAGTAATCATTGTTACTGGGAAACAACCCAAAAAGAACAATCCTGCAATTGCTATTCTACAAAAAATATGGAAACGAAAAAAAGTAAACGGACTCAAAAAGTTTAAGCAATATAAATACAGAAAATATCAAAAGATTGAATTTGACCTAAATTCGATAGATGAAAAATTTAAAAAGAAAAAACTTTTTAAAGGTGTAGAATTTGTTTTTAACAATGTTGACACATCTGCCATTACGGGAAAAACATATTTACCTATTTTTTTAAATGAATCTGTTTCTGATGTATACGGTGATAACATCCTAAAAAAAGAAAAAGAAATTTTAAAAGGGAATAAAAACACTGCTTTAAATAACAATCAAGGAGTATTAAATTTTATTGATGACTTATATGCTGATTATAATATTTATGATAACTATATAAAATTGTTCTATAAAAGCTTTGTCAGCCCTTTATCTGAAACCGGGGTTTCTAATTACAATTATTATTTAGCTGATAGTACTTACATCAACAATAAATGGTGTTACAATATTATTTATTATCCTCGAAGAAAAAATGAACTAACCTTTACTGGTGATTTCTGGGTAAATGACACCACTTTTGCTGTGAAAGAAATCAATATGAAAGTTGCCAAAAATGCAAATATTAATTGGGTAAAAGACATTTATATTGAGCAAGAATATGACATAGTTAATGATTCCGTTTTTCTATTAAAAAGAGATTATTTTTTATCTGATTTTGCTTTAAATAAAAAGAAAAATTCTAAAGGAGTATATGGAAAACGAACCACTCTTTATAATAACTATGAATTTAACATTAAAAAAGAGGAAGCGTTTTATAAAGAAGATCGATACAAAGATAATAGTCAAGCTTATAACCAAAATGCTGCTTTTTGGGAACAAAATCGGTTAGAAAAACTAAACAAAGATGAAGCCTCTGTCTATACCATGATAGATACTTTAAAAAACACTAAAAAATTTAAAAAAATATACAACATAACTGCTGCATTAGCTTCTGGTTACTTCGAAATTAAACCATTACATATCGATTATGGTCCATTATTTTCTACATTGGGACATAATAGTGTAGAAGGAACTAGAATAAGAGTTGGAGGAAGAACCTTCTTTAAATACAATGACCCTTGGAGAGTAGAAGGCTATACAGCTTATGGTTTTAAAGATCAAAAATTTAAATATGGCTTACAAGCAAAGTTTTTACTTAATCAAAAAAACAGATTCATTCTTTCTATTGGAAGAAAAGAAGACATAGAACAAATTGGGAGTTCTAATATGAATAGTTTATTTGTTCTAAATAGAAGTAATGGCTCATCATCATTAGTTGGAATTGGAGGAAATGACAAGCTTACCAAAGTAAAAACCTCCATTGTAAACTTTCAAGCTGAACCACTAAAAAACTTAGAGATAAACTTTACACAAGCATACAAGTCTTTACACTCTGCTTCTCCTAATTTTAGTTTAGATTATAAAGACCCAGAAGCTATTCATGGCACTTCATCTAACATAAATCAATTTGAAAGCATCTTTACCACAACGTATTATCCAGGTAGAAAAGTTCTTGGACACGGAGTAGAAACACATACCAATGCAGATAGACTACGTAATATTACCTTGCAATATACAAAAGGTATTAAAGGTTTTCTAAATAGCGATTTTAATTATTCTAAGCTTCACTTTTCGTACTCTCAACCTTGGTTTATTGGCGGTTTTGGAAAAATGAAAACTTCAATTCAATTAGGAAAAACATTTGGAAATGTTCCTTTAGCATTACTAAATCCTGTACCAGGTAATCAATCTTATTTTTCTTATTACAACACATTTAATCAATTGGATTTTTATGAATTTGTAACTGATACTTATGCCTCATTTCACATGCAACATAATTTTAATGGGCGAATTTTTTCTAGGATTCCGTTGCTGAGAAAATTAAATTTAAGAGCGATTGTTGGGTTCAAATCTGTAATTGGAAATTTGTCGCAAGGAAATATTGATTTGAACAGCACCAATCATCCATCTCAAACAACTTTCAGAACCCCCTCAAAAACACCATATTACGAGTATAGTTTTGGAATTGGAAATATTTTTAAAATACTACAAATTGACTTTAATTTTAGAGGAAATTATCTAAATATTCCTAATGCAAGAAAATCTGGAATAACATTTACTACTGGCTTAAATTTTTAACTAAAAAATAACCTAAAAACATAGGCTCAAAAGCCTAAAATATCACTACTTTTGTCGTCCGAATAAAAATTAAAGAAATGACTGCAAAAGAAAGAAAAACAGTAGATGTTTTAATTGAAATACCAAAAGGAAGCAGAAATAAATATGAATACGATTTTGACTTAGGTAAAATTCGTTTCGACAGAATGTTATTTTCATCAATGATGTACCCAGGAGACTATGGTTTTATTCCAGAAACTTTAGCTTTAGATGGAGACCCATTAGATGTATTAGTTTTAGGTACAGAACCTACATTTCCAATGTGTGTTATGGAAGTAAAACCAATTGGAGTTTTCCATATGGCTGATGAAAAAGGACCAGATGAAAAAATTGTTTGTATTCCAGTTTCTGATCCTATTTGGAATAAATACAACGATATTACAGACTTAAATCCTCACCGTAAAGAAGAAATCACACACTTCTTCCAAGTATATAAAGATTTAGAAAAGAAAAAAGTTGATGTTGGTGGTTGGGGAGATGCTGATGAAGCATACGAAATCTTAGATAAATGTATAGAACGCTACCAAAATAGTGAACATAAAACTAACGGAGATTTTACAATTTAATTAGTCGAAACCAACTTACTTTATAAGTTAGTTCAACTAAATTTATCTTGTTAAATAGCACCTAATTTTTAAAAAGCCTTATAATGCAAATTATAGGGCTTTTTCTTTCTCATTGATTTTGTTATATTTACGATCTTTAAAAACTAATCTAAACAATAAAATATGGAATCAATGATGATTTATATGCCAATAATTTTGGCAGTGTTAGGCCTAGTATATATGCTAGCAAAAAAATCTTGGGTAATGAAACAAGATGCAGGTGATGGTAAAATGAAAGAAATTTCTGACCACATTTATGAAGGAGCGCTGGCTTTTTTAAATGCAGAATATAGGCTCTTAGCAATTTTTGTTGTTATTGTAAGTATTTTATTGGCCATTGTTTCTTTTATTGTACCAACAACACATTGGTTAATTGTAATTGCATTTATTTTCGGAGCTATTTTTTCTGCCTTCGCAGGAAATATTGGAATGAAAATCGCTACAAAAACAAATGTTAGAACTACACAAGCTGCTCGTACTAGTTTACCAAATGCATTAAAAATATCTTTTGGAGGTGGTACAGTAATGGGGTTAGGTGTTGCCGGATTAGCCGTATTAGGTTTAACAGCATTCTTTATCATTTTCTTCCACTTCTTTATGGACGGTGCTTGGACTTCTACAGCAGATATGACCATCGTTTTAGAAACACTAGCAGGATTCTCTTTAGGAGCTGAATCTATTGCTTTATTTGCAAGAGTTGGTGGTGGTATTTATACAAAAGCTGCTGATGTTGGTGCTGATTTAGTTGGTAAAGTAGAAGCTGGTATTCCAGAAGATGATCCAAGAAACCCTGCAACGATTGCAGATAATGTTGGTGATAATGTTGGTGATGTTGCTGGTATGGGAGCCGACTTATTTGGTTCTTATGTAGCAACAGTTTTAGCTGCTATGGTATTAGGAAACTATGTAATTAAAGATATGGGAGGAAGCATTGATGATGCTTTTGGAGGAATAGGCCCAATCTTATTACCTATGGCAATTGCTGGTGCTGGAATTATTATTTCTGTAATTGGTACCATGTTAGTAAAAATTAAAAGTAATGATGCCAAAGAAGACCAAGTAATGGGTGCATTAAATATTGGAAACTGGACATCAATTATATTAGTAGCGCTATCTTGTTTTGGTTTGTGTTACTATATGTTACCAGAAACTATGAATATGGAGTTCTTCGGAGAAGGACTACAAGAAGTTTCTAGAATGAGCGTATTTTATGCAACTTTGGTTGGATTAATTGTAGGAGCTTTTATCTCTTCAATTACTGAATATTATACTGGTTTAGGTAAAAAACCTATCTTAAAAATTGTACAACAATCTAGTACTGGTGCTGGAACAAATATTATTGCTGGTTTAGCTACAGGAATGATTTCTACTTTTTCTTCTGTATTATTATTTGCTTTGGCAATTTGGGCTTCTTATGCTTTTGCTGGTTTTTATGGAGTTGCATTAGCGGCTTCTGCAATGATGGCTACAACTGCTATGCAATTAGCTATTGATGCTTTTGGTCCAATTTCTGACAATGCTGGAGGTATTGCAGAAATGAGTGAACAAGACCCTATTGTTAGAGAACGTACTGACATTTTAGATTCCGTTGGAAATACAACTGCAGCAACTGGTAAAGGTTTTGCAATTGCTTCTGCTGCATTAACATCTTTAGCTTTATTTGCTGCCTATGTTACTTTTACAGGTATTGATGGAATTAACATTTTTAAAGCTCCTGTATTAGCGATGTTATTCGTTGGAGGTATGGTTCCTGTAGTATTTTCTGCTTTAGCAATGAATGCCGTAGGAAAAGCAGCTATGGAAATGGTACATGAAGTACGTAGGCAGTTTAAAATGATTCCTGGAATTATGGAAGGAACTGGAAAACCAGAATACGATAAATGTGTTGCAATCTCTACTCAAGCATCTTTAAAAGAAATGATGTTGCCAGGATTATTAACAATTGGGTTCCCTTTAATCATCGCTTTTGTTCCAATGTTATTTGGAATGAGCAATATTGCGATTGCAGAAATGCTTGGTGGTTATATGGCCGGAGTAACTGTTAGTGGTGTATTATGGGCCATCTTCCAAAACAATGCTGGTGGAGCTTGGGACAACGCTAAAAAATCTTTTGAAGCAGGTGTAGAAATTAATGGAGAAATGACTTACAAAGGTTCAGATGCACATAAGGCTGCCGTTACAGGAGATACTGTTGGAGATCCATTTAAAGATACTTCTGGTCCTTCTATGAATATCTTAATTAAATTAACTTGTTTAATCGGATTAGTTGTAGCTCCTATTTTAGGTGGACATATTTCTGATGAAAAACATGCAGAAAACACTCTTGTAGAAGTTATAGTTGATAACGATACTACTACCCACAAAGAAGTTTCTAAAAAAGTGAAAATAGAAATGAAAAATGCAGATAACGGTCAAGTAGTTGCTGCTGTTAAAATAATTTCTGAAATTAATGGTGAGAAAAAAGAAATTATCAAAGAATTTAAAGGAACAAAAGCTGAAGTTCAAGCTCAAATAAATGCTTTAACTGAAAAGCAAGAAGGTATTCATATTGAACAAAAAATGAAAAAAGTAATTCGCAAAGAAGTTAAGCATACAAATTAATTCTTTATGAATTTAAAACTAAAAAAAGCAACTCTTCGAGTTGCTTTTTTTAGTTTGTAGTATTCCAATACGGTGCTAAAATACTCATACAAATTGCTACATAATAAGCAATTTCCTTTTCTGTTTGTTGCTCATAATAAAGTATCCAACTATTACTATAGATATACAACTGCTCAAATAACATTTTATATTGCTCATCAGAATAGTTAGCAGAAAGTACACCAATTTCTCTCATTATTTTAAAGGTTTCTAAAAAATCTTGCCTCCATTCATTTACATATGCACTAAAAATTTTTGTATAATTTTTCATGTGATGATACAACCATACTTGATCTAAATACACACATCGATAAGTAAAAATTATTTGATACGAACCTTTAAAAAAGTGATGAAAAAAATCTTTATTGGGCAATTGCTCTTTGCTAGAAAAACTTTGCTTCATTAAAAACAAGTCTTTCTTCATTGCTTCTAACACTGCTATCACCAAATCTTCTTTTGTTTTATAATGATAACGCAAATTACCATCACTAATATTCAACTCTTTTGCGATTGCCTTTAAAGATACAGATGCAATCCCCTCTTGATTAAATTGTTGAATTGCTTGTTGTACTATTTTATCCTTTGTTTTTAACATTTTAGCTCTTTAGGGCTAATTTAATAAATTACAATTATATTTATCTGTAAAAGTACTGAATTATGCGCTATCTTTTATTCTTTATTTGTCTAATATCTTACTATTCTAAAGCACAAGAAAGCAATGCTTTTAAAACCATTCAGACTAATGAAAGTTATACTTTTAATGATTATGTTGATGCATCTATCACCTCTGCAAAAACAGAAAATTATTATGGTTCTCCAATAAAGGTAAGCACAGAAAATTATAGAATCAACGGAATCAATCTTAGCTTTGAAACTCTAGACGTTAGCAATATCAAGCATTTTAAAATTACAGTATATTCTAACAAAACTGACAACAACACGAATATACCTGATGCAATAGTATTTGAAGAAGAAATTCATCCATATAATTATTATTGCAATCAAGAAATTATTGATGCAAATACCGTTAATGTTGACCTTTTTTTACAAAACCCAATTTTACTAACTACAGGAAACTATTGGTTTACAATAGTAGCAGTTGCTAAAAACGAAACATCGCCAACTGTGAAAATAAGATCAGTACATCGTTTAGATTACAAAACCGTTCAGTGGGACGGAAATCAATGGCTAGAAAGCACCATAGACATCGCTCATAAATTGTATGGAGCAATCAATGTACAAGAAATCATATCAACCTACCCATATACACAATCATTTGGAAAAGAAGCCTTAGATAGTTGGCAAATGACAGATTTGTTCCCAGAAGGGATTTTAAGTTTTAAAGTTACAGATGAAATCTATGCAGAAACTGATAGCAATCAGTCTTCTATAAAAATGTCATCTGATTACGGCAAACAAGTCAAAAGCCAACTATTTTACAATTTAACTTCTCCAAAGTTTCGATTTTTAGCGAACAGAAAATATGAAGTTAGTTTACAAATTCACCATGCTGTTCACCAATCTGGTTACAGACATGCATTTATAGGTTTGGTTTATGTTCCAGATCCTCCTTTATTAGGACATCTACAATCAATTTCTAATGTTTCATCAGGTAAAATTACTTCTGATCACAACCTAGATCCTCAAAAATCAAATAGTTATTTTAAAAAAATCACCTATCAGTTTAATCCTACGACAGATGTAGAAACCAGAATTGCAATTCACTCAGAACTAGGAGCAATTCCATTTGGAGAAACTGTTGATCTTTGGTTTGACGAATTTAAAATTAGAGATGTTACTAATACCCTATCTGTGGACATACATCAAAACTTAACCTCAAAAATACAAGTTTACCCAAATCCAACTCGTAATGCATTAACTATAGAATCAATTACTCCTATCAAAAAAGTATCGCTATTTGATATTACTGGGAGACTGATAATTGAATCTAACAAGACTAAAATCAACACAAAAAACTTAGTTAATGGTACTTATATACTACAAGTAGTTACTGAAAAAGGAACTTTTAAAAAGAAAATTATCAAATCAAACTAAATCGAATCTTATCTCCAGATGACTTTTGAGATAAGGTATTGATTCCGTCTTCTGTGAGTTGTAAAACTCTTGGATAACCTCCGGTTATCTGGCAATCTCTCATCAATACAATCAGTTTACCTGAAGGGGTTAACTGCACTGTTCCTGGCAAAACTCCAGAGGTTAATATTGATTGTAAATTATTCTCAATAAGTTCTTCTAAACGAACTCCCATTCTATTATGTTCTTTAGAAACACTAAAGTTTTTAGTCAATAATTCTTTTTGTTGCTGAAGTGGTAATAGCTCAAACTCGGGGCCTTTTTTACACAAAATAGTAGCGTTAAAAAAATAATCTTTATTCACCTTTACCTTAGCATAAGTAAGTTTTCTTATTTCTTGAGTAGTATTCAACAATAACTTCATTCCTTTTTGCAAACGAGAAGTCTTAGTAATTCCTTTATAATAACTCTGACTATTTAATACTCTTTCAGAAGCAAAGCCTCCAGCTACACAAACATAAGTTCTGGCTCCATAATTTTTATTAGCAAACTTAAGTTTGGCTCCTCGTTGTACTTTAAAAACAGTATACATTTCAGTTTCCATTCCGTTTACAGTAAAATTATAATTTGCACCAGTAACACAAAGAGTTACATCTTCATCAACTTGTAAAACACAGGCTCCAAAAGTAATTTCTAATACAGAAGCATTATGAGGGTTTTGCAATAGCTGATTTCCAATTTTAACAGCATATGAATCCATTGCTCCAGAAATTGGCACTCCGTAATGAGCATAACCTACTCTACCCAAATCTTGGATTGAAGTATAAATTCCAGACTGTAAAACGGTCATCATATTTTCTTCTCTATTTGATAAATTCCTTTAAACACTTGTTCATTTATATAACTATGCTCTTCTAAAGAAATCTGTTTGAATGAAATTTTGTCTCCAATATTAACAAAACATGGCTTTGTTTTATCTATATCAAAAAATGAAATAGGTGAATTCCCAATCAAATTCCAACCTCCAGCACTTTCATTAGGATAAATACCTGTTTGTGAACCACCTATTCCAACTGCTCCTTTAGGCACTTGCAATCTTGGTGTTGCTTTTCTTGGTGTTGTAATCTTGGCATCCATTCCTCCTAGGTATAAAAATCCTGGTAAAAACCCTATAAAATGTACCATATATGTTGGAGTAGTATGTAATTTAATTACCTCTTCTACTGACATTTTTTTATCTTTTGACAAAGCCCTTAAATCAAGTCCAAATTGTTCATCATAGCACACAGGAATATTCCAATGATTTCTTTCTAACTTAATATGATATTCTGAACTGCTATAAAGTTCTTTTAAGAATTCAACTTTTGATAGATAATCCTTTAATTGAAAAGGGTATACAATTAGTAAAGAATTGTATCCAATAATAACATCTTGTAATTCAAGTTTGCCTTTAATCTTAGTTTTATAACTTAAAATATCCAACAAAATTTCCTCACTTATTTCTGGCTTCCATTCTATTAAAATTGCCGAATTCCCATAGGGTTTATATGTAAGTTGATTAAGCAATTTTTATTTCTTGATTTTTTAAAAATTGAGTTAATTCTTTTAAAATTTCTAATGCATTTGGAGTATCTCCATGCACACAAAAAGTTGCAGCTTTAATCTTTACATTAGTTTTATCAACTGTTAGTACTTTTTCATTTTGAATCATTTGTAGTACATGTTTACCTACTTCTGTAGGTGAAGAAATAACAGCATTTTTCTGACTTCTAGAAACCAAAGATAAATCGGCATTATAATTTCTATCAGCAAAAGCTTCGTAAACAATTTGCAATCCATTATCTATAGCTACTTTTTCGATTACAGAATTATAAGGCACATACAATTTCACATCTTCAAAACATTTTTTAATGGCACTCACTACTATTATTGCTGTATCTCTATTTTTGGCTATTAAATTATACAATGCGCCATGAGGTTTTACATGGTGTACTTTTACAGTATTCTTTTGAGCAATATTTTTGAATAGTATTAATTGTTGTTCAAGATTTTTCTGTAATTCTTCAGAAGAAATATTAATCACTTTTCTTCCAAAATTTGCTTTATCTGGAAACGATGGATGAGCACCAATTTTAATTTGGTTTTGTTTCGCTAATTGAATACTTGCAGCTATTGTTTGTTCATCTCCAAAATGTCCTCCACAAGCAATATTACACGAAGAAAGAAAAGGCATCAACAAATGTTCGTTTTCTACTCCTTCTCCAACATCACAATTGATATCTATAATTTTCATTTTCTAAATAAAATTAAACACCTTTAGTATTCCTTTAACTCCTAAAAACACAGTAACTAATAAAATAATAATACCTAAAATATTTTGAGTTTTAGAGTTGGCATAATTTCCTAAAACTGATTTTTTATTCATAATCCATAATAAGATTCCAGCCACAATTGGCAATAACATTCCGTTTGCAACTTGAGCAAATTTGATAATCTCAATTGGTTTAATTCCTAATGAAGAAAAGACAACTCCGAGTAATAATACTATTATCCACACCAATCTAAACTTCTTAGATTTCAATCCTTCTTTCCACCCTAAACAACCTTTTGCTACGTAAGCTGCTGCTAAAGGAGCTGTAATTGCAGAAGTTATCCCAGCAGCAAACAATCCAAAAGACAAAAAATATTTAGAAAAATCGCCATATAAAGGAGCTAATCCTTTGGCTAAGTCAGATGCATTGGTAACGGTATTTAATTGTACTCCTGCCGCAGAAATAATTATCGCCATAGATACCAAACCTCCAAGAACAATAGATACAATTGTATCTTTTTTAGCAAAAGACAACTCTTCCTTTGTTTTCCATTTTTCCTTAACCAAAGAAGCATGCAAAAACAAATTATATGGCACTACAGTAGTTCCTATTAATCCTATAATTGTTAAGATACTTTTATCAGGAAAGTTCGGCACAAATGCACCTTTAAAAATTGCTGTAATATTAGGTTTGGTAATAATGGCTGTAATCACAAAAGATAAACTCATAATGATTACTAAAGTTACTAGTACCTTTTCTAACACCTTATAATTTCCAAGATATAATAAAACAAAAGCGATAATACCAACTAAAATACTTGCACCATTTATAGAATAACCTACTATATTTATATAAGTATTACCTAAGATCGTTTCTAGCCCTAATACACCTCCACTAATATTTCCTGCTTCATACGATGCATTCCCAACTACAATTGCAGCCAATATTAAAACAATAACAAATTGTCTTAAATAAGGCCATTTAATTTCTTCTCTAATTACTTCTGACAATCCTTTTTGAGAAATAATTCCGAGTCTTGCCGCCATTTCTTGTAAAACAATAGTTGCAATGATAGACAACAGCATTGCCCATAATAAATTAAATCCAAAATTTACACCAGCAAGTGTACATAAAGTTACAGTTCCTGGACCAATGAATGCTGCTGCAACTAAAGTACCTGGACCAATATTGTTAAATAGTTTTTTTATCATTACTAAGCAGTTAGATTTTTATAAAAATAAGAAAAACAATTCATAAAAAAAGCACCTCAAATTGAGGTGCTTTTCGTTATTTATATCTGTAAAATTAGACTAGTGGTCCACCAGCCATAATTTCTTCGTTTGCAAATTCTTCAAACTGAGAGAAGTTTTTTCTAAATGATGTAGCTAACTCCATAGCTTTAGCATCATAAGCTTCTTTATCTGCCCAAGTTCCTCTTGGATTTAAAACTTCGTCAGGAACATTTTCACAAGTAGTTGGCATTGCTAATCCAAAAATTGGATGTTGTACAAATTCAACATTATCCAATCTTCCTTCTAAAGCTTCAGTAATCATTGCTCTAGTATATTTCAATTTCATTCTACTACCTGTTCCGTAAGCTCCACCAGTCCATCCAGTGTTTACTAACCAAACATTTACTCCAGCTTCTTGCATTTTTGCACTTAACATTTCTGCATATCTAGTTGGATGTAATGGCATAAATGGTGCACCAAAACAAGCTGAGAAACTTGGTAATGGCTCATTTACTCCTGCTTCAGTTCCAGCAACTTTAGCTGTATATCCAGAAATAAAGTGATAAGCAGCTTGACCTGGTGTTAATTTAGAAATTGGAGGTAACACACCAAAAGCATCTGCAGTTAAGAAAAATATATTCTTAGGATTTCTTCCAATAGAACCTTCTTGAATATTATCAATATGATAAATTGGGTAACTTACACGAGTATTCTGAGTAATAGAAACATCTTCAAAATCTACTTCTCCTTCTTCATTCATCACCACATTTTCTAAGATAGCTCCTTTTTTAATTGCATGGAAAATATCTGGTTCTTTCTCTTCAGTTAGATCAATTACTTTAGCGTAACAACCACCTTCGAAGTTAAAAACTGTGTTTTCATTTGTCCAACCATGCTCATCATCTCCAATTAATTTTCTTGCAGGATCTGCTGATAACGTTGTTTTACCTGTTCCAGATAATCCAAAGAAAATAGCAGTATCACCTTCTTTACCAACATTAGCAGAACAGTGCATTGGTAAGGTATTCTTAAATACTGGTAAAATAAAGTTTAATGCAGAAAAAATTCCTTTTTTGATTTCACCAGTATAACCAGTACCACCAATCAAAGCTATTTTCTTACCAAAATTTAAAATTGCAAAATTGTGTTGACGAGTACCATCAACTGTGGGATCTGCCATAAAACCTGGCGCATTAATCACTGTCCATTCTGCTGAAAAAGTTTTTAATTCTTCTTCAGTTGGTCTTAAAAACATATTGTGTGCAAACATATTACTCCAAGGATATTCGTTTACAACTCTAATGTTTAATTTATAGTTTTCATCTGCACAAGCATAACTGTCTCTTACAAATACTTCTTTTTCTGATAAGTAGTTTGTTACTTTATCATATAATTGATCAAATTTATCTGAATCAAAAGGTAAATTAATGTCTCCCCACCATATCTCATCTTTAGTAATTTCATCTTTTACAATGAACCTATCCATTGGAGATCTTCCTGTAAACTCACCTGTATTTATTGCTAAAGCTCCTGATTTCGCTTCAACTCCTTGTCCTTTTTCAATTGTTGTTGCATGTAATTCGTCAGAAGTTAAATTGTAACGAACTGTTGCATTTTTAATTCCTAAATTTTCTAACGAAATCGATTTCGAATCTAGATTTACCATTATTATAATTTTAGTGGTTTTTATTTAGTTGTGTTAAATAATAAACAGCAAAAATACAGAATATTTTTACACAGATATATTTTATTTTCTAATTTATCAACTATTTATTGTTGATTTCTTTTTCAGGAAATGAATTGCCAACATAATCCATCCAAAAATAAAAAACACACCACCCAATGGTGTAATAAACCAAATTGATTTTGCGCTTATTGCTGTTAATTGAATGAGGTAAATGGAACCTGAAAAAAACAAAATACCTATAAAAAATAAATAACTAATTGTATTTTTTTGCTTAACCGTGAATCCTGTAAACATATTAACAAATAGCAATACTATTACATGATACATTTGGTATCTAACTGCTGTTTCAAAACTCTCCAGTTGCTCTACACTTAATATTTTTTTTAATGCATGAGCTCCAAATGCTCCTAAAATAATTGCTAACATACCTAAGACTGAAGCAATTGTTAAATTTTTATACATATTTTCAATTTTTGTTTTATTTTAAACTTTTTTAAATGATTTGTGTAACTTAGCACAAGTTAATTTTACACAAAGGTCAAAAATAAAATTAGTAATCAAATTTAAATGCGAAATATATTAATCATAGGGGCTGGAAGATCTAGCTCTTCTCTTATAAAATACTTATTAGAAAAATCTGAATCTGAAAAACTTCATATTACTGTTGGAGATATTTCTGTAGAAGATGCTAATAAAAAATTAAATGGTCACCCAAATGCTACTGCAATAAAACTAGACGTTTTTAATGCTAACGAGAGAGTACAAGCTATTAAAAATGCAGACATTGTAATTTCTATGCTTCCTGCTAGATTCCACATTGAGGTTGCAAAAGATTGTATTACTCACAATAAGAATATGGTTACTGCCTCATATATTTCTAAAGAAATGGAAGCTTTATCTGCAGATGTAGAAGCAAAAGGATTAATTTTTATGAATGAAATTGGTGTTGACCCTGGAATTGATCATATGAGTGCCATGAAAGTAATTGATGATATTCATAAAAAAGGGGGTAAAATGCTATTGTTTGAATCCTTTACTGGTGGTTTAGTTGCTCCAGAAAGTGATAACAACTTATGGAATTATAAATTCACATGGAATCCAAGAAATGTAGTTACTGCTGGACAAGGTGGTGCCGCCATGTTTATTCAAGAAGGAACTTACAAATACATTCCATATCACAAACTATTTAGAAGAACTGAATTCTTACAAATTAATGGTAGCGGGAATTTTGAAGCTTATGCCAATAGAGATTCTTTAAAATACAGAAGTATTTACGGGTTGGACGATATTAAAACAATGTATAGAGGAACCATTAGACGAATCGGTTTTTCTAGAGCATGGAATACTTTTATTCAATTAGGTATGACAGACGATACATACACAATTGAGAACTCAGAAAACATGAGTTATAGAGATTTCACCAATTTATTTTTAGCTTATAGTCCAACAGATTCTGTTGAATTAAAACTTCGTTCCTATTTAAAGATTGACCAAGATGATATAATGTGGGGGAAATTGGTTGAATTAGACATTTTTAATCCAACTAAAAAAGTAGGTTTAAAAAATGCTACACCTGCTCAAGTATTACAAAAAATCTTATCAGACAAATGGACATTAAGCGAAGATGATAAAGACATGATTGTAATGCATCATAAATTTGGCTACGAGTTAGATGGAGAAAAACATCAAATAGAAAGTAGTATGGTAGCTATGGGAGAAAATCAAACTTATACAGCTATGGCCAAAACAGTAGGATTACCTGTGGCTATTGCAGCATTAAAAATATTAAATGGAGAAATCAAAACTCCGGGTGTACAAAGACCAATTACTAAAGAAGTATACAATCCTATACTTAACGAATTGGAAAATTACGGAATTACTTTTAAAGAAAAAGATGTTCCTTATTTAGGGTATAACCCAGATAATGTAAATGGATAAAAAATAGATTTAGGGAATAGATCGCAAAATGCGTTTTCAAAGAAATTTGAAATCGCATTTTTTTATTTACATCTTTAAATAAAAGTCTTTGGTTAAATCAATATACTCTTTTGTATACTGATGTCTAGCGATTTCTATAGCCAACTCTTCTTCTATCAACTCCTTTTTTACAAAAGAAAACTCTAATAAAGATCTTTTAATTTCTGTAGTAACATTACCTCTTACTCGACAAACTCTATTCAAAAACAGATTATTCTCGTTGGCTAATTTCACTAACTTTTGCTCCTCTTTATAAGGAATTACTAGAGCAAAAACACCCGATTCTGATAAAATTGCAGTTACATTACTTATTAAATTTTCAAAAGATAACGAAGAAGTAAATCTTGCCTTATTTCTAGCCAAATCATCAGATTCAAAAGAATCAGAATAAAATGGAGGATTGCTAACAATTAAATCATACGTTTCTTCTTCTTCTCTGATTTCTTCTGCAAACTCCTCAAAAGAAGCATAGTAACAAAATAGTCGATCTCCCCAATCACTTAGTTCAAAATTATCTACACATTGCTCATAGGCCAATTCATCAATTTCTACACCATCAATAGTAAAAGCTTCTGAACGCTGAGCAAGCATCAAAGAAACAATTCCTGTTCCTGCTCCAATATCTAAAATTGAATCTGGATGATTTTTTATCGTTGCCCAAGCTCCTAATAACACAGCATCAGTCCCCACTTTCATTGCTGCCTTATCTTGATGTACTACAAATTCTTTAAATTGGAAAGGTTTAGATTTGATACCTATTCTTTTTAATTAGTTTTTTAAATACAATTCGATCAATCCTGATGGCGTTTCTACTTCAATAATAGAATTTTCTCGGTCTACTTTTTTAATAAACTCATCAATCATCGGAATAAAAATTTCTTTATCGCCATTTGACACTTCGAATAATGGCTGTGCCGTTTTATCGTTAATTCCATCAATAGTCCCTACCATTCCGTAATTAGCGTCAACAATTTTAAAACCAATAACTTCGTGAAAGTAGAATTTATTACCAGTTAATTTTGGCAACAAATCTAAAGGCAAGTATACATCAGATTTTAAAATAGCTTCGGCTTCCTCTTCAGAATATACATCTTCAAATTGTACACGAAGTTGATTTCCCTTTTGTAGCAAACTTTTTTCAATAAAAAATGGAATCAGATTATTGCCTAAATCGACAAAAATTGATTCCATTTCTTGATATAATTCGGGTTCGTCTGTATCTAACTTGATAACAACTTCTCCCTTAAAACTATGCTTTCTAACGATTTTGCCTAAATAAAAACAATCTTCTTTACGCATCACGTAGAAATTTTAGAATTACTCTGCAGTATTCTCTTCTGTAGTTTCTTCAGCACCTTCTTCAGTTGCTGCTGCTTCCGCCTCAGCTGCTGCTTTTTCTGCTTCTAAAGCTGCTTGAGCTTCTTTTGCAGCATTTGCACGTGCTTCGTTTACAGCTTTTTCAGCTTCTAACGCTTTTGCTTTAGCATCTGCACTAGCTTTAGCTAATCCTTCTTCTTTAGCAGTAACTTTTCCTGCTTTTTCTTCTAACCAAGCAGTAAACTTAGCTTCAGCTTGCTCTTCAGTCAAAGCTCCTTTACGAACTCCTCCTGCTAAGTGATTCTTTAACATTGCTCCTTTATAAGATAAAATTGCTCTTGCAGTATCCGTAGGTTGCGCTCCGTTTTGTAACCATTTTACAGCTCCATCAACATTTAATTCAATAGTTGCTGGGTTTGTATTAGGATTATAAGTTCCTAATTTTTCTAAAAATTTACCATCTCTTTTTGCTCTAGCATCAGCTGCTACGATTGAATAAAATGGCTTTCCTTTTTTACCGTGTCTTTGTAATCTAATTTTTACAGGCATCTTTGTTAATTTTTTGAGGTACTCGACCTCGATTATTAAAAATCCTAGCATCTCGTGCTAAGTGGGCGCAAATGTACGACTTTTTCTTTGAATTACTTACATCAAAACAAATTAAAAATCAAAGAGTTAAAAAAGGAGTAAATCCTTTGTCAATTGTTAATAATTCAACACAACTCTTTCAACTATTTTAAAGGATAAATATGTATTTTTACCTTTCTTAATTTTTAGCTCAATACGCCTTTTATGTATTTAATTTTTGATACCGAAACTACCGGATTACCAAAGAGTTGGAACGCCCCAATTACAGACACAGACAATTGGCCTAGGTGTATACAAATTGCTTGGCAATTGCACGATGCTCTTGGAAATGTTATTGAGCACAACAATTTTTTAGTACAACCAGACGGATTTAACATTCCGTATGATGCAGAACGTATTCATGGTATTTCTACAGATTTAGCACAAGAACAAGGAATCTCTTTAGCAGAAGGCTTGGATTTATTTAATGCTGCACTAAAAAAAACAACATTTATTGTTGGACAAAATGTAGGATTCGATATCAATATTATGGGCTGTGAATTTCACAGATTAGGTGTAGAAAATAATTTAACCGATTTACCATTATTAGATACTTGTACTGAAAAGACAGCATTAATGTGTCAGATTCCTGGTGGTCGTGGTGGTAAATTTAAACTCCCTACATTAACAGAATTACACAAACATTTATTTGGAGTAGATTTTGCTGAAGCTCATAATGCAACTGCCGATGTTGAAGCTACTACTCGTTGTTTTTTAGAGCTCATTCGTTTACGAGAATTTACCAAAGAAGAATTAGATGTTGATGAGGATTATTTTAGAAACTTTTCTGAAGCCAATCCAAAGCCAATTCAGGTTATTGGTTTACAACACATCAACTTAAAAAAGGAAAGCGACAAAATTAGAAAACGCTTAGAAGCTTTAAAAGATGATGGAGCAGCAACAGCTTCAAAGGAAAGTATCGAAGCTTTAAAAGAAGCGCAATTTGCACATTTACACAATCATACACAATATTCGGTATTACAATCTACTATCCAAATTGGTAATATTGTAAAAACAGCAGCCAAAGATAACATGTCTGCGGTAGCACTTACAGATACTGGTAATATGATGGCTGCTTTTCACTTTGTAAGCGCAGTTCTAAATCATAACAAAGGAGCTAAAGCGAAAAACGAAGAACTAGAAGCTCAAGGAGAAACTCCAACAGAAACCATATTAAAACCCATAGTTGGATGTGAGTTTAACATTTGTGAAAATCATACAGATAAAACAAAAAAAGACAATGGTTATCAAGTAGTTTTATTAGCTAAAAATAAAAAAGGCTACCATAACTTAGCAAAAATGTCTTCTATCGCTTTTGTTGATGGATTTTATTATGTACCAAGAATTGACAAAGAAATTGTAAAACAATACAAAGAAGATATTATTGTTTTAACTGGAAATCTTTATGGAGAAGTTCCTAGTAAAATATTAAACATTGGTGAACATCAAGCAGAAGAAGCCTTGCTTTGGTGGAAAGAAGAATTCCAAGAAGATTTCTACATTGAATTAATGCGCCATGGTCAAGATGATGAAAATATTGTAAATGAAACCTTATTGAAGTTTTCTGAAAAACACAATATTAAAACCATTGCTACCAATAACACCTTTTATTTAAATAAAGAAGATGCCAATGCACATGATATTTTATTATGTGTAAAAGATGGCGAAAAACAAGCAACTCCAAAAGGAAGAGGAAGAGGATATCGTTATGGACTACCTAATGATGAATATTACTTTAAATCTTCTGATGAGATGAAGGAATTGTTTACAGATATTCCTGATGCTATTTTAAACATTCAAGAAATTGTAGATAAAATAGAACCTTATACATTAGCTAGAGATGTATTATTACCTGCTTTTGATATTCCTGAGCAATTTCAAGATGAAAAAGATTTAGAGGATGGTGGTAAACGTGGAGAAAACAATTATCTACGTCATTTAACTTATGAAGGTGCAAAAAAGCGCTATGGAGAGATTACTGAAAAGATTGAAGAACGATTAGACTTTGAATTAGAAGTAATCGAAAAAACTGGATACCCTGGTTATTTCTTAATTGTAGAAGATTTTATTAGGGAAGCAAGAAACATGGGCGTTTCTGTAGGTCCAGGACGTGGTTCTGCTGCTGGTTCTGTAGTTGCTTATTGTTTATGGATTACCAATTTAGACCCTATAAAATACGACTTACTTTTTGAGAGGTTTTTAAATCCAGAGCGTGTTTCTATGCCCGATATTGATATTGATTTTGATGATGAAGGACGTGGAAAAGTAATGGATTATGTAATTGATAAATACGGAGCAAATCAAGTTGCCCAAATTATTACTTACGGTACAATGGCTGCTAAATCTTCTATTAGAGATACCGCCAGAGTATTAGATTTACCATTATTTGAAGCTGATAGAATTGCCAAGTTAATTCCTGGAATGAAACTTGCCAAAATCTTTTCTTTAGATGAAAAAGGACTAAAAGAAAAGTTACGTGCAGAAGAAATCGAACTGGTTAATGAATTAAAAAACTTATCTGACGGTAGTGATCTTAGTGCAGAAACCATTAATAAAGCAAGAGTACTAGAAGGCTCTGTAAGAAATACCGGGATTCATGCTTGTGGAGTTATTATTACTCCTTCAGATATTACGAATTATGTTCCAGTCTCTTTAGCCAAAGATTCTGACATGTATGTTACTCAATTCGACAACTCAGTTGTAGAAAGTGCTGGTTTGTTAAAAATGGATTTCTTAGGACTAAAGACTCTAACTCTAATCAAACATACCGTAAAGATTGTAAAAGCAAGACACGGAATTGAGTTGGACCCGGAAAATTTTCCTTTAGACGATCAAAAAACATACGAGCTTTTTCAACGCGGTGAAACGGTTGGTATTTTCCAATATGAATCGCCCGGTATGCAAAAACACATGCGTTCTTTAAAACCTACTGTTTTTGCAGATTTGATTGCCATGAATGCTTTGTATCGCCCAGGACCAATGGAGTACATTCCTTCTTTTATTAATCGTAAACACGGTACTGAAGAAATTGAGTATGATTTACCTGCAATGGAAGAGTATTTAGCAGAAACATACGGAATTACGGTATACCAAGAGCAGGTAATGTTACTTTCTCAAAAACTGGCAGATTTCACCAAAGGTGAAGCAGACGTTTTACGTAAAGCCATGGGTAAAAAACAAATTGCTGTACTTGCTAAAATGAAACCTAAGTTCATTGATCAAGCTAGTAAAAATGGACACGATCCAAAAAAATTAGAAAAAATCTGGAAGGATTGGGAAGCATTTGCAAGTTATGCATTTAATAAATCTCACTCTACATGTTATGCTTGGATCGCCTACCAAACAGCTTATTTAAAGGCGCACTACCCAGCAGAATATATGGCTTCTGTATTATCTAATAATATGAATGACATCAAAGCGGTCTCTTTCTTTATGGAAGAATGTAAACGTTCTGGAATTACCGTATTGGGCCCAGATGTTAATGAATCTTATTCTAAATTCTCTGTAAATAATGAAGGGAATATTCGTTTTGGAATGGCCGCTATTAAAGGTGTAGGAGGATCTGCTGTTAAGGCAATTATCGATGAAAGAAAAAAGAACGGAAATTTCTCTTCTGTTTTTGATATCGCTAAACGTGTAGATTTAAGAGTTGCAAATAAAAAAGCTTTTGAAGGCTTAATTTTAGCAGGCGGGTTTGATTCTTTTAAAGAAACTCATAGAGCTCAATATTATGTTACTGATGAAAAAGGAGCAACGTTTATAGAAAAGACTTTAAAATTTGGAAACAAATATCAAGAAAGCCAAAACTCCTCTCAAGTTTCTTTATTTGGAGAAGCTTCTGATATTCAACTTCCTGAACCAATTATTCCTGAATGTGACACTTGGGGAACTATGGAATTATTAGGTAAAGAAAAAGAAGTTGTTGGAATTTATATTTCTGCGCATCCTTTAGATGACTTTAAAAATGAGCTTAAGTTCTGTAATGCCAATCTTTCATATTTTAAAGAAGATTTAGCAAAGTTCGTAGGGATGAACTTGTCTTTTGCAGGAATTGTTACTGATGTTCAACATAGAGTATCAAAAGCCGGAAAAGGCTGGGCTACATTTATAATAGAGGACTATAATGATAGTCATGAATTTAGAATCTTTGGTGAAGAATATATGAAATACCGACATTTCTTAATGCCTAGTTCTTTCTTATTTGTAAAAACAGTAGTTAAACCTGGGTGGACAAATAAAGATGGTATTACTGGAGAACCTAGAATGCAATTTATAGACTTTAAATTACTTCATGACATTATGGATGAAATGTGTAAAAAAATTACCATTCAGCTTCCTTTACATGAAGTAACTGAAGACAAAGTAAAAGATTTACAACATTTATTCGTTACTAATTCTGGTAAGCAACAGGTAATTTTTACCGTTTGGGATGGTGCAGAAAAAATTGAATTGAACATTACTAGTAGAAATACCAAAGTAAATATTACCAACGAACTATTAAGCACTTTAGACAAAGAACAAATTGCTTTTAAATTAAATTAGAAGTTATAACCATAAACTTAAATTGATGAAAAAAGCACTACTACTTTTATACTTTATTTGCGTAAGCTCTTTTGCTCAAAAAAACACAAAAATCTCTACGATAGACTTTGTTCAAGTGCTGAATCAAAACAAAAAAGAAGTAGTTTTTTATTATGAAAATAATTGGGAGGTATTACGTAAAATGGCCATCAAAAAATCTTATATAAACTCTTATCAATTACTTGAAACAAAACCTACAAAAGAAGCGCCATTTAGCTTTATGTTAATTACTACTTATAAAGATAAAGCACAATTTGACAAAAGAGAGAAACACTTTCAAGAACTCATTAAATTAAAAGGAAAACTTAAATTATTAAATCATAAAAAGCCAAAAGAATTTCGAAAAACAATCTTTAGCAAAGATGTACATCACAAAGAATAAAAATATGTTTTAGCTTTTTAATGTTAATTTGTTCGCTCTCTAAACAAATTCTCTAAATTCTGATTGTGAGTATTTAAACCTAAGATTTTCAATCCATTTTCTTGTGCAAAATCAAATACAACAGCTCTCATATCTTCGTTGGTATCGAAGTTTAAAAACCATGTTGTATCGTAATTATTCTTATAGGATTTTAAATGAGGTAGTCGTTTAATAAACTGTTCTTCAATTTTATAATCAAAAGTAACTTCTATTTGCTGACTGTCTTCACTTCTAATTTCACTCAATAATTTATCAACAACAATCTCTCCTTTTTTTATAATAATTACTCGATCACAAACCGCTTCAACCTCTTGCATAATATGCGTAGAAAATAACACAGTTTTATCCTTACCTAATTCCTTGATTAATGCTCTAATTTCTATTAATTGATTTGGATCTAAGCCTGTTGTAGGTTCATCTAAGATTAACACATCAGGATTATGTAATAAAGCCGCAGCCAATCCTACTCTTTGTTGATACCCTTTAGATAATTGCTTTACTTTTTTATGAGCTTCTGGAACCAATCCAACACGTTCGATAACAGCAAATACTTCCTTTTTATCAATTTTATAAATTGCTGCCTGAAATTGCAAATATTCTTTTACATACATATCTGCATACAAAGGGTTGTGCTCTGGTAAATATCCTATTCTTTTTTGAGCTTCAATTGCATTATTTAATACATCAATTCCACAAACAGACACCTCTCCTTCTGTAGGAAAAATATACCCTGTAAGAATTTTCATCATTGTAGATTTCCCAGCTCCATTAGGACCCAAAAAACCAACAACAGAACCTTTTTCTATTGTAAAACTAAGTTGATTTAATGCTTTTTGTGAACCGTAGGTTTTTGTAACTGAAGAAACTGCTATCGACATAATTTATTTAGAATACTGTAAACTTAGAACGAGCAAATATATCTTTTAGTTTGCAATTAACTGGATTATTCTACAAGGATCTTCTTAGAAATTTTATGCATTCCATTAGCCACTTTTAAGACATACAATCCTTTCGCTATTTTTTGATAATTCAAATCTTCCTCAAACTTACCAGAAACTGCTTCAAAAACCTTTTCGTTTACCTTTCTTCCTCTTATATCAAATAATTGCACCACCACACTATTAGTTGAAGATTTTAAATCAAAACGTATAGAAATATTTCCTTTTGAAGGATTTGGATATAATTTAAAATTAGAAAATGCTTCATCAATCACACCTGTTGTTTTATCAATTGAAAAATTGGTTGCATTTACCGCATAAAATATGTTGTTAACAGCTTCTACTTTTATTCTAGCTTGTGTTGTAGTAATATTCGTTAAAACTACATCTTGCGTTCCATCGTTTGGCGTATTTGATATCAATACATTAGGAAAAGTCTGCCCTCCATCTGTTGATAAAAGTATGTTAACATGAGAACATTTTACCAAAGAAGCATTCGTATTTGCTACATTCCAATTAATTGTTTGAGTTGAATTACCATTTAAGGTGCTTGCTGTAGATTGCGATGTAACCGTAAAAGGCCCCGCATCACCATCAATGATAACAATTTTATCATCTCTTGCAGTTGCCGCTCCATTTGAAACATTATCTCTAACAGTAAAAGCAAAATTCATAGTTCTAGATACTGAAGGTAGTACTTCCCAAGTAGATGCAGTATTCCCTGCCAACACAGTAGATAAAGCTGGCATATATCTATCAGCACTACTAGAAGGAGCAATAGATCTAAACATTGGTCCTGCAGTACTTGTATCTTGAGGCGGAATTGGCACTCCAACCTGATTGTCAATTTGTTCCCAAGTATGAGTTAATGCATTCCCTGCATCAACATCAGAAGACATACCTTTTAAAACAAATGGTGTTGATTTCGGAATCGAAAAATCATTACCAGCATTCGCTGTTGGCGCAGTATTTCCTGTTGCTGTTTCTACCCCACAAGTTGCATGAGTAGTTACATAACTCCACATTTCTGCAATACTAACTGCATGAAAATAAGCATCGCTATTATTCTGTACATCTGGAGCACAAAATCCTGCATACCCCATAATTGTTGTTCCACTTCCTGTTTCAACAGCTGTAGCATTATGCCTATTACAATCTCCGTTTTGTGTATGATTAGCACCAAACTGATGTCCAATTTCATGAGAAACTAAATCAATATCAAATAGATCTCCTTTTGGTGTTTTTCTCATAGTTGCTCCCTGAGCTTTTTCACCAGATTTACATACAACTCCTCCTCCAGCTAATCCATTACCGCTTTCATCATTTACCCAACCCAGCACATGTCCAATATCATAATTTGTAGATCCAATAACTGCATCACATTTTGTTTGACTATCATTAATTAAAGTACTAATATTAGAATTGGTAAGTCCGTCTGTTGCAGCATCAAAGAAAATTAAATCATCGTTATTAGTAACCAATTTCATAGTAACTGCTAAATCCCTTTCAAAAATACCATTAATACGTGTCATCGAGGTATTCATAGCTGCTAACACCGCTGCTTTCTTAGTTGCCTCAGAAGCCCCAGCTGCAATTCCTTGATCTGTTAAATGAAATTGCGAATATTCTGCTGTCCCAATTAATGCCATTCTGTAAGTTCTTAATTTAGCATCATTTGCATTAGTTGTTTTCTGAGCTTTATTCCTAAGGGTATAAGAGGCTTTGTTCTCTACTAAACATTCAAATTTTCCTTTAGAAGATTTATTACTTTTAAAGTAAGCAATAGCTGTTTTTTTATCTTTTGTATAAGGATCAATCAAATAGATTGGATAGTTTCCAGAAGAAATCATGGCATGCACTCCTAGCTGTGAAGAACTTAATCTGACTCTTGCAGATGCATCGTCCAATCCAACACCAACATAAGATTTAATTTTCGGATATTTTGCTGCTAAACCATCTGAAAATACAGAAGTCTCTTGTATTCTAAACCTCTGAATTCCATTAGGTGTTGGCAATTCAATAATATTATTTTGAGTATTCTTTGCAGCAAGTTTAACAGAAATCTGCTCTTTATTTAAAGCATATAATTTATACGTAGTTGGCATATTCTCTCGAGACTCCAACTCACTTGCTATCTTATTGTTCTTTTGCGAAACTTGATTCCACAGTTGTTGAGAAACTACTGAAGTAGAAACAAATAAAATCAGTAAAAATGCTATTATTCTATTTTTCTTCATGGCATACGTATTCAAAATTATGGGGGCTAACTATAAATAACTCTAACAAATGTAATTAAATATTTATCTTTGTACCCTACAATTATGAATAAAAACATACTACTCAAAAACTTAGGAGTTAAAGACTATAAAGAAACTTGGGATTACCAAACCGAATTATTACAAGAAATTGTTGATATCAAGGTAAGTAATCGAAAAAACAACGAGTTTATAGAAACAAAAAATCATTTTATTTTTGTTGAGCATCCACATGTGTATACTTTAGGAAAAAGTGGTGATTTGAGTAACTTGCTCTTAAATGAAAAACAACTTGAAGAAAAGGGTGCTACTTTTTATAAAATTAATCGAGGGGGAGATATTACTTATCACGGTCCCGGTCAAATTGTTGGGTATCCTATTTTAGATTTAGAAAATTTCTTTACAGATATTCATAAGTACTTACGTTTTTTAGAGGAAGTTATCATTTTAACTTTAGCTGAATATGGATTAAAAGGAGAACGAAGTGATGGCGAAACTGGAGTTTGGCTTGATGTTGGCACTCCATTTGCTCGAAAAATTTGCGCCATGGGAATTAGAACCAGTAGATGGGTTACCATGCATGGTTTCGCTTTAAATGTAAATGCCAATCTTGGATATTTTGACAATATCATTCCCTGCGGAATTAGAGGAAAAGCTGTAGCATCTATGGAAGCAGAATTGGGTAAAAAAATTCCGTTAGAAGAAGTACAAGAAAAAATTCTAAAACACTTTAAAGACTTATTTGAAATCGAAAAATTTGTTAAATAACAATTATTTCTCTTCGTTAAAATATACTTTATAATATTTCATTTTCTTTTCTTCGTCATAGCCTCTTTCTAAATATTCAGAAGCTGCATCTGGCGCATCAACATCTAACTTGATTTCTATATTTGTATCTAATTTTATGATGTTTTTTATCTTTTGCTTTTCTTTCTTTAGCACAACATCAGATACTTCAAAGTTATTTCTTATTAAGACATCGTTTAATGTTTCGAAGTGTTTTTTATAATCTTCAAACATGTCTTTTTGCTTATCTTCTTCAAACAATTCATCTTTAAAAGCATGATAATCTACAGATTCATTTTCTTTAAAATAATCTACTGTATTTGCTAAAAACTGACTCTGCTCTTGCTTTCCAAACTCAGGTTTAATGACCTCTTCAGAAAATTCTTTACACAATTCTAAATAGCTTTGTGTATGTTGATTTCTATCGTCTGCATATTTTACTGACAAAAAGTTTTTAATCCAATATTGTGCATCGTACTGATTGTTATCTACACTTAAAACTACAGTCCCTTCAACATCAGAACTATTTAAAACCAAACACCCTTTATCAATTCTCTTTGTACTTATTCCTTGCTGTACAGCTACATCAAAACTATCATCATCTAAATAAGTTTGAAAAAAGTCAATTTTATTTTCAACCTTAAAAATCCCTACAGCTTCAGTTAACACATCTTGATATTCGATTCCCTCAATCAATGCAACAATAACATCTCCTTTTTTAATTTGAGCAGAATTAGACTGCTCGTATAAATGGTTTACAATGTTTTTTGACTGTTCGATAAAGCTATCTTCATCCTTAAAAATTTCTGCAGCATAATTATTAATTTCATTCAAACGAACATCTGCATGATGACTAAAGCGATAGCTTTGTGATAAATTCGCAAAAGGTTTTAATAAAAAAGGCACCATTAAATTGTAGCTTTCTTCATCAAAACGAATGGTAGCTTCTGAAAAAGAATTTTGCCCACTATTATATTTATTAGCAACCTTATGAATAATACATTTTGTAATTTCTGCTCGAGTTCTTTTAATCATCATCTAAAAATTAAATCGCAATAGTATAACTGCGAAAGTTTTCGCCGCTAAAATAATTGAAGTTTTTAAAAATTCGGCTCTTTTTTACTGCGGATTATTAACAATAATTACAATGCCAATTTTAATTGTTCTGGCAACAATTTGAATGACTTTCTGTGGTACTTTGTAATTCCAAATTCACGAATAGCTTCTCGATGCTCTTTGGTCGGATATCCTTTGTTTTTTTTCCAATTGTACATTGGAAACTCTTGATGTATTTTCTCCATAAATTCATCTCGATATGTTTTGGCTAATACTGAAGCTGCTGCGATACTTAAGTATTTTGCATCTCCTTTTACAATCGTTTGATGTGGAATCTTTTGATAAGGCTTAAACTTATTTCCATCAACAATAATAAATTCTGGTTGCGGATTTAACTGCGCAATTGAACGATGCATCCCAGTAATTGAAGCTTGTAAAACATTAATTTTATCTACCTCTTCCTGATCTATAAAAGAAACACCATAACAAAGTGCATTTTCTTCTATAAAAGGACGCAATTCTTTACGTTGCTTTTCTGTTAATTGCTTCGAATCATTTAAAAAAGGATGCTCAAATGTTTCTGGTAAAATTACTGCTGCCGCAACAACAGGCCCAGACAAACAACCTCTACCGGCTTCATCGGTTCCTGCTTCTAAAATTTGTCCGCTATAATTATTTTCTAACATCATTACAAATTAACAGCTTTAGGGGAAATTAATCACATTATTTTACGTTTAAATATTTTACATTTGTGCTATTAATCATTTTAGATGAAAAAAACGTTTTTTCTTTTACTTTTTTGCTGTACTAAATTAGTTTCACAAGTTATCCCAATTAATCAAGGCAACGGGATAAATCAACTAGATTCTACTTTTATCAATAAAAAAAGAACCAAAGTTCTGTTAAGTGGTAAAACAAAATATACCGATTACAAAATTATTTCTTTAAAAAATGATACTACCTATATAGATACTACATTAACCATTCTTAAAGAATATAAGTACAACTTTTTACGTAAAGATAATTTTGAATTATTAGCCTTTCATAATCAAGGACAAACTTTTAATAGACTAGGTTATGACTTTAATAATTTGAGTAGGTTTCCAACTATGGGAATGCAAGCAAAGCATTTTAATTATTTAGATGTTGATGCCATTAATTATTATGAAGTTCCTACTCCTACCACAGAAATTTTATACAGAACAGGATTACAACAAGGACAAGTTTTAGAAACTTTATTTACTTTAAATTTTTCTAAACGCTTTAATGTTGGTATACAATACAAAGGCTTACGTTCTTTAGGAAACTACAGAAACTCACTAGCCTCGCATGGTAATTTTACTTCTTTTTTTAGCTACAGAAATACGTCTGAAAAATATAGAATTAGAGGTCATTTAACAGCGCAAGATTTAACCAATCAAGAAAGTGGTGGTATTACCAATGACATGATTGCAGTTTTTACCAATGATGACCCTAACTTTACCGATAGAGGAAGAATTGATGTAAACTTAGAAAATGCCGAATCTCTTTTAGACGGAAGAAGAGTTTTTATTGAGCAAGATTACAAATTGTTTTCTAGTAAAGATAGTGTCAAAAAAGACTTTTCTAACTTAAAACTCGGGCATACATTTTCTCATGAATCAAAGTTTTATAAGTTTACACAAACCGCTAGTAGTACATTTTTTGGGAACACAACAGCAACTACAATTAATGAAAGAGTAAATAATAAAATCATTAACAATCAATTTTTCTTAGAGTTTAATTCTAAACACATCTTGGGTAGATTTAGAGTAGATGCTGGCTTAACAAACTATAACTATGGAAACGATTCTATTCTTAATAAAAATGTTGCCATAATAAACAACCATAAAATTAAAGGCTCTGCTTTTTCTTTTGGAGGAAATTGGAATGCAAGTATCAAAAACTTTCAACTGAATTCTAGAGTAAATATTACTCCTGGTTCTGGAAGAATTTCTGGAAACTCGATTTATAGTGAAGCCATTTATAAAAAGGACAGTCTTTTTAGTGTAAAAGGAAGCATTTCTATCAATGCAAAATCACCAAATTTTAATACCGTATTATTCCAAAGTGCTTATGATGATTACAATTGGCAAAACGATACTTTTAAAAAGATAAATACCCGAAATATTTATGTTGGTTTAAACACCAAATGGATCAATGCCAGTGCCTCATTAACCAATATTGAAAACTACACGTATTTTGATGAATCTTCTAAACCACAACAATCTGGAGAAAATGTAACTTACTTAAAAATAAAGGGTAACAACGAATTTAAATTCGGGAAATTTGCATTAAACAATACTATTTTAATACAACAAGTTAGTAGCGGACAAGGTGTATTTAGAGTTCCTAATTTTGTAACTAGAAATACCTTATACTATTCAGATTTCCTTTTTGAAGGCAAACCTTTATACTTTCAAACAGGAGTAACTTTTAAGTATTTTTCTAAGTACAAAGCCAACGCTTTTAACCCGTTGTTAAATGAGTTTAACATTCAGAATACCACAGAAATTGGTTATCCAACTTTTGATGTTTTCTTTAATGCTCAAATTAGAAGAACTCGTATTTACTTTAAAGCCGATAATTTAAGCTCGATGTTTTTAAAGAAGAATTATTTCTCAGCGCCTAATTACCCTTACAGAGATTTTGTAATTCGTTTTGGATTGGTTTGGAACTGGTTTATATAAATACAATGAAAAATACATTACAAAAAAACTGGAAACTCTTTTTATTAGCTAGTTTAACTTTGGGTTTAGCGCCTTTTAACCCACCACATATTTGGGGTAAAATTCAATGGATTTTAGGAGGAAATGCTTTTAGTGGTAAAGATGCCATGAAAGCCATGGATTGGTTTGATGTTTTTTTACACGGATCTCCTTGGATATTACTTCTAATCTCTTCAATTTTAATTCTTACACAAAAAAAGAACTAGTTATTTTCTTCAAATTCTAGTTCCATTTCTGGTAAAAACCTACCAGGAATTGAACTCTCTCTTTGATACAAGGTTTTAAAGCCATATTTGGCATAAAAACGTTCAGCATTGGGATCTGAGAGCACATTTAAAACCTCACAGTTATTTTTTCGGCAACTTTTTATAGCGTGCTCTATAAGTTTTTTGCCAATTCCTTTTCCAATAAAAGCAGGATCAATAAACAAAAACTCTAAAAAACAGGTTCTAGCATTTACTCTATTTAGCAAATAAAACCCAACAATTTCATCATTGATAAGGTATTTACAACCATTCCATTCTTTAAAATGTGAAGGCAAAATAATTAAATCTTCTTTCCAACTGTCAATTTGCTCTTGGGTATAGCCCCAATATGCCTTGGATTTAAGTGCAATTTCAGTGAGCTTTTCAGCATCAGAAGCTAACGCTTTAACTATCATTTTATTTTGAGACTAATTGTCTAATCTTTATGTTAAATGCGGCAAATAACAATGTTGTAAATGGCGACAACCAATTAAAAATAGCATACATAAAATACTCTCCCACGCCAACTCCTAAGACCCCAGATTGATAAGCACCACAAGTATTCCAAGGAATTAACACAGAAGTTACTGTACCAGAATCTTCTAAAGTTCTACTTAGGTTTTCTGGTGCTAAACCTCTATCCTCATAAGCATTTTTAAACATTTTCCCTGGAATCACTAATGCTAAATATTGATCTGATGCAATCACATTTAATCCTAAACAACTTACTACAGTACTGGCAAACAATCCAAAAATTGAAGTTGCAATAGACAATAATGCTTTTGTAATTTTTGCCAAAGCTCCAATTGCATCCATGATTCCTCCAAAAACCATCGCACAAACAATTAATAAAATAGTCCAAAACATACCAACAATCCCTCCAGAACTAAATAATTCTGTCAACTTTTCATTATCTGTTGTTATTTGTGTATCGGTCCAAACTGCATTCAAAATGGCTCCAAATTTAGAATCTGACACTCCCGTTAAAATATCTGGTTGAAAAACAAAAGCAAAAATTGCTGCCAATATTACCCCTGTTCCTAAGGCTATTAATGGTTTTGCTTTCATTAATATCATAACAATTACTATTCCTGGCACTAAAAACAACCATGGAGAAATATGAAAAGTATTATTAATTGACGCCAATAAATTACTTACATCAGCACTTCCGCTTGTATCTATTGTACCACTTAAAATGGCAAAAACAACCAATGTCACTAAAATTGTTGGTACTGTTGTGTAAGCCATATACTTAATATGTGTAAACAAATCTGTACCTGCCATTGCTGGCGCTAAATTTGTAGTATCTGAAAGAGGAGACATTTTATCACCAAAATAGGCTCCAGATAATACTGCACCTGCAATCATCCCTGTAGGGATTCCTAGCGCACTACCTATTCCGACTAAAGCAATTCCAACTGTAGCTGACGTAGTCCATGAGCTTCCTGTTGCAATAGATATTATTGCTGCAATTATAACAGAAGCTGGTAAAAATATTTCTGGACTCAACACTTGTAATCCATAATAAACCATTGCTGGAATGATACCACTCACTAACCAAGTTCCTGCCAATGCTCCAACCAATAATAAAATCATTATAGGAATTAAAACACTTTTCCAATTTTCGATTACTTCTGCAAACATTTTTTTCAATGAGACCTTATTAAAAAAACCAACAATTGCAGCTATAACTCCTCCCATTAACAAGATATATTGATTAGAATAATCACCTAACCAAGCCCCATCAGCATAAAAAATATTATATGCTAATAACCCCATTAAAATTAAAACAGGAATCATAGCTTCTAAGAAATTTAGTTCTTTATTATCTATAATTTTTTGATCTTCTATGTTAATTTCAGAGATATTTTTGTCGTCTTGCATTGTATCTTTTTTTAGGTTGTGTAATGTTACGATTTTAGCCATAGTTATGCAAATCAAATTCTTTGGTATATTTGCCGCTATGGATTCATTAACTCAAGTTGTTTTGGGTGCCGCTTGTGGAGAAGCTGCATTGGGAAAAAAAATTGGTAATAAAGCATTGCTTTTTGGCGCTATTGGAGGTACAATTCCAGACTTAGATGTTTTTATTGGCGGATGGATTTATGGCAATGAAATTGATGCCATGGCTTTTCATCGTGGGTTTATGCATTCTATTGTTTTTGCTATTCTTGGCTCCTTTCTCTTTGGATGGGTTACTCATAAACTATACGATACTGGTAAACGGAAAGGAACAACTAATGTAAAAAATTGGGTTTGGCTGTACTTTTTATCCATTTTTACGCATCCAATTTTAGATAGTTTTACTCCTTATGGCACACAACTATTTACTCCATTTACAAATTATAGAACTGCATTCAACACTATTTCTGTAGTAGATCCTTTGTATACTTTACCATTTTTAATTTGCTTGATTGTAGCCATGTTTTTTAATCGTAAACGAACAAGAAGAACAGCATGGGTAAAAGCTGGTATATATATTAGTTCTGCATATTTACTGTTTACTATTGGAAATAAAATATATGTTGATACTGTTTTTAAAAAGTCTTTTGACAAAGCCAATATCAATTATAGTAGATTTTCTGCTCAGCCAACAATTTTTAATAATATTTTATGGTATGGTATTGCTGAAACTGAACACAACTATAAAGTTGGATTTTACTCCTTATTTGACACCAATTCTGAAGTAGATACTATTTTAACGATTCCCAAAAATAGGAAATTACTAAATGTAAATCATCCAGATATAAAAACACTTACTTGGTTTAGCAATGGTTATTACAATTTAGAAGCAGTAGATTCTTCTAAAAACATACAGTATATCGATTTGAGATATCCTTTGCTAAACCCTAAAGATATCAACACCTCTCTGTTTCGATTTGAGTTGAAAAAAGAAAACAATCGCTGGGATATGGTTCCTTTTGATGGAAGAAGACCTTCAAGCGAAGATTTTAAAAAGTTTACAGAACGTTTTTATGGAAAATAGAAATGCCATTGAAAATTAGCTTAAATAAGCTTTCCAATGGCACTTTTATATTTTTTTTCGAGAAAAACTACAACACTCCTACCTCTTTCATACAAGCATGCATCATCTCGTAAGTTCTTTCGATATCGTTATCTAATCCAATAGAAAAACGAATTAAACCATCAGTTAATCCCATTTCTACTTGCTCTTCTTCTGGTATTTCTGACGAAGTAGATGTTCCTGGGGCAGAAAAAAGTGTTTTATAAAACCCTAAGCTTACTGCTAAATATCCTAAGTTTCTTTCTTGCATCAACTCCATTAAAGCATTTGCTTTCTCTAAAGAGCCTGCATCAATAGTTAGCATTCCTCCATATCCATATTCTTCATTCATCATCTCCGTAAATATTTTGTGAGAAGGATGAGATTTTAACCCTGGATATACTGTTTTCAATCCGTCAGCTTCAAATTTATCAGCTAAATATGCTGCATTTTTACTATGCTGCTTCATTCTAATATGTAAGGTTCTCATATTCTTTAAAATCGAAGACGAACGCAATGAATCCATAGAAGCACCTAACAACATACTAGCTCCATCAATCACACTTTTTTGAGAATTGATAAAATCTGCATCTGCACAAACAACTCCACCCATTGTATCTGAAGAACCATTGATGAATTTTGTCAAACTATGAATCACTACATCAGCTCCTAATTGTGCTGGAGAAATTGATAAAGGAGAAAACGTATTGTCTACGACTAGTTTTAAATTGTATTTCTTTGCTAAAGCAGCCAAACCTTTAATATCAGCAACTTCTAATAATGGATTACTAACAGACTCACAATAAATCATTTTAGTATGCTCGTTTATTGCTGCTTCTACTACATCCAATTTTGTAATATCTACAAAAGAAGTTTCGATTCCCATTCTTGGTGTAAAATTCTTTAAGAATGCATAGGTACCTCCATAAATAGTTCTACTAGAAACTAAATGATCTCCTTGACCACAGATTTGTAAAATAGTTGGAGTAATTGCTCCCATTCCAGAACCTGCGACATTTGCAGTTTCTGTTCCTTCCATTGCTGCTAAAGCCTCACCTAAATATAAATTACTTGGAGAGGTATGACGCGAATATAAATAACAACCATCTGCATTCCCTTCAAAGGTATCAAACATGGTTTTTGCTTCTAAAAAAGTATAGGTAGATGAATCTGAAATTGATGGATTTACCCCTCCAAATTCCCCAAAATATTGTAAGTCTTGAATATTGTTTGCTGGCTTAAACTTCATGATATATAGATTTAAAACAACACAAAATTAACTTTACATAGATTTTATTTCAACACAAAAACATAAATACAGTATATTATTCTATATTTACATCAATTTAAAATAAATTAATCTAAGTCAAATATTTAATTATTGGTTTTACAGAAATATTTTCAGGATGACACTAGATACAATTGACAAAAAACTGATTCAATTACTTCAAAACAACAGTAAACAAACTACTAAGCAGCTCTCATTGCAATTAAACTTATCGGTTACTGCGGTATACGAACGTATTAAAAAACTAGAAAAAGAACAGGTTATTAAACAATATGTCGCCTTAATCAACAAAAATAAAATCGGAAAATCTTTTTTAGTTTTTTGCCATATTAAGTTAATTCAACACACCAAAGAATATGTAACAACATTTGAAAAAGAAATTTCAAAATTAACCGAAGTTTCTGAATGCTTTCATGTAAGTGGAGATTACGATTATATCTTAAAAATTTATGTAAAAGACATGGCAGCTTATCGAGATTTTATGGTTACAAAACTAACCGCAATTAAACACATAGGAAGTACACATAGTATTTTTACAATTGGAGAAGTAAAGAACACTACAGCGATAGATTTATAATTACCTCTTCTTCAATTCTATAAATGAATTCTGATATTTAATTAGTTGATTGTAAAATTCTTTTAAATATTGATATTCTATATTAGAATATTCATTTTTATTTATGGCTATTCGTAAATGCAAATCTATTCTTTGTGCTTTCTTTTTCACATTTAAGATCATATTACCTCCTCTATTAGGTAAAGAAATTGCTTTAGTTTCTGGTAATTTAATAATCTCATAATTTTCTGGAATATTTATTGAGACCATATATGTATTACTTCTCGCATATCCAAAATTCACTGGGTAGTTTCGTTCTTCTAATTTAAATGGATTACTAGATAATTTTCCTAAAAAGAAAGGATTTACACGAATAGTATTTGTATTTAAACCATTTGTTTCTATTTCAACTTTAAATGATTCCACCAATCTTTTATCTGCTTCCTCTAAATTATTTACTTTATAACTATCTACTTCAAAATCTGGATACTTGGTCTCAAAATCATCTAATATAACCTCATCTTCTTTTCCGAGAATTTCATTCCTTCTATTCATAGCAAAATAGCCCGTTCTTACTACATTTAAATCTCCTTTTAATCCCTCTTCTGTTAAATTTAACTTTAACTTCCTTAAAGTAGAATTTTTTTTGTGCAGTTTTATTTTACCCCAATAACTTCCTTCTTTAAAATCCATCATTCTAACATCACCCGCTAAAGCCTGAAACTGCAACAGACCAAAAGGCATTAATTTTTGAGTAGCATCTAAAAAATACTCTTTTCCATTTATAGTCGCTTTTACAGCCAAATAGTTAAACTCATTAATTACAGGATATAATTTTGTAGCCAAACCTTTATCTCTTGTTGCTAGTAACACTAATTGACTTTCAATATTAACCGCTTGTAATGCATTAAAAAGAGATAAATTGATATCAAAGACATTTCCTGTTTTACTTTCATAGGCTTTTTTCACTCTTATTTTTTCATTTGGCCAATGCTTTCCATTCCAAATAAAATTTGCTTTTACTAACTCATAGACTTTTTTAGCTCTTTCCAAATCGTCTACTATTGTTAGCATATCACTAGGAATAATATTTTTCTTAAAGTATCTTTTTTTAGAACTTTGATTGTCTAAAAAATTATACTTGAGTTTCTTATCAGCATTTTTCCAAGTTTTTGTATACTTTTCTACAACTCCTTGAGTATTAGTGAACGATTCTAACTCAAATGACAACTTTGAAATATAGTTTTCCTTACTTAGCATATAATCTTCTGATTTAAATGCAGGGATAGTATCCACTCCATAACTTAACACAGAGCAATCACCATATCCAACTCCTTCAATATAAACACATCGTTTTTTAACTCTTGCTTCAGATCTATCTAATTTAAAAAAGCCAACAACTCTAATATGATACTTCCAATTCCCAAGAATTGCAGCTGTAAAATCACTTTTAATTTTTGGAATATCTGACTGAAAATACCAATCATCTATAGTTGAATAAGGTGATATTACAGAATATACAAACTCAACAACACTTCCCACTTTTACATTAGGCATAGTAAAAGAAACTTCTTTCCACTTTGGATTTACTTGCTTAGTAAAAATTTTATCTTTTAATAGAAAGACATCATTCTTCTTTCCATTTTCAGATAGGTTTGAAGTTTTTGCTTTTATAGCAAGAACTCTTTCTTTTCCATATAATGGAATTTTTACAGTAGCTTTCTCTAAACCTTCCTTTTTTAAAATTTTGATTCTAAAATAATAATCGGTTCTAAGGTCATATTTATTCAGCTCGTCTACATAATAATTGGCATGTTCATAAAGAACTACTGCACTTGCAGTAGAATCTTTCGCATAGACAGTCATTTGTAATTCTTCTAAACTTGTTTTCCCTAAAATGGTAGATCTCTTCTTTTGAGCTGAAGAAAAAGTAGTTGAAATCAAAAGAATTAATGCCAATAATTGTTTCATACAAACAGACTTTATTCTTTAACCAATACTATTTTTTCATTTTGTTTCTTTATCATTTGATTGTAAAACTCTTTTAATTCTTGATAAAACTGAGGGATGATAATTGGAGAATTAATTTGAAGTTGAGACATTACAGTAATTTTAGAACCCTGTACTACAGCTTTAAATTTAAAAATAATTCCGCCATTACTTAATGCCATCGCCTTGATTTCTGGCAACGACTCAACTTTATATCCTTTAGGTATTTTTATAGATACCGTTGTTTTATTTTTAATCGGCACTCCATAGTCTACAGGAAATTTTCTTTCTTTTAATTTAAACGGATTTTTCGTTGATTTTAAGAAGAATAAAGGCGAAAAATAAACTTTACCATTAATCGTTTCTACAAAATCCTCACCAATAAATTTTATTGTTCTAGTTACTGGCTTATAAATATTTTTCTCATTAGTAAGCTTATAATCATCAATTTCAATTCCAAAACTTTCCTCTAAACTATTTATCTCCTCTTCTTCTTTAACATGATTAACAGACTTTCTAAAGTTTAATGCTCTTAAATTTTTATAAGTTCCTCTATACATACCGCTTAACTCTAACTCATCGTCTAAAGTTACAGACAAGTAATTTGTTGCTCCAGAATATAGACTTGGTTGCAGTGATATCCAATCTGAAGAAAGGTCATCTTTAATTATCCTTCCTTGCCAGTTTATCACTCTTAATGGCAATACATTTGGTGTACTATATTTATCACTAGCATCTAATAAGATATATTTATCTTGAATCTTTACCGCTGAAATCACATAATTAAATCCATCAATAGTTGGAAAAATTGCAACTCCATTAGCACGAGTACTTAAAATCACAGGGTAAGCTTCCAAACCTGCTTCTTTTAACATAGCAGTTAGCATTAGGTTTATCTCTGCTACATTCCCCGCTCCTTCTTTATAAGCTTTTCTAACTCCTTTATTTGTACCAATCCCAATATATTCATTCCAAACTACCTTAGATTTTACAAAATCAAAAATAGCAACAATCTTTTCTGAGGCTGTTTTTGCAGCTACTAAAACCTTCTTCAAATCGTCTTTAAAGTAACTCCTTTTCTTTAATTCCGTACCAAAACTTGAAGACTTATAAATTGTCTTCGTCACATCTTTCCATGTAGTTGAAAAAAACTTAAGCATTGAATTTGGATACCTAGTTGATGTCAACTCAAAAGAAACACCAGCTCTATAATTATTTATATTATTTACATAAGGCTCATTATCTACCAAAGCAGGGATATCAGTAGTTTTAAACTCAGTAATATTATTCGTATAGGTTAAACTTCCTATTCTACCAATTCTAGTATTCTCTTTCATTGGTATATTTAAATACCCCTTAACTCTTTTGTTGAATACTAAATATTCAGGAATTTCAACTTTATAAATCAAATTTTTAACAGGAACATTATATTGAAACTGTAAATCATCAATTGAGTTAGAATAAGGAGAATAAATAGTATATTTTAATTCGATTACAGAACCTTCTTTAATATTAGGCATGGTAATTTTCTTAACTCTTCTGTACTTGCTTAACTTTTCTGTAAAAATTCCTTTTTTGCCTAGTTTAGTTTTTTCAATTCTCTCCCCATTAAGATTAAAAACAATTCCTTTTATTGAACTTACTCTTTCTTTAGAGCCAGAATTAGGAGCATAATAACTAACATTAATATTAGCTTTCTTAAAACCTTCTTTATTATAAATCTTTATTCTTTCTCTTATTTCTGTCACTACAATAAACCCTTCACTATCTGAATAAGTATAGTGTATTCGTCCTTCTTTGTGTAAATAAGCAGCATTTGCTGTTGAGTCTTTAGCATAAACTTTCTCTAAAAGCTCTTCTTTAGATACTTTTCCGAATTTGTAGTTCTGTGCAAATGTTATTGATGTAGCAAAGCACATCAACAACACCATCATTCTTTTTTTCATTTTTGTTTAGTTAGTTTTGGTAATAGCAATTCTTATATTATCGTGTTTAGCAACTTTTCTTCTAAAAGATCGGTACTTTTTGTAATCTTCTTTAGGATATTGTCCGTCTTTTATCAATAAGCTTCTTTTGTATAGCAGTTTGTTTTCTGATATTTTTTCAATTGAAACGGTGTAAGCTCCAAACTTGTTTGTTAAATTAATATCTTGAAATAATTCCCCATCTACTTGATATCCTTTTGGCAACTCAATTTCAAATTCATCTACATCTTTGTAACCTCTACTAATTTTTAAAGGCATTTTTCGTTTTCTATAGCGTTTAGGAACATTTGTATTTCTATTCAAAACATTTACCCTAAGCAATAATTTCCCAGAAGATTCAGTAGCATATTCTTTAATTGCAATCTTTAAGTTTTCTTTATATTCTACTTTATCTTTATCATTTTTTATATCAATATTCTTTACGGATAAATTGTTGTTATAAGACCATAATCTAGAAATATAAAACTCTTCTTTTTCTTTTTGCGAATATGAATCTAAAAAGTATTTATTATCATACTGAATTCCTTCTGATTTAATTTCTACTTCTCCACTAAGATTTCCAGTAGTTTCCAATTTTAAAGACGCTTTAATCTTCTGAAGATTTTGTTCATTTTTATAAGAAGTAGTATGCTTAATCACTCCTCCTTCTGGTGTAATAACTAAAACATCTCTATCATCAGTAAAGTCTCCTAAAAAACCAAAAGGAATAGTTTGACTGGTGCATTCCAACCAAATGTCATTTCCATTTTCATTTGGTAAATTAAGAATCACATGATTTCCTTGCATTGAAAAAAAATCTTTGTAAACATTTCTTTTTTCTTTTCCCGCCCATAAAACTGTATAATAAGATTCAACTCCAACAGCATCTAATAATGCTTTGGTATAGTTAGTCAATCCTTTACAATCACCATACCCTACCTTATCAACCTCATTTGCAGGTATAGGTTTCCATCCTCCAATCCCTTCTTGAACACTTATATACCGTGTTCTATCTTGCATGTATTTATAAATTATTTTAGCTTTTTCAATTGGGTCATTTATTCCTTCAACTAATCTTTTAGCTCTAATTTTTACTACTTCTGATAATTCATCTTTACCATTATTTAAATATTCGTATCTCCATTTACCAAATTCTTTCCAACTATTAGCTCTTCCTTCAGTTTTCTTCAAACTAAAATGATTTAAACCTACAATTAACAATGGCATAAACTCTCTTGAAGGGATGGAGCTTAACTCATGTTTTATTCCTTTTAAACTTTCTAACTTATAGTATAGGTTATTATCTGTTGAAAGATTAACAATCTCATATTCTTTAAAGTTTCTTTCTTTTATTCGAACTTTTGTATTAGTAGGATTATTAAATCTATATTCACTATTTTCTACAGAAACCATATAACCATTTGTTGGAAACCAACCAGGTACAAAACCCGTTGAAGACGTGGTATATTCAGATTCAAAAACAAGAGTATACGGATATGAATTGGGAGTATAATCTATATATTTTACTCTAGCATCTGAATACAAGGTACCACCACTTACAGCACTAACATCTAAAAACTTTCCTTTTGAATATTTTTTTATTTGTTCTCCAAAAGCATTGTAAATTTTAGCAGAAAGTTTTGTGATTTTAGTATCATTATCATACCCTTCAGCTATTCCTGCATCTACATTACCTAGCTTATTTAAAACTGTAACTACTTTCTTTTTGTTTACAGTCATTTTACTAACAGAGTTAACTGTTACTGTAGTAACTTCACTTCTAATTACCGCATTAGCGTTTTCTTTTAACTCAACTGGAATGGTGAATGCTGAATACTCTATTTTTTGAGAATGTAGAGTAAATGAAACAGCAAAAAACACTAGAAATAGTGTTCTAAATATAAATACTTTCATAATCAATTTTTTAGCGCTGCTAATATAAAAAAAATAAGCCGTAAATTTTAACAATTTACGGCTTATTCAAATAATTTAAATTAAATCTATTTTGTTGTTTTCACTTCAAAAGACATCCCCATTAAATCATCAATCACTCTGTCTTTTAATTCTTTTAATGAAAAGAAGCTTTTAGACTTGTATTTTACATTAAAATCTGCTCTATTAACATTAAATGCATCACTTTTAAAAGTAACTACACCATCAGTTTCTGAAACTGTAGCTGGAATTGTAATACTTTTTGTAACGTCTTTTACTGTTAAGTTACCTGTTACTTGTAATTTATCATCTTTCTTTTCTGATGAAGTAATTACAAATTTAGCTGTTGGATATTTTTCTACTTCGAAGAAATCTGCAGATGCTAAATGCTTTACTAAATAAGCACTTTTACCAGCATCTTTAATATCTGTGTTTTTGATTGAATTCATATCAATAACAAACTCACCAGCTGTTAACACACCATTTTCTACAGTTAATGATCCTTCTTTTAAAGAAACAACACCTTCATGAAAATCTCCTGTTGGCTTAGTTCCTTTCCAAGTGATTACAGAGTTAACTACATCTACATTATTCGCAACTTTTACTGCTTTTTCTACTTTTACTGCTTCTTTAGCTTCTACTGCTTCTTTCTTTTCTCCTTTACAAGAAACAAGTACTGCTGCTACCACAGCTAAAGTTAATACTACTTTTTTCATTTTTTATATTTTTAATTAAGGTTGATATTTTCTACGGCAAATGTAAATGAATCTAATTTATTTTCCTAGGAAATTATATTTTATTTTCGGTATCTATAATAATTGTTACTGGTCCATCATTTAACAAGCTCACTTTCATATCTGCTCCAAACTCACCAGTACCAACTTTTTTCCCTAAATCTTTTTCAAATTGCGCAACAAAAGATTCATACAATGGAACAGCAATCTCTGGTTTAGCAGCCTTGATATAACTTGGTCTGTTTCCTTTTCTTGTACTTGCTTGCAATGTAAACTGACTTACAACAATTGCTTCTCCATCTACATCAATAACAGAGGTATTCATGACACCATTATCATCATTAAATATTCTCAGATTGGCAATTTTTTTTGACAACCAAACAATATCTTCTTGAGTATCATTTTCTGCAATACCTAATAACAATAAAATTCCTTGTTGTATCTCTGCAATTTTTTCTCCTTCTGCAACTACATTAGCGTGCTGTACTCTTTGTATTACGGCTTTCATTTAATCTTCTTTTTCCCAAATATCTGTTCTATAATGCTCCTCTTCTCCTTCGATAATTTGCAAATAACTCCTATATCTTGAAAACGAAATTTCTTCTTCTTCTACTGCGCCTTTTACAGCACATTTAGGCTCTTCTACGTGCAAGCAATTATTAAACTTACAATTGTTTTTTACTGCCAAAAACTCTGGAAAATAGTCATCCACTTCATCTTTATCCATATCAACAACACCAAAACCTTTGATTCCTGGTGTATCAATAATTTTAGCATTAAAACTTAAGTCAAACATCTCTGCAAAAGTAGTAGTATGCTGCCCTTGTTTATGTTGATTCGAAATTTCTTTTGTTTTCAAATCCAACCCTGGCTCAATAGTGTTTACTAAGGTAGATTTTCCAACGCCAGAATGCCCCACAAACATATTGGTTTTACCTATCATCATTTCTTTAATAATAGCTACATTTTTATTTTCTGTTGCAGAAACTTCAATACAGGTATACCCTATTTTTTCGTAAATATCTTTTAAGTACATTACCTCTGCTCGCTGCTCTATTTCATAAGAATCAATTTTATTAAACACCAAAACAGTATCTACAGAATAGGCTTCTGCTGTTACTAAAAACCGATCTATAAAGCTTGTAAAAGTTGGCGGATTGTTAATGGTTATCAATAAAAAAACCAAATCTAAATTAGCTGCAATAATATGTGTTTGCTTTGATAGGTTTACAGACTTTCTAATGATATAATTCTTACGATCATGAATCTCATTAATCACCCCAGTTTCCACATCATTATTGGTTTCAATTTCAAACTCAACCACATCGCCCACCGCAATTGGATTGGTGCTTTTGATCCCTTTAATTCGAAATTTCCCCTTAATTCTACATTCGTAAAAGGCATCATTCTCTGCCTTTACTAAATACCAACTTCCTGTAGATTTGTAAACTATACCTGTCATACAACAAAGATGCAGAATTAATATAATAAAATATTAAGTTTTAAAACTTTTTATCTATTAACTCATTTATTCAATTAAAAATTCAATCATCATATTTCTTATTCTACTATCTAAATAATTTTAAAAGAAAATAATAGCTTATATATAAACTAAATTAATAAGTATATTTGCTACTTAACTAAAAAAAAATTACATGAAAAAGATTCTAACAGCCTTATTTTTAATTATTGCTTTAAATTTATATAGCATAAATAATATTATTTCATTCCCACAAAATAATTGCACTGTAGCTACTCAACACACAATTATAGATCAAATAAACATAACAGTAAATGGATCTGTTATAAAAAAAACTGACAATAATCAGTTTTGGGGTAGTAGTGGTGGAGCTTCAGATATTTTATTAGAAGATGGCGATTTTATCACTTATCAAGTCTTAGAGAATAAAGCTGTTATGGTTGGACTTTCTGAAGTAAATGACAATGCACATTACAACACAATAGATCATGCTCTATACACTAGGTATGATAATAAATTGTATGTCTGGGAAAACGGAATACCAGCCAACTCAAACTCAGTTTTAGGGTCTTTTGATGAAACAAGTACCCTTAAAATAAGTGTAGAAAATAGGGTTGTTAAATATTTTGTTGACAATACTCTTATATATACTTCTCCTAATCTAATTACCATAAATGGAAAAATTATGGTTGACTTCTCTATGTATTCTATTGGCTCTGAAATTAAAAACTTAGAAATTCACACAGGATGTAACACAGATAGCGATAATGACGGAGTTGATGACTCGGTTGATGTCTGCCCAGGATTTGATGATAATATTGACACCGATAATGATGGCATACCTGACGGGTGTGATTCAGATTGTTCTACGTCATATAATATCATAGATCAAACAAGCATAAATATCAACAATTTAACAATTTCAAAAACTACTGGAAATCAAGCTTGGGGAACAAGTGGTGGAGCTACAAATATTAAATTAACTGATGGCGATTTCATTACTTACCAAGCTTTGACAGATAAGTCTGTGATGGTTGGGTTATCAGAAGTGAATGATGATGCCCATTATAATACTATTGACTATGCTATCTATAATCGATTTGACAGTAAACTTTATGTTTGGGAAAATGGTATTCCAGCAAATTCAAATTCTATATTAGCATCATTTGAACCCGATAGCTATATGAAAATTTTATTTAAAAATAATACTATTAAATACTTTGTAGATAATCTTTTATTTTACACTTCTACAATTTCTACCCCAAATAACACCGAATTGTTAGTTGACTTTTCTCTTTATCATATTGGTGCAGAAATAAAAAACTTAACATTACATAAATGTAACTATACACCAACCCCAACAACATCTTTAAAAGCAGAAAAAGTTTTTGAAGTAAAAAAACCTTTTTATGTATTCCCTTCTGTAGCATCTAATACTTTGTCTTCAAGTATTTCAGGAGACATAACAATAAAAGACATCTCAGGAAAAACAGTAAAAACTCTTAAAAATGTAAAGAAAAATACAGAGTTCTCAATCAACAAGTTAACTCAAGGTATGTATTTTATATTTTTAAATAATAATTTTAAAATTTACAGTTCTAAATTTCTAAAAGAATAATTATATATACTTAAATAATAAGAGTCAAAGATTTTAAAATCTCTGACTCTTATTATTATTTATTTTTAGAACCATTTTATCCTTTAATGATTTTTTCTTGGTGATTGATTGATTCTTGGTGAATTGCTTTAAACATTCTTAAAATAAACTCTTCACTTAGTCCTCTACTTTCTCCCTCTAAAATCATGTTTCCTAAAATCTCATTCCATCGTCTAGATTGTAATACGGCAACATTTTTCTCTTTTTTAAGCGCCCCAATCTTATCTGCAACTTTCATTCTTCTACCTAACAACTCAATTAACTGATCATCAACCACATTAATTTGTGCTCTTAAATTTTCTAATGACTCTCTATAATTCGAATCTGTTTCTGTAGCCTTTCTCACTTTTAAGTCTTCCATCATTTGAATTAAAGTAGCAGGAGTTACTTGTTGAGCAGCATCACTCCAAGCATTCTCTGGATCAACATGTGTCTCTATCATTAACCCATCAAAATTAAGATCTAAAGCAGTTTGAGACACATCAAAAACCATATCTCTCTTTCCTGTAATATGAGATGGGTCACAGATTAATGGCAAGTCTGGAAACTTATTTTGGAATTCAATAGCCAATTGCCATTCTGGAATATTTCTATATTTTGATTTTTCATAAGTAGAAAACCCTCTATGAATTGCACCTAGATTTTTTACTCCAGCAGTATACAATCTTTCTATCCCTCCTAACCACAAAGCTAAATCTGGATTTACAGGGTTTTTTACCAACACTATCTTATCTGTTCCCTGTAAAGCATCTGCAATTTCTTGCATAATAAATGGCGATACGGTAGATCTTGCTCCAATCCACAACAAATCAATATCGTGTTCTATTGCCAATTTAACATGAGCTGCATTGGCAACTTCTGTACAGGTTTTCATTCCTGTTTCTTCTTTAACACGTTGTAACCATTTTAATCCTAAGGCTCCAACACCTTCAAAATTCCCTGGACGTGTTCTCGGCTTCCATATACCGGCACGGAAATAGTTTACATCAGAATCTTTTAATTCGTGTGCAATTTTTAAAACCTGCTCTTCGGTTTCTGCACTACAAGGCCCTGCTATTACTAGTGGATGCGACAACTTCATATCACCCAACCATGTTTTTAATTCTTTTGTATTTTTCATTTTAATAATTGTTTGTGCCACTCTTTTAGACAAGCTAAAATAACAGCGGTTTTGGCGTTCTATTTTATGCCGTTTAATATTTGTTTTATATGATTTGTATTCTCCATTTCATTGTATATTTCAGAAAAATTATTCTCTACCATCAATTTTTTAAATTGCTGTAGGTTGCTAATATACTCTTCCAATGTTTCGATTACATTGGTTTTATTTTGCTCAAAAATGGGAGTCCACATTGCTGGTGAACTTTTTGCCAAACGAACTGTAGAGGCAAATCCACTTCCTGCCATATCGAAAATATCTCGTTCATTTTTCTCTTTTTCGATTACTGTTTTTCCTAACATAAATGAACTAATATGTGATAAATGCGAAACGTATGCAATATGTTTATCATGCGATTTTGGATCCATATAACGAATACGCATGCCCAATTTTGAAAAAATCTCTAGGGCTTTTTCTTGCAATTTAAAAGCTGTTTTTTCTACCTCACAAATAATATTTGTCTTTCCTTCAAACAGGCCTGCATGAGCTGCCGTTGGCCCAGAAAATTCTGTTCCAGCGATTGGATGTGTAGCCAAGTAATTTCTTCTTTTCGCATGATTCTCAATTGCCAAACAAACATCTTCTTTGGTAGAACCCACATCAATTACCAAAGCATCATCTTTTACCAAATCTAATACTTTCGGAATCACTGTTAATTGCACATCAACTGGAATAGAAACTATGACAATATCTGCTTTACCTAAAGATAACAGTTCTGATTTTTCATCAATTACTCCTAACTCCAAAGCTTTCTCTAAATGTGCATCATTGATATCAATTCCAAAAACAGTAGCATTGTTATATGCTCTCTTAATATCCATTACCATACTTCCTCCAATCAACCCAATTCCTATTACAAATACATTCATTCTAAAATCTATTTAATGCTTTGTTAATTACTTCTTTTGACACACATAATGAAAAACGGATGTATCCTTTTCCTTGACTTCCAAAAACGGTTCCTGGCGTAATAAATATATCTTTTCCATATAAAATTTCATCCGTTAGTTCTTCTGAAGTTTTTCCTGCTGGTACTTTAGCCCAAACAAAGAGTCCTGTAGAATTTTGCTCATATGTACATCCTAATTTATCTGCGATTTTAAAAATCAATGCTCTTCTTTCTTCATATTCTTTATTCTGATTTTGAAACCAGTCATCTGAAAGATGTAAAGCTTCTATCGCTCCTTTCTGAATTCCGTAAAACATCCCAGAATCCATATTACTTTTTACCTTTAAAATCTGTTCGATATGATGTGAGTTTCCTAACACCATTCCAACTCGCCAACCTGCCATATTAAATGTTTTACTAAGTGAATTTAATTCTAACGCAACATCTTTTGCGCCTTCAACTTGTAAAATACTTAATGGTCTTTCGTTTAAAATAAAACTATACGGATTGTCATTTACAATTAATATTTGATGCTTTTTACCAAAGGCTATCAATGCTTCAAAAGTCTCTTTTAATGCATTCGTTCCTGTAGGCATATGCGGATAATTAACCCACATAATTTTCACTTTAGATAAATCTCGTTGTTCTAAAGCTGCTAAATCTGGTTGCCATTCTTTCGCTTCTTCTAATTCATAAAAAACTGGACTTGCTTCTACCAATTTAGTTACTGAGGTATAGGTTGGATATCCTGGATTTGGAATTAAAACCTCATCTCCTTTATCTAAAAAAGCCATAGAAATATGCATAATCCCCTCTTTACTTCCCATTAACGGCAGTATTTCATTTGCCGAATTCACAACCACATTAAACTTGTGTTTGTAAAATGCTTCAATGGCAGATCTTAACTCAGGTAATCCTTGATAACTTTGATATTTATGTGCTGCTTCGTCATTAAAACTTTGCTGAATTGCGTTAATTACCTTTGTTGGTGGCAACAAATCTGGGCTACCAATTCCCATATTGATAATTGGTTTTCCAGCTACCGCTAACTCTCTTACTTCTCTTAATTTTTTAGAGAAGTAGTATTCTTCTACACTTTCTAATCTTTTTGCTGATTGAATCATTTTCTTCCGTTTTTATAAGCGCCTAATACTTTAAACTCCTCTGCCATAATACCTAAGATTGCACTGGCCTTTTTATAATCGTTATAATCTTCAAAAGTTACATCTACAAAAAATGAATATTTCCAAGGTGTTTCAATTACTGGCAACGATTGAATCTTTGTTAAATTCATTTTACAATCGCTCAACACATTTAAAATAGCTGCTAAACTTCCTCTTTTATGATCTAATTGAAACTTAAACGAAGCTTTATCTATTTGATCAATTCCGTTGTTAGGTTGCTGGGTTTGCACAATCACAAAACGAGTCGCATTTTCTTTCATGGTTTGGATTTCATCTTCTATAACTTCTAATCCAAAAATTTCTGCTGCTAATTTTGGAGCAATAGCTGCTACTCCTTTTAATTGATCTTTTGCAATGCGTTTAGCAACCTCTGCAGTATCTACATCTTCTACCAATTTGATATGTGGATATTTTTTAAAAAACTCTTTGCATTGTAACAATGCCATAGGATGTGAACACACTTCTTTAATCTCTGATATTTGTTGACCTGGCAATGCCATTAAATGATGATGAATATTCAAATATTCTTCTCCACTTATATGCAAATTATTAGCATCAATTAAAGCGTAATTCGGAATAATAGAACCAGCAATGGTATTTTCTATCGCCATAATTCCTTTATCACAAGTTGTGTCCAATAAACTATCGACCAACACATCAAAAGACAAACATTCTTTTAAAGAGACATCTTCTCCGTAAAAATCTCGAGCTACTTTATGATGGTTTGATCCTTCTGCTCCTTGTATGGCTATTCTTTTTTTCATTTTAGACATAAAAAAAAGCCTCGATATTTCGAGACTTTATGATATATTATTTTGATGTTAACAATACGGTACAAAGTCTCAGCTCTTATTAAAAAAATAAAAGTAAAAATAGAAACCTTGCCAAATGTTTTGTAACATCGTTTGTTTTGTTTTTGTTGTACGGGACAAATCTAGAAATTAAATTTATATAAACAAATTTTTTATTTAAAAAGTAACAATGAGTTAAATAGTTGGAATGTTAAAGAGTGTAAAAGTTTTTATAGTGTTTTTAATTTAGCAATGAAACAATTTACCAATGTAACAATTTGAAAATTTGAAGATGTTCTAATTTGATGATTAGTTTAAAAGTTAGAATGTTAAAAGTTTATAAAGTTTTCTAATGTAGCAATTTATAAATGAACCAATATATCAATTACACGATTAAACAATTACACGATTTGACAATTTAAAAATGAGTTAAAACCACAAATAATACTTATGTTCGACATACTTTTTATTTGTGTAGAATTCAAGATTAGAAAGCGTATAAGCGTACAAAGAACAAAGTAGTCTGGATACGTTCGCTGAAAAAATCGTTATAATTCAAATAAAAGAAAAAGAAGTCTTGATTTTTCTTACTTTTTATCAAAAAAAAGTTAATGAAAGGATATCTAAATCACGAAGAAGATTTCTCGACTACGCTCGAAATGACAGTTACATTTTTTACTTTGTCATCTCGACTAACACGGAGAGATCTATTTACAAAGAGTCAATTAGTTTAAAAGTTGAAAGTTTTCTAATGTAGCAATTTATAAATGAACCAATATACCAATTACACGATTAAACAATTTGAAAATGAGTTAAAATCACAAATAATACTTATGCCCGACATACTTTTTATTTGTGTAGAATTCAAGATTAGAAAGCGTATAAGCGTCCAAAGAACGGAGTGGTCTGGATGCGTTCGTTGAAAAAATCGTAAGAATTCAAATAAAAGAAAAAGAAGTCTTGATTTTTCTTACTTTTTATCAAGATAAAGTTAATGAAAGGATATCTAAATCACGAAGAAGATTTCTCGACTACGCTCGAAATGACAGTTACATTTTTCACTTTGTCATCTCGACTGAAATGGAGAGATCTATTTACAAAAAATCAATTAGTTTAAAAGTTGAAAGTTTTCTAATGTAGCAATTTATAAATGAACCAATATACCAATTACACGATTTAACAATTACACGATTTGACAATTTGAAAATGAGTTAATTTGATAATGAGTTGGAAAGTTAGAAAGTGAGTTAAAATCACAAATAACACTTGTGTTCGACATACTTTTTATTTGTATAGAATTCAAGATTAGAAAGCGTATAAGCGTACAAAGAACAAAGTGGTCTGGATGCGTTCGCTGAAAAAATCGTTAGAATTCAAATAAAAGAAAAAGAAGTCTTGATTTTTCTTACTTTTTATCAAGATAAAGTTAATGAAAGGATATCTAAATCACGAAGAAGATTTCTCGACTACGCTCGAAATGACAGTTACATTTTTTACTTTGTCATCTCGACTAACACGGAGAGATCTATTTACAAAGAATCAATTAGTTTAAAAGTTGAAAATTTTCTAATGTAGCAATTTATAAATGAACCAATATACCAATTACACGATTAAACAATTACACGATTTGACAATTTGAAAATGAGTTAAAATCACAAATAATACTTATGTTCGACATACTTTTTATTTGTGTAGAATTCAAGATTTGATAACGAGTTGGAAAGTTTATAAAATCGAGGAGTTACAATTATATTTTAAGCAATTATTAAAGAGTAAAAACTAAAAAGTTTCACAGCTCAAAATTGCCTATCATTTTATGATTAATTATCTTTGAAGCACAAGCATTTAGCAACTAAAAAAATTACTCTATGATCTTTTTTAGAACCCTTTTTTCCTTTTTTCAAGACAAGCAATACAGAGATTTACTCATTACTTCTTTTATCATTTTAGGGTTTGGAACTGTAGTTTATCATTTCTTAGAAGGATGGAGTTGGTTAGATTCCATCTATTTCTCTATCATCACATTAACCACAATTGGTTATGGCGATTTTTCTCCTCAAACAAATGGCGGAAAACTATTTACCATTTTTTACATTCTTATAGGAATAGGTATCATTCTTAGTTTTGTAAATACCGTTTACAGTCATTACAATTCTGTAAAAAAGAAATAACACATTTTTCTTCGATAACGATACAGGTATTAATACCTGATTTTCTAAGAATTAACAATTCTCAGGCTAATTATTACTGCCTTTTAGTAATTTTAAACAGTAAGATAAAGCCCAACAAATGTCTAAATGGTATGCAATAAAATGCAACGAATGTTACGGTGAAATTATGGTACATGAAGACTGGAATAACCCACCCAATATTTGTTCTGACTGTAAAACTGCGAAAGCTGCTAAATGGAAAGAAACTTCTTGTAATAGTTGCAGTACTACTATCAAATACCATCAAGATTGGAATCGAATTCCAGATTTATGTAAATCTTGTATATCCAAAGAAAAAGCAAAATGGAAAGTTAAAAGCTGTAGCAAATGTGGTACTTCTATAAAATACCATTCAGATTGGACAAGGATTCCAGATTTATGTAAACCATGTGTATCCAAAGAAAAAGCAAAATGGAAAATTAAAAGCTGTAGCAAATGTGGTACCTCAATTAAATATCATGCAGACTGGACAAAACCCTCTGATTTATGTACACTTTGTATTTCAAATGAAAAAGCAAAATGGATAGAAAAAAGTTGTGAAAATTGCCATACAACTTTTAACATTCATAAAGATTGGGAACATCCACCAAGCTATTGCAAATCTTGTAAGAACAAGTACGCCAAAAAGAAACGCAGCACTCATCAAACCAAAACAAAAGAAGAAGGTTTTCTTTATAGTAAGAAAATTGTCAAAACAAAAAATCTAAAAACAAATAAAAGCAATAAATCCCAACATAAAAAAAGTGGCTGGATTTACCCCGATGATTATTTTGAAACGAATAGAGATTAATATAAAATCATGTTTCTCCTATTTACCCCTCATTAATTATCAATAAAAACATCGATATATTTTCTTCATTTTACCCAATACTAAATACTCTTTAAAATCGTTTTTTAGAGTATACTTTATAGTTTGTTAAACTACCTCTAACTACAGTTCATATTTTATGAATATTTTTATATCCTAAAAACACAGATTTATTACATGTTAAAATTCATTCAAATAGTTGCCATTGCGCAAGGTTTATTTTTGCTCTCCATTTTATTTATGAAAAGAAAGAGCTTTGTTTCTGTAAACTTCTGGCTATTATTTGCTACCATCATTTCTATACTTTTTCACATTATTGGAGATGATAATTTTAACCTTTTTCAGTCAGAAGCTAATTGGTATATTTTTCATCCACCGTTGGTTATCACTCTTTTCTTTTTATTAATCAAATACCATAATTCTAATCAAACAAGATTTAATCCCAAAGATCTATTCTTCTTTACACCTTATTTGGGATTTATCTTTTTAGAATCTTTAGAAGGGAGTTTCCCAACAGAAGAACACCCGCTTTTTATTGCCACTATGAGCGTTATTTTCTTAATCATGATTGGTTTTTTAGTGTATACCATATTCGACATTATAAAAAACAAAAAAGAAAACTGGATGCTCTTTTTTATTATTACATTTTTAATTGTGTATGTATTAGACCTCGTTTCTTTTTATTTTCTAGAAGGAGATAAAATTGCTTCGTTTATTGAAGGCTACGGAATCATTGGCTTATCTGGATTACTTCTTTATGTGATACTCTTCAAATTGGTGATCTCACCAAAAACTGTATTGCCAAAATCTGAAATCAAGCACTACAAAGCTTCTAGCCTAACTCGTCAAAAAGCAAGTATTTACAAAAAAGCTTTTGTTGAGTTAATGAACGATGAAAAACTTTTTATACAAAGTGATATTAAAGTAAATGAGGTAGCACAAAAAATTGGTATTTCAAGACAAAACCTATCTGAAGTATTAAATGTGTATATGAAAACAAGTTTCCAAGATTACATCAACAAAAAAAGAGCAGAAGAGTTTGTTGAATATCTCCAAAACAAAAAGTATGCTCATTATACAATCATGGGAATTGCTAATGAGGTAGGTTTTAAATCTAAATCATCTTTCAACACCACATTTAAAAAACTTTATGGAGTCACTCCAAGCGAATTTAAAAAATCTCTTCCTTCTAGTTAATTCTGTTAAACTCACTTCTTCCCTAGTTCTAAATGCGTTTTTAACACCTATTTTCTACAATTTTAAAAACCACTTAACACCCTGTTAATCAATAACAAAAACTTATTAAGAATATAAAAAAGTTCTAGAAACGCATACCGAACCTTTTTCAATTTAACAACAGATACCACACCCATACTTTTGTGGTTTAAAAATGTAAAAAGCGCCTAAGTTTTAATGGAGCAACTACATATTTTAAACCTTAATCTATGAGTTTTATTGATATAAAATCTTTCTATCAACATAAAAATACTCGCATTTTCGCATGTATCTTTTTGTTGTTGTTTTTTAGTTCTTCATTACTTTATGGACAATACACTCCATTAAATTCTACTCAAAAAAGACACAAAACAAATGGTGATATTTTGGTTGTTGCCATGCCAGCGTTAGCGTTAAGTTCTACACTTATTTGGAAAGATGATCAAAAAGGAACTTTACAATTCTCAAAGGCTTTAGCAAGTACACTCACCTTGTCTTATTTATTAAAGTTGAGTATTCATAAGAAACGTCCTAATGGCGAAGACAACAACAGTTTTCCTTCTGCACATACATCTACAGCTTTTTCTAGTGCAGCATTTATTCAGAAAAGATATGGTTGGAACTACGGAATACCTGCCTATTTATTAGCTGGCTATGTTGGTTACACTAGAATTAAAGCGAACAAACACGATCGTTGGGACATCCTTGCTGGTGCAGCTATTGGAGTTGGAATGAGTTACTTATTTACAAAACGCTATCGCAACAATATAAGTTTAGAATTATCCTCCGGATTTATAGAAAACACACCAACCATAGGTTTTACCTATAAATTTTAAAACACATGCTCAATAAGTGTTTATCGATTTAGAAATAGAACTATAGAATTGACTACCCCCTTTTTTACAAATCCTCATAGAAGCCCAAAACTACTTTGGGTTTCATCTGAGGTAATCACCTCCAAACAAAACAATTTCAAATGCCTATTTATCAAATGAAAAGCAAGATTCTTCCATTAACAACTACCATAAAAAAAGAAGTTTTTCTTCTCTATTTACTATTCTGTTTTACTTCATTAGGCTTTATACTGATTTATGACAAGCAAAATTTTCACTTACTACTCAACCAATTCCACACACCTTTTTGGGACACTTTTTTTAAATATGCTACTTTTTTAGGTGATGGATTGATGTTTGGGATCCTATTTCTATTACTCTTTTTAATCCAGAGAAAATGGCCTTGGATATTAGTTATATCTGGAATACTCACTTTAATAATTACTCATTTTTTAAAGAAAATCATTTTTAAAGGTGTTCCAAGACCTGTTGGAGATTTAGGCACAGAAAATCTTCATTTGGTAGAAGGTGTTCAAATGGCATTATGGAACTCTTTTCCTTCAGGGCACACCATTACTGCTTTTTGTATTGGAACCATTTTATGCTTGCATTTCAAAAAATGTACTTCTCAATACTTATGGTTTTCCTTAGCTCTGATTGCTGCACTTTCTAGAGTATATCTGTCACAGCATTATTGGATAGATATTTTTGTAGGTTCATTTATCGGAATTGCTATTGGATTCTTAAGCACTGGATTGTTTTCTAATCTTAAAAGAAGTGCATTGATATGAAGTTTACCTTTCAACAAAAAGCATTAATTTTTATTGCGACTAGCACTTTAATCCGATTATTTTTTGCTTCTCAATTAGAATTTGGAAATGATGAAGTTTATTATTGGCTCTATGCAAAATATCCCGACATTAGTCATTTTGATCACCCTTCAATGGTTGGTTTTTTTATTCAGCTATTTACCTTTAACCTAAGTTTTTCTAGTGAGCTTTTTATTCGTTTAGCAGCAATTTTCCCTGCAAGTATTTCTATGTGGATTGTCTTTTTAATTGGTAAGAAACTACACAATGAAAAAACAGGTTTCATTTCGGTAATCTTATACAACTTAAGTTTTTATGGACTCATCATTTCTGGAACTTTTATTCTACCGGATGCTCCAATGGTTTTGTGTTGGTTGCTAAGCTTTTTCTTCTTTTTAAAAACTATCCCTTACAATCCAAGGAAAGTCAACAACAAAGAATTAATATTGGCATTTTTATTTGCTGGATTCGCCATTTACTCTAAATATCAAGCCATTTATTTACTATTTGGAGTAGTTCTTTATGTTATTTTTTTCAATAGAAAATGGCTTAAAATTCCTTTTTTTTATCTCTTATTTTTAGTACCATTACTTTTTATCGGAATCATTTTTTATTGGAATTTTCAAAATGATTTTATCAGCTATCAATTTCATCAAGACCGAGTCTCTATTTTCGAAATATCATTTAATAAAGATTCCTTTTTTAGAGAAATCTTGGGTCAAATTTTCTATAATAATCCTTATGTTTTTATAGTAACTTTATTAGCAATTATCGCTTATTTTAAAAATAGACTTCAAATTGAAAAGAAGCAAGTTCAATTCTTTTTAACAACTACTTTACCTTTACTAGGTACCACTATTTATTTAGCTCTTTCTAGAAGTACATTGCCACATTGGTCTGGTATTTCTTATATCACCTTATTACCAATAGCTGCAATATTCATTACAAATAGAAAAAAAATTATTACCAAACTTTCTATTGGATTTGGTATGATTAGTTTTCTTTTAGTACTTGCAGTATTTACAATTAATAAAGGTTGGTTTTTAACAGCTCAAAAATCAAAATCAAGCATAACTGTTGGCAAAAATGATGTACTAATGGACCTTTATGGTTGGAAACAGGCCGGAAAAAAAATAAATCAAACTCTTAAAAAAAGAGACTTAGAACATCTTCAAATTGTTTCTAACAAATGGCATCCTGCAGCTCATATAGATTACTATATTGCTAGGCCATTAGGAATGCAAGTTTATGGTTTAGGTAGTTTAAAAAACATTCACAAATACTATTGGATTAACCTGGAATTTAAGCCCTTAGCTAATGAAGTTTTATATATTACTGATAGTAGAAACTTTGAACATCCTACAATTTTCAAAGAGTGGTATCCCATTATAGAACCTATAGATACTATAGCAATTACTAGAGCTACACAAATTGTAAAAAATGTATTTATTTTTAAACTGAAGAATTCAAACTAGTGCCACTAAACGCTTCAAAAAACAACTAACACACTAGTTTTCAAAACAAAACATCAAAACCCTGTACTTTTTATTAGTCATCTTGTATTTTTTTCTTAAATGCGATGCTACTAATAAATAAATTATATATTTGCATCACCATTAATGCAACAAAGTTGCATTAATGGTGTAATTAATCAAAAAAATATATAAATATCCAAGTCATGAGGGTAAAAAACAACACCATAGACATCATTGCATTTACTAGCTCATTAATTTGTGCCATCCATTGTGCAGCCATACCCATAGTCCTTTCATTTTCTTCACTTAGCAGTTTGCATTTTTTAGAAAATCCATTTATAGAATGGACATTTATCCTGCTAGGAGTCGTATTTGTTTTTGTATCTCTTTGGCCTAGCTACAAAAAAAGTCATCATAATAAAAAGCCATTGATTTATGCCGCTGTAGGATTTACTTTAATAGCTATTGGAAGATTGGATTTTACAGAAATATGGGAAGTTAGCCATACAGTAGTCGGTGCCATATTTGTATCTATTGCTCATTACTCTAATTGGAAAATATTAAGAACATCAAATACTCACGAGCATTAAAGGTTAAGATTATGAAAAAACTACCTGTTACTGTATTAAGTGGTTTTCTTGGCGCCGGTAAAACAACACTATTAAATCATGTATTACACAACAAAGAAGGACTAAAAGTTGCTGTAATTGTAAACGACATGAGTGAAGTAAATATCGATGCTCAATTTATTGAGAACGAAAACACACTCTCAAGAACCGAAGAGAAATTAGTTGAAATGTCTAACGGTTGTATTTGCTGTACTTTAAGAGAAGATTTAATGATTGAAGTAGAACGATTAGCCGCTCAAAACAGGTTTGATTATTTATTGATAGAAAGTACGGGTATTAGTGAACCAATTCCAGTAGCTCAAACTTTTAGTTTTGAAAGTGAAGATGGTAAAATTGACTTAAGTCGCTTTAGTTATATTGATACTATGGTAACGGTTGTTGATGCTTTTAATTTCTTAAAAGATTTCTCTAGCTCAGATTATCTTAGCACTAGAGCACTTACCAATATTGAAGGAGATAACAGAACTATTGTAAACTTATTAACCGATCAAATTGAATTTGCCAATGTTATCATTATCAATAAAATTGATTTAATAACGCTAGAACAATTAGAAGAACTCCAAGCAATAATTCAGAAACTAAATCCAGAAGCAAGTATCATTTCTACCAGCAACTCTGAAGTCACAACAAACAGCATTATAAATACAAAATTATTCGATTATGAAAAAGCAGAAGCTTCTGCTGGTTGGATTAAAGAACTAGAAAACGAACATGTTCCTGAAACTGAAGAATACGGAATCGGTTCTTTTGTTTTTAGAAGTAAAAAGCCTTTTCATCCAGAACGTTTTTTATCCTACTTAAACAAAAATTTTCCTCAAAATATTATTAGAAGCAAAGGCTTGTTTTGGCTAGCATCAAGATCTAACAATGCCATTCTTTGGAGTACTGCTGGCGGTTCTGTTAAGGTAGATAATGCAGGTGTATGGTGGGCTTCTATGCCTTTTAAGGAGCGTATAAATTATACTGCTTTTGTAGAAAACAGAAATCATATAGAAAGTGATTGGGATGTCTTATTTGGAGACCGAAAAATAGAATTGGTTTTTATTGGACAACATCTTGAAAAAGAAACCATGATTTACCATTTAAACAATTGTCTGCTCACAGATCAAGAAGCAGAATTATGGAAACACCAATTATTTACTCAAGAAGATAACTGGCCAATTCCAAGATAAAACCAAAACAAAATGGTACGAATAGAAGATCTTACTTTTCAATATACACAAACTAAACATCGTTTTACTTTTCCCGATGTTCTTTTAAATGATCAAGAAGACTTACTTATTTTAGGTAAATCTGGAGTAGGAAAAACGACTCTTATACATCTTTTAGCAGGTATCTTAAAACCTAATAAAGGAGATGTATTTATTGATAATACTGCTATCAGCTGTTTGTCCGCTAGTGAATTGGATAGATTTAGGGGAAAAAACATTGGACTTGTATTTCAGAGAAATCATGCAATACAATCACTAAGTGTTTTTAAAAATTTACAAGCGCGACTTTTTTTTAGTAAAAAGAACATTGATAGTAGTGTTATCAATAAGCTATTAAGTGAATTAGATCTTACAGCACAACAACATCACAAAATACATCAGCTAAGTGTTGGACAACTGCAACGACTAGGCATTGCAATGTCTGTAATACATAATCCTAAAGTTATTTTAGCAGATGAACCAACCTCTAGTTTAGATGATGAAAACTGCAATATTGTAATTGAACTTCTAAAAAAACAAGCGCGAAAAAATAACGCGAATCTCATTGTAGTTACACACGATCAAAGAATACAATCATTTTTCAACAACACTATTACATTATGAATATCTGGAAGATAAGTGTACAAAATATCAAATCAAAAACGCTCTATAGTTTACTGAGTATTTTCACTTTGTCTTTAAGTATTGCATTGTTACTAGGCATCCAACAACTAAAAACTTCATTTGAATATCAACTAGAAAACAATTTAGGAAACGTAGACATGGTTGTTGGTGCTAAAGGAAGTCCGTTGCAATTGGTATTATCTTCTGTATTACACTTAGACAATCCAACAGGAAACATTCCGTATCATGAATTTCAAAAAATGGCTAAGAACCCCATGATTAAACATGTGGCTCCAATTTCATACGGAGACAATTACAAAGGTTATCGAATAGTAGGAACTACAGCTCAATTTGCTAGTTTTTACAATGCCAAAATAGACAAAGGAAATGCGACACCTAAATCAATGGAAGCTGTTTTAGGGTTTCAAGTTGCAAAAAAATTACAATTAAATATTGGAGATACTTTTTCTAGCTCTCACGGACTTACAGAAAATACTTTTGATGTACACGAAGAAAAATTTACCGTTGTTGGTGTTTTTAAACCAACACAAAATGTGATTGATCGATTGATAGTTACTCATTTAGAAAGTGTCTGGGATGTTCATAATCATGACAATCATAAAGATGAAGATGAACACAAAACAGAAAGCAAACATCAACATAATGATGAGCATCATCATCATAAAAATGAAACTGATCAAAAAGATAAAACACATCACACAGAAATACATCACGATAATCACCATACAGAAAAAGAAATCACTTCTTTGTTAATTTCATTTAGAAACCCTGCTGCATTATTAAACTTACCTAGAAGCATTAATAAAAACACCAACATGCAGGCCGCATTGCCCAAATATGAAATTGATCGATTGTATCAGTTTACCGGAATCGGAATAAAAACCATTTCTTGGATTGCGTATTTAATTCTTGTCATTTCTGGTGTAATTATTTTTATCAGTTTGTACAAAATGGTAAAAGATCGTGCTTTTGATTTGGCACTGCTTAGAACTTATGGAGCTAGCAATTTTCAATTAGTACAAATGATTCTTTACGAAGGACTCATCATTGCAGGAACTGCATGTATTGTCTCTTTTGCTTTGTTAAAAGCACTTATTTATATAGCTCTCAACACTACAAATATCTTACAACAACAAGAACTTATTATTAGCTTACCTATTGAACAAACATTACAAACATTAGCGTTAGTACTAGTAATGATTGTTGCTTCTGTTTTATTAGCGATTCTTCCAATTGTAAAAATGAGTATCTCAACCATCTTAAGTCATGAAAAATAAATTTTTAGTTATACTTTGTATTCTTCTCTTCAGTTTCCACAGTGTTGCACAACAAAAAGTTACTTGGGACGATTTGTCTAAAGTAACATTTGTAGACAAATACTTTCCTGATTACGAACAATACTTTTTACACCCAAAATTTTCATCCTCTGTAAAAGCTTTAGATGGCAAAAAGATTGCTGTTACAGGTTATTTTTTAAATATTGATCCAAGAGGAAACATTTATGTTTTATCTAAAGGCCCATTGTCTTCTTGTTTTTTCTGCGGAGTTGGTGGCCCAGAAACTGCTATTGAACTACGTTTTACAAATAAACCTAATTTTAAAACAGATCAAATTGTAACCATAACTGGTATTCTAAAATTAAATAGCGAAGATGTTGAACATTTTAATTACATCCTTACCAAAAGCGAAGGCAAACTAGCAGAGTAATTTCTTTATCTTAATTACAACTAAAATTTAACACCCAATATTCTTACCAAATTATCGATTTAGCATAAAGTATTATGGGGAAGTTTTATTTGAATAACATGTCTTGAATTTATTAGAGTAATACAAATAAACTGTAATGCAAATTACCCATCTCCTTAAAAATGAAACTATTCAGAAATTATTAGGATAAGCAGTTCAAAAATGACCATGATATACATTCTTGTCAACAAGAGTAATATTCAGAAAATTAAAAATCCTTTTGATGGCTTATAAAATATTGTTACTTTCACAAACTAGATAGAGCTCGTCTTTATTATAAATTTGCTAAGAAAAATAAAAAAACTAAAACTTCTGCATAGCCTGCTAAATTGGTATTTATAAAAAGACAAAAGTTACGCATATAAACAAGTTAGCAAACATACCGAAATGAAAATACTGCAAACAATCATAATTCTTTTTATAACCATTTCATCTTTTGCTCAAAGCAATTATGATGATAGTAAAATCTCGAATAAAACTAAAAAAGCAGTAATGAAGATTGAGAAAGTCAATGAATTGATGAGTTCTGCGGTTTACTCATCTGGAATGAGACCAAAACAATGGGACAACTTTGAAACTTTAAAAAAAACAGCGACTGAAAGTGAATTGATTGAATTAACTAATCATCCGAATGGAGTTGTTAGAAGCTATTCGTTTTGGGCTTTATCTTACAATAAAAATGTTGACCTATTCAAAATTGTGAAAAATCATTTGAACGATGATGAATTAATTAGCACACAATTTGGTTGTATCGGAGGGCAAGAAAAAGTTGGTGATTTTTATATTCAGGTGCTAACACCACAATATGTGGATTTAGAATCGAAAAAACTTAACAAACAACAATTTCGAGAGTTAGACAGCTTGTTAGTGTACTCAAACAACAATCTAAATGCCAAGTATGGTGCAATTCAGAGAATAGAATCATCTGAATCTAATTATGGAAAAATCAAAGAATTATACCTTGAAAAAAATGACCAATCTGCATTAGTCAAATTAGCCAAATACAATAAAGTAGAAGATATTGAACTCATTCTCAATAATCGAGAAAAAGACAATTCTGAAGAAGGCGGATATTTTCATACATATAAAGCCATAAGTAATTTTCCAAATTCAGAATTCTTTCCATTTTTGAAATCACAGCTTCAAAAAACTTTGGATAACACCCATTATAGTAATGAATGGACACAATTATACAGAGCAATTGCAAGCTATAAAAATGAAGATGCAAAAAACCAATTACTGATACCCTTTACACAAGTCGAGCACAAGAATATTAGAAAATATCACTTGAATATGATTTTTTCTGCATTAAACGAATTTCAATGTGATAGCTATGATGAACTTCTATGGAAGTTATGGGAAGAAGAAAATAAAATTTCGCCAAAAGTATTTGAGTATTTAAGCAGTTTAAATTCAAGTAAAGCATTTGAATTAACTAAAAAAAGTATGCAAAACCCTAATGAATTGGACATTGCGAATTTCAGCTTTGACAATTTTGAAGAAACTAAAGACTTGAACGAACAAATGCTAGACTTAATAATAAAGAAAGACAAAGAATTTGGATTTCAATTAATCAGAGAAAACATTAAGAAGTCAAACGTTCATAATTTCCCATTATATGCTACTAAAGCATCAGAAATTAAAGATAAATCATTTGTAAAACCGTTTCTAGAAATTCTAGAAACGGAATGGAATGCACATATTTATCTGTCTGCTACCAAAGTGTTAATCTCTTATAATAATCAAGACATAAATAAGCAGATTTTAAATGCAAGAACAAAAAATGAAAATTTAAGAAAGGATTGGGGCGGAAAAGCTTTTGACAAATTACTCGCTGAAAACAGAATAGAATAAAAGTACGTTGCTAACAACGTATATAAAAAATAGCGATTTAATTGCTTAATCGAAAGAAAATGAATAAAATAAAGGTTTTTGTTAAACTGAAATTTAGCGCGTAAAACCTGCTACTTTTCATATACAAGACCGTTAGCTATAATTAAGAGAAACATCAATCTATGAAAAAAACATATTGTCTGATTTTATTAATCTTCACATCAATTTATACATATTCCCAAATTGAAATAAGTGATTCTGATTTAAATAAACTAATTGAAATTGGAGAGTACTACTCTAAAAATGTAATGCTGACTGAAAAGTCTGCTATTGAAGATTTAGAGAAGTTTAGAACCGAAAAACTAAGTAACATAATAGACGTACTTCAAATTCAATCAAAACAGAGTATTGAGATTTTAGATAAAAAATATTTGAACAGACCGAGTTATGATGATTTAGTAATGTGGTATGTAATTAGAGAAATTCATTACAATTTGACTGATAAGGAAAATAAACCGAGAATTAGTATCGAAGTTGCTAAAGAATTCGTGAATAAAAAAATTGACGACAGATGGCTTTTAGATAATTACTATTTCAGGCTTTATGGTGCTGTTGCAAGAATTTTTAATAAAACTGATTTGAGTAAATATAATATTGAACTTGACAATTATGGATTAAAATCTAATACCGAAAAAGCAATTGTTTTTCTAAATTTAATGGGTGCTCTTGGAACGAGATTTAAAGTGCTTCAAATGATGAAGAACAATAAAAAACTAATTGAGTTTGCATCAAGAATGCCGAAATTTAATAGTAAGGAATACTTTTATTATACAGATTTTCAATACGAAGATTTTGAATGGATTGGACACAAGAAAAAAGAGATGTTTAATGAAAGACACATTGGACTTCTTTATGAAATAATTTTAGCACATATGAACGCTGAATCAGAAATTAATGGCAGGAAAGAAACTGTAGAAATATATCAAAATTCTATAATGACTAAACCAGAGTATTTTAAATATTCAAGTCTTAAATCTGAATTAAAAAAATTATACAAAAAGAGTAAATAACTATAGATAACAATGGCTATAAGTAATTGCTTGTTCTCGCCTACTTCTGAAAATTCTCGCGGATTTTCAGTTTGGTGTGTACTTGCAAAATTAAGTGCTACCCCACGCAACTACTCATAGCCGAGAATGTTAACTACAATTAAATAATAAAACTTTGAACAAAGAACAAAAAATAAATATTTGGAAATTACTTTTTATTATCACTCCTGCCATATTCTTTGGAAAAATTACTGAAATATTAAATGATAAGAATATAGCTTTTACCTTTGGTTTGACAATTATTGGAGTTTCATTAGGGTTTTTAGCTCATTATTTAACGAAGAAAAAAACTTTGGCTATTAAAATTATTGCCCTAAGTATTTTAATAATAATTCCTATAAGTATTATTGCTTTAAATGTGGAAAATGAATTAGAAAAAAAATGGTCAAATCAAATTATAAATACAATTGAATTTTCGTCACCAACTAAATTAAAATTAATCAATTCTGACATTCCTGAAAATCTTAAAGAATACTACAATAAACTTGAAATATACAAGGGTGAAAAAAAGGGCAAATCAATAATTCTTTATGCTATAGAGCTTAAAGATGAAAACATTGACTTAAAAAACTATTTCGAACAATACTTGGAGGCTTTTAAAGTAAAAATCCCCAATATTATAACTGTAGATATAATTGAACAGATAGAATCTGAAAACGACATTCTTACTAAATTTAAATTTAACACAAAAAATAAGACATTGAATGGTTATTCACGTTTTATTAAAAAAGACAGAAATTTAAATCTGTTTTGGTTAGTTCCTTTTTCTAAAAGTTATACGGAAAAATACATTGAAAAGTTTAATAAAAACATATTGACACAAAAACTGTAGCCAACAATAGCTATAATTAATACGGATTTTTGTGCTTAATTTAAGGTTTAGCTCCTTTTAATAAGTCCGCCAAATTTTTAATTTAACGGTTATACGAGACTGTTGTACACCATTTAAAACAAACATTTTGATAAAAAAGACAATTTTCATTTTCATCCTTATTTCACCACTTCTTCTTTATTCTCAAAACAAAAAAAACATTCGTTGGATAACGAATAACTCTATAGAAATTGAAGATGCAAACCCTGATTCTGAATTATTTTTTTTTAAAAAAAACACCCCTGATAAATTTGCCAATGCTAAAATCTATGGCTTTGGAGAAGCATCTCATAATACAAAAGAGTTTTTTAACCTAAAAGCTAAGTTCTTTAAACATTTGGTAAAAAATCAAGACGTGAAGGTTTTCATAATGGAAGAATCTTACCAAGCTGAATCTGGAATAAATGAATGGATAAGTGGAGGAAAAGGAGATATAAAAACGATTGCCAAAAATTTTAACATTGGGTTTTGGCATACCAAAGAAATCGTAAATCTACTAAAATGGATGAGAGATTATAACAAAGGAAAGGTAAGAGAAGAGCAAATTCGATTTTACGGAATGGATATTCAAATAGGAAAAGAAATTAATCAAGAAATACGAAACTTCTTTAATGCAAAAAAAATTACAATCGACAAAAAACTCTTGACAGTTGCCGATAGTTGTGCAAACAAGAAAATAGACTTCAGAAAAAAAGATGGTTGGTGGCAAATTCAGATTCCAAAATTAAATAAACTAAAACAGCAAGTACTGAATTTAAAACTAGAAGGAAAAGAGTATAAATCCTTAATAAGAGGTATAGACTATTTGATAAAATACACTGAATATGCATCACACATTAAAGATGAATACCCAAAGAGTACTGAATTTAGAGATTTAAAAATGTTTGAAAATGTAAAATGGATTGTAGAAAATGAATCTAAAAACGGGAAAGCATTTATTTGGGCTCATAATGAACACATAAATAAAAGAGAAATGTACTATACTGGAAGTAATATAATTAATCTAGGACGACATTTGAAAGATTATTATAATGAAGATTATTACAGTGTAGGCTTCGATTTTGGAGCAGGAAAAATAAGCGGTTTTGTAGTTAATAAAAAGAAAGGAAATCATTGGAAAACATACCATATTAAAAAACCATTTAGAAAGACTTATGCAAATACATTAATGTCCGTAAATAAGGATATATATTTTATAGAATTTAATGACACTTCAATTTTTTTTAATAAAAAATCAAAGTATTTGTTAATTGCTGGAGGTGGATACCAACCAAAACCATTACACAGGATACTAATCAATAAAGTATATGCAGAAGCTTATGATGGATTAATTTTTGTAAAAAAAATATCAAAACCAGATTATAATTTAAATTAAAAACCAAAACGGTGTACAACAATATATAACCACAATTACGACAGATTCGACTATGCTTCAGCTGCGCTATGTACAAGCTAGAATCCACACGGAATTGCTAAGGTCAGTCCTTAACCGAAAAATAACGCATATTAACCCGTAACTGACGGCTATACGAGGCCGGTTGTAGCACATTTGAGAAAAACCTATGAACAAGATTTTAACATTACCATTTTTAATAATTATTTCGTTTCTGACTTTTGGAAAATCGACTGAATTAAAAACTGTGAATGAAACTGAATACGAAAAAAATTTAAATACTGCATCTGAATTATATTTAAGGAAAAAGAAAATCCCTAAATCTATTTTAATAAAATTAGTTCCTGAAAACTATACTGAATTCGGATTATATTATAGAACAACTGGACCTGACCACAAACTAGGAAAAACAGACTTTTTTTATGAAACTACTCGACTGATTTTTGAACAAGTGACTTCTGAAAAAAATTCTGATTTTTACTTACCGAGTTTAAATCTTGCGAGTTTTGCAGATGGAGAATATGCAGAGAAATTTATTGAGTATTTGGAATTAATAATAAATACAGACAAAAAAAAGTTTTGCGAATCATTAAATGGAATAAAATATAAAAATCGTAATCCGATTAAATATTATTCTGAATTAAATAAATGTGAATAAAAACATGCTACAAAAACGTATATAAAAAATTGCTACATGAGAGCTAAAATCAAACATATAGTTTCACTTTCAATTGGTGGATTTTCATACTGAAAATTCACAATCACGAAATCACAATTATTCATATACAAATCCGTTGGCAACCATTAGATGAAATATCACACAGGAAATAAAGATGATTATTATTGGATTGAATTCGCTTCATCGGATTTTGATTTAACAACCTTTGTTCAAAAACTGTCGGATTTACTAATTGATAAATATCTTGGAATTGTATGTTTTGACGGTGGAATATTTATACCTTCTAAAACAGAACTAAATAGAGGTTGGTACAAAAAAGGAGAAATCAGTTATTCCCCTATTATTAACCAAAACGAATTAAATGAACCGATATATGAATCATATGACCAATGGTGTTTGTTTAAGAATAAAACTGAATTTGATGAAATGACTGATTTCGTAAATTATGGAGCTTTTACGTTAAAGAATAGAGAAACTGAACTTACAGAAGCTGACCCAACTTGGGATTTCGGATCTTTAAGACAAAGTATTAATTCGAACAAGGAATTACAAGATAAATTCTGGAATGAAACTAAAATCATAAGTCCTGATAATATTATAATTAATGGAGATTTTTTTATTTTTTGCGCTAAAAATGAAAATGAAATTGAAAAAATAAAAACGGTTGCCAACAAGGCTTATAATTAATACGAGGTTAAGTGCTAAACCCAAAGTTTAGTGTATATTTACTAAGTCTGCCAAATAGAATATTACGCCATAGCGAAATGATCTATTTTGGCTGTAAACAAGAAAAAATAAAACAAATAACAAAAGGCCGCTCTAAGCCGTGGTCATTGACAACAATTTAAAAAAAGAAATGAAAAAATTAACATTAATCTTATTATTAACAAGTTTTACATTATTTGGACAAAAGAAAGTTGATCAATCAGAATTAATAAAAGATTTAACTATTTGGAAAAAAGGAAATAATAAAATGAGTGGGACACTCTGGATTCCAAATAGCTATTGGAGAATTGCTTTTGAAGGAAACACTAATATTCCAAAAAGTACAATTAAAATGTTTGAAAAGGCTTTTGAAGATTACGTTCTTATAAGCGTAGTTGACATCAAAATTGATGCAAGAGGAAACATGACTTTTTAAAGAAAAGATTGAATTAGAAAAGAGTCTAACTCTCATAGATTCTAACAATAAAGAATATAAATCTTTACCCGAAAGTGAAATTACATATAACACCAAAAATCTGTTAAAAAATATTACTCCAATGTTTTCTCAAATGTTTGGAAAAATGGGAAAAGGAATGCATTTTTTTCTTTTTAAAGTTAAAAACAATAAAGGAAAAAATATTATTAATGAATTTCAAAAAGGCAATTTTATAGTTGATCATTCTCAAAATAAATTTAAATGGAACTTGCCACTTTCTTCACTTATAGACAAAAAGAAATGTCCTGTAGACAATAAAGAAATGAATGGAAATTGGAGCTTTTGTCCTTTTCACGGAAAAAAATTAATAAGCAAATAAAACTGGTTATAATAAGGTTTTTAGCATATACCTTTCGGGCATACATACACACAAACCGCTTTAGGTAATGCGACCGAAAATCCAGTCTATTAAAGAACATTTTAATAAAAAAATTAACATATGAAATTAATAAGTCGACTTTTTCTATTTTCTTTATTTATAAGTGTGATTAGTTGTAATAATTCAGTTGAACAAAAAAGACCAATATCTTCTGAAGAAAAAACTCAATCATTAGATTCTATATATACAGAAGATGTAACTTTTGAAAGTGAAGGAATTAAATTGGCTGGCACAATTTATAGCCCTAAAAATCCACATTTAGCTGTTGTTATTGTTCATGGTTCTGACAGAGTTCCTCGAAGAAAAGAATTCGCTAAATTGTTAGCCCAGAATGATATTTTGGTTTTAACTTATGATAAACGTGGAGTTGGAGAGTCTGGTGGAGTTTACGCTGGACCTGAAGTAGGCACAAATAATATCAGTATAGACAATCTAAATTTATTAGCAAAAGATGCAAATTCTGCTGTTAATTTGATACATAAAAAAGAAAGAAATTTACCTATTGGTCTTGTAGGTGCAAGTCAAGCAGGTTGGATAATCCCAATTATTGCAAATAAAAACCCATTAGTCGAATTTATGGTTTTATTCAGCTCCCCAACAATCACTACTCTCGAACAATTAAGATTTCAATTCTATACAAATGGGAGAACAGATTTTTGGAAAAATCATACAGAAGAAGACGCTCGTGAACATATCAAAAACGACCCTGACAGATATCAATTTGAAGCTACTGACCCAAAAGAGGTTCTGAAAAACCTCTCTATCCCTGGTCTTTGGCTTTTCGGAGAGAAGGATATTCAAATTCCTACTAAAATATGTATTGAACATCTTAACACTTTAAAATTAAAAAATAAACCTTTTGAATACGTTTTATTTCCATCATTAGGGCATAATACAAATAAGACAGAACCAATAGAAATTTCTATTAATTGGATGAAACAAAAGTCTTTGAATATTAAGAATCGTAAGAAACAAAAATCTAATTAGAGTAATAAAGCACCGCTTATAACAATGTATAACAGTTTTAATAGCGAATTCGATTATGTCCGAATCCAATCGAAATTACAAGGTTAGTGCTTAACCGAAAATTAGTAAATATAATCTCGTAACTGACGGTTATACGAAAACGTTGGCAAACATATATTGAATGAGCAAAAAGAAGAAAATGAAAAGAAAGGAAAAAAAACTGAAAATGTTTTATGAGATTTCTTTCTTTATTGGTCTGATTCCTATGATTTGGCAGGTAAAAATTTATCGTCAAACATTTATAGACTTCAAATTACTTCTCGCCATTGTCTTGATTATTGGTTTTTTGACAATGTTTTTCTCCTTAAAAGATTTTCAAAAGCTATTTGAGTACAAACATAAAGCAATGTTATATTTCATGACTTTTATACAAACAACTATTAGTTGGGGTTTTTTGTCTTGCTCAATCTTTATGTTTAGTAATTATTATTTGGCGAATAATGAATCTATAAAAGAAACTTATGAAATTGTCGAAAGGTCTTCATTAGCTGGGAGTAAATACAGAAGGAATGAGAGAAAGCCTACATTCAAAATCTTATATAAAGGAAAAATAAAGGAATTAGTTTTTAGACATAAATTTTATTCCAAAATGAAAACTTATGAAAAAATCGAACTTGAAGTTAAGAGAGGTTTTTTTGGATATGATTTATTATTAAATCAGGAGTTGAAATAATACGTTAGCCTACAATGGTTATAATTCAGGGAACTGAATGAACAATAAAAGAAAAATAATAACTTTAAAACGGCTGATTTCTACGGTTGAAAATCATACTGATTTTCTTCCCGCAACGAAATCATATCCTAAATCTTTGTATACAATTATGAGAAACATTTCAATATTCATATTATTAGTTGTAATAAGTTTTATCAGTTGTGGTGAAAAGACAATACTTGAAAGAAGTTTTATCGTTGAAAAACCTGACCTAATGTTTGGCGGAATGATAGTTTCTGCAACCCCTTTTCAAATTGAAGGAAAAAACGGAAAAAGATACATCCGTGATAAGGGCGGTATAGGCGGAATTAACCTTGCAAATCCTGAATTAGATAAATTGTTTTGTGGTGATAAAAAACAACAGCCGGTAAATGCTAATGACATTTTGTACATAGAAGCCTATAGCAATTACACTAAACTGATTTTTATCTGATGGAATGATTTTCATTTCACAACAAAGAAGACTTTTAGTGTTTCTTTTTGAGAGAAGCAACAACTTAACCATCATAAATACCAACACAAAAAGCAATAATCAAAAAAAGCTTCTCAAAAAATTGAGAAGCTTTTGCGGTCTGGTAAATGGATTCCTTATTCTAAATATTTTGAATAAGTCACTTGTTGAATATCTATTCCCACTAATTTCTTAAGTCGTATAGAATGTAAGTTATATATTTCTACAACTCCATATTCTTTTTTACTGGTTTCTCCTTTATATTCTCAGTAAATATCACTTACATTAAACTCTTCTTTCTTAGCTTTTAGGAATAAAAAAACTGATAAATTTCATTCTTTATCAGGTTTAATTCTTCTTTTAATTTTTTATACTTGTCAGGCAGTATAACAATTTGCTTTTTACTATTCCATTCTTCAGGATTTATAAATAGCCCTGTGGAAAATTCTTTTCTCTTCTTATTAAGTGTAATTCTACACTTGATAGGACATAAGCTCATTCTCAAATAAAATCAGTTCAATGATTATTCTGTTCTATACATCTTAACCGCATCTTCAATATATTTTTTTGAGTCTATATTATCTCCAAATACTAAAACCAAATTATTGTAATAATTTTCCAATTGCTTAAACTCTATGACATCTAGTTTTTTGTATTTATTTATTATACTTTTATATTGACGTAAATTTTCGTCTAGTTTTAAAGATAAGTTCCCAAATCTCATTTTTAATGTTTGCACTGAATTCATCTGGTGAATAACTTCATTTTTGTTATACAAACTACTTTTAAACCTTGACTCTATGACTTTTTTTACTCGTTGTAAATATTGTATAGTTTTATTAAAATCTGTTTGTTCAAAATAATTTTTCTTTAGTAATACCCTATTTAAAATGAGGGATTTAATAATTCTTTCTTTCAAATCAGATTGTGTATTTTCAATAATTTCAAGTTCTTTATTCAACTCTTTAGATTGTTTAATTAAAAAGTCTCTTTCATTTTCAAAATTATCCAATAATACTATTAACTTTAACATTTTCACACTCTTTCTTCTTAATTCTTTTTTTCCTTTACCTAGAGATGAAATAAACTTCTCAATACTAGAAATTATTAAACTACCGAACCCTCCTAAACTAATATTATTATTTGATAATGTCTCTGATGTATTAATTGCATCTGAAGCCATCTCTAACAATATATCTTTGGACTTCCTCAATTTGAGAAACCTTTTATATTCCTCAAACCATTCTTTATAATCTGGATAATTTATAGGGTTAGAAATATCATTAATTGACGAGTAAAAATTTTTTGAAGCATTATAGAGTTTAAGCGGCTTTATATCTTTTTCCATTGAAAATAAATTTAAAGCTGCAGAATTATAGTTTTCAATTAGTATCCTTTGTTTTAATTCTTGCTCTTTTTCCCTAATCTCTTCTAGCGTTAAAATTCTTCTTCTAAGTTTTTCAACTTCTTGTGTAGAGTTTAATTTTTTCTGTAAAGCTTCGTCAATTTCTAAAATTTTATCTTTTAGTCCAGATATCTCTTTCTTTCTAACAATATCTATACTATCATTTTCTCTTTTAATATTATCTAAAAAAACCTCCGTAGTTGAATTTTCTCTTTGAGAAAAAGCTGTTAATGATATTAACAAGAAGTATACTACACATGTAATTTGTTTATTCATAAGTATATTATTTAAATTTTCAAATTACTTAAAATCAACCACTTAAAACAAGGTAAAAATACCTGTTTAATGAGAATTTAAAAAATATGTACTCCGAATTGTACACCTTTTAGATGCAATTTAGTAATAAGTAGTTATTATTTGAGATTTAGGTTATAGAATTAGCCCCTTGAGTTTACTGCATAAAAAAAACCTCTCAATTTCTTGAGAGGTTTTTGCGGTCTGGACGGGACTCGAACCCGCGACCCCCTGCGTGACAGGCAGGTATTCTAACCAGCTGAACTACCAGACCGTTGCTGTTAGCGGATGCAAATATAAGTCGGTTTTTGAATTCTACAAAAGAAAATCGAAAAAATTTTATAAAAATTTTCTTCTACTTAATAAGTAACTCGTTAACACTGTTGCAAACCCATCATTACAATCTACCGGCACATAATCTATTTGATATTGCAAACATTTTATTTTCAACTCATTAAAGTATTCTTTTACTGCTTCTGTATACTTTTCTTGTATATTTTCTGCATATACATTAATTTCTTCTTTGGTTTCTACATCTACAAATTTTTTAGGCGCATTGCTAAAATCAAAGTCCATTTCGTGCTTTTTATCATAAGTATGAAACAAAACAACCTCGTGTTTGTTGTATTTTAAATGACGTAATGCATCAAATAACTTTTCTTTATCTGTACTCGTTTGAAACATGTCTGTAAATAAAAAAATCAAAGATCTTCGGTGAATGTTTTCTGCAATCTCATGCAAATACTGATAAGTTTCGGTTGCGTTCGAAGAATTGGCATGTAACAATTGCTCTAATTCATTCAATAACATTTTACGATGACGATCACTTCCTTTTTCTGGCGCGTAATATTCATAACGATCAGAATAAATACTTAATCCTACCGCATCTCGTTGTCGTTTTAAGATTTCTAACAAGGATGCTGCAGCAACGGCAGCAAAACCAATTTTATTTAAGGCATCTATAGATTGCTTCTTTACTACAGGATAGTGCATAGATGCCGAATTATCTATAATAATATGACAACGTAAGTTGGTTTCTTCTTCGTATTTTTTAGTGTACAGCTTTTCTGTTTTGGCAAATAGCTTCCAGTCAATATGTCTAGTGCTTTCTCCGCTATTGTATAATTTATGCTCAGAAAATTCTACAGAAAACCCGTGAAACGGACTCTTGTGCATTCCCGTAATGAATCCTTCTACTACTTGCTTGGCAAGTAATTCTAAATTGCCAAATGTTTGCTGCTGTACTTGATTTTCTAAATTCATTTCTTGATTTGCTGTGCTCTAAATAAATTATCTACGGTTTGCAATAGTTTCTTTTTTAATACTGGATTGTAGTTTGGATGTGCTTTTAAAAACTGTTGCACCTCTTCATACGCTTTCTTAGAGCTATATCGTCCTACAGAATTACTCAACCATCCTTTCGGAAAAAAGATATCTCCCGTTAACTGAATTTCTTCTAAAACATCCAAACAAGCTTTGATATGCTTAACACTAGATTGTTGCCTTAATGGATGATGTATAGCACTCAACGCAGATTGTACCCAAGATTCTTTTTCTCTGTTCTCCTTTTGCAACAAAGACAACATAAAATCATCTCTTGTTTGTTCATCAGAAGACAAGGCTGGTAATGTCCATTTAAAACGAGCCAAACGATCTGGATTAGTGATTCTGTTTTGTTGCTCTTTTAAAATTGCTGCCGCTTTTGGATGTTTAAAAATAGCTAATTGTGTAGCAATTCCAGTATAATCGTTTTCGCTAATGTATAGGTTTTCTATAGTTTTCTCTTTGCTCCAAATTGCATATAAAAAGTCCTTTCCTTTTGCAGATTGTGCTACCGAACGATAAAAACCAAACAAGATTCTTTTAATATTTGCCTCTAAGTCTTTGTGCAACATTTTTACAATACGAATATCGTTACTAACACTAATTTTAGATCGCTCTTCTTCGGACAAGAAATTCCAGAATATTTGCTGCATTCTACCTGAAAGATAGTTGGTAATCAATTCGTTTTTTTCTTGTTCCATTGCATTCAGACACAAATAATACAACTGTACAGCATCAACTTTTCCGTTTAAAAAGTTTTCGTACAAATTGATATAGGCATAACCTCTTGCCAAATCATCTTCTATCTTAACATAATGATTCATTTGATTTACATCAATTGGAAAAACACCATATCCAAAACCATTGTAATTATATAGTACTTGCAATGGTTTTTTCATCCCAATTACTTCCTCAAAATTAAATTGTGCATCAGACAATGTAATTTCAAACAATTCGATATCATCTTGATATACCAAAGCAACTTGAAAAGACTGTGTCCACAGTTTATCACTACCGTCTTCTGCTTGTTGTTGTATTTTAAAGCTGACTATTTTTCCATCTTTAATTTCAATCTCATCACTAATAATTGGTCTACCAGCGCTGTGTACCCAAACATCACTCCATTGTTTAATGTCTGTAGGTGATTTTCTATCTAAAATGGTTACCAATTCATTCCAATCGGCATTGTCATCAGCATATTTTTTAATGTATTCTTGAATCCCTTTTTGAAAAGCTTCTTTACCCAACACATGTTCTAACTGACGCATCATAATTGGCGCTTTGTTGTAAATGATTCTTCCATACAAAGAACCTGCATTTTTTAAGTTTGCTAAATGCTGCCTGATGGCATTGGTTCCTTTGGTTCTATCTTCTGAATATGCACTAGGATAATGTGTCATCACAAATTGCAATCCATGGTTTACTTCTGGAAATACAGGGTTCATAATTTTATCTGCCATAAAATTGGCAAATACCTCTTTCATCCAAACATCATTAAACCATTTCATAGTCACCAAATCTCCAAACCACATGTGCGAAGTTTCGTGTGCAATAAGTTTTGCCCTGCTTAGCTTTCTATTTTGAGTTGCTTTTTTATCTAAAAACAACGACGATTCTCTATACTGAATTGCGCCTACATGCTCCATTCCTCCATATTGAAAAGGCGGAATCGTAGCAAAGTCCATTTTTTGAAACGGAAACTTATAGTCTGTATATTTTTCTAAAAACACTAAAGATTGCTGATGGATATTAAAAATCTCTCCGACACTTTCAGCAATTTTTTCTTCATTATTTTCTCTGTATAACAGTCGCATATCAAATGCTCCTGGATTTCGAATTTCTTCTTGAAATTTCCCCGCTACAAAAGAGAATAAATAGGTACTCATTTTATCTGTTTGCTTAAAATGATGTGTGGTAAAATCTCCTTTAGTAACTTGTTTTTCTTCAAAAGCACCACAAAGCACTTTCCAATCGTTGGGAGCTGTAATGGTTAATTGATAATTGGCTTTTATATCTGGCTGATCAAAACACGGAAACAAAGTACTTGCTCTATCTGGAACCAATAAAGTATACAAAAACTCTTCGTTTCTATTTAATGACATCTCTCCTGCTTCAAAAGAAATGGCAATACTATTTTCGCCTTTTTTTAAATGCTCTTTTTGAATAATTAGGTGTTCTTTTTCATGAAAAATAGCAATGGTTTTTCCGTTTACTGATACCGATTTTATCTTTGAAGCATCTTCATTAAAATCTAAATATAGATGTTCTTCTAAATCTAAAAGAGTAGCCTTTAACACTAAAGTACTCGGTATTGCTGCTGTTTTTTCTTTCGGAATATCAAAACTCAATGTATACTGTACATCTTTTACTTGTTGCTTTCTATAGGTTGCTAGTTCTAACGAAATTCCTTTGTCTCCTAAATTGGTTCTTTTCGATTCTTTTACACAAGAAGTTAGTAGAAAAAAAGACAGTATAAAAACGAATAATTGTTTCATAAAAAAAGATTTAAAATTCTAAAATAAAAAAAGGTTTGACCAACGCCAAACCTTTTCTTATAAGTTCTTCTAAAAGTACTGATTACATTGCTGCATCAATCTTTCCTGTGTATGTAGTTTTTGGAGCTACACCAACATGCTTATCTACAACTTCTCCGTTTTTAAAGATTAAAACTGTTGGGATATTACGTACTCCGTACTTTGCTGCATATTCTTGATTAGCATCTACATCTACTTTACCTACAACAGCTTTTCCTTCATATTCTGTGTGAATTTCATCAACGATTGGTCCAACCATTCTACAAGGACCACACCATGCTGCCCAAAAGTCAACTAAAACTGGTTTGTCAGATTTTAATACTACTTCTTCAAAGTTTGCATCTGTAATTTCTAATGCCATTTTATTTATTTTTAAGTTGTTAATTCAATTTTGCTCTTACAAAAGTAGTCAAATATTTTACCTTTTCAAGAATCTAAAAATTACTTTTTACAATACAAGTATCAAGAGTACTTATAATAAGCGTATTTACAAATTGCTATCTCTAAAAAACAGCTTTTGCTATTGCTTTGATATTGCTAGATTTCCCCATAGAATAATAATGTAAAACTGGTACTCCAGCTTGCATTAATTCTTTAGATTGCTGTATGGCCCACTCTACTCCAACTTGCCTAACAGCAGCATTGGTTTTGCATTTTTCTACTTCTGTAATTAAAGGCTCTGGTAAATCTATTTTAAATACTTGTGGTAATAATTGCAAATGTCTTTGAATTGCTAATGGTTTTATTCCAGGTAAAATTGGCACATCTATTCCAATCTCTTTTGCTGCTTTTACAAATTCAAAATATTTCTGATTGTCAAAAAACATCTGAGTTACTACATAATCTGCTCCAGCATCAACTTTTTCTTTTAATCTACGTAAGTCTGTTTGTAAAGATGGTGCTTCGATATGCTTCTCTGGATAACCTGCAACTCCAATACAAAAATCGGTATTGTGATTGGCTTCAATTACATCGTGCAAATATTTTCCTTGATTTAAGTTTTGAATCTGCCCTACCAACTCGGTTGCATACTGATGACCTCCTTTTGAGGCTTCAAAGTATTTTTGGTGACTCATTGCATCTCCACGTAATGCCATCACATTTTCGATTCCCAAATAATGACAATCTACCAATAAATATTCTGTTTCTTCTTTTGTAAAACCACCACATAATACATGCGGAATCGTATCTACATTGTACTTGTGTTTTATCGCAGCACAAATTCCAACCGTTCCTGGTCGCATTCTAGTAATCTTACGATCTAGCAATCCGTTTCCTTTATCTATATACACATGTTCTTCTCTAGAAGTAGTGACATCTATAAATGGCGGATTGAACTCCATTAAGGGATCAATATTATCATACAAATCCTGAATATGATTCCCTTTTTTTGGTGGTATAATTTCAAAAGAAAACTGTGTTTTCCCTTGATGCTTTTTAATATGTTCTGTTACTTTCATGTTCTTGTTTGATTATTGATCTGCAATATTTGGATGCAACCATTTTCTCGCTTTTTCTTTGGTAATTCCTTTTCTATTGGCAAAATCTGTTACCTGATCATCGGTTATTTTTCCCAATCCAAAGTATTTAGCTTCTGGGTTCGCAAAATAATATCCTGAAACTGCTGCCGCTGGCCACATAGCTAAGCTTTCTGTTAATTGTACTCCAATACGTTTTTCTACATCTAGCAATTCCCAAATGGTTAATTTTTCTAAATGATCTGGACATGCAGGATATCCTGGCGCTGGTCGAATTCCTTGATAAGCTTCTTTTATCAATTCATCATTCGATAAACTTTCTTCTGATGCATAGCCCCAATGTTTGGTTCGTACTTGATGATGTAAGTATTCTGCAAAAGCTTCTGCAAAACGATCTGCAATGGCTTGTACCATAATTGCATTGTAATCGTCGTGTTTTTCTTTATACGAATTTGCCAAGGTATCTGCACCAAAAATTGCCGTGCAAAAAGCCCCCATATAATCTTGTTTCTTTGATGCTTTTGGCGCTATAAAATCTGCCAAAGCAATACTTGGTTTCCCTTCTCTTTTTTTCAATTGCTGACGAAGGGTTCTAAATACCACAGTATTTTCTGAAACATCTGGATAAGTAACATCGTTAGTTGTTTCTTTTGCATTCTGATGTAAATGAGTTGGTTTTCTATGGATTAAAATATCATCTTCTTGTATGGTATTTGCTTCAAACAATCCAAAAATTGCTTTTGGTTTTAACGACTGATTTGCAATAATCTCCGATAACATTTCCTGAGCATCTTCATACAACTGACTCGCCTCTTTTCCTACCACTTCATCTTCTAAAATTGCAGGGAATTTTCCATGCAAGTCCCAACTTCTAAAAAACGGAGACCAATCAATAAATGGCACTAATTCTTTTAAACTTAATTGTTCTAAGGTTTGAATTCCTAATTCTTTAGGCTTGCTAATACTAACCGAATTCCAATCCAATTGAAATTTTCTTTGGCGTGCTTCTTCTATGGAAATATATGATTTGGTTTTTCCTCTTTTTAAAAACTTTTCACGAAACTCATCATAGTCTTTTTTAAGTCGGTCTACATATGCATTCTTTGTTTTCTTATTTAGTAAATCTCCTACAACAGTTACCGCTCTGGAAGCATCGTTCACATGAACAACTGCGTTTTTATATTGCGGATCAATTTTTACAGCAGTATGCGCTTTGGATGTAGTAGCTCCTCCAATTAATAACGGCACTTCAAATTCTTGACGTTCCATTTCTTTTGCCAGATATACCATTTCATCTAAAGACGGAGTAATTAATCCAGACAAACCAATAATATCTACTTGTTCTTTTTTAGCTGTTTCAATAATCTTTTCTGGCGGAACCATGACTCCTAAATCTACAATCTCATAATTGTTACAACCTAGCACAACACTTACAATATTTTTACCAATATCATGCACATCTCCTTTTACCGTAGCCATTAGTACTTTTCCTAAAGCCTGTTGCTGTTCACCTTTTTCTGCTTCAATAAAAGGATTTAGATAAGCCACAGCTTTTTTCATTACTCGTGCTGATTTTACTACTTGTGGTAAAAACATCTTACCACTTCCAAACAAATCTCCCACTACATTCATTCCTGTCATTAAATGACCTTCAATAACATGCAATGGTTTTTCAGATGCTTGTCTAGCTTCTTCTGTATCTTCAACAATAAAAGTGTCAATTCCTTTTACAAGTGCATGTGTAATTCTTTCTTGTAAGGTTAAATTTCGCCATTCTAATTGCGCAGCTTCATCTACTTTCTTTGTCCCTTTTACAGTTTCAGCAAAAGTTAATAATCGTTCTGTTGCATCCTCTCTTCTATCTAAAATAACATCTTCTACATGTTCTAATAAGTCCTTCGGAATATCATCATAGACTTCTAACATCGTTGGATTTACAATTCCGATGTTCATTCCAGCTTGAATCGCATGAAACAAGAAAACAGAATGCATGGCTTCTCTAACCACATTATTTCCTCTAAAAGAAAAAGACACATTACTTACGCCACCACTAACACTAACATTAGGTAAGTTTTCGCGTACCCAACGTGTGCTTTCTATAAAGTCAATGGCGTTTTTACGATGTTCTTCCATTCCGGTAGCAACAGGAAAAATGTTCAAATCAAATATGATATCTTCAGAAGGAAATCCTACTTTTTCTACTAATACTTTATATGAACGCTCTGCAATTTCTATTCTTCTTTCGTAAGTATCAGCTTGTCCAACTTCATCAAATGCCATAACAATTACAGCAGCTCCATATCGTTTAATTTGAGTTGCTTCCCAAATAAATTTTTCTTCTCCTTCTTTTAAAGAAATTGAATTCACCACACATTTCCCTTGTACAACTTGCAATCCAGCTTCAATAATTTCCCATTTGGAGCTATCAATCATAATTGGTACTCGACAAATATCGGGTTCGGCTGCAATCAGATTTAAAAAACGAACCATAGCTTCTTTTCCATCAATCAAACCATCGTCCATGTTAATATCAATAATTTGTGCACCTCCATCTACTTGATGTCTTGCAATTGCTAAGGCTTCATCAAATTTTTCTTCTTTAACCAATCGTAAAAACTTACGAGAACCAGCTACATTTGTTCGCTCTCCAACATTGATAAAATTACTTTCGGGAGTAATAATCAAAGGTTCTAAACCAGATAAGCGCATGTGTTTTTTCTCTACTTTTCTCATCTTAGTTCAGTTGTAAAATTTCTCTTGGCTGGTACTTTGCAGCAATCTCTGCAATCACTCTAATATGATCTGGTGAAGTACCACAACAACCTCCAATAATATTGATTAGGTTCTTCTTTAAGTATTCTTCTATCTGTGCTCCCATTTCTTCTGGAGTTTCATCATATTCTCCAAAAGCATTTGGTAATCCTGCATTTGGATGTGCAGAAATAGCAAAATCTGTTTTGTTTGCAATGGCTTCTAAATGTGGTTGTAATAAATTGGCTCCTAAAGCACAATTAAATCCTACAGAAAGTAATGGAATATGAGAAACAGAAATTAAAAATGCTTCTGCAGTTTGCCCAGACAAGGTTCTTCCACTTGCATCAGTAATAGTACCACTTAACATGGTTGGCACTTCTATATTTCTTTCAGATTTTACTTCCTCAATAGCAAATAATGCCGCTTTGGCATTCAAGGTATCAAAAACAGTTTCTACCAATAAAATATCAGCGCCTCCATCTAACAAGGCTTCTACTTGTTGCTTATAAGCAATTCTTAATTCGTTAAAAGTAACAGCTCTATATCCAGGATCATTTACATCAGGAGACATGCTTGCCGTTCTATTTGTTGGACCTATTGATCCAGCAACAAATCTTGGTTTATGTGGTTCTTTTGCTGTGAATTCATCAGCAACCTCTTTAGCAATTTTTGCAGACTCGTAATTTAATTCGTATACCAAATCTTCCATCTGATAATCTGCCATGGCAATGGTAGTTCCAGAAAATGTATTGGTTTCGATAATATCTGCACCTGCTTCAAAATACTTGGCATGTACTTCTTTTATTGCTTTGGGTTGTGTTATAGAAAGAAGATCGTTATTTCCCTGTAACGGTATTGGATACTCTTTAAATCGTTCTCCTCTAAAATCTTCTTCAGTAAATTTATACGCTTGCAGCATGGTTCCCATGGCACCATCTAGCACTAAAATTCTTTTTTGTATTTCTTTATATATATTTGACATTCCTGATAGTTATTAGTAGTGTTATCAGGAAAAGAAGAGTAAGTCTTTCCGTTATCTCTCTTAAACATTTGTAATGCAAAAGTAGAATTTAGCACCTTCTTTGATACACAAAGGGTTGCTAAGGTTTCGCAGGGTCTAATCCCTCCACCTTTCTTGATAACCATCTAATTAAGTAATGAACTGAGCTGCAAATTAACGCAATATTTTTTTTACTAACAGCATTTTAATGTTATTATTTTTCAAATAAATCTGAAGACAAATAACGATCTCCTCGATCACAGACAACCGCAACTATTGTTCCACTAGATATTTTTTGAGCAACTTTTAACGCAATATGAACTGCTCCACCACTACTCATACCTCCAAATATACCTTCTTCTTTTGCTAACTTCTGACTCATTTGTTTGGCTTCTTCTTCACTTACTTCATAGATTTCATCTACTTTTTTTCTATCAAATATTTTAGGCATATAATCCTCACCCCATTTTCTAATTCCTGGTATTTTAGAACCTTCTGTTGGTTGTGCTCCAATAATTTGTACGTTCCTATTTTGCTCTTTTAAATAACTTGATACTCCTATAATTGTCCCAGTGGTTCCCATTGCAGAAACAAAATGAGTAACTTCTCCATCGGTATCTCTCCAAATTTCTGGACCTGTAGTTTTATAATGCCCTTTCCAATTGTCATTGTTCTCAAATTGATTGAGCATAAAATATCCTTTTTTATACTTTAAAGTTAATGCCAAATCTCTAGAACCTTCTATGCCTTTTTCTGCCGGAGTTAAGATGACTTCTGCTCCATAAGAACGCATTGTTTTTACTCGTTCTTCTGTAGAGTTTTCTGGCATAATCAATACCATATTTACTTCCAATACTTTTGCTATAAAAGCCAATGCGATTCCTGTATTTCCACTAGTAGCTTCTACCAAATAATCGCCTTTTTTTATATTTTTCCTTTTGATGGCTTCATAAATCATATTGTATGCGGCTCTATCTTTTACACTTCCTCCTGGATTTTCTCCTTCTAATTTTAATAACAATCGAACTCCTTTTTTTTGTAAAATGGCACTTGCTTCTACCAAAGGAGTATTGCCTATAAAATCTGTTATCTTTTTAGTTTTCATACGTTTTCTCTCTTTTAATAATTGTATATTCTGATTGCTGAATAACCAATGAATTTTCAGGTACATTTTGCATTACACAAACATTTGCTCCAATAATACTATTCTTTCCCACACTTACATTGCCACCTAATACAGTAGCATTTGCGTACAATGTTACATTACTTTCTATGGTTGGATGTCTTTTGGTGTTTGATAAACTTTTCTTGACTTGCAATCCTCCTAATGTTACTCCTTGATATATTTTTACATGATCTTTTATTACGGTTGTTTCTCCAATTACAATTCCCGTAGCATGATCTATAAAAAAGGAGGCTCCTATTTTTGCTCCTGGATGGATATCTGTCCCTGTTAAACTATGAGCATACTCACTCATCATTCTTGGTAAGACGGGAACTTTTAGCTCATACAATTCATGCGTTAATCGATAAATCGCAATTGCTAAAAAACCAGGATATGCTAAATACACCTCTTCCAAACTTTTTGCTGCAGGATCTGATTGTTCAAATGCCAACGCATCCAAATCTAATTGCTGTCTTACTTTTTTAAATCTAGATTGATAGTATTCCCATAATACTTCTGAATTTGAGATTTCTAACACTTCAGTTATTTCAAAAAACAAGTCTTTAATTTCTTTCAGATATTTGACTTTATAAGCTTCATCAAACAAAGCATAAAAGAGTTTATCAGTAAATACTGCTACAGTTTCTTTGACTGCTATCTTATAGTTTTTTGTATGCATTTTTCAATACTTTTAAACCAATTCTACTTCCAGTCCATCCATTTCAGGAGTAATTTGTATTTGACATCCAAGCCTACTATTGTCTTGTACATGAAAAGCTTCTGACAACATCATATCTTCATCCATACTCATCTCTGGCAATTCATGATCTGACTTTACATAACATTGACATGAAGCACACATGGCCATTCCTCCACAAATACCAATTGTTCCTTCTGGTGCCAATTCGTAAGAACGAACCACTTCCATTAGGTTCATTGCCATATCTGTGGGTGCTTCAATCTCGTGTAAGACACCTTCTCTGTCTGTTATTTTTATAGTAACGTCTGTCATTATTTATTTTCTTTGTTGTAGTAAATGGTATACTACTCAATCTTTTTAACTACTGCTTTTGGTGCTTCTTTTCTTGTCCCATCAAAACCATCTACACCACCTACTGTTGTGTATTTCATTACATATTTCTTATCTGGAAAAATACGTTGAAAAGCACTCTGACACATCAAAGTAGCTTCGTGGAAACCACATAAAATCAACTTTAATTTTCCTGGATAGGTATTTACATCCCCAATAGCATAAATCCCTGGAATATTGGTTTGATAATCCAATGCATTGTTTACTTTGATCGCATTCTTTTCGATCTCTAATCCCCAATTAGCAATTGGACCTAATTTTGGAGCTAGTCCAAATAGCGGAATAAAATGATCGGTATCTAAAATGTAATCTTCTTGATCTTTCTTAGAAACCACAACACCTTCTACATGGTCTTTTCCTATGATTCCTTTAATCTCTGCAGGAGTAATTAAGTTGATTTTACCAAGATCTTTTAATTCTTGAACTCTATCTACAGAATCTAAAGCACCTCTAAATTCGTTTCTTCTATGTACTAAGGTTACCGATTTGGCAACATCTGTTAAAAAGATAGACCAGTCTAATGCAGAATCTCCACCACCAGCAATAACTACATCTTTATCTCTGTATAATTCTGGCTCACGAATCATATATTCGACTCCTTTATCTTCAAAGTCTGCAATATTTGGAATCGGAGGTTTCCTAGGTTCAAAACTTCCCAATCCGCCAGCAATAGCAACTACAGGAGCTTTGTGTTTTGTTCCTTTGTTTGTAGTAACAATAAAGCTACCATCTTCTTGTTTCTCAATAGTATCTGCTCTTTCTCCTAAGGTGAATCCTGGTTCAAATTGCTTGATTTGTTCCATAAGCTTATCGGTTAAATCTCCTGCTAAGATTTCTGGATAAGCCGGAATATCATAAATAGGTTTTTTAGGATAAATCTCAGAACATTGTCCGCCAGGTTGTGGTAAAGCATCAATTAAATGACATCTTAATTTTAACAATCCTGCTTCAAAAACAGTAAATAATCCTGTAGGACCTGCTCCTATTATTAATATATCTGTTGTGATCATTGGTTGATTTGGTCTTTTAGAAGTGAGTTATTTTTTTATATCTTCTATCTTTATACGACCTATTTTTAATTAATTAGTGTTTCTGTTATTTTATTTAAAGAGGCCACTTTTTTCTCAAAATCTCCTCTAATAGTTTTTCGATATTGGTGTAAGTTCTCTACCAAAATGTTTAGATCATCTGGAAGTACTTCTTCAAAAAACTGACGTAATCTTTTTGCCATTGTTGGCGATTTTCCATTGGTAGAAATTGCTATTTTCACTTGACCTTTAGTTACAATTCCACCCAAATAAAAATCACATAACTCTGGAGTATCTGCTACGTTTACCAACAGGTTTCTCTCTTTACAATCTTTGTGTATTTTTAAATTAACTGCTGTATTATTTGTTGCTGCAATTACAATATGTTTTCCTTCTAAAAAGTGTTTATCGTAAGAGTTTACAATGCTATTTATTTGGTATTCTTGTGCCAGCTTTCTTACTTCCTCTTTAATAGTTGGTGCTAACAATTCTACTGTCGCATTTGGACTCGACTTCACTAAAAAACTTAGTTTTTCTAGGGCAACATTTCCACCACCTACAATTAGTACTTTTAACTTGTTTACCTTTAAAAATATGGGATATAGCTCATTCATCTTATTCCAAATTAGAGGTTTCTGTTAACACAAACTCTTCATAAAAACTTTTCAATTTGTGACTTTGTTTTACAACTTCTCCAATAACAATTACTGCTGGAGAAGATAATTTCTTTTGTACTACTTGTTCTTGGATGGTATCAATGGTTCCAACACCTATTTTTTCTGTAGCTAATGTTCCATTTTGTATGATTGCTATGGCTTGTTCGCCTTTATTTTCTTGCTGAAATAATTGTACAATTTCTGGTAGTTTACTCATTCCCATCAAAATAATAATGGTTGCTGATGACTGTGTTGCTAATCGTATATCTTTTGCTAATTTTCCATAAGAATCGGTACCAGTTAGTACCCAAAAACTTCTTGCAATATTTCTTTGTGTTACCGCAATACCAAGTTTAGCTGGCACAGCAACAGAAGATGAGATTCCAGAAATAATCTCTATCGGAATTCCGAAGTTATCTGCATAATCTATCTCTTCAGAACCTCTACCAAACACAAAAGGATCTCCGCCTTTTAATCGAACTACATGTCCGTAATTAAAAGCATTTTCTACAATTAGTTCATTAATTCTTTTTTGCGAATACCTACGATACCCCTTACGTTTTCCTACAAATATCTTCTTTGCATTGGGTGCATATGCTAACAACTGATCATTTGCTAATGCATCGTACAAAACAACATCTGCTGTTGCCAATGCTTTTGCGCCTTTAACCGTAATTAAATCTGGATCTCCCGGTCCAGCACCAATCAATGTAAATTGTGCTTTTTTAAGTTGCATGATCTAATTTTTTAGTGCGATACTTATCCGCTTGCTTATAAAACTCTTTGGCTTTTTCTAAATAGCTTTTTGCAAATACTTCCGTTGGTTGATTTTTATTGATTTGGTAAATCAGTTCAGAAAATGATGATGACAATGAAAATATTCCTTTAGCAACAAAATGTTCGTCAAAATTTTTAATTATTAAACTTTGACTATTGGTTTTTACTTGAATAGATGTTAACAACGCCTTTGCTGTATTTACAAAAGCCGTATACGAATAATAAATACTATCAGACCATTGTTGTTCTTTTAATGCAGCTGTTGCATTGTCTATTTTCTCTTCGCTTTCAAATAATAATGTTGCTACTAAATCAATCACTACTCCAGCACATTCACCTACACCAATTGCTTTGATGTATTTTTCGTTGTGTCCCCAATCTATAAAATCATCTTCTGTAAGATTTGTACTATCGGTTAATGCTTTTAATAAATCGTAGAAATACGTTTTTCCATTTCTATCATAATAATTAAGAAATGTTTCATTTTCTATTCGATGTTTTTCAAAATCATTTAATAGTATTCGTAAGGCTTGTGGCCCTCTTTTACTTGGTATTTTTACTAATTTATCTGCAAATCTTCCTTGACCATTTCCTAAAGTACCGCCTCCTAATAAAACCTGTAAAGCTGGAGCAATTAATTTCCCTGACTTGATTGTCATTCCCTGAAAACCAATATGTGCCATATTGTGTTGTCCACAAGCATTCATACAACCACTAATTTTAATGGTGATGTCTTTATTATTTAAATAAGCAGGATATTCATTCTGCAATACATTTTCTAGTTCTACAGCAATTCCTGTGCTACTTGCTATTCCTAAATTACAAGTATCAGTTCCTGGACACGCAGTAATATCTGCAGTACTTTTATACCCTAATTGTGTAAAACCAAGGTCTTTTAACTCTTGATAAAACAATGGGAGCAACTCTTCTCTTATATGTCTAATGAGAATATTTTGTCTCAATGTAAATCGCAATTCATTAGCGGCAAACTTTTTTATCAAATCAGCAAGTTTTCTTGCTTTGTCTGTATAAAAATCTCCTAATTTTACTTTGATTCCGATAGCAAATAAACCTTCTTGCTTTTGAGCTATTACATTGGATGATTTCCAGTTTTCAAAAGCAACTTTGTCTTTGATAAAAATCTGAGGTGTTTTTATCGAATTAAACTCTATTGGTTTTTCAAAAGCACTGCAATCAATAGGATATTCTTGGTATGCCAAGGCATTTCTTTCTTGAGCAACCAAATCTAAAAAAGCGGGTAAACCAATTTCTTTTACTAAAAACTTTAGTCGTGCTTTTGCTCTTTTGGTACGTTCTCCATACCTATCAAAGACTCGTAAAACTCCTTCAATAGTCGGAATTAGTTTTTCTTCTTCTAAAAACTCAAACATTACATCTGCATGTCTTGGTTGAGAGCCTAAACCTCCTGCTAATAATACTTTAAAACCTTTGTATGTTTTTCCTTCAACTACTTTTAATTTGGCTATAAAACCTAAATCATGCATATAACTTAATGCCGAATCTTTATCAGATGCAGAAAATGAGATTTTAAACTTCCTTCCCATTTCTTGACAAATTGGATTTCGTAAAAAGAATTGAAACGTTGCATGTGCATATGGAGTCACATCAAAAGGTTCTTCGGGGTCAATTCCTGCGGTTTCTGATGCTGTAATATTTCTTACAGCATTTCCACACGCTTCTCTTAATGTGATATCATCTTTTTCTAATTGTGCCCATAACTCAGGTGTCCTATCCAAACTTACATGGTGAATTTGAATGTCTTGACGTGTTGTTATATGCAATCTCCCTCTTGAATATTCATCAGAAACATCTGCAATTCTATGCAACTGTTCGCTGGTTACTTTTCCGTAAGGAAGTTTGATACGTATCATCTGAACTCCAAATTGACGTTGTCCATAAACTCCTCTAGCTAAACGGAGGCTTCTAAAGCGTTCTTCATCAATTTTTCCTTCGTGAAAAAGACGTATTTTTCTTTCCAATTCCAGAATATCTTTTTCTACAATCGGGTTTTCAATCTCGGTTCTAAAGCTTTGCATTTTTGGTTGATTATAGAGCTAGTTGATAAAACCAACTCCTGCAGTGGTATTCGTTTTAGGATTAATTAAAATAAAAGCACCATTGGCTTTGTTCTTTTCATAAGCATCAAAAAAAAGTGGTTTACTTAGTTTTAAGTCTACTTCTCCAATTTCATTCAATACTAATTGTGAAGGTGCTTTTTCTTTTCCAGAAAAATCTGTTTTTATAGTTTCGTTTAAGCTTATAATTTTGGCTTGCACATCGTGTACTCCATGTTTTAGATAATATTTTTGAGAAGTGGTTAACGGTGTTTTATCCATCCAACAAATGGTTGCACTAAGTTCTTTAGCTACATTTGGGAGTTCATTTTTTTTCACTAACATATCTCCTCTACTAATATTTACATCGTTTTCTAAAGTGATGGTTACTGAACTACCCTGAGTAGCTTTTTGATATTCTTCATCAAAAAAATAAATACCCTTAATGGTAGATTTTGTTTCTGAAGGCAATACAACAACCTCATCTCCAACAGCTAATTCTCCTCCATAAATTTTCCCAGCATAGCCTCTAAAATCATGGTGTTTTTCTGTTTTAGGTCGAATTACTGTTTGGATTGGAAAACGCGCTTGTGCATTTTCTTGCTCATCTTTTTGTGCTAATTCCTCTAAATTCTCTAACAAGGTTTTTCCTTCATACCAAGACATTTTCTCTGAAGCAATCACCACATTGTCTCCTTGCAATGCCGATAATGGCACAAAGGTTAACTCTTGGTTTTTGTGATTACTTTTACTTGCTAAAGAAGTAATCTCTTCTTTTATTTGGTTGAAAACCTCTTCAGAATAGTCTACCAAATCCATTTTATTGATAGCAATAATTACATTTTTTAATCTCAATAAATTATTGATAAAAAAATGACGATAGGTTTGCTCAACTACTCCTTTTCTAGCATCAATTAGTACAATTGAAGCTTGAGATGTAGAAGCGCCAGTTACCATATTTCTTGTATATTCAATATGACCTGGAGTATCAGCTATAATAAAACTTGTACTTGCTGTAGAGAAATAAATATGTGCTACATCTATGGTTATTCCTTGTTCTCTTTCTGCCACTAGTCCATCTGTTGCCAAAGAAAAATCCAAATAATCAAATCCTCGCTGTTTACTTTTCTCTTCAATTGCTTGTAATTTATCTTCAGTTAAGGAATTTGTGTCGTATAAAAGACGCCCAATTAAGGTACTTTTACCATCATCAACGCTTCCTGCTGTTGCTATTTTTACTACTTTCATTTTTTGATTCTTTCTTTTCTCTTTTTCTTAACTCGATTTAAAAATATCCTTGTTGTTTACGCTTTTCCATAGCTGCTTCTGATCGCTGGTCATCAATTCTGGCTCCTCTTTCAGAGATAGAAGATCCTCTAATCTCATCCACAACAGTTGCAATATCTTTTGCTTCTGATAATACTGCAGCTGTACAACTCATATCACCTACTGTTCTAAATCGAACCATTCGCTCAATAATCTCTTCGTTTTCTTCTCTATACACAATATCATCAGAAGCCGACCAAATAAACCCGTCTCTTAAAAAAGTAGCTCGCTTGTGTGCAAAATAAATAGACGGAATCTCTATCTTCTCTTTTTCTATATAAGACCAAACATCTAACTCGGTCCAATTAGAAATTGGAAACACACGTACATTTTGTCCTAAATCAATTCTACCATTAAGCATATCAAACAATTCTGGACGTTGATTTTTTTCGTCCCATTGCCCAAAATCATCTCTCACAGAAAAGATTCGCTCTTTGGCTCTTGCTTTTTCTTCATCTCTTCTTGCTCCTCCAATACAAGCATCAAATCCAAACTCTTCAATGGCATCTAACAGGGTTTCTGTTTGCAATAAGTTTCTACTTGCATACTTACCTGTTTCTTCCTTTACTTTTCCACTATCAATGGTATCTTGCACCATTCTAACAATTAATTCTACACCCAATTCTTTTACCAATCGGTCTCGAAATTCTATCGTTTCTGAAAAGTTATGCCCAGTATCAATATGTAAAAGTGGGAATGGAATTTTAGCAGGATAAAATGCTTTTTGTGCTAGTCGCACCAGTGTTATACTGTCTTTTCCTCCTGAAAATAATAACACTGGTTTTTCAAATTGCGCGACTACTTCCCTAAATATATATATGGCTTCACTTTCTAGTGCGTTTCCTTGTAAAATATCTTTCATTTCTCATTAATTATGTAATCCACACTCTCTATTATTCTCCACTTTTGTAGGATCAAAATAGGTGAACTCATTTGGTATATTTCTTTCTAATAAATAGCTGTCTAATTCTTCATCTGACCAGTGATAAAATGGACTTATTTTTAAGACTCCATTTGTATCTTTTGAAACAATATCAATGGTATTTCTAAAAGCAGTTTGCCCTTTTCTTAGATTGGTAAACCAAATATCTGGTTGATGTTCTTCCATAGCTCTACGAAAAGGTTCTAACTTAACTTGTTTAGTAAACAACTCGTGATTTTTATCTTCTAATGTTGGTATTCCCATAACACTATTTCGGTACGCAACTGTTTGCTTTGGTACATATAAATGAATGTTTAACTCCAATCTTTTAATAAGATCTTCTGCATGCTTATAGGTTTGTAAAGTATTATAACCTGTATCGCACCAAATGATCTTGATATTCTTTTTCTTTTGACTAACTAAATGCAGTAATGCACTTTCGTATGGTCTAAAATTTGTAGTTATTATGGGTCTTTTCGATTTTTCTAATGCCCATTCTACAATTTCTTCAGGTGATTTTTCTCTTAAGTTCTCATTTATTATTTTCAACTTCTTCTCATTCATTATTTACCCCATTTTATGGCGTTCCATACTCTTTCGTGAAAAAAGTATAAAATCATTTTTGTTATTAATTCTATAGTTCCAATAGAAAAAGCAATACTTAATTTATCTGTAATCAACCAAGAAATAAGAATTGTATCCATAGTTCCTACTACTCTCCAACTAACAGATTTAGCAATACTTCTTATTGGCTTTTCTGATATTTTATCTTTTTCAAAACTTGTTTTATGTATTGTTTTCTGACTTAAAATCATTCTTTCAAATTAAATAAACCTATTACCCTATCGGATTACTAGGTTTTGAATGCAAATGTATACATCATTTTTAATTAGACAACACTTTTTTAATAAAAAAAGTGTTAAATTATTCTTTGTAAGCTTATTGGAATTTAAATAATATCTGCAAGTGTATTATTTCTAAGAACATGCAAGGTATTGTCTCTAACTTGAATCATTAATTTATGTACTGAACAAGCATTTTCATCAGGACAGTCATCGCACTTTTCGTAAAAATTTAAACTAACACAAGGTAGCATTGCAATTGGGCCTTCTAAAATACGAATCACATCAGTCATTAAAATTTCTGAAGCATCCTTTAATAAATAATATCCACCACCTTTACCTTTTTTAGAACCTAAAAAACCTGCTTTACGTAGCGACAACAAAATACTTTCTAAATATTTATGAGAAATATTTTCTGCTGTAGCAATAGTTGCTATTTGTACTGGACTCTTATCTTCTCTTTTGGCGATAAACGTAAGTGCCTTTAATCCATATTTGGTTTTCTTAGAAAGCATTTCACAAATATAGAATATATTCTTAAAAATCTAGGGCTTGTTCTAAATCACTAATTATATCATCTATATTTTCTAATCCAACAGAAACTCTAACTAAGCCATCTGTAATTCCAACTTCTAATCTATCTTCCTCATTTAGTTTACTATGCGTTGTAGAAGCAGGGTGAGTTACAATGCTTCTAGTATCTCCTAAATTTGCCGATAAAGAACAAAGTTTTATCTTATTTAAAAATTTTCTTCCTGCTTCAATACCTCCAGAAACTTCAAAAGCAACAATATTACCACCCAGTTTCATTTGTTTTTTTGCGACCTTATATTGTGGATGCGATTTTAAAAATGGATATTTTACTTTATTCACTTTAGTATGCTTTTCTAAAAATTTGGCAACTTGCAAAGCATTTTCACAATGTTTTTCAACGCGAACTGCTAAAGTCTCTAAACTTTTAGACAATACCCAAGCATTGAAAGGAGACATGGCTGGCCCGGTATTTCTAGAAAACAGATAAATTTCTCTAATTAAATCTGCTTTTCCAACAGCCACTCCTCCTAATACTCTTCCTTGACCGTCCATTAACTTAGTGGCAGAATGCAATACAATATCAGCACCAAACTCAATAGGTTTTTGAATATATGGAGTCGCAAAACAATTATCAATCACCAACAATAGATTATGTTTTCTAGCAATCTTACCTAACAATTCTAAATCTAGCACATCTACAGCAGGATTTGTTGGAGTTTCTGCATACAAAATTTTAGTATTGGGTTTGATTAATGTTTCAATGCTATCTACTTCATCAACCTTAAAATAGCTCGTATCAATATTCCATTTTGGCAAATACTTGGTAAACAAAGTGTGTGTAGAACCAAAAACAGAACGGCAAGAAACAATATGATCTCCTGCACTTAATAATGCTCCAAATGTTGAAAAAATAGCTGCCATTCCAGTAGCGAAAGCATAACCAGATTCAGCACCTTCCATTGCAACAACTTTATGTACAAATTCAGTGGTATTTGGATTTGAAAAACGACTGTACAAATTCTTCTCTTTTTCTTCAGCAAAAGATGCTCTCATATCTTCAGCATCGTCAAAAACAAAACTAGAAGTGACGTACATTGGCGTAGAATGCTCTGAAAACTGCGAGCGTTCTGTTTGATTTCTGATAGCTTCTGTTTCAAATTGATAAGTACTCATTTGTATTCTTTTTTAAAAGTTCTAGATTGATTTAGTTTAATTATTGTTTTTTGCCAATCGTAAAATATCGCCAAAAACACCACGTGCAGTAACTTTTGCCCCAGCACCAGCTCCTTGAATTACTATTGGCTGTTCTCCGTACGACTCTGTATAAATTTCAAAAATGGCATCTGAGCCTTTTAATGAACCTAAAGGAGAACTGATTGGTACAGATACCAATTTTACTTTCATATCTCCTTTATTTTGAAATAAATCTCCAGATAATTCTCCAATATATCTCAAAACATGATTTTCTTGTTGGGTAAATTTCTTAAGATGAAATTCTTCATTCAGTTCTGCTAAACTTGACAAGAATACTTCTTTAGAAACACCTCTAAACTCTTCTCTAATTAGGTTTTCTATTTGAATGTCTTCAAATTCATTTTCTAAATCCAATTCACGAGCTAAAATCAATAACTTTCTTGCAACATCATTACCACATAAATCTTCTCTTGGATCTGGTTCTGTAAATCCTTTATCAATAGCTTCTTGCAAAGCTTCTGAAAAGGAAATTTCATCCGCAGAAAATCGATTAAACAAATAACTCAACGATCCAGAAAAAACTCCTTTTATTTTGGTAATATTTTCTCCAGATTCATGTAGTAAATTAATCGTATCAATTAGTGGTAATCCTGCGCCTACATTCGTTTCGTACAAATAGGTTTTCTTATTTGCTGCTAATTTATTTCGTAATTCTTTATAAAAATCGTGAGAAATTGTATTGGCAATTTTATTTGAAGAAACCAAGTCGAAACCAGCTTCAATTAACGATATATAATGAGAAACAAAGTCGGCACTAGCTGTATTATCTACTGCAATTAAATTCTCTAAATGGTGCTTTTTAGCAAAAGTCACTACATTTTCAATAGCATTTCCTTCTATACCATTTTCTTCTAATGTTTCTTCCCAATTTTGAGTAACTCCATTGGCATTTAATAACACCTTTTTAGAGTTAGCAATGGCAAAAATATTGAGTTGTATTTTACGTCTTTCAAGTACAGATTTTGTATTTTCAATAATCTGATCAATCAAAGTACCACCAACTAAACCTTTACCAAAAACAGCAATGTTCTCCTTTTTTGCAACTCCAAAAACTTGTCCGTGAATCACATTTACAGCTTTGTTTAATTCTTCCTTTTTTACAACTAAACTCACATTTTTACCTGTAATCGTATTGTTAAAAAGCAAGGGTACAATTTGATTTTTAATTAATGCATTATAAGGAAGATGAAACTCACTTAAATCTTGTCCGATAATAGATATAACAGCAACATTTTCTATCACAGAAATACGATTTACATCTTGCGAATAAAAATCGTGTTCAAACTCTTTTTCTAAAGCCAGTACTGCTTCGGTTGCTTTTGATTCATTAATAATTAAACCGATACCTCTTTCAGAAGATCCTTGAGAAATAATACTTACACTAATATCTTTATCACTCAAAGCTTTAAAAATTCTAGCATCAATTCCTACTTTCCCTAGCAAACCTCTTCCTTCAAAATTTAACAAGGCAACATTGTCTAAAACAGAAATAGATTTAATCCCTTTATCTGTAGATTTAGAAGTTATTAAAGTTCCTTTATCTTCTATATTAAAAGTGTTTAAAACTCTTAGTTTAATGTTTTTTTCTAATAGTGGAATAATGGTTTTTGCATGTAAAATTGTAGCACCAAAATTGGCCAACTCATTGGCTTCAGAAAAAGACAATTGTTCTATCTTTTTAGCATCCAATACTAAGTCTGGATTTGCTGTAAAGATTCCGTTTACATGAGTATAATTTTGCAGCTCTTCTACATCCAAATAATTGGCTAATAAAGAAGCTGTATAATTGCTTCCGTTTCTTCCTAAAGTAGTTGTTTGCTGTTTCTGATTAGATGAAATAAACCCAGTAACTACATGTACTGTATCTTCGTTAAAATTCTTAAAATGAGTTTTGACATTCTCTTTTGAAAGCTCGTTAATCGGCTGCGCATTCCCAAAATTATCATCAGTAATAATTAGTTTTCTTGCATCTGTTGCATTGGCATTTACTCCACGTTTTTTAAGTAAGTTCTCTATGAGTTTTACAGATAACAATTCTCCTTGTGCTAATACCTCATCTTTAATTTTCTGACTATAATCTTCCAATAATTGAACGCCTTCAAAAATGGTATCTAATTTTAAAAACTCTTTAGAGAAATCTACATCTAATGCTGCTTCTAATTGGTATTTTTTAAAAGCTTCTAATTGTTCTTTATATACTTCATTTTTTGCTGCTCTTTCTAAAATTTCTTCTAATTGATCTGTTGAGTTTCCTCTTGCAGAAGCAACAACTGCAATTTTTTCATTGGCTTCTACTTTAGAAACAATAATGTTGATGGCATTTTGCAAGCCTTTTCCATTCGCTAAAGACTTTCCTCCAAATTTTAATACTTTCATTTTTTTTGTATTTGCCTTATTATTAAAAATAGGTGCAATTATTTTTTGTAATTGTTTGTATTCTATTAAAAAAGCATCGTGACCATGAACAGAGTTTATTTCGTTATAGGTAACATTTGCTTTTGATATGGCTAATTTTTGATAGGTTTCTTTGTTTTCTTCGGCAGTAAAAAACAAGTCTGAGTTAACACCGATAATATGAATATCGGCTTTAATTTGATCCAATACTTCGAACTCATTTTCTTTATTATTAGTAACATCAATTGTTTTTAATAACTGATTCATCAACTTATAAGATGATAATTGATAACGCTCCTGTAATTTTTTACCATGATGCAACAACCAGCTTTCTACATTAAAAATTTGCAATGTTTCATTCTTTGATCGTTGAAAGCGTTCTTTAAACGAAGCTGGTGTTCTATAACATAACATCGCATGCATACGAGCATCATGTACTGGATTACTAGAATTGACTAAAAACTGCTCTTGAATTTGACAATTTGCAATAAGCCAATCCGTAGATTTCCAATCGGTAGCAACTGGAATAAAATGTTCTGTTATTGTTGGAGCTAACACTACCATTTCCCAAGCAATTCCACCTCCCAAAGAGCCTCCAATCAATCCAAATAACTGTGAGATTTTTAGCTCTTGTAAACCTTGTAAAAATAACTTCGCAATATCTTTAGCGATAAAGCTTTTATAATCGTCAATTAAAAAGCCATCATATCCATTACCCAGAATATTAAAAGCTAAAATCGTATAACTTTCTGTATCAATTGCCTTTTGTTTCCCAATAAGTTCTTTCCACCAACCATCATCTCCAGCAACATTACTATTTCCTGTCAATGCATGATTTACCAATACTACAGGAGCAGTACCCAATGCTTTCCCAAACAATTGATAACTCAATTGTAGATTTGTGAACTGAGTACCACTTTCTGTAATAAAATCTGGTATTTTTATTTCTAATAAATTGCTTTTCATCTTATGTATTGCTGATGTACCTCGTACAATAAATTAGACCAAAACTTCACTTGAAACTTTAGAAAAAGCTTCTTGCAGATCAGATTTTAAATCTTCAATATTTTCTAATCCAACAGACAAACGAATTAAATCTTTTGTAACTCCAGCCGCTTCTTGCTCTTCGTCTGTTAGTTGTTGATGAGTGGTACTTGCTGGATGAATAATCAATGATTTGGTATCTCCAATATTTGCTAATAATGAAAATAATTTTGTAGTATCTGCAATTGTTTTTGCTGATTCAAATCCTCCTTTTACTCCAAAAGTAACGATACCGCTTTGTCCATTTGGTAAATATTTATCTGAAAGCGATTTGTACTTACTTGTATCTAAACCTGGATAATTTACCCAAGCAACTTCTTCTTGATGTTCTAACCACGAGGCAAGTTCTAAAGCATTTTCTGAATGTTTTTTTATTCTTACAGGCAAGGTTTCCAATCCTTGGATAATATTAAATGCGTTTGTTGGACTTAAAGCGCCACCAAAATCACGCAGCCCTTCTAAAATTAATTTAAAAGTATACGAAGCAGCTCCTAAAGTTTCATAATACTTTAGTCCATGATATCCTGCTGAAGGCTCTGTAAATTCTGGAAACTTCCCATTAGACCAATCAAAATTTCCTCCATCAACAATAACTCCTCCTAAGGAATTTCCTTGACCTCCAATATACTTTGTCAGTGAATGTATTACAATATTTGCTCCATGTTCAATTGGGTTTAATAAAGCTGGAGTTGCTACTGTATTATCTACAATAAAAGGCACTTTTGCTGCTTTGGCTTGTTCTGAGATTCCTTGTAAATCCAACACATCTAATTTTGGATTCCCGAGAGATTCTACAAAAAAAGCTCTGGTATTTTCTTGTACAGCTTCTTTAAAATTTGCTGGATTTGAAGCATCTACAAAAGTAGTTGTAATACCTAATCTTGGTAAAGTTACATTAAGTAAATTGTAGGTTCCTCCGTAGAGACTACTAGAAGCTACAATATGATCACCTGCTTTTAATAAGGTTAACAAACCCGTAAAAATAGCAGCTGTTCCAGATGCAAAAACTACAGCTCCAACACCACCTTCTAAAGCAGCCAATCTATCTTGTAAAATTTGATTTGTTGGATTGTTTAAACGTGTATAGATAAAACCTAATTCTTTTAGCGAAAATAAATTTGCTGCATGATTAGAATCATCAAAAACATACGATGATGTTTGATAAATAGGAACAGCTCTGGTTCCTCCGTTTTGTTGGACATCGTGTCCGGCGTGCAACGCATTTGTTGCAAATTGTTGTGTACTCATTTTTCTTCTTTTTGAGTTAATAAAAAATTAAACCAAAAGTCAAATGCATCAATAAAAATTGACGTACTTACTAGAAAAATGTTATAAAGAATTATACTAATTACAGATGAGTAATTAGGTTTGAGTTATCTATCCAATCTCTTTGATAAATGAATCTGAGATTAAGTAGAATTTAGCACCTTCTTTACTAAGTGTAAAGGGTTGCTAAGGTTTCATAGGGTCTATTCCCTCCGCCTTTCTTGATAACATTGTCAATAAGTTATGAACTTTTCGAGTGCAAATATTCAATAAGAAAAATGGATTATCCAAATAAAATTTCATTTTTTTTACTCAATCCCATAAAAACAAGCTAAAAGCAGCATATTTATTTATTTTTTATATATTCGCCGTCCGCTCCTACACTATTTTCCCTATAATTTTTACATTCTTTTATGTTAAAGAAAATAGTTTTACCATTACTTCTAATTTTTACATCTACATCATTATTTGGGTTTCAACCAAAAAAATCAAATCATTTTGCAAAAAACGACTATTTATCTCTTTATACAAAAAAAGTCACACCTAAAGAAGTTAGATTTAATCTAATATTAAATGATAGGCAAGAATTTAACTATTCTTATACAATACAGGTACGTAGATTTAATTATTTTGATAGATTTAATTATCCCCAAAGAGGAGCCTATGAAACTATTGCAGAGCTAACACGCATATTTATTCATGATAGCCCTAATACAACTACTCTAGTAGAATTAGATCCTAATACAGCATATGAAATTAGAGTTTCACTTAGAGTAGTAGTAAATGAGAATAATATAATTCCGCCTACAATTGAGGATTCAATAGCCTCTATTTATTTAAAAACTCCGACTTTAGCTCTGGAAGAAAAACTTGCAATTAATTTTACTGAAAATGTCCATGATAATATTATTCTTGAAGATAATAATGAAAGTAATTATTATTCTCTTCGACAAAGACAATATTTAGAAACTGATAACTTCCCTATGGAAATATCTGATGCTATTCTTGACTCCCCTCCTCCATGTCACAGAAATAATAATAATAATAATAATAATAATAATAATGCCAAGCGACAACGTTCTTTACAAATAAAAGAAAAACCATCTGTTGATAAAATAAAACATATTTCTTATAAAGTAAATAATGAAATAATTCAAACGTTTAATGAAAATGACATAGAATTTCTTAAAGAATTACCTTTACACATAGTATTTGATATAAAAAAAACTGGTACTTATCTTATTGAAAAACAAATAAACTATAAAAATGGGTCAATAGATTTTATAAAAAATACTATAACCATTACAGACAAACCAGTTACATTGTATTCTGACACTAATGAAAAAGGGAGTAAAAGTGATCTTGTTTTAGGAAAAACTTCGCTTGTACCTAATAACAATACCGCTTCATCTATTCGTGTGTTTCCTAATTATGAAGCTATTTTATATACAGAACAAGATTTTAAAGGAACAACAAAGTCTTATCGAAATACTACAGATAACAAATGTAATTCATTAGCAGATGGGTTTAACCAAGGAAAAGAAGATATTACTGGAGTTTTAAACAATACCACAAGTTCTGTTTGGGTACGAAAAATACCCAATGCTGTTAATTTTTATAGTGAAAAAGATTACCAATCTGGAGCAACTTTGCCTTATAATTTTAGAAGCGGTAAATACAATGCTATACAAATGATAGAAAAAGGACACAGTACTATAAAATCTGTTCGTATTCCTCCTCAATGGCGTATAAAAATTCATCAAAACAATACTGCTACAGAGTGGTTGTATGGAGATCAAAACTTAACAAAAGCTTACCACTTTAACAATTCATCATCATACGTTCAAATAGAATTTAACCCAATTTATAATAAGTAATTAGTGTTTGTAGTTTGACATTTTTTTAACAGAATTCATTTTTTAGTTTAGATTTTAGCTGTACATTTGCATTCTAATTTTAGAGGAAAAATTTGAACTGATTGCTACCTCATTAAAAAAAGCTAAAACAGTACATTCTACTCTTTTAGCTACGCAGCAATATTTTTTGTTTCCCTCTTATAAAAAAAGAAAGTTTATGTCATATTTATTCACTTCTGAATCTGTTTCAGAAGGGCACCCAGATAAAGTTGCAGATCAGATTTCTGATGCATTGATAGATAATTTTTTAGCCTTTGACAAAGAATCTAAAGTGGCTTGTGAAACCTTAGTTACTACAGGTCAGGTTGTATTGGCTGGTGAAGTAAAATCTAAAACCTATTTAGATGTTCAAAAAATTGCTCGTGATGTAATTAATAAAATTGGTTACACAAAAAGCGAGTATATGTTTGATGGTAGTTCTTGTGGAGTTTTCTCTGCTATTCATGAGCAATCTCCAGATATTAACCAAGGTGTAGATAGAGCCAACAAAGAAGAGCAAGGAGCAGGAGATCAAGGAATGATGTTTGGTTATGCAACTGATGAAACCGAAAATTACATGCCTTTAGCATTAGAATTATCTCATAGAATTCTTATTGAGTTGGCAGAATTAAGACGCGAAAATAAAGACATTACATATTTACGTCCGGATGCAAAATCTCAAGTAACTATAGAATATTCTGATGATAACATTCCACAAAGAATTGATGCCATTGTTGTTTCAACTCAGCACGACGATTTTGACGAAAGCGAAAGCGTGATGTTAGAAAAAATCAAATCGGATATCATCACTATTTTAATGCCAAGAGTGATTGCAAAATTACCTGCAAATATTCAGGCTTTATTTACTGATGAAATTACTTATCATATCAATCCAACAGGAACTTTTGTAATTGGTGGTCCACACGGAGATACTGGTTTAACAGGTCGTAAAATTATTGTAGATACTTACGGAGGAAAAGGAGCTCACGGTGGTGGAGCTTTTTCTGGAAAAGACCCTTCTAAAGTAGATAGATCTGGAGCTTATGCTACAAGACATATTGCTAAAAACTTAGTAGCTGCAGGATTATGTAAAGAGGTTTTAGTACAAGTTTCGTATGCAATTGGAGTTGCTAAACCTACAAGTATTAATGTAGAAACTTATGGTACTGCTACTGTAGATATGACCGATGGTGAAATTAGCAAAGTAGTAGAAACTATTTTTGACATGCGTCCTTACTTTATTGAGCAACGTTTAAAATTAAGAACACCTATTTATTCTGAAACTGCTGCTTATGGACATATGGGACGAACTCCAGAAGTTAAAACGGTAACATTTAGCAACCCTATGGGAGAAACTGTTTCTCAAGAAGTAGAAACTTTCACTTGGGAAAAGCTAGATTTTGTAGACAAAGTAAAAGAAGCTTTTAACTTATAATTTAAGTTATTACTCTATTATAAAAGACCTTGAATAGTTAACTATTCAAGGTTTTTCTTTTAGTTTTTTTCATAAATGAACTTACCGTTTACCATCGTTTTTAAAACCTTTCCTTTTAAAATAGCTTTGGGCTTACTATTTAAAATATCTATATCAATAAAGGTTAAATCTGCCCATTTACCAGCTTCTATGGTTCCAGTTAATTTTTCTTGCTTTGCTGCATAAGCTCCCCAAATAGTGTAAGCCCTTAAAGACTCTTCCACAGTAAGCACCTCCTCAGCAATCCATTGTTTATCATCATTCAATTTCTTTCTAGTAGTTGCACAATACATACCATAAAAGAAATCTGGATTAGTTCCTGCAAAATCAGAATTAAAAATTAACGATGTATTGTATTTTCTTAATGTTCTCCAAGCATATCCATATTGCACTCTATCTCCAATCCTATCAATTGCCCAAGGCATATCTTCTACCGCATGCGCTGGCTCCATTGAAGCAACAATATTTAACTTATGTAATCTCGAAAAATCATCTGGATGCATAATTTGTACATGTTCAATTCTATGACGTAACTCTTTAGATGCAGGATGTTTTTCAAAATAATTTTCATAAAAATCTAAGACATCTCTATTTGCTTTGTCTCCAATAGCATGAATTGCCAATTGAAAACCAGCATCCATTACTCGTTCTACCAAATCAGAATAAAAACCGTATTCTTCTCCACTTGTTCCTGTATGGTTATGCTTATCAGAATAGGGCTTTAAAAATTTAGCGCCTCTTGACCCTAATGAACCATCATAATACGCCTTAAATGTCCTTACTTGTAAAAATGAATTAGCATCTTTTGTCGGGCCCTTTTTAATCCATTTATTTACCAAATTAATATTAGGTTTTGTAGTAGCTATAAAAGCATGAACTCTAAGTGCTAGTTCATTTTTTTGATGTAAACTTTCATAAGCAGGCATGTAATTTTCTCGTACTCCAGCATGATGTGTTGTTGTAAAACCTAAAGAGGCCAAATGCTCTAGTCCATATTTTAAAATACGTTCTTTTTGAGCCTGAGTTCTTGCTGGCACTTTAGTATTTAGAAGTGTTCTAGCATTGTTAAGCAGCACATATATTAAATTGCCTTTTGCATCTTTTAATATTTGTCCTCCATCTGGTGTTTTGGTGTTTTTATCAATACCAGCTTTATCAAATGCCAGTTTATTCCCCATGGTTCCAAAACCTCTTAAACCATATAAAACTACTGGATGATTGGATACTTTTTGACTTAACAAATTCATATCTGGATAATTATTCGCAAACTTTCCTTCATCCCAACCAGAAGCAATAATCCATTCTCCTTTCGGAGTCATTTTAGATTTCTCTATGATAGTTTTTACAATATCTTCTGCTGATAAACCTCTTAAACTTATTGTTTCTTTTTGCTCACCAATTTCTTGTAAATGCCCATGAGACTCAATCAAACCAGGAATAACAACTGCATTTTTAGCATCTATCAATTGAGTCGTTTTTCCAATAAATTTTTGTACTTCTTTAGTTGTTCCCACAAATGCAATCAAATTATTTTTAATCGCAATAGCTTCCGCATCAAAATGCCATTTATTATTAGAAAAAGGAGCATTGGCTGCAGGTTTCCCATCCAAAGACGGCTGATCCCATTGCAAGGTATAAACATTGGCATTGGTAATCACAATATCTGCTTTGGTTTCTACTTGATTCTCACAAGAAACAAACACAAATAAAACTGCAAAAAAGACGATAATTCTTTTCATAAACTTGGTTTAAAAAGATTATTTAATTAACATTTTAGGCAAAGTAAATTTAGTTGTGTCATATGGAGTAATTAAAAACTCATAACTAAATTTCTTATCTGGATAAATAGAAAACTCTGGATGTGGTTTTGCTCCCCAGCTGGTGTCTCCTCCTACTCCCATATGTTTGTAATCTATATTTACCGAGACAAAATCTTTCTGTTGAACATCAATAGAATGACGGTATTTTTTTCGTAAACCAGGATCTAAATCTTCATTGGCATACGGAAAAACATTAAATCCAAAATGCGAATTACTTTTTACTAGCAACCCAACTTTATTCGTTTCAAGAGCTAACCATCTTGTTGCTGTTCTATGTCCATTTTCTTGAGGTCTAATATAGTTGGTAGGCATTTCATTTACTTTCTTATGATACAGTGCTATTTTAGCTCCAGTATTTCTATCTATATAATTTTCATGAGGCCCTTTACCAAACCATAGTACTTCTTTAAAAGTTTCTGGCATTGTAAATCGAATTCCTATTCTAGGTATTTCGGGTAAAAAAGGCTTTCCTAGAATTAGCTCTTCAGAAACCTTCAGTTCACCACTTCCATAAACCACATAATTTGTTTTTAAATGTGATGCTGTTTTGGGTAAAAATTTCACTACTTCAAAATGAACTTCTCTATCAGAATTTTGCCAAGTATTTACAGAAATTAGTTTCCATGTATAGGTATCATCTTTCCAAACTTTTGCTCTTCTTTGCATACCATTACCAAAATCATTATCGGTAGGTGCTCTCCAAAAATTATGACTAATTGCTTCTTTAAGTAATGATTGATTGTTAAATGTATACTTTTCTATTTGGCCTTTTTCTCTATCAAACACAAACTCAAAATTGGCATTTTCTCCTTTTAAATATACTTTCCCTTTGTTACTTTTTCTAGTAATCTTACTTGCTTTTTCTATAGTGACAAAAGAGTTTGCATTAGCTTTCTTAATTTGAAATTGTTCCCAAGCAACTTCTAAATCTGGAAAAAATGAATGTGTCTTTTTATTTTTTATACTGATTAAAATATGATACTCACTTCCTTCTATAAATTGATATTCCTCTACAGGTATTTTAATTGAAGTAGTTGCTAAAGAAACTGCATTTACTTCTATAGTTTTACTATCTACTATTTCTCCGTTTCTATAAAGATGGTAACTAATATTAAACTCATTTAAGTTCAATACTTCATGATAATTGGTCAGTTCAAAAATTCCTTTTTTTAGATCTTTTGCTCTTATTTTTACAGGTTGATATACCTTTTTTACTTCGTACAAACTTGGATTTGGTTTTTTATCTGGGTTTACAATTCCATTGATACAAAAGTTACCAGAACTCGGCGTGTTTTCATCTCCGAAATCCCCTCCATAAGCAAAATAGTTCTCTCCATTTTGGGTTTGCTTCCTTAATCCCTGATCTGCCCAATCCCAAATAAATCCACCTTGCAAATATGGACTTGAATACATCACATCCCAATACTTTTTTAAATTCCCAACACTATTTCCCATAGCATGTGCATATTCACACAAAATCATAGGTCTTTTAGGGTTACCTTTTGCATAAAATTCTAAAATCGGCACTCTTGCATACATTGGAAAAAAGACATCAGTATGTTTTCTTATATCTGCCATTTCATAAGCTGTTGGCCTACTTTGATCTCTTTTTTTACTCCAAGCATAAGCTTTTTCAAAATTGATTCCGTCTCCAGCTTCATTCCCCAAAGACCACATAATAATAGCAGGGTGATTCTTATCTCTTTCTACCATTCTTTGTACTCTATCCATATGTGCTTTTGCATACATACTTTTGTTTGCCAATGTTTTAGACGGGTTATATCCTGTTCCGTGAGATTCGATATTCGCTTCATCTATCACATACATTCCCAATTCATTACAAAGTGCATAAAAATCTGGATGATTCGGATAATGGCTTGTTCTTATTGCATTTATATTGTGTTGTTTCATTAACAAAATATCTTCTTTCATTTGTGCTTTACTTACTACATATCCATTATCTGGATCCATTTCATGTCTATTAACACCTCTAAATTTTATTGGAAAACCATTAATTGTTAAAATTCCATTGGTAATTTTCACCTCTCTAAAACCTATTTGCAAAGAAGTTCTTTGAATGATTTTTGAATCATTTTCTAGAGAAATTAAAGCTGTGTATAAATTAGGTGTTTCACTATTCCATAATTGCACATTCTTTACTTCTAAAGAAATAGATTTTTCTTGCTGAAGTCTTCGAAGTGAAACTTTCTTTTTTGCTACTAATTTTCCTTGTTTATTTAGAATTTCAACCTGTACTTTTCCTTTCTTTTTTAAAGGATTATTGATTGCAATTTCTAAATTTAGAACTCCTTTGTTCTTTTCAATTTCTACTTTAGAAAATACATCTTTAATATGTAAATCATCTACAGCATATACATAAACATCCCTATAGATACCGCTTAGTCTCCAAAAATCTTGATCTTCTAAATAACTCCCATCATTAAGCCTGTATACTTCAACGGCAATTGTATTTTTACCAGGTAATAAGTATTTACTAATATTAAATTCTGCTGGCAATCTACTGCCTTCACTATAACCCACTTTTTTACCATTAATCCATAAATACATTGCAGAACTCACTCCTGCAAAGTGAATAAAAACTTGCTTTCCTTTCCATAGATCTGGTATGTTAACTTGTTTAATATAAGAGCCTACTGCATTTTCTTTCTCTGGAATTTTTGGAGCTGTTTCTCTTAATAATCCTTCAGAAACATATACAGGAGTTCCATAGCCTTTCATTTCCCAATTAGATGGCACCTCAATTTCTTTCCATTGATTGGTATTATAATTCGTTGTATAGAAATCAATAGGTCTTTCTGACGGATTCTTAGCATAATTAAATTTCCATTGTCCGTTTAAGGACTGATAAAAATCTAATGTTGCTGGATTAAATTGATTTGCAATGGCTTGTTTTCGAGTATCAAAATTATAAAATGTGGCTCTAGGAGCTTCCTTATTAATTCCGATTACTGTTGGATTTTTCCAAGCTGTATTTTGAGAATACCCTACATGTATACACAACAAAAAAGCAACTAATATAAAAATTTTCCTCATGTGATTTCTCTTTATTTCTGATAAACAATTTCTCCATTTACCATGGTGTACAACACTTCTGTTTTTAGTATCTCTTTTGGTTTACAGTTTAAAATATCTGTATCTAAGATTACAATATCTGCTAGTTTTCCAACTTCTAAAGATCCTATTTTATCTTCCCAGAAAGCTGCTTTGGCTGCCCAAATTGTATATCCTTTTATGGCTTCTTTAATGGTTAAGCTTTGTTCTGCATGCCATTTTTCTTCAGGATATCCATCTTTATCTTGCCTAGTAACAGCTGCATAAATTCCGTATAAAGGTTTGTGAGATTCAATAGTAAAATCAGAACCACAAGCAGGTTCTAAACCAGCGTTAATCATATTCCTCCACGGACTTGCATAATCTACACTTCTTTTTTCTCCGATTCTATCATATAAAAAAGTCATATCAGAAGTACAATGTGTTGGTTGTATGGATGGAATCACTCCCAATGTTGCCATTTTTTTTATCTCTTCTGGTCTTATAACTTCTGCATGCTCACTTCTAAAGCGATGATCTTTGACTGGGTTTTCTTTTAATGCACGTTCAAAAGCTTGCAAAATTTCACTATTCCCTCTTGGTCCTAATGCATGTGGACAAACTTGCATTCCTGTTTTTAAAGCTGCTTTGGCAACTTCATAAACATGCTCTATAGGCACTTCTGTATTTCCAATATTATTTTTCACATGCGGATCGTCTAAATAAGGCTCAAAAAGAGCAGCACCTCTAGATCCTAATGCACCATCATAATACATTTTTATACTTCTTACTTGTAATAATTCTTTTCCTCCATAATTCAATACTCTATGAGTTCTAAAATGCTTTTCTAAATCACCTTCTCTTGGATTTTGTAACATAATATTTGCTCTAATCTTTAGCTTATTAGCATCTACCATACTTTTATAATACCCAATATGATCTGGATAAATTCCTGCATCTGTCCAAGCTGTTAAGCCTGCTTTATGACTAATTCTTTGAGCATTGTCATACTTTTCCATGTACCATTCTAATGGCTTATTTTCTTTAGGAAAATGTTTGTGAACCATATTATTTCCCATATTGGTAACAAAACCGGTAGGTTCTCCATTGGCTTTTCTATAAATTTTTCCTCCAAAAGGATCTGGAGTATCTTTAGTAATACCAGCTATTTCTAAGGCTTTTGCATTTACAAATGCACTATTTCCTCCATGTCTATATAAAAATATAGGATTATTAGGGCTTACAGCACTTACAGCATCGTGTACTGGTAATTTTTTTCCTGGCCACTTTTCTTGATTCCAACCTCCTCCAATTAACCATTCTCCGGGTTGTAATGTTTTTACTTTTTTTGCTATAAGCGCTACCATTTCTTCAAAATTTTTAGCGGCACTTACACTAAAAAACACATCTTCTTCATCATTTCCTAAATTAAACGGATGGCAATGAGAATCATGCATTCCAGGCATAATGAACTTTCCTTTAGTATCTATTTTTTTGGTATCTGACCCAATAAAAGCTTGTGCATCTTTAGCATTTCCAACAAAAATAATTTTGTCGTCTTTTATAGCTACTGCTTCTTTTATTGAAAAATCTTTATCTACAGTAACTACTTTTCCTAAAATGACAATATCTGCAGATGGCTTTTGGGTACAGCTAAAGCTGATCAAAAAAGTGAAGAATATAAATATTCCTTTTAAAGTTTGATTTTGGTTTTTCATATTGAGATTGCTTAACAAAAAGTTAAACTAGCAATTTCAACCTAAGATAAACCATTTAATATTAACTACTTATTAGATGATATTAACTTCTTTGCTCTTATCAATCGAATCTTCTTCATACGTTTCCATGCAGTTTCATGGCGTTTTTTATACAACCATAAACTTCCTAAATCTAACAAGAAATAAAAAAGACTAATTCCGCTTGGCGGATTGGCACTTTTTAAAAAAGGAATATTATTAAATGCCGTTTCTGGCCAAAACCAACAGCCATATGAAGTTCCTACAATTTCTAAAAATGCCACAGCGATATACATCGATAGATAAAACAAACGCTCTTTAGGTTTGTTTCTAAGTAAATACAACACTAAAAGCGACATTACAAATCCGAATATATCATTTGCAACAACTAAAAAGGCGGTTGCATACAAAAGAATAAAAATGCTGAATATTTTCTCTAAAAGTTTTTTGTGAACTTTTACTATTGATTCTTTACAAAAATAAATAACGGCCACTAAGACCACAGCATGACCAAAAGGAATATACAAAGGCACATTTCCTAACCTATACGTATACATTCCCAATCCAATAGAAAATAAATGCTCTCCAATAAAACCTAAAAGTACTGCATATAACATTTGCTCTTTTACACGTTTCCCAACTCTAAAGTAAATAATTGCAAATCCAATAATTAAAGCTATTAGAGCAAGATACTGCGTATGTTCAAATTTTGCTGCTAAATATGGAGTATCTAAAATAAGCCCGAAGAAAATGTATAAAAACAGGTATCCTAAGGTAGTATAAAATGCAAACAATAGTGATTTAAATGCCTTTATATCCATTGTTAAAAAATCATCTTTTTAAATTTTGCTTTTAATTGCTGTTTAATATCTAACGGATATTCTCTATCTCCCATTAAAACATCTGTCATCGCTTCACAAATTCTTACACCATACTTTTTTAGCAATAAGTTTCTCATCATTTTATTCTCGTAAAAAAGTTTAGATAAAAAGCTTCCAACTTTTAACTCAGGTAATAAAGAAGCTGCTAATTTTTCTTCATATAAAACTCCTGCTTTTTCAGAATCTAATGCACTTTCTATAATAGATTCTGCTGCTAAATTACCAGAATATATGGCATTAGAAATTCCTTCAGCACTTAAAGGATCTGCAAAACCTGCTGCATCTCCAGTTAAAAATACATTCTTCTTAACAAAACCATCTTTTCTTGGGCTTAACGGTATTTGGAACCCATGTAATTCTTCTTTTACAACCTCATTGATTCCTAAAGTTTCTAAATATTTTTGATAGTATTTTTTTAAGTTGATTTTCGTTCTTCTAGCAGAAGCTACTCCAATAGATAAATGATTTTTCTTTGGAAAACTCCATCCATACCCTAAAGGAACAGCATCAAAATCTAATCGCACTTGTTTCGAAAGTCTTTCAAAATCTTCAGGCAACACTTCTACTTCATATTCTAACGCCGGAATTAAATAACGAGTTTCTTTCCAACCTGTATGTTTTGCTGTTGGGCTCAAAGCTCCATCCGCAGCAATCACAAATTTTGAGCTAATATCTCCGTTAGAAGTATGCAAAGTAATATGCTCTCCAAAAGACATTCCAGTAAGCTTATGATTGTCTAAAACCTTCGCCCCAAACTCTTTTGCTTTTTCTACTAGTAAATGATCAAACTCATCTCTCATTACCATAGAAATTATAGGTTGCTCTCTTTCTGGTGTAATATGAATTCCTTCTTTATCAAAAAAGACATCTAGTTTATAAAACTCTCTTTCTACAACCTGACTAACATCAAAAGGCATTTTTCTTCTTCCTCTATAGGCAAAGCCTCCTCCACAGGTTTTATATCTTGGTAAACTATCTTTTTCTATGATTACAACAGATAGGTTTTCTTTTGCTAAAGTGAATGCTGCAGAAGCTCCTGCAGGACCGCTACCTACAATGGCAACATCAAATACTTCCATGAATTATTTTTTTGTAAATATAGACTTTAAAAATAGATTTAACAATGGGAGATTTTAAGTTAAAAACACCTCAAAAATCAACTATAAATCCATAAAAAAAAGCGGATATTTCTATCCGCCAATCAATCTATAAAAATCAATCAATCCTATAAATTATACTTTACACTTAACACTGTATATCTTGGTTGAATAATGTATGATGAAGTACTGTTATAAATGGCATTTGTATTATCTCTGTTAATTGATGTTGTGTTTAATGCATTGGTAACTTCTAGTGTATATTCCCACTTACTATCTTTTTTCTGATAAGTTAAATCCAAATCTAAAAAGCTATAGTTATTTATAGTTCTTACTTCATCTTTATAGTTATTATAAGTATATCTAGAAGTAAAAGTAAAGTTCTTTAAAAACAGTACATCTAAATTTAAATACGGACTGTGCGTAATGTATTTGGTATTGTTATTCCCTTGTCTATAATCATTAATAGTTACATTATATCCAAAATCGAAATTAGGTGCAGTTCTAAAGTTAGAGCTAATTCCGGTTCTATAAGTTTGACTAAAAGATCTTGAGTCTCTATCTTCAAAAACCTCTACATCTGGAGTTGCTGGATTATTATCTGCATCAACTAAAGAAACAATTCTGTTTTTAGATTTTGCTAATGAAACTCGTGCCCCTAAAGATCCTTTTATCTTACCAATCGTTTTTTGCAAATTAGCAGAACCTGATAAGGATTCGTTTGGAAAAATCGAATTGATTGTTGTAGAAATTTGATCTATACCACCGTTGGTTAATACACTACCAATATTTGCATTGATTCTTTTATTGTAGTTGATAAAAGCAAATACATTGGTATAATTAAACATGTTAAAACTAAAATAATTCAGGTTTACATTGTGAGAATATGAGCTTTCTAAGTTTCTATTTCCAGAATACAAACGATTGTAATTGTTAAATACATAAGCTTGAGAAACGCTATAGATATCTGTGAAACTTACTTGCTGTCTATAAGACAATCGTAAAGTTTCTGATTTCTTCAATTGTAGTTTTACAGAAGCACTTGGTAATAATTTCGAAAAACTATCGTCTCTTACGCTTCCTAACTGTGTATTCTTTGCAGAATATGAATGCAGTGTTAACCCTTGATCAAAAGTAAAAATACCTGTAATAAATTTATAATTGAATCCTGCATAAACATCAGAAAAGCTATAATCTACATCGTTAATTGTGTTTGGTGAAGTAATCGGATTTTCATTACCACTTAACGTTTCAAAAACACTCGAATTAAATTGCTGTTTGCTTAATGTAGTTCCTACATTTACACTTAAATTACTTTTAGAATTTATTACATAATAATAATCTAATTTTGCATCTAGTTTGTTTGTTTTTATGGTCTTATTTTGTGATACATTATAAGGATCTCCAACATTTGGGCTCGTTAAACTTAACAAGTTTGCAAAAGACAGTTCTTCTAACTTAGCATTGTAAAATGGATCTTCGTTTTGCCATAAATGTTGCGCACTAAAAGCAAAGATATTTTTATCATTTAATGTGTAATAGTAATTTGCATTTTGGTTGATTGAAAATGGATTTTGAGAAGTAACCTGATCTATCGGTATTACTTTAGATGGATCTTTAAAAAATGTTCTATTAGAAACTAAATTTTGTATTTCTTTTTGATCTGAAATTTTTGCAAAGACATCGTAATCAAAGTGATTGTCTACATTAGGTTTATAGCTAGAACTAAGTTTAAATAACGCCAAATCACTTTTTTGATTGGTATTTGTTAAATCTTCTGATCTTGTTACAAAATTATCTCTTAAGTTAATTGCACTTCCATTTTGGTTATTATAGGTTCTTATACTGTTTTGCTCAATATCAGTTTTAGTTCCAGAATAAATTGCAAATCCACTTAAATCCCATGTCTTTTTTGGCGCGTAACTAAAATTTGCTGCAGCAAACTTAGCTTCAACTTCTTTAGCTCTATTGTTTTGCATAGATAAAAATCCAATATCAGATGAAGACACGTTAAATCCTGTTCCGCTATTTCCTCCTTGTCTAAAACCTCCTGTAAATCTAAAATAGTCTCTACGAGTAAAAGGAACTTTCCCAATATTATTCATATCTGTAATAATATTTAAGCTGTATTTTGGACTATAGTAAAACAATTTCGGATGTGCTAAATACCTACTATCTCCTCCTAATCCTGCTGTAACTTCTCCAAACCAAAAGTTCTTTTTCCCTTCTTTAAGCTTAATATTTATTGCTAGATTATCAGAATTATCCTGAACGCTTTTTAGCTGACCAACCTCGCTATAATTTTTTAAAATTTGCACCTTGTCAATTGCATTTGCCGGAATATTTTGTGTTGCAATTTTAGAATCTCCATCAAAGAAGTCTTTTCCTTCTACCATTACCTTTCCCACTTTTTTTCCTTCAACCTCAATTTCTCCATCGTCATTTACCTCTACTCCAGGCAATCTTTTTAAGACATCGCCTAATTTTTTTTCTGTACCTACTTTAAAAGAATCTGCATCATAAACCAAGGTATCTCCTTTAATAGAAACTGGAATTTTATAGGTGATATCTACCTCATCTAAAGTTGTGTCTGATGTTAAAACAATGTCTTTTTTTATGGCTACATTTTTGGTATTTAGCAATACATCGGAAGTTTTATAACCAATATAACTTGCCTTAATACTATAAGTAGCATTGGGTTTTAAGGTTAATTTAAAATTCCCTTTTGCATCAGTAAAACCGTAAGAATCTAAGGCATTTGTTTTCTTATTTAAGGCGATTACATTTGCCATTTCTAAAGGGTTTCCTAAGCTGTCTTTTACTACTCCAGTAACTTTAACTTGAGCGTAAGACATCCCTGCAATTAACATGGTAATTGCTAGTATAATTTTTTTCATAAATACTAATTTGTTTATTTTTTAACCTCTACCTCGGCCTCTTCCACGACCACCTCTTCCTCTAAACTGCTCTCTCATTTCGGTCATTTTTTTTGTAACTATTTTGTTGTATTCTTCTCTAGTAACCTTTTTTCCTTTTTTAGGTTTTTTAAGCTCAACTTTTTCTTTTGGATTCAATGTAATCTCTGTACAAAGAACGGTAGTTCTTCCTGAATTTATTTCTAAGATTAACCCTGGCAATCCCCAAAACTCTCCTGGTCCTTGACTTACTGGAATTTGTGGAGTATACCAAGCAGTAACAACAATTGTTTTAGGTTTTTCTTCTATTGGTTTTTCATCTTTTTTATCGTCATTATTTCTTCTTCCTCTTCTTCCAAAATTTGCAAAGCTAAATGCGTCTACTTCTTTTACCAAAGTTGCTTTAAAACAAGTGTAGTTTCCAATCTTTTTTGTTTCAGATCCAAGTTTCCACTCAGGTTTCTTTCCTTCATCAGCAATTAAAAACTTTTTACCAAAAAACTCTGTTTCTTCTAATACAATGTTTTCTTTAGTATTCTTGTATTTTGTACCTCCAGAAAAGCTACTCATCATTGCTCCGAATCTTCCTCTTCCTCCAGCCGTTGGTGTACTTAACTGCGCTTCTTCTTTATATGACGATTCTGTTTTATTAAAATTCAACACAAATGTCTTTTCTAAAAAACCTTTCATTCGTTGTGCAATACGTTTCTTTTGTTCTTCAGACATTTGTCTTCCTCCAAAATTCATGTCCATCGTTGTTTTAGACATGTATACTGCTTTTCCTTGAAAGTTTGTTTGGGCACTTGCCGTTGTACTAATTAAAGCAACTAAGCATACAACTAGAAATCTCATAAATTTTCGGTTTTAATTGTCATTTGATATTGCTAAGACTATTAAAAACCTAAAAAGTTTAATTGCAATGCTATAACTAGAGATAAATCTTAAACTGACTCATCTCTAATTTCTAGTTATCCTCCAATACTAATTTGAACATTTCTCCCGCCTTTTCTTCTAGATTTAAAGTTTTCCATCGTTTCCTTCATCTTCTTTTGCATAATTTTCCCATACTGTTCTTGGGTTACTTTTTTACCTTTTCTTGGAGCTATAATTTCTATCTTCTCTTTTGGATTCAAAACAATTTCTGAACATAGAATAATATTATTTCCGTCTTTTACTTCTAAAATTAATCCAGGTAAACCGTGATAATCTCTTGGCCCGTTGCTTACAGGAATTTCTGGAGTATACCAAGCTGTGGTTACCACTTCTACTTTTTCTTTCTTTTCTTCTATCTCTCCATCATCGAAAGACATGTTAGTTCTTGTTTCTTCTCTAGTATACGTTGCTTTATAACAAGTATACTTTCCTATATTTTTAGTTTCTCCGGTTAATTTCCAATCATATTTTCTTAATTTATCTTTGATTAAAAATCGTTTTCCCATCACTTCTGTTTGGTTTAAGTATTGTCCTTTTTTGGTATTCTTATACAATACATCATTTCCTCCACCAAGGCCAATAGTTTTTACCATAATATTTCCTCCTCCCAAAGAAGCCGTTGGAGCAGATAATTTTTCCTCTTCTTTATAAACTGATGCTTCTTTATTAAAACTCAACACAAAAGTCTTTTGAAATTGCTTTCTCATTCGCTCTTGCATTTTTTCTTTATCAGCATCGCTTAATTGCATTCCGTTTTTCCCAGAAAGATTAATTCGAATCTTACTACTAGTTTTATAGACTGCTTTTCCTTGAAAATTTTGTCCGACAGTAATTTGAATTATGAACAGACATAAAATGGTTGCTATATTTTTCATCTTTAAATTGTTATTGATTGTTATCCACTATTTTTATTAAACCTTTGAGTCCTTTTTTGGCTTTAGAAATTAAAACGTCAATATCTTTTACATTTCCATGCACTTTAATTTCTCCTTTTATATTGCTTTTAGAATTTGGCAATGCATATTTAAAAGTCATTTCAATTTCTTCCTCTTTATTGGTATTGTGTGAAAAAATTTCTTTCACATCTTTCCAATTAATTGTTTTATAATCTTCTTTGGTTTCGATAGAAAATGCCAAAGAAGAAATTTTTACTCCGTTTGATTGACTTGATTGTTTCGGTTGCTTCTTTACTTGACTAACGCCAATGGTACTTACTAAAAAAGCGATAAGTAATACTTGTAGTTTCATTGTATATTTTTTTGTTGCTACAAATATGCTTACGATTTCTTTACAAGATGGTTAACTAATGTTAACGTGTGTTAAGCAATTACATAGTTTGGAGATAACTGATTACCTTTGAGGCATGAACACAAAAAAATATCGTTGGTTATTATATTTCATCACCTTAACAATAGTGACTACTATTTCGGTTCAGGTATATTGGAATTATAAAAACTATTTACAAAACAAACAACGTGTTATAAATGAGATTCAAATTAGTTTAGACAATGCTGTAGAAGAGTATTTTGCAGATATTGCTAAAAGTAGTAGAATTGCTTTTTTTGATGAAACTCCAGATAGTTTAAATAACTCAAAAAACATTCAGGCTTTTTTCTCTGAGATAAAAATAGACAGTGTTTTTAAAAATGTTACTTCTAAAAAAACGAGTAAAAAGAGAAAAAAAATAAATTTTAATCATATAGATTTAAATAAGGTAAAGCCTAAAGGCATTCAGATTTTTAAAGGCTTAAAAGCAGATAGTATTGATAAACTAAAAGGGTTTGCTAATAAAATAGTTATTTCTATTGCACAAGACACTATAGAGTTTAAAAAGCTAAATCCTTATTTTGAAAAAGAATTAAATCGAAAAAAAATTCCGTTACCATTTCATTTTGTTCATTATGAAAATGACTCTATAAAAAAGAGTACTTTTTCTACAAATGTACATAAGAATGCTATTACAATGTTTTCGAAATCTACTTTTCTTAAACCGAATGAAAAGCTACAGTTACTTATAAACAATCCTAGTAAAGAAGCCTTAAAAAGAAGTGTTACTGGATTCTCACTTTCCTTTTTATTATCTCTTGCTATTATTTCTTGTTTGTTCTATTTATTAAAGATTATTAACAAACAAAAAGAACTGGCAGAAATAAAAAATGATTTAATTAGCAATATTACACACGAATTTAAAACACCAATCACTACAGTTTCTACAGCTTTAGAAGCAATCGATACTTTTAATGCCATTGATGACAAAGAGAAAACAAAAAAGTATGTAGCTATTTCTAATTTACAGCTAAAGAAACTGCATCAAATGGTAGAAAAACTGTTAGAAACAGCTACCTTAGATAGTGAAAAGCTACTTTTACAAAAAGAGTCTGTTAATATTATTTCTTTGGTAAAAAGTGCTGCGTCAAAAGATGAATTTTTAAGCTCAGAAAAAAGCATTCAGTTTCATACATTTAAAGATGAATTGATGCTAGATATTGATCCTTTTCATTTTGAAAATGCAGTTAGTAATTTAGTAGACAATGCTATTAAATACGGGGGTAACACTATAGAAGTTCATATACACCTAGTTCTAAATAATTTAGAAATTACAGTTGCTGATAATGGTAACGATATTGATAAAAATCAACGAGAACGAATCTTTGATAAATTTTATCGTATTCCGAAAGGAAATACACACAATGTAAAAGGTTTTGGAATTGGCTTGTATTATACTAAAAAGATTATTGAAAAACACGGTGGAGACATTCGATTAATTCCAAATTCTTCCAACACAATTTTTAAAATTACCTTGCCTTTATGAGTACAAAAGTAAAAGTTCTTTTAGCTGAAGACGAACCTAGCTTAGGACAAATCATTAAAGAAAGTTTAGAAACTAGAGATTTTGAAGTTCATTTGGCTGATAACGGGGTAAAAGCCTTAGAGTTGTATCATGAAATTAATCCAAACATTTTGGTTTTAGATGTTATGATGCCATTTAAAGATGGTTTTACTTTAGCTAAAGAGATTAGGCAAAAAAACAACCAAGTGCCCATTATTTTTTTAACAGCAAAATCTCAAACCAAAGATGTTTTAGAAGGTTTTAGCCATGGAGGAAATGATTATTTAAAAAAGCCTTTTTCTATGGAAGAACTCATTGTTAGAATACAAGCCTTATTAAATAGAAATACTTTAAAAGTAGATTTAGACAATATTAAAATTGGCAATTATACCTTTAACCAAACCAAACAAACACTAGCTTATAAAGGAGAAACTATCATACTTACACATAGAGAATCTGAACTGCTTTATTTACTAACTCAAAAGAAAAATGAAATCTCTGACCGAGCATTCATTCTTAAAAAGCTTTGGGGAAATGATGATTTTTTTAATGCTAGAAGCATGGATGTTTTTATTACCAAACTTCGAAAAAAATTAAAAAATGATGAAAACATTCAAATTGTGAATGTTAGAGGTTATGGTTATAAATTGATTTGTTAATTGCCTTACAAATTCTAAAATTTGATTACCTTTATCAGCCCTTTTCAAACATTTTAGAAAACAATAATTATGCATGTAGCAATTGCTGGAAACATTGGTGCTGGTAAAACAACGTTAACCAAACTATTAGCCAAACATTATAACTGGGAGCCTCATTTTGAATCTGTTGAAGAAAACCCTTACTTGGACGACTTTTACTCAGAAATGGAACGTTGGTCTTTTAATTTACAAGTATTTTTCTTGAATAGTAGATTTAGACAAATCTTAGAACTAAGAGAAAGTGGTAAAAAAATTATCCAAGACAGAACCATTTATGAAGATGCTCATATTTTTGCACCCAATTTACATGCAATGGGCTTAATGACTAATAGAGATTTTCAAAATTACAGCTCTTTATTTGAGTTGATGGAAAATTTAGTTACTCCACCAGATTTATTAATCTATCTACGTTCTAGCATTTCTAATTTAGTAGGGCAAATTCACAAACGAGGAAGAGATTATGAAAACTCAATTAGCATCGATTATTTAAGTAGATTAAATGAACGTTATGAAGCATGGGTTTCTACTTATACAAAAGGAAAATTATTAATTATTGACGTAGATAATTTAGACTTTGTTGCCAATCAAGAAGACTTAGGTTATATCATTGATAGAATAGACTCACAAATTAACGGTTTATTCTAAATAAACCTTCTTTTTTAAAAAGATAAAAGGTTATTTGCAGTGGCAAATAACCTTTTTGTTTTTTGATAGAAATCCCCCAATACCTATCGCTGTGCAAGTTACAAAAAATTATTAAATATTTAATGTTTTTTTAAAAAAGACAAAAGCCCATAAAATATGAGCTTTTGATTTTGTACAAAGTTCCCTCTGTACCTTATAATAGATCGTCCCCCGAATCTCTATTATAGTTCCAATAAGTTGTATATTTCTTGGTCTAAAACCTTATTTTCTTTCTTCTTTTTAAGGATGGTAAAATGGAATGATGACAATGTTAAAAATATTAGTGATAACGCTACAATTAATAAAGATTGTATACTCACATATATCTTTTCTAAATTAAAATAGAACATTAAAAAAACTAGCACTACAAAAAGTATCATTAATACTGGACTCCAGTTTCTATAAAAAGAGATTTTTTTAGAATTATTTTTCACCTTTTTCTGTAGTTTTTTTAATCTACGTTCTTTGTTATTAAATACCATGACAAAAAATTATTTTGGTTGTGTATATTTTTAAGACACAGTCTTTTTTTAAAAGTCACATCTTAATTGTTTTTTTGTTCGATAATTAATATTACTCCTTACTATCTTGGCTAATTAATACAATTTCATCTACCACTTCTTTAATTGGTAATACAATCTTTCCATCACTAGTAATTACAACAATACAGATATTATCTATAGACTCGATAATGCCTTCTACATCTCTTACTTTAATTCGTTGTCCAATCTGAAAGTTTTTTCGAGAATAATAACCAAATAACAATCTTTTTATCACGTCTCTTGCTCCCAATCCAAAAGCAATGGTAAACGACAATAAAATAGAGCCAATAATTAAAGTTAAATTGCTTTTTAAAATACTTGTATCAATTCCTGCTTGATCTAAAGCTGCAATAGAAATAAATACTACGATTAAATAAAATGCAATATTAGAAACTAGATTTCCTCCTGTTAGCTCAAGAGATTTAAACATAGACTGTATGGCTTTTTTTGTAAGTGTTCCTACATAAATCCCTCCAACAAAGATGAGTAATGAAGTAAGCAGCTTTGGTAAGTAAGCGATAAAGCTTCCAATTCCCTCAGACACCATGTGTAATCCAAAAATATCGGCACCAATTAAAATAAAAATGAGTACTAACAGCCATTTTAAAACCGTTAAAATAACATTGGTTAATACAATATTAATTGTTGTGTTTCCAAAAATTTCTGTTTTACTTAATTTTTTAGACCATTCATCTATTTTAGTTTTGTTAAGTGCTTTTTTAACAATGTATAAAAAGACTTTGATAAAAATCCAGGCAAGTAACACAAATCCCACAAAGCCAAAAACTTTTGGTAAACCAGATAAAATTTTAGTCCAAATATCTTCTAAAGAAGAAACAATATCAATTTGTAATGTTGTAGTTGCTCTCATAATTTTTTATTTTTTGGTTGGTTTTTTAGGTTCTTTTTTTTCGTTTAAAGTCAATAATGATCCAATGGTATTTGGATATTTCACCACAAATAAGTCGGCCACATCTAATGTAAGCTTTATCATATCCACATCATTAAGTACTCTGTCTTTTAAGACTTTTGGTACTTCTTGATGTTCTAATATTTTCTTAAATGGATTTTCCATATTATAAATCGTTATACGCTTTAACCACTTTTTCTTTTGCTCTTTTCAATCGCATTTTTACTGCGCTCTCTCCTATTTCTAATACACTAGAAATTTCTTTTATTGAGATATCATCTTGATACTTCATCAATAAAATCATCTTATCATTTGGGTCTATAATTGTCATTGCCTTTGCTAGTTTATCAGATTTTAATTCAAATAAAGTTGCATCGTCTATTTCATCATAATCATCTGCCTCTTTAATTTCGTCTGTAATTATTGTTTTATGCTCTTTCTTTTTATGAGTATCTCTTTGTACATAATTCACACAAAAATTATAGGTAAATGAATACAGCCAAGTAGAAAACTTAGATTTTCCTTTAAATGTTCTTAACTTTATAAAAAGTCGAATAAAAACATCGTGAGTTAAATCTTGTGCTTCTTCTTTATTTTTAGCAAAGCCATAACACTTATTATAAACCACAGCAGAATACCTGTCATATAAAACAGCAAACAAATGTGTATTATTTGTTGCTACTATTTTATAAACAAGTTCCTCGTCGCTTAGATGATTTGTATTTTTTAGATCACCCAATATACTTTTTGATGGTTTTGGTTAACACTTTGTTTTTTAGACACTTTTTAAAGGAAATAGTCACAATTATTTTTTAGAAATTCCAATTTAACATTTCCTTAACATTTATCCAAATCAAAAAAAATTAACCATTTTGTAACATTCAGAAGTTTCTCTACGTATAAGTAAGTGTAGAAGTATTATTAATCGTTTAAAAAAGGATATATATTTAGATGAGACAACTTAAAATTACCAAGCAGGTTACCAACAGAGAAACTGCATCGTTAGACAAATATTTACAGGAGATTGGAAAGGTAGATTTAATTACTGCCGATGAAGAAGTTGAATTAGCGCAACGAATAAAAGCAGGAGATCAAGTAGCTTTAGAAAAATTAACAAAAGCTAACTTACGTTTCGTTGTTTCTGTAGCCAAGCAATATCAAAACCAAGGATTAACTTTACCAGACTTAATTAACGAAGGGAATCTAGGGCTTATTAAAGCTGCAAAACGTTTTGATGAAACGCGTGGATTTAAGTTTATTTCTTATGCTGTTTGGTGGATTCGTCAATCTATCTTACAAGCATTAGCAGAGCAATCTAGAATTGTACGTTTACCTTTAAATAAAATTGGATCTATTAATAAGATCAACAAAATGTATGCTTTCTTAGAGCAAGAAAATGAGCGCCCACCAAGTGCTGAAGAAATTGCTAAGAAATTAGACATGACAGTAAATGATGTAAAAGAATCTATGAAAAACTCTGGGCGTCATGTATCTATGGATGCTCCATTAATTGAAGGAGAAGATTCTAACTTATACGACGTTTTAAATTCTGGAGAATCTCCAAACCCTGATAAATCATTATTACACGAATCTTTAAGAGTAGAAATTTCTAGAGCTTTAGAAACGTTAACTCCAAGAGAAGCCGATGTAGTAAAATTATACTTTGGTTTAGGAGAGCATCAACCAATGACATTAGAAGAAATTGGAGAAACATTTGATTTAACACGTGAGCGTGTTCGTCAGATTAAAGAAAAAGCTATCCGTAGATTAAAACACACTTCTAGAAGTAAAATCTTAATGACTTACTTAGGATAGTAATTAACAAAGTGATATAGATAAATGTTTATAAAGCGCTCAAATTAATTTGAGCGCTTTCTTTTTTATATTGTACTTTTGCAGCGAACAACACAACAATACATTATGACTAAATTAATTGCTCCCTCAATCTTAGCAGCAGATTTTGCCAACTTACAAAGAGACATAGAAATGGTAAACAATAGTGATGCCGATTGGTTTCATATTGATATCATGGACGGTGTTTTTGTTCCAAATATTTCTTTTGGAATGCCTGTTTTAAAAGCCATCTCTAAACATGCAAAAAAAACAATCGATGTACATCTTATGATCGTAGATCCTGACAGATATATCCAAACTTTTGCAGATTTAGGAGCCGATGTTTTAACTGTACATTACGAAGCTTGTACACATTTACACAGAACAATTCAAGCTATTAAAGCTGCAGGAATGAAAGCTGGAGTCGCATTAAATCCTCATACACCAATTGCCGTTTTAGAAGATATAATTGCCGACTTAGACTTGGTATGTATTATGAGTGTAAACCCTGGTTTTGGTGGACAATCTTTTATTGAAAATACTTATAAAAAAGTAAGTCAATTAAAGCATTTAATCGAATTTTCTGAATCTGCTTGTCAAATAGAAATTGATGGTGGTGTAACGGATCAAAATGCCAATGCACTAATTGAAGCTGGTGCAGATGTTTTAGTTGCTGGAAGCTTTGTTTTTAAAAGTGAAAATCCAATAACAACTATTTCAAATTTGAAAAAGATTTGTAATTAATCATTTTTACAACTTTTTGATATAACTCTGGAAAACGCTCTTGAAATTCTGTTGGAGTTTCAAAAAAATATTCCATCATTACTGCCATAAATTCTAAACTATTGGTATAGGCATATTTTCTAAAATAATTTTCTGATTTAATTTTTTTAGCGTTTTCTGGAGTTTTAATATAGTTTAAAATTTCTTGGTGCATTTTATTAAAAATTTTGGCACTATAATCCTTAGAAATTCTCCCATGAAAGCTTAGCGTATGAGTAAACTCATGCACGCCTAAATTTAAATTATCGTTCTTAGAGTTTCTTCCTTTGACAAAATCTTCCCAAGAAAAGACAATAGCTCTGTATCTATAATTAAATTCTCCCTTATGATTTCTATTATGTGCTTTTGAGTGAAACTGTGTAGGATAAATTACAATTTTATCAAACACAGAAGTTAAATATTTACGCATCCCAAAAGTCATCATCACATATACAGCACCAATCAAAACTTTTGTTTCATTGGTAACTTCATAACCTTTTCTACCCACAAATTGATACGTATCAATAAACTCTACCAAACGGTGTTCAAAATAAGCCTGGTATTCTGTATTTAAGTTTTGATAAAAACTTACTTCTTTTTCTAAAAGTTGTTTCTGTACAGGTAGTAATTTCTTTTTCTTTAAGTACGAATGTACCAATACAGGTTTTCCATAAAAATAAACATAGATAACATCTAAGCCCCAGATAATGAAATACAAAAAACCAACCAAATAAAAACTAAACCTAAAATAACGCACTCAAAACTTATTAGTCCTATAAAAATAAAAAAAGCGAGGCAATAACCTCGCTTTTTGTCATTATAATAAGGAGTACTAATATTGTTCTAATAAATAGTTTAGTAAATCTGTTGTAGTAACAATACCCACCAATTTCCCTTCGTCTACTACGGGTAATGCATGAAATTCATTTTTAGCCAATACTTCTACTACTTCTTTAATTGTTTGCGTAGAAGAAACAGACACAACATTTTTTACCATTACTTGTTCAATTGTAAGCATATTATAAACTGCTGTATCAACATCACTTTCATCAGATCCATAAGTATCTACAAAACTAACACGTAACAAATCTGTTAAGCTTAGCATACCTATAATATCTTCTCCACTTACAACAGGAATATGGCGAATACTATTTTCGTTAAACAATTTTTCTGCTTCTACTAAATTATTGCTTAGGTTAACAGTTATTAAATCAGTAGACATAATTTTAGATATTAATTCTCTTCTTTTCATCATTATTGGTTTTAAATTCTAGTATAAATATCCAACTATAAACCAATGATAAACATGACAAAAATCAGCATTTAAAAAGTAATATTCATGTATCTTCTTATACAAAAAGAGAAGCAATATTACTTGCTTCTCTTTTAGCGACCATTAAATTCAACTACAAAAAACTATGTTTTATTAACAAGATTACTATTTGTAGAAAGTACCGCTTTAACATCGATAGCACTTTCTCCAAAATAGGTCATCTGTCCAGTAAAATCAGTTCCTTCATTAGAAGAACTAATTTTTAAACTAATAACTCTTTGATCTACTCGAGAGCCAATTACAAATTGTCCTCCAGAAACCCATCGAGAAGTTGGCCCACCCAATTGATTTTCTACATTATAATTATTGTCTAAGATTTGAGTTGCTCTAAAACCTATTGAAGCTTCTCCTTCATAAGTCATAGTACCTTCTAAAGTTCTACCACTATCATACGAAGTTAAATCAAATGCAACTGGATGTTGATTTTCTCTATTTCCTAATACAAATGTTCCTGCCGAATGCCATGGTGCTGATTCTCCACCCCAATGGCTATCTACGCTATATGAACTTCCTTTAGTTAAAGTTGCAACGATATTAATAGGTCCTTCTCCTTGATAAGACATGGAACCTTCTAAGCTATTTCCTTCTGCCTTTAAATTTAAAGCAATAACATTTTGTCTTTTTCTTGCGCCAATTATCCAATTTCCTCCAGGATGCCAAGGAGCAGTAACTCCTCCCCATTGATTTTCTACGGCATAATTATTTCCTACAATTTGAATTGCTCTAAAACCAATTGGACTTTCTCCTTCATATGTCATTCTACCCACGAGTGTTTTTCCTCCATCTCCAGAACTAATTTCTAAGGCTACTACATTTTGATTTTCTCTACAACCTAATACAAATGTTCCTCCTTCTAACCAAGGAACAGCAGAACCTCCCCATTGATTTTTCACTTTATAAATTGCCATATTTTCGTTCTTTTAAAATTAGATAACTCAAATCTATAAAAGAGCTAACCTAGATTTTAGAGGGTAATTACTTGAACTAACAAATAGGTATAAATACTTAAAAACAATATTAAAAATTAAAAAAATCACTAAAATTTTAGTTTATTCCACCTCCAAGTGCTTTGTAAATAGTTGCTAAATTTTGCAAGTATCGAGATTTAGTTTGAATACGTTTTAACTGTGTATTCAATAAATTTCCTTGTGCGGTTAGTACATCTAAATAATTAGCCAATCCAGCCTTAAGTAACATTTTAGAATCATCAAAAGCTTTGTTTAAAACAATCTCTTGTTTTGTTAAAATCATTACATTTTTTGATGAGGTTTCAAATTCTTTTAATACATCACTCACCTCTAAACTTGCTTTTAAAACTTGTTGTTGAAAGCGGTATAAACTTTGCTTCATTTGTAAAAAAGAAACCTCTTTTCTTGTTCTTAATTGTCTTCCGTTAAAAACAGGTTGAGTAAGCCCTCCAAGCAGTGTACTAAAAAAACTCCCTCCTTTAAATAACTTCAATAATTCAGGTCCTTGTGTACCTGTATTCGCTGATAGTTTTATAGATGGATATAACGAAGCTTTTGCAATATTGTAGTTTTCAAAAGACAATAAAAAATTCAACTCAGATTCTTTAACATCTGGACGATTAGCTAATATTTCTAGGGGTAGTCCAATCTGAAATTCTTTAACAAAAATTTGAGTGTCAATAGAGTTTCTCTTAATAGAATTAATTGGACTTCCTATAAGAAGTGTCAATGCATTTTCTAAAGCAAAAATCTCATTATTTACAGAGGTTAATAATACTTCTACTTCAGATAATTGGGCTTTTGCCTGAAGTACAGACAAACTATTTCCTTCTCCAGCTTCTTTTAAGTTTTTAAGAACTCTAAGACTTTCTTTACGAAGAAATATAGTTTTTTTTAATATTTCTTTTCTTTTGTCTGCTTCAATTAATCGATAATACGTATTCGCTACATTTGCTACCAACTGGGTTTGTAATAATTTTTGAGCTGTAATGGATTTTAAAAACTCAGCTTTAGAAGCTAACTTTTTACTGGTAATCTTTCCCCAAATATCTACCTCCCAAGATAAATTTACATTAACCTGATACTGAGTAAAATCTTGATTACTCGGAGCATTTGCTATAGTTGATTTTTGCACATTTGCTCCCAAACTTACTATTGGTAAATAACCTGCTTTTCCTTGTTTATATTGAGCATTAAAAATTTGAATTGTTTTAAAAGCAATCTTATTGTCTTGGTTATTTTGCAACGCTTTTTTTATATACGTTTTTAACAAATCATCTTTAAAAAAATCTTTCCAGTTTTGCCTTGCTATATCTGGACCATTATTTGACAGACTATCTAAACGAAACAAATACTGCTTTTTACTAATTTGAGGGGCTTTGTATGTTTGAGTAGCAACACAAGACCACATTAGAAGTATACAAATAGTCGCTACAATATTATATATTTTAATTCTATACATTTTGTTTATTTTTAGTTGTGATTTTTTCATGCAACCACTGAAATACTGCATATAAAACAGGAATAAAAAATACACCTATAATGGTTCCTACAAATAAACCACCCGCGGCACCAGTTCCTATAGACCGGTTTCCAATAGCACCAACTCCTGTTGCAAAAACTAGAGGTAATAATCCTAAAATAAATGAGAATGCCGTCATTAAAATAGGACGTAATCGTTCTTTTGCTCCCTCTATTGCAGCATCATAAATTGTAAATCCCTCTTCTCTCCTTTGCTTTGAAAACTCAACAATTAAAATGGCATTTTTTGCTAGTAATCCTATAAGCATTACTAAAGCTATTTGGAAATAAATATTATTTTGAAGTCCAGTAATAAAAGTAAATAAATAAGCCCCAGCAATTCCTATTGGTAACGATAGCAATACAGCAAAAGGCAACAAGAAACTTTCATATTGAGCTGATAAAAAGAAAAAGGCAAATAAGATGCTCAATGCTAAAATTATTGGAGCTTGGCCAGCACTACTAATCTCTTCCTTAGTAATACCACTAAATTCAACTCCATAATTTTTAGGCAGCATTTTCGCCTCTTCATTAATTGCTTTGATTGCATCACCTGTACTAAAACCCCAGCCTACATTTCCGTTAACAGAAACAGAATTGTACAAATTAAAACGACTTAATTGCTGTGGTCCAGAAGTTAATTTTAATTGCACAAAAGAACTTATTGGAGCCATCTCTCCTTCAATAGTTTTTACAAATATTTTTGATAAATCTTTGTCATTTTTTCTAAACTCAGGTAAGGCTTGTAAAAATACTTTATAAGGTTTTCCAAACTGATTAAAATCCGAAATATACATTCCTCCAAAATATCCTTGTAGTGTATTTAGTATACTGGTTATACTAACACCAAAACGTTTAGCTTTCGGAATGTCTACATCAAGTTCATATTGCGGATACCCTGTATTTAATGAATTAGAGGCAAACATTATCTCTGGTCTATTTGTTAACCTTCCTAAAAAGGTTCGTGTAGTTTGATCTAAATCATTAGTACTTCCCGCTTTTTTATCTACAAGTTTAAATTCAAATCCGTCAGCACTACCATAGCCAGGAACACTAGATGGTGAAAAGAATAAAATATTTGCGTCTTTAATTTTACTTGCACAAGCATTCAGTTTTTCTTCTATTGCAGCAATTGTTCCTTGTTCTCCAGATCGTTCAGACCAATCTTTAAGAACAATGAATCCTAAAGCGTTAGAACTTCCTGCTCCTGAGAAAAAATTTGTTCCTGCTGTATATGTAAAATCTTTTACATTTTCTAATTTACTAATTTCATTGTTTAACTGATCTAAACTCGCCATTGTTCTCCCTAAAGAAGCTCCTGGCGGCAATTCTAAATTCATAAAAATAACCGCTCTATCTTCTGACGGAACAAATCCTTTGGGGGTAAATTTATTTACAACACCAATCATCAATATAGCTATAACTAACATCAATGCAGTTATCCATTTACGACTTAATAATTTAGATATACTTTTTGTATAACGATATTTAGTAGCTTCAAAAGCTGCATTAAAAGCAATATAAAACCTATTTAAAAGCCCACTCTTATTTTCTTCCGTAGTAGTTAAAGGTTTTAGAAAAATAGCGCATAATGCTGGTGATAAAGTAAGTGCATTTAGTGCCGAAATAAAGATGGCTACTACTAATGTAATTCCAAATTGCTTATAAAATACACCTGATGGTCCTTCAATAAATGTAATTGGAATAAATACAGCTGCCATTATTAATGTGATAGAGACAATAGCTCCACTAATTTCGCTCATTGCTTTCTTTGACGCTTCTACAGGATTTGAAATTCCTTTTTCCATTTTAGCATGTACAGCTTCAACAACGACAATGGCATCATCAACAACAATTCCTATACCTAAAATCAATGCAAATAATGTGAGTAAATTCATTGAAAACCCAAATAAATGTAGAAAAAAGAATGCCCCAATAATAGAGACAGGTACCGCTATGGCTGGAATAATTGTTGATCGTAAATCTTGTAAAAAAATAAAAACTACAATAAACACTAGGATAAAAGCTTCAATCAAAGTTCTTGTAACTTTATTTATTGATGCTTCTAAAAAATCATTTGTATTATAATTCATTACAAAATAAACTCCTTCTGGAAAATCTTTTTGTAAATCTTCAATTTTAGAAACTAACAATTTATTGATTGCTTGGGCATTGGTATTTGGCAATTGAAAAACACCAAATGTAATTGACGAGTCTCCTTTTGATTTAGAGGCTGATGCATAAGACAATGCTCCAAGTTCTATATTAGCTACATCTTTTAAAAATAATGTTGTCCCATCTTTTTCTGTACGTAAAATGATCTGTTCATAATCAGATATCTCCTTATAACGTCCTTTATATTTTAATGTATATTCAAAAGTTTGTCCAGAGTTTTGCCCTAAAGTTCCTGGTGCAGCTTCTGTACTTTGTTCTAAAACAGCCTGATTAACTTCTTGAGGTGTTAGATTATAATTGCTCATTTTTACTGGATCTAACCAAATACGCATCGCATAATCTTTCCCTCCAAAAACGTCTATTTTACTAACCCCACTTACACGTTGTAATTCAGGAATAATATTTAATTTTAAATAATTTTGAAGAAAAGTTTCATCATAGGATTTATTATTTGAAGCTATTGTAGCATACATTAATGCTGAATTTTGTGTTTTTTGTACACTTACTCCATTTCGAATCACCTCGGCAGGTAAAACTGCATTCGCTCTAGATACTCGGTTTTGTACATTTACAGCAGCAATATCTGGATCTACATCTTGATTAAAAACAATGGAAATATTTGCAGATCCATCATTACTAGCAGTAGAGTTGATATATTTCATTCCTTCTACTCCATTAATTTGCTCCTCTATAGGTACAATAACACTTTCTATAATTGTAGTTGCGTTTGCTCCAGGGAAAGAAGCACTAATCTGTACTGTTGGTGGTGCAATTTCTGGATATTGAGAAACAGGAATAGACACAATTCCTATCACTCCAAGAATTAAGGTAATAAGCGCAATTACAGTAGATAATATAGGCCTATCTATAAATTTTTGTAACATTATGTTTTATTTAAATAATGGTTGAAAACTATTTACTAAACTGTCCATCTTAACTTCGGTTGGGATAATCACTGTATTTGGATAAACTTTTCCTAAACCTTGTGCAAGTATCTTTTCTCCGGTTTCCAAACCTCTATCTACAATTAGAAATTTATCTACCTCTCCTCCAATTTGTATAGGACGCATTCTTAAAGTATCTCCTTCAGAAAGTGAGTATACCATAATAATTCCTTGTATGTTTAATGTGGACATCGTAGGAACAGCAATTCTATTTTTATACTGATGTGGAATTTTAATTAAACCTGTATTACCACTCAACAACTCCCCTTTAGGATTTTCAAAAATGGCTCTAAGTTGTATTGCTCCTGTTTTTGGAGAAACTTTCCCTGTAGATACTTCTAGCTTACCTTTTAAACTATACAAAGTCCCATCACTCAACTCTAATTCTAATTTGGGAAATGTCTGTAGTTTTTCATTCAAATTTTTTCCTGAAATATCTTTAGTCATTTTTGTAATTTCGATTTCACCAACCGAAAAATAAGCATACATCTGTTGCGTATTAGATACAGTTGTTAAACTTAATGTTGTTGCTGGCCCAACTAAAGCTCCTTTTCGAAAATTAATTTTCCCTAAAATTCCATCTACTGGACTTACAATATTTGTGTATTCTTGATTAGCTTTGTTGGCTTTAAAATTACTTTCTGCTTGGTATAATTGAGCTTTAGCCATTTTTAATTTGGCTTCTGCTGTTTGCAATTGTACTAAACTGATAATCTTTTTTTCTACTAATGGGCGTAAGCGAATTACTTCTATTTTAGCAGAACTCACTGATGCTTTAGCAGATTTTATTGCTGCTTTAGAAGCTGCTGTATTTTGAGAAATAACATTGGCTTCTAATTGAAATAATAATTGTCCTTTTTTGACAAATTGACCTTCATCAACAAAAATATTCTGGATATAACCATTTACTTTAGCTCTAATTTCAATGTCTTGTATACCTTCTAATCGTGTCGGGTAAGATGTAAAGCCACTATAATTTCCTTTAGTAATTTTAATTACTGGTTGCTGGAGTGTCTTTCCCCAGTTAGCTTGCTTCCAATCTCCACAAGCACTTAGAAAAATACTTAATACAACAATAACTATTATATTTTTATTTAAAATTAGTGTTCTTTTATATGAATTTTTGGGTATCATATCTTTTTATATTATTTAATCGTGTGCAAAAATAACGCCCAAACAACATTAAATAAATATCAAAAATATGGTTATAATTATAAAAAATGATGTACATTAGAATTATATAATCATTATTTATTTCACATATGAAATATCCTTTTCTTGTAGAAAATGTAAAAGACATGCTAAAAGATATGAACCTTGAAAAATATCAGAAGCACCATAATTTTCATATTCTAAAAGTAGAAGATCATATTGGAGAGATTAATAATTATTCTAATATCATTTCAAAACATATTTTTGAAATTAGCTATGGAGCAAACTATGACCTAGAAATGTCTGTAGATAATACGAATTACAATACTAAAGAAGGTCATTTAACATTTTTAGCTCCGGGTCAGAGTTTTTATATGGATATTCCTGAAGGTGATCCTTCAACTAAAAAAGGTAAAGGAATTGCTTACCTTGTTTTTTTTACTTCTGATTTTTTACCTCTAGGACCAACTGATTACAGCATTATTCAAAAATTCCCTTACTTTAACAGACATTCTTCTCCAATTTACTTTATTAAAGGAAAAGTTGAACGTTTATGTATTGAGTATTTAAAAAAAATATATCAAGAATTTCAAAAACTTGATGAAAATAATATTGAAATAATTCGTTCGTATTTAATCATTCTTTTATATGAGATTAAGCGTTTACTTGAAGAAAAAATCATTCAAAACACCAAAGTTTCACGTGCAGAAGAAATTACATTTCTTTTTGAAAATCTATTAAAAATAACATCTAAAAAAAGACAAAAAATACATTTTTATGCTAATAAATTAAATGTGAGTTCTGTTTATTTAGCAGAGTGCGTAAGAAAGACCACAGGAAATTCTCCTAAAAAAATCATTACAGAATATGTAATTATGGAAGCTAAGTCTTTACTTATTAATTCAACAAATTCTATAGAACAAATTGGTGAAACCTTGGGATTTGATGAAGTCTCTAACTTTACTAATTACTTCAAAAAAAATACTGGTTTAACACCTAATGGTTTTAAAAAATCAGAATAAATTTAAAAAATAAAAACCTCATAAAATATAATAATTACATTTTATGAAGTTAACTAATATGTGACTCCGGCAGGATTCAAACCTGCAACCCTCAGAGCCGAAATCTGATATTCTATTCAGTTGAACTACGGAGCCATATTTACTTAGGCTAAGTTCTTTTTTACTAAGGTAGAAATGGTTTTCCCGTCTGCTTGACCTGCCAATTCTTTAGAAACAATTCCCATCACTTTACCCATATCTTTCATACTAAATGCACCAACTTTTTCTATGGTAGCAAGTACTACTTTTTCTATTTCTTCTTCAGACAAAGCTTCTGGTAAAAATTGTTCTATAACTGCTGCTTGGGCCAATTCAGGCGCTGCTAAATCTTCTCTTCCTTGATCTACAAAAATAGCAGCACTATCTTTACGTTGCTTTACCTGTTTTTGTAAGATTTTCATTTCTTGATCTTCTGTCAATTCGCTACCAGCTCCATTTTCAGTCTTAGCCAATAAAATTGCAGATTTTACAGATCTTAAAGCTTGTAAAGCAACTGTATCTTTCGATTTCATAGCTGCTTTCATTTGGTCCATCAATTGTTTTTCTAAACTCATCTTTTCTTTTTTTGAACTACAAATATAGGTATAAAAAAATTCCTGATTTCTCAGGAATTTAAAAAACAAATACAATTAATTTAGGGAATAATTGAACGTGCTTTTGTTCATATTATTAATCTACATTATCGTGTAAAAACGAATTGTTAGATCGCAATTGAACATCGTCATTTGCATCTGTACTTAATGTAGTTTTTGACTTACTTAAATCTGAGTTTACCTCATCCAAATCAACACCTAATCTTTTATAAGCAGGTTGACGTTCAATATCATCAATATTTTTATTTACTTGATCTGTAAATTTATAATTGAAGCCTTTCATTTTTTGACGACGTAACTCTGCCGTTTTTTCCAATTCTGCAATGGTTAAACTCAATGGAGATACTTCTTCAGAAATAGTTTCGATGTCTTCAACTTTAGGTGCTTTTGTTTTAACTGTAAAAGCAAAATCTTCTTCCTCTTTTTCTTGTTGCTTAATTACAGAGCTTTTGCCTATTGTTGGCTCAACATTAAAGTCTTCTAAAACAAATCTTTTTTCTACAACTTTGTTTTTATCAGCAACAATCTCGATAGGGTCATTTACTTCAATCTCGTTTACATCTTCTAAAGACAAATCATAGCGAACCTCTTTTTCTTTGGTTGGCTCTGGTTTAATTTCTTCGTAGCTATTTAATGGCAAATCAAACAATAAATCTGCTTGTAATTGCACAGGTTTTTCAACTACATTTTCTTCTTTAGAAGTTACATTGGTAATAATAAAATCATCTTCAGAAATAGTTTCAGTTGCTATCTCATCATAAACAACCTCAATATTATTAATAAACTCAGTTGTTGGAATCAAATCAGATTTCTTTTCAATAACCTCTTCTTCATCCTCCAAAACATGTACAATTTTTGTTTCTTGTTTATGGCTAATTGGAGCATCGATAACACTTGAAGCCTCTACTGTTTTTTCAGAAAAATCATAAGTTGCTTTTTGTTCATCTTCTAAAGTATGAATAATTTTTTTCGCTTCTGTATTGGTAATTGTACTCTGTTGATCTGCTGCAAAACCTGTAGCAACAACAGTAACAGCAATCGCATCTCCTAATGCATCATCCTCTCCGATTCCCATAATAATATTGGCATCATATCCTGCTTCAATTTGGATATAATCATTGATTTCTCCAATTTCATCAAGTGTTACTTCATCTGTACCAGACACAATCAATAACAATACATTTTTAGCACCAGTAATTTTATTATCATTTAACAACGGAGAATCTAATGCTTTTACAATAGCGTTTTTACCTCTATTTACACCCGACTCTTTTGCAGAACCCATAATTGCTGTTCCACTATTAGATAATACAGTCTTCGCATCATGTAAATCGATATTTTGTTTGTAGTGATGTGTAATTACCTCTGCAATTCCCTTTGCCGCAGTAGATAATACTTCATCTGCTTTTGAGAAACCTGCTTTAAACCCTAAATTACCATACACTTCTCTTAATTTGTTATTATTAATAACAATTAAAGAATCTACATTACTTCTTAATGTATCAATTCCAATTTGAGCTTGTTTTGAGCGCATTCTACCTTCAAATTGAAATGGCATTGTTACAATTCCTACAGTTAAAATATCCATGTCTTTGGCTATTTTAGCAATGATTGGAGCTGCTCCTGTTCCTGTACCACCACCCATTCCGGCAGTAATAAATACCATTTTAGTTTGAGTACTCAACATTTGTTGAATTTCTTCTAAACTTTCTTTTGCTGCTCTTTCTCCAATTTCTGGATTTGCACCAGCTCCTAATCCAGAAGTTAAATCTGCACCTAGCTGAATTTTATTAGGAATAGCACTGCTTTCTAAAGCTTGTGCATCTGTATTACAGATGACAAAGTCTACTCCTTTAATGTCTTGCTGAAACATGTGGTTTACAGCATTACTACCACCACCTCCAACACCGATTACTTTAATGGCATTAGATTGTGATTTGGGCATGTCAAATAAAATGTTATCAAATTCTCCGCTCATAATAACTTTTCTATTTTAAGGGTTTATATCGTTTATCTTTTAATTTTTATTCTGCGTTATCTAAAAATTCTTTAAAACGCTCTGCAAACCTATCTAAGAATGATTTTCCTTTTTTTACAGGTTTTTCTTCTACTTTTTCCTCAACTACTTCTTCAGCAGATTCTTCTAAAGAAATTTCTTCCTCAACAATTTCTTCTACTGGCTCTTCTTTACATTCTTTTTCCAATCCTTCCATTAAAAGTCCAACTGCAGTTGCATAAGAAGGGCTAGATAAGGCTTCATCAGAATCTCCTGCTAAATGCTCATTTGGATAACCAATTCTAGCATCCATTCCTGTAATATATTCTACCAACTGGCGTAAATGTTTTAATTGTGAACCTCCACCAGTCAATACAATTCCAGCAATTAGCTTTCCTTTTTGAGTTTCATGTCCGTAGTTTTTTATTTCCAAATACACATGCTCAATAATTTCTTGCACTCTAGCATGAATAATTTTTGACAAGTTTTTAAGTGTAATCTCTTTTGGTTCTCTACCTCTTAAACCTGGAATAGAAACAATTTCTGTTTCTTTATTTTCTCCTGGCCAAGCAGATCCAAACTTAATTTTTAATAATTCTGCTTGCTTTTCTATAATAGAACAACCTTCTTTAATATCTTCAGTAATTACATTTCCTCCAAATGGAATTACTGCTGTATGACGAATAATTCCGTCTTTAAAAATGGCTAAGTCTGTAGTTCCACCACCTATATCAATCAAAGCAACTCCGGCTTCTTTTTCTTCTTGACTTAATACTGCAGAGGCAGAAGCTAGGGGTTCTAAAGTAATATCTGATAAATTTAAGTCAGCACTTTTTACGCATCTACCTATATTTCTTATAGAAGAAACCTGACCAACAACCACATGGAAATTGGCTTCTAAACGCCCTCCATACATACCGATTGGTTCTTTAATTTCTCCTTGACTATCAACTTTAAATTCTTGTGGTAATACATGGATAATTTCTTCTCCAGGTAGCATTACCAACTTATGCACTTGATTTACTAAATTCTCAATATCATTATCATCAATTACCTCATCTGCATTAGTTCTAGTAATATAATCGCTATGATGTAAACTTCTGATGTGTTGTCCTGCAATTCCAACAACAACTTCATTTATTTTTTGTCCAGAAACACTTTCTGCTTCATCAACCGCTTGCTGTATTGATTGAATGGTTTGAGTAATATTACTTACCACACCTCTCTTAACACCTAAGCTTTTTGCTTTACCAATACCTTGAACTTCTAATTTTCCGTATTCGTTCTTTTTACCAACCATGGCAACAATCTTGGTTGTACCAATATCTAGACCTACAGCTATTTTATTGTTTTCCATCTTGTTTTATTTTGCGCACACAACTTGGTTGTGATATTTTAAATTTATTGTTTTGTATTGCTCTATTTTTTTATAATCTCCAATAGAGTTATAAAATGCTTTTAGCTTCATAAATTTCGTTCTAATTCCACTCAATTTACCAAGCTCAATTTTGTAAGAACCACTTCTAACACTCAAAACAAATTCATTGTTCTGCTTTTTATGGATTCCTATTACTTCTTTTTTTAAAAAATCATCAGCTAAAATTACGTTTACAAAACCCGTAATTTCTTTCAAATTCTCTTTAGAAATATTTCCTGTAACTAAAATTACTCTTGCAGAATAATTTTCAGAAAGCGGCACCTCTACTCCTTGTTTATCAACATAATAAGACGAGTTAAAAGCATTAACTCTAGCAATTGGTTCTCTTTGCTTAACAATTGTTTTTAGTACACCATCAATGGTATAATAGACCGTTGCTTTTTCTATATATGGATTTGAGAGTACCCTATACTCTAAACCTTGTAAATCTATAACAGATTTTGCTTGGTTTTGCACTTTTTTTTGATTTTGTATTAACAATTTATTAACCATATCTTGAGTTAAAAAATCATTAGCTCCTTCTTCAAATTCTATTTCAACTTTTCTTATTTTTTTACTTAGGTTTTTTGCCGATGAAAAACTATAAAGAAAGAACAAACCTCCTATTAAAAACAACGAAAATATGTATGCTAATAACTTTTTCATATTTACAATAGTTCTTTTTTTAATTCATCTACAACCATAGTAACCATTACACCAATATCACCTGCTCCTAATAATACAACCACAGTTGCTTCTGAGTTTTTTATATGATTAATTAATGTTTCTTTTACTACTAATTTCTTTTTCTCTAAATCAATTTTATCTAATAACCAAGAAGAACTCACTCCCTCAATTGGCAATTCTCTTGCTGGATAAATATCTAAAAGCAACAACTCGTCAAACCCCGCTAATTCTTTTGCAAAATCATCTACAAAATCTTGTGTTCTACTAAATAAATGCGGTTGAAAAACTGCCAACACTTTTTTATCAGGATACATTTCTCTTACTGAGTTTTGTACTGCTTTTATTTCTGTTGGATGATGTGCATAATCATCAATCAACACTAAATTTTCTGTATTTATTTTATATGAAAATCGTCGCTGTACACCTTTAAAACTCTTCAACTGACTTTTAATCAAATCCAAATCAACACCCTGTTGCTCTGCAATTGCCAATGCCGCCAAAGCGTTCATTACATTATGCTTCCCAGGCAAACTCAATTCTATATCTGTAACGATAGCATTTGGAGTTTGCACATCAAAAATATATTTCCCGTTTTCTATTCTTAAACGATATGCTTTATAATCTGCATCTTCTTCTATTGCATAAGTCAATCCTTCTATTGGAAGTCCTTTAGCTACAATCAATGTTTTAGAAACTTTTTTTGCAAAATCATTGAATGATTGTATCAACTCATCATGTTCTCCATAAATATCTAAATGATCTGCATCCATAGAGGTTATACAAGCAATATCTGGAGACAGTTGTAAAAATGATCGATCAAATTCATCAGCCTCAACCACAGAAACCTCATCTTTTCCTAAAATTAAATTAGATTGATAATTCTCTGCTATTCCCCCTAAAAACGAAGTTGCCGAACTCGGCTGCATGATATGTCCCAAAATGGAAGATGTTGTAGTTTTACCATGTGTACCAGCCACCGCTAAACAAAAAGTATTCTCTGTAATCTTCCCTAAAACTTCTGCGCGTTTTAATATTGTATATCCTTGTTCTTTTAAATAATTATATTCTAAATGATTTTTCGGAATTGCTGGCGTAAAAACCACCAATGTATGTTCTACATTTAAAAAGTCATTCGGAATATGTTCTACTCCATCTTCAAAGTGAATTTCAATACCTAAATCTACCAAAGAATCCGTAATTTTAGTCTGGGTTTTATCATAACCAGCCACCTGTTTTCCATTGGCGTTAAAATAACGTGCAAGTGCACTCATTCCAATACCTCCGATTCCTATAAAATAAACGTTATGTATCTTTTTTAAATTCACTATTCCCTCAATAACTTTTCTATTTCATTTACAATATGACTTGTTGCATTTGGCAATGCCAATGCTTTAATATTTTCACTTAAACTTTGTTGTTTCCCTTCATCTTTTAGCAAGGTTTCAAACACAATTGGAAATGTTTCCAACTCACTTTCTTTTAATAAAATTGCCCCATGTTTATCTGCAATAGATTTGGCATTTTTTGTTTGATGATCTTCTGCCACATTTGGAGATGGGATAAAAATTGTAGGTTTCCCAACAATACACAATTCAGACACCGAACTTGCTCCTGCTCTAGAGATAATCATATCTGCAGCTGCATAAGCCAAATCCATTCTATTTAAAAACTGATGCACCTGAACACCTGTTACTTTATTATAATTTTTATAGGTTTCTATATACAACTTTCCACATTGCCAAATCACCTGAACTTCTTGCTCTTTAAACAATTCTAATTGCTCTTCTATCAATTGATTGATTCTTCTCGCACCTAAACTCCCTCCTAAAACCAATATTGTTTTTTTACCAGTATCTAAAGAGAAAAATTTTTGCGCTTCTTCTCTTTTATTGTGAATCGACAATAAATCTTGCCGAACTGGATTTCCTGTTTTTATAATTTTTTCTGACGGAAAAAAGCGCTCTAAATGATCATAAGCTACACAAATAGCATTTGCTTTTTTACTCAATAATTTATTTGTTATTCCCGGATATGAATTCTGCTCCTGAATTAATGTTGGAACCCCTTTTCTGGCAGCCATCATTAAAGTTGGACCACTAGCAAAACCTCCAGTTCCTATAGCAATATCTGGCTTAAACCTTCTAATTATACCTCCTGCTTTTAGCAAACTACTCATTAACTTAAATGGAAAGGATAGATTTTTAAGTGTCAACTTTCTTTGAATACCCGAAATCCACAATCCCTTTATTTCATAACCTGCTTGTGGCACCTTTTCCATCTCCATTTTATCTTTTGCACCCACAAACAAAAAATTTGCTTCAGGGTAGCGCAACTTTAGCTCGTTAGCAATTGCTATTGCCGGATAGATATGTCCACCCGTTCCTCCTCCGCTTATGATAACATTAATCGATTGCTTCATGTAAAATATCTAAAGGGTTATCATCTAAAATTGTTTCTTCTGTATCATCCTTAGATGCACTCACACTTAAAATCATTCCAAGTGCAAAACAAGTCATCCAAATAGAAGTTCCTCCACTACTTATTAGTGGTAATGTTTGTCCAGTAACAGGAAATAAATTACTTGCAACCGCCATATTTATCATTGCTTGAAAAATAATTGGCAAACCAACACCAATTACTAATAAAGAAGCAAAAATGGTTGTTGCTTTTTTAGCCGCCATCATAATTCTAAACAGTAATAAAAAGTAAACAAAAATCACTGAGAGCGCTCCCATCAACCCATATTCTTCTACAATAATTGCATAAATAAAATCTGAAGATGATTGTGGTAAAAAGTTTTTTTGTACACTTTTCCCTGGACCTTTCCCTGTTAAACCTCCTGTTGCAATTGCTATTTTTGCTTTTGTTACCTGATAACCTTCCTCTGCAGAATCACTAGAAAAATTTTCAATTCTACTTTGCCAAGTTGCCACACGATTTGGCATCGCATCAGGAAAAGCTTTTGCTGTTAAAACAAACAGACTTAGCATTAATATTCCAATTCCCAAAATATACCCGATAAACTTAAAAGGATATCCTCCAATAATAGCCAGCATCAATATCATTGTAAAAATGATTGCTGTTGTAGAGAAATTCGCAGGTAAAATCAACATTAAAATCAAACCTACAGGCAGCCACAATTGCCATAAACTCTCTTTAAAAACAATCTTTTTTTCTTTATTTTTTGCCAAATATCTTGCTACATAAACCATTAAAATTAGACCTGCTAATGTTGATGTTTGAAAACCAACACCTACAAAAGGAATTCGAATCCATCTACTTGCATTTGCTCCACCAATAGTGGTTCCTTGAGATAAAGTATATATCAATAAGAGTAACACCACAGGCAACATTAAGACAGATCCTCCGCTAAAATATCTATACGGAATTTTATGTACTACATAAATAATAACAAAGCCCATGAATAATAAAACCATGTGCTTTATTAAATAACCTAAAGTAGATCCTGAGCCTACTACATATACCAAATTTGTACTAGCACTATATACTGGCATAAACGAAAAAATTGCCAATACTGCTACGATAGCCCAAATGGTTCTATCTCCTTTGATATGTTTTAATAGGTTATTCATTTTTAAGCTTACTCAAGTAATCTTACTGCTCTTTTAAATTGTCTTCCTCTATCTTCGTAATTTTCAAACAAGTCGAAACTTGCACATGCTGGAGACAACAACACACTATCTCCTCTTGTAGCTAACTTAGCAGAAACTTTTACTGCTTCTTCTGCACCAGCAGTTTCTACAATGATATCAACCACATTTTCAAATGTTTCTTTAATTTTTCTATTGTCTACTCCTAAGCAAACAATTGCCTTCACTTTTTCTCTTACCAACGGCAATAAATCATGATAATCATTTCCCTTATCTACTCCTCCTACAATCCAAACTGTTGGGTTATCCATACATTCTAAAGCATAAAATGTAGCATTAACATTAGTAGCTTTTGAATCGTTAATATATTGTACATCTTTTACTTTCTGAACACTTTCTAAGCGATGTTCTGCTCCCTCAAAACTCGATAAGCTTTCTTTTATCGTCTGCTTTCTAACTTTAAGCAATTGCGCAGTCATTGCTGATGCCATTGCATTTTTCACATTATGTTTCCCTTTTAGGGCTAGGTTTGATAGTGGCATAATAAATTCTTCTCTATTTATTTTCGTTATTATTTTATCTTCTTTAATAAAAGCTCCAAAATCCAATTCTCTTTCTACAGAAAAAGGAATTAATTGTGCTTTTGTTTTATTTTCTTTTAACCATTTGTTTGATGCTTCATCATCTGCATCATAAATCAAATAATCATTTTCTGTTTGATTCTTTGTAATTCTAAATTTTGAATCTATATAGTTTTCAAAATTGTATTCATATCTATCTAAATGATCTGGAGTTATATTGGTAATTACTGCAATATGCGGTGCAAATTTATCTACACCATCTAATTGAAAACTACTCAACTCCAGCACATAATTATCATAGCTCTGTGTTGCGATTTGCTCTGCAAAACTATCTCCTATATTCCCTGCAACTCCCACATTTAAATCTCCTTGTTTTAATACGTGATGCGTTAGCAAGGTTGTGGTAGTTTTTCCATTTGAACCTGTAATCCCAACTACTGTTGCTTGTGTAAACTGACTTGCAAATTCAATTTCAGAGACAATCTGAATATTGTTTTTTAACAACTGCTGAACTAAAGCAACCTTATCTGGAATACCAGGGCTTTTCATTACCAAATCTGCATTTAGAATTTTTGATTCTGTATGCTGATTTTCTTCAAACTCAATCTCATTTTGTAAAAGAACTTCTTTATATTTTTGAGCAATTGCTCCTTTATCTGAAACAAAAACCTCATATTTTTTTTGCTTAGCTAAAATGGCTGTTCCTACTCCGCTTTCTCCTCCTCCTAAAACAACTATTCGCTTCATTTATCTTAATTTTAATGTTGCAATAGTAAATACCGCTAACAGAATACCAACAATCCAAAAACGAGTTACAATTTTGCTCTCATGATATCCAGATTTTTGATAATGATGATGCAATGGCGACATTTTAAATATGCGTCTTCCTTCTCCAAATTTTTTCTTTGTGTATTTAAAATAACTTACCTGTAAAATCACCGATAAATTTTCTACCACAAATATTCCTGCCAAAAGCACAAGCAACAATTCTTTTCTAATGGAAATCGCAATGACAGCAATTACACCACCTATTGTTAAACTTCCTGTATCTCCCATAAAAACTTGAGCTGGAAAAGTGTTGTACCATAAAAACCCAATCAATGCTCCAGCAAATGCCAATATATACACCGTCATTTCTCCCGAATTTGGGATATACATTACATCTAAATAATCTGCAAAAATGATATTACCAGAAACCCAAGCAAACACCGCGAGGGTTACTACAATAATTGCAGAAGAACCTGCTGCTAATCCGTCAATTCCATCGGTTAAATTTGCTCCATTTGACACTCCTGTTACAATAAACACCACGACAAAAATGAAAATAATCCATGCGTATTTTTTATACCCTTCTCCCAACAAACTCAATGGTTTTGAGTAGTCTAACTCATTGTCTTTTAAAAATGGAATGGTAGTTTTGGTTGACTTATGCGCCTCACCAAACACTTGTCTTTTACCGTTTTGCTGTACTATTTGCTGTTCTGCAGGTAATTGTTCTTTTATAGTTACTTCTGGATGAAAATAAAGCATTGAGCCAACGATCAAACCCAAACCGACTTGCCCCAATACTTTAAACTTTCCACTTAGTCCGCCTTTGTCTTTTTTAAATACCTTAATATAATCATCAACAAAACCAATAAAGCCCATCCAAACAGTAGTAATTAGTAAAATTACCACGTAAATATTATCTAGTTTTGCTAGCAACAACACCGGAATCAGTGTTCCTAAAATGATGATGATTCCACCCATTGTAGGAGTTCCAGATTTTTGAGCTTGTCCTTCCAAACCTAAATCTCTTACTGTTTCTCCTACTTGTTGTTTTCTTAAATAATTAATAATTCTTTTTCCAAAGATTGTAGAAAATAACAATGAAAATATAAAAGCTAACGCCGCACGAAATGTGATAAACTGAAACACACTTGCTCCAGTTAAATTGAATTGATTTTCTAAATATTCGAATAAATAATAAAGCATTGTTACTTATTTAATTGTTTAAAACATTCTACCAACACTTCCATATCATCAAAATGAAAGCGCTCTCCGTTTATTTCTTGATAATCTTCATGTCCTTTTCCTGCAACCAACACAATGTCTCCTGTTTCAGAAAACTTACATGCTGTTTTTATGGCTTGTTTTCTATCAACAACAGCCAATGTTTTTCCAATATTCTCCTGAGCAACTCCCAACTCCATTTCGTCAATAATTTTTTGAGCATCTTCGGTTCTTGGGTTGTCAGAAGTAAATATTGCCTGATTGCTTAATTGAGAAGCAATCTTTGCCATTTTTGGTCTTTTGGTTTTATCTCTATCACCTCCACAACCTACTACTGTAATTATTTTTTCTTTTCCTGTTCTTATATCAGTAATTGTCTCTAACACATTTTTTAATGCATCTGGTGTATGTGCATAATCTACAATAGCGGTAACTCCAGTTTTTGAAACTGTATATTGAAACCTACCACTAACACTTTCTAATTCGCTTACCAAACGTAATACCTCTTGCTTCTCCAAGCCACACAGCTCTGCAGTTGCAACAATTGCTAGTAAATTATATGCATTAAAAGAACCTATTAGTTTTGTCCATAATTCTACTCCATCCACGGTTAATAAAGTTCCAGACATTCTTTTTTCTAGGACTTTACCTCTATAATCTGCCATGGTTTTTAATGCATAGGTTCGTTTTGTTGCTTTGGTATTTTGCAACATTACTCCTCCGTTTTTATCATCTAGATTAGACAATGCGAAAGCAGATTTAGGTAAGGAATCAAAAAAGGATTTTTTAACATCTCTATATTCAGCAAAAGAGCTATGATAATCTAAATGATCATGAGATAAGTTGGTAAAAATTCCTCCTTCAAAATACAATCCGTGAGTTCGTTTTTGATGAATTCCATGTGAACTTACTTCCATAAAACAAAAATCTACTTCTTCAGTTACCATTTCCTTCAAATAAGAATTGATTGTAATTGAGTCTGGAGTAGTATGCAAGGTTGTATAAGCCTTATCGTTTACTAAAATCTTTACTGTTGATAACAGTCCTACTTTAAATCCAGCTTTTTTAAAAAGCTGATATAACAAAGTTGCGATGGTCGTTTTCCCATTAGTTCCAGTTACACCTACCAACTTTAATTTTGAAGATGGATTGTCAAAATAATTAGATGACATAACAGCCAAAGCACTGTTTGCATCCTTCACTTGAACATAGGTGATCTTTTCAGTTGTTTTTTCTGGCAAGTTTTCACAAACCACAACTTTAGCACCTAATTCAATAGCCTTATCAATAAACAAATGCCCATCTACAGTTACTCCTTTTTGAGCAACAAACAAATCATTCTCTTTTATCTTTCTTGAATCAAATTGTATATTATTAACTACTACATCAGTAGCACCAACAACATTTTCAATTGAAACCTTATACAATATGTCTTTTAAATTTCTCAATAGTTTTTATGATAAATTCAATAGAATTACATCTCCTTTTTTAAATTTTGTCCCCTTCTTTTTTGATTGCTTAATTACCTTACCAGAACCATTAAACTTCACCACCAACCCTAAATTTTCCAATAAAGAAACTGCATCCATACCAGACATTCCTTTTACATTTGGAATATTATTTTCTGTTTTCTGTAACTTAGAATAGTACTCTTGATAATTTTCATCTATACTTTTTACTGACGGCTTATCAGTTACTTTTTTTACATTAAATGGTGTTGTGGTATAAATCTTTTGCGCAATTTCTTTAAATACAGGCGCAGCAACAGTCGCTCCATAATACCCTTTTTTCTTATTAGGTTCATGTATTACAACAATACAAGAATACTTAGGCTTATCAGCAGGAAAGAAACCAGCAAAAGAAGCCACATATAACTTATTAGAATAGTGCCCTTTTATTACTTTCCCCTCCTTATCTATTTTTTTATCCACCCATTTTTTAGCTGTTCCTGTTTTACCAGCCATAGAAAAGTTTGGTGAATAGATATTATCTGCCGTACCTTTAATTACAACATTTTCCATCACCCTTCTCATTTTATCTATTGTAACCTGACTCGCAATTTTCTTTTTTAACACCACCTTATCAAACACTTTTTGTGTTTTGTTTTGCACTCTTAACTCCTTAATAAATCGAGGCTTTACCATCTCTCCATCATTAGCCACTGCATTATAAAATGTTAACATTTGTAATGGAGTGATTGACACACCATATCCCCAAGCCATCCATTCTAACGAAATTTTATTCCATGGGTTTCTTTTATTTCCTGGAAACGGAATAAAAGGCTTTCCTTCACCTTTTATCTGTATTCCTATTTTCTGATCCAACCCAAAGGACTTCATCTTATTTATAAATTTCCAAGGATCATCGTCATAATGCTTTTTTATCAACTTTACTATTCCAACATTTGAAGAAACCTCAAAAACTCTCGAGGCAGAAATTTTCCCATAACCTCCACGTTGAGAATCTTCTACCTTACTTCCATGCAACCACATAATTCCTTTTTCGGTATCTACTACCGTAGAGGTATCAATCACCTTATCATCCACAGCTGCCATTAAACTTGCCAACTTAAATGTTGAACCAGGTTCATGCGACTCCCAAACGCCATAATTTCTTTTTTCGTAATATTTCCCTTTAGAAGTCTTTCCTAAATTAGAAATAGCCTTAATTTCTCCAGTTGCTGTTTCCATTACAATAGCACATCCATGTTCTGCTTCAAAATATTCCATTTGCCTTAACAAAGCATGATGTGTAATATCTTGAATATTCACATCTAAAGTGGTAATTACATCTCTTCCATCAATTGGCTCTTTCTCATTTACATCATTGATCGGTTTCCATTGACCTTTGGCAATTTTTTGCTTCAAACGCCAACCAATTTCTCCTTCTAAATATTCTGAAAAAGCACCTTCAATCCCTGCTTCACGATATCCAATAGTTCGTTCAGCAATTTTCCCAATTGGTCGTACTCGAACCGTTCTTTGCTCGGTTATAAAGCCTCCTTTATAAGGCCCTAGTTTAAAAATTGGAAACTTTTTTATTTTCATATAATCATTATAACCCAAATCTCTAGCGATTAACAAATAACGATTTCTTCTTTTCTTTGCTGTTCTTAATTTTTCTTGATAATAAGAAGCTGGTTTCCCCAACAAACCAGAAAGTTTCTTTGAAAGTTCTTTGATGTTTTTTTCAAACACACCACTCTTTACCGCTACCAAATCCATTCTTATTGTATACTTATACATAGAAGTAGCTAGCAAATTCCCATCTGCTGCATAAATATTACCTCTATTAGAAAAAATAGTGTCGTTTTTAATGGTATTTTCTACAGAAAGCTGACGGTATTTATCTCCCTGGACATATTGTATATTGATAAGCCTACCAATAATTATCATAAAAAAAAGCGTCATTAAAGCAGTGACTATATATAGTTTGTTTAATATGCGTTTTTTTATGGTTGTCAAGGTTAATTCTTTTTTCTAATTACTTTTATTTTTTGTGGCGATGTTTTCGAAGGAAGTATTCCTCGTTGCTTTACCTTCTGTCGTATGTTCGATTCCATTTTTATTCGCATTAACATGGTACCGGTATCAACATATTCAGCTCTCAATTCTCTTTTCTTCTTATTCAGTTCAGCAATTTCAATCACTTTTCCATCTGCTTTATGCGCACTTGAAATCATAAACAAAAACAAGGCAACTACAAAAATGATGATGCGCCAATTTTTAAACGCAGAGGCATCAGTTAAAAAACTTCCCCTTAACACATCATAAACACTTCTTTTTACCTTACTCATTATTATTTCAATGTTGCAATTCTCAATTTAGCACTGCGAGCCCTATTGTTGTTCTTAATTTCAACTTGGGTAGGCACTATTAATTTTCCAACTTTTTTTAACGGTTCGTTTGTATTACCATAAAAATCTTTATCGGGCTCGCCACTAAATAATCCTGTTCTTATAAATCTCTTAACCAATCTATCTTCTAAAGAATGATAAGAAATCACACTCAGTCTTCCATTTTCATTTAACAAATCTGGAATCTGATTTAAAAATTCTTTCAATACCTCTAACTCCTGATTTACCTCTATTCGAATAGCCTGATAAATCTGAGCTAAAATCTTATGCTCTTTTGCCTTTGGCAAATGTCTTTTCAACACTTCTTTTAACTGAAAACTTGTTTCAATCTTTTGCCCCTCTCTAGCCTCTACAATAGTTTTTGCTAAAGCCCTAGCACTTCTCAACTCTCCATACAGATATAAAATATCTGCCAACTCTTCTTCTGAATAATCATTTACAACATCTTTAGCAGACAATGTTGCTTTCTGATCCATCCTCATATCTAAATCTGCATCAAATCGTGTAGAAAAACCTCTTTCTGCAGCATCAAATTGATGTGATGAAACTCCTAAATCTGCTAATACTCCATCTACTTTTTTCACTCTATAAAACTTCAAAAACCTAGATATATATCTAAAGTTTTCTGCAATCAACACAAAACGGTCATCGTCAATTTTATTTGCTTGCGCATCTGGATCCTGATCAAATGCAAACAATCTTCCATGCTCTCCCAAGCGACTTAGAATTTCTCTTGAATGACCACCGCCTCCAAAAGTTACATCAACATAAACGCCATCTTCTTTTATATTCAACGCATCTACACTTTCGTGCAATAAAACCGGATTATGATAATTCATCAGCCTCTGTATTTCCCATTACTTCTTCTGCCAACTCTGCAAAATCCAACGCCGCATCATCTATTGCCGTTTCATACTTGTCTTTATCCCAAATCTCGATAATATTCACTGCAGATGATAAAACCACTTGTTTTTGTACACCTGCAAACTGACATAAATCTTTCGGAATCAACAATCTTCCAGAAGCATCTAATTCTACCACTTTTACCCCAGCAGTAAACCTTCTTATGAAATCATTATTCTTCTTAACAAATCGATTTAACTTGTTAATTTTTTCCATCATCAAATTCCATTCTTGCATCGGATACAATTCCAAACAAGGCTGAAAAACTGCTCTTTTCACCACAAAACCCTCAGAAACAACAGGTAACAATTGCTTCTTTAAAGCAGAGGAAAACATCACTCTACCTTTAGCATCTGCCTTACATTCATATGTTCCAATTAGGTTTATCAACAGGATTCTGATTCGTTTAAGATTTTCAAAAATATAAATTTTTTACCACTTTTTACCACTTTTTACCACTTTGTTGAAAAAAAAGCACCAAACACTTAAATTACTGACACTCTTGAAGATATAATTTCAAATAGTTTCAAAATATTAAAAATGGCTATGTGCTAAAAAAAAACTACATTTGCCATTGAGTCAAATTGATTTAGACAATGACAGAAAACTTAATTACAGAAGGAAAATTTACTTACGCTGAAGCTGGAGAAGGACAAGCCATTGTTATTTTGCATGGACTAATGGGAGCCTTAAGTAACTTTGATGAAACATTTAATCATTTTTCTGAAAACGGATATAAAGTCTTAATCCCTGAATTACCTTTATATTCTCTGCCTCTTTTAAAAACAAATGTTAAGAATTTAGCTAAATTCCTATACGATTTTATTGAGTTTAAAAACTTAGACAAAGTTGTTCTGTTAGGAAATTCTTTAGGAGGACATATTGGATTGTATTTTGCAAAACATTATCCTGAAAAAGTAAAAGCTTTGGTTTTAACTGGAAGTTCTGGATTGTACGAAAACTCTATGGGAGATAGTTATCCTAAAAGAGGAGATAGAAACTATGTTGCTCAAAAAGCAAGAGACGTTTTTTACGACCCTGCAATTGCAACAGAAGAATTAATTGATGATGTTTATGTAGTAATTAACGACAGAAACTCTTTAGTAAAAACTTTAGCAATTGCTAAAAGCGCCATTAGACACAATATGGCAAAAGATTTACCAAATATGCAACAGCCAACATGTTTAATCTGGGGAAAGCAAGACAAAGTTACACCTCCAGAAGTTGCTGTAGATTTTGACAAACTTTTACCTGATTCTGATTTATTTTGGATTGATAAATGTGGACATGCTGCCATGATGGAAAGACCAAAAGAGTTTAATAATTTACTAGAAGAATGGTTGACTTCTAGAAATATCTAGAGCTTATGAAAATTAAGTCGGCAGAATTTGTAATGAGTAACAGCAATGTTACTAAAGCACCAAAAGACAATATTCCAGAATACGCTTTTATAGGACGTTCTAATGTGGGTAAATCTTCATTGATTAACATGTTAATGGAGCGAAAAGATTTGGCTAAAACCTCTAGTAAACCAGGAAAAACACAACTTATCAATCATTTTAAGATAAATGATTCTTGGTTTTTAGTTGATTTACCCGGTTATGGTTATGCACAGATTTCTAAAAAGAAAAGAACTATTTTTCAGTACTTTATAGAAAATTATTTTAAGGAAAGAAAACAGTTGGTTTGCACTTTTGTATTGATTGACAGCAGACATGATCCTCAAAAAATAGATTTGGAGTTTATGCGCTTCTTAGGCGAGAATCAAATTCCGTTTTGCATTGTATTTACCAAAGCAGACAAATTAGGAAGCTCCAAATTAAACAAGCAAATCACTTCATATAAAAAGAAGCTATTAAACCATTGGGAGAGCTTACCTCAATCATTTGTTACTTCTTCTAGTTCAAAACTAGGAAGAGAAGAGTTTTTAGATTTTATTACAGCCATTAACGAAGATGTTGCTGATGATTTTAAATAAATCAAAATGAAATCTACTAAAGATAATTTACAAGTATTATTTGAAGACAATCACATCGTAATTGTAAATAAACGAGCTGGAGATATCTCTCAAGGTGATAAGACAGGCGATACTCCTTTAAGCGATATTGTTAAAGAATATATTAAAGAAAAATACAACAAACCAGGCAATGTTTTTTTAGGTGTTGTACATCGGTTAGACAGACCAACAAGTGGTATTATTATTTTTGCTAGAACCTCTAAAGCTTTAGAAAGATTAAATAAAATGCTGCGAGAAAAAACCATCAAAAAAACCTATTGGGCAGTTGTAAAAAATCAACCAAAAAAAGCAAAAGATACTCTTATTAACTTTCTTAAGAAAAATCCTAAAGACAATAAATCTTTTGCCTTTGAAAAAGAAATAGACGGAAGTAAAAAAGCCATTCTACATTATAAAATTATTAAAAAGCTTGACAACTATTCTCTCTTAGAAGTCGACTTAGAAACGGGTAGACATCATCAAATTAGGTGTCAACTTGCAAACATTGGTAACCCAATTAAGGGCGACTTAAAATATGGTTTTAAAAGAAGCAATAAAGATGGAAGCATACATTTACATGCCAGAAAAATTAACTTCACACATCCAGTTAATAAAGAATTAATACAAATAACAGCTCCTACTCCTCAAGATCCAATTTGGAAAGCCTGTTCTTAATTTTGTATATTGAGGCATAATTCATCCATATGAAAAGCCTTAAATTTTTAACTGTCTTTTTATTACCTCTTTGTGTATATTTTTCATTTACCTCAAAGGGATGGATTACCTATTTACCCATACTCTTCTCTTTTGTACTGATTCCGTTAATCGAGTTTTTATTTAAACCCAACGCAACAAATTTTTCAAAAGAACAAGAAAAAATTGAAAAGCAAAATAAAAGCTATACTTATATTTTATATCTAACAATCCCTGTTCAAATTTACTTCTTATTCTTCTTTTTTGAAGCCGTACAAGATACAACACTTACAACATATGAGTTAATTGGTAGAATTTTTGGCATGGGATTATTAAGTGGAATTATCGGAATAAATGTTGGACACGAATTGGGTCATAGAAATAATAGGATTGATGAATTTTTAGGAGAAATGCTTTTACTAAGCTCTATCAACACTCACTTTTTGCCTTATCATAATGCTGGACATCATTTACATGTTGCTACACCAAAAGATGCCGCTACTGCCAGAAAAAATGAATCAATCTATCTCTTTTGGATACGTTCACATTTTACTAGTTACATCCAAGCTTGGCAACTAGAAAACAAACGACTACAACAAACGAACAGGCCTTGGTTTCATTTTCAAAACAGAATGGTTATTTATAGTTTTTTAAACATCATTTTATTAGCAAGTATTTATTATTTCTACGGTAGCTTTGTATTTTTCTGTTTTATTATTGCATCAGTCATTGGAATACTATTGTTAGAAAGCGTCAATTATATTGAGCATTACGGACTCTTACGAAAACAAAGAGAAAATGGCAGGTATGAAAGAGTAAAAAGAACTCATTCTTGGAATTCTGATCATGTCATCGGAAAATTAATTTTATTTAATCTATCTCGTCATTCTGACCATCATTATAATGGCAGCAAACATTACCAACTTTTAAAATCACTACCAGAAAGCCCTAATATGCCCACTGGATATCCAGGCATGGTTTTACTTGCTTTAATTCCGCCATTATGGTTCTCTGTTATGAATAAAAAACTTCACGAATTATAGAATTTATGAACATCGATACTATAGTACAAACTCAAAAAAACTTTTTTGCAACTCAGCAAACAAAAAACATTTCTACTAGAAGAGCTCTTTTAAAAAAGCTCTTAACAGTACTTATAAAAGAAGAAAAAAACATTACTAACGCATTGTATGCCGACTTTAAAAAATCGGAATACGAAAGTGTCATGACAGAAACTTCTATTGTTATTTCTGAACTAAAAAGAACAATAAAACACTTAAATTCCTGGGCAAAACCACAAAGTGTAACACCAGCATTCTTAAATTTTCCTTCGTGGAGTAAAATTTATAAAGAACCATACGGAGCTGTTTTAGTGATTTCTCCTTGGAATTACCCTTATCAATTAGCGTTAGTCCCACTAATTGGAGCTATTGCCGCTGGAAATACTGTCGTTTTAAAACCCTCAGAATTAACTCCGAATACAAGCAACATCATCAATCAAATTGTCTCTACTGTTTTCTCCCCTGAACACGCAACTGTTGTACAAGGAGGTGTAGATGTTTCTACAGAGTTACTAGCGCAACGATGGGATTATATTTTCTTTACCGGGAGTGTATCTGTTGGTAAAATTGTAGCTAAAGCAGCTGCTCAGTTTTTAACTCCAGTTACTTTAGAGTTAGGAGGAAAAAACCCATGTATTATAGATAAATCTGCAAATATTAAACTTGCTACCAAACGAATTGTTTGGGGAAAATTTATCAATGGTGGACAAACCTGTATTGCTCCAGATTATTTATTAATTCATCGTTCTGTAAAAGAAGCATTTGTCACTCATTTTCAAAAAGAAATTAACAAAGCTTATGGAGAAAATCCTGAGCAATCAGAAGATTACCCAAGAATTATCAACGAGCGCAACTTTAATCGTTTAAAACTGATGTTAAAAGGCGAAACAATTCTTGTAGGAGGCAAAACCAACTCAAAAGACAATTATATTGCTCCCACTCTTATTGATGAACCTAGTATAGATAGCGAAGTAATGAAAGGTGAAATTTTTGGACCTATTGCTCCAGTGATAACTTACGAAACAAAAGAAGATCTTCATAAAATAATTAGCCATTATGAAAAACCATTAGCACTGTATGTTTTTAGCAATCAGCAAAGTTTTGCAAAAGAAATCATTAGTAAATATTCTTTTGGTGGCGGAACGATAAACGATACTACTGTACATTTTGCTAATCATCATTTACCTTTTGGTGGAGTTGGAGAAAGTGGTATAGGTGGATATCACGGCAAACAAACCTTTGATATTTTTTGTCATAAAAAAGGAGTTACCAAGCGCTACAACTGGCTAGACATTCCTGTAAGATATGCCCCATACAAAGGCAAACTCAACACTTTAAAAACTTTTATGCGCTTGTTTTCTTAAATTAGCAAATAGTACAAATACTATTCTTTAGGCTTAAAAATCAAGATATTTTTTGAAGCTTCAATTTCTTTTTGATTGAGTTTCATTTTTACATATTCTCCCTTTAAATATTTTTGAGCTTGGTCTTTATAATGCGGACTAAAAACATTTCCAGATTGTCCAGTTGGAGAAATTCCCAAACTATTCTCCACATCAGAAAAATCTACCACTCTTCTAGTTGAAGGCCCTGAAGACACCTTATAATATCCTGTACTATCAATCTTAAAACTTTGGTTATTTATCACCTCATTTCCACCATCAGGATGAAATACACCCACATTAAAATACTTACGCAATGCCGCTACTTTTCCTAAAGCATGTTCGTGTTCTATTGTAAAAACTTTATGCCAATTCCAGCTTTCTGGAGCTCCATTTAACTGGTTTTTAATAAATGAAATTGCAGATTTAAAAGACGCAGTTATAATTTCTTTTCTAGATTCTTTTTTATTTGTTGTAGTCACATCATCCCACCAAACTGAATTTTCCCTTACTACTTGTTCAGCCAAAGCTTTATCTTGGTATGGAGTATTTAAAAACTGCTGAAAACTTGCTCCCATTTCATCTTTATAAGTAGCTACTAAAAACTCATACACAAAACGATTATAAATAGTTGGCGCCACCTCATCTTTTCCATAATATCCATTCCAGCTACTTAAAATTTGTAAACTTTTTTTCTCTTCATCAGAAAGTTTAGCCAAATCAATTCCTGTCGATAAATTTGTAATAATTGTTGTTGCAGTAGCAGAAGTAACATCAAATAACATTGTAGCCACATCTTCTTTTGTAAAATCATTTTTAGGCTCTAATAAATTCACAATTCTCTTAGCTCTATCTTCAGGTAGATAATACCCAGGATACAAACCTCCTTTTATTGAATCTGGCTGATTATTTGCAGAGTACACATAATGTATACTTGGATTAATCGCTTGTGGATTTTCTTCAAAATCAAAATACTCAAGAATCTCGTCATTTCCAGAAGCACCATCTAATATTAGCTTTGTATCTATTCCTTCTCTATAACGATATAATTTACCAGCCGCAAACCAAGCAATATTATTCTTCGCATCTCCATACATAATATTTAAACCAGGCGCGTGTAACATACTAGCTCCAGATTTAAAAGTTCGTAAAGATTTTGAATGCGACATTGTGTATGATACATCTAATAATTGATTTTTCAATTTTGTATAAATCCACTGCATTGCCATTGGTCTTTTATCATCAATATGAGCTATTAAATCATTCATAATTGGTCCATGCTGGCTAATTCTCACCTTAAACAAGGTATCTTTTTCTCCTTTAATTTTAACACGACGCTCAACAATTTTATATTTCTTATATCCATCTTTCGTTAGATATTCTTCTGAGTTATTTGGATTGTCTTTTTCAAAATAAAAATCAATATCATCGTTTTCAAACATGGTTAATCCATAAGCATAGTCTCTATTATGCCCTAACAAAGAAAAAGGCGTCAAGGCTAAGTTGAAGCCATACATTTCATAATCTGGAGTTTTGATATGAGATTGATACCAAACCGCAGGTTGTGCAAATCCGATATGAGGGTCGTTTGCAAAAATAACACGTCCATTTTTTGTTTTTTCTGGTCCAATAACCCAAGAATTACTTCCAATAAATGGAGATATTGGTAATTGATTATACAATGTATTTACCGCTGATGCAATGCTTGCAGTTAATTCAGGATTCTTTTCATTCTTGATTAACTCAGTATTTTCTACATTAGACAAACTAATTTCCTTAAAATACGCTTCACCTAGTTTTTCTTTAACCTCTGTAAGCATAGGATCTGTCTTATGAGCTGCCGCAAAACTAAATGCCATATAACCAAACACATTGTAAATATCTTTGATGGTATATTTTTCTTTTTCCACTCCTACCAACAAAAACTCAACTGGAGTAGGCCCGTTTTCTATAAACTGATTTATTCCATCTAAATATGCCATAGCTAATTTATATGGTTGTCCTTCCTTATTCAGATTTTTTATTGCTTCATCAGCGGCATCTTCAATTCCTAATCCAGAGAAAAATACATCTGTTTTCAATAAATCTTTTCCAAAAATTTCTGACAATCTTCCTGGAGCAATTCTTCGAATCAATTCCATTTGCCACAATCTATCTTGTGCATGCACATAACCTAAAGCCGTATAAGCATCTTGTTGGTTTTGCGCATTGATATGAGGTACTCCAACCTCATCGTAATATACAGTTATTTCATCAGAAATATTTGCCAAATCTAATTCACCGCTATATGTAGGATGTAAGGTTCTGGTAAACAACCACAATCCAATTACAAATAGCAATACTAGACCAACAACAACTTTTAAGTTTTTTTTGAAAAGCTTCATGAAATTTAATTTGAGTTCCATCAAAGATAACGGAAAAATCAATATTAAAAAGAGCTGTTTTTAAACAGGATAAATTTGTATTTTTGTGAGCGTAAAAACTTCACATTTATGAAAAAAATTCAAATGGTTGACTTGCCAAGTCAGTACCAACACATAAAAGAAACTGTAGATGCTTCAATTCAAGAAGTATTAAACTCAGCAACTTATATTAATGGACCTTATGTTAAAGAGTTTCAAGCAGATTTAGAAAAATATTTAGATGTAAAACACGTAATTCCATGTGCTAACGGAACAGACGCTTTACAAATTGCTATGATGGGCTTAGGTTTAGAGCAAGGTGATGAAGTAATTACGGTAGATTTTACTTTTGCAGCAACTGTAGAAGTAATTGGATTATTAAAATTAACTCCTGTTTTAGTAGATGTAGAAGCAGATACGTTTAACATGAATATTGATGCTTTAAAAAGAGCTATCACACCTAAAACAAAAGCAATTGTGCCTGTACATTTATTTGGACAATGTGCAAATATGGAAGCCATTATGCAAATTGCTAACGAACATAATTTATATGTAATTGAAGATAATGCTCAAGCAATTGGAGCAGATTATACATTTTCTAATGGAACAAAAAAGAAATCTGGAACTATTGGTAATGTAGGAACAACTTCATTTTTCCCTTCAAAAAACTTAGGTTGTTATGGAGATGGTGGTGCTATTTTCACAAACGATGATCAATTAGCACATACATTAAGAGGAATGGTAAATCATGGAATGTACAAACGTTATTACCACGATGTAGTTGGTGTTAATTCTAGATTAGATTCTATCCAGGCAGCTGTATTAAAAACAAAATTACCTTTGTTAGACAGCTATTGTGATGCTCGTAGAAAAGCTGCTGAATATTATTCGAATGCTTTTGCTAGCAACCCAAATATTATCACACCAGTAACTAGTGATTTTACAACGCATGTTTTTCACCAATACACATTACAAATTACCAACGGAAAACGTGACGAACTACACAAGCACTTATTAGATAATAATATTCCGAATGCAATCTACTACCCTGTTCCTTTGCATGCACAAAAAGCCTATCAAGATGATCGCTATAATGAAGATGACTTTACAGTAACCAATCAATTAATTGATACTGTTATTTCATTACCAATGCATACAGAACTTGAAGATGAACAACTAGAATTCATTACCAAAACGGTATTGGATTTTGTAGGATAAAATATTTCAAAAGCTCAGTTTTTTAACTGAGCTTTTTTATTTTAGCATTATGAAAAGAATATTAGTTACTGGTGGTTTGGGCTTTATAGGCTCACACACCGTAGTAGAATTACAGAACTCTGGTTTTAAAGTTGTTATTATTGATGACTTATCAAACACAACAATAGATGTATTAGAAAACATTACTTCAATAACAGGAAAAAAACCTGATTTTCACCAGATAGATTTACGAATAAAAAAAGACGTTACAGCATTTTTTGATACTAATACTATTGATGGAATTATTCATTTTGCTGCTTTTAAAGCTGTTGGTGAAAGCGTTGAAAAGCCTTTAGATTATTACGAAAATAATATTGGTAGTTTAGTATACTTATTACAAGAAATGAAAGAAAGAAATATAGACAATTTCATTTTTAGTTCTTCTTGTACGGTCTATGGACAAGCAGATGAGTTACCAATAACAGAAAATGCTCCTACCAAACCTGCTGAATCTCCTTATGGGAATACCAAACAAATTGGAGAAGAGATTATCAAAGAAAGTTGTAAAGCATATAATATGAATGCTATTGCCTTACGTTACTTTAATCCAATAGGTGCTCATGATAGTGTTCAAATAGGAGAACTACCTCTTGGTGTGCCTCAAAACTTAATTCCGTATATTACTCAAACTGCAGCTGGAATTAGAAAAGAGCTCTCTGTTTTTGGTGATGATTATCCTACATCAGATGGAACCGCTGTAAGAGATTATATTCATGTAGTAGATTTAGCCAAAGCACACATTGCAGCACTTGAGCGCTTAATCTCAAAAAAGAATACTAATAATTTTGAGTTTTTCAATGTTGGAACAGGAACTGGAAGTTCTGTTTTAGAAGTAATAAAAGCATTTGAAAAAGCTTCTGGAAAATCTTTAAATTATAAAATAGTTGGCAGACGCGAAGGAGATATTACAGCTGCTTATGCTGATACTAGCATTGCAAACAAAGAGCTTCGTTGGAAAACAGAAAAAAGCCTAGATGAAGCTTTAGCCTCAGCATGGAAATGGCAATTAAAACAATAATAAATTATGGAGCAGCATCTTAAATCTTTAAAAATTTTACATTTTGCTTTTTCTGCCGGAGCCACAATGGCGTATCTTTTTGTTGGTGACATTCTTAACATTAGAGCTCCAAAATTTGAAGGTGAAATCATGTATTATATTTTCATCCCAGCCATAGCTGTTTTAGCAAGTAACTTTATCTTCAAAAATGCGATTTCTAAAATAGAAGCTAAGAAAACGATTTCAGAGAAAATGAGTGCTTATAAAACTGCCTCTATTATTCGATGGGCAATTTTAGAAGGCGCTGCTTTTTTTATTCTTTTTGTAAAACCAGAACTTGTTCTTTTTGGCGTATTACTATTACTGTATTTATTTTTAGTAAAACCCACTAAAGAAAAAATAGAAACAGAACTTAACATTCGATTATAAAAAAAAGCCACTCATTGAGTGGCTTTTTTGTTATACATATTCTTTAATTATGCTTCAAAGCTAGCGCCACTTGCAGCAACACTTCTATCAATTTTACGCATTAATCCTTGCAATACTTTTCCTGGACCAACTTCAACAAACTCAGTTCCTCCATCAGCAATCATACTCTGTACACATTGCGTCCACTTTACCGGAGCAGTTAATTGAGCAATTAAATTCTTTTTAATCTCTTCTGGATCAGTTACTGCTTTTGCAGGTACATTTTGATATACTGGACAAGTAGGTTGATTAAAAGTTGTTGCTTCTATCGCAGCAGCCAACTCTTCTCTTGCAGGCTCCATCATTGGTGAATGGAATGCACCTCCAACAGGTAACACTAATGCTCTTCTTGCGCCTTTTTCTGTTAAAATCTCACAAGCTTTTTCTATGGCTGGTACTTCTCCAGAAATCACTAACTGACCTGGACAATTGTAATTTGCCGCAACAACTACTCCGTCAATTGAGGCACAAACCTCTTCTACAACTTCATCTTCCAAACCTAAAACTGCTGCCATTGTTGAAGGAGCAATTTCACAAGCTTTTTGCATTGCTAAAGCTCTTTTTGAAACTAATCTTAATCCATCTTCAAAAGACAATACTCCATTAGCTACCAAAGCAGACAACTCACCTAAAGAATGTCCAGCAACCATTTCTGGCTGAAAAGAATCTCCCAATACTTTAGCTAAAATTACCGAATGTAAAAAGATAGCAGGCTGTGTAACTTTTGTTTGTTTTAACTCATCTGCAGTTCCTTCAAACATTACATCAGTAATACTAAAACCTAATATTTCATTTGCTTCTTCAAATAAGTCTTGAGCTATTTTAGAATTCTCGTACAAATCCAATCCCATTCCGGTAAATTGTGCTCCTTGACCTGGAAAAATATATGCTTTCATTTAAATTTATTTTCTTAATTGTTTGTAGCTGCAAACATACAAATTTTTAAAATCACAAGAAATCACTAACTTCGTTATATGACTGTTAACCAAAAATCTGCTGCTCAATTAATTTATTTAATCTTAGCAGCACTCTTTATTGCTTCTTTAGTTACTTCTAACTTAACTTTTCAAAAGTTTTTTTATTGGGAACCTTTTGGGATATATCGTTTCGAAATTTCTGTTGGAATTTTACCTTACCCAATCACTTTTTTAATTACTGATATCTTATCAGAAATTTATGGTAAAAAGAAAGCCAATCAAGTAGTAATTGCTGGAATTTTCGCTTCCTTCTTCTCGATGTTAATTATTCTAGTTTCTGACATGGCTCCTGCTATAGATAATTCTCCAATAAACAATCAAATTTTTTCTAAAGTTTTCGGGTTATCGCCTTTAGCCGTATTAGCATCCATGCTTGCTTATTTAGCTGCTCAATTTATCGATATCCGAATTTTTCATTTTTGGAAAAGAAAAACTAATGGGAAACACTTATGGCTACGAAACAATTTTTCTACTTTTTCTTCTCAATTTGTAGATACATTTACAGTACTATTTTTACTTTGTTCATTTAATGTTTTACCATGGGAAATTTTTGGAGGTTTACTACTAAGTGGCTTCCTATTTAAAGTAATCGTTGCGGCTTTAGATACGCCTATTTTATATCTTTTAGTGTATTTATTCAGAAAAAAATTCGATTTAGCAATTGGTGAAGAAATTAGAGAGTAACTTTTTACTATTTCTGTGTAAACAATATAGAACTCCTACGTCTAAACCCACATCAAAAACAGATATTTAGAGATAGTTGATTAATTTACATCAACTTTAAACACTTTTCTAAATAGTCAATAAATCAATATAAAAACATGAAAAAAGGAATCATTTTTAGCGTTTTATTTTTAATTGCTTTTAATTTTCAGGCACAAGTAAAAGAATATGATGCACTACTAAAAAAACATGTAGATGATAAAGGAAATGTAGATTATAAAAGCTTTAAAGCTGATGAAGCAAAACTTGCCAATTACATAACTTATCTAACAAATACATCACCCGAAAAAAGCTGGTCTGATAATAAAACAAAAGCTTTTTGGATCAATGCTTACAATGCTTATACTATCAAACTAATACTTGATAATTACCCAATTAAAAGCATCATGAAAATCAGAAAGAAGGGTAAAGATGCTTGGAACATTCCTTTTGCAAAAGTGGGTGGCAAAAACTATACTTTAAATTATATTGAACATGAAATTTTACGTAAAGATTATAACGACCCTCGTATTCATGTTGGTGTAAATTGTGCCTCAGGTTCTTGTCCACAATTAGGAAACTTTGCTTTTACAGAAACTAATATTGAAAGTGAATTAGAGCGCTTAATGAAACTATTTATTAACGATACAACCAGAAATAAAATCACTGAAAAGAAAATCCAAATTTCAAAAATCTTTGAATGGTTTAAAGGTGATTTTACCAAACAAGGATCTTTAGTTGATTATTTCAACAAATATTCTACTATAAAAATCCACAAAAGAGCTAAAGTAAGATACTTACCATACGATTGGAATTTAAATGGTAAATAGTATCTTTATTTTTTAAAGAATAATAAGAATCAAATGTCAAAAACATATTACGATCCAGCTGATTTAAGAAAGTTTGGAAAAATTACTGAATGGAGCGAAGAACTTGGAAACAAGTTTTTTGAATATTACGGAAAAGTATTTGAAGAAGGAGCTTTAACCGCAAGAGAAAAATCTTTAATTGCACTGGCTGTTGCCCATACAGAACAATGTCCGTATTGTATTGATGCCTATACAAAAGATGGTTTACAACGCGGAATAACCAAAGAAGAAATGATGGAAGCAGTACACGTTGGAGCCGCGATTAAAAGTGGAGCTACCTTGGTACATGGCGTGCAAATGATGAATAAAGTGAATAAATTAGAAATGTAACTAATTGTTGGTTTTGTAAAAACAAAATCTAACAAATTATGTATTCAGAGTTTATCGAAAGCCCCTTTCATGAATATCAAAATAATGAGAAGCTGAAAAAATTCAGCATCACCAAAAGACACTGAATCAAGTTCAGCAAAAAATGAAAAAATCTCTTTTAGCAAGAAATAATGATTTAGCCAATACGCAACGTCAATTAGAAATCCTTTCAAACGGAATTTTTAAAGACGAACTGCCTACTTTTGCTAATAAAATAAAAGAAAGTAACCAATTTCCTTTACGTCCTAAAAAGTTAGAAATTCTACAAATTAATTTAGGATATATGTGCAATCAGGTTTGTGCGCATTGTCATGTTGATGCTGGTCCTGACAGAAAAGAAATCATGACCAAAGAAACCATGTTACAATGTTTAGATGTCATTAAAAAAACAGGAGCTCATACTCTAGATTTAACTGGTGGTGCTCCAGAAATGAATCCAAATTTTAGATGGTTTGTTGAAGAAGCTGCAAAAGCCGGAATCAAAGATTTTATTGTACGTTCTAATTTAACAATTATCAGAGCCAATAAAAAATACTACGATTTACCCCAATTCTTTAAAAAACACAATGTACATGTTGTTTCTTCTATGCCACATTGGACCCGTGGAAAAACAGACAAACAAAGAGGAAATGGTGTTTTTGACAAATCAATCAAAGCATTACAAATGTTAAATGATGTAGGTTATGGAGTGGAAGGAACACAGTTAAAATTAGACTTGGTTTACAATCCTTCTGGTGCCTTTTTACCTGGAGATCAACAAGCATTAGAAAATGATTTTAAAAAAGCATTAAAAGAAGATTTTAATATTACTTTCAATCACTTATTCGCTATTACAAATTTACCAATCAGCAGGTTTTTAGATTATTTAATTGCTTCTGAAAACTACGAAGATTATATGTATGCATTAGTAGAAGCATATAATCCAATGGCAGTAGAAAACGTTATGTGTACCAATACTATTTCTGTAAGTTGGGATGGTTGGTTGTATGATTGTGATTTCAATCAGATGTTAAATTTAAAAGTAAACTCTAAGATTAAACACATCTCAGAATATCAAGAAGAAATCTTACAAGATAGAAACATCATTATCAACCAACATTGTTACGGTTGTACTGCTGGAGCAGGAAGTAGTTGTCAAGGAGTTGTTGCATAAATGAAGTATCTGGTTTACATAGGAGTTTTCTTTTTTGCTGTCAATACTTACGGACAAAAATCACTTAGTAAGTTATTAAAAAAACACAATACAGAAAGTATTGCTTATGTTTCTGTAGAAGATGTAAATAATCTGATTAAGAATGCTGAAAAAGCGAACACAACAAACAATCTTGTTTTGTTAGATGCTAGAGAGAGGAAAGAATACCAAATAAGTCATATTAAAAATGCATTGTTTGTTGGCTATGATGATTTTAATCTTAAAGAAGTGAGTGCCAAGATACCTAACAAAAACGCAACAATTATTGTCTACTGTTCTCTCGGAATTCGATCTGAAGACGTTGCTGAAAAATTGCATAGAAAAGGTTATAAAAATGTATTTAATTTGTTTGGTGGAATTTTTGAATGGAAGAATAAAGGCAATACTGTTATTGATGCGAACAATCTTCCCACAGAAAAGATTCATACTTTTAACAAAGAATGGAGTAAATGGTTAAAGAAAGGAGTTAAAATATATGAATAACACTAAACATAAAGAAATAACACAAAACAAAAACCTACTTATTGTTTTTGTAAAAAACATTATTCTAGGGAAAGTAAAAACCAGATTAGCCAAAACTATTGGAGATAAAGGAGCTTTTGACATCTACTCAGAATTGTTTGCTATTACTGAAAAAGCTTCACAAGAAGTAAATGTAGATAGACATATTTATTTTTCTGATGTTATCATTCCGTCTAAATGGGAAAAGGATGCAAAGTTTGTACAAGAAGGCAATGATTTGGGAGAAAAAATGCAAAATGCTTTTCAACATGGATTTGATTTAGGTTATCAAAATATTGTTTTGATAGGTTCTGATTTACCTAATATTTCAAAAGAGATTATTGACAATGGCTTTCAGAGTTTAACTACTAATGATATTATTTTTGGTCCGGCAGAAGATGGAGGCTACTATCTTATTGGTCTTTCTAAAATGAACACAAGTGTATTTGAAGACAAACCTTGGAGTCAATCAGAATTATTAAATGTAACTTTGGAGCAACTAAAAGAACAACATCAAAAAGTTGGATGTATCGAAACCTTAAATGATATCGATACTTTTGAGGACTTGATAGCTTCTGATTTTTATAAAAACAATCCGAAGATTCAAGAAATAATCCAATCTAATAATTTTAAAAGCAACGTTATTACAAATAACTCAAAGTAATCTCTAGATTACGCTGTCTTAACGTTTCGCATTAACTATAGATAAAGAATGAAGAAACAAATAAACTTACAAGAAACTACCGATTACCTAAAAGCAAATGGGATCATTTCTCCAGAAATCGGAATTGTATTAGGAACTGGTTTAGGGAAACTAGTAAATGAAATTGAAATTGAACAAGAAATTCCATATGCAAACATTCCAAATTTCCCACAAGCAACAGTAGAATTCCACTCAGGTAAACTAATTTACGGAAATCTATCTGGTAAAAAAGTAGTTGTAATGTCTGGACGTTTTCATGTATATGAAGGTTATAGTCTTTGGGAAGTTACTTACGGAATAAGAACCATGCATTCTTTAGGAATCAAAAACTTATTGATTTCAAATGCCGCAGGTGCTATCAATTTAAATTATAAAAAAGGAGATTTAATGTTGATTGAAGATCACTTGAATTTACAAGGGAGTTCTCCGTTGGCTTTTAAAGGAGCTAATGAATTTGGAAACATCTTTGCCGATATGTTAGAACCTTATTCAAAAAAAATAAACACTCAACTGAAAGCTATTGCGCAACAAAACGACATAGAGTTACATGAAGGGGTTTATGCAAGTGTTGTAGGACCACAATTAGAAACCAGAGCAGAATATAGAATGTTACAAATTCTAGAAACTGATGCGGTTGGAATGAGTACTGTACCAGAAGTAATCGTTGCCAAACAATTAAATGTTCCTTGTGCGGCAATTTCGGTACTAACAGATGAGTGTGACCCTAAAAATTTACAACCAGTTGATATTGCAGAAATCATTGCAATTGCTGGTGAAGCAGAACCAAAAATGATTACTTTATTTAAAGAATTAATAAAACAATTATAGCACTGAGACTTTTAAAATTAAGGCTTTAGGCAAATTAGTCTTTCTTCTTGTTTTTGTCTCTATATCAAAAAAATATGAGTTACTTAGAAACCACACATAATGTTTATAAAGAAGCGGCTTTAACTCCAGATGTTGGCCTGTGTTGTACAACCAATCCTATTTGGGAATTACCAGGATTGAAAATTCCGAGAATTATGCAAGAAATGAACTATGGTTGTGGTTCTACAGTACACGCAAGAGATTTAACAAACAATCCACAAATGCTATATGTTGGTGTTGGTGGCGGAATGGAGTTATTACAGTTTGCTTATTTTAACAGGCAAAAAGGTGGAGTTATTGGCTTAGATGTTGTTGATGAAATGCTAGAAGCTTCTCGTAAGAATTTTAAAGAAGCAGAAGCAATGAATCCTTGGTTTAAAAGTGAGTTTGTTGACTTAAGAAAAGGAGATGCCATGAACTTGCCTGTTGCAGATAATTCTATTGATGTAGCGGCACAAAATTGTTTGTTTAACATTTTTAAAGAAGATGATTTACAAAAAGCCATTGCAGAAATGTACCGTGTATTAAAACCACATGGACGTTTGGTAATGAGTGATCCAACTTGTGAGCAACCGATGAATGATGAATTGAGAAACGATGAACGTCTTCGTGCCTTATGTTTATCTGGAAGTTTGTCAATTGCAAATTATGTAAAGGCATTAACAGATGCTGGTTTTGGAACTATAGAAATTAGAGCTCGTAAACCGTATCGAATTTTAGATCCAAAAAACTATCCAACAGATGAACTGATTTACATAGAATCTATTGAAGTTGCTGCAATTAAAGATCCTATGCCCGCTGATGGCCCATGCGTATTTACAGGAAAAGCTGCCATTTATTTTGGCGATGAAGACTTTTTTGATGACAATGCCGGACATGTATTATTAAAAAACCAACCCCTAGCTATTTGCGATAAAACCGCTGGAGTACTAGCAGCTTTAAATAGAGATGACTTATTCATCTCAGAATCTACCTTCCATTATGATGGTGGTGGTTGCTGCTAAAAGATTATCGCAATAAATTATTTCTAAACGTTTATTTCATTATTTTTATAGTGAGGTAAACGTTTTTTGTTACTTATTAATAATTGAATGGAAAAGAAAAATTATGCTCGGTGGAAAAGGCAATATAGTATTGCAAGAAAAAAAGAAAGAAAAACCACAATAACTAAAAACATAATAGCAATTCTATGTTGTTTTTTAATCTTTTATGTAATCTCTTTGTTTTGGAATGATGAAATTCGTTTTTGGGGGAGAAAAACGGAAATTAACAAAGGAGTAATAACTCATACTGAATTTAAATTTTCAGGAGGAGCTAGAGGGTATTATCAAAAAGTAACCTATCAATTTATTTATAAGCAAAAAATCTATAAAACTTATTTTTGGGCTAATAAATTTGTTGATAAGCAATTTGTAGGTGATTCTATTTATATAAAATTTGAAGTTAACAATCCTAATAATTCAAAATATCTTTCTACAATTTTAGCTTATTAGCAATGAACCATATAAATATAAAAGACCTAAAGGAAACTTTAGGTCTTTTTTTAGAATCAAGAGATTATTTAATTCTTTTTCTTATTTCTTTTAAACTATCATCAATTAGCAATTTCCCGTCTCGATATACTTCTCTCAATTCTCCTTTTTGTTCTTCTTCCCAACTAACTTGATCTATCAATTGATATTTATTGTTCTCTTTTACAATTTTAATTAGTCCTTTTGCTGATTTTTTTGTTCCATCATCAGTTATTGGGTCTTTAAATATTTCTCTTCCCTCATTATTAACTTCTCCATAAGTAGCCTTCATAGCAAACCCAAATGTATCTCTTGTATTATATTGATAAGTAAACGACCCAATTCCTAGAACTACATTCGTTGATGCAAAACCTTTTTCTTTTAATCTTTCGCATATTTGCTGTGCTCTTTCTAAAGTAATACTATCTCCATAAATTGCTCCAATATGACTATCCAATTCTTTATATCCCTTTGAATTTATTGTTCCTCCAAATATATCCCAAAGTAATTCAACAACTCCTTTTCTCTCTGCATCTGATTTTCCGTTAGTATTTCCACAAATAATATCAACAGGGTTACCACTATCAGGTCTAATAACAACTTTTCCTTCTCTTGCTAATACTTCGTTTTTTAAATTTGGCAGATATATTGTTAATACTTTCCACAAATCCCATGTATCAGAAACTATAGATACAATTCCATTTGGATAGACTTCTGTTATTAATCTTTTAAAAGTTTCTTCCTCTCCCTTATCTGTCCCCATACACATTACTGAATGTTCAGTGGCAGCGACTGAACCTCCAATTAATTCTTTATCTGAATTCGCATTATAATAACTTTCTAAAAAATCTACAGATGGAATTGTATCTGTTCCTGTAAAGCTCAATAAATGACCTGATGCTGATAAAAGTGCCGCTTCTAATCCAGCCATGCCTCTCATTGAAAAATCATGACCTTGCCAATCTACAAATTCAGGAATAGAAGAAGTTTTATTTGCATAGTTATCTAACAACTTCCTATACTCTTTTGCAATTGTTGCAGAATTACATGGCATCCAAAGTGTGGTAGACAATAAAGTCTCAAAATAATTTGTTAACCAAAAAAATTGAGGTTTAGTATTGTACATCGTTACCATTGGCACTCTTATAGGAACAGCTTCTCCTTCAGGTAATGCTTTAATTACCATTGGCAAATAGCCTAAGTCATGTAAATCTTCAATATGTTTTATCCCTACAGAGTTTTCTCCAAGGTAATTATTTATTCTTCTTGAATATTTTTGACAAATATTCTCTTTTGGTTGATTGAAAAAATTTTTCTCAAAATCCTCTATTATATATTTTTTAATAAAATATTGTAGCCCAAAAAGAACAACTTCATTTATTCCTTCAATCCTACTTTTTCTTGGTGTCCAATTCGAATAAACTAAAGTTGTTTTATCTGGATATTGTCTTCTATGATCTACTTTATAACCGTCTGTGAATAATAATGGATTTATCATAATAATTTATTTTGCGTTATTTTTACACAAACATATGTATAAAAAATCACTCACCAAAATAATTTGCGTAAAAAAAACACATACTTTTTATTTTATCACAAAAAACAACATATAACACTGAAAATAAAAACATTAACAAAGAACAAATGTTTTAATTTAAAAGAGATAATTTAACTTTTCTCTTTATTAAACTTAAAGAACACAAAGTACTTAACATAAATAATAAGAAATACAATAAAAATTATGGCTAATATGTATATTAATACTTTCATGATTTATTAGTTTCTTCCTTTTTCTTCTGGGTAAAATACTTGAACCCTATCACTTTGAAAAATTTCTTTTGTGCTGATATCAATTCCAGAAATTTTCCCTTTAAAAGCAGCTCCTGTATCAACATTATAAACATTGATTTTTCTCATTGGAATATCAGAGTTATAGTTTGTAGTTGGAGTATGACCTATATATATTTCTTTGAATAATTTTAATCTTTTAGGAAAAAACAAAGAAGATTTAGGTATTTTTTCATCTGTCGCTAAAGCAATTTCCCAAAGAGTTCTATCCCAACAATAATTTGATTCATACACTTCTTTTGATGGTCCATGCATAGATGTAAATCCAGCATGAATGAATAATCTATTATCTCCATCAATATGATAATATTTCATAGACTTAATAAAGTTTAAATGAATCATTTTTTGCTTTGAGGAGTAATCACGATAACTTCTAATAGTACTTTTTCCTCCATGACTTAGCCATTTCTGAGGTTTTTCTCCATTTTGCAACCATTTCTCACAGTATACATCATGATTACCTTTGATAAATATACATGAATACTTACTTTGTAAATTCATTAAGAAATCTATAGTTTGAGCAGATTCACTCCAACCATCAACATAATCTCCTAAAAAAATCAATTGATCATTTTCTTTAAGTGATATTCTTCTTATAAGTTGTTTTAATGCTTTTATTCCACCATGAATACCTCCAATTGCTATTTTTCTCACTATTAATTCATTTTAAACATTATATCTGTTCTCAAAACATACTTAATACCCGAATTTACTTCTTTTCCTTCATGCTTATTTTTATGACGAAAAACCAGTGCCATTCCCTTTTGGGTTTTACAGTCGTTATTCTCCTAAACTCTGTTTCTCCTCCTTCAAAATTTTCATTTAAGTAAATTAAAAAAGAGAAAAAACTACACTCATTTTCATTTCTCTTATAAGATCCATCTATATGCATTTTAAATCGTTGTCCTTTAGAATATTTGTAAACTCTAAACATCTCATTTAAACCAATAGCATTATAAACTCCCAACTTCTTAGGTATAAATTCTTTTATTTTTCCCCATAAATTAACTGCAAGGTCTTCATCAAAAAAAAGGATTCTATCATTATTTCTAACTCTTTTATTCATAATTTGAGATCCATTAATATTGATTTTTGCTTCTTCAAACTTTTGGTTCTCGAATTGTTTTAAAAATCGATTGCATTCTTCATCAGAAAAGAAATTTTCAATTAAAAATATCTCAGGATTAAGTATAATCTTTTTCATCATTATTATTTTATAATAAATTTAGGTGGCACAGATTCAGTTAGCCAAACATTGTTTTCTGATTTAAAAAAAGTATATCCCTCCATGTACATTTCTTCAGATTTAATGGTTAACACAATTGGCTTCCCTCTTCTACTGGCCACTATTTTTGCTGTAGAAATGTCATTACTTAAATGAACATGTTGTCTAGTTTTTTTTAACAAACCTTCTGCATTAATTGAATCAATAAATGATTCTACAGTACCATGATAAAGAAATGTTGGGGGTTTGATTTTTAACAATTCTAAATCAACATTTTTTACTGAATGCCCTTGATTTGCTCTAATCATTGTATTGTTTTCATTTAAAGCAAATCGCTGTTTATCATTTGTTTTTACAATTTCTATTAATTCTTCTTTAGAGAAATAAATATTTTTAATTTTTGATTTTTCAAGTAGTTCCGTAATATTTACCCAACCATTTTTATCTAAACTTATCTGTATATATTCTGGTTTGTGTCTTAAAACTAAACTTAAAAACTTACTAATTCTTTTTTTATCTTTTTCACTCATTTCTTATTTATTTACATAATCATAAACAAACGTTTTGATCTTATTTTCTATTAATGTTTTTGTGATTATTGACTCTATTTTATCCCATCTCCCTCCTGCTAAGCCACAACCAATTCTAGGCATGTGCACAGAAGCATTAATTTCTATTGCCGTTTTCACTATTTTTTTCATTCCTTTTTCAATTGCTTCATATCTAATCGGAGGTTCACCTAAATTGTTCTTTCTTATTTTATGTTGACCAATTAAATTTGCAACCCATAAATCTGCTTCAACATTGACAAATTGAACTTCTCCTAAAGTAAAATTCTCTTTTTTATTATACCATTCTCGATATCTTAATTCAGGAAGTTTCCAGTGATTTGAAATTGCTAATACAAAGCCTTTTCCCCAACCACCAATATCATTACATACATGTACAATAATTTTATTTCCAACTCCTATTGGTTTAGTAGCATCTCCTTCTAAATATTTAATACTATCCATTTTCTACAATCTTTAATATTCTTCTAGCAAATTTTCTATCCAACTCTTTCATTTGAGTTGATAAGTTTATATAAGGTTTAAAGCATTCTTCTTCCCATCTTTTTCTACGATTATCAGAAATTTCTTCATTTTCTAATAAATCTTTAGCCCAACACATCCAGATAATATGAATTTCCTCTGATACCTTTTCTAGTAAATTACTCATCTAAAATTGTTTTATATATCTTATAATTCTCTTTATCAAAACACACAAAAATCACCTTATCTAAAGTAGCATTTTCAAGAACAGTTTTTATAGCTATTTCTGCAGCTTTTAGTTTTGGAAAACGATAAATACCTGTACTAATATTTGGAAAAGCAATTGATTTAAAATTATATTCATTTGCTAAGTTTAAACTGTTCTTATAGCAATTAGCTAACAACTTATTTTCTTTTTCAGCATTTTCTTCTCTTGTATAAACTGGACCTACTGTATGAATAATTTTTTTTGCTGGTAAATTACCTGCTGTTGTAATTACAGATTCTCCTACTTTGCATTTCCCTTGTTTATTCCTTATTTCTTGGCATTCATTTAAAATTGCTTTTCCACCAGTTCTATGAATTGCTCCATCAACACCACTACCTCCCAAAAGAGAAGTATTTGCTGCATTAACTATTGCATCAACTTTTACTTTAGTAATATCACCATAAGTTACTTCAATCTTCATTTTAATTATATTAGTTCTTTTAAATTAACTAACTCCACTCCATCCATATCTTTAAAACTATTAGTAACAAATATTCTTTCATAATACTTGTTTAAATCTTCTAGTCCTTTACTAAATATTCCGTGACTAACTGCTAAATATAGATTTCCTACATTTTTACTTTTTAGCTCTTTTGCCAATCCAATAAAAGTTCCTCCTCCATCACAAATATCATCAACAATAATACAGTCCTTTCCTTTTAAATCTTCAGCATACACTTTAAACCCTTCTAGTTTTCCATTCTTTACATTTCGTTTCTTAGAACACTCTATAACTTCTATTCCTCCTAAAAACTCCGATACTTTATATATTTTTTTTAATGCACCTCCATCTGGTGACACTAAAAGTGTTTCTTTTGCTATTCGATCAAACACTTCCTTTATAAAGAGATGATTTGAGATTATTTTACAATTATTAATAACAGCTGGTGTTACTTCTGAGTGCGGATCGAAAACTATTACTTGACTTAATTTAAGATTATTTAAAATATCAGCATATAGTTTTACTGTTAATGGCTCTCCATAGTTCATTAATCTATCTTGTCTTGCTCCTGGAAAATATGGTAGAAATAAATTGATTTTATCAACATTTATTCTTTTCAATGCATCAATCGCGCATAATAATAACCCAAAGTCATTGAATGAAGTTACTCTTGTAGTTATAGTAACTTCATTAATTCCTTTTAAATCGCTATCAATCTTTATATGAGGTTCTCCACCTGTAAAGTTGAATGAGGTATAAAAAACATTATTTTCTTCTCCAAAAGGCGTAAAGCTATTATCTAAGTTTAAATACATTTGTGTTTTTTTTACGCAAATATATAAGATAATTAGAGTTCACAAAAATATTTAGCGTTTTTTTTTACGCAAACTTTATTTCAAAATGGAAACCTTTCTTAATTAGACTATCATATTTAGTCTTATTAAACTTAAATAGCTTAGCTGGTCGACCTGTTCCAAATTGAGCAATTTTATTGGTTTCTTCAACAATCCCATAGCTTAAAATCTTTTTTCTAAAGTTTCTTCTATCAATATTACTTTCTAAAATTGTTGTATATAAATGCTCCAAGTCTGAGAATGGAAATTCTTTACTTAGCAAATCAAATCCAATTGGTTGATATAACAGTTTTGCTTTTAATCTCTCTTTTGCCATCTTTAAAATTTCATGATGATCAAAAGCTAAATCTGGTATTTCATCTAAAGGAAACCATTTTACTTCATCTGCATCAGTATCTGCTTTAATAGTAAAATGATAAGGTCTAACCAAACCAAAGTAACTAATTGAAACAACCCTATTTCTAGGATCTCTTCCAGGTTTACCAAAAGAGTAAAGTTGTTCTAAATAATCTATCTGTACTCCTGTTTCTTCTAATAGTTCACGTTGTACAGCATTTTCTAAAGATTCATTCTCCAAGACTAATCCACCAGGTAATGCCCAAGAATTTTTATAGGGTTCTACTCCTCTTTTTATTAATAAAATAGATAGGTTTTTTTTGGATTCATATCCAAAAACTACTGCATCAACTGCAACTTTGATATTTTGATTATAACTCATGTTTGTGTAGTGTAAACACAAAATTAAAAAGAAAAAGAATAATATCCACTAAAAATACTGCCCAATTCCAAAAACCAAACCTTTAGATTTTCCTTTTGTTAGTTCGTATCCATAATCGATTCTAAAAATAGCATTGAATATTTTTTTGTTGATTACTCGAAGTCCAACTCCAGAAAATACTCGAATATTTTTAGATTTTAAAAAATCACTAAAACCTCCTCCTGGAGTTCTCCAAGTTCCAATATCAGAAAACACATTACTTTGCAATATAAAAGATCCTTTTTCAAAAATAGTATACCTGTATTCTGTGTTATATACAATACTTCCTGTTCCTCTATCAACCAAAATACCAACGCCACGTAAATTCACATTATTATCTAAGGCAAATGGTGCAAACGGACTCTCATTATTAGTAGACAATCCTACTCTTAAACGATTGGCCCAGTTCCCTTTTGGCCCCATTCTTCTAAAATAAAAGAAATCATTCCAAGCAATAAAAAAGTTATCTTGATGCTGATTTTCTGTAGTAACCATTTGTGCAAAAAACTGACTCTTATACCCACTTACATATTGATAATGATAATCCAAATCATTATAAGTATACACAAACTTAAATAGGAGTTTATTTACATTGAGCTCTTGCGGAATTCCAGCACCCGTTATTCCAGATTTGTAATTGTATATTTCTTTAAAAAAATTAACTCCTAACTCAAAATTATTACGAAGATTGGCTTCGTACAATAACATGGTTTCAAAAGAAATGTTTTGGTACTTATAATTAGCAGATCCTGCATTAAAGTATAGCGGCTCTTCACTGGTCCAATTCAAATGATTTACAGACATTCCCCATTTATTCGAAAACAAATAAGGAGCTCTAAAATTAAGTTCATACGAATGATACCCGTTGTTTTGATAATATCCTCCAACAGCTATATTTTTCCCTAAAAAATTATATTCATACAAACCTAACTTATAAGCAAATTGCTTATTGGTTGTAGTCCAAAAATTTACAACCGGAATTAAGGTTCTATTTTCTTCTAAAAAATAATTGACCTCATAACTCCCATCATCAGTAGTTTTGATCTTATAATAAGCATGAGAAATTGAAGGCAACCTCTTTAATCTAATGATATCTTTTTCTAAAATAGTAGAATCTAATGTTGCTGTAACTTTAGTTTTAAAAAATGATTTAACAAAAGAAGGTTTCGTTTTTTTTAGTCCGTTGATTTGAATGGAAACTATTGTTTTTTCTTGTCCATAACTTGCAAAACAGCAAGATAACACAAGAAGAACAGATAGAAATAGTTGTTTCATTATTAAGGTGTAAACTTGTTTATGATAACCAAATTTACCCAATTATCTAAACTTACACCCATCATTACAAAATTATATTCATTTCCAAGGATTAAATCTGGCGGAGTCTCTCTTGTAACATTCAACACAACATTACCTAATTCGTAATACTGAAACCATTTATCATAAGTATATGTTCCAGAAAGTAAATCATTATTTTGATCTGTAACTACTTGAAAATAGATTGCATTTTCTTTTACAGCACCATCATTCCAAGAAAACTTTGGCGAGGTCTTTTCTGTTAAATCTATACTTACATTGGTAGTCCATTCAGTTGGTTTGGTCTGATGTTTCAGTTTAATAGGATTAGACTTGTGTATTTTCCCATTGGTTTTGTAAGTAACCATCGCCCAAACTTCTTGTGTACTATTTTTAACAAATCGTTCTAAATAACCATTAAAAACACCTTCTTTAGGTAATTCTTTTTTTGTGTAATTGGAAAAATCATTTGAATCTGCTTGAATATTTTCTGTTTCAAAATATTGAATTTCAGTTGCTCCTGGCACAGGATAATAAAATATATAAGATTTAGAAGTATCAAACTCATCACTTGCAGCACAAGCTATCACCTCATCTACAATAAGTCCAGAATTAATATTTAAATATTCCTGTAAATTTGCAGGGTTTACAATCGCTTTTTCTTTAGTACATCCTATACTTATTACTAAAACAAATACACAAAAAAATCTTTTTATCATCTATTTAATTACATTTTAAATGTCATCACTGGCAAGGTAGCATGATTGGTGATATCTTCAGAAACACTTCCTGTAAAATAATGCGCCAAACCTTTTCTACCATGGGTAATCATTGCAATTAGATCACCACCAACTACATTACTAAAATTAAAAATACCCTTTTCTATGGTATAATCTGCAACATAGTTAATTGTATTCAATTTATTTAAGTTTCCTTCTGCTTTTTGCAAGAAATTAACCACTTTACCTTCTATTTCTGCAGAGCTCATAAAATCGCTATATGGCGTATTGATATGTACTAAATGTACATTATTAGCCATACTTTCTAATAATTTTATTGCTCTTTGATAGGCTTCAATACTTTCTTCAGAAAAATCCAAGGCAAAAACAATATCATCAAAAGTTAAACTTGGCTGTTCTTTTTTTATTACCAATACAGGCACCGTTGCATTTCTTACTACTTTTTCTGTATTTGATCCAATAAGCATTTCTTTAAACCCGCTACTTCCATGAGATCCCATTACAATCATATCTGCGCCTTGCTCTTCTGCTACCGTATTTACCTCACTAAAAACTTTAAAATGTTTTATAACTGGAGTTACTTTTAGTTCTTTTAAATAATCCTTCTTCAAAAAACTTTTAAAATTCTTCTCTGCAAGCTTTAAATGAAAAATGGTCATTTCTTTAAGTTGCATAGCACTTTCTGACATGGTTACACCACCAATTTCTAACATATGTAATGCTAAAATTTCGGCATTGTTTTTCTTTGCTAGCTTTGCTGCTGCTTTTAATGCATATTCTGAATGTGTTGAAAAATCTACAGGTACAATTATTTTTTTCATGATGTGATAAATTTTGGTTTTAAACAAAGTTACCAGCTAATCTTCTGAAAAAGAACGACATTTATCATGTTTTAGTGTAAACCGTATAATTCTTTTATTAATTCTTGAGCAGGTTTGTTTTGAGGTGTAAATCGATTGTTATTTTCACCGCCAACCTTTGTATGATTGGTAAACCATTTCCAAATAAATCCACCTGCAAACCAATCTTCTTTCCAAAATTGATTGTAAAGTGCTTGTGTAGCATTTTTTTGCGCTAATAAATTAACACTCCCTTTTATCCGGTTCGATTCCCAAGGTTTTTTCCCGTTAAAATCAACACTTCTATACCCATATTCTGTGAATAAAATAGGTTTATTATGTTCTTGCTGAATTCTTTTGATTTCTTTTTTATGTGGTTGCCACCCTTTTTCAAACTCAGCAATAGTTGGTGTTTTTTGATCACTCAAAGGAAAATATGCATCAACTCCAATATAATCTAATTGCTTCCAAAAAGGCACTCTTTTAAATTCATCCCAATTGGCTGCATAGGTTAATTTCCCTTTGTAAATTGCTCTTATTTTTGCAATTAAACGACTCCAATACTTAGGTCTTTTAGCTACAAACTTTTCTAATTCTGTGCCGATACATAAAATATCTGCATTGATTTTTTGGGCTACTTCTGCAAAATCTAAAATAAAGGTACTATACGAATCTTCTAAGGTTTTCCAATCAGCTTCAGAATTCATTTCAATGAGGCCTGTATATTCACCTCTCCAAACCCAAATTTGGGGTTTCACCATTATCTTTACTTTGGTCTTTTGAAACTCCTTTGCATAATGTTCTAGTCCTTTTCTGGTTTCCCCAAACCATTGTCTTTTCTCGCTATACTGTACATTTGGATTTTTTAAGTCTTTGATAAAACCAAAAGGCATCAAGGCTACAAAATTCCCATTTACTTCCAACACAGGTTTTACATGTTCTTCATTTATAGCAGTATTAGAAGCTACGAAACTTATGCCGTTAATCTTTTGCTGTTGCTGCCCTTTACAAGAAATACAACTAAGAATTAAACCAAGAAAAACGAACCACTTATTCATCTATTTAAAATTGATTACCTGTAATCACCTTAACCTTAATTAAAAACAGGTATTATTTTTATATACTGAATAATCCATTATGGACTTTCATAGCTTCTAAAGTAATTATTTTTTTAAAACAAGGCTCTCAAACCTATGTTAAAAGTTTGTCCCAATCCATTATTGGTTCCTCTAACAAAATTGGTATAAATAGTTTCTATATTTAAAATGCTAGATAATTGATATTTAGCTCCAAATCCTAAAGCTGTAAAATCTTGTGTAAAATCTCCAAAACGCTGTAAATGCTGTGCCAATCCTAAGATTGTAAAATCTGAACTTGGGAAATAGCTTAAAAATAACCCAGGTGCAAATACAAATGTATTATTCGCAAAACTAGCTTTATCACCAAAATTATATTCTGTATTTAACTCTGCAAATAATTGCCACTCGCTGCTAAAAGAATAATCATAGAAAAAACGGTTTTGAAAAGTCCAAGCAGTTTGATCTAAAAAGACACCATTTTCTGTTTCATTCTTTACCAAAGGAATATGAACTGCTGTTTGGATAGAAAAATTCCCAATATTTCTAAAAGGCTGAAATTTAATTGCCGGAGCAATTGAAGTTATCCCTTTTCTTTCTGAACTTGGATCGTCTTTTAAGCTAAAAACAGACAATGCTTGTCTTCCTCCATTTGTATTTGAGCGTATTTCTACAATTGCTCCAATATTTATTCTATTATTCTCAGAAACACCAGTAAAAGCTTCAATGGTAGAAGTAAAATAATTTTCTCTTGCTTTACTTAGACTAGTTCCACTACTGTTTGCAAACTTAGTTTCTGTATATAAATTATTAAACCATTTAATATCCCATTGTCCTTTATTTAAAAGTTTTGATGGAGTATATGTCTGAATATTACTTTGTGTTGTCGTGTCGTCATCTTGAGAATATCCCACTTGAGCAATAAACAATAACAAGATAGCTACTACTAATTTTTTTGAGTCCATTTTTTTGTTTTTGATGATTTGTATTTTTTCAATTTCGCATTGAGTCGTTATAGAATACCAACTACTTACAAATGCATAAAAACAAAAATTATCTATAATCATTCTAAATTAATTTCTCTAATTAAGTTTGTAACTTTCCTCTCGACAGAATAGCCAACAAACAAAATTATGGAGCACATTGTTATTATAGGAAATGGTATTTCTGGTGTTACAGCAGCCAGACATATTAGAAAAAACTCTGATAAAGAAATTACAATCGTATCGGCAGAAACCGATTATTTCTTTTCGAGAACCGCATTAATGTATGTTTATATGGGACATATGAAATTTGAACATACACAGCCCTATGAACCTTGGTTTTGGAAAAAGAATCGCATTCAACTAAAAAAAGGTTTTGTCTCTAAAGTTCATTCTGATGCTAATAAAATTGAGTTTAGTAATGGAGAAACTTTGGCTTATGACAAGTTGATTATCGCTACAGGTTCTAAACCTAATAAGTTTGGTTGGCCAGGTCAAGATTTAAATGGAGTAATGGGCATGTATCATAAACAAGATTTAGAAAACTTAGAAAAATATGCTCCAAATAACAAGGTTTGTAAACGTGCTGTAATTGTTGGCGGTGGTCTTATCGGAATTGAACTTGCAGAAATGCTACACAGTAGAAATATTCCAGTTACTTTTTTAGTAAGAGAAGAAAGTTTTTGGAATGGTGTTTTGCCACAAGGAGAATCTGAACTAATCAATAGAGAAATTAGAAATAATCATATCGACTTACGACTTGGTGTAAATCTAAAAGAAATTAAATCAGATGATATTGGCGGTGTAAAATCTGTAGTAATTGCAGAAACAGGAGAAGAAATAGCATGTAATGTTGTTGGTTTAACTGCTGGTGTTTCTCCTAATATTGACTTTTTAAAAGATTCTGATATTGAAACAGGAAGAGGTGTAAAAGTAAATCGCTTTTTAGAAACCAATATTGAAAATATTTATGCTATTGGAGATTGTGCAGAACAACACGAAGCTATTGGACAAAGAAGACCTATAGAAGCTGTTTGGTATACTGGTAGAATGATGGGAGAAACGGTAGCACAAACAATTTGCGGAAACAAAATTGCTTACAAACCTGGACATTGGTTTAACTCTGCAAAGTTTATAGATATTGAATATCAAACTTACGGATGGGTTTGGGCACAAACAAAAGAAAATGAAGCTCGTTTTTATTGGGAACACAAAGATGGCAAGAAGTGTATTCATATAAACTATGATAAAAACACCAGAGAGTTTATTGGCATTAATACTTTCGGGATACGTATGAGGCATAACTTCTTTGATCGTGTTTTAAATGAAAAGAAAACTGTTGATTATGTTTTAGAACATTTAGCTGATGCCAATTTTGATCCAGAATTTTACAAATTACACGAAGCAGAAATCGTTGCAAAATTCAATCAAGAAAACAATACCAATATCCAATTAAAAAAGAAAAGCTGGAAACGAATTTTTAGCGTATAAAATACATTACATATCACATAGCAATTCTAGTTGTAAACATTGTTACTGTGAATTATAAAATTTAACTCAATGAAAGGAATTAAATATACTGGTTTAGTCGTTTTTATCACTGGACTTCTCATTTTTACAGGAACCATTTTTTCTGGTTCATTTAACCTTACTGAAGCTCAGTTAGATACTTTTATCAAAAATAAAAACTATAAAAATGAGCTAATTAAAGAAGAACTTAAAAAAGCAGTTGTTACCACTCAAAATTTAAGCATTTTTGAATTTTCAAGTCGTGTAAGAAACGCCTATAAAGTATCTAATGATCACTATGATGCTTTGATTGCAAAATACGATGCAGAAAAAAACTGGGATAAAAAAGGGCAACAATACCAATATAAAATTTATGGAAAACCGCACACTTTAAGTTTCGAATTGGCTAAAATTGCTGGCAAAGGCCCAACCAAAGAAAATGCAGGCTTGTATTGGTGGTTAACCTTTGGGTTAGGAATCATTGGTGGACTACTTTTTATTTTACCTAACTACGTATTATTGGGTAATGCAGGTATCAAAAACAATGGTATTTATTTAGAATCGAGTACCAATAGAGGACTGATAGCTTGGCTGGTTTTAATTTATCTAGTTGGATTTTACTTGTTACTATATTTTATGCCGGATTATGTAGTTAATTGGACCTTTATTTTTGATCCAATAAGCAGAAGCTTAAATGGTGGTGATGCTTCTCAATGGTTTGTTTATGGTTTTTTATACTGTGTGATTATGATTGTGATGGCAATGAGAATGTACATCAAATACAGACATAATAAATACCAAGTAATAAGAACTACTTCTGTCTTATTCTTTCAAATTGTATTTGCTTTTCTAATTCCAGAAATTATGGCAAGCCTAAACATGCCTGGATACGATTTTAAAAATGCTTTTCCGTTAGACTATGATTTTTTCTTTGATTGGAATATTGAAAATCTAACAAACAGCGGTGCAATAGGTTTGTTTATTTTGGTTTGGGGAATCGTTTTAACTTTAGTCATTGTTCCTGTAATGGTTTATTTCTTCGGAAAAAGATGGTACTGTTCTTGGGTTTGTGGCTGTGGTGGATTGGCAGAAACTTTAGGAGACCCTTATAGACAACATTCAGACAAGTCTTTAAAAGCATGGAAGTTAGAACGTTGGTTAATACATGGTGTTTTAGTCTTTTCTCTAGTCATGACAATAGTTACTTTGTATTGTTATTTCACAGGAGCACAATCCTTTTTAGGTATCAATTCTCAATGGATAAAAGACACTTATAGCTTCTTAATTGGTGCTTGGTTTGCCGGAGTAATCGGTACAGGTTTTTACCCAATTTTCGGAAACAGAGTTTGGTGTCGATTTGGATGTCCTTTAGCTGCTTATTTAGGATTGGTTCAACGTTTTAAATCTCGCTTTAGAATTACTACAAATGGAGGACAATGTATTTCGTGCGGAAACTGTTCTACCTATTGTGAACAAGGAATTGATGTTAGAGCTTATGCTCAAAAAGGAGAAAATATTGTTCGATCAAGTTGTGTAGGTTGTGGAGTTTGTTCTGCTGTTTGTCCACGTGGGGTTTTAAAATTAGAAAACGGACCAGAAAAAGGACGTATCAATCCAACAGATGTTTTATTAGGTAATGATATTGATTTAATGAAACTAGTAAACGATAAATAATGTTTCACAAACACTTTTTTCTGTTAGGATTCTTTCTCTTTGCTCTTAGTTTAAATGCTCAAAAAAAATACCATAAATCATACTATAAAAATGGGCAATTAAAAGAAGAAGGATGGCTAAAAGATGGACTTAAAAATGGTTATTGGAAATTTTATCATCAAAATGGAAAATTGCAAAAAGAAGGACATTTTAAAAACCACAAACCAACAAAATATTGGTATTTTTACCGTGAGAATACTACCAAAGAGCAAGAAGGACATTTTAAAAATGGAAGTAAAAATAATTGGTGGATATTTTATACTAATAAAGGAATCATAAACTATAAATGTCAATATAAAAACAACCTAAAAAATGGGTTTTGCTTTCATTATTCTCGTAAAAAAGTAATAAAAGCAGAAAAATATCATAACGACAAAAAAATAAAAGAGTGGACAGACATAAAGTCTTTTAAAAAAGAAAATAGCTTGTCCGATTTATACTAATGAGTCAACGAATTAAAGTAATTATCCCCGCATACAATGAGCAAGATTCTATTGCCAATGTAATACAAGATATTCCAAGTATTGTAGATGAAATTATTGTTGTAAGTAACAACTCTACAGACAATACAGAAAAAAATGCTAAAAATGCTGGCGCTACTGTTTTACAAGAAAAAAACAAAGGATATGGATATGCCTGTTTAAAAGGAATGGATTATGTTTCTAAACAAGCAACAGCTCCAGATATTATTGTTTTTTTAGATGGTGATTATTCAGATTATCCTGAGCAATTAATAGACATTGTAAATCCTATTATTAAAGATAACATTGATTTTGTAATTGGAGCAAGAGTACAACGACTACGTGAGCAAGGTTCTATGACTCCACAACAAGTTTTTGGAAATTGGTTAGCTACATTTTTAATGAAATTGTTTTTTGGAGCAAAATTCACAGATTTAGGTCCATTTAGAGCGATAAAATATGAAAAATTAGTAGCTTTAAATATGGAAGACAAAACCTATGGATGGACTGTTGAAATGCAGTTAAAAGCATTAAAACAAAAATTAACATATGTAGAAGTTCCTATGAAATACAGAAACAGAATTGGTGTTTCTAAGGTTTCTGGAACTGTAAAAGGTAGCATTATGGCAGGTATTAAAATTTTGGGTTGGATTTTTAAATACAGTTTTAAATAAATGGTTCTTGAATACAGTATCATAACAATTTATTCTATTGCATTAATTCTCATATTTATGTATGCAGTAGCGCAATTAAATTTGCTTTTTAATTATCTAAGCGCACAAAAAAAAGAAGAGCAATGTGAAAAGTTTGACTTTAAAAATTCAGAAGAAATACCTTTAGTAACGATTCAACTTCCAATATATAATGAGCGTTATGTAATGGAACGTTTACTTAATAACATTGTCAAATTAAAATATCCAAAAGACAAATTAGAAATTCAAGTTTTAGATGATTCTACCGATGACTCTGTAAACACTACAGCGCAACAAATAGAAAGTCTAAAACTTCAAGGAATTGATATCAAACACATAAGAAGAAGTAATAGAGAAGGATTTAAAGCTGGAGCATTAAAAGAAGGATTAGAAAAAGCCAAAGGTGAGTTTATTGCTATATTTGATGCCGATTTTTTACCTAAAGAAAACTGGCTTTTAGAAACCGTTCCTTATTTTAAAAACTCAGAAATTGGTGTAGTACAAACACGCTGGGGCCACATCAACAGGAACTACTCTACGCTTACTAAAATACAAGCCTTTGCTTTAGATGCACATTTTACCTTAGAACAAGTAGGTAGAAATACCAAAGGTCATTTTATCAATTTTAATGGTACAGCTGGAATATGGCGAAAAACATGTATTTATGATGCCGGAAATTGGGAAGGAGATACCTTAACCGAAGATTTAGATTTAAGTTATAGAGCTCAATTAAAAAAATGGAAGTTTAAGTATTTAGAACGTGTAGAAACTCCAGCAGAATTACCTGTGGTTATTAGTGCTGCTAGATCGCAGCAATTTCGTTGGAACAAAGGTGGTGCAGAAAACTTTCAAAAAATGGCTAAAAGAATTATTCAAAACAAACATTTGAGCTTTAAGTCTAAAATTCACGGTTTATTACATTTATTAAACAGCACCATGTTTATGAATGTTCTAATTGTTGGAATATTAAGCATCCCAATGCTGTATATTAAAAATCAAAATCCAGAATTGAAAAATTACTTTTACATGATGAGTTTTTTTGTAATTAGCTCTATCATCTTTTTCATTTGCTATTGGTATATGTATAAAAATATTTATGGCGGTGGATTTAAAAACTTCTTAAAGTATATCGGAATGTTTTTTACGTTCTTTTCTATAGCAATGGGGTTTTCTCTACACAATACCATCGCTGTGATTGAAGGACATTTAGGTAAAAAAAGTGAATTTGTTAGAACGCCAAAATTTAATATTAAAAACTTAAAAGATAGCTGGAAAAACAATATTTATATTCGTAAAAAAATATCTATTAATGTAATTATTGAAGGTGCATTAGCCTTGTATTTTGTTTTTGGAATGTATAGTGCTTTTGTGGTTGAAAATGGAAATGAAGTAGGAGATTTTGGTTTGTTTCCATTTCATTTAATGTTATTTTTAGGTTTTGGCTATGTCTTTTTTAAATCTATTTTCTCAAAAGCTTAATGATTGGCACTCAAAAAAATAATTATGTATATGTACTAACTTCTAGTACAATCATTTTGTATTTTTTCTTCGCCTATTTTTTAGAACGCACACAATTTTATCAATTTTTAGGAAGCTATATTTTACTATTTGGAAGCTTCTTTTATTTATTAAAATATCATTTCAAAAACGAGCAACTACTTTTTAATATATCTATTTTATTTCGATTGGTTTTTTTGTTCGCTACACCTAATTTATCACAAGATTTTTATCGATTTATTTGGGATGGAAGAATGATTTTAGAAGGGTTAAACCCTTATTTATATCTACCAGAAAATTTTATCAATCAGCATATATATCCTGTACATGAAGCAACAGCTTTGTATAATGGGATGGGAGAATTGAATGGAAGTCACTATACCAATTACCCACCAATAAATCAATTGTGTTTTTTAATTGCAGCAATCTTTTCTAGCAAAAGTATTTTAGGTTCTGTGGTTGTTTTACGCTTACTAATTATTTTTGCTGATATTGGGATAATCTATTTTGGAAAAAAAATACTTGAACTGTTAAAAATACCTACAGCCACCATTTTTTGGTATGCTTTAAACCCATTTATTATTATTGAACTTACAGGAAATTTACATTTTGAACCTGTAATGCTTCTCTTTTTTATTTGGTCACTGTATTTGTTATTCAAACAACGTTGGATTTGGGCTGCCATTCTATTGGCTTTGTCAATCTCAGTAAAATTGATTCCTTTTCTGTTTTTACCTTTGTTTTTTCAATGGTTCATCAAACAAGATTTTTCTAAAACTATCAATTTAAAACTCCCTAAAATTAATATAAAATCACTTAGCAGCTTAATTGCTTTTTATACTATCGTATTGGGTACTACTCTACTTCTATTTTTACCTTTTTATTCTACAGAACTAATTAATAATTATAGCAATTCTGTGGGTTTATGGTTTCGTAATTTTGAGTTTAATGCTAGTTTTTATTACGTCTTTAGAGAAATTGGATATCTATTTAGAGGCTATAATGAAATTGCCGTTATTGGAAAAATCATTCCTGTTTTAACCATACTTTTCGTTGGTTTTATTACTTTTTTCAGAAAAAATTCTAATCCAAAACAACTAATCACTGCCTTTCTTTTTGCTTTGTCTTTTTACTATTTTACTACAACTACTATGCATCCATGGTATTTAGCAAGTTTAATTTTACTCTCTGTATTTACAAAATATCGATTTCCAATTGTTTGGAGTGTAACTATTTTATTAAGTTACGCAGCATATTCTAATGAAGTTTACAAAGAAAATCTTTGGTTAGTAAGTTTGGAATACCTTATTGTTTATGGCTATTTAATTTGGGAGTTGTTTTTTAAAACAACCTTAAAATTAAGCACTGATGCTAAGTAAGCATTTTTTTGTATTTTGTCGTACAATTTTTATCTATGAAAAAACTTACCATAAAAGACATAGCACACCACTTTAACGTATCAATTTCCACGGTATCTAAAGCGCTGAATGACAGCTATGAAATAAGTGTAAGCACCAAAGAAAAAATCCAAAAATTTGCTAAAGAGAATAACTACAAACCAAACTTTAATGCCTTAAGTTTAAAGAATAGAAAAACAAAAACGATTGGAATCATCATTCCGAATATGTTAAATTACTTTTTTGCTCAAGTATTTAAAGGCGTAGAAAAAGTTGCTAATGAAAGAGGCTATAAAATCATTTCTTGTATTTCTAATGAATCTTTTGAAAAAGAGTCTGAAACCTTAGAAATGCTTTCTAACGGAAGTATAGACGGCATTATTCTTTCTATGGCAGAGCAAACAGAAATTGAAAAAGACTACCGACATTTTAAGAATACTATAAATGGTGGAATCCCAATTGTAATGTTTGATCGAGTAGCAGATAGCATTGATTGTGACAAAATTATTACCAATGATTTTGATGGTGCTGTTAGTGCTGTACAACATTTATCTAAGACAGGTCATAAAAAGATTGCTTTCATTTCTACCTTAAGTCATTTAAATATTGGTAGACTTAGACATCAAGGATATATTAAAGGATTAGAAAAAGAAAATATTCCTGTAAACACAGAATACATCATCAATATTAAAGAAGATGATTACAAAGAATATGAAAATGTATTAACCCCTATTTTTAACAAACTAGATATTGATGGAGTTATTACTACAGATGAATCTTCTGCCATTGCAGCGATGAAAGTTGCTATTAGAAAAGGGCATAAAGTTCCAGATGATTTTTCTGTAATTGCTTTTTCTAACGGAATTTTAGCAAGGCATTCTAGTCCTAAACTTACTACTGTTAGTCAACACGGCGAACAAATGGGTGCAGCGGCAGCAGAACGACTAATTAACAAACTTCAAAAACCCAAAGAAGAACAGCAAAACGAAACTATAGTTATAAAAACAGATATTGTAGAAAGAAAATCTACAAAACCACTTTTTTAATCAAAAGAAACCGTGCTTTGTCGCTCTCTATTTACTTGTAATTTGGTCACATCTGGACGTGAGTAATGTCCAACAGGATCAAAATTTTGACGCTCTTCTAATACACGATTAAAATCTAAAGTTTCTATAATTAATCCTTCTTTATGAAGTACAGGTTCTACCAACCATTCTCCATCTGGTGAAGCGATACAAGAACCTCCATTGGCTAATGTTTCTGGAGCTTGCTCTAAAATTTTATCAAGATGTGGTGTATCTGCAGGAAAATCTAATCTCTTCATTAAACTAGAAACAGAAATCACATACGAACGTGATTCTCTTGCTATAAAACGTGTAATATCTTTCGTATTAAAATCATTTCCTGGCCAAACAGCTATATGTAAGTTTTCTCCTAAACCATACAATGCTGTTCTGGGTAAAGGCATCCAATTTTCCCAACAATTCAAACCTCCAACGGTAAACTCTTTTAACGGGTGTACTTGTAGTCCGTTTCCATCTCCTGGAGCCCAAGTTAAACGCTCTTCATAAGTTGGTTGTAATTTTCTATGTACAGATTTTATGTTTCCTTCTTGATCAATATATACCAATGAAGCATAAATACTATGACCTCCTCTATTTTGGGCGCGTTCCATAATCCCTAAATAAATAGCTATTTGATGCTCTTTTGCAAGCGTACAAATAGCATCTAATTCACCTTTTTCTATAGTTATTGAATTACGTACATAATGCGCATGAATCTCTTTTTGCACATCTGAATTAAACTTGGCTCCATTAGTTAATTCAAAATGGATAACCTGGCAACAATGCTTCTCCAAAAACAATCAACTCACAATCTTCTTGTGCAGCATCTTTAATTGTTTTTTCTATTTTCAGAATGGTTTTTTCTTTGTCTAACCAAACTGGAGAAATCTGTGCTAAAGCTACTTTTAATTTGTGGTTCATTTGTTCTATTTTTATTTGTCTTTGCTAGAAAAAGATTTTTCAACTCTACTCAAAAGTAAGTATTATATACTTACATTAATCCCAACAACCAACCCTTCATTGGCTCTTACATTAAAAACTGTTTGATCTTCAAAAATCAAGTATTGCCCTTTAACTCCAACTAATTTTCCTGAATACGATTGTTCTTTGACAATATTTAAGCTCTTTGGTTTTTCTGGATATTGACTTACAGGAAACTGCAATTGAGTTTCTGTATTATTCTCTATAAAGTATTCTTTTACTTCTTCTGGAATATAAGCTGATAATCTATTTCGCCAATCCACCAAATTTTCATCTTCTATATCGTTTTTTAACATCTTACGCCAATTCGTTTTATCGGCTACATGTTCTTTTAAAGCAACTTCTGTTATTCCGGCTAAATATCGGTTTGGCACTTCCACAATTTCTATAGCTTCATGAGCACCTTGATCAATCCAACGTGTTGGCACTTGTTGTTTACGAGTCACCCCAACTTTTACATTACTAGAATTTGCTAAATATACAATATGCGGTTGTAGTTGTACCTTTTTCTCGTACTCCAAATCGCGATCTTCAATTCCCAAATGTGCTTTACTTAATTCTGGTCTCATAATCCAATCTCCGGCATTTGGTGTTTCAAAAAAACAGCTTTTACAAAACCCTTGACGGTAAATTTGCTTGTTTAAATGACAGCTTAGACATTCGTATTTTTCAAAAGTCATTTCAATGGTTTTCCCCAATAATTGATTAACATGCAAGAAATCAGTTTCCATATCTAAATAGTACTGTACTGTTTCTAAATTTTCTGTGGGCATTTTTTTTAAAACTCCTTGATATTTCATAAAAAGAATTTAGTAATTTTAACTCGTTGTGAATACTTAACAAACAAACTTACTATAATTCTGTAAGTTTTAAGAATTTTACAATTATAATTTAACAATGCAACTAAACCAATGGCGTTCCCTTTAGTAAATTCAATTATCTCGTGGTTTTTAAAGAAGCGTAAACATCAGATAGAGTTATTTTTAAAATATCCGTTAGATGTTCAAGAAGAATTACTGTTTAAATTATTAAATACGGCTAAAAACACCGAGTTTGGTAAGACTCATTATTTTTCTTCGATTCGAGATTATACAGATTTCACCAACGTTGTTCCTATTCAGAAATACGAAAGCATAGAACCTTTAATTGAACGTTGTAGAAAAGGAGAACAAAATTTATTTTGGCCAACTCCTATTAAGTGGTTTGCTAAATCTAGTGGAACTACCAATGCAAAAAGTAAATTTATTCCTGTTAGTGATGAAGCCTTAGAGTATTGTCATATGAAAGCAGGTAAAGACATGTTGTGTTTATATATCAATAATAATGAAGACACTAAATTATTTACTGGAAAAGGACTAAAATTAGGAGGTAGCACTGCTATTTATGAGGATAACAATTCTTATTTTGGAGATCTTTCAGCAATAATCACAGAGAATCTTCCTTTTTGGGCCGACTTCAGTTCTGCTCCAAGTATGGAAGTAGCTTTGATGAGTGAATGGGAAACAAAAATGGAAGCGATAATTGAAGAAACCATTCATGAAGACATTACTAGTTTAGTTGGCGTACCAAGTTGGATGCTTGTATTGTTAAATAGAGTGTTAGAAAAAACTGGTAAAGACAATATTTTAGAAGTTTGGCCAAACTTAGAAGTATATTTTCATGGTGGCGTAAACTTTAATCCATATAGAGAGCAGTATAAAAAGTTGATCCCAAAAAATGATTTTAAATACTACGAAACTTATAATGCCTCTGAAGGTTTTTTTGCTATTCAAGACCGTAATAATTCACAAGAATTACTATTAATGTTAGACTACGGAATCTTTTATGAGTTTATTCCGATGAGTAGTTATGATGGAGAAAACTCAACAGCAATTCCACTTTCTAAAGTAAAAAAAGATGTGAACTATGCTGTAGTAATTACCACCAATGGTGGTTTATGGCGTTACCTAATCGGAGATACGATTAAATTTACTTCTTTAAAACCGTATCGTATTAAAATTACAGGTAGAACTAAGCATTTTATCAATGTTTTTGGCGAAGAGCTTATTATTGAAAATGCAGAAGAAGCGTTAAAACTCGCTTGCCAAAAAACCAATGCAACAATAACTGATTATACGGTAGCCCCTATTTTTATGTCTGCAGATTCCAATGGTGGTCATGAATGGATTATAGAATTTAAAAAAGCCCCGGAGAACATCGCCTATTTTACAGAATTACTTGACAATGCTTTAAAAGCTATCAACTCAGATTATGAGGCCAAACGTTATCAAAATATGACCTTAGCAATGCCAAAAATTAATGTAGCAGAACAAGGTTTGTTTTACAATTGGCTAAAACAAAAACAAAAACTAGGCGGCCAACATAAAATTCCGAGGTTGTCTAATACCCGTTGGTTTGTGGATGAATTATTACAAATACAATCATGAATAACTTCTTAGAAACCAATGCTTCTTTTCTTTTAGAAAATCCAGAATTAGCAAAAGCTTTTGAGCAAATCATGACTTTTGAAAAATATCCCAAGCATCATATTCTTCATGAAGCGGGCAATGTTTGTAATCATATGTATATTATTACTTCTGGTATTGCAAGGGTGTTTTATTATAAAGAAGATAAAGACATTACTGTTCATTTTTCTGCTGAACAAGAAAGCATCACAACAATTGACAGTTTTATTCAACGTAAAAAAAGCAAGTACAATATTGAAGCTTTAGAAGACCTAGAAGTTTTTAAGATTGCTCATGCTGATTTAGAAAGCTTGTTTGACAACAATCCAACATTTGAACGTTTTGGTAGATTGTTTTTACAACAAATTTATATGGATTTGGTAGAACGAATTGATGATTTACAATTGCACACAGCACAAGAACGTTATCAAATATTATTAGAAAAAAAGCCTTCACTTTTTCAGAGAGTTTCTTCAAAACATATTGCTTCTTTTTTAGGAATGACTGCTGAAACTTTTAGTAGAATTAGAGCTAAATAATTTATTGACAATTATCAAGAATACTACAATAACTAGCCAATATCTTTGTGTTATAATTTTACACCAATGACAGTAGCACAAGCTTTAGAACAATTTTACACAAAAAACGAATTGCCAAAAAATGGAGGTATTAACGAGAATACTTTTCAATTAAAATTTAGATTTTTCTCATTGACTTTACCCAATTCTCAACTTCGAAAAGACCTAATTCATATTCATGATATCCAGCATATTCTATACAATTGCGATACTAGTTGGAAAGGAGAATCATTTATTTCTGGATGGGAAGTTGCAACAGGTTTATGGAAACAAATTCCGGTTGGACTTATGAGTTTGTGGGCTATGGGTTTTGGACTTCTCAATTATCCAAAAGAAATCTTTAACGGATATAAAGCGGGGTTGCAATGCCACGGAATTGTAGATTTACAATTAACAAAAGATGAATTACTTCAATTATCAATCAAAGAATTAGAGGAAAAAATTTACAAAGAAAAACCCATTAAAATGAACACATTCCAATGGGTTATTTTTAGTCTTTGGGTTTTAATAAGCGAACTTATTTTCTTTTTCCCTTTAGTACTTTTAGTTATTTTATATTTAATCTTCTAACGTCTAAGTATCCTAAAATTGCTGTTAGCAAAAAGCAAGAAATACTATAAACAGTAACGGTAGAAAATCCAAAAGTTAATGGCATATTTTCTCCTAAAGAAATGGATAGAATATTAAACGAATATGGGAAATAAATTGACTCTGGCGCTTGTGCTACAATCAATCCAAGAATTACCATAGTCATTCCTATTGCTAAAGGAACAATAAAGTTCTTAAATCGGAAACTTAACCAAAATTGTATCCCTACTATTCCTAAAGATGCAATTAAAGAAGTACCTAACATCTCTAAATATTTGAAATAATCTGGTTGGAAATCTAGAAATGCCAAATCTGGACGAAAAGCACCTAATAGGACTCCAAAAAATAAAATGGCTAAATAAAAATAAATGTAAGTAGCAATTATAGAGAAAATTACAATAGAAAGCTTGCTAAAATACACACTCCATTTCGGAATTGGCAATGCAAATAAATGTTTTATTCCTGATGATTTATGTTCAACCTGAATAATTAAACTGGTAATTAATACAATAAACATTGGTACTAAAAACGGAATAGAATTTTGTATTTGATTGGTCATAAACTTATCCCAAGGATTGACTCCATCTGCTGGAATTAGTTTTGCATATCTAATAAAATACACAATAAAAAAAAGTAACGGAATAATTATTGCGCTAATAATTGTTAGCCAAAAAGCAAAAGTTCTCTTTAACTTAATAAGCTCATTTTTTATGTTTGTTGAATAATATGTAATTGTTGTCATGATGATTAGTTTTCGGTAAGAGATAAGAAAAGTTCTTCTAAATTATTTTTAATTGAGACTTGATATATTGCTACATCTTTAGCTCTTAAAGCATCAATTACCTTGGTAATTTCTTGCTTATCCTCTACTTCAATTTGAATAAATTCTTCTGTTGATGTTTTGTTTTCTTTGCCCAAACTGTCCAATACAGTTAGTGCATCAATAAATTTATCAACCTCCAAATCAATCATCATTTTTTTTCCTTTCGATTCTTTTAGCGCTTTTACTGTATCTTGATATAGCATTTTCCCATTTCTAATAATTCCAACATGAGTACAGGTTTTTTCAATCTCACTTAATAAATGGCTCGAAATAAAAATGGTTGTTCCATAATTGGCATTTAACTCTTTAATCAACGCTCTCATTTCTATAATTCCTTTCGGATCGAGTCCATTAGTTGGTTCATCTAAAATGATTAGTTCAGGATTGCTTAAAAGTGCAATAGCTAAACCTAAACGTTGCTTCATCCCTAAAGAATAAGCTTTTACTTTTTTCTTTTTTGCATGAGTTAGTTTTACAATTTCTAGGACTTCTTCTATTCTTTCTGGGGAAATATTTTGGCGATAGTTTGCAGCAATTTTTAAATTCTCTACTGCATTTAAATGTCCATACAAAGAAGGGTTTTCTATCAAAGCTCCAACTTTATTTAAGCTTTCTAAGCGGGTTTTCTTTTCAAAACTCTCTCCAAATAAAGCTACTTTTCCAGACTGTTTTTTTAATAAGCCTAAAATTAAACGAATGGTGGTACTTTTTCCTGATCCGTTGGGTCCTAAAAAGCCATAAATACTTCCTTTCGGAACTCTCAGATCTAAATTCTCAATATCTTTTCTTGTCTTGGCATAAGAAAAATTGAGCTGCTCTGTTTTTACAATTAATTGATTCATACATTGGTTTTTATATGTTTACTTATTTTGTAAACGAACCAATTAAAAAATTGTAACGTAGTATAACTCAACAAAACAATCATTTAGTAGAATACGCTCAATTCTTTTCTTGACAATTATCAAGAAAACTTCAATCGTTAGCTAATATCTTTGTGTAAACATAAATCAATAATCATTTACTTATGACTGCACTAAGTATTATTCTCTCAGCTATTTTTTTCTTTTTAGGAAGTATTCATTTTTTTTGGGCATTTGGTGGTAATTGGGGATTGGAATATGCCTTACCAACCACTACAAATAATCAAAAAGCATTACGACCTAGCAATCTAATGACTCTGTTTGTTGGACTAGTTCTCTTTTCTTTTGGATGGGTCTTTTTAAGTCAGACTTCAATAATAAACCTAGAAAAATACAATTCAACATTAAACTATATACGGTGGGGAATTTCTATCCTTTTTATACTTAGAGCTATTGGTGATTTTAACTATGTGGGCTTTTTTAAAAAAGTAAAGCCTACAAAATTTAGCAAAGCAGATAGTCAATTATTTTCGCCTTTGTGCTTAATTATTGGACTTGTAGGTATTGTATTACAACTGTATTAAAGAAAGTCTTAGCAAACTGACAAAGCGCAAATCATTTACGAATTCTTGCTCTTGGAAACTACTCTAATTCAGACTTACACTTTGCCTTATTAGTTTACTTATTATGTAAACGAATAAGCATTCAAAATGTAACAACTCTTTTAATATTTAACATTATAAATTACGAAAATCTTCCAATTAGATTTTACGCTGTACAACGTAATCAATCATTTGTAATAGAGAATCTTTATAAGGAGATGAAGGGTAATTTTCTAAAATAGCAATTGCTTTGTCTTTGTAATCATTCATTTTTTGGTGCGTATATTCAATACCTCCATTCTCTTTTACAAAAGCAATTACTTCTTTTACACGTTTTTTATTTTTATTGTGTTTTTTTACCGAATTAATCAGCCATTTTTTATCCTTTTCAGAACAGTTGTTTAAAGTATAAATTAAAGGCAAAGTCATTTTTTGTTCTTTAATATCTATTCCAGTTGGTTTCCCAATTTTTTCATCAGAATAATCAAATAAATCGTCTTTAATTTGAAAAGCAATACCAATATATTCTCCAAATTTTCGCATTTGCTGGATGGTATCTTGACTCGCTCCTACAGAAGCAGCTCCAATTCCGCAACAAGCAGCAATTAAGGTAGCTGTTTTTTGTCTTATAATTTCAAAATAGACTTCTTCGGTAATATCAAGTTTACGAGCCTTTTCAATTTGCAACAATTCACCTTCACTCATTTCTCTAACTGCTATTGAAATAAGTTTTAACAAATCAAAATCCTCATTATCTATAGAAAGTAACAATCCTTTAGATAATAAAAAATCTCCAACCAATACTGCGATTTTATTTTTCCACAAAGCATTGATAGAGAAAAAACCTCTTCTTCTATTGCTATCATCAACAACATCATCGTGTACTAATGTAGCTGTATGAATTAATTCTACCACAGATGCTCCACGATAAGTACGTTCATCAAAACCGCCATTAGAGACCATTTTTGCAACTAAAAAAACAAACATTGGTCGCATTTGTTTACCTTTCCTTCGAACGATATAATAGGTTATTCTATTTAAAAGTGGAACTTTAGTAAGCATTGAAGCTTTGAATTTTTCTTCAAAAAGCTCCATTTCGTTTTGAATAGGAAGTTTTATTTGCTCTACTGGCTTCATATAAACGAACTTGTATTTAGGGTAACAGTTATCAAAAGTAAGAAATAAATGCATAGGTTTTATGCATTTTGTTATATTTGGATTTTACATCTATTTACATGAAAAAAATCACTTTTCTTTTTAGCTTCTTTTTAGTTTCATTATCGCTTTTTTCTCAACAAAAAGAAATCAGTTTTCCAGAAAGTGCTGTTGGGATTTATAAAGGAACTTTAGAAATTACTTCTGCAAGAGGCAAACAAAGTATTCCGATGGAGTTCCATTTAAAGGCAACAAAGGATAATAAAAAATTTGACTACGTTTTGGTCTATAATAACTCACCTAGAAACTATACATTGGTAGTTAAAAATAAGGAGAAAGGAATTTACGATATAGACGAAAACAATGGAATCATTTTGCCTTCAAAATTTGCTAACAATACTTTATTTAGTTTTTTTGAAGTACAAGGAAACTTTTTAAGTACTCGATTGGCTTTTTCTACTAAAAAATTAGAGTTCGAAATTTTATTTACTGCCACTAAAAACAAAGTAAAAACAGGTGGTGTTTCTGAAAAAATCCCTGAAGTATTTGGTTACCCAATTACTACAATTCAAAAGGCAACTTTAGTAAAACAAGATTAAGATTTATTTGCTAACTGACCGCAAGCAGCATCAATATCTTTTCCTCTAGACCTACGAACATTTACTACAATTCCGTGCATCTCTAAATTAGAAATATAGTTATTTATTGCCTGTGGGCTTGCTTGTTGAAACTCTCCATCATCAATTGGATTGTATTCAATTAAATTAACTTTACAAGGCACATAACTACAGAATTTTATTAAGGCGTCTATGTCTTCTTTTTGATCGTTTATTCCTCCCCAAACAACATATTCATAAGTAATTCTACGTTGTGTCTTAGCATACCAATACTCTAAAGATTCTCTTAAATCTGCTAAAGGAAAAGTAGCATTAAAAGGCATTATTTTAGTACGTTTTTCATCTATAGCTGAATGCAACGAAACCGCTAAGTTAAATTTCACTTCATCATCTGCCATTTTTTTAATCATCTTCGGAACTCCAGAAGTAGACAATGTGATTCTTTTAGGTGACATTCCTAAGCCTTCGGGAGAAGTGATTTTCTCTATAGATTTCATCACGTTTTTGTAATTCATCAAAGGCTCTCCCATTCCCATAAATACAATATTTGATAGCTTATGATTGTAATACAACAAGCTTTCTTTATTAATTGCTGCAACCTGATCATAAATCTCATCTGGATTTAAATTTCGCATACGTTTTAAACGAGCAGTAGCACAAAACTTACAATCCAAACTACAACCTACCTGACTAGAGACACAAGCTGTAGTTCTAGTTTCAGTCGGAATTAAAACAGATTCAACAATTAATCCATCGTGCAAACGTACCGCATTTTTAACCGTACCATCTTTGCTACGCTGCATATTATCAACCTCTATATGATTGATTACAAAATGTTCTTGTAACATTTCTCTTGTAGCTTTTGACAAGTTTGTCATTGCTTCAAAAGAGTGTGCAGATTTATTCCAAAGCCATTCGTAGACTTGATTTCCACGAAAGGCTTTATCACCATTAGCAACAAAAAATTCTCTTAATTGCTCTTTAGTTAATGCACGTATGTCTTTTTTTGTACTCAAAAATTGATTGATTTTATGTTTGAAAAACTAACAATATCTAAAATATACAAAAAACTGACAACTCAAGTCATCAGTTTTTTCGTATACCTATTAAATGTCTATAACAGACTTATTTTTATAAGATCAGCATTGCGTCTCCGTAAGAAGAGAAATTGTATTTTTCTTTTACAGCTTCTTCGTAAGCTTGCATTACAAAATCATATCCTCCAAAAGCAGCAACTTGCATTAACAAAGTAGATTTTGGTTTATGGAAATTAGAAATCATGCTATTAGCAATACTAAAATCATAAGGAGGGAAAATAAATTTATTTGTCCAACCTTCAAAAGTATTTAATCTACCATTTGCAGAAACAGAAGATTCTATCGTACGCATTACAGTTGTACCCACTGCACATACTCTTCTTTTGTTATTAATAGCTTCGTTAATTCTTGCAGAAGTATCTGTAGGAATGTCGATTTTTTCTGAATCCATTTTATGCTTCGATAAATCTTCTACTTCTACTGGAGCAAAAGTTCCTAAACCAACATGTAATGTAATTTCAGAGAAATCTACACCTTTAATCTCTAAACGTTTCATTAAATGTTTAGAAAAATGCAATCCAGCAGATGGTGCCGCTACAGCTCCTTCTTTTTTCGCATAAATAGTTTGATATCTTTCTTCGTCAGAAGCTTCTACTTCTCTATCAATTTCTTTTGGCAATGGCGTTTCACCTAACTCCACTAATTTTTTTCTAAACTCATCATAAGAACCATCAAATAAGAAACGTAATGTTCTTCCTCTAGAAGTTGTGTTATCAATTACCTCAGCAACTAAACTATCGTCATCACCAAAAAACAATTTATTTCCAATTCTAATTTTTCTTGCTGGATCTACCAAAACATCCCATAATCTATTTTCTGCATTTAGTTCTCTTAATAAGAAAACTTCAATACGAGCACCTGTTTTTTCTTTATTCCCATACATTCTTGCAGGAAATACTTTGGTATTATTTAAAATCATAACATCCCCTTCATCAAAATAGTTGATTAGGTCTTTAAACATTTTATGTTCAATTGTTTGATCTTTTCTATTCAATACCATTAAACGAGACTCATCTCTATGTTCTGCAGGATATTTTGCCAATAATTCTTCTGGCAATTCAAAATTAAAATGTGATAATTTCATCTATTTAAAATTTTGTTACCCACAGATAATCAGCATCTTAATTTTATCAATGGGTATCGTTTTAGTTATTAAATCCCTCAAAAGGGCTTTTCTAAGAATGCTGGCAAATATACAACATCGAGATAGGCCTTGTCAAGTGTTTGTCCAATTAATTTACGCTTCTTTAATTTGAAAACCAATTTGTTGCATGTCTTTCCAAAAGCTTCGAAACGATTTTGTAACCACATTGGCATCTAAAATTGTAATAGGAACTTTAAAAGCTAATGGTGCAAACGCCATAGCCATTCTATGATCATTATAGGTTTCTATTGCTATATTTTCAATGATGTTATTTGACTTTTCTAAGGTTAAACTTTTATCGGTAATTGCAATTGACGCTCCTAATTTAGTAAGTTCATTTTGTAAAGCAACCAATCGATCTGTTTCCTTAATTTTTAAAGTGTGTAATCCTGTTAAATGACAATCAATTCCTAATCCAAAACAAGTAACTGCAATGGTTTGTGCAATATCAGGCGCGTTTTTCAAATCCAATTCTAAGCGACTATTATTCGCTTCACTTACTTTGGTTAGCGTAATGCTATTCTTATCAAAAGTTGTACGAACTCCAAAGTGCTTATAAATTTCTGACAAGCAAGAATCTCCTTGTAAACTATCTTTTTTATATGCCGATAATGTTACTTGAGAATCTAAACTACTTAAAGCAATTATGCTATAAAAATAAGAAGCAGAACTCCAATCAGACTCAACAACCACCTCTTTAGAACTTGATAATTTTAAAGGGTTAACTTTGATTGTATTTCCTACAAATGATGTTGTAACCTCCAATTGATTTAATAAAGACAAAGTCATATTTATGTATGGAATCGAAGTAATTTCTCCCAACAATTCTATTTCCAATCCATTTGGTAAACTTGGTGCTATTAACAATAACGCAGAAATATATTGACTACTTACATTTCCGTTTATTTGTACTTTATCTTTTACAAGTGATGTTCCTTTAATTCTAATTGGCGGATAACCTTCTTTATCTTCATAAGTAATTTGTGCTCCCAATTCTTTTAAGGCGTCTACCAAAATTCCGATGGGTCTATTTTGCATTCTTTCAGAACCTGTAAGTACAACTTCCCTTCCTTCTTTTATAGAAAAATAAGCTGTTAAGAATCGCATTGCAGTTCCTGCATGCCCAATATTTACCACTTCTTCACTGGTACTTAATGCGTGTTGTAAGTGTACAGAATCATCTGAATCAGATAAATTTTCAATCTGTAAACCTGGTAAAATTTGTTGTAAAATCAATAATCGGTTAGATTCACTTTTAGAACCAGAAATATTGATAGATGTATGAACACTTGTTGTGTTCGTAGTTAATTGTAATTTCAAAAGAACTGTTTTTTTGAGTGGATTATTTTGTTTTTTTTATGGCTATGTATAAAGCATATACAAAACTTAGTACAATTTTGAATCCCCAAAATCGTTGCCATTTTCCATTCGCAAAATTCAATTCATTTACCTTATCAAAATCACCGGCAAAAATATCTCTCCAACTATTCATAAAAAGAGAAATAACAGTGACCAATATAAAAAACGGAATTGCTATTTTTAAAACATTACTCCAAAAACCTGGAGATTTTAATTTTTCCATTAATGTCATTACTGTAATTTTTTATTGTTATGATGTCTATCGTGATCGCGTTCTGTTTTAATCGCTAATTTTTTATCAAAAGCTGCTTGTAAATCTACACCTGTTTGATTTGCCAAACATAGAGTTACAAAAAGTACATCTGCTAATTCTTCTCCTAAATCTTTTGCTTTATCAGATTCTTTTTCACTTTGCTCTCCATATCTTCTTGCAATAATTCTAGCCACTTCACCAACTTCTTCTGTTAATTGTGCCATATTGGTTAACTCATTAAAATAGCGTACTCCGTGGTTTTGAATCCAATCATCTACCTGCTTCTGTGTGGTTTTAATCCCCATAAATTGCGATTTATTTTAAAGTTTCAAAGATACAATTCTTTACTATTCTACTATCCGAATCTAATAGAATAAAAAAACAACTAGATAATATTGTATCAAAAGCCGTCAAATAACAGCGCAAAATAATTAATACATTAGCTCTTTATCTCATAACCAACTTATTATGAAAAGAAGAAATTTTTTAAAAAAATCTGCTTTAGGAGCTGGAGCAGCAGCATCGTTAGGTTTAATTTCTTGTATTTCTAACGAAACAACCACCAAAGAAACATCTGTTTTTGATTCTTTACAATCTATGACTAGTGATATAGTCCCAATCACTATTGAAGAGCGAAAATCTAGAATAAAAAAAGCACAAAAACTAATGAAAGAAAATGGTTTAAAAGCTATTTTATTAGATGCTGGAACTTCTTTAAAATATTTTACTGGAGTAAGTTGGTGGGGCAGCGAAAGACCAATGGTAGCTGTAATTCCAGTAAGTGGAGACGTGAGTTATATTTGCCCAAAATTTGAAGAATCTAGATTACAAAAAAAGATCATTATTGGAAAAGATACATTTCCTTGGGAAGAAGATGAAAGTCCTTATAAACAAATAGGAAAGGCCATTGCAGCAGCAGGGTTTTCTAAAGGAAAAGTAGGTATTGAAGAACGTTTCCGTTATTTTATTTTAAACGGATTACAAAAAGACGCTCCAAATTATACATATGTAAGTGCAGATGCTGTTACTATTCCATGTAGATTGATCAAATCAAAAGCAGAAATTGCCTTAATGCAACGCGCTACAGAAATTACCATCAAGGCCATTAAAATTGGTTTAGCAAGTTTAAAAGTTGGATCAACACCTTATGATTTTTCTTCTGCTGTAGCCAAAGCACATAGAAAAATGGGAGCAAGTCATGGTTTTGCCTTGGCTAATTTTGGACCTGACTCTGCTTATCCTCACGGAAGTGGGCAACCTCAAATCTTAAAAAAAGGAGATATTGTTTTAGTTGATTGCGGTTGTACTGTAGAAGGCTATAATTCTGATATTAGTAGAACCATTGTTTTTGGAGCAAAACCAACCAAACGCCAACAAGAAATTTGGCACTTAGAGCAAAAAGCACAAATGGCAGGATTTAAAGCTGCTCAAATCGGTAATGAACTACAACAAGTAGATTTTGAAGCCCGTAAAGTATTAATTGATGCTGGTTTTGGACCAGATTATAAATTACCAGGACTACCTCATAGAACTGGACATGGTATTGGTATGGATGGTCATGAATGGGGAAATGCAGTTAGAGGAAATACCACAAAGTTACAACCTGGAATGTGTTTTAGTATTGAACCTAATATTTCTATTGTAGGAGAATTTGGGATAAGACATGAAGACTGTGTCTATATGACTGAAGAAGGTCCAAAATGGTTCTCTCAGCCAAGTCCATCTATTGAACAACCATTTGTATAAAATAAAAACTTATAACATTTTCAGAAAATCTTCTCTGGAGATTTCTCTAGCACCTAAACTTGCCAAGTGTTCATTATACACTTGGCAATCTATTAATTGATAGTTTTTATGTTGCACTAAATAAATAAAAGCTAGCTTAGAAGCATTGCTCATTAAACTGAACATACTTTCGCCACAAAAAATAGCATTGCCAACATCAATTCCGTACAAACCTCCTACTAGAATATCTTTTTCAGTAGTTGCATCATAGTACCAAACTTCTATAGATTTTGCTATTCCTTTACGATGTAATTTCATATAAGCTTGCTCCATATCATCAGTAATCCACGTACCAAAATCATCTTTTCTAAGTATGTGCTTGCAATTAAATATGACTTCATCAAAAGCTTTGTTTTCTGTAATGGTATAATTTCCTTTTTTAAGAATCCTTTTCATAGATTTTGAAATCTTTAATTCATTAGGAAAAAGTACCATTCGTTCTGGTGGACAATACCAAATAATTGGATCATCTTCTGTATACCAAGGGAAAATACCTTTTTGGTAAGCTAAAGTTAATCGTTCTACAGACAAATCACCACCCAATGCAATTACTCCTTCTTCAGAAGCTGTCTCTGGTAATGGAAATTCTATTTTTTCTGTTAGCCATTTCATTTCAAATGCAAAAATAAAAAAAGCAGCCAAGTAGGCTGCTTTTCTTTATACTGTAACGAATTTTCTTAAAAAGGTAAATCGTCTGGTTCTGCGTTTGAAGTTCCCGCTGCTGGCTGAAACTGATCTACTGGAGGTAAATCTTGAGGAGCTGCTGCTTGTAAAGCTTCAATTCTCCATCCTTGAATAGAATTAAAATATTTTGCTACTCCTTCTGGATTAATCCATTCTCTACCACGTAAATTAATTGATACTTTTACATCTTGTCCAACAGAATATGTATCTAAAATATCACATTTATCTTGCACAAACTCAATCATTAACATTTGAGGATACTGCTCATCTGTAGTTACAACCATTTCACGTTTTCTAAAACCACTAGCTCCAAACGTTTGAGTTTCGTTAATCAATTTAATTTTTCCAATAACTTCCATTTTCTTATCTATTTAATTAAAAGTACTTTCCAAGCACTTTCTACATCATTATTCTTTAAATATTCTTTGGCAAATGTATGTCTTTTTGCCATTTCTAGCCCTACAAAATTTGTATTCTCTTGAGCAAAGTTATCAACATCTTGTTTATTTGGCAACTCTTCTACATTTCCTAACATCCCTAAATCATTTCCTGTTAAAACATCACTATTTCTAATTTCTTCAGGAATTGCATCTACTCCTATTCCTAATGTAGAAATTGGTTTCGGAATTTCGAAAAAACCTTCTTTTGCTCTCGAGTAATAGTTTCCTCCTGCTCTGGCCACTAAATCTATTTTATGCTGATCTATGGCACCATTATCATCTAAAACAGCTTCATTTACATGTAATTTCACTACCTCACAAACAATTAAGTTTCCTGCTCCACCTTCATTTCCTAATTGAACTATTTCATTCACTTTACATTCAAATTGCACAGGAGATTCTGCTACTCTAAATGGCTTTACTTTATCAGACGCTAACATCGTAAGACCTGCCTTGGTAAATTCATTAGTTCCTTTTGGATATTCGGTGCTACTCAAAGACATTTGATGCACCATATCATAATTTACTACATTAATAACTACCTCTTTGGTTTCAATGGCATTTTCTAAAGTATGTTTTGTGGTATTTCCTCTAACTCTTCTTGCAGGAGAAAAAATCATGATTGGAGGATTAGCACTAAATACATTAAAAAAACTAAAAGGAGATAAATTAGGATTTCCTTCTGCATCAATTGTACTAGCAAACGCTATAGGTCTTGGTGCAACTGAACCTAATAAATAACCGTGTAATTTAGCAGTAGGAATTTCTTTTGGGTCTATAGAAAGCATTTTATTGTTTTATTATGAAGTGTAAATATACTATCATTTTATAAAATGTGTTATGTAATAATATAGATTATATTTGTAGCAATGAGCTTTTTTAAAAATACAGTTTTCACTAAACGAATCGTCATTTTTGTACTGTTTGTAATTGTTTCTTTGATTTTATGGAACACTTACATCTTCTTCCAAAAATTTAAACAAGATGAACGTGCTAAAATGGAAATTCTAGCATCTGCAATCGAAGAATTAGCTTCAAACCCTGACTTGAACGCAAGTGTAAATCTTGAAGCACAAATTTTTGAAAACATTACCAACATTCCTGCAATTAGAGTTAAAAATGATGGTACTATTATTGAATGGCACAATCTTGATTCTACCAAAGTTAATAATCCAACCTATTTAAAAAAGCAATTGGAGATTATGAAAAATCAAAATGCTCCAATCGAAATTCAATACGAAGGAATAACTGAATATATTTATTATAAAGATTCTGATTTACTGAATAAACTTACCTATTACCCAATTGCATTAATACTAATTCTTCTGTTATTTTTAACCGTAATTTATATGCTTTTTTCTTCTAATAAAATTGCAGAACAAAATAGATTATGGACAGGAATGGCTAAAGAAACTGCTCATCAAATTGGGACGCCATTATCTTCTTTATTGGGATGGATAGAAATTTTAAAAACAGAAAATATTGATCAAGATCATGTTCTAGAAATGGAAAAAGACATAGATCGATTAAATACCATAGCCAATCGTTTTTCTAAAATTGGATCAATACCAGAATTAAAAAAACACGATATTGTTGCTGTTTCAAAACAAGCATTTAATTATTTAGAAAGTAGAAGTTCTAAACAAGTTTCTTTTAATTTCAATGCTTCAACAACTACTGCTTTTTCTCAAATCAATCAAGAATTGTTTGGTTGGGTAATTGAGAACTTAGTTAAAAATGCTATTGATGCCATGAAAGGCAAAGGAAATTTAACCTTGACAATTACCGATTCAGAAAAATGGATTTCATTAAGCGTAAGTGATACTGGAAAAGGAATTCCAAAATCTCAATTTAAACAAATATTTAAGCCTGGTTTTACTACTAAAAAACGCGGATGGGGATTAGGCTTGTCTTTATCTAAACGAATTATTGAAGAATATCACCAAGGCAGAATTTCTGTAAAAAAATCTGAACTAGGAAAAGGAACAACTATACAAATTTCTATAAAAAAACTATAGCGTAAACTTTTTCTTTAGTGTTATTAACAACTCCGGAAAATAACTTTCAAAACTCGGATATGTATTTCCTTTTAAATAGTTTGCTAAAATATGCTCACTAATAAATTCTGCATAAATAAAATCACTTACAATTTCTTTAGCATTTTGCTTTTTCCATGCTCTTTCTGATTTATACGTTTTAAACAATGCAATTACAACTCCTCTAACTACATTTTCGTTCAGGCAATATTCCCAATTAGAAATATTTTGGTTTTTCATTCCTTGATCATCTTTATTAAACAAATAAGACAAGGCATCTATCTCTTTTTTATATTTATTAAAAATTGGTTCTAAGAAAATATGTCCGCCTTCATGCCAAACTAAATTAGTAGAATAATCTCCGTAACTAAATGAAAGATTTGTATCGTTTTTATCTTTATTTCCAAAATACCCTAATGTATATGCTTTTACTCCTGTGTAAGCTTTGTTATACGACTCAGGGTTTACAATTGCATGAGCTCCCCAGCCATTTAAAGGATCTAAACAAATATAAAACTTAGGTGGTTTTCCACTCGACTTATAAAAATCATTTAACTTTTCTATCAATTGATCTTTTTTCAAACCTTTTCTTATCGGTTCTCCCCAACTTTGATACTGCTCTTTGTATTTTTTATAGAACTCATAAAAATTTGTTTCTATAGCAAAATCCTTACTACTTTTTAAAAATGCTTGTACCTTTTCTTTGGTATAATATGTATACCAATCAGCATTTTCAGGAATATTTAATTCAAAGTTTGGAAAGTCAGAAAAACAAAACCCTAATTCGGTAAAGTCTGGATACAATCTATTTTCTATGCTTTGCAAAATCTTAACAGCTTTAGCATTTTTATATTTAGAAAAATAGCGCATTACCTCGTCATTGTATTTTGAAGGTGTACTCTTAGGAAACTTTCCTGACAATTTTTGAATCACTGTTAACAATTCTACTCCAGGATGCACGTTAACTTCTACTTTAATTTCAGTAGTATACTTAATTTTCTCTGCTTGTTTTTTTTCTACTTTAGCACAAGAAACAATTAGGGCGAATACAAAAAAGATACAATATCTCATGACACATGTTTTTAATGATATCACAAAAATATTGTAGCTAAAAAATTAAAAATTGTAATATTGAGACATCACTCTGAAATTGTCCAATAAGTATCTTCTTTACCAACTTTTTCTATAGAATTAAAGAAAGTTTTTGGAGGCTTTCCTACCATTTTTTTAAAATGATTTATAAAGTTTGCTTGATCATAGAAAAGATTATCATAAGCTATATCAGACAACTTTGGTTTAATTTGTTGTGCTTGATAATGATTTAGCGCAACTCTAAATCGCACTAAATTTTTATATTCTTTTACAGAGCAATTTAAATGTTTATAAAATAATCGCAACAGCGTTTTTCTACTAATAGATAAACTATCGGAAATTTGTTGAGTAGATATGATTCCTTTAGAGTTGATAATATAATCTACAGCTTTTACAATCCTAAAATCGAGTTTATTTTGTAGTCTTTTTATAAAAAAATCATCTAACAAACTTACTTTTTTATTAAAGCATTCAATGCTATAAACTTGTTCAATCACTTTATCAAACTCTTCTCCAAAATATAAAAAATCAAACTCACATTTATCAGAGATACTAGTCAAATCAACATCTAAAAAATGATTGAGTCCTAAAGGTTGAAATACGATTCCAATTTTATCAAAACTTCCTTGTAAACATCTTACTTTTTCATCTTTGGTATTACTAGAATAATAAATTTCTGTATTTCCTTTCTGATAGCTATACTTACTTTTAATGTTTGTTCGTTCTGCTTTAGCATCCTTATAAATTGTTATGGTATTTTTATAATGCGGATAATACACAAATTCCCTTTCTAAGTTTTTATCTAAAGATTGATGAAAATAATAGTAAGAAATATAATTAGGTAATTGTTGGTTTAATGGTTTATATGTTTGAAAAAGTTCTTTCAAAACAATTATTACGCTTCAAAATTACTTGCAATTTCTTTTGCTAATTTCACAAAATCATCATGCTGCATACTCAGTTTTTTACTTGTAAAGTTAATGTCAGAAACTCTATTAATTGGAATCAGATGCACATGTGCATGTGGTACTTCTAAACCTACTACAGACATCCCAACTCTATTACAAGTCACTGTCTTTTCTAACGCTTTAGAAACCTTATAAGAAAACTGCATTAAGCCTGCATAAGTTTCTGTATCCAAATCAAAAAGCTTGTCTACTTCTTTTTTAGGAATCACCAACGTATGTCCTTTAGCATTAGGGTTGATATCTAAAAAAGCATAATAGTTTTTGTCTTCTGCAACTTTGTAAGATGGAATTTCTCCTTGTATAATTTTTGTAAAAATACTTGCCATAAATCGATGTTTTCTAAATCAAATGTAACAAAAAAACGCGTTGCAATTGCAACGCGTTTGAGGTATATTTTATGATTATATTATCTCGAAATTTCCATAATTTCAAACTTCATAATTCCGTTAGGTACTTGAATTTCTGCAATTTCTCCTAAACTTTTCCCTAATAATCCTTTACCAATTGGAGAATTTACAGATAGTTTTCCATTTCTAATATCAGTTTCAGAATCGGCTACTAATGTATACGTAAACTCCATTCCGTTAGCTGTATTCTTTAATTTTACTACAGAATGAATCAATATTTTAGAAGTATCTAACTGTGACTCGTCTATAATTCTAGCATTTGCAACAACATTCTTTAGTTTGGCTATTTTAAATTCTAACAAAGATTGTTCTTCTTTAGCAGCATGATATTCTGCATTTTCACTTAAATCACCTTTATCTCTCGCATCAGCAATTTCTTGAGATACTCTTGGCCTCTCAACTTGCTCTAAATGATGCAATTCATCTTTTAACTTTTTTAATCCTTCTGCTGTATAGTAAGATACTTTACTCATAGTCCTATCAATTCTTTATTTATAAAACACAAAATCTCATCACCGTTTTATCAGAATGAGATTCATACACAAATGTACAAAATATTTGTAACTTGTCCTCGTTTTATAAAAACTCAAAACATATTTAATGAAAAAATACATTATTGCCATAATTAGCCTTGTAATTCTAAGTAGCTGTACAAACAGTAGTCAAAAGAATGATATTTTACCAGATATTCCAGTAAGCGAAACCATTGATTTAAGTTTACCTACTTATATCAATTTAGCAACTCCTGGTGGTTGGGCTTATACTTCTGGAGGTATTAGTGGGATTATTGTTTACAATATTAATGGAACTCAATTCAAAGCTTTTGAACGTGCTGCTCCTCACTTACAAGCAAGTAGTTGCTCTCAAATGGTTGTAGAAAATAATATTAGAATGCGTTGCCCTTGTGATGATAGTGAGTTTAATATCTTAAATGGTGCACCTTTAACAGATGGTATTTCTTACTCTGCAAGAGAATATTTGGTAACAAACTTAAACGGAACCGTTTTACGAATCACTAATTTTTAATAGTTCAGAATCAAATAGATTCTTATTTTTGCAAGCACAACACACAACGAACATATTACAGTGAAAAATTATTTTTCTTCCGATTTTAAATTAGGCGTTCTCGGTGGCGGCCAATTAGGAAGAATGCTCTTAACCGAAACTCAGAAATACGATATTTATACAGCAATTTTAGATGCTTCTCCAGAAGCTCCTTGTGCACAAATTTGCAACGAATTTCATGTTGGAAACTTACTTGATTATAATGCTGTTTATAATTTCGGAAAATTAGTAGATGTACTAACCATTGAAATAGAACATGTAAATATTGAAGCTTTACATCAATTAGAAAAAGAAGGATTGAAAATTTACCCTCAACCTTCTGTAATTGAAACCATACAACACAAAGGAAAACAAAAAGATTTCTTTGTACAACATGGTATTCCAACTTCTCCTCACAAGCGTTTTATAGATAAAACATCATTGCTTTCTTATGTAACCGAAAACACTGTTGACTTTCCTTTTGTTTGGAAATCAGCGCAATTTGGATACGATGGTACTGGTGTAAAAGTAGTAAGAACTAATGATGATTTAGAGCAGCTTGCAGATACCGAATGTATCATAGAAGAATTAATCCCGTTTAAAAACGAATTGGCAGTTATTGTAGCTAGAAACGCTCATGGAGAAATTAAAACATATCCTGTTGTTGAAATGGAATTTCATCCAGAGGCAAATCAAGTAGAATATGTTATTTGTCCAGCTAGAATAGATGAAACTGTTTCTATAAAAGCTAGAGAAGTTGCTTTAAAAGTAGCAGAATCTTTTAAACATGTTGGCTTGTTGGCTGTAGAAATGTTTCAAACTAAAGATGATGAAATCTTAGTAAATGAAGTAGCGCCTAGAACACATAATTCTGGACATTATAGCATAGAAGCAAGTTATACCAGTCAATTTGAACAACATCTAAGAACTGTTTTAAATCTACCTTTAGGGAACACAGATAGTAAAGTTGCCGGAATTATGGTTAACTTAGTTGGTGAAGAAGGTTTTACTGGAGATGTTGTTTATGAAAACATTGAAAAAGTAATGGAAATTGCTGGAGTTACTCCACATATTTACGGTAAAAAAACCACCAAGCCTTTTAGAAAAATGGGGCACGTTACTATTGTAGATGCAGATATTGACAAGGCCAGACAAATAGCAGAAAAAGTTAAAAAAACAATTAGAGTAATTAGTAAATAAATCATCATTTAAGGAATATGATAGTAGTTTTTAACACCTCACTATTCCAAATAATGACAAAAAAATAAAACGATGGTAGGAATTATCATGGGAAGTGATTCAGATCTTCCAATCATGCAAGAAGCAATAGATATTTTAGAAAGCTTTGACATTGCAATTGAAGTAGATATTGTATCAGCACACAGAACACCAGAAAAATTAGTTGACTATTCTAAAAATGCCCATACTCGTGGCGTACAAGTGATTATTGCTGGTGCTGGTGGAGCTGCTCATTTACCTGGAATGGTAGCTTCTATGAGTCCGTTACCGGTTATTGGAGTTCCTGTAAAAAGTAGAAACTCAATAGATGGTTGGGATTCTGTACTTTCTATTTTACAAATGCCTGGTGGTGTTCCTGTAGCTACTGTAGCTTTAGATGGCGCAAAAAATGCAGGGATTTTAGCCGCTCAAATTATTGGTGCGTCTGATAAATGCGTATTGGATAAAATTGTTGCTTACAAAGAAGGCTTAAAATTAAAAGTTGAAAAAGCTTCTGAGAGAGTAAGAAAATAAGCTTGTAAAAAGTTTATAAAAAGGCGCATTTTAAAAACACTAAAAATCAAAAGATGAATCCATTATTAACCGATTTTAACACAGCTCCTTTTACTCAAATTAAGGAGTCTCACTATATACCAGCAATACAAGCTGCAATTGAAGAAACAAAAAAAGAAATTGATGCAATTGTTACCAACAACGCAACTCCTTCTTTTGAAAACACTACCGTAGCATTAGATTTTACAGGCGAAAAGTTAAATCGAATTACAAGTATATTTTTCAACTTAAATTCGGCAGAAACCAACGATGAAATACAGAAAATAGCTAAAGAAATTTCGCCTTTATTAAGTGAGTTTAAAAATGACATGATTTTAAACGAAGCCTTGTTTAAAAGAGTAAAATCTGTTTTTGACTCTAAAGATGATTTGTCTCTAACTGCAGAGCAAACAACTCTATTAGAAAAGCAATACAAAGGCTTTGCTAGAAATGGTGCTAATTTAAATGATAAAGACAAAGCGACATTACGTCAAATTGATACTGAGCTTTCGAAATTATCCTTACAATTCGGAGAAAATGTCTTAGCAGAAACCAATGCTTTTGAGTTACATATTAGCAATGAAGAAGATCTTTCTGGATTACCAAATAGTGCTAAAGAAGCAGCAAAAGAAATCGCTAAATCCAAGGAAAAAGAAGGTTGGATTTTTACCTTAGATTATCCTAGTTATATTCCATTCATGACTTATGCTGATAACAGAGCATTGCGTAAAGAAATGGCTATTGCTTTTGGAAAAAAGGCATTTCAAAATAATGAAAACAATAATGAAGCAATTGTTTTAAAAATTGTAAATCTACGTCATCAAAGAGCTAATTTATTAGGTTATAAAACACATGCTCACTTTGTATTGGAAGAACGAATGGCAGAATCACCAGAAAAAGTGTTGACTTTTTCTAAAGATTTATTAGAAAAAGCAAAGCCTGCAGCAATCAAAGAATTTAATGAGCTAGAAGCTTATGCTAAAAAATTAGATCGTATTGATCAATTGCAAAAATGGGACGGTGCTTATTATGCTGAAAAACTAAAAAAAGAACGTTTTAATTTAGATCAAGAAATTTTAAAACCATATTTTAAATTAGAAAATGTAATTGATGGTGTTTTTACTATTGCTTCAAAACTTTACGATTTACAATTTGAAGAAGTATTTGATATTGAAAAATATCATGAAGACGTAAAAACATATAATGTTACAGATAATAACGGGAATTTTGTAGCGGTTTTTTATGCTGATTTTCATCCTAGAAAAGGAAAAAGAAATGGTGCTTGGATGACATCTTATAAACCTCAACAAATTAAAAATGAAGTTAATGAAAGACCTCATGTTTCAATTGTATGTAATTTTACAAAACCAACAGAAACTAAACCTTCTTTATTAACCTTTAATGAAGTAACTACTTTATTCCATGAATTTGGTCATGCTTTACATGGAATATTAGCAAATACCACTTATAATAGTTTATCTGGAACTTCAGTTTCTTGGGACTTTGTAGAATTACCAAGTCAAGTTTTAGAAAACTGGTGCTACGAAAAAGAAGCTTTAGAATTGTTTGCAAAGCACTATGAAACTAATGAGTTAATTCAAATGGAATATGTTCAAAAAATAAAAGAATCTGCTAGTTTTCATGAAGGTATGCAAACCTTACGTCAATTAAGCTTTGGACTGTTAGATATGAATTGGCATGGTATTGATCCTTCTAAAATTGACAATGTAAAAGCATTTGAAAGCAAAGCTTTTGAAAGTACAAAATTATACCCAGATGTTGCGGAGAACTGTATGAGTACCGCTTTTTCACATATTTTTCAAGGAGGATATTCTGCCGGATACTACTCATACAAATGGGCAGAAGTTTTAGATGCTGATGCTTTTGAATATTTCTTAGAAAAAGGAATTTTTAATAAAGAAGTGGCGACAAAATTTAAAGAACATGTTCTTTCAAAAGGAGGCACAGAAAAACCAATGGAACTCTATAAACGCTTTAGAGGTCAAGAACCTAATAATGAATCCTTATTACGTAGAGCTGGCTTAATATAAATATTATAAATCAAAACAAACACTACTTAATTATTAATTCATGAAAAAACTATTATTATCTTTTTTAACTTTTACAATTTTGTTTGGATGTTCATCTAACGAAGGAACTACTCCAGAAGTATTTCTTAATTTTAAACTAGCTGCAATACCAAATGAATATCAATCTAAATATAATTACACAGACTTTACTATAAAAATATATGAGACAAAAGAAAACTATTTAAAAGAAGTAAATCCAATTTATACAGGAAAATTTAATGCTTCTGGAGAATTATCTGCAACAAATAATAGTATTCTTGATGGACATGTATATTATGTTGATATTTTCACAAACGATAAAGTAGTTACCAACTGGACAGCTAGCGGATTAAATACTTACATGCCAGAACACCAGAAGCAGTATATAGGGGAAGTTTACATCTCGGATGAATATATTTTTGTTGGAGAATGGGCATTTGTAGACTATATTGACCATCATCATCAAACAAATTTAGACAGAACTACAAGAACTAAACTTATTGTTAGTAAAGATTTGGAGATAAAATCATACGAAAACTATAAAAAAGACATACTTGTAAAATATCGTTTAAAAAATAATGGTTGGGCTAAATTTTTAAGCATGAATATTTCTGAAGTAGAGTATCCATTTTGTAATAACAGCTTAAAAAGTCCTGATGGAATTAATTTACAATACGACAAGAAAACAAAATTATTAAGGTTTAATGACTATGCTGCTGAAAAAATGTGGTATAGAAAGAAATAACATATACAGTTTAGTTACTTACTATTTTTAAACTATTAAATTTTAAAACTCTGAAAAGATATTTATATTTTTTCAGGGTTTTTAATTTTAACACTAATGAACCTTTAAAGTAATACAGTATTATATATTTTTAACATTTACACAAATATTTACTAATGAAAAACTTATTAATAACTTCTCTTTTTTATTGTTTTATTTATTCTTTATCTGCACAAATAAAAGTCTCTGGTAAAGTAATTTCATCTGAAAATAATGAACCTTTATCTGGAGCATCGGTCTATTTTAACAATACCTCTGTAGGTACAAGTACTAACAATGATGGTGAATTTAACATAAACATAAAAAATGGAACATATACCTTAATTGTTTCTTTTTTAGGTCACAAAACCAAAGAAATTAAAATTGATAAGCATTTTAGCTCAGGTTATTTAACCATTTCATTAACACCAGACAACACCTTTTTAGAGGAAGTTCAGCTTAAAAAAACGAAGTATGATAATGTATGGAAGCACAATTTATACAAGTTTAAACAAGCATTTTTAGGAAGAGCAAACCTAGCTAAAGAATGTGTTATCGAAAATCCAAAAGTATTGCATTTTGAATTCAACTCGCAAACGAACGAACTAACTGCTTTTGCTAGAGCTCCTTTAAAAATTAAACACAAAGGTTTAGGCTATTTAATTGAATATGATTTGGCCCATTTCTCTATTAAAAATAACTATACATTTTACAGCGGATATTCTAAATATAGTCACTTAAAAAAACGAATTAAGAAAAAATGGAAACGCAATAGATTAACTGCTTACAATGGTTCTCCTATGCACTTCTTAAGAAGTTTAATTCATCAAAATTTGGCGCAAGAAGGTTTTGTTGTAAATCAATTTAAACGTGTTTTAAACCCAGACAGACCAACAGAAAAGCAAATAGATCGAGCTAGAAAACTTATTCGATTAAGTGCTAACTCAATTAATTTTTCAAAGAAAATTACCAATCCACAAACTGTTTTAGACAGCGCACTTGTTACTCTTAGAAAAAGCTCATTACCTAAGTATCAAGATTACTTATACAAACGAAATACACCTTATAAAGAATTACTTTCTTACAAAAACAACTTTCCTTTTTTAGATTTTGAAAACCATCTTTCTATTATTTACAAAAATGAAAAAGAGGAATTGAATTATCTTATTGGTTTTTTGGGCAAAAGAAACAAAGCAACAGGTATGCAAACTTCTAGTATTTCGTTAATCAATGGAAAATCTATGATTGACCCAACTGGAATTTTAATAGATCCTAATGCAATAATAACCGAAGGTTATTGGTCTTATGAGTCTTTTGCCAATATGCTTCCTCTAGACTACAAACCACCTAAGTGACTACAAAACAAACAGTTAAAAAATAATTTCGTACTTTAGAAAGCATTTCTTTCAACTTTTCAAGTCCCTAGAGCAAAAATTGATTGCATAAAGCTATCATAATGAGGAAGGGTATTGTCTTTTTATTTCTAATTGTTGCTCTCAATTGCCAAAGTCAGTCTCAAATGAACCTAAGTATTTATCAAGATTTTAGGTTAATGTTTATTGGTGATGAAAGAGGCAATGGTATGTTTACTCCTAATATTTTGGCTAAATTAGAAGTAGCTACTTTTCAAATAAACACCAACAATATTTATCTTTCTTTTGGTTTAGAGTATGCAGATTTAGAGAGTGCTCCTTTACATCGGTTTTCTTTAGGTGTAGGTTATATTTCTTCAATTCCTTATTTAAATAAGCTACAAATTGGAGTATTTTTCAACCACGGAATAATATTCAGATTTAAAGAAAAATTCATGGGGTTTAGTGGTAATTTCGAAACTTCTTATCCTGTTGCAAAAAAACTACGTCTGTCTATTTTATATCAGTTAATTGACAGAAATGACTTGATGATTAAATACAATACAGAAAAAAAGATAAAAGGCAGTGTTTTTTTAGGATTAAAAATGGCTTTATAAATTATTTTTATTCTTTTCTTCAATCCATTTACTCATATACTTTGTACTTCTTAAGGTTTGATGCTGCAATAATGCTCCCAAAAAGTTTTGAATTCTATGTTCTTTAAAATTATGCTTAAGTTCTTCTAATTTTAAAAACAACTTTCTTTCAAGTTGTTCTTTATTATACATTTGATTGATGATTTCAACTCCATTTTTCTGAGCATTATTCCATACCATTTTATCTGTGTATAATTCTATTGCTTTGCTTACAAAATTTTCAGTTTCATTTTCTATAAAACCATTCCAAGCTAAATTATCGTGCATTCCTTCTGCTCCAATGGTTGTTGTTACGCTTGGTGTTCCATTAAGCATTGCTTCGGTTAATTTTCCTTTAATTCCAGCACCAAATCTAATCGGAGCTAAAACCACTTTTGCTTTACCAATAATTTCATTTGCATCTACTGCAAACCCTTTAACTAAAAACCCTTCATTCTCGTTATGCATTTGCAATATTTGTTGGGTTGGATAAGCACCATAAATATGTAATCTAGCTTTTGGTATTTCTTTTCTAATCTTTGGCCAAATATCTTTTTTTAATTGTATTACGGCATCAACATTAGGAGCATGCAAAAAGTTACCAATAGTAACAAAATCTTGTCGTTCTTCAAATGCAAGCCATTCATTTCTTTCCTTTGTTGTAATCGTTTTTAACATAAAAGGCAAATGCAATAATAATGAAGCATCTATTTTAAAAGTTTCTTCTAAAAGTTTCATTTCAAAAGAAGAGATAATCAAAGACAAATCACATCTTAAAATTGCTGCAATTTCTCTTTTAGCGATATCAGAAATTAGCAACTCATTAATAGAAAAAGAAGTGGCTTTTTTTATAGATTCATGTCTTGTTTTACGTAAAGAATGTAAATCTTCTGTATCTAAAATCCGTAATGCATTTGGGCAATGATCAGCTACTCGCCAGCCAAATTGTTCTTCAATCATAAAACGATCAAAAACTACAATGTTTGGATTGAGGTTTGTGATAAAAGTATCAAAAGAAGTAGCATTTAACTCAATGATAATTTCGGCTACTCCTAGATTTGTTAAATCAATTGCATTGGATGTTTTTTGAGTAGTCGTAGCAAAAGTTACGTGGTATTTTTCTTTTAAAAAGTAGTTGATGAGCTGTAACATTCTACTTCCAGCAGCAGAAGAGTGTGGTTCTACCCATACAGCTCCAATGATTAAAATATTTTTTTTCAACTAGTTAGTCTGTTTTAACTTTTCATATTTAGCTTGTTGTTTTTTTGCCCAATCCACCACTAATTTAACTTCATCTTCAGATAAATTTGCTTCAGAATGTGTCCATCTATAAGAATCTAACGGCATCTTATCTTGCTCTACTTCTTCATAAATCTCTTTCATTTTATGTGCTTTCTTTCGAAGAGAATAACTTTTCCACTCAGAAAAATTTAAATCACCTTTACCTACTCTAACATGATCTGCCATCCAATAATTTATAGGTGTAATATTGCTATACCAAGGATATCTTGTCACATTAGAATGACAATCAAAACATGTTTCTTTTAAGATTATATGTACATTTTCTGGCGGATTTGTCTCTTCAATAAAACTAGTAATTGAGCTAATATCACCTTCGTTTTTTTCTGGTCCAAAAAATTGAGCTACCACAAAAACAAATAGTAAAAGCCATCCTATTTTCTTTGCTATTTTCATCTTCTTAATATTTATTAATATTTAAGAATTTAAAGATAGTAATTCTTTAGTATTTTATCATTTCTCAACAATATTGATTACTTTTGTTTCTTGAAATTTAATTAAAAAGGAAACCGTAAAGGTTCCATGAGAATATAAAACAAACACAACTCATGAAATACGATATCATCGTTATTGGTTCTGGTCCTGGAGGATATATTTCTGCGATAAGAGCATCACAATTAGGTAAAAAAGTTGCAATTATTGAAAAATATGCAACATTAGGAGGTACTTGTTTAAATGTTGGATGTATTCCTTCAAAAGCATTATTAGATTCTTCGCATCATTATTACGATGCCGTTAATCATTTCGAATCTCATGGTATTTCTGTAGAAAAACCAACTTTTGATTTTACTAAAATGGTTGAACGTAAAGCAACTGTTGTGGAGCAAACTACTGGCGGGATCAAGTATTTGATGGATAAAAACAATATTGATGTTTTTGAAGGCTTAGGTTCTTTTGTAGATGCTACACATGTAAAAATCACAAAGAATGATGGTTCTGAAGAGACAATCGAAGGAACAAATATTATCATTGCTACAGGTTCTAAACCATCTACATTACCATTTATTTCTTTAGATAAAGAAAGAATCATTACTTCTACTGAAGCTTTAAAATTAAAAGAAGTACCAAAACATTTAATTGTTATTGGTGGTGGAGTAATTGGATTAGAGTTAGGATCTGTTTATAAGCGTTTAGGTGCCGATGTAACTGTAGTAGAATATGCTCCAAAGATTACACCAACTATGGATGCTGATGTTTCTAAAGAACTTCAAAAAGTATTAAAGAAACAAGGAATGAAGATTGCTACTAGTCACGGAGTTTCTGCTGTTGAAAGAAATGGAGATGAAGTAATTGTAAAAGCAACTGACAAAAAAGGAAGAGAAGTTGAGTTTAAAGGTGATTATTGTTTAGTTGCTGTAGGACGTAGACCTTATACAGAAGGTTTAGGGTTAGAAAATGCCGGAGTACAATTAAACGATAGAAACCAAGTAGAAGTAAATGAGCACTTACAAACAAACGTTTCTAATATCTATGCAATTGGAGATGTAGTAAAAGGTGCAATGTTAGCTCATAAAGCAGAAGAAGAAGGTGTTGTTGTCGCTGAATATTTAGCAGGACAAAAACCACATATTGAATACAACTTAATTCCAGGTGTTGTTTACACTTGGCCAGAAGTTGCTGCTGTTGGTAAAACAGAAGATGAATTAAAAAATGCTGGTGTTGCTTATAAAGCTGGTAAGTTTTCTATGAGAGCTTTAGGAAGATCTAGAGCAAGTGGAGATATTGATGGTTTTGTAAAAGTATTAGCAGACAAAACTACAGACGAAGTACTAGGAGTTCATATTGTAGGTGCACGTGCTGCCGACTTAATTATGGAAGCTGCTGTAGCAATGGAATACCGTGCTTCTGCAGAAGACTTAGCTAGAATTTGTCATGGTCACCCAACCTATTCTGAAGCTGTTAAAGAAGCAGCAAAAGCAGCTTGGGACGGAAAACCTTTAAATGCGTAAAATCTATTTTATCTATATAAACAAAAAAGCGACTCCTAAGAGTTGCTTTTTTTTGTTAGAATAGTTTGTGTACTTTTATCTTATGCTTAAAAAGATTTCTTTTCTTTTATTCTTGATTGCTTTTCAAAGCTATTCTCAGCAAAAAGAGATGCTTAATTTCAAAAACGGTATCGAAAATCCAAGTTTATTATCTACTCATCATTTTGGTATTTTTTCTAGTAGAATTCAGCAGAACTTTCAACTAAAATCAAATTCAAAAACACACATCCGATTTACTTCAGAAAGTGGTAATTCTTTTCATCCTTTTGTGGAAGCTTATTTACCAAAAGATCCAAGTATACGACAACATTTTAGCACTCAAACTTGGCATGATAGACAATTTAATTTTATAGATCAAACGACTACACCTGCAGAGTACATGAATATTATTGTGGATGCAGTAATTAAAGGGTATCATGCTACTATAAAGTTTCCTATTGCTCCAACACATGAACTCAGCATCTCTTTGCGTTCTTATTTAATTACCAAAGGAAAATTTCCTTTTTCTTTTTTTACTGGTGATGAGTTTATTGAATGGTTTCATAGTAATATTGCGGGTGGCGAAGATCCTTTTGGAAGAAAATATTACGGAATGAATCAAGTGCATTTTAAATACACCGATAGAAATGGGAAAGTTTTAGAAATACAAAATGGCGACTTCTTTCTCAGCGGTATTCAACTCAACCATCATTATTACCCAAAATTCTTATCTAACGAAAAACGACATTTATACGCTAATATTGGCACTCATTTAGGAGTGAATACCTCAAAGTTTAATCCTTCTATAGACATAGGTTTTTCATTAAATTTCATCAAAAAGAAAATTTTAAAAAATGGCAATGAATTTCATTTCGGAATTGGAGGTAGTTTACTTAGAAAAAATGCAATCAACCTAAAAAAAGAACTAATTGATTTAGGAAATAATAAGTTCTTAGCTAGCCTAGAAACAGAAATTGAATTTACAAAATATACCCATAAAAAGAATTATCATTCTTTTGGATTACACTATCAATTACAAACGCGATACAACCAATTAAAAGAAACTTCTTACCTACATTTAAAAGGAAAATGGAAAGAAATCCAATCAGGTTGGTATCATGGATTTAACACCTTATACGAAAACTTAACAGCTTGGTCTTTTGTGTATACTTACGGAACTACCAACTATAAACTATCCTTATATTTAAAAGAAGATTTTAAAGTTAACAACGCTCCAGATGCGCAAACTGGTATTAGCGTTCAAATTCCGATTCTAAATTAAAGGATTTTTGTTCTTATTTTCATCCAAACACGCTTTAACAAATAGGCACTAATAATGGCTGCAATAGTTAAACTAATTGCCATTGTAGTTTCTCCATAAATCCAATATCCTGTAGCAAATAAGCAACTATAAATTAAAATACATCCTAAAATCATAGCTAAAATCCCCGACGGCACAGACCAACCTTCTTTAGCATCTACAATATTAATATTTTCTTCAGCAGCTTCATCTATCACTTTTTTCCAACCTGGACCACCTGGCTGTATTTTTTTATAAAAGTCCTGAAGTACTTCCTTTTTTTCTGGCGCTGTTATATAAGTAACCAACACCCAAATTATGGTAGTAATTAAAACAACCATCGGAAATTTTGACCATTCTGGTAAAACACCCTCAACAGTTTTATCTCCAAACAAGAAAACTCCAATAGAGGTAAAATTAATTAGAATAGAAATAATTCCTGAAGAAAACATAGCTGCGATTTCACTCCAGGCATTAATACGCCACCAAAACCAACGTAAAATAAAAATCAGTCCTGTACCAGCTCCAAACATTAAAATCACATCAAACAATTGCAATGCATTTTGCAATACTAAAGCAAGTAAAGCACTACAAACCATTAATACAATAGTAGAAATTCTACCTACAGCAACCAGTTTTTTTTCTGAAGCGTTCGGATTTATTTGTTGTTTATAAAAATCATTTACAATATAAGAAGACCCCCAATTTAAATGGGTAGAAATAGTACTCATATAAGCCGCAACTAAAGAAGCTAAAACCAATCCTAACAATCCGCTAGGTAATTTTGTTAGCATGGCAGAATAGGCTAAATCATGCCCCAATTTACTTTCAGAAACATTTGGAAAAGCGGTTTGAATACTAGCTAAATCTGGAAAAACCACTAAAGAAGCTAACGCTACAATAATCCATGGCCAAGGACGCAAAGCATAATGCATAATATTAAAAAAGAAAGTAGCTCCCATTGCATGATTCTCATTTTTCGCCGCTAACATTCTTTGAGCTATATAGCCTCCTCCTCCTGGTTCAGAACCAGGATACCAAGCACTCCACCATTGTACTGCAAGTGGAATAATTAACAAAGTAATTACAGCAGAAGTATCATTAAAATCAGGTAATAGAGATAATTTACTGGTTACATTTTTATTCGCTAATAATGCATCTAGACCTCCAACTTCTGGAATATTCACCAAATAATATGCTGCACCAATTGCTCCTGCCATTGCAACAAAAAACAATAAAAAATCTGTATAAACTACTCCTTTAAAACCTCCTATTGCACTAAAAACAACTGTAATTAGTCCTGCACTAATTACTGTTTGCCAAGGTGCTAATCCTAACATAATTTCTCCAATCTTAATTGCTGCTAAGGTTACTGCAGACATCGCCATAATATTAAAAATAACACCAAGATAAACAGCTCTAAACTTTCTTAAAAAGGCAGCTGGTTTTCCTCCATAACGTAATTCATAATATTCTATATCTGTATTTACATTTGATTTTCTCCACAATTTCGCATATACAAAAACAGTAAGTAAACCTGTAATTAGAAAAGCCCACCAAACCCAATTTCCAGAAACACCATTATTACGTACAATATCGGTAACTAAGTTAGGAGTATCTGTAGAAAAAGTGGTAGCTACCATAGACAAACCTAGCAACCACCAAGGCATATTTCTTCCTGATAAAAAGAATTCAGAAGAGTTTTTACCTGATTTTTTTGAAACATAAATTCCAATAAATAATGTAATTGCAAAAAATGAAAAGATGAGAACGTAATCGAGCGTGCTTAAAGAAATCATTGTGTAAATTTTGAATGCTGTAAAGTACTACTTTTTAGCAAAATAATTATACCAAATAAAAATTCAGCTCAAAAAGTTAAGATTTGTATTTTTGTGCTTTATGCAAAGAGTACAAAAAACGTTTACTATACAAGCTGTTGATGACTTTAAATCGAAACTATTGATTTGGTCTCAACAATACGAAGCCATCTCTTGGTTGGATTCTAACAAATACCATCAAAAATATTCTTCTTTTGACGCTGTGTTAGCTGTTGATGAATTTACTGCTATAAAAACAGATTATGAAAATGCTTTTGAACAGTTAAAAGAATATCAATCCTTAACAAACGATTATTTGTTTGGTTATTTGAGTTACGATTTAAAAAATGATGTCGAAAATTTATCTTCACAAAATTTTGATGGACTGGATTTTGCTGATATGTATTTTTTTCAACCTCAACGAATTATTTTTATTAAAGGAACAACGGTAACTTTTACTTATTTAAAAATGATTGACGATGAAATTGATGATGATTTTAATACTATAAATACTATTTCTCTTGAAGAGCAACCCCAAACTCTAGAACAAGATTTAAAAGTAAAACTTCGTATTCATAAAGATGAATATTATCAAAAAGTACATACTATTTTAAACCATATTCATAGAGGTAATATTTACGAAGCTAACTTTTGTCAGGAGTTTTATGCCGAAAATGCAACTATAAATCCTGTAGAAACTTACCATCATTTAAATGCAATCTCTGAACCTCCTTTCGCCACTTTTTTTAAATGCGAACATCAATATTTATTGTCTGCATCACCAGAAAGATATATTAAAAAAGAAGGATCAAAAGTAATTTCTCAACCTATAAAAGGAACTGCAAAGAGATTGATTAGCAAAGTAAATGATGAAAAAATTGCCTTTGATTTATCTAGAGATGAAAAAGAACGATCAGAAAATATTATGATTGTTGATTTGGTAAGAAACGATCTTTCTAGAACAGCAAAAAAAGGCTCTGTTAAAGTAGAAGAGCTTTGTAAAGTATATTCTTTTAAACAAGTACATCAACTAATTTCTACGGTAGTTTCTGAAGTAGAAGAACACATCCATCCTGTAGATATTATCAAAGATACTTTTCCTATGGGCAGCATGACAGGTGCTCCCAAAGTCTCTGCAATGCAAATTATTGAAGAAGAAGAAGAAACTAAACGCGGTTTGTATTCTGGAGCTATTGGATACTTTTCTCCAACAGGCGATTTTGATTTTAATGTGGTAATCAGAAGTATTTTATACAACAAAAAAAACAACTATGTTTCGTTTTCTGTAGGAGGAGCTATTACTTCAAAATCTACTCCAGAAAAAGAATATGAAGAATGCTTGCTCAAAGCAAAAGCCATGAAATATGTACTTACAAAAAACGATTAACTGATGATTATTGATTTAGATAAAAAACTAAAGCAAACTATAGATACTATTAAACCTCCTTATCTAGTTCAAGATGTTTTTAATACATTTATAAAGTTGTTTCCTGAAGATTGGAAAAAACATAAAATTGCCTATTCTAAATTTAGCAGAAGTAAGCAATTTGGAAAAACAATACCTTTACCAAAACCTGAAGTTTCTTTAAAAAAGGATATTGGGATTTGGTTAAAAAAGCAATATGAAAAAAACAATTCTATATAAATTTCTATTCTGTACTTTTTTACTTGCTATTTGCAGCAATACAGTTGCACAAAAATTAAGTTATGGCAATCCTTCTGAAGTGCAAATGGATTCTTTATTCATTCACCAAAAAGTCGATGCTATCTTAACCGATGCTATTCAGCAACAAGCCTTTCCAGGTGTACAAGTTTTGGTAGCAAAAGACCATAAAATCATTTTTCACAAAGCTTATGGTTATCATACTTATGACAGCATTCAAAAAGTACAACTAACCGATGTTTATGACATTGCTTCTGTTACAAAAATATTAGGACCACTACCTGCTATTATGAAGTTATATGACGAAGGAAAATTAGATTTAGATGTGCCTTTTAGTAACTACTGGAAACCTTGGAAAAATAGAAAAGATAAAAAGGATTTAACACTTAGAGAAATCTTAGCACATCAAGCAGGGTTAAAACCCTACATTGTATTTTTAGCTGAAGTACTAAAAAAAGACAACACATTAAAATCTCGTTTTGTAACATCGACTTCAAAAAAACGATATACACATCAAGCATATGACAAACTTTATATAAAAAATAGATTTGTCAATAAAATGTATAGACATATCAACCGTTCTAAAGTTTCCAATCGTAAAAAATATCGATATTCTGGACTTAGTTTTTTATTGTATCCAAAAATCATTTCTGATATTTCGGATAAAGAATATGCTACTTTTTTACAAGAAGAATTCTATATTCCAATTGGTGCTACAAGCTTAGGTTTTACACCTAAAAAGCACAATATTACAGCTAACATCGTTCCTACAGAAATTGATTCTTTATTTAGAAAAGATCTAACACAACACTGGGTTCATGATGAAAATGCAGCATTAATGGGCGGTGTTTCTGGAAATGCAGGTTTGTTTGGTTCTGCATTAGACTTAGCTACAATGATGCAAATGTTTTGCAATTTTGGGTACTATAATTACAAACAATACATTTCAGAATCTACTGTAAAAGAATTTACTAAAGCTTCGTTTTTAAGTAACCAGAACCGAAGAGGGTTAGGCTTTGACAAACCTTTAATTGGAAATGACACTTTGCCAATTAACAAATCTTATCCTGCGCCAGAAGTTAGTAAAGAAAGTTTTGGTCATTCTGGGTTTACTGGCACATTTGTATGGGCAGATCCCACACACAACCTTGTGTTTATTTTCTTATCAAATAGAGTATATCCTAATAGAAAACATCGAAACATCTACAATTTAAACATTAGACCAAAAGTACAGCAGGTATTTTATCAAGCTATGGATAAAAAGAAATAATCCCGTATTTTTACCACAATAATGCTACAAAAGTTTAAAGAACATATTGTATTACAATTTCCTTTTTTAAAGGAAAAAAAGTTACTTATTGCTGTTTCTGGTGGTGTTGATAGTATGGTTTTAACCCATCTTTTTAAAACTTTAAATTATACTTTTTCTATAGCACATTGCAATTTTACATTAAGAGAAACAGAAAGCGATAAAGACGAACAATTTGTTATTGAAACCGGTAAAAAATTTGACATTACAACCTTTACCAAACAATTTCTTACTGAAGATTACGCAAAAACAAACAAACTTTCTACTCAAATAGCGGCTAGAGAACTTCGATATCAATGGTTTCAAGAGTTAGTTATTAAACATCAGTTTGACTATATACTCACTGCACATCATGCAGATGATAATTTAGAAACCTTTCTAATCAATTTAACTAGAGGTACTGGTATAGATGGGCTTACTGGAATCCCGGCTATTAATAAAAACATTGTTAGGCCTTTGTTAATTTTTTCTAGAGAAGAGATCGTTTCATTTGCTCAAAAAGAACATATTGATTGGAGAGAAGACGAAAGTAATTCATCTACAAAATACACCAGAAATAAAATTAGACATCAAGTAGTTCCTATTTTAAGAGAGATTAACCCTTCTTTATTAGATTCTTTTCAAAAAACAACAGCATACTTAGAAGGAAGTCAGCAAATTATTAAAGATGCTATACATCAATTAAAAAATAACGCAATTGTAGTTGAATCTGGTGTTACTAAAATAGATATCTCAATACTTAAACAACTCTCTAATTCTAAGGTATATCTTTTTGAGTTGTTAAAAGAATACGGATTTACAGAATGGAATGATGTTGTACAATTACTTGATGCCCAATCGGGCAAAAAAGTGTTTTCAAAATCACATCGATTATTAAAAAACCGAGGCTTTTTATTATTAAGCAAGATTGAATCTACAACGACAAATGCTGAATTTACTTTGGAGGAAAATACATCAGCAATCGAAAATCCGATCTCATTATCTATTAGCAAAGTAACAGAAATTGGCAATAGTTCATTACAAACAATTTTTGTAGATGCAGATTTACTTTCTTTCCCTTTTCAAATTAGAAAGTGGAAAAATGGTGATTTTATTTATCCTTTAGGAATGCGAGGAAAGAAAAAATTAAGTAAGTTTTTTAAAGACGAAAAGTATTCTCTAGTTGACAAAGAAGCTACTTGGTTGTTAACATTTCAAGATCAAATTGTATGGATTATAGGCAAACGTCAAGATCAAAGATTTGCCGCTTCAAAAACTAGCAAAAACATACTAAAAATTTCTGTAACCTACTAAATCTATAGGGTTTACACTAAGAATAAAGTAACAAATATCTCGCTAAAAAAACGTTAAATCTTAACAATATCTTATTGATTTTTGTACATTTAGCAAACAAAAAATTCAAACAATCAACCTCATGAAAAAATTATGGTTATTAATTGCGGGTATCGCAATTGTTTCATGTAAAAATGAAGCACCTGTAGATTATGCTATTGTTACTGGAAAAATAGCAAATGCAGACAAGAATGAAATTACACTTTATGGTATTTCAGATCGTTCATTTAGAAATAAGATTACCCTTTCTGACGATGGATCTTTTGTAGATACTGTTAAAGTTGCTGGACAGTTTGTTTTATACCAAGGAAGAAACGCTACTCCTTTATATTTAAAAGCTGGTAATAATGTTACTGTTAATTATGATGCTAAAGATTTTGACAATTCGTTAGCACTAGCAGGTGAAGGTGCTGAAATTAGCAAGTACCTTGTTGCAAAAGGAAAAAAAACTGTTGAATTAACTGGTAAAGGAACTGATGTTTATAAACAAGGAGAAGTAGATTATAAAAAGACTTTTTATAGTGTTAAAACAGCTCAAAAAGAACTTTTAAATGCAGCAACAGGTATTGATGCTGATTATAAAGCGAAAGAAGAAAGAAATATTCAATACGAGTATTTAGGAAAAATAAACATGTATAAATCGTACCATTCTTATTACGCTAAGAAAAAAGATTTTGAGCCTTCAAAAGAGTTTTTAAGCGAATTAGAAGGTCTTGACTATAATAACGAAGAAGATTATGTTTTCTCTCCATCGTACAAGTCTTTAGTAATTGGACACTATCAAAAGAAAGCTTCTGAGGCTTTAAAAAACAATCCTGATTTGGATAGAACGATTACGATGTTAAAAATTTGTGGTGATATCAAAAATCAAACAATTAAAAACGATATCATTCACGAAACTATCAAATACCCAATTACAAGAGCAGAAGATTTAGAAGCATTATATGCTGCCTATAAAGCTGCAGGTTCTACCAATGAGAAAAACAATGCTGAGATTGAAAAAAGCTACAATACTTTAAAAAAGTTAGCGAAAGGTCAGCCATCCCCTAAGTTTGTAAACTACGAAAACTATAAAGGGGGAACTACTTCTTTAGATGATTTAAAAGGAAAGTATGTTTATATTGATGTTTGGGCTACTTGGTGTGGACCATGTAAAAGAGAAATTCCTTTCTTAAAAGAAGTAGAAAAGAAATTCCATGGGAAAAACATTGAGTTTTTAAGTGTTTCAATTGATGAGAAAAAAGATCATCAAGCATGGAAAGACATGATTAAGGAAAAAGAATTAGGAGGTATCCAATTATTTGCTGATAAAGATTGGGAATCTCAATTCATAAAAGATTATTTAATCCAAGGAATTCCTAAGTTTATTTTATTAGATCCTCAAGGTAATATTGTAACTGCAAATGCACCAAGACCATCAAATAAAAAATTAGTTGAAATGTTTAACGATTTAAAAATCTAAACATTTACAATATGCTATAAGCCTCCAAATTGTTTGGAGGCTTTTTTATACCTTTATCTTTCTCAAAAGTAATTTTATGAAAACTAAACTCACACTACTCTATTTTGTTTTGACCTCTGCATTTGTGTTGGCTCAAAAAAGAACCATTCCAGTAGACACTATTGTAACTACACATCATACCACAAGTATCAAAGGAAAAAAAATTAATTATACGGCTTATGCTGGTACTCAACCTGTTTGGGATAAAGAAGGAAATCCAAAAGCTACTTTATTTTACACTTATTATAAAAGAACAAACAATGTAAATACTGCTACTAGACCTTTATTAATTTCATTTAATGGCGGTCCCGGATCTGCTTCTGTTTGGATGCATTTGGCTTATACTGGCCCAAATGTATTAAACATTGATGACGAAGGATATCCTGTACAACCATATGGATATCGCAGCAACCCACATTCTGTTTTAGACATTGCAGATATTGTTTTTGTAAATCCAGTAAATACTGGATATTCTAGAACTGTAGAAAGAAAAGGCAAAAAAGTAAATCGTGCTGATTTTTTTGGTGTCAATGCTGATGTAACATATTTAGCAGAATGGGTAAATACTTTTGTTACTAGAAATAACAGATGGCCATCTCCAAAATATTTAATTGGTGAAAGTTATGGAGGAACTAGAGTTTCTGGATTAGCTCACGAGTTGCAAAGTAGACAATGGATGTATTTAAACGGTGTTATTTTAGTTTCTCCTGCTGATTATGGAGCGAAACGATCTGATATGGCAGTGTCTTCTTCTATTGACTTCCCTTATTTTACTGCAGCAGCCTGGCATCATAAAATGTTAGCTCCACAACTGCAAAGCAAAGACTTATTAGAAATATTACCAGAATCAGAATCTTTTGCTATCAATACATTAATGCCGGCTTTAGCTAAAGGAGGTTTTATCAGTAAAGAAGAAAAAAATACTATTGCAGAAAAGATGGCGTATTATACCGGACTTTCTAAAAAGGTAATCTTACAACACAATTTAGAGATTCCGAATAGCTTTTTTTGGAAAGAATTACTTAGAAATAAAAACGGAAAAACTATTGGTAGACTTGATTCTAGATATATGGGAATGGATAAAAAAGTAGCAGGAAGCTCTCCAGATTACAATTCAGAATTAACTTCTTGGCTACATTCTTTTACTCCTGCAATAAACCACTATATAAAAAAGCATCTAAACTTTAAAACAGATGTAAAATACAATATGTTTGGACCTGTTCATCCGTGGGATTGGAGAAATAATAATACCAGAGAAAATCTGCGAAAAGCAGTAGCGCAAAACCCATATTTAAACTTACTTTTTCAGGCTGGATATTATGATGGAGCAACGACCTATTTTAATACAAAGTATACTATGTGGCAAGTAGATCCAAGTGGAAAATTAAAAGACAGAATGTTTTTTAAAGGTTATAGAAGCGGACATATGATGTACTTACGTAAAGCAGATTTAAAAGCTGCAAATGATGATATACGAGAATTTATCAAAGCGAGTGCTGCAAAAGGAAAAGCTGCCAAGTATTAATTTTACACAATAAAAAAAGCCTGCAAATGCAGGCTTTTTTTGTATTTATCTTTTTTAATGTCTTCTATATCTTCTTCCTCTACCTCTTCTAGACCCTTTTGGTCCTTTATTTCCATTAAGAGTATAGGTTAAACTCAACATATAATAAGTTCCTAACACATCTCTTGTTGTTTCTTGAAAATAGTTATCAGAACTACTTCTAGCAAAACCAACATTTTCGTTTAAAATATCTAAGGCAGTTAACTTAATATTCATTGCTTTAGACTTTAAGAATGCATACGAAATAGAGGCATTCCAAATTGGCACTGATTGATCTGTACCAAAATTACTATCAGTATAAATATCGTATTTAAATTGAGAAGTAATATTAAATGATTTGGTGATATTCCAATCAGATTTTATAAAATAAGATTGTTGAAAATAATCTCTATTTTCTGTAGTTCCAGTAAAAGAAGTTATGTTTTTATTAAAGTTTGCTCCAACAGCTAAATCTAAATTATCTTTCTTATTGTTTTCTAGAGAAACTCTTACTCTAGTATTTTTAGAATTGGTTTTATTATTAACACCATTAATTACCGATTGATAATTGCTTGTAGAGTAATTCAACCCTAAATTATAACGAATTCCAAGCTTTTTTAAACGATTACCAAAACTAACATCTCCACTAAAATTATCTCTGTGTCCTAAATTGATATAGCTACTTGTTCTTACTCTTGTTGCAATGTCTGTATTTTCTGTATTCACAATTGCATTGTCTGTACTATTATAACTTAAGTGTGCAAAGAAGCTAAATCCAGAAACAAAATTGTAATTTCCATACATTCCAAAAAGCGAGTGTCTTCTTTCTGGAGTTAAATCTTGATTTCCAGTTCTAATAAATAATGGATTAAAGTTATTTACAACTGGAGATAATCTATCTAAACTTGGTAAATCTAATGATTTACGATATCTAAAAAATATCCAACTTCCTTTTTTAGGTCTATATCTAAAACGAAGAGAAGGGTTAAAACTAGAATACTTCTTATTAAATTCTGCTCCATTAACCAATCCAAAATCTTGGGTTTGTTCTTGAAATTCTGTTCCAATAGTTAAAGAAGTTTTTTGGTTATTGTAACGATAGTCAATAGAACCATAAGTAGATTTCTTGTCTTCAAACAAATCTGCTTTAAAAGTAGAACCTGAATTGGTAGCTCCATTTAAAATTTGAGATTGATCAGTATATTCATCTTTATTTGCTACCGTAATTCCTGCTCCAACTTCAATAAAGTTACTTTTGTTAATTGGTTCAGTATACTGAATTTCAAAATCTATTTGGTTTTCTTTATTCTCTTGAATTTGTGAACTTGTTGTAATCTCATCTGTTCTTAAAGGATCAGTAAATGTTTTTGTAGCACTATTTCCGCTAGTACTATTACTTTTAGAAAAATCTACATCTAATTCTACTTCAATACTACGTTTAGATTTTGCATTAAAACGTTTGTTGTAATCTAAGCTTACTCTACCACTACTACTTTTATTATCACTATTAGAAGTACTTGTATTTTCAACGTCTTTTACATTATTAGCATCAAATCCTTCAAATTTACTCGTACTACTTCCATTAGTATTACTCGATCTTACTCTACCTCTAATTGCAATCGATTTTAATTTACTAGATCTGTCTATATAACTAAAATTTCCTCTATGAGAATTTGTAACACTATTACTATTACTACTACTTTCAGAATATAATTTATTAGTCCCAATAAACTCAGTTCTTTTAGTAAGTACATTCCCAGAAGTTGTTTTATTGTAATTGTAAAAGTAATCGGCATTAAGATTTTGTCTTTTCTTTAGTTCATATCCTAAATTAAAACCTCCAATTCCTGTTGTAATAAAACCAGAAGAGCTACCTCCATTTCCTCCTCGAGAAACTCTAAAAGAACCGCCACTATTTCCAAAAGACATAATATCTGAAATATCAGAACCTGTAGTATTTACATTGTTATATTTTCCTATAATAGAAGCTTGAACTTTTGGAGAAAAACGATTGTAACTTAAACTTGTTAAATAACGATCATCAGAACCATAACCTCCTTGAAATTTCCCAAAATCGTTTACTTTTCTATCGTCTTTTAACTGTAAGTTAATCACTTTAGTTCTATCAGAATCATTAACTCCACTTACTCTTGCTTTGTCACTTTTCTCGTCAATTACTTCAACTTTTTTAATCGCATCAGCAGACAAATTTTTCATTGCTACCGCTGGATCGCCGCTAAAAAATTCTTTTCCATCTACATAAACTTTAGAAACGTCTTCTCCTTGAGCTTTTACTTTTCCATTAGCATCTACTTCAACACCAGGTAATTTTTTTAGTAAGTCTTCTACATTATCATCTACACGAACCTTAAATGCTTTTGTATTAAAGGCCATAGTATCTTTTTTAATAGAAATCGGAATAACAGCTGTAATATTTACTTCATTAAGTACATTTCCCTGTTCTTTTAAAATGATGGTTCCAAAGTTTAATGAATTCCCTACAAAGTCTAACTTTTTTTGATACACTTTGTAACCAATCAAATTAATTTGAAAGATTCTTTTTCCTTTAGAGATATCTACCACTTTAAAGTTTCCTTTGATATCTGTACTTGCATAGCTAACTAGTGTAGAATCTTTTGCATTTAAGACAGCAACAGATGCAAACTCTAGTGGTTTTTTTTCTTCATCTAATACCTTTCCGGTTATACTTTGAGAAAAAGAAACAGAACAAACCAACAACATGCATAGCAGTATTAGTTTGGTTAAATTTGATTTGGTCATTATAAGTTATTTGATTGATTATTTATTAGCTATTTCTTAAATAGCTCTAGCTAAGACTTTAATGATTTGCAAAGGTTTAATCACTTTTTCCCTTTTAATATTGTTTTAAGAATTCTTTAACAATTTTAAAGCCCACCTTTTAATAAAAAATTAAAAAAGCCAATTCTTTAACAGAATTGGCCATTATCAATCAAACAAACACGGAGAAAACCTATCCATCTCCTCTTCTTCTTGTTTTCACTTTACCTTTGTTGGCACTATTTAATGTATATGTTAAACTAAGCATATAATACGAACCCAAAACATCTTTAATGGTTTCTTGATAAGAATTCGTTGTTCCTGTTCTATCATATCCAACATTTTTATTCAATAAATCTAAACCAGATAACTTTACATTTAAGCTTTTCGATTTTAAGAATGAATACGAAATAGAGGCATTCCAAATTGGCACAGATTGATTAGTTCCAAAATTATTGTCTGTAAAAACATCATACTTAAATTGACTATTGATATTAAACGCATTGGTTACATTCCATTCTGATTTTATAAAATACGATTGTTGTACATAATCTCTATGTATTGGAGCTCCAGAAAATTCGACTATATTTTTACTAATAGATCCACCAATCAATACATCTAATACGTCTTTATTATTATTTTCTACCCCAAAAGTTACTCCTGTATTTTTTGATCTTGTTTTAGTTACAATTGTATTTATTATTGATTGATAATTACTAAAGTTGTGCGATACACCTAATGTATATCTTACACCTAAGTTTTTTAATCGCTTTGCAACATTTGCTCTAAAATTAAAATTGTCTTTTGATCCTTGATTTATAAAACTTACCGTTTTAATTCTTGTATTTATATCTGTAGTTTCTGAGTTTATAATGGCATTATCTGCATAACTATAAAACAAACTAGTATAAAAATTAAACCCATTTGTATGATTAAATGCTGTATAAGTTGTCATAAATGAAGTATATTCTTCTGGAGTTAAATCTTGATTTCCTTGTACAACATAATAAGGATTAAAATTATTAACTATTGGAGAAACTTGGCTCAAGGTTGGTGTAGTAAGTCCATTTCTAATTCTTACATATAATAAGTTTCCTTTTTTAGGTCTCCATCTTACTCTAACAGATGGATTAAATGTTGAATATTTTCTGGTAAATAATCCCATGGTAGAAGATAATTTATTTCCAAAATCTTGGTTGATTTGCTGAAAATATCCACCAGCATCAATGGTAATTTTTTTAACAGTGTATTTATACATAATTCCTGCATCCATACTTTTTCTATCTTCAAAAATATCTGCTATAAAAGTAGAAGAAGAGTTATTCGATCCATTTACAGTTTCAGATTGATTTGTGTATTCTTTAGCATGGGTATTATAAATACCTGTATAAAAGTTTAAATAATGTTTATCAGACAAAGGCTCATCATACCAAACAGAGGCACTTATACTATTATTTTTTGAGTTTTGTTCTTGCTGACCAAGAATCAACTCTCCATTTTTAGTTGGGTCAATATATGCTTTTGAGTTTCTATTTTGATTGGTACTATTGGTATTGTTTACATCTGTTCTAAATCGAATTCCGATATTTCTTTTACTCTTTTTATGTAGCTTTCTTATATACCTCAAATCAATTCTACCTGACGTATTTTTACTAGAGCTAGAAGAAAAACCTGTATTTTCTATGTCTTTTATATTAGCTGTATTATAACTTTCAAAAGTATTGGTATTTAACCCATCGGTATTACTTGTTCCAATATTTCCTCTCAATCGAATAGAAGTAAGTTTATTTGCTCTATCGTAATAATTAAAATTTACCTTATTACTTTTCGTGGTGCTTCTGTTAGTGCTTTTTGTTTCTGTATAAATTTTATCATTTCCTATAAACTCAGTTGTTTTTGTAAAAACATTTCCAGAGGTATTATCAGTATAATTATAAAAATAATCAGCATTAAAATTTTGTTTCTTTTGAAACTCATATCCTAGATTTATTCCACCAACTCCTGTGGTTACAAAACCTGTTCCAGCTCCACCTTTACGAACTCTAAACCGACCTCGACTACCTCCAAAAGACAAAATTTGAGAAATGTCAGATCCTGAGCTATTCACATTGTTATACCTACCAATTACAGAGGTTTGTAATTTAGAAGTAAATCTATTATAGTTTAGGCTTGTTAAAAAACGATTTTGACTACCATAACCTCCTTGAAAAGTTCCAAAATCATTGGCTTTCTTTTCATTTTTTAAGGTTAAATTTATCACTTTAGACGTTTGTGAATCTTTAATTCCTGTTACCCGCGCTTTATCCGTTTTCTCGTCAATTACTTCAACTTTTTTGATTGCTTTTGCTGATAAATTTTTGATTGCAATCGCTGGATCTCCACTAAAAAATTCTTTCCCTCCAACATATACTTTGGTAACATCTTCTCCTTGTGCTTTTACTTTACCGTTTGCATCAACCTCTATTCCGGGAAGTTTCTTTAACAAATCCTCCACACTATCATCTATTCTTGTTTTAAAAGCTTTGGTATTAAATGCAATGGTATCTCTTTTTATTGACACAGGTATAATCGCTTTTACTACAACTTCATCTAAGGTTGTTGCTTGTTCTTGTAAAGTAATAATTCCAAAATCTATCGATTTTCCTTTATAATCTAATACTCTTTGATATACTTTAAATCCAATTAAATTGATTTGAAATATACTTTTCCCCAGCTTAATGTTGGTCAACTTAAAGTTTCCTTTTTTTCCCACACTGGTATATCTAATTAATGTAGAATCTATTGGATTAATAACTGCTACAGAAGCAAATTCTAAAGGTTTTTTGTTTTTATCTACAACTTTTCCAATGATATTTTGCCCCCAACTTGTACTTACCATTAGTACAAAAGTGATAGAACATAAGAGCTTAAGGTGATTTGAATTTTTCATTTTTATATTTTTGTTCGACAAATATAGAACAATAATTAAGTTCTACAAAAGCAGAACAAAATTTAACATAGTTTTCAGATTTTTCTCTATCTTTAAAAGAAAAAATGCTAGTAAAAGTTTATGGTAGTGCCGTCTTTGGTATTGAAGCTACCACCATTACCGTTGAAGTAAATATTGATAAAGGAATTGGTTACCACTTGGTTGGTTTACCAGACAATGCAGTGCGTGAAAGTTCCTATCGTATCTCAGCTGCGTTACAAAACAACAACTACAAATTACCTGGAAAAAAAATCATTATCAATATGGCTCCAGCAGATATTAGAAAAGAAGGAGCTGCCTATGATTTAACCTTAGCCATTGGAATTTTAGCTGCGTCAAATCAAATACAATCAGAGAATATTGAAGAATATCTGATTATGGGAGAACTTTCTTTAGATGGTAGTTTACAACCAATTAAAGGTGCTTTACCCATTGCTATAAAAGGAAGAGAAGAAGGCTTTAAGTATTTAATCTTACCAAAAGAAAATGCAAAAGAAGCTGCCATAGTTGATAATTTAGAAGTATTAGGAGCAGATAGTATTTTAGAGGTTATTTCGCATTTTAACGGAGAAACAAAATTGCAACCTACAGTTGTTGATACAAGAGCAGAGTTCTATAAAAATATGGAAGTTCCTGAATTTGATTTTTCAGACGTTAAAGGACAAGAATCTATAAAACGTGCAATGGAAATTGCTGCAGCCGGCGGTCATAATATCATTCTTATTGGCCCACCTGGATCAGGTAAAACGATGCTCGCAAAACGATTACCATCCATTTTGCCTCCAATGACTTTACATGAAGCTTTAGAAACTACCAAAATTCATTCTGTAGTTGGTAAAACTAAAAACAACGGATTATTATATCAGCGTCCATTTCGTTCACCACATCATACTATTTCTGATGTTGCTTTAGTGGGTGGTGGACAATATCCCCAACCAGGTGAAATCTCGTTATCTCACAACGGAGTGCTATTTTTAGATGAATTACCAGAATTTAAAAGATCAGTATTAGAAGTAATGCGTCAACCTCTAGAAGATAGAGAAGTTACGATTTCTAGAGCAAAATTTACTGTGACTTACCCTTCTAGTTTTATGTTAGTTGCAAGTATGAACCCAAGTCCGTCTGGTTATTTCAACGATCCAAATGCTCCTTTGACTTCTTCTCCGCAAGAAATGCAACGATACCTTAGTAAAATCTCTGGACCTTTATTAGATAGAATAGATATTCATATTGAAGTAACTCCTGTACCTTTTAATAAACTTTCTGAAGAAAAAAAAGGAGAAAATAGTTTAGAAGTTCGAAAACGAGTAACAGCAGCTAGAGAAATTCAATCAAAAAGGTTTACAGACATACAAAACATACATTACAATGCTCAAATGAATGTAAAACAGATAAGAGAATACTGTAAACTCTCCAATGATAGTTTAAGCTTATTAAAAACAGCCATGGAAAAATTAAATTTATCAGCTAGAGCTTATGATAGAATACTGAAGGTAGCAAGAACCATTGCAGATTTAGATTTTGCCAAAACTATTTTACCTCCTCATATCGCAGAAGCGATTCAATATAGAAGTTTAGATAGAGAAGGTTGGTTAGGTTGATGATTTTTTAAAAAGTTAACCATTCTTTAAAAAGTACAGATTGTCTTCTTGAAATTTCAATTTCTTTTCCAGATTTCATTTCTATTTTTAGTTTTCCATTAAACCAAGTCACTACATTTTTTACTTGATGGATGTTTATTATCTGTTGTCTATTCGCTCTAAAAAAATGTGTTGCTGGCAACTTCTTTTCTATTTGTGCAAGTGACTTGTACATTAATGGTTTGTTGTTATCAAAAAAGATACGTGTATAATTTCCTACAATTTCAAATACGGCAATGTCTTTTATTTTAACCAGCCAACATCGTTCCCCATCTTTTATAAAAATTTGTTTTTCTATATCAAATTCGTCTTCCTTCTTTTCTGTAGTATTTTCTAATTGAGAAAAATTTTCAATAATTCTTTCCATAGTTTTCGAAAAACGAGTAGAATTGATAGGTTTTAAAAGGTAATCAAAAGCATTGTATTCAAAAGATTTTATGGCATATTCATCATAAGCCGTGGTAAAAACAATGATTGGAACTTCATCCAACATCTCTAACAATTCAAAACCATCTTTTTCTGGCATATGGATATCTAAAAACACAATATCTGGACAAGTATTCCTAATCAAATCAAAAGCTTCATCAACATTTTCTGCTTCTCCGATAAGCTCCATCACTTTGTAGTTTTTTATCAACTCTTTTAACTCATTCCTTGCTAAACGAGAATCTTCTACTATTACTGCTTTTAGTTGCTTCATATCAATGGAATTTTTATAGTTGCCACAACTTCATCTCTAACTTCTTTTAAACTAAATGTTGCTTTTTTATCATATAACAAATCCAAACGTTTTTTAATATTCTGAATTCCTAATTGTGTACTATTTTCATCTACTTTTAATACTCCTGAATTTTTCACTTCGATGCAAAGTTCCTCATGATTTACCTTAGCTTTTAACAGAATTTTTCCTCCTTGTTTTAAATTTGAGATTCCGTGTTTAATTGCATTTTCTATTAGCATTTGAATTAACATCGGTGGAATTTGTACTGTTAATGCTGCTTCGTCAATAAGCGTTTCAAAATGCAGACGATCTTCGAATTGAATTTTAGAAATATCAACATACTTTTTTACAATTTCCAACTCTTCTTCTAAACTTATTGCATTTATGGTATTTTGAGTGAGTGCATAACGCAATGTTTCTGATAATGAGGTTAACATTTCCCTTGCTTTACTAACATCTTCTAACATCAATCCTCTAATATTATTTAAGCTGTTAAACATAAAATGAGGGTTAATTTGAGCTTTTAAAGTATTTAATTGTGATTCCTTTAAGCTCGCTTCTAATGCTATGTTTTTTATTTTGGCTTCTTTTACCTCTCTATAAAGATTAAAAGCAGTAAAACAAACAAACCATATAAACCAATTTAACCAATTAAAAACTCGAGTTGCAAATTTACCATGATAACTAGGTCTCTTTATAAAATATTCATGTAGTAAATCAATAATTGGCCAAAAAATAAAATTGAATATTACAGAAGCCAAAATCATTAATAAAAATAGGTATCCAGTTTTTATAATCAAGCTTTTCTTTTCTGTAAGCCTTTCTAATCCTACTTGAATTAACCCTGTTAATAAAACTCCTAAAACAAACCAAACAAATGCTTCCAATAGCAAATAGTAAACCTGTTCTTTTGTCTTACCTAAATCACTTATTTTCATCACATAAGAAGATAAGAGTGTAATTACCCAAACACTATAATTGGGAATGGCTTTTTTAGAAAAAAAATAAGTCATTGTTTTATTTCAAGTTGTTTTACAAAAATTGTCTTTCTGTAAATGTATCTATTTTGTAGTAATATCAATTAAATATGGAGCTAATAAATAGCCTTTTTTAGAACGAAATATATCTGTAATTAACAATTGTTGTCTTAAACTTGGTTGTAATTTTACTTGATAGGTAATTTTCTTTCCATCATCAGACCATCCTAAATGATTTGTTACTTGTAATATATTCTTTTCGCCAAGCGGACCAACTCTAAGGTTTACTAGATTGGTATTCATCGGTTCAGAAAATTCTACAGTAATTGTTTTAATACTTGCATCTACATTTTTAGCATAATTGCTAAACTCTTTTATTCCTACAACACGAGGTCTATGTAATTCAAATTCTTTTTTATAATCTGCGATTGATTTATCAAAATACTTTGCATCATCAATAAATTGATATACTTTTTTTTCATCTAGATAATCTAGCTCAATCATTTCTTTAATTGCCTTCTTCTTATCTTTTGATTGTTCGTAATAGCTCTTACAGATAGCATATCCCACATAATACCCTAAATCACCTATATTGAATTGATTATTTGCATTGCTCCAAAACCACATAATCTCAAACTTAGTAAACATCTCTTTTACAAATGCCTCTTTAATTTTCTGATCATTCACTTTTCCGTAAATAAGACTTTCATTGGGTGATGCAACTTTTAATGATTCTTCTGCTATAAACTCTGCAACTCCTTCAATTAAAGTTCTAGACAATAATGAATTTGCAATGGTAGTATCTTGTTGCGTATGAACATACTCGTGTACATTGTTAAAAACAATACTTTTACTAGGTACATTTGTTTTAAAATAGTTGAATAAATTAGGATAATCGTTTTGCAATTCAGACGCATCTACAGCTTTGTTTGCTAAAGCAATTTCACTTCCGATTAACACTTTATCTGCAAGCGTAGTTCCTCCAGTTTTTAAAGCTCCGATAGTAAAATAGATCGTTGCTGACTTTGCAGCTGGATACAGTTTTTTAAAACTGCCAATTCCTTCATTAATACTTTTAGTATACTCCTTAATTTTTAACGTATTGGGACGTAAAGTTTTCCAAAAGTTAGGATAGCTGTTTATGGCATTTAAATATGAAGAAACATCATATCTTCTTGCTTTCATTATTCCTTTTAATCCTGGAGTCCCATTATTTATGAATAGTTCATTCAAATACTTTAACTGCTCCAGAGAATCTTTTGTCATTGTTATTTTATCATAGGCATTCCAAAAGTTAGTTACATCTGAAGTGATAATAGATTCTTGTGGTGAATTCTTAATACAACTAGAAAAAAACAATACAATAATTGATAGTTTTAAAGCTTTACTCATAATTTTAATTTTTAGGATAAATATTTTTTAAATTTTAACCCAAAACTATAAGGCTTATAAAAAGATTCCTATTAAATTATGATAAACGGCAAAATCAGTTTCTTAAACGGCAATTTAGATATTAAGAGAATTAAATCTCAAAATAAACCAGTCTTACTAGAATAAAAAAAGTACATCTTACAGCTCTAAAACAAGAGATATTCTTAATTTGCCGTTTATATTATTTTAGTCATTAGCTCAATGTTCCATTCTCTAATTAAATGGTATTCTACTCTAAAAGAGAAGTATCCTTTTCACATGAATTTTAAAAATGAATTGACCTCTTTTTTAAAGTTTACTACCTTGTTAATGTTCTTATTTTATTTAATTGGTTTTTTTAGTAAATCTCAAAATATTCTACTTTTCTTTGGGGGTTTCTTTTTAACACTTTTCCTTACTTTTCTTTTTAATTTTTTCTTAAATCAAAAAATAATTCTCCTATTCATTAATCCTCATAACTGGTGTTTATGGAAAGAATTAAGTAAGCGATTATTGTTTCTGCTTTTTTATACATTCAATAGCATTTGGTATATAAACTTTAGCCTTAATATTAATTTTTCTAAGGTAGATTTTGTCCAGTTTCTTAGTATTAGCTTTATCATTGGTTCTGTTCCTATATTATTTAAGGTTTTCATCACAAAAAATAAACTTTTAAAGACCGCATTAAGTGAAGCTCATTTACTACAACAAAAAATTACTTCTTATCAAAATACAGTTTCCAAAAAAGAAAAAAAATTGGTGTTAACATCAAATATTGTTAATGAAACTTTTGAAATTAATGCTTCAGATATACTATTTATCCAATCCAGTCAAAACTATATTACAATCCATTATTTATTTAACGAAAAATCAAAAAAACATCTTTTAAGAATTTCTTTAGTGAATGCCATTAAGCAAATAAATACCACATCTGTTTTGCAGTGCCATCGTTCTTATGTTGTAAACATTAATCGAGTAGAAAAAATTACTGGAAATGCTCAAGGTTTAAAACTAACGATGGATGATGGCTCTATAATTCCTGTTTCTAGATCATTTGTTAAAACAATTAAATCAAGATTATCTTATTAAATTTTTATTTTGTAACGTTTTATTGCTCCAAAAGTTTCTAGCATTTTAATTACTTCTTGAGTCTTTTTATCAATCCAATATGTGGCTGTACTATTTTCTGACTGTTGTATCTTTAGAATCCAACAGTCGATAAAACTATTATTAAATAACTTTATTCTTTCTTCACCAACAACTTTATAATTGTAATAATTAGGTAACAGTTTTTTACTTCCAGGATGGTAAAAATGTATCTTAAATACTCTATTTAATTGATACGGTAATAATTGATATGTTTCCAAGTCCAATTCCCAATTCATAGTAGCATTTGTAGTACTTATTTTAAATTCTTTTTGAATATTATTAGCAATACTATCTGTACCAATAATCTGACCTTTTATAAAAGAATATGCTTCTACTTCTCCTGTTCCATTTTTTGAATAATGATAGATTGGTTGAAAATTGTCTCTTTTATTAACAGAATAAATCGTTCTTGTATTTTGTTGCTTTTGGTTTTTCCACTGTTGATTAATTACGATTACCTTTTTATTGTTTAATGTAGAAAACCTTATACTTCGTTCCCAGATAGAAATATCTAACATACTTCCATCTGGTTTTTCTATATATACTAAATACTTATTTTGTTTTTCTTTTAGTTTTTCTAGTAATAAATTATTTGGTGTTATTATAAGAGTATCTATTTGTGCAAAACTTTTTAAACTAGTAATACACATAAGTAGCAATACAATGGCTTTTCTATGTTTCATTTTCGTTGATGGTTTTAACTATTTATATTGTTTTTAGCGCTAATATTTTGCAATTCTATAGCAAATCTTAAGAGTTAAAAGCATCTTTTAAAAGCTTGTTACCAATGACATTGTTTTTGACACGAATAACAAACTCAAACGCATAAAAAAACCCTTACAAAAATTGCAAGGGTTCTATTCTTTATAATAAATATATTACAGAAACTAATTCTGTTTTTTTATTAATAACGGTAGTGCTCTGGTTTATAAGGACCTTCTACAGTTACACCAATGTATTCTGCTTGATCATTTCTTAATTCAGTTAACTCAACACCAATCTTAGCTAAATGTAACTTTGCTACTTTTTCATCTAAGTGTTTTGGTAACATGTATACTTCGTTCTTGTAAGCATCTACATTTGTCCATAATTCGATTTGAGCCAATGTTTGGTTTGTAAATGAGTTAGACATTACAAAACTTGGGTGTCCAGTTGCACAACCTAAATTTACCAAACGTCCTTCTGCTAAAATGATAATATCATTTCCATTAACATTGTACTTATCAACTTGAGGTTTGATTTCTACTTTAGAATCTCCATGGTTTTCATTCATCCAAGCCATGTCAATCTCATTATCAAAGTGTCCAATATTACAAACAATTGTTTTGTCTTTCATTGCTTCAAAATGACGCCCTTGAACAATATCTTTATTTCCTGTAGTTGTAATTACAATATCAGCATTTCCAACAACAGTTTCTAAACGTTTTACTTCAAAACCATCCATGGCAGCTTGTAAAGCACAAATTGGATCAATTTCTGTAACAGTAACAATAGAACCTGCTCCTTTAAAAGATGCTGCAGTACCTTTACCTACATCTCCATAACCACAAACAACTACTCTTTTACCTGCTAACATAATGTCTGTTGCTCTTCTAATTGCATCAACAGCAGATTCTTTACATCCGTATTTGTTATCGAATTTAGATTTTGTTACAGAGTCATTTACATTAATTGCTGGCATTGGTAATGTACCATTTTTAACTCTTTCATATAAACGGTGAACACCTGTTGTTGTTTCTTCAGACAATCCGTTAATTCCAGCAGCTAATTCTGGATATTTATCTAATACCATATTTGTTAAATCTCCTCCATCATCTAAAATCATGTTTAATGGCTTCTTATCTTCTCCAAAGAATAAAGTTTGTTCAATACACCAATCAAATTCTTCTTCATTCATTCCTTTCCAAGCATATACTGGAATTCCAGCAGCAGCAATAGCAGCAGCAGCTTGATCTTGTGTAGAAAAAATATTACAAGAACTCCAAGTCACCTCAGCTCCTAAAGCTACTAAGGTTTCAATTAAAACAGCTGTCTGAATGGTCATGTGTAAACATCCAGCAATTCTTGCTCCTTTTAATGGTTGACTGTCTTTATACTCTTCTCTTAAAGACATTAATCCTGGCATCTCTGCTTCTGCCAATTCAATTTCTTTTCTTCCCCAATCAGCTAAAGAAATATCTTTAACTTTAAACGGAACGTATGTAGCTGTATTTGTGCTCATATTTATTTGTATCTTTGTTTTATATCTAAATTTTCGAGCTGCAAAGTTACGGAATAACTTTTAAAAACTATGCCTCTTTACAAGACGATAAATGTTAATAAAAATACTAAAGTATTGATTTGGAAGATTTCAGAATCTTTTGAAGCTCTTTCTTTTGGGATTGATTTAACAGAAAGTAGTCAAAAAAGAGTCGATAGTATGAAATCTGAATTGCATCAAAAAGGTTTTTTAAGTGTACGCCATTTACTAAAACAAGTTGGTTATTCTGATGCAGATTTAGTCTATGATGAGTTTGGAAAACCTCATCTAAAAGATGGAAAACATATTTCGATTACCCATTCCTTTATCTTTTCTGCTATTATTATTTCTGATGAGCAACCAGTAGGCATCGATATTGAAAAACAACGAGATAAAATTTTAAAAATTGCTCGTAAGTTTACTCCTTTAGAAGAATACAGAACAATTGCAAATACTGAAGCTTTAATTAGTAAACTTACGATTGTTTGGGGTGCCAAAGAATCATTGTATAAAATCTTCGGAAAAAAACAACTTCGCTTTTTAGAAAATATTTATATCGAAGATTTTAAGTTTGCTGATGAAAAAACGTCTGGTAATATTAGCTATCAAGGTTATTCTTCTACACATCAGGTTTATTTTTTAGAATTTGATTCTTTTACTTGTGTGTATGCTATTTAAAAGACAATACCTATAAAATCTACTTCTCTTTGAAAAAGAATCTTTAAATTAAAAGCCTATTACTTTCTTATAATAATGTATTTTCGCTGCTGTGAATATTTATCAAAACATACTTTCTGCTAAAACACAACAAAAAAAACTTCTCGCTGTTTTAATTGATCCTGAAAAGTTTGAATTAGAGCATATTCACACATTCTTTAATAAAGTACATCAATCTATAGCAACACATATTTTTGTTGGTGGAAGTACAGACAGCAATAACTTAACTACTCCACTTATTACCGCTATAAAAAAAGCAACACATTTACCTGTTGTTTTATTTCCTGGCAATGTAAATCAGATTACTAGAGAAGCAGACGGAATCCTTTTTCTAAGTTTAATCTCTGGAAGAAACCCTGAGTATTTAATTGAGCAACAAGTAAAAGCTGCTCCAATTCTTTCTAAAATCAATTTAGAAATTATACCCACAGGATATCTTTTAATTGATGGAGAAAAAGAAACTTCTGTACAAAAAGTAAGTCAAACCAAACCCATTCCTCAAACCGCTATTGATTTAATAGTGAATACTGCTTTAGCAGGAGAGTTTTCTGGTAAAAAGTTAATTTATCTAGAAGCTGGTTCTGGTGCCATGAAAACCGTAAATACAAAAATAATTTCTACAGTTTCTGATAATATTTCTATTCCGCTAATAGTTGGCGGAGGCATTAGAACCAAACAACAAATTGATACTGCTTATAAAGCTGGAGCAGATTTGGTGGTTATTGGAACTGCATTTGAAAATGATGTCTCTTTTTTTAATGAATTGAAAAAACAATAAGTATTTTTACACTTCAATTATCACCAATGAAAATATCAATAGAACTTACATTGTTACCACTTCAAAATGATTTTGAAGAACATATCATCGCTTTTATAAAAAGGTTAAGAGCTTCTAACTTTACTGTGTTGGAAAATCCATTAAGTACACAAATTTATGGAGATTATGATGCCTTAATGCCTTTTTTAACTGAAAAAATAAAGTCTTCTTTTGAAAAACAAGACAATACTGTCATCAATTTAAAAATTGTTAAATCTGACCGTAGCGATTATGAACCAACTTTTTGATTTCTTTCTAGCTCCTTACAAAGACGCTTCTGCTTTTAATATTCTTTTAGAAGCTATAGCAGCTGTTTTTGGTATTATGAGTGTTTGGTACGCCAAAAGAGAAAAAATTGCTGTCTATCCAACAGGTATTATTAGTACCATCATTTATATTTATATCTGTTATAAGTTTGTTCTTTATGGTGATATGATTGTAAATACTTATTATACATTGATGAGTATTTATGGCTGGTATATGTGGAGTAAAATTGATGCTAATAAAAAACATCTAGAAATTACTCGTACCAATACCTCTGACCAACTAAAAGCATTCGGAATTTTTGCGTTTACTTCTGTTTTTGTAATTATCGTATATCGTTATTATAACGTAATGCCAAATGATTTAGGTTTTACAGAAAGTGTTTCATTTGCTTTTGAACATTTAACTTCTGGAGATTTAGAAAAATTTAGAAAAGCAACACCTTATTTAGATACCTTTACAACGGGTATTTTCTTTGCCGGAATGTGGTTAATGGCAAATAAAAAAATAGCACATTGGTCTTTATGGATTATAGGAAATATTGTTTCTGTTCCTTTATATTTTGTAAAAGGTCTAGGCTTTACCGGTATCCAATATTTTATATTTTTAATTTTAGCAATTTACGGACTTAAAGAATGGAAAAAAAGCTTAAACAGCAACCAGCAAACGTTATAAAAGTAGTTTTATTTGGCCCTGAATCTACTGGAAAAACTACCTTATCTAGTCAGTTAGCACGTTACTATAATACCGTTTGGGCTCCTGAGTATGCAAGAGAATACTTACAAGACAAATGGAATAACGAACGTAAAACTTGTGAGGCAGAAGATTTAATTCCGATTGCAATTGGTCAAATGAACCTAGAAAACACTTTGGCTAAAAAAGCTGACAAAGTATTAATTTGTGATACTGATTTACTAGAAACCAAAGTATATTCTGAAGAATATTATGGAGGCTTTGTAGATCCAGAATTGGATAAAGCTGCTGTAGAAAATAAATACGATATCTATTTTTTAACTTATATTGACACACCCTGGGAAGCAGATGACTTGCGAGATAGACCAGAACTTAGAAGAGAAATGTTTAATGCTTTTGAAAATGCCTTAAAAAAATACAACAGACCTTATATTTTATTACAAGGAAATAAAGAAACTCGCCTAAAAACTGCCGTAAAAGTAATTGATGAGTTGATTAAAAACAGGCATGACTTGAATTCTTTTTCTGATTCATTACCATAGTTTATGTTTTCTAGAGACAACATTATCAAAGAAATTAATTTTAAAGCCATCAGAAGCTCAGGTGCTGGTGGACAACATGTAAATAAAGTTTCTTCTAAAATTGAATTGTCTTTTCATATCCAACACTCATTAGTACTTACTTCTGAACAAAAAGAAATCCTTGCTAAAAAATTAGCAAACAGAATAAACAAAGAAGGTGTGTTTATTTTATTTTGTGATGAAAGTAGAAGTCAACATCAAAATAAAGAACTTGCCATTAAGCGCTTTTTAGAAATCATTACTAAAAGCTTACAAAAGCAAAAAGTTAGAAAAGCTACCAAACCTAGCAAAGCATCCATTCTTAAAAAAGCTATAAATAAAAAGAAAAATGCAGCAAAAAAAATGCTGAGAAAGAAACCGGATATGGAGTAAAAAGGAGAGTTTCCTCTCCTAAAAATAAAAACTATTAAAATGGCGATGCACAAGAGCTTGGGCAACCACCTTCCCAAGACCAATCTCCCCATAAACAACTTGGATCTGCATTACATGAAGATTGATTTGCATAATTATCACAATGAGTAACTAAAGGATACTCTGCACGATTGCAACCTAATCCCCCTGTAAAACCACCTGTGATTTTTTTTTGTTCTGCTTTGTTTAAAGCCCTTCCTATGTTTAAAATTTGTTTTTTCATTTTTACTAATCTTATTGTTTATAAAAACCCTGAATTATTTAATGACACTCAGGGAATAATGTCTAAAACCAATCAACGACCTTTTAACAAGGAGGAAAATGATGTGCACAGTGACATCCTAAATGGGGTGCACAACTATACCATTGTCCACCAGCATTACTACACTCTTCTTCATTAGTTGCCATCCAGCATGAGCCACCTCCTCCGTTTACGGTTCTTTGTTCTGCTTTGTTTAAAGCTTTACCTAAGTTTAAAATTTGTTTTTTCATAATATGTTTTATTAAAACTTATAAGAGGAAGAAAAGATTCTTCCCTCCTCCCATAAATAATTGATTACATACCTCCTTCACACCAAGCTCCTGAAGGAATACAAACTCCTTCAATACTTCCATCTGGATCTGGTTCTCCTTTACAACAACCATGTCCAGCTGGACATTCTTGATGAGTATAACATCCTCCTGGACCACCACCGTTAATCGTTTTTTGTTCTGCTTTATTTAAAGCTTTACCTAAGTTTAAAATTTGTTTTTTCATTTTAAAAAAATTTAATATTTATAAAGCCTTGATCATTTAAAGACACTCAAGGTGTATGTCTATTCTTCGCGAATGAATATTTTTAATTAATTATGTTTTTTAGTTGATAAAAGAATCGCTCAATTAAACGTAAATCTTCTGTAATTATCTCAGCTGTTCCTTTCATTTCTTGTTTAAATTCTATGGTTTTATTATATGTAGTTATCAATTCTTCTGGTAGTTTAACATCAATCAAATAATTACCATTTTCATTAGGAATAGTAGAAATAGATTTAACAACTCCATTGATTTCCCCAAACTCATCTGAAGGAAAACTCTGAAGTTTAATTTGTACTTTTTGTCCCATTTTTATTTTACCAGAATTGATAGCTGGTGCTTGAACTTTACCTATGTATGATGAATTATTGGCTGGTATTACTATAAAAACTAAATCGCCTATTTTTACTGTTTGATTTTCACTCCAAAAAGATAAAAATGAAACTGTTCCACTTATGGATGATTGTAAAACATATTGTTTTTCCCAATCTTTAATGGCTCTTTTTAATTGGTAAAATGATTGAATGGTTTTTTTGAGTAAACGTGTATCATTTAAAGTCTTTTCTTTAGAAGTAACTTTTATATCTTTTTGATAGGTTCTTATCTCTTGTCGAATTTGAGAAATAGAAGTTTCTAAACTTTTGTACCCTTTTTCTGCTTGTATAAATTCCATTTGTTTTTGTTCATACTCTTTTGCAGAAATTACACCTTTATCAAATAGCATTTTTTGCCTATTTAAATCCTTCTTTTTAATATTAAGTTCTTTTAAACTCAAAGTCTTTTGATATTTCAACACTTGGTATCTACCTTTAGTTTCTCCTAAAGAATAGCGTCTCGCATTCGATTTGTTTTTGTAGGGATTAAACGTATCATTAAAAAAGTATTCATAATAATTATTCTCAAATTCTGCATAGCTTGTATTAATTTCTCCTAAAATTAATGGCGGAATACTATTTATTGGGAAAGAAAAATTGTTCACATCTACGGTCAAAGTATCTAAAATACTTTTTAATAAAAAAACGTCTTTATAATTGGCACTATTTTCTATAATAGCAATAGTTTCTTGTTGCTTTATTGAATCTCCATCATTTTTAAATAAAATTTCTAATTGACCATGATTCCTTGCATAAATTTTTTCGGGAGGAATTTGAGTAGTGATCATTACTTCTGTAGTAATTACATCTGGGTATTTAACAAACCAAGTAATAAACAATAACATCAATATTAAAACAAGCAACAATGTGTTTCCCCAACGAATCATCCAGTTAGGAACATAACTTAATATTTCCTGTACTTCTTCACTTCTTATCGCTATATCTTGATTATCTGTTGGCATTATTTCCCTAATTCTAATTGATTTTTTACCAAATGATAATAATTCCCTTTAAGAGCAATTAACTCTTGATGAGTACCTTGTTCTATTATGTTTCCGTTATCCAATACAACTATTTGATCTGCGTTTTTTACAGTACTTAACCTGTGTGCTATAACAACAGCTGTTTTATTTTTAAAAAAAGTATTTAACTTCTCCATAATTATCTTTTCATTATTAGCGTCTAACGCAGAAGTGGCTTCATCAAAAAATAAAAACTTTGGGTTTTTATAAACTGACCTTGCAATTAGTAAACGTTGTTTTTGACCTGTACTTAAACCAGATCCTTCGCTACCAATTTTAGTGTTGTATCCTAATGGAAGTCCTTCTATATAATCTGAGATATTCGCTACGTCAATAGCATGCGCTAATTTGTCTAAATCAACATAATCTTCTCCTACAGCAATGTTTTTGGCAATCGTATTATTAAAAATATAACCTTCTTGCATGACTACTCCACAATGTGCTCTCCATACTTTTTGTGATACATTTTTAAGGTTAAATTGATCTACCATTATTTCTCCTTTATCAATCTCATAAAAGCGTAATAATAGTTTCATTAAAGTAGATTTTCCACTTCCGCTAACTCCGACTATAGCAGTAATTTTATTGGCTGGAATTTCTAAATTTAAGTTTTTTAATACAGGCTCTAAACCTCCAGTATATCTAAAAGAAACATTTTGCAACTTAATTGAAGCTTTTTGAGGTATGTTAGTTACTTTTTTATCACCAGGTTTTTCTTCATCTTCTTTATTGTGAATCTCTCCTAATCTTTCTAAAGAAATTTTAGCATCTTGTACATCTCTCATAAAGCTAATTAACTGTGTTATTGGACCATTTAACTGCCCAACGATATAACTAATTGCCATCATCATACCTAAAGTAATATCTCCATCGATTACTAATTTTGCAGATAAAATTGTAATGAACATGTTCTTAAGTTCATTAATAAAATTTGAACCAACACTTTGAGTTTGTTCTAATGCCAAACTTTTAGAAGCAATCTTAAACAAACGAGCTTGCACATATTCCCAATTCCAACGCATACGTTTTTCTGCATTGTGTAATTTTATTTCTTGCATCCCGTTTATCAGTTCAATTACCTTACTTTGTTCTTGACTAACTTGGGAAAATCGTTTATAATCTAATTCTTTACGCTTTTTAAAAAAGAAAAGTACCCAACCAAAATAGAGTACACTTCCCAACACAAAAACACCAAATATTTGAAAGCTATAATAAGCAAGTACTACACTAAAAATTATAAGATTAAAAAATGAAAATAAGACTGTTAATGAGGAAGTGGTTAAAATTCTTTCAATCCTTTTATGATCGTTAATTCGTTGTAATAAATCTCCTGTCATTCTTACATCAAAAAACGAAATAGGAAGTTTCATTAGTTTGATAAAAAAATCAGATATTAAAGAGATATTGATTCGAGTACTTAGATGTAATAATATCCAACTTCTAATAATTTCTAATGCCGCTTTTCCTATAAAGAGAAATAGTTGAGCAAACAACACCAAATAAACAAAGTTGATGTCTTGATTTTTAATTCCGACATCTACAACACTTTGTGTTAAAAACGGTAAAATTAGCTGCAATAAACTTCCAGCTAATAAACCAATGATAAGCTGAATAATAAATCGTTTGTATTTAAATAAGTATTTAAATATAAAATTGAACCCAAAAGACTCGTCTTTGTCAAATTCTGTTTGATAAAATAAGGGTGTTGGTTCTACCAATAAAATAACTCCTTCTTCAGTATCTTCAGTGGCATTATTTCCAATCCACCTTGTGATAAATTCTTCTTTTGTATAATTTATCAATCCATGTGCTGGATCTGATACATAAATCGTATCTTTTTTTATTTTATAAACTACTACATAGTGATTCTTGTTCCAATGAACAATGCAAGGCAAAGGCGCCTCTTTTAGCTTTTTATAATTTAGTTTTACACCTAATGATTTAAAACCTATCGATTCTACGGCATCACTTAACCCCAACAAACTACTTCCTTCTCGAGTAGTTTCACTTAGTATACGCAACTGTTGTGTATTTATAATCTTACCATAATGTTTGGCAATCATTTTAATACATGTTGGCCCACAATCTTTGGCCTCAGTTTGTTTGTAATGGGGAAACTTTTTCATTATTTATTTATTTTTAGCAGAGGAAAACCTCTGCTAAAAATCATCTTTATTATTGTTTGTTAACAATTAATAATTATGGCATGCACAATTGTGTTGTATCTGGCACACAAACTCCAATTCCTACTAACTTACAACATGCAGAACATGTTCCCCCATAAGGATCATCATAAAATACACATTGAGAAGTCCCTCCATTAATTTGTTTCTGCTCAGTCTTACTCAAAGCTTTTCCTAAATTTAAAATTTGTTTTTTCATTGATCATATTTTAATACTATAAAATACTGTGATCCTTTAAAGACATTCACAGTTTATGTCTATTCTTCGCGATATATTTATAGGTAGATACCAAAAAAAATAAGTACTCTTTTTTACTTATTATGGCAAACACCATTTATGTCATTGTTTCCTTTAAAACAATATTCTTCTTGAGAACAATCTAAATTATTTGTACATGGACATCCTATTGTTGGGGTTTCTCCAACAATACAACCATCCCCTCCAGGTAAAAATGGACCATTACCTCCTTGAAAACTTCTTTGCTCAACTTTACTTAGTGTTTTCCCTAAGTTTAAAATTTGTTTTTTCATTATTATTTAATTTAAATCTTAAAAAACCTCGATCATTTAAAGACATTCAAGGCTTATGTCTATTCCTCGCAAGTATATTTATAATGCTTCTTCTATCAGATCATCGATAAAAAAAGTAATGTCTTTTTTGTGGTATTCTCTAGGAAAAAGATAACCGTTAATAAATACGGCTGGTGTAAAGTTTACGGCATTACTTACACACCATTCATTTGCCTTATTTATGTCTGTAATATGAGTTAAGAAAGTAGTAGATTTCCATTTTTGCAACCAAGTTTCTGGTTTCATTTCAGAATAAATTTCATCCATAGCCAATAAAGCTTCTACAGGTCCTTTTGTTTTATAAACTTCTATTAATTGATTAGATATTTCTAAACTTATATTTGATTCTGGATTCTTTGTATTGACATTAAATCGAATGATTAATTGTAGATTTTCTGCTCTATTCTTTAATACATTATGAAAAACCTGATGTGCTTCTTTACAAAAGAAACAACTTGGATTGGTCACTAAAACTATTTGTAATGAAGCATTTTTATTTCCAAAAACAATTTCATTAGCCCCAACTATATTCATTTCTTTTTTACCAGTAGCTTTTAAGGCTGTAATGAATAAACCTGAGTTTCTTTTAAACTTATAGTGCTCTAGTTGTAATACATATAATTCTTGTTTCTTTTTATATCCTGATTTTAATTCAGACCATATCAAACCTAAAAACAAAAAACTGAACAAAACGATTATCCATTCATTTAAAATGAATACGAATTCTAAATTAAAAAAAGTGATAGATATTACTGCTTGTAACAAAAGTACGCCAAGTACCATTAAACAAAGCGGACACCATTTTTTTATAACTTTCCATTGATAATAAATTGAATAAGGGATAAACAATGCCGATACCAAGCTAAGACCTATAATATTTGTATAACTAGTTATGCTAAAAAAACTACTTAAAAGTATACTAAACGTTATACCCGAAAAATAAACGATTCCGATATCACTTAACTTAAATACTCCAAAAATCATTGCTCCTTTAGAGTTTAAAACATCATCACAACTATTATTTACTGAAGCTTCACAAAATTTATCTAAACTTTTAGAATGCAACCCTAGTTCTTTTTGTACTAACAAAACACTAATACCAACTCCAATTAGAGCAGATAACAAAAAACTATATCCTAAAATACTTAACGGATTAAGTACTAATTGTAGACCTAACAACAGAACCGTTATTCCAAAAACAGTTGTTTTTAGTACTGAACTATTCTTAGTTAGTTTCTTACTTTTTTCTTCGTTTTTTTCTACTGCAACTATAACTCCTGTCCATAAATTAACAAATTCTTTGGGTGAGAAATATTTAGTCGTTTTTACATCATAAACCAGTTTAATTTCTTCTCCCTTTTTTTCTACGAATACAATATTTTCTATCCCTTTTTCATTAATATGAGCTAAAAAAGTATCGGGCAATTCAGAAAGTATTGCTATCTCTTGAGGCAATTCTGCTGCAACATTTTCAATTTTAAAATGATCAAATAAATCTGTTATTGCATTGATACTAGGAAAATAAGGATGTGTTAATAATTGTAGATGTAATTCCTCTTTATTGTAAGATATGTTGTTAGTTGATAAAAATAATTCTATTGTTTGTTTTAATTCTTTTTCCATTGGGGCGATGGTTTCATATTAATAGCTTATTTTTGCCGCGAACATTCAGACATTCAAGTCTATTCTTCGCGAGAGAATTTGTTCTTTCCCAACAAAATTTTGTTGGGATCTTTTTTTTAGAAAAAAAAATGACAAGAACTCACCTTTCAAACCTACAAACAACTTTTTTTTAAACCTATAGCCAAAAGCTATAAAATATAGCAAAATCGACTCACTAGTTTTAGCTAGTCGATTTTGCTATAATCATCATTAAAATAATTAGGCATTTATTATAATTTTTATCTATTTTTATTTCAAAAAATGAAAAACCTTATTGTTAGCTATGAATTCGACAGTAATAGAATTAGAAAAAATTAGAGAAAGGATTAAACAAATACGTTTTAATAAAGGACTTACTCAAGACAATATGGCCGATATGCTAAATATTAGTCAGAATGCATATCATAAGTTAGAAAATGGTCGTTGCAAAATGAGTTTAAGAAAGTTTATTAACATTTGTAAAATTTTAGAAATTGAAGCTTCTGAATTAATTAATGGTCCAGAAAAAAAATATTCTTTTTCTAAATACTATAAAAAACCCATAGAAAAAGTTCTATAAATTATTTTACACTTTCGTTTCTTATTCCAAAAAACTGAAGTACTTTTGCAGCGTTCTCATAAAGGGGTGCCGAAAGGCTGAGATCATACCCAAAGAACCTGGGCAGGTAATGCTGCCAAGGGATTGTGAACGTAAAAATGTTTAATAGATATTTTTAATGAGTACAAGGAAAAAGCAATATTTTCCTTACTCATAAGCGTTCAATTTTTTAATTATTCATAAAATAACACAAGAATAATTACCTCTTTTTATTCGTTTTAATTTTTTTTAAAATGAAAAAAATCACTTTTTTCTTATTCTTGTTTGCGTGCATGCATGCAAACTCCCAAACTTTTACTATTTCAGGTAAAGTTTCAGATCAAAATAATCAGGCATTAGCTGGAGCTTCTGTTTTGATTAAAAAATCTAATCGAGGAACTTCTACAGATGTGGATGGTGCTTATCAATTAAATGTAACAAAAGGTAGTTACAATATTGAAGCTCGATTTATTGGTTATGCTACAGTTACTAAAGCTGTAACAGTAAGCAACAAAAACATCGTTATCAACTTTCGCTTGCAACCAGAAAGCAATGTATTAGATGAAGTTTTGGTTTCTGCAGTTCGTGTAAAAGCAACCTCGCCAGTAACGCACTCTAACCTTACTAAAAAGGAAATAGAAAAACGTAATTTAGGACAAGACATTCCTATTTTATTAAACTATTTACCTTCAGTTGTAAGTTCTTCTGATGCTGGTGCAGGAATTGGTTATACTTATATTAGAGTTCGTGGTTCTGATGCTTCTCGTGTTAACGTTACTGTAAACGGAATTCCGTATAACGATTCTGAAAGTCAAGGAACATTTTGGGTAAATATGGGAGACTTTGCTTCTTCTACTCAAAGTTTACAATTACAGCGTGGTGTAGGAACATCTACCAACGGTTCTGCTGCCTTTGGTGCGAGTTTAAATATTTTAACTGATGCTGTTTCTGAAAAATCTTTTGCAGAAATTTCTAATTCTTTTGGTTCTTATAATACCAAAAAACATACGGTAAAGTTTAGTACTGGTAAGATTAATGATCATGTAGAAATTGCAGGTAGATTGTCTAAAATCTATTCTGATGGATATATTGATAGAGCTTCAACAGATTTAAAATCATACTTCTTACAAGCATCTTATGTAGATGATAATACTTTGATTAAAGCCTTAACATTTGGTGGTAAAGAAAGAACTTATCAAGCTTGGGCTGGAATTGACGCAACTCAATTAGGTGCTGATAGAAGACACAACCCTTATACTTACGAAAATGAAGTTGATAACTACCAACAAGATCATTATCAGTTTCACTGGAATGAGAAGTTAGACGCTAACTGGTCTACAAATCTTGGTTTAAATTATACCAGAGGAAAAGGATATTTTGAGCAACTTAAAGAAAATAGAGATGCTCCAGATTATAACAATTTAATTGTAGACGGCAGTGATGTTATTGTTAGACGTTGGTTAGACAATCATTTATATGTTGTAAACGGAAACACGACTTATAAAAAAGAAGGATTTGAAATCATTTCTGGTTTTTCATATAGCAATTATAAAAATGATCACTACGGACAAATTATTTGGGGAAGTGATTTAGCTCCAAATACTAAAATTAGAGATCGTTACTACGAAAGTAATTCTAAAAAGAACGACTGGAGTATTTTTTCTAAAGCAACATTTAATGTAGCAGAAGATTTAACTGCTTTTGTAGACATTCAAGGGCGTTTTGTAAATTATAAAACTAATGGATTAACTTCTGATAGAGATCCAATTAATGTAAATAAAGACTTTAGTTTTTTCAATCCTAAATTAGGATTAACTTATACTTTAAATACAGAAAATAGTCTTTATGTTTCTTATGCTAGAGCAAATAGAGAACCAAATAGAAAAGATTTTGAAGGAGGAAACTCTCAACATGAAAGTTTAGATGACTTTGAATTAGGTTGGCGTTTGGCAAATAACCGTGTTAAGTTAAATACCAATCTTTATTATATGAACTACCAAAACCAATTAGTACTTACAGGAGCTATTGATCCTGGTTCTGGTGAACCATTAAGAGCTTCTAGTGGTAGTAGCTATCGTTTAGGTTTAGAAGTTGATGCAGACATTACCTTATCAGATGCGTTCTCTATCAAACCAAACATTGCTTTAAGTAAAAACATTAATAGAGATTTTCATGCTAAAATTGATGGAAAGTTAGTTAATCTTGGAGATACTCCAATTACGTTTTCTCCTAATATTGTTTTTGGTAATGCTTTTGTATACCAACCAACAGAAAATATGCAAATTGCTTTCTTATCAAAATATGTTGACAAACAATTAATGAGTAATTTAGATAGTAAAGTTTCTAATTTAGATGTTTTAAAAGGATTCTTTACAAGTGATTTAAATTTTGTTTATGAACTAGAGACAGAGAGTCTTTTTAGCTCTATTGTATTTACTGGATTGGTAAATAACATTTTTAACAAAGAATATGTAGACAGAGGGTTCTATTATACTTATGATACAAAACCTAATCCAGGAACTACTACAACCAAAGATGGTTCTGGATATTATCCACAAGCCACAAGAAACTTCTTAGTGGGTGTAACTTTAAAGTTTTAAAAAAGTTTATTAAGTAAAAAGCCGATACTAAAGTATCGGCTTTTTTTTATTTCTATTCTGTTGTAAACTTATATGTTTTATGACAAGCAACACAATTATTAAGAAGTTCTGCTAATTTTTCTTGCGTCTTTTTAGCATTAAAATGATCTTTAGCATCTTGTGAAATTTCATCAAACAAATCGTGAGTAGCAAACCCCATTCTTTTAAATGCAATTGGTAATTTTCTCATCAAACCTTTCGGCACCTTTTCTACTACACCATTACCTGCTTTTGTTCCTGCATCAATAATCATTTGTACATTATTATCAATTAAACCCTGATTTATTTCTTGAATACTTTCTAAAAAGCTACGCATTTCTGTAAGTACAACTTCTTTATTTTCTTTAGAAATAACAATGGCTTGTCTATGATCTTCTAATACAATTACATCTCCTCTAAAAACAAAAAAATAAATCAATGCTATGTTTAATAATAGAGAAAGACTTAAAAAAAGGACAAGTTTCTTTTTCATTATTTACTCTCTAAGAATTCATTTTCCCAGTAGCACAACTCACATAAGATTTTGCTTTATGTAATAATGTATTAGGGTTCCCAACTTCTGGGTATCCCATTTTAGATAAAGCTACTTTTACCTTATCAGTTACATCTGCAGTTGCTTCAAATATTACAGTATCATCCTCTACATTAACATCTACAACTGTGACTTCATCAACAGCTAAAACTCCTTTTTTTATGGTAGAAGCACAGCCTCCACATTTTAAATTTTCTATTTGTATTGTTGTTTTCATTACTTTACTATTTCAAAATTTTTATTTTTCCAACTAGTAATGCCGCCCAAAACATTATATACTTTGTTAAACCCTTTTTTATAAAGGTCTTTTGCAGCATAAGCACTTCTATTTCCTGTTCTACAGTAAATATAAACAGGTTCTTTTTTATTTAATTTTTCTTCAACCTGTTGTATAAAACCTTCCTCTAAAAAATTAATAAACATTGCATTTTTAATATGTCCTTGTGTAAACTCAAACGAAGTTCTAACATCGATCAATTGTACTTTTTTTGTGGCAAGTATCTGCTGTAGTTCTGTCACAGATATATTCACAATACTACTGTCTTTTTGCTGACTAGTACATGATATTATTGTTCCTAAAAACACACATATTAATACAACCCTTTTAAACATTTATTTCAATTTAGAAGGACAAACCGTTTCTGTTCTTACAATGCCTGTTTTTTTAATTGCTCCATAACCTCCAGCAACATCTATTACATTGTGAATTCCTCTTCCTTTTAATATTGATGAAGCAATTACAGAACGATATCCCCCTGCACAATGCACATAAAAATCTTTGTCAGAAGGAAACTCATTAATATGATTATTTAAATAATCTAATGGTGTACTTGGTACATCAACAATATGTTCATTATCATATTCTCCTGGTTTTCTTAAATCGAATACAGGAACATTATTTAAGTTCATTTCTTCTTCTAAAACTTCTGCCGATACAGACCTTAAAGTATCTATCTCTTTACCTGAAGCTTTCCATGTATTGAAACTTCCTTTTAAATACCCTAAAGTATTGTCAAAACCAACACGAGAAAGTCTTATAATAACTTCTTCTTCTCTTCCTTCTGGAGCTACTAATAAAATAGGTTGTTCTATATCTTTAATTAAAGCACCAACCCAAGGAGCAAATCCACCATCTACTCCGATAAAAATAGATCTTGGAATAAATCCTTTTATAAATTCTGATTGATGACGTACGTCTAAAATTAACGCATCAGTTTCATTTGCTACCTTTTCAAAATCTTCTACTGATAAAGCTACAGCACCAGTTTTTATTACATCATCAATTGGCTTATATCCTTCTTTGTTTAACTTAACGTTTAATGGAAAATATGCTGGTGGTGGTAATAATCCATCTGTAACTTCTTCAATAAACTCTTCTTTGGTCATATCTTCTCTTAGAGCATAATTTATTTTCTTTTGCTCACCAATAGTTCCAACTGTTTCTTTACTTAAGTTTTTACCACAAGCCGATCCTGCTCCATGCCCTGGATACACAATTACATCATCTGCTAAGGTCATTACTTTAGTTCGTAAACTATCGTATAAATATCCTGCTAAATCAGCTTCAGTTAGAACTCCTGCTTTTTGGGCTAAATCTGGTCTTCCAACATCTCCTAAAAACAAGGTATCACCACTAAAAATAGCATAGTCTTTCCCATCTTTATCTCTTAATAAAAAAGAAGTACTCTCCATGGTATGTCCAGGAGTATGTAAAGCTACAATAGTAACATCACCTAAAGTAAATACCTCATTATCTTTTGCTACATAAGCATCATAAGACATTTCTGCATTAGGTCCAAACACAATTTGAGCACCAGATTTCTCAGCCAAAGTTACATGACCACTAACAAAATCTGCGTGGAAGTGTGTTTCAAAAATATATTTAATTTTCGCATTGTCTTTTTCAGCTCTTTCTATGTAAGGTGCTACCTCTCTTAACGGGTCAATAATTGCTACCTCTCCATTACTTTCAATGTAGTAAGCGCCTTGTGCTAAACATCCTGTGTAAATTTGTTCAACTCTCATATTCTTCTAATCTATTTTATTTGTAAGTATGATGAATATATTCTGCATACTTTTTTTGGTGTTCTCTATCACCTGTTTTATAAAATTTTACTGCTGTAAAAATGCTCATAAAAAAGTGATTGATATCTACTATATTTAATATTCCTGCTCTAAATAGTGAATCCCTAACAGGTCCTTTAACTCCTGCAAAATAGAATGTCACTCCTTTCTTTTTATAGTAATTTACTCTATCCATTAGCATATCTGCTCCAGTACTATCTACTCTATTAATACTTTCTGCATCGATAACAATTAATTTTAAGGCATCTCCTTTTTTATCTGCCAACTCGTCTAAATTGTCTCTAAAATAACTTGCATTGGCAAAAAATAATTGCGCATCAAATCGTATTACCAAAATATCGTCTTCTAAAATAACGTCACAAAAACGTTCGCTATTTTTATAAAAGTTAGAATCTGGTACTGCACCTAAAACGGCTATATATGGTTTTGAAGTTCTAAATATTAAAATGATAATTGATAAGCCAACTCCTGCAAAAATTCCATATTCTATTCCTAAAAATAAAGTAGCAATAAAGGTGCTAAACAGTAACCAAAAATCTAAATTATTGGTTTTCCATAAATGAATACCTTCTTTTACATCAACCAGTCCAAAAACGGCTACTATAATAATTGCTGCTAAAACTGCTTTGGGTAAAAAATAAAATACTGGAGTTAGAAATAATAATGTAAAAATTACCATTCCAACCGAAACCAATGCAGATACTCCTGTAGTTCCTCCAGATTCTTGGTTAATTGCCGATCTAGAAAAACTAGAAGTTGAAGGGTAAGCTTTAAATAAAGATCCTACCATATTTCCTATTCCTAATGCTACCAATTCTTGATTCGGTCTAATTCTATATTCGTCTTGTTTACTTTCTAAAGATTTACCTATAGAAATCGTTTCTAAAAAACCAACTAATACCAAGGTTAATGCAATAGGTAACAATTCTTTTAACTGATCAATATCAATTTCTGGTACACCAAAAGATGGTAAACCAGATGGAATTTCTTTGATAATAGCAACGCCTTCAAAAGAAGTTCCGAAATATTTTATAGCAACAATTCCTAAAATAACAACCAGTAAGGCATTCGGAATTTTTTTATTTACTTTTCGTAAAATGATAATTATAATTGCAGCTGTAACCCCTATAATTGTTGTTGACACATGCAATTCTTTTATATTGTAAAAGATGTCTATAGCTACATCTCGTATTTGATTACTTCTAATAAAATCTACACCAAGTAGGTTTCTAAATTGATTTACTCCAATAATGATTGCTGCGGCTGAAGTAAAGCCAGATATTACAGGCTTGGATAAAAAATTAACAATAAATCCTAGCCTAAAAATTCCCATTAACAATTGTATTGCTCCAACAATTAATGCTAATAATATGGCTATTTCTATATAACTATCGGTTCCTGTTAATGCCAATGTAGAAACACCAGCTGCAACAATTAAAGAATCCATAGCAACAGGGCCAATGGCTACTTGCCTAGATGAACCAAATATGGCATACATTATCTGAGGTACTAAAGCAGAATAGAGTCCGTAAATTGGAGGTAACCCAGCAATTAAGGCATAAGCAATACCTTGAGGAATAAGAATAATACCAACGGTAATCCCAGCTATAAAATCGCCTTTAAATCGGGCTGATGTATAGTTTGGAAGCCATTCTAATATTGGTATTATCTTTTTTATTTTCATGTGTTAAAATAGCTCTCCTTGATTAAACCCTCTTTGTTTTCCTAAGTGCTTATAAGCAGCTTCTGTTACTTCTCTTCCTCTAGGAGTTCTAATAATAAAACCTTCTTGAATTAAAAAAGGCTCATATACTTCTTCTATGGTTTCTGCATTTTCTCCAACGGCAGTAGCTAAAGTAGAAATACCTACAGGACCTCCTTTAAATTTATCTATTAAGGTTGATAGAATTTTAGTATCCATTTCGTCCAAACCATGAGCATCTACTCTTAAAGCTTGTAATGCATATTGAGCAATGTCTATGGTTATTTTACCGTCACCTTTTATTTGAGCAAAATCTCTTACTCTTCTTAATAAAGCATTGGCTATTCTAGGTGTTCCTCTACTTCTTCCTGCGATCTCAATAGCTGCTTCCATAGAAATAGGAACTTTTAAAATATATGCGCTACGTTGAATAATCGTTGTTAATAGTTCTTTCTTATAATAATTTAAACGACTACTGATCCCAAAACGAGCTCGCATTGGAGAGGTAAGTAATCCTGATCTTGTCGTAGCTCCGATTAAAGTAAATGGTTCTAAATTGATCTGAACTGTTCTAGCATTTGGACCAGACTCAATCATAATATCAATTTTATAATCTTCCATTGCAGAATATAAGTATTCTTCTACAATTGGGCTTAAACGATGAATTTCATCAATAAAAAGAACATCTCTTTCGTCTAAGTTTGTCAATAAACCTGCTAAATCTCCTGGCTTGTCTAAAACAGGTCCTGAAGTTACTTTAATTCCTACATTTAATTCGTTAGCTAAAATATGAGCTAAGGTTGTTTTACCCAATCCTGGAGGGCCATGAAAAAGTGTATGATCTAAAGCTTCACCTCTCATATTCGCAGCTTCTACAAATATTTTAAGATTTTCTATGGCTTGATCTTGACCTGTAAAATCATCAAATGCTAATGGACGTAGTCTTTTTTCTACATCCATCTCTTCATGAGAATAATTGGTATTTTCAGGATTTAGGTGTTCATTCATAAATGCAAATATAGTTCAATTTAGCTTCTTAAAAAGTGATATTTGTTACATAGCTATAACTAATGAAAAGATACGAATAAAAAACAAAAAGCCTTTCCAAATTGGAAAGGCTTTTTTTAGTTTTTTCTTTTTAAGAAGGATCTTCTCCATCTTTTAATGGTACCGTTTGTAAAACGAAATCTTCTCCGTGGATGTATTCTCCGTTTTCATCAACTTTACTATAGTCGTAAGCCCAACGGTGAACTTCAGGAATTTTACCTGGCCAGTTTCCATGAATATGCTCTACTGGAGTAGTCCATTCTAATGTATTCGATTTCCAAGGGTTTTGTGTTGCTTTTTTACCTCTATAGATTGAGATAAAGAAGTTTGCTAAGAAAATTAACTGAGCAGTACCTCCTAAGATTGCAAACAATGTCATTACAACGTTTACATCAGCAACATCATCAAACATTGGGAAATTCGTATTTGTATAATATCTTCTTGGTAATCCAGCTAATCCGATAAAGTGCATTGGGAAGAATACTCCATAAGCAGAGATCATCGTAATCCAGAAGTGCCAGTAACCTAATGTTTTGTTCATCATTTTACCATACATTTTAGGGAACCAGTGGTAAATACCAGCAAACATACCTAAAATTGCAGATACACCCATTACTAAGTGGAAGTGTGCTACCACAAAGTACGTATCGTGTACGTTAATATCTAAAGCAGAATCTCCTAAAACTAATCCTGTTAAACCTCCAGTAACGAATGTAGAAACTAATCCGATAGAGAATAACATGGCAGGATTCATTTGAAGATTTCCTTTCCATAAAGTAGTAATATAGTTAAATGCTTTTACTGCAGATGGAATTGCAATTAATAACGTAGTAAATGTAAATACAGATCCTAAGAATGGATTCATTCCAGAGATAAACATGTGGTGACCCCAAACAATTGTTGATAAAAATGCAATTGCCATGATAGAACCAATCATTGCTCTATAACCAAAAATTGGTTTACGAGAATTGGTTGCAATAATTTCAGAAGTAATTCCTAATGCAGGTAATAATACAATATATACCTCTGGGTGACCTAAGAACCAGAATAAATGTTCAAATAATACTGGCGATCCTCCTTGGTAATGTAATACTTCTCCACTAATAAAAATATCTGATAAGTAGAACGATGTTCCAAAACTTCTATCAAAAATTAATAATAATGCTGCAGATAATAATACTGGGAAAGAAACTACACCGATAATTGCTGTAATAAAGAATGCCCACATAGTTAATGGCATTCTTGTCATTTTCATTCCTTTTGTTCTTAAGTTTAAGATCGTAACAATATAGTTTAATGATCCAATTAAAGAAGAAGCAATGAATATAGCCATAGAAACTAACCATAATGTCATTCCTAATCCAGAACCTGGAATTGCTTTTGGTAATGCACTTAATGGAGGATAGATAGTCCATCCAGCAGAAGCAGGACCTGCTTCAACAAATAAAGAAATTACCATTACAACACTAGAAATAAAGAATAACCAATAAGACACCATGTTTAAGAAACCTGACGCCATATCTCTAGCTCCAATTTGTAAAGGAATTAATAAGTTAGAAAAAGTACCACTTAATCCAGCAGTTAATACAAAGAATACCATGATAGTACCGTGAATTGTTACCAATGCTAAATACATATCGGGATCCATAACACCATCTGTTTGATGAGTTCCTAAGAACGCTTCAATAATAGTGAATGATTTTTCTGGCCATGCAATTTGTAAACGAAATAATATTGACATGAATACTCCAATAATTCCCATAAAAATACCAGTTACTAAGAACTGCTTAGAAATCATTTTGTGATCGTGGCTAAAAATATATTTAGTTACAAATGTTTCTTTATGATGATGATCTGACATATCTTATTTTTTATTGTGTCTTATTTAAAATATCTTATTTAACTGCTAATTGTTCTCCTAAAGTTGGTTGTTCACCATACCATTTGTCAAATTCTGCTTGTTCTACAACAACAATTTTCATTTGCATTCCGTAATGTGATGCTCCACAAATCTTGTTACATAATAATACATAATCAAACTCATATGGTTCCTCTCCTTTAGCAGCTCTAATTTTATTAATTCCTGCTGTTTTTTCAACAACTTCTGATTGTTGTCTCATTTCTTCTGTAGTAAACTTTGGAGTAAATCCAAACTCAGTTACCATACCAGGCACACAATTCATTTGTGCTCTAAAGTGAGGCATGTATGCAGAGTGTAATACATCTTGAGAACGGAATTTAAAGATTACTTTACGTCCTTTAGGTAAATACATTACAGGATCTATTGAAGATACTTTTTTATCGTCTTTAGAATTTACATCAGACATATCAACTCCCATCGTATTTGCTCCTTTGATAAAGTTTACATTTCCTCTACCTAAAGTATTGTCTGCTCCAGCATAACGAGCTTCCCACTGAAATTGTTTAGAATATACTTCAATAATTAATGGATCTTCTGCATCAGATAAGTCCATAATGTTATTCCATTGCCATAATCCATAACCAATTAGCACAACTAAAACTACTGCAGGAGTAATTGTCCAAATTGCTTCTAATTTATGACTATCTGCATAAAACAATGCTTTGTTTCCTTTTTTACCTCTGTACTTAAATGAGAAGTAAAATAATAAGAACTGCATTACAAACTGAACGATACCGATTAAGATAAAGGTAATATTGAATAAGTTATCATCGTGCTCTCCTTCAAATGAAGCAGATTCTGGTAACATAATAACGTTCATTGCAATTAAGCAGTAAATCATCATTGCATATAAGAAAGCTAAGAACCAAAGAAATAATTTTCCTTGTGTGTCATTATCTTTGTCTGTAGCAATTACTGTTCTAAAATTTAAAATTCTAGTGATTTGCCAAAAGCTTACACCTATTGCAACAGCTATAAAAATATAAAATAAAGCTAGCATATTATTTTGTCTTAATTATTTAGTTATTAATGATGATTTTCTTCTCCTTCGTGTTCGATATTGTAATAGTGGAAATGCTCACTCTCATGTAAGAATGGGTTTCCTTTAGCCAATGGTGCTGCTTTAGAGAATGCTCTAAATGTTACAAAAATGAACATTCCAATACAGAATAATAAAGCTCCTAATTCTGGAATTCCAAATGACCATTGATCTCCAACTGTTGCTGGCATAACCATTACAAATACATCAATATAGTGTCCTGCTAAAATTACCAATCCACCAATAACTACAAACCAAGGCTTGCTCTTAAAGTCACTGTTAATTAATAATAAAATAGGGAACACAAAGTTCATAACTACCATAGATAAGAATGGTAATTTATAATCGTTAAATCTTGCAATAAAGTATACTGTCTCTTCTGACATATCTGCATACCAAATTAACATGAATTGAGCAAACCATAAGTATGTCCAGAATACTGAGAATCCAAACATGAATTTTGCTAAATCGTGAATATGACTATCATTTACAAATGGTAAATGTCCTTTAGATCTTAAGTAAATAGTTACAAAAGCGATAACTGTTAATGCACTTACTAATAAAGTTGCTAAAACATACCATCCAAATAATGTAGAGAACCAGTGAGGATCTAATCCCATAATCCAATCCCAAGACATCATAGATTCAGTAATCATAAAGAATACTAAAAAGATAACTGATGCATGGTAGTTCTTTTTGTAAGTTTTGTTATTGTCATTTGCTGTATCTTCTGCAATAGAAAATTTTCTTGCAAAGTGACGGTACACGTTCCATCCAATTAAGTAAATAATACTTCTAATGGTCCATCCTGGAACATTTAACCACCATTTTTTACCATCTACAATGGCGTCATAGTTTGGACTTTGAGGGTCAAAAACTCCTTCTCCCATCCAAGTAAATAAATGATTTAAATGCCCAAAAGAAGTCATTACCATTACAAACATTAAAATACTTGCAGGTACAATATTTGCAGAAATGGCTTCCATTACTCTAAATAGTACTATTGACCAACCTGCTTGTGCAACTCTTTGTGCGGCATAAAATGCCATTACTAGTAAAGTAACTCCTAAGAAGAAGAAAATTGCTACATACGAAGCTGCCCAAGGTTTGTTCTTTAATGCGTGTAATACATGTTCTGCATGTTCATCACCTGAATGCGCATCAGCTTTAGCGTCTTTACCATGTGCATCTTTAGTAGCATGTGCTGCTTTTTTAGTAGCACCATGATCAGCTGCTGCTCCATGAGCATCATGTTGATTTGCTATGATTTCTTTTGCATCTTCAATTGTTTTGGGTGCAGTTAAAAAGCTATACCCTACACCTAAAGCTCCAATAATCATTAAAGCTATTGAGAATGTTTTTAATTTACCTGAGAATTGATACATATCTTTTAATTCTATCTTTTAAAAACTTATTTTAATAAATCGTTTCTTAACTTCTCCACGTAGTGAACTACTTGCCAACGCTCTTTAATTGTTAACTGAGAAGCATGAGATCCCATAATTCCTCTACCATACATAATTACATGGTAAATACTACCTTGTGTAATGGCTCTGTCTTTGTAGTTTGGAATACCACTAAATTTATCTCTTTGTACTAAGAAACCATTTCCATCTCCAGATTTACCATGACAAGATGCACAGTAAATATCATACATCTTTTTACCATTCGTTAAATTTTCTTCAGTAGCTCCGAAAGGTGCTTTTAAATCGTTTAAAGCAGCAGTATATCCTTCATTAGTATTAGGATAATCGTAAGGTACTTGACCTCTAGCTACAGTTCCTTCTACTGGTTTTAAGTTAGATCCATTAGGATTGTTATTTAAACCATGAGCTCCATTTGGCTCATAAGGAACAGCCTCATACATATCTGGCATATATTGAACACTTGGAGTACGTTTTACATCTCCACATGAAACAATTGTTACTAATGCGATTAAAGCGAAAACTATTTTTGTAAAATTCTTCATCGTCTCTTTATTAGTGCTTTTCTACTACGTTAATTTCTACAGCTCCAGTTTCTTTTAATAATGTCGTCAATTCTTCTTCATTATCATGAACAGGAATCTCCATTAAAAAATGATCATCTGTAGTTCTTGGATCTGGGTTTTCTGCTTCTTTAAATGGCCAAATTCTACTTCTCATATAAAAAGTAATTACCATTAAGTGAGCAGCAAAAAATACTGTTAATTCAAACATAATTGGCACAAAAGCTGGCATGTTTAACCACCAAGAAAAGTTTGGTTTACCTCCAATATCTTGAGGCCAATCTTGGATCATCATGTAGTTAGTCATCCAAATTGCAACACCTAAACCAGTAATACCGTACATAAATGCTGTAATTGCTAAACGCGTTGGAGCTAATCCCATTGCTTTGTCTAATCCGTGAACTGGAAAAGGACAAAATACTTCTTCGATATGATGATGTGCTGCTTTTACTTTCTTAACAGCATCAAGAACAACTTCATCATCATTATAAAATGCGTGTATAACTTTATTACTCATGATTTCCGTCTCTTAATTTTTTATAATTCTCTCCTGAAGATTTCAAGATTGTTTTTACCTCTGCTTGTGCAATTACTGGGAATGTTCTTGCATATAATAAGAACAATACAAAGAAGAATCCGATTGTTCCAATAAAGATACCAACGTCTACAAATGTTGGCTCAAAACGCCACCAAGTAGATGGTAAATGACCTTTACTTAATACAATTGCGATAATGTCAAAACGCTCAAACCACATTCCGATATTAATAGCAATAGAAATAATGAAAGACCAAATAAAACTTCTTCTTACTTTCTTAAACCATAATGCTTGTGGAATTAAGATGTTGAAGATGATTAATGACCAGAATGCCCAAGCATATGGTCCTGTTGCTGCTCCAACAGACATATACGTATAATTCTCATAAGGAGAACCTGTATACCAAGCGATAAAGAACTCAGAAGCATAAGCCACTGCTACAATACCACCTGTTAAAATAATTACAATATTCATATACTCTACGTGTAAACGAGTAATGTAATTTTCTAAGTTTGTTACTTTACGCATAATCCCTAATAAAGTCTGTACCATTGCAAATCCTGAGAAAATTGCTCCAGCTACGAAATAAGGAGGAAAAATTGTTGAGTGCCATCCTGGATTGATAGAAGTTGCGAAGTCCATCGATACAATTGTATGTACAGAAAGTACTAATGGTGTTGCTAAACCTGCTAATACTAAAGAAACTTCTTCAAAACGTTGCCAGTCTTTAGCTCTACCAGACCATCCGAAAGATAACAATGCGTAAATCTTCTTTTGGAAAGGTTTAACAGCTCTATCTCTAATCATTGCAAAATCTGGTAATAAACCTGTCCACCAGAAAACTAATGATACAGATAAATAGGTAGAAATTGCAAATACGTCCCATAATAATGGTGAGTTAAAGTTAACCCATAATGATCCAAACTGGTTTGGAATTGGTAATACCCAATATCCGTTCCAAGGACGTCCCATGTGAATGATTGGGAATAATCCTGCTTGGAATACCGCAAAAATGGTCATTGCTTCTGCAGAACGGTTAATGGCCATTCTCCATTTTTGACGGAATAATAATAGTACAGCAGAAATAAGTGTACCGGCGTGACCAATACCTACCCACCATACGAAGTTTGTAATATCCCAAGCCCATCCAATGTTCTTGTTTAATCCCCAAACTCCAATTCCTGTTCCTACTGTGTAGAAAATACATCCAAATCCCCATAGCATTGCCGCTAAAGAAATATAAAATGCTATATACCAATTTTTATTAGCCTTACCTTCTATTGGCTTAGCTATGTCTTCAGTAATATCGTGGTAACTTTTATCACCTAATACTAATGGTTCCCTTATGGGTGCTTCGTAATGAGACATCTTCTATATCTTAAATTTTAATTACGCTTCGTTTGTATTGTTAACTTTTACTTGATAAACTACATTAGGTTTTGTTCCTATATAATCTAATACGTGAAAAGCTCTTTTATCTTCTGCTAAATGAGATACTGTATCCTCTGTATTGTTTACATCTCCAAATACCATTGCTCCAGTTGAACAAGCTTGAGAACATGCTGTAGCAAATTCATCTTTCTGAACTTTTCTACCTTCTCTTTTTGCTTTTAAGATAGTAGCTTGAGTCATTTGGATACACATAGAACATTTTTCCATAACTCCTCTAGAACGCACAACAACATCTGGGTTTAATACCATCTTACCGTACTCATCGTTCATATTAAAGTCGAACTCATTGTTATTACTGTAGTTAAACCAGTTAAAACGACGAACTCTATATGGACAGTTGTTTGCACAATATCTTGTACCTACACAACGGTTGTATGCCATTTGGTTTTGCCCTTGACGACCATGAGAAGTTGCAGCAACTGGACAAACAGTTTCACAAGGTGCATGGTTACAGTGCTGACACATCATTGGTTGGAAAGCTACCGTTGGGTTTTCAGATTCTTTCTCTAAAGTAGCGAATAAATCTCCTCCACTTAATTCTAATACTTTCTCAGCATAAGCTCTTTCTAAGTCCTTCTCTGCAATATTAGGATACTTCTTAGAGAACTCTTCAATAGACATTTTGTTTTCTGCAGCTCCTACATCTGTAGTTTCTGATGAATAATATCTATCAATACGCAACCAGTGCATATCTCTACCAACTCTCATTTCATCTTTACCAACAACAGGAACATTGTTTTCTGCATGACATGCAATTACACAGGCTCCACATCCAGTACAAGATGTTAAATCAATTGATAAATTAAAGTGATGTCCTACACTTCTATCATGTTTATCCCATAAATCAACAGAACTTGCTTCTACTTCTTTATGATTTAAAGAAACTTTAGCTGGTTTGTTCCAAGTTTTCTTTGGATCTGCAGAACTGGTAACTTGTGCTAAAGTTGCTTGCTTTAAGATATCATGTCTACCTGCAATTGTTTTTTGTACCTGAGTACAAGCAAACTTATGTGTTCCACTTGTTTTCTCAATAGTTACTCCAGTTTGTATATGGTTTGCATTGATATATAAAGGATAAGCATTTACCCCTACAATCATTGCATCTTTTAAATTTTGTTGTCTTCCGTATCCTAATGCCAACCCAATAGAACCTTTAGCTTGCCCTGGCTGGATCATTACTGGAATATTCTCTACAGTAACTCCATTTACAGTTACGTTAGCATACTGTCCATCAATAGCTCCATTATCTTTTACAGGGTTAGAGAATCCTAATTCTCTTGCATCTGCCATAGACATTGTGATGTAGTTGTCCCAAGTAGCTCTTGTTAATGGATCAGGTAATTCTTGTAACCATGGGTTATTTGCTTGTTTACCATCTCCTAAAGCAGTTGATGTATACAAGTTTAACTCCATATTAGAAGACTTTGTTGCACTTCTTAAAGCACTTGCAGCAGCTGTAATATCTACTGTATTTGCACTTACTGCATTTGACACAGTAGCTTTAAAAGTTCCATCATGTAATGCTTGATTCCACGATTGACCACCTAATACATTAGAAGCCCAGTAAGCTTTTAAATAATCATAATAAGAAGTACTATTTCCAGACCATTTTAATAATACATCTTGTAATTGACGTGAATTAAATAATGGTTGAATTGTTGGTTGTACTAAACTATGTACACCAGCAGTTAAAGACACATCTCCCCAAGACTCTAAATAATGAGAAGCTGGCAATGCAAATTCTACTGCACTAGCAGTTTCATCATTTTGCTCTGATAAAGCAACTGATAATTTTAATCCTTTAATTTTCCCTGCAATGTCATTTGCAGCAGCTAAAGAATAGATTGGATTTACATTGTAAGTAATTAATCCTTTTACAGTACCAGATTTAATATCTGCCACTAACTGAGCAACCTCAGCATCATTACCTTGTCTTATATTATTTGTTGCAACAACATCCATCACCTCACTACTTAAAGCGTTGTTGATAGCCATTGCAATCAATTGTGCGTTTTTATCATTTAACCCTGTAACAACAACTGCTTTAGACCCTGCATTTTTTAACTCTTTTGCAGCAGCTTTAACCGCAGCATCAGCTGGAGTTGCTTTTGATGGAAGATTTGCTCCTGTTACAGCATTGTATAAATTAATTAAAGCAAAAACTTGCTCAGAAGGCTTTACCACAACTCTTTTATCTGAATTCGCTCCAGATAAAGTCATGTTAGATTCAATCTGAATATGACGAGACATTTTTCCTGTCTCAGCTCTTCTAGTTTCTGAATAACTCTTTTCGTAACCACCTTGCCAATCTCCTAAGAAATCTGCACCAACAGAAACAATTACTTCTGCCTTATCAAAATGATACGTTGGTAACGAACGAGTTCCATACATTGCTTCAAATGCATCTAAAGCTCCTGATTCTGAAACCGCATCATACACTACATGCTTTACATTAGGATAAGCAGCAATAAACTCAGCTATAATTTTCTCAGTAGAAGGACTTGCTAAAGAACCTGTTAATAAAACAACTGATTCATTTACAGTCTTTAACGCATTTAATTTTGTAGTAATTTGCTTATCTGCATCATCCCAAGTTAAGAAAGACTCTCTATTTTGAGGCTCTTTTAATCTTAGTTGATTATCATATAAAGATAAAACAGATGCTTGCACACGAGCATTTGTTGCTCCGTTAGCATCATTATTTGGCATCACTAAAATAGGACGACCTTCTCTTGTTTTAACTAAAATATTTGCAAAATCATAACCATCTGCAATTGTTGTTGCATACCAATCTGCAACACCAACAGTAATATCATCTGGTTTTACTACGTAAGGAATTGATTTTCTTACTGGTCCTTCACAAGCAGCTAAAGATGCAGCTGCAGTTGTAAAACCAACATATTTTAAGAAATCTCTTCTTGATGTAGATGACGCTTCTAAAGTTTCTTTATCTCCTAAAAACTCATCTGTAGGTAATTCTTCTACAAATTCATTTTTACTTAGCGTTTCAACAATAGAACTTCCTTTAAGTTCTTCAACACTTTGCCAGTATTTTTTGTTTGAAGCCATTTATATAAGTGTTTTTACTTTCTAATTATTAATAGTGACATTTACCACATTCCTTACCTCCTAGCTGCGCAACTGTAACTTGCTCAACTCCATACTTCTTAGATAACTCCTCGTGGATTTTAGTGTAATAAGGATTACCTTTTAAATCTACTTTAGTCTCTTTATGACAATCAATACACCATCCCATTGTTAATGATGAGAATTGATACACTTCATCCATAGTTTCTACAGGACCATGACATGTCTGACATTTTAATCCTCCAACTGTTACGTGTTGAGAGTGGTTAAAATATGCGAAATCTGGTAAATTATGTACTCTAACCCATTTGATAGGTTGAGTTTTACCAGTATAGGTTAAATTATCTGGATCCCATCCAGCCGCAGTATATAACTTTTGAATTTCTTTATCCAATTCTGCTTTCCCCATATTCATAGAAGCAATCTTTGTATCATCAGCAACCTCTGAAATATTCTTATGACAGTTCATACAAACATTTACAGATGGAATCCCCGATGTTTTACTATGCTTAGCCGAAGAGTGACAGTATTGACAATCAATCTTATTATCACCAGCGTGAATAGTATGCGAAAAAGCAATTGGCTGAATTGGCTGATACCCTTCATCAACACCAACTTTAAACAACATTCCAAACAACACATAAGCAGTAGTTAATGCCAAGAAGATGGTTAACAATACATGTAAAAATGTATTTTTCTTAAAACCAACCCATAACTCTTGAACATTACCAGCTAAACCTGGAGTTTTTGGAGCTCCTTTTAACTCGCTAATCACCTTTAATAAACTAGAGATAATTAAAATCCCAACGATAATAATACCAATTAAGATTCTTGTTAACCAAGGAGATGCTTCTTTTGGATTACCAGTCGACCCCTCTGTTGTCACCTCAGCAGCCTTCTTTATCTCCCCAACCGTAGTATAATACAAGATATCTTCGATATTCTTGTCTGTTAACGCAGGGAATGGCGTCATTGGCGACCCATTGTACTCATCAAAAACTGCAATCGCATCTGCATCACCAGATGCTCTTAATGCCGCATTATCCTTAATCCAAGCTTTCAACCAGTCTGCTTCTCTTCTTTCTTCTACCTTACCTAAGGCAGGCCCAATAAACTTCTTATCTAGTTTATGACACGAAGAACATAAAGATTTAAACAATTTTCTACCTTCCTTGTGTCTATCAGCATCCACAGCATCTTGTGCCTGAATTGAAAAACTCATTGAAAAAATTAAAAGGAAAGTAAAACTTTTTAGTAGTAATCTGGTTAATTGTCTGTGTTTATCCACACTTTTCATACTATAAAATATAAATTTTCTATCTAGTTTGGCGCTTTTTCTTTACACAAAGACCAAAAAATAGGGTCTTTGAACAGCTCCACAAAAGTACTATTTATCTCTAAATTTTGAAATGCTAATATAATGTTAATTGATAATTTATATCGATTCTAAATAAATAAGAATACTAATGTTGTTTAAAACAAGTTGTTACTTTTGTACAAAAGTTTTTTTACCATGAAAATTAAGATCATTTTTAGCTGTTTTTTATTCGTTTTCTACCTTAATATTAAAAACACAAAGGCTCAAACGACTATGAATGAAGAAGTAAAATCTTTAATTCAAAAGAAAAGAGAATACAACAAAGAAAACGGATACGGTTTTAGAATACAATTGTATTACGGACTAGAAGTAACTGCAAAAACAGAGTTAAAAAAATTCAAACTAGAATTTCCAGAAATCAAAACACATATTGACTTTGTAAATCCCGAATGGAAATCGCAAGTTGGAGATTACAAAACAAGACTAGAAGCAGACAAAGCACTAAACGAAATAAAGAAGAAATTTCCTGCTGCGATTGTAGTACCAAGATAAAAAAATATTAAACACAAAAAAAAGGAGCGATAGTTTATCGCTCCTTTTTTTATTTCTATTTAATAGTAGTTAAACCTTATTTCAAAGTCTTTTTTACAGCTACTTCTTGATAAGCTTCAACTACATCTCCTTGCTTAATATCATTGTATCCTTTTATTTGCAATCCACAATCATAACCTTTCGAAACCTCTTTTACATCATCTTTAAAACGTTTTAAAGAAGTTAATTCTCCTGTATGAACTACAATTCCCTCTCTAATAACTCTAATTAATGAGTTTCTGAAGATTTTTCCGCTAGTTACCATACAACCTGCAATATTACCAACCTTAGAGATTTTATACACCTCTCTAATTTCTACATTACCAGTAACCTCTTCTTTCATGTCTGGCGATAACATTCCTTCCATGGCATCTTTCAAGTCATTAATTGCATCATAAATAATTGAATAACTTCTGATATCCACTTCTTCTTTATCTGCAACAGCTCTAGCATTTCCTTGTGGACGCACATTAAATCCAATTACAATTGCATCAGAAGCAGAAGCTAATAACACATCAGATTCAGTAATTGCTCCAACACCTTTATGAATAATATTTACTTGAATTTCATCTGTAGATAATTTTTGGAAAGAATCTGTCAAGGCTTCTACAGAACCATCCACATCTCCTTTTAAGATGATGTTTAACTCTTTAAAGTCACCCAATGCAATTCTACGTCCAATCTCATCTAACGTTAATGTTTTCTGAGTTCTTACAGATTGCTCACGTTGTAACTGAGAACGTTTAGATGCAATTTGCTTTGCCTCTCTTTCATCTTCAAATACATTGAATTTATCTCCTGCTTGAGGCGCTCCATCCAATCCTAAAATAGATACTGGAGTTGATGGCCCAGCTTCTTTTAAATTGTTTCCTTTATCATCAAACATAGCTCTAACTTTACCACTATGCTTTCCTGCTAAAATATAATCTCCAATTTTTAAAGTACCAGCTTGCACTAAAATAGTAGAAACATACCCTCTTCCCTTATCTAACAATGCTTCTACGACAGCACCATTAGCTATTTTATTAGGGTTCGCTTTTAATTCTAAAACCTCAGCTTCTAACAATACTTTCTCCAATAACTCATCAACACCCTGACCTGTTTTAGCAGATATTTCTTGTGATTGAATATTCCCACCCCAATCTTCAACTAATAAATTCATTGTTGATAATTGTGTTTTAATATTATCTGGGTTAGCATTAGGTTTATCAATCTTATTGATTGCAAAAATAATTGGTACTCCTGCAGCTTGTGCGTGAGAAATTGCTTCTTTAGTTTGCGGCATTACATCATCATCTGCTGCAACAACAATAATTACTAAATCTGTAACCTGCGCCCCACGTGCACGCATTGCCGTAAAGGCCTCGTGACCAGGAGTATCTAAAAAGGCTATTTTTTGATCTCCAACACTAACAGAATAGGCTCCAATATGCTGAGTAATTCCACCTGATTCACCCTCAATTACATTCGCTTTACGGATGTAATCTAACAACGATGTTTTACCGTGATCTACGTGCCCCATTACAGTAATAATAGGTGCTCTAAGTTCTAAATCTTCAGGTTTATCCTCTATCTCTACAATAGCTTCCTCAACTTCAGCACCAACAAATTCAACCTTATAATTAAATTCCTCTGCAACAATAGATAATGTCTCAGCATCTAAACGCTGATTCATAGTTACCATCATTCCTAAAGACATACACGCTGAAATAATATTAATTACAGGAACATCCATCATTGTAGCAACCTCACTAACCGTAACAAACTCTGTTACTTTAAGCACTTTGCTTTCTGCTTGTGCAGCTTGCATTTCTGCTTCTGATTGCTGACGATGTTGATCTCTTTTATCTCTACGGTATTTAGCTCCTTTTTTCTTGTTAGATTTTCCTTGAAGTCTTTCTAAGGTTTCTCTTACCTGCTTTTGTACTTCTGCCTCTGTTGGCTCTTCTTTCTTTACAACAGGCTTCTGTTGTCTACCTTTATTAAACCTACCTCTATTTCCTTGGTTATTTCCACCACCTTGATTAGGTCTATGATTTGCAGGTTTAACAATTCTCTTCCTTTTCTTCTTTGCATCACCAGCAGCAGCATTTGATCCAGCTGTTTTTGCTTCTGGCTTTTTCTTCTTAGGTCTTTCAAACTGTTTTAAGTCAATTTTTTGACCTGTAATTTTAGGACCATCTAATTTTTTATATTGTGTAGTAAGCTTTTCTGCATTCTCAGGAGTAATTTCTTTTTCAGCTACTTTTTTCTTCTCCTCCTTAACTTCTGGTTTTTTCTCCTCTACCTTATTTTCTACAACAGGTTTTTCAACAACTGGTGCAGCTTCTTTCTTTGGCTCTTCTGGCTTTTTCTCTTCTTTTGGTTCTACAGGCTTTTCTTGAACCACAGGCTTCACCTCTTCTTTTACAGGCTCAACTTTTGAAACTTCTTTTACAGGCTCTTCTACTGGCTTTGATACTTTAGGCTTATCAATATCAATTTTACCAATAGTTTTAAGCTCTAGTTTTTCTGCTTTTGCTTTTAAAACCTCTTTCTTAGCTTCTTCTTCTAAACGTTTTTTCTCTTGCTTAGCTTCTAGTTCTAATCGAATAGCCTCTTTCTCTTTTCTTTTCTCTTCTCCCACCTCTTTAGAAGCCGCTCTTTTTGTTCTATCGGTTTGAAAACCATCAAGTAACACTTGATATACCTCTCCAGATATCTTTGTAGTAGGACGCGCCTCTATCTCGTGACCATTTTTTGATAAATGTTCAACCGCTCTATCTAAAGAAATATTTAATTCTCTTAAAACCTTATTAAGCCTCATTGTTTTGCCTTCAGCCATATATTTTTTTTGTTTAGCCTTTAAAGAAAATACACTTTATACCTCTGTATAGTTACATTCTCCGAATAATTTTTTATTTTTTGATTAATTTATTTTTCTAAATTAATCTTCAAATTCTTCTTTTAAAATTTGTTGAACCTCTAGAATTGTCTCCTCTTCTAAGTCAGTTCTTTTTAACAGCTCAGCAACATCTTTATCAAGTACGCTTCTTGCCGTATCTAATCCAATCTTCTTCAACTCTTCAATTACCCATCCATCGATTTCATCAACAAATTCTGTCAACTCTACATCTTCATCTTCAATTCCTTCTCTCTGAACATCAATTTCGTACCCAGTTAATTGGCTAGCTAATCTAATATTTACACCACCTTTACCAATAGCCTTAGAAACCTCTTCTGGCTTTAAGAACACATCAACACGTCCTTTTTTACCATCAGTTACCACATCAGCAGGTTTAATTTCCATTGAAACTATTTTTGCAGGACTTAGAGCTCTTGCAATAAACAATTGCTCATTCTTGGTATAGTTAATAACATCAATATTTTCATTTCCTAATTCCCTAACAATTCCATGAATACGAGATCCTTTCATTCCAACACAAGCTCCAACTGGATCAATTCTATCATCATAAGAATCTACTGCAATTTTTGCTTTATCTCCTGGAATACGAGCTACACCCTCAATAGTGATTAGTCCGTCAAATACTTCTGGAATTTCTTGCTCAAATAATTTCACTAAGAAATCTGGAGAAGTTCTTGATAAAATAATAGCTGGTTTGGTTCCTCTTAACTCTACCGATTTGATTACACCTCTAACAGCATCTCCTTTTCTAAAAAAGTCTGAACGAATTTGCTCACTTTTTGGCAACACCAATTCATTTCCTTCATCGTCTAATAAAATTACTGCATTATGACGAATATGATGTACTTCTGCACTATAAATTTCTCCTTCTAAATCTTTAAATTGCTTAAAGATATTAGTACTATCATGTTCTTGAATCTTAGAAATTAGATTTTGACGCAATGCTAAAATAGCCCTTCTTCCTAAATCGATTAACTTTACTTCTTCAGAAACATCTTCACCAATTTCGAAGTCTGGCTCAATTTTTCTTGCTTCTGTTAATTCGATTTCCTCATTATCATCCTCAGAAAAACCATCTGCAACAACTACTCTATTTCTCCAAATCTCTAAATCTCCTTTATCTGGATTGATAATAATATCAAAATTATCATCTGATCCAAACTTACGTTTTAAAGCAGCTCTAAAAACCTCTTCTAAAATAGACATTAATGTTACTCTGTCTATACTTTTATTATCCTTAAACTCTGAAAATGATTCAATTAAATCTATATTTTCCATTCAATTCTTATTAAAAAATTATCTTCACTTTTGCTTCTTTTATCTCTTCAAACGCTAGTGTTTTTATTTTTTCTACCGTAACCTTTCCTTTTCCAATTGGCTTTGGCTCTCTAGCTTTCCAAGTAAGCACTATATTATCTTCATTTACTTCTGATAAGATTCCTTCAAAACTCTCATCATTGGTTTTTACCTTTAAAATTCTATTCAAATTTTTCAAATATTGCCTTTTTACCTTTAAAGGTTCAGCAATATCTGGCGAGGTAACTTCTAACGCAAAATCTTCTTCTTCCCTATCTAAATTATGTTCTACATTTCTACTAATTCTAATGCATTCATTTAACGGAACTCCTTGATCTCCATCAACAATAACTTGAATTTTATTACCAGGTAAAAAAGACAAATCAATTAAGAATAATGAACTGTTTTCTTCGATGGCTTCTGCAACTAAATCCTGTACTTTTTTCTTATCCATTCTAGGTATAAAAAGAGGGGCTTAAAAGCCCCCTTCATTCTTCTTTTACGTTATTTTCGCTGCAAATATAGTAACTTATTCATTAACACCCAAATAGGATAAGTGAAAACTTTTTCGTAATTTTAGAGTGCCTCCTACGAAATTTATTAAAAACGCAGAACATGAAAAAAATTCTAGTGCCCATAGATTTTTCTGTACAGTCGGAGTATGCAATGAAATTAGCTTCCAAAATTGTAACAGAAACAGAAATTGAAGTATTTCTTTTACATTTAGTAGAAATCCCAAAAGGTCATGTAGATATGGGCTCGGGAAGTAATTTCGGAATACCACAAAGCATGTACTACATTGAAAAAGCAAAAGAAAAAGTACAAAAGCTTAGAACAACTTATTTTAAAGAAAATAAAAATGTAAAGTATGCAATTCGTTTTGAATCGCCTGCGGATGGTATTTTAAAGTTTAGCACAAAGATAAAACCTGATTTAATTGTAATGGGCTCAAAAGATCTTTCAATTATAGATGAGCTTATTATTGGATCTATAGCTAAAAAAGTAGCGAGAACATCTAAGATACCAGTATTAGCAGTAAATAGTGATCCTAAAGAATTAAAAGTAAAAGAACTTGTTTTTGCCTCTGATTTTGAAGAAGCCAATAGAAAATCTTTTGAGATTTTATTAGAATTATCTCAAAACTTTAAAAGCAAAATACATTTATTAAATGTAAATACTTTAAGTAGATTTAAAAGCACAAAAAGGGCTAAACAAAAAATGAAAGCGTTTTTACAAAAGTATAAAACACCTAAACATTCTATTAATATTTACAATGATGATTCTTTAGAAAAAGGCGTATTAAATTTCTCTAAAGAAGTTGATGCAGATTTAATCGCATTATCTACACATGAAAGCAGTGGTATTTTTAGAATTTTCAATAAAAACATTAGTAAAAAGATTTCAAGAAAAGCTTTACGTCCTGTAATTACGTTTTTTATATAGCGATTAAAAATAAATTTAAACATAAAAAAACCCAACCTTTTCGGTTGGGTTTTTTATTTTTTGTTGGCCCACAAGGACTCGAACCTTGAATGTCGGTACCAAAAACCGGTGTGTTGCCAATTACACCATGGGCCAATTGCGGGTGCAAATTTAAGGGATTCTTTGAATATTACAAACATTTTTTTATTTTTTTTATTTTTAACAATTCTTTATCACAGTAAAAGACTCATAACCACGTTTTACAGAGTAGATTTATATATAAATTAGTAAATTCGCCACACAATACTAAAAATTGAAAATGGATATTAGCAACTATAAAAAATGGAATACAATTACAGGATGGATTGTATTTGCAATTGCTTTAATCACTTACGGGTTAACTTTAGAACCAACTGTTAGCGCATGGGATTGTGGAGAATACATCTCTACCTCAGTAAAACTAGCTGTAGGGCATCCGCCTGGAGCACCACTATTTCAAATGCTCGGTGCTTTCTTTGCAATGTTTACAAGTGACTTAACTCAAATTGCAAAAATGGTAAACTTCATGTCTGCATTGGCAAGTGCTTTTACCATCTTATTTATGTTTTGGACCATTACCAATTTGGCTAAAAAAATGATTCCATCTAAAGAAGAACTTTCTTTAAGCAATGTAATTGCTATTTTAGGAAGTGGTGTTGTTGGTGGTTTAGCTTATACGTTTTCTGATAGTTTTTGGTTTAGTGCTGTAGAAGGAGAAGTATATGCCATGTCTTCTTTCTTAATGGCCATCTTATTTTGGCTTGGCCTAAAATGGGAAAACGAAATGCATTTACCAAGAGGAAACAGATGGTTGCTACTTATTAGCTTTGTAGTTGGACTTTCTTTTGGTGTTCACATTCTTTCTTTATTGGTTATTCCAGCGATTGTAATGCTGTATTTTTTCAAAACATACCACACAATCAATTTAAAAACTACAGCAATAGCTTCTGTTGTCTCAGTATTGATACTAGCTTTGATTTTTAAGTTTTTATTCCCTTATACATTACAATTCTTTAGCTCTACCGAGTTATTCTTTATAAACACTATTGGATTACCTTTTAATTCTGGTTCTATTATTGCTGGTATTATTTTAGTTGGAGCATTTTATTACGGAATACATTACACTAGAAAGAAAAACAAAGTACATTTAAATACATTAATATTATCTGTGCTTTTTATCATGATTGGATTTTCTTCTTGGTTAATGCTACCAATTAGAGCCAATGCAAATACAACTATTAATGAGAATAACCCTTCTAGCGCAAGAGAATTATTAGCTTATTATAATAGAGAGCAGTACGGAGATGCCAATGTTTTTTATGATACCTATTACTCTATTACCTACGGGCGTGAAGATTTAGACAAAAATAATCCGTATAAAGATGGGAAACCTAAATACGAGAAAGATTTAAAGAACAACAAGTATGTAATTGTTAATGATTACAAGAATACTGTTCCGAATTACTCCTCAAAACATAAAGGTTTTATTCCTAGAATGGTAGATCCAAGTAGAGAAGAAAATTACAAATCTATTGTTGGAATCCCAGCTAAATCTCAAAGAAGACCAACCTTTGGAGAAAATCTACACTTTATGGCTTCTTTCCAATTTGGCTATATGTATGGTAGGTATTTTATGTGGAATTTTGCCGGAAGACAAAATGATACACAAGGGCAATTAGATTTATTTAACGGAAATTGGATTAGCGGAATTAACTTTATTGATGAAGCAAGACTTGGTCCACAAACTGATTTGCCAGATGAAGTAAAAAACAACAAAGGAAGAAATACTTACTATTTCTTACCATTAATTTTAGGAATCATCGGTCTTTTATATCAGATAAAATTCGACAAAAAGAACTTCTATTCATTATTCCTATTCTTTGCTTTTACTGGATTTGCGGTAATCTTTTACACCAACCCAAAATCATTTGAAGTAAGAGAAAGAGATTATGCCATTGTTGGATCCTTCTATATTTTTGCAATTTGGATTGGCTTTGGGGTTTTTGCACTCTATCAATACTTAAAACACTTTGGAAACAAAAGGGTGATAGCCATTGCTGTATCTGTTGTTTCATTACTAGCTGTTCCAACCTTAATGGCATTCGAAAATTGGGATGATCACGATAGATCAAACAGATATACTACACATTTAAATGCCCAAGCATATTTAGAGTCTTGTGATACAAATGCAATTATGTTTACTATTGGAGACAACGATACATTCCCTCTTTGGTATATGCAAGAAGTTGAAGGTATTCGTAGAGATGTTAAATTAGTAAACACGAGTTTATTTGCTACAGATTGGTATATCGATCAGATGAAAAAAGCCACTTATACAGCGCCACCGATTCCATCGCAATTAACACATGACAAATACAAAACAGGATCTTTAGAAGTTGCTTATCATGTACCTCATCCACAATTTAAAGATTCTGTAATCCATATTAAAGATTTTATGCGCTGGATAGAAAGTGACAATCCTGTTACTTTTTATGATACTGGAGATGAAAAGTTAAAAACTTATCCAACGAACAGAATTAGAGTTCCTGTTAATAAAGAAAATGCATTAAAATCTGGTATTGTTGCTGCTAAAGATGCAGATAAAATAGTTGATTATATAGACATTACTATTAACAACACAGGGATACAAAAAAATCAAATTTTAATGCTAGATATTTTAGCTAATTTTGATTGGAAAAGACCACTGTACTTTACTGGAGGATCTAACGATGATGCAGAATATATTTGGTTAAAAGATTATTTACAACTAGATGGATTAGCTTATAAATTAGTTCCAATCTTTACATCAAACAAAAACAAAACTATGTTTGATATGGGTCGAATTGATTCTGATAAAATGTATGCAAACTTCCAAAAACTAAATTGGCGAAATATAAACGATGGTAAGATTTATATCGATGAACAGACTCGTAAAAATGCCATTTCATTACGTAATAATATGTTGCGTTTAGCAGAAACTTTTATCAGCGAAAACAAACCTGATAAAGCAGAAGAAATTCTTGATTTATCTTTAAGCAAAATGCCAATTAGAGATTTTGGACATATTAGCATTGCCTTAGGATACCCAGAAATTTATTACAAATTAGGTAAAGTAGAAAAAGCCAGAAAGACACTTGAAACATTAGTAGATATGATTCAGCAACGTTTGGTTTGGTATAGCTCTTTTGATGAAAAATTCTTAAATGCAGTAGTACCAGAAATACAAAACCAATTGTTCATGTACAAACAAGGTATTTTAGATCAGGTTGAGTATCTTGACAAAGACAAAGATTACGTAAAGAAATTACGTGAAGATTTTAACAATACCCTTGGTTTATTTAGTCATTTAATGCAAGAATAACCCAATTCTTAATGATAAAGCCCTACTTAACAAAAACACCACCTATAATTCAGAAAATATATAAGAATTACAGGTGGTGTTTTGCTACAGATAAAAAAGAAATCTATCTTACTTTTGATGATGGGCCAACTCCAAAAATTACCGAATGGACATTAGATATTTTGGAGCGATATAATGCCAAAGCAACTTTTTTTTGCATTGGAAAAAATGTAGTTGCTCATCCAGAAATATATCAGAGAATTCTTAAAGAAGGACATCAAGTTGGCAATCACACTCACAACCATAAAAATGGCTTAAAAACAGATTTAAAAACTTACATCGCTAATTTTTTAAAAGCAGAAAAACAACTTAATAACAAAGCTAAATTATTTAGACCTCCTTATGGAAAAATTAAAAGAAAGCAAGCTTTAAAAATTAAAAGTTTAGGGTATAAAATTATCATGTGGGATGTATTAAGTGCAGATTTTGATACTACAATCACTAAAGAAAAATGCTTAGAAAACGTATTACAAAACACCACAAAAGGTAGCATAATTGTTTTTCATGATAGCGTAAAAGCTTTTAAAAAGCTAGAGTATACACTTCCAAAAGTATTGGATTACTACAGCAAAAAGGGATACTGTTTTAAAGCAATTCCTTAAACATATTGCTGTACTAACCCTATTAAGGTATTCGCATCTTGCTCACCTGTTTGACGCCATTTCATTTCGCCATTTTTATAAATCATAAAGGTAGGATTTCCTTTTACTCGTAAGGTCTCAGCTAAGATTTCGTTCTTCTTAATATCTATTTTTATTACTTTGGCTTTATCACCTAATGCAGCAGCAACATCCTTTAAAGTATCAAGGTTGTTTTCATTTTCAGACCAGTCAAAATAGAAATCTATTAAGACAGGTTTATCTACATTAATTAATTCTCCAAATTTTGTCATAACATATTAGTTTTTTAGGGAAAAACAAACAAATTAAGTATTTGATTGATGCACAAATATAACACTTTTGAATGAATCTACTGATTATCAAGCTTTTTTCAATTCTATCACAGTAATTTCTGGCCAGATTCCAACTCTTCCTGGAAAAGCATGATATCCAAAACCTCTGTTTACATTAATGAATCTACCTGCTTCTTCATACAAACCTGCCCATTGCTTATATACATATTGTGAAGGGCTCCAACGTAAGAACCCTGGAATCTCTATTCCCATTTGTAAACCATGAGTATGCCCACTTAAAGAAAGTTGGTAATTAAACTCATTTTCTTTCACCTCAGCATCCCAATGACTAGGATCATGTGTCATTAAAATTTTAAAATCTTCCTTTTTAACACCTACTGTTGCCTTTTTTAAATCCCCTTCTTTTTTAAAACCATTCCCCCAATTCTCTACTCCAACTAAGGCTATTTTTTGGCCATCTTTTTCTATATAACGATGCTCGTTACACAATAACTCAAAGCCAATTTTTGGATGTAAATCTTTTACAGCCTGGAAGTTTTCTGCTTTTTCCTCTTTAGAATTCCATTGAACATAATCTCCATAATCATGATTTCCTAAAATAGAATATTTCCCAACAGGTGCTTTTAGTTGATTAAAAATTGAAATCCAATCATCCATTTCATCTGCTTTATTGTTTACCAAATCACCTGTAAACAAAATCATATCAGATTGTTGAGCATTAATCATTTCTACTCCATACTCAATTTTTTCTTTATTTCTAAAACTACCAGAATGAATATCAGAAATTTGCGTTATGGTAAAACCATCAAAAGCTTCAGGTAAATCTTTAAAAGACAATTGGTATTTTAATACCTTATAATTATGTTTCCCTCTGATAATTCCGTATAAAAACCCCGCAAAAGGAATCGCTGCAATACCCAAAGCTAATTGCGAAATAAACTTCCTTCTTCCAGCAATTGGTTTTGTTTCTCCAGCCGATAAATACGAAATAAGTTTTTGAGAAACTCGCACTATATCCTCACCAAACATGGTTAGTAAAATAAGCGCTTTCGGAATTAAGGTTGTAAGTAACAACCCAACAGCATATTGAAACTCTTTTGTTTGCCCAACAGTTCTTGGTCTAGTATACAATACATAAAATAAATTGGCATAAATAGCTACACCAATCAATACCCAAATCCATTTAACTACTCTATTTTTTGTTAATGTTTTGATGGCTTGAAAAGTATATAATTCTACTACCAATAAAACAACAGAAACAATAATTAAAGTAACTACCCAACGCGACATATATCTCTTTTAAAAATTTATCAAATATACTCGATAAATCCTCAAACTGTTTTAACATGCTGTTAAAGTTTCGTAGCTTTACTGCGGAGCGGATAAGAATGTATACAAACCTCGCTTTGCTTCTAACAAAACTTAGATTTAAAACAATTATTATGGCTAAAAAACGACTTTTTTTACTGGATGCCTTTGCATTAATTTTTAGAGGCTACTATGCGTTTATAAAAAACCCAAGAATCAATTCTAAAGGTATGGATGTATCTGCCATTTTAGGGTTTACCAATTCTTTATTAGACGTCATAAAAAGAGAAAAACCAGATCATATTGCTGTATGTTTTGATCGCGGCGGAAGTGTTGCTAGAACAGAAGCTTTCCCTGAATACAAAGCCAACAGACAAGAAACACCAGAAGCTATTAAAATTGCAGTACCTATTATAGAAGAGATTTTAAAAGCCATGAATATTCCTGCTATTGTTAAAGAAGGATTTGAAGCTGATGATATTATTGGAACCTTAGCAAAGAAAGCTGAAAAAGAAGGCTATCAAACTTTTATGGTTACACCAGATAAAGATTTTGCTCAGTTAGTTTCTGAAAATATTTTTATGTATCGCCCTCGTTTTGGTGGTGGTTACGAAACTTGGGGAATTCCAGAAGTACAAGAAAAATTTGGAATAGAAAGACCAGAACAAGTCATAGACTTTTTAGGAATGATGGGAGATTCTGTAGATAATATTCCGGGATTACCGGGAGTTGGAGAAAAAACAGCTAAAAAGTTCTTAGCAGCTTATGGTTCTATGGAAAATTTACTTGCCAATACTGCCGACTTAAAAGGGAAAATGAAAGAAAAAGTAGAAGCCAATGCACAACTGGGTTTACTTTCTAAAGAATTGGCTACTATTATGACAGATGTTCCTGTAGAATTCCATGAAGAAGATTTTGAGTTCTGCGGACCAGATTTAGATAAAATTAAAACCATTTTTGGAGAGTTAGAATTTAGACGTCTTACAGAAAACCTAATTAAAACCTATGCAAATTCTAGCGTTGGAAATGTAACTGAAACTCCAGAAACAACCGAAGATGCTCCAGTTAAAAAAACAGCTCCTGTTCCAAATAATGGACAATTTGATTTATTTGCTACTCCAGGAACTGGAAATATTTCTGAAGAAGAAGCACAAAGTGGTTATCAAACAATAGAAAGAAAAAATCATTTTTACCAATTGGTAGATTCGCCACTTTCTAGAAAATTATTACTTCAAAAACTACTACAACAATCTTCTGTATGTTTCGATACAGAAACTACAGGTTTAAAAGCATTAGAAGTTGAACTTATTGGTATTGCTTTTTCTTGGGAAGCTGGTAAAGGATATTATGTTTCTTTTCCTGAAGACCAACAAGAAACACAGCAAATTTTAGACAGTTTTAGACCTTTCTTTGAAAATGAAAAAATTGAAAAAATTGGTCATAATTTAAAATACGATATCAAAGTATTATCTAACTATAAGGTTGCTGTTAAAGGACAACTCTTTGATACCATGATTGCACATTATCTTATCAACCCAGATATGAGGCATAATATGGATGTGCTTTCTGAAACCTATTTAAATTACCAACCAGTTTCTATTACCGAATTGATTGGAAAGAAAGGAAAAAATCAACTTTCTATGAGAGAGGTTGAGCTTTCTAAACAAACTGAATATGCTGTAGAAGATGCAGACATCACCTTGCAACTAAAAGAACATTTTACCAAAGAATTAAATAGCGGAAATGTAACAGAATTATTTAACAATGTTGAGTTGCCACTAGTTTCTGTATTAACAGCTATGGAAATTGAGGGAATCAATTTAGATATTGACTTTTTAAACGAGCTATCTACAGAGTTAACCAATGATATTGAACGCTTAGAAAAAGGAGTTTATGAGCAAGCTGGAGAGACTTTCAATTTAGCTTCTCCAAAGCAATTAGGAGTTGTGTTATTTGAAAATATGAAGCTCGTAGACAAACCTAAAAAAACCAAAACAGGACAATATGCTACCTCAGAAGATATTTTAAGTGCACTTGCCAAAGAGCATCAAATTATTAGAGATATTTTAGAGTTTCGTCAATATAAAAAGCTACAAAGTACTTATGTAGATGCGCTGCCAAACGAAGTAAATCCTAAAACACAAAGAGTACATACTGTATATGCACAAGCAGTTGCAGCCACAGGTCGTTTGAGTTCTAACAATCCGAACTTACAAAACATTCCAATTAGAACAGAACGCGGAAAACAAGTACGAAAGGCATTTATTCCTAGAGATGAAAACCATGTATTATTAGCTGCCGATTATTCTCAAATAGAATTGCGAATTATTGCTGCTTTGAGTGAAGAAGAAACCATGATCGAAGCATTTAAAAACGGCGAAGATATTCATGCTTCTACTGCTGCAAAAGTATTTAATGTTCCTATTGAAGAAGTAACAAGAGCGCAGCGTAGCAACGCAAAAACGGTAAATTTTGGAATCATCTATGGAGTTTCTGCTTTTGGTTTAAGCAATCAGACAGATTTAAGTAGAAAAGAAGCAAAAGCTCTGATTGACACTTATTACGAAACTTACCCAAAATTAAGAGCTTATATTGCTAAGCAAATCGACTTTGCGAGAGAGCAAGGTTATGTAGAAACTGTACTAAACAGACGTCGTTATTTAAAAGACATTAATTCTAGAAATGCCATTGTTCGTGGTGCTGCAGAACGTAATGCTGTAAATGCACCAATACAAGGAAGTGCTGCAGATATTATTAAGTTGGCAATGATCAACATCCACAAGCGTTTTGAAAAAAAACAATTTAAATCTAAAATGCTTTTACAAGTACATGACGAATTGGTTTTTGATGCACACAAAGACGAATTGGAAATTATACAACCAATTATAAAAGAAGAAATGGAAAATGCGTTTCAATTATCAGTTCCTTTAGATGTAGAAATGGGAATTGGACAAAATTGGCTAGAAGCGCATTAACAATATGATTATCAATTGAAAAAGAAATGGAAACAATAATTGCTAAGAAATAGCATATTTATAGTGTGGAAAAGTTCAAATTAAAATACAGAAAAAAAGTGATCATCATATTCATTGAATATTTTGTTTTTGCATTTTTTTTCTTACTAACTTTTAAATTTTTAAAGAACACATTCATTTTAAAAGAATTCAGCAACTTCTTTATGATATTGTTTATATGTTACTTAATATACTATTCTTTGCTTGAGTTTTTAATGAAAAAATCTTTAGTTATGTGGTTGTTTAAAACTGAACTATACAAAGAAAAATGGTCGAATATTTATTTTGTAATATATGCTATATTATCAATTCTAGACAGAACAATATTTGCTCCATTTCATCTGTTCTTAACCTTGATGAATTATGAAAATCTTTTATTATGTGAAAAATTAAGTGGAATTAGATGGAAATATAAAAATTGAATCATAAGTAATTACGACATTTACTATATTTTCAACAAGTAGAATAAACCATAAAAAGAAAAATTTACTTTAAACGACTAATTTATACTATGGAAAAGAATGAATATATAGAGTTTAAAATCAACAATAACGATAGGTTTAACGACTTGATTAAACTACTTGACTTGATTTCCAAATCAAAAAAAAGTGGTGATTATAAAACCGATAGCTATTGGCTAGACAAATTTCCTGATTATACCCTCAAACATTACTATTTTAGAGACTTTGATTTAAAACCCGAATTTAAGACTAGCAAATCTAATAGTGGAACTTGGCATTTTTACTCAATGACCCAACATTTAGTTGAGAATATAGATGTTGAATTTTTAAAATGTGAAAATATTGAAGATGGAAAAGGGCGACTTGAATTCTATACTTGTGGGTATCCTTATGGAGGAATTACAGGTTTAACTATGTTTCTTAATTCATTTAATTTTAAAGCAACAAAAATAAATGAAGGCTGTGGAGTATATCAAGTAGAATGGAAAAATGATACGGAGTTCAAATTAAAAGAAATAAAAACAGTAACCAATAACAGCTTTAATTCTTTGTTGCAAAAAATTAAAACAATATTTCATTTATAAATCAAAAACCTTATTTCAAAGAAGATGTTATTCCTTGTTTTTACAAATGAATAAGATACTAACTATCTTACATCTCTTTGTGTTTTTACATTATAACTACCAAAATAAAGCATTACAACTAATAAAAACATACAAATTGAATATTAGAAAAGCAACAGAAACTGACGTTGATAAAGTTTGGGAAATTTTCTCAAAAGTGATAAAAACTGGAGACACCTACGTTTTCAATCCAAACACACCAAAAGCAGATTTAAAAAAACATTGGTTTGCTGATTATATGGAAACTTATGTAATTGAAGAAAATGAGCAAATACTTGGAGCATATATTATTAAACCCAATCAAATTGACTTAGGTAGTCATATTGCAAATTGCAGTTATATGGTAAACCCTAATTCTCAAGGAAAAGGAATTGGAACTACACCAAAAGGGTTTAAACATTCAGAATTGGGATTTGTTGATACTTATATAATGTATAAAGATTTAAAAAAATCATAACTTTAAACCAGCAAAATGGTAATGCTAAATCGTTTGTAGTACTAAAGAAATGAAAACTAAAAAACCCAGCAAAGTAAATGGCTTCTTCTTAAACGTAAACTTTAGAGTACTTACTTTGTTTTGTTTCCTAATATATGGTTTAGCCATTTTACAAGATTATCTATTTTCTAAATTTAAATCAACAGGCTTTTATTGGTCTGACACATTACTCTATAACATATATTGGCTTTTATTTATTCCTTTTATACAATATGCAAACTATGCTTACAGTAAATCCAAACCTAAAATAGCATTCAATAAAGTTTTTTACAATATCATATTTGGATTAATTTTTAGTGGTTTACATATGTTTCTTTTTACTTCAATTTTCATTTTATTAAGCAATATTATTTATCCTATACCCCATAGGTTTCCAACAATACTAAAAAATGTAGTTTCAAATCAGTCACAAATCACAATTATCACCTACCTCATCCTTCCTTATATCATCGAATATCTAAATAGAAAAAAGCAACAAAAGAAGGATAATTCAACTCAAAAATTCATAACAATAAAAAGTGGTACTCGAAGAGTAAAAATAGATACTTCTACTATTTTATTTATTCAAACTGACAGACCATATACAGCTGTATTTTTCAACGATCAAAAGTTACTACACGATGAAAGTTTAAAGAAATTTGAAAAATTATTAGATTCTCAGATGTTTATTAGAGTTCATCGTTCTGTAATTATCAATAAAAACCATATAACAGAATTAAAATCTCGTAAAAATGGTGATTATGACGGTATAACTACTAATGGACAAACTATTCGATTTAGTAGGCATTATCGTCAAAATTGGGAAACACTACTCAACCACTTAGCATTAGAATAACTCTTGTTAGCTTATTAACAGGAAACAACCCTTTTGGAACATTAGATTTTTTTGACTTTTGAAGTGATTAAAATTTATTACCATGATTTACAAAAAACAACCTACAGTAGTATTGTTATCTGCTATAGCCTTATTACTATCTTTTAATGCTTGTTCTCAATCAAGCAAAAAAAAACCTAGTTGGTGTGGAACTTTCGAAGCTCCTAAAAACGTTTCTTGGAGAACCGTAATCTCTCCAAAACCTGAACCAGGAGAAAAACTTATTATTTCTGGAACAGTTTATTTACCTGATGGTAAAACTCCAGCAAAAGATGTTATCATATATATACATCATACAAACAATAAAGGAATCTACCCAAAAAGAGGAAATGAAAAAGGCAATGGTAAATACCACGGATATTTAAGAGGCTGGATGAAAACAAATGCTAATGGGAAATACGAATTTGAAACCATCCGCCCTGCTCCATATAATAGTCAAAATCCTGGGCCTGCTCATATTCATTATAATATTGAGGCTCCTAATTATCCTGAATATTGGTTAACTGGATTATGGTTTTCTGACGACCCAAGAATAGATAAAAATAAAATAGAGAGAGATGGTGGCTTTTCTAATATTACAACATTAACTAAAGACAAAAACAATGTTTTAAGAGGTAAGAGAGATATTTTACTTCAAAAATTTAAAAACTAAAAAAATGAAACTATTCTCTTATATCAAAAAAAACACAAATATAACCCAGAGTAAATCTATTGATATTGGGTTATTAATATTAAGAATTGGTATTTCATTTCCAATGTTTTACCTCCATGGATATCCACGACTTGTTAATTTCAATGCAATTAACACAGAGTTTGCAGATCCTCTAAATTTAGGACCAGCTATTAGCTTAAGTTTGGTAATATTTGCCGAATTCTTTTGTTCTTTATTTCTAATTATTGGATTGTTTACAAGATGGAGCTGTATCCCATTAATTATAACAATGCTCGTAGCTACTTTGATGATTAATGGAGGTAAAGGCTTTATTTTTCAGGAAAAAAGTTTTATTTATTTAATTAGTTACATCAGCTTGTTAATAAGTGGTGGAGGCTACTTTTCTTTAGACAACTTATTATTTAATCATAAACAATAACTCCCTTTTTACTCAATCCTTTTTTAGGGATTGAGTATTGGTTTACAATATAAAGTCAATAATCATTGAGAAAATAAGGTAAACTATAATCCGTTCACTCCAATTATTCTACAATTGATGACATCTCTTTTTATTTAGAACTATTTCATTTTTACTATTGTGCTTTTAATTTGAAAAAGTATAAAATGAGATTATTGACCCTATTTTTATTATGCATCAGTACATTGTCATTCGGGCAAAGTAGTAAAGACAATACCGTATTAACCACTAAAGAAAAAAACCATTGGGCAAAAGCTTATGATAGCACCACAAAAAAGAGGTTTATTCCTGTTGAGCTTTTCACTGGAGCAACTTGGGATGGAAAACATGAATTATCACTAGAAAAAGCTAGTACAACGAGTTGCGTTACCGTACATGGAAAAAGAAAAAAAGCCTGTGATAACATCTACATTACTGGCCCATTTAAAACTGAAGAAAATAACACAAAAATAAAATGGACTGGAGATCAAATTCCTTATTATCGTAGAGTAATGATGATACGTGGAGAACCTATAGAGTCTCATTTTACTATTAATAATTCTAAAGATGGGTTGGTAAGAATTTATGACAAAAGAAAAAAATGGGGTACTAGAACTTACGATGGATTGGGAAGTAAATTTCCTTTAGGTTATTGGAAAGAAGGGGAAATACGCACCTATCCATCTCGAAGACCAACTAGGATTGAAATTATTGAACTTAACGGTCCCAATCACTGCCTTACTTTTCGTTGGGTGATTGGAGAAGGTAAAAAACGAAACCAAGACAATATTTATACTTTTTGTCCAGGTAGTGGTTTTACACGTTTTCGTTATAATAACAACGCTAGTGATTCAAAAAAATAAAGTATATTCAATTACATTAATTGAAAATGAGCAATGATAAAAAATGAAGAAAATTTTTGACTTTCATAGAACAACGATGCCAGCAGACCGAAAAGCAGATTATTATTTGTGTTACCACGACAGTTCCGTTTTTATAGACTTTAATTCTTCAGCAAGCAACGAAATATCCCTGATTAGAATATCTTTTGATGGTTTTGGCTGTTGTGATATTGAGAAGCAATCAAAAAAATTAAACCTTAAAGATTCTCAAGAATTCTTAAAACAGATAAAACAAGATAACCTAAATCAAGAAGTAATAGCTGAATTGGTGAAAAAACTCATATTCCTAAATAAAGATTTTATCTGGACTGACGCTTTAGAAAAATATGGTTTAATCAAAAAATAACTGTCCAAAATACTATAACTACACACTAAACAATTTGGTATTATTTTTGGTAAGTCTTCACCAAAAGATTTCACCTTTATGAAAAAAATTACATTAGCATTTGCTTTAGTTCTTGTTTTAGCCAGCTTTTCTTCTTGTAAATCGATACTCCTAAAAATGGCAATGAAAAACTCTGTGGATAATAAGGTAAGTGTATTAGAAAATCAAGACAAAACTGTGGTGTTTATTCCGGTTTGGCATATCGGAAAAGTATCATATTATGAAAGTGTAAAAAAACACATTGACTCACTTCGAAAAGAAAACTTTGTTGTTTTTTTTGAAAGCGTAAACTACAAACCGAAAACAAACAAAGCAACTTTAGACACTTTAAATCGAAAAATGCGTCGTATTCTTGGCTATCATCTTTCATCTTATAAAGACGACAACAATTCTTCGATACCTGACTATATTAAAAATAGTAATTACATTAGTCAAACAGCCAAAAACACAGGTTTAAAAGCAGGAGATATTAATGCAGATATGTATATAAATGACCTTATTAAAGAATACGAAAAAAAATACGGCACCATCCTTTTAAATAACTGTGATTATCAAACAGGTTTACTCGAAAAATACAATTGCCAAGCTATTCAATCACACAGTCGATATGCTTTATTACAAACATTTAGAAATAGGTATTTAATTAAAAAAATACTACATGCTAAACAAAATAAAATCGTAGTTCTTTATGGTAATAAACATTGGGAAGTTGTTTCTAAGAACTTAGAAAAAAGAGGCTTTACAATAACCAAACTTAAAAACTATATAGTTAGAGAGAATTAATCTATCTATAAAAACACTAATATACTCTGTTATTTATTAAAAAAATTCATCTCTAAAAATCATAATCTTTTTTTAAATAAGAAAAATCCTTATGTTTGTGGCTGCTAAAAATTAAGTTATGAAAAATTCAATCTTTTTGATATTATTTCTATTAATATCAACAATTACCCTATCACAAACTAATGTTTCAGGCGCTATAACTTCAAATACAACTTGGAGTTTAGAAAATAGCCCTTATATTGTTACTGGAAACACTGTCGTTTTTGAAAACTACTCACTGACTATTGAACCTGGTGTTGTTGTAAAATTTGATGACAATGTTGAATTACGCATCAAAGGCTCAATTATTGCGGCTGGAAGTGACACTAAAAATATAGTTTTCACTTCTAATAATCCAAATCCACAAAAAGGATCTTGGCAAGAAATTAATATTGATATTAAAGGAACATTTACTTTTGATTATGTTAAAATAGAATATGCTAATAATGCACTAAAATACAATTATGTAACTTCTAGCAGCATCAAGAACTCAATATTTCAATTCAACAATAATGCAATTAAAGTAGATTCAGGCCGCCCTCAATGGGCTGTATTTATTGAATCTACTAAGTTCTTAAATAATGATAAAGGAATTGCAAATTACCATGATGAAGTAAACTTAAAAAACTGTGAATTTAAGAATAACAGAATAGGTGCAGAAATAACTGAGAGCAAGGTAGAATCTTGCTTATTTGAAAATAATACTGAAAAAGGACTCGCATGTACTTTAACTACAATAAAAAACTCCACAATTTTATCCAATAACATAGGTTTAGAACATAGTTTCACAAGTGACTCATTCAAGTCTCATGTAACTGCTAACACAATCAAAAATAATACTATTGGAATTAGAGTACTAGGTTTTGGTACCCATGATGTAATTGTTTCTAATAATACTATTAGCAATAATTCAACATATAATATAGAAAACAAATCATCAAAAAGTGCTAATTTTTCAAATAATTGTTGGGGCACTGAGGATATTAATGAAATTGAAAGTAAAATTTTTCATGGTAAAGATGATATTAATTTAGGTTTGGTTACATTTACTCCTATATCATCTGATTGTCCAGATTCTACCTCAGACATCCCACCAACTTTAGCCGATAAATCTGTAACAACTTTTGAAGACACAATTACAAAAATAGAACTTAATGCTATTGATCCTGACAGCAATCAAATAACATACGCAACAGCATCAAATCCTTCTAAAGGAAGTTTATCTATAGCAAACAATATAGTAACCTATATTCCTTCATTAAATTTCAGTGGTTCAGATAGTTTTACTGTAACTGCTAACGATGGTAGATATACCAGCGCCCCAGCAACAATATCTATTACTGTTAAGCCAGTTAATGATGCTCCTATTGCCAATAGTGATTTCATAAAAGTTGATGAAGGAGGCACTATATCAGTATTATCTAACAATCAAACTAGTTTATTACATAATGACACTGATATTGAAAATAATTCCTTAACCTGTATTCTTGTTACTAGCCCAACAAATGGCTCTATTACATTAAATCCAGATGGGACATTTTCTTACGAACATGATGGTTCTGATACTATTTATGATACCTTTAGATATAAAACTAATGATGGAGATAAAGATAGTAATGTTACTTTTGTAGAAATTACTATAAATCCTATAAATGACAACTCTCCTACTGATATCAAATTATCTAAACATTATCTTCATGAAAACTTATATCAAAGTTACATTGGAAAATTAACTGCGATCGATTTAGACTTACCTTCTGATAGTCATTCGTTTGAATTTACAAACGGAAGTGGAGATGATAATAATTCTAATTTTACCATAAAAAATGGCAGGTTTCTTTACTCAAACACTTCTTTTGACTATGAAACACAACAAACATTATCAATTCGTTTAAAGACAACTGATGAAAACGATCAATCTTTCGAAAAAGCTTTTACAATAAATGTTCTTAACATAAATGATATTAATATCACTTCTGAAACCTCTAATTCTTATTGCTCTGGGAATTCAGGTTCAGGAAAAATAAGCATTACTAGTGTTAATCAATCTGAAGGAACAATTACTTATAATTGGACAAGTAGCAATGGAGGTTTAATACCTTCTGGTCAAGAAAATAGTCCTAATTTAACAAACTTACCAAACGGAACTTATAACCTATCCTTATCAGATAACAATTACACGTATAAACAAAGCTTTGAAATTTCTTTAATTCCTCAATATAGTGATTTAAGTATTTGTCGTGTTTCAAGTGATGATTCTGAAATAACAAAAAATAGAATCTATTTTAATAATCAAGGGAATTACAACGTTGCCTTTTATGAAATTTTAAGAGAAAGTAATATCGCCAATGTTTACACATCCATTGGTACAGTTAAATCTACTGAGAATTCTTTTTTGGATGATACAGCAAATAATTTATCTCAATCATACAGATATAAAGTAAGGTCAATAGACAACTGTGGTAATACATCTAGCAACTCTAATTTACATGAAACAATATTGTTACAAAGTAGTATTGCTGTTGATGAAACGGTAAATTTAAATTGGTCTCACTACAAAGGAATAAATTTTAGTACTTATACAATTTTTAGAAATAAAAATAAAGAAGGGTTTCAAATGATAGCTTCAGTATCTTCAAATAGTAATTCATACAATGATACAACTGCAGACCTTGCTAACAATCATTATGAATATTACATTTCTTTACAAGCTAATAATTGTTTAAACAAATCTGAAAAGTTAAAATCAATTAATACTACTCAGATAAAATCAAACCATCAGCAAGTTGGAGAAGTACTTTCTATAGATAATTTTATTAACACTAAACATGTATCTATTTATCCCAATCCTGGAAAAGCTAAACTAAACATTAAACTTAGCTCGGATATCGGTTTTATAAAAGGTGAAATTTACAATACTATTGGACAAATGATTCTGGTAACAAAAGAGACAACTTTCTCTATTGAAAACCTTCTTCCTTCAACTTACTTTATTAAAATTACTACTACTAAAGGTATAATTACCAAACGTTTCATTAGAAAATAATTAATCTACACATTTTAAAATAGACATTAACAATAAAAAATAGAATTCAGAAACCTTAAACTACAATACCAACTCTTCTACTTGAGTTTATTTGAGAAAACATTGACAATTTATTTCTGGATCCCTACCAAAATTTGTTAGTGGGTTTGAAAATAGTCAGATAATTGCACAAAATACTACACAAGCAAATTGTGCTGCTAAACTTTGTTTAAATATAAATATTACGGATTTAATGATTGGTTTTTGCCATCAATTGACAAATTAAAACTTGCAGGAAGTAATAATGAAAAGTTAATTGTGTTTCATCCTGACGTTAGTCTTTAAAAAATAAAAATTTAACTTATAAATTCTATAATTAATTTTTACTTTTGAAGAAAAATTGAAAACCTATGAAAAAAGCATTACTTATTTTACTAATATTATCTTCTATTTTAAGCTATTCATCTGAAGTTAATGGAAAAGCATTACTTGACAACACTACTAACCATAGTGGAATACTTATAAAGTTCACACCAGTTTCTCCAAGCGCAGTATATGCTGAAACTACATCAGATATTAACGGACTATACAATATTAATCTAGCTAATGGTATTTATACCATCAGTTATGAAAAAACCGGATACCAAACACACACTTCTACTAATCAATTAATTAGCAAAAACAAAACTTTAACAGATATAACCTTAAGTTCTAAAAATGTCGTTAATGTCTCGGGTGATGTTTTTGGTAATTGGCTAAATTCTAACACCTATATTGTTAATAGTGATATAACCATACCTAATGGAGAAACTCTAAATATAGAAGAAGGCACAGTAATTAAGTTTGACGGACAATACTCTTTAGTTGTCAACGGTACACTTAAAGCCATTGGTAGTCAAAATAATACAATATTATTTACTTCAAATAGTCCTAACCAAAAAAATAATGATTGGAAAGGAATACAAATAAACAACCTCAATTCTACTTCAGAATTGAAGTTCTGTATTATTGAATATGGTAATGAGAAAAATAATGATCAAACAGGTTTAATTGAGGTTAAAGGAAATCTAATAATAGCCAACTCAAAAATAAGACACTCCAATGGTGTTGGAGTGAGAGTTACCTATAACTACTCTGGAAACATATCAATTAAAAACTCCGAAATTTATGATTGTACATCAGGTATATACAGTAGTGGAAGTGGTCAATTAATTGTAGATAATAATTCTATTTATGGAATTTCTGAAATTGGTATCAGAAATTGGTCTAGTTCTAAATATACAGCCATTACTAACAACAAAATTAATCAATGCCAATATGGTATTAATTTGGTTGGAGATGCTTTGGTTGAAAGAAATATTATATTCAATAATAGCTTTTTTGGTTTATTTGTTGCAGATGGAACTGCTTCTATTTTAAACAATACATTTCTATCTAACCAAAATAGTATTGGAATAACCGCAAATAATTTTTACTCACCAAAAGCTAAAATTAATTCAAACATTTTTTTAAACAGTAAAGACTTCGATATAAAATCTTTGGGAGATTTTAAACCTTTATTAGTAACTTATAACTTATTTTACAATAGTAATATTGGCAATAACTTACCAATAGGGGTTGGTTCTACAATTACTACAAATAAAAACGGAACTGATTCTGACACATATTTTAATATTTTTTCTTCTCCTGATTTTATTTCTATTGATCCCTCTAATGTTGATTTTTGTAATCTAAATTTTAACTCAGATGCAATTAATGCCGGTGATCCATCAATTACCAATAACTATAACCAGACAATAATTGATATTGGTGCTAATGAAAGTCCAAAAACTTTATCTGTAAATGAATACTCAAATAATAATTTTGTTATTTCTCCTAATCCATTTGTTAGCAATATAAAAATTCAAGCAAAAAACAAGAGTTTATTTAACAGATTATTACTTTATAATCTAAATGGTCAAATTATTAAAGAATATAAATTAAAAACTTTAACAAGCAGACACACTATCAATAATTTAACTAATTTAAAATCTGGAGGATATATTATCAGTATTTTCAGAAACAGCAATAAAATACAACAAGTTAAACTAATAAAAAAGTAACGTTTTTTCTGTGTTAGTTAACTTTCTTAGATTAAATCTTTTGCTCAAAAATCAACTACATATAACCCCATTAAGTAATAAAACTGAAGCTCCGTTTGAGTTATTAGAATTAGCCGACCCTTCCAGAAAACTAATTGAATTATACTTAAAAGAAGGAATGTGCTATATTGCTACACTTAATGAAATCACAGTTGGTGTAATTGTACTTAGTAAAATTAACACTACAACAATTGAAATAAAAAACATTGCTGTTAAAGAATCTGAACAAAGAAAAGGCTTTGGAAAAATCCTTTTAAAATATGCCGAAGACACAAGTAGAAATTTAGGTTATACAAACCTACTCATTGGTACAGGTAACTCTAGTATTAAACCCTTGACTTTTTATCAAAAAGAAGGATTTGAAATAGAGAAAATTGAAAAAAACTTCTTTATTAAAAACTATTCAGAAGCTATTTTTGAAAATGGCATTCAATGTAAACATTTGATTTTACTAAGAAAGAAGATATAAGTTAACAATTAAAATGCTATGAAATGTACTGGAGTTATTAAAGCAGAAATCATTACACCCAATCAATGAGAGAATACTTACAATCCTTCAATATTTTAACTGCAAATGAAATAGATGATTTTGAAAAATTAGTGACTCATAAAGTTCTAAAAAAAGGTGACTATTTTATTCAAGAAGCTACAATAGCTAAAGAAGTTTCTTTTGTAAGCAATGGTTTATTAAGGTCTTTTTATTACAATTCTAATGGCGAAGAAGTCACCTATTGTTTTACATTTTCAAATTCATTTATAACTGCTTACTCTTCGTTTTTAAGTCAACAAAAAACCATGGAAAACATTCAGGCTTTAACAGATGTTGAATTGTACTCTGTTTCTAGAGAACAAATTTTAATGCTTGAAAAAAACAGTGTGAATTGGCTACGACTTTTTAAGTTTCTTTCTGAGCAAGAATATATTAAAATGGAAAAAAGAATTTTCTTGTTGCAAAAAGAAACCGCAGAAAAACGATATGAAGATTTATTAAAGAATAAATCAAACTACTTACAACACATACCTTTAAACTATTTAGCATCTTATCTAGGAATTACTCAACGACATCTTAGTAGAATAAGAAAAGCTATATAAAATTAGACATTTGTCCTGTTCTTTTGATTTTTAAAACTCTTTTTTTGTCATAAAAAAAATGAAGCAACTATTAATCATTAACGGACATCCAAATAAGCAAAGTTTTAATTATGCTCTAGCAAATGCCTATAAAGAAGGAGCATTAAAAACCAATGCTAACCTAACTCAAATCAACATTGCTGATTTAAACTTTAATCCCAATCTCAAATTTGGATATCAACAAAGAACTCCCTTAGAATCTGACTTAATAATAGCCATTGAAAAAATAAAAAAAGCAGATCATATTGTATGGGTTTTTCCTATGTGGTGGTATGGTTATCCAGCAATTATGAAAGGATTTATTGACCGAACATTTTTACCAGGAATTGCTTTTCAACCAATTGAAGGAAAAGCTTTACCTAAGAAGTTATTCAAAGGAAAAACTTCTCGAATCATTATCACCTCAGATTCTCCAAGATGGTACGATTACTTATTTATGAAGAGTCCTGCGATTCAGCAATTTAAAAAAGGTACTTTGCATTTTTGCGGAATAAAACCTGTGAAAGTAACATATATTGCTCCTCTAAAAAACTCAACCATAGAATTTAGAGAAAAATGGCTAAAAAAAGTCACTTTTTTAGGCGAGGAACAACAGTGATGTAATTATTAAAAATCAAACTAGCAATTTACTTTAAAAGCCACACAAATTAGATGTAGAAATTAACACTATAGAAATTCCGATCGGAGAGAGTAACAGAACTACATTTAACGAAGTGGTTAACAAAAATGCATAAGGAATTAAACTATAGAATTAATTCCTATCTTTAAACACAAATTAAAACATCATTTATATTAAATAATGTCTTTGACAAGTAATAACTTTGGAAAAATTAGGTAAAAATATTAAGCAACTAAGAATTGAAAAAAAGCTAACTCAAGAACAGCTAAGTGACAATTCTGGTGTTAGTTTACGTACCATTCAAAGAATAGAGAATGGAGAAACAGAAGCTCGTGAACAAACACTTTATAAACTTACTAATGCTCTTAACGTTAATTATCAGGACATCAAAACCTCTGTTATTAAAAAAGATTTTTTTCCTAAAGAAAAGACAAACAATACATTTCATATACTCATCTGGTTAAAAATTTTAGCATACACAATTATTGGTGGTTGTTTAGGTGCTATCACAGGATTTTATTTGGTAAAAAACGGAGAATTGATGTATGTTTTCATTTTATTGTTTGCTACAATTGGTGCTGTAATTGCCATTCAACATTCTCTAAAAACCAATAAATCTTAATTGTTTTTTACGCAATTTACATTACATATTTTTTGACGGGTTTACAGTCATATAATGACATTTTACGACTTTTAAAAAAAGAAAAAATTGACGCTATCAATTGCTACTACTCTACAATAAATTTGTTGAACTAAAACAACTTATTTAAACTCCAAAAGAAGTAGCAAATGAAAGCAATACAAAAAATAGCATTACTCCTATTAATAATTTCAACTCTAAATGTTCAGTCACAGAAGACCATTTTAAAAGGCAAAGTTCATAAATGGGTTTCTGATACAGTATATGTAAGCAAGCTTTCGTTTCATTCTCCACATTCAAGTTGGATTCAAAAAAAGGTGATTGCCAAGGACAGTACTTTTATTTTTGAATGGGACAATATTAAAGAACCTTTTGTTCTTAGTATATCTTCATTAAACACATTTGCTAAACAGGCTTGTAAACATTTAGTTTTTGAAAATATGACCGAAAAACATTCTCAAAGTTATTGCCTAAAATTTTATCAAAATGGTAGTACTCTTTTTTACATCGAACCAAATGCAACGTTAAAAGTTGACTTAACAAGCAACACTTGGTATGATACCTTATCAGATAAAAAAGCGGCCTTTTTCAGAAAAAAAGGAGTTAAAATTGGTAAAGATAATCGCGTTAAAGAATATGGGGAAACCACCGTAAAATTTATAGGTAAGTCAGATAATTTTGCAAATCGCTATTTTCTAAATTTCCCTTATCAAATAAATAAAATCGAAAAAGCTATTGACACCTATTCTTCTAAAAATTTAAATATGGCCATTGCTAATATTAAAAATGTAGAAAAATACCTAACCGCCGATTTAAACAAACACAAACATCAATTCACTAAAAACCTGTACGAATATTTATTGGGTGAAATAACCTATGGCATCAAAAAAGAATTGTTTAAATATCTTGTGTTAGACCAGCCAGAATTCTATAAATCCATGATTAAAACTGGAAAAATCCCCAATAATATTGCGAACATCATTGCTATTGGTAAGAATTCTATTACCACAAATACATTTAAAGGTGAAATGTATGCCGAGTATATTGAGTTTTACTTAAATTTTACAATGAATTTAATAGAGAAGAAACATCTAGCATATAGAAAATTTGACATGAATAAACTTGAAGTTGCTATAGAAGAATTACCAAAAGAATCGGCTTATTATTATATAGCAAATAATCTAATTGAAACTAAAAACAAATCTGCGTTTAAAGAAATTATCAATCGATTTATTGATAAATATCTTAATGGAGAATTAAATCAAAAAATAATTGACCTCTATAAAAACAGATAGCTGCTATTCTAAACAATTAATCCCTATCTTTAAACAAAAATTGAAATACTATCTTTTGTTACAACCATTTTTTATTTTAATGAAAAAACTAGGGATAATTTTAAGCTCTCTTGGGTTTATAGTTTTACTTTATTCTTCTATGTTAAAACCATATACAAATGAAGATGAATATAACCAAAAATATTATGCTATCGAAGGAGAAAAAAGATTTAAAGAGTTTTATCAATTAAGAGAAATATATTTAACAGAAAAGTATCTTATAGAAGATTATGGTATTACAATATTAATTGTAGGTCTTTTTATTTTTACCCTTTTTTATAAAGGAGATAACTCCATAAAAATTCCTAATACTAAACTAAAAATTGGATTAATTGGCTTTGTTGCAGTTTTAGTATCAGTATTGGGGTATATTGGAGATCTATTTTTAGGAATGGTTCGTGGTGATTTTCCTCATTGGGCTGATTCTTTAATAATACCTTTAGCTGCTGTCCCTATAATTTTCATTACTCTTTTAGTTTGGTTCTTCCTAAATTTAATTGGGCTCATCAATCCTTTTAAAGCTGGTGTTCAAATAAAAGAATTTCAATTAAACAATATTAACTACTGGTTTTTATTCCTAGTAATAATAGCATTAATCACAACCATAATTACAATATTTTATGGCGATTTTTGGTTAACTACAGCAGGATTAATTTGGAGTTATTTTTATTTCTGCCTTTTAGTTGGTAAAAGAAGCGGAAAAATCTATTCTGTTTACATACATGAATCATAATTATTAAATTAAAAAACAAAAAACCATGACAAAAATAGAACCCTATAAAAATACAGAAGAAGCTCTTTCAAAACTCGACAATGGGGGTAGATTTTACAACATATTAACCAAAGCAGACGATGGGATAATTTCTAAGGCTGAGTTAGGTAAAGTTGGCGGAGTATTTAATGATAAGCAACAAATGATTCTCTTTTTAGAATTGTCTATTACTAAACTTACTGAAGAGAAAAAACATCTAATTATTTCTAAGTTAGAAGAAAATTTGCAAAAAGTATATTTAAAATACAAACCTACAGAGTTACTTCCTTCTGAAGCTAATGAAAAAGGAATTATCGCTTCTAATGCCATTATTACCGGTATTCCAAAATTAACAGCATCTAAAAGTAATTTTACTGGATTTATAATGATACCAATAATGACAGGGAATGTTACAACATTTACCATGATTCCGCTTATTGATGTGTATGACGTTTATGAAATAAGAGATGAGATTTCTGATAAAAATTTTCTAATTGCACATGCAAAAGGCAGTACAAAATTGCCTGAAAGAAAAATAAAAGTTGCTGGAGTATTAAAAGAATTAAAGTCGAGTAAAAATGAAAAGAAAGCTTCTAAAAAATTCTTAGAAGCCGTTTATCATATGGATATTGATTAGTTCTTTTTTTTATCAATCATTAGTGTAACTCTTCAAAAATTAGTGAGTCTTTTAGCTAAAGTATACACCCTAAATAAAAATAGATGAAGATTCACTTTCTAACACTTACACTTTTAGTATTCTTAACAAGTTGTACAAATAAAAAAACTTCTATAACCCCTTCAAAAAACAACTATATAACTAAGGTTAATCTTTGTGTTCAAAACAATAAAATATCTACAGATTGGATAAATGCATTAGCAGGAAGACATAGTAATCGATTTATAGATTCTTTATCTAATGTTAAACGAGAATTAACTAATGAGGAAAAAGAATGGTACCAGCTTGTTCAAAGAAATGCTCCAAAATGGAATCGTATAAAAGATTCATTAAAAGTCCCTTTTGAGAAAATTAATATCAATGACACCACTAATGTATATCTTGGATATTTAGGATATGATGATGCCTTTATTTACAAAGACAAAACAATTTGTTTTAATCTAACAGCATTGGTTAGACAATATGGATCTGCTCAAAAATCCAAAAATCAGGTTCGTATTAATCGTTTTTTTGCTCATGAATACACTCACTTATTATCGAGAGAATGGGCGAAAAAAAATGAACAAAAATTAACAACATTTAAAGACAGTATTCTATGGGAATGTATGTTTGAAGGTTTGGGTATGTACCGATCAATGTCAGATAAATGGTTTCCAAAAGGAGATTCTCTTTCCATCACTGCTCGCAAAACATTACAAACATTAAATCCAATTTTTACAAAACGTCTTATTACAATTGAAACTTCAAAACACCTATCTAAAGAAGATAAAACAAGACTACATCGAAATCTTTCAAGAGGTTCAATGAAAAAAAAGTGGGGAGCTTTGCCTGTTGCTATTTGGCTTGCTATGGAAGCAAAAGGAAACGATAAAAACCTAATTAAATGGGTAAATATGGGACCAAATGCATTGATTCCATTAGCTAAAAAATATTTAACTGGCACAAACAAAACTGAATTTGAAAAAGCCTTTACCAAAGAGTAAAGCATTCAATAGTAAACGCTGTTGTTTGACTTATTAATTATTATCTTTAATCAAAAAAAATGGAAAATCTATTTTACAACACATGAATATCAGCTTTGACTTAGATGGCACATTAATTCCTTATGGAAAAGATTTTGAAACTGAAAAAAGGAGTACTATTGCTAAGCTTTTAGGAGTTGAAGAAATAAGAAAAGGAACTCCTTATTTGATTTCAAACTTACAAAGTCTAGGACATAAAATTCATATCTATACCACATCTTTCCGCAGTAAAAGAAAAATACGAAAATCCTTAAATTATTATGGGGTAAAAGTAAATGAAATTATAACGCAACATGAAAATCAACAGGTTTTAAACTCTCTAAATATTCATTCATCAAAATTTCCTCCTGCATTTAATTTTGACATACATATTGATGATTTAAAAGGAGTTGGAATTGAAGCTAAAAATCATAATTTTAAAGTGATTATTATTGAATCAAACGATAAAAATTGGGTTGAAAAAATAATAACTACTATAAAACAAATACAAAATGTCAATTCTATTTAAAAAACCATACATACCTTTTTTTATTGCTGCCCCTATATTACTACTCACTGGATTATTAGATAGCGACTCAACACTAGATATAAATATTCATGACACTTACTTTATTATCGATTACTTTCACTTATCAATAGTAATGTCTCTATTTTTTAGTCTCATCGGGGTTGGGTATTTAATAATGAAGAAAAAAACACTATCAATATGGCTAAATAGAATTCATATTGGAGTTACTTTTGGTGGTATTATAACTGTAAAAATTTTAATCTTACTTTTAAATATAGAAATGATGGAGTCTACACTTAACTTCATCCTTATTTTTATCATTTGGTCAATTGTTCTATTCATTGTTTTAATCCAAATCATTTTTCCAATTAACATAATTTATGGGCTAATTAAAAGTAATAAATCTTAATCCTACATGTTAAAAAAACATTTTTCAATAACTATTTTTTTTACTGTTCTTCTTTGCATTACAGCAAGTGCTCAACACAGTAAAAATAACTCTTTAAAGAAACAACACATCAAGAAAAACAAACATGTAATTGTTATAGGTGCTGGAATTTCTGGATTAAGCGCAGCAACATACCTAAAGAGCAAAGGAATTTCTGTTACGGTACTCGAAGCTCAAAACCAAGTTGGAGGAAGATTAAAAACCAATAGAAGCTTAGGTATCCCTTTTGATGAAGGTGCAAGCTGGATTCATGGACCAAAAGGAAATCCCATTACTCCAATTGCCTCAGAAGCTAAGCTCACTACTTTTTTAACAGAAGATGAAAGTGTAAAAGTTTACAATAAAAATGGCATTGAATATTCAACTAAAAAACTTGCAAAAGCAGAGAAAAAATTTAATCAAATTTTAAATAAACTAGACAATAAAGGTAGCAGAAATAAAAGTTTTGGAGAAGTTTTTTATACTCATAACCCAAGCTATAAAAATAACAATCTTTGGACTTATATGTTATCGGCATTTTTAGAATTTGATACTGGTTCAGATATTTACAAGCTCTCTTCTTTAGATTATTATGATGATGAATCATTTACCGGAAAAGATCTTATTATCACCAATGGTTATGATAAATTAACCAACTATTTGGCTAAAAACATAAACATAAAATTAAATACTTGTGTTTTAAAAATTGACTACACCAAAGCTACTATAAAAGTTACTACGACCAACGGAGATTTTTATGCGAATCAGGTTTTAGTAACAGTTCCGCTTGGTGTTCTCAAAAGAAACAGCATCCAGTTTATTCCAAAACTACCCACTTCTACTCAAAAAGCAATCAACAATTTAGAAATGGGAACTGTAAATAAGTTTTTGTTGGTTTGGGACACTCCTTTTTGGGACACAGATGTACAATACATCGGATACACTCCAACAACAAAAGGAAAATTTAATTACTTTTTAAATCTTAAAAAATTTACGAATGCCAATGCTTTAATGACCTTCGCTTTTGGAGATTACTCTATAAAAACCGAAACGATGAGTGATGTAAAAATTACTGATGAAATCATGAAACACTTACAGTCTATTTATGGCAAAACAATTCCTAGACCTTCAAAAATGTTAAGAACAAAATGGAACTCTAATTCATACACCTATGGTTCTTATTCTTTTGCCACCAATAAAACCTCAACAAATGATTTTGAAGTATTTGAACAACCTATTCAATACAAGATATTTTTTGCTGGTGAACATACCATTTTTGACTATAGAGGAACTGTTCATGGTGCTTATTTAAGCGGTATTAGAGAAGCTAAAAAAATTGAAAAATTACAAAATACCCCATAAAATGTGTAACTTAGACACTAAAACTAAAAACATATGCAATGAAAAGAATAGTTTTAATAGTCGGTTTTGTATCAACATTTATTGCTTGTAGTAATACTAAAAACCTTACTCCGAAAAATTTCCCAATAGCTATTGAGTATACGGAAATAGGCAAAGGAACTTTGAGTGGTAGTGGCTTAGAACAACTGTCAGAAACTAAAATAGCTATCAACAACCAACAAGATTGGAATGCTTTACTTACTAAAATTAATGCCGTTCAAAATGTTAGTAATCAGTTTACTCAACAGCATATTAACTTTAACACTCACACAGTAATTATCCATCTTTTAAAACTCAAGCCTAATGGTTGTCAAATCACAATAAACAATGTTGTTGAAAACGAAAAAGATATTACTGTAATATCAAAAGAGGTCAATTTTGTCACCTTACGCCAAACTCAACCTTTTCATATAATTTCAATTCCGAAAACACAAAAAGAAATCATTTTCAACTAATTTTTTGCAACGCAAAAGAATAAACATCGTCTTTAAAAGAAATTTTAAAGAATGATGAAAAACTTTCCTTACTTTTTAGCAATATTGCTAATTGCTAGCTGTACAACAAAAAGAAAAGCTTCTATTAAAATACAAGCTAATGTTCCCATCCAAATAAACAATCAACATCTAAAAAAAGATGATAAAGGAGCTTATAATTATATCGTAGATTTAGATTCGCCAGAAATTTTAACTCTTAAAGAATCCAATAACGAATGGGAAATTTATTTAGAACCTCAAAAAAACCTTGAAATTACGATAAACAAAAATGATCTTGTCTTTGATGGCGATTTAATTGCTGAAAATAAACACTTACTAAAGGAGAAAAAACAAAGTGACGCGATAGCTAGTTACTTAAATAAAAATTGGTATCTCTTACATAAAAATAATCTAACTGTATTTCAATCAAAAATCGATTCTCTAAAAACTATTTTTAATACAGGAATGGATACCAACAAACTTCTTAGCATTCAATTTAAAACATTAAATAAAGCTTCAGTTGACTTTGCTTTTGATCGATTACTACTGCGTTATCCAAGATTTCATAAAAACTTTACAGGAAAAGAAGTTCGTATTTCTAAAAATATTTTAAATGGGTTTAAAAATACATTAGACACACCTGCTTATGCGCATTTAACTTCTTATAAAAAGTTTACCAAAACATACTTAGATCAAAAAATACAAGAACAATTTTTGGCTAACAATGATCATTCTAGTTATAAAGGATTGATAAAAACGAATACTGCTTTAGCCATTATCCAAAAAACATTTACGAACAAAGAATTACAAGAGTTTTGGTCATTAGAATATATCAAAGATCACATAAAAAACTACACTTGGATAAATGGAAAAACACTTTTAGAAAAACTTAAAAAGCACAGTACTTCTCCAAAAATTAAAAAGAACATAATCGCATATGAAAAGAGCATTTTTGAAAAGAGAAAAAACATAGAAACATTCGTATACAAAACCATCAACAATTTTAAACTAGAAGCATACATTTACAAACCAAAAAATTTCAATCCAAATAAAAAATATGCTGCTTTAGCTGCTTTTCATGGAGGTGGATGGATTGTTGGAGATGCCGCGTTTACAATTAGCAGCGCTAAACACGCAGCAAAAAATGGACTTATTGGTTTTTCAGTAGAATACAGACTTTCTAATAAAGAAGATGTTTCTCCAGAAGAAGCAACACAAGATACAAGAGACTTTATCAAATGGCTACGTAAAAATGCCGACTCATTGTCAATCAATCCTCAACAAATTATTGCCAAAGGTGTTTCTGCTGGAGGTCATTTAGTTGCTTCTACAGCAGTAATGCAACAAGAAAAAAATAGTGTCCCAAATGCTGTTATTTTAGTTTCTCCAGCATTAGACACAAGCGATCGATATTTTAAGAGTCTCCTTAGAAAAGATCAAAATGCACACGAACTTTCTCCTTTAGAAAATTTGCAAAAAGACACAAAAGTTCCACCAACTTTAATCTTACAAGGAAAAACAGATAATTTAACTCCAACCAAATATGCAGAGGCTTTTAAAAATAAAATGGATGCTTTCAATTACACTTGTAATCTGGTGGTTTACGAAAATTGTGGTCACCTATTTACACCATCACATTTAGATGATACTGGCTGGCCACAAACCGATCCTGCAATCAGTAAAAAAGCTTATCAAAAACAAGCAGAATTTTACAAAGAATTAGGATACACTAAATAAGAACTTAAAAACAAAGATGTTTTGCTATAAAGTGAACGATTAATTAGTACTTTTAAACAGGATATTTTTATCTCTAAAAAAGGCTAGATTCATTAAACAACATTATGGCAATTAACTATTCTTTCGGGCTACCATTAAAACATCATTTTGCAGAATATATTTATTACAACGGTCTATTTTTACCACATGAAATAGACCGAATTCTTAATTTTTGGGAAGCTGATAAAATCATTAAAGCTACACTTTCTGGTAAAGACACTTATAATGATAAACTTAGAAAAAGCAATGTCATGTTTATTGACAACATTCCAGAAAACGACTGGATATATAATAAATTAGCCAGTTTAGCAATTAATTGTAATAATGAGCGATTTTGGTTTGATTTATTAGGATTCCATCAAGAATTGCAATTAACCAGATATTCTGAAGGTGATTTTTTTGATTGGCATTTGGATTTCGGCGCTGGTGAAATTTCTGCTAGAAAACTAAGTATTACTATGCAATTAACCGATGAAGATGCCTATGAAGGTGGCGACTTGCAGTTTATGATTAATAATAAAATAGAAACTGCTCCGCGTAAAAAAGGAACAATTATTATTTTTCCTTCTTTTATAATGCACCGTGTTACTCCAGTAACCAAAGGTACTCGAGAGTCAATTGTAGGTTGGGTTTCTGGTCCTCCTTTCAGATAAATTCTTTTTAAAGAAATCTTTTCTTAGACTGATTTTTAATATCTTTATAAGCAAAAATTGAACCTTAAATCTACATATCTTTTTTTGTGCTTAACAACTCATAAGTTCAAAAATAATTGACCTACATCTGATAACTATGACTACTTGGAAACAACTCCTAAACGATACTAATCAATTAAAAAAACCTAACAGCGCAAAACAACTTGTTTCTAAAAATGACATTGAAGAACTACAACCATTATTAATTGATGTTTTAAATGGTTTTTTAGCAAAAGAAGACATTCATATTGGATTAAAAATCTACATCAATCATCAATTAAGAAATGATTATATAGAAAAACTAGTGACAAATCCACCGAGAAAAGGAACGCCGCTTGAAGATTGGTCTAAAGAGATTTTTGGTGATCAGAAATTTGGAATGATTCTTATTGGATTAGAACAATATAGTAATGCCTTTGCAGAAAAAGCCGCTACAATTGTAAAACCTTTATTGGAAAATGCTGGAATGCCTCTAAATGGTTTGTCTTTTTTATTTTTTATGGGGAATTACGGATTTACTCCTTTTGGTATTCACAAAGAAGCAACTGGAGAAGAAGGTATCCTATTTCATCTTGGTCCGGGCACTAAACAGTTTTACACATGGGACGATCCTAAATACAACAACATCGAACATAACACAGAAGTTTTTCACAATGTTTTAGACATGATTCCTGATGCAGAAGAATATGAGTTACAACCTGGAGATGCCATGTTTATCCCTCATTATGTTTACCATATTGCTAATACTTCAGAGTTTTCTTCAAGCTTTGTATTGGATTATATCAACCCTCCAAAAGACAGTTTTGAAAATCAATTATTAGCAGAAACAGCAGGAGATGCTCTAGTACATCATACAACATACCAAAAACCTATTCAGTTAAACGCTCCAAAAGATGCTTTAACTCATATTCTTGATTTCGATTCTATTCAGCAAAAATTACAAACTTCCTTTAATAGAAAAATGCAACGTTTGCAAAGTAATGGCGGAATCAAAAGGAAATCGAGATCAATAAATACTTTTATTCCACAATCAGAAAACTATGTACTAAAAGGAAAAAAAATATTTCCATTATACCTAGAACAACAAGATGCAAATCAAGTATTGATTTTTGCTAGAGGTCATCAAATTACAAAAAGAAATCATCCAAATTTACCAGATTTAATAGCTAGATTTAATAACGAAGAAACTTTTACCTTAACTCAACTAAGAACCATTTTAGAGCCTACTTGGGATTTAATTGATGTTTTTGGCTTTATTCAAGATTTATTAAAAACAGAAGCCGTGGTTGTAGATCTTATACCAGAAAATGTATAGTATCAAAAAGAGTTCTTTCTAAGTTAACAACCCGAAAAAAATTATATTTGCAAAAAGTAAACCTGATTAATTTGCAAAGCTATTTTCAACATTTTTCAACTTCTATTAAAGGAATTAAATTGCCTGCAAAATTTACATTTCCTTTTTATTATGAGCCACACGAATTGTGTAAAATAGCGGCAACAGAAGTTCAAACCTATTTAAAATCTCAAACAGATTTCACTCACAATTTCGGGTTAGATTCTAGAAACGATGGTTTGGTAATCGGAAAAATGTTTGGTGTTTTAGTTGTAGAAAATGAACAAAAAGACATTGGATATATTACTGCTGTTTCTGGCAAACTAGCAGAAACCAACACGCATAAAAAGTTTGTCCCACCTGTATTTGATATGTTAGTTAAAGATTCTTATTTCTTAAAAGAAGAAAAAATCTTAAACAACATTAATCAACAGATAGAAAATCTAGAAAACAACCTTGATTATATAGAACTAAGCTCTACCTATAAAACAGAAAGAAAAAAGGCCGCAATAGACATCAAGGAAAAAAAGTTAGCTTATAAAAACTCAAAAAAAGAAAGAAAACTTAAAAGAGAATTCGCCAAACAAAACTTACAAGAAAATGAATATGTACTTTTAGAAAAAGAACTAGCTCAAGAAAGTTTAGAAGCTAAGTATTTTCTAAATAATGTAACTAGATATTGGGAGCATACTTTAAAAGCCATAGAAGAAAAGTTATCTAAATTTCAAGTACAAACTCTAGCACTAAAGAAGCAACGAAAAACAAAGTCAGCCGCTTTACAAGATTATTTATTTACCCAATATAAATTTGTAAATGCTAAAAAGGAAATCAAAAACTTATTACAAATTTTTTCTGAAAGCTCAGAACTAAATCCACCAGCAGGTTCAGGTGAATGTGCTGCTCCGAAATTATTGCAATATGCCTTTTTACAAAACTTAAAACCTATTGCAATGGCAGAGTTTTGGTGGGGACAATCGCCCAATAAAGAAGTAAGAAAACATCAACAGTTTTATCCTGCTTGTCAAGGAAAATGCAAGCCTATTTTAACTCATATGTTAAAAGGCATAGAAATGGATATCAATCCAATGTTGCAAAACCCAGCTATTGGTAAAGAATTGGAATATCTTTTTGAAGATGAAGATATGATTGTAGTTAACAAACCTGCAGAATTTCTTTCAGTTCCGGGAATTCACATTCAAGATTCTGTATACACAAGAATTAAGCATAAACACCCAACTATTTCTGGGCCAATTATTGTTCATCGATTAGATATGTCAACTTCTGGAATATTAGTACTAGCAAAAAATAAAGCAGCGCATAAAGAACTGCAACGCCAGTTTATTACTAAAACTGTAAAGAAAAGATATACAGCTATTTTAGAAGGAAGTATAAAAGAAAAATCGGGCGTTATTCAATTACCACTTCGTGTAGATTTAAATGATAGACCAAGGCAATTAGTTTGTTTTGAGCACGGAAAACCAGCAGAAACAAATTGGGAAGTAATTGATATCAAAAACAATCAAACCAAAGTACATTTTTATCCAATTACTGGTAGAACTCATCAACTAAGAGTACATGCTTCTCACCAATTAGGATTAAATACAGCTATTGTTGGAGATGATTTGTATGGAAAAAAAGCTGAGCGCTTGTATTTACATGCAGACAGCTTAACTTTAATTCACCCTAGCAGTAAAAAAGAAATGACATTTCATAAAAAAGCCGAGTTTTAAACCCGGCTTTTTTTATCTTAAAAATCTATATGTTAGCTTGAATAAAAATGTATCATCAGCACTTTTATCAAAAAGTAAATCGTTTACAGTACTACTTAATGAATCGTTTACATCTCCACTTCCTGTAGCTCCTCTAGCCCACACTAAAAACATTTCTGATCCTGGAATATATTCCCATCTAATTACTAAATTAGATCGAAATTGAGCAAAAGAAAAGTCGGGGTTATTAAACTTGTAATCTTCCACATTATCTCTATTTTCATCTACAGAAAACACATTCCCCACTTTCTTAATTTGGTTAGAATCATACCAAATAACTCGATCATTTAAGTTTCTTGCTGTAGCATTTTTAACATAATTAAAATTCGAATATCTTCCTCTAGTTATAAATGGAGAGCCATAAAACTGCACCGATAAATTTGGATTGATACTATAATTTATTCGCAAAGAAGCATCCCAAGTTTGCTGATCTATTTCACCTAAGATATAACGTTGAGTTGCTCCATAACTTTGCTCAGAAACATATTGTGTTTTATTTGGATTAAGATTATAACCTGTTGCCAAAGCAAAACTTAAAGAGTTTACTGGTTGATAATTTATTCTAAACACACGTCTTTTAAATGCAAAATTATTTTGTTTAGATCTACTTTCTACCATTCCTAAAGTAAAGTTTACTTTCTTACTTTGATCAGACCCAAAAAACAAAAACATAAAATTTTCATCAGAATATCTCCATCGTGGACCACCACGTAAAAAAGTATTGATAAAAATGCGTGGTTTATGACCAAAACCTACTTCTGTCCACCAATTATTTTTCCAATTTACATCAGTTTTTAATTCTATTTGAAAACGATTAAAATTACCATCAAAATCATAACTAGATGTTTGCTCTAATTTTACCGAAGCTCTTCTAAATAATTTTGTTGGTTTTAGAGTTTGATAACTCATATCAGCATATTGAAAAACTTCGTCTGCTTGTCTTAAAAAACCTATATCATTCAATTCTAATTCTGGAGAACGCCACGCAACAGCACCAGTATATCGCCAATTTCCACCTCCAGATTTACCAAAAGCCAACTTACCTCCAGTTCCTGTTAAAGATGTTCTGTTAGGATCTACATTAACATGACCAGCATCTACTCGATGAAATAAATGAGTATTTGACCTTTGTGTTTTTTCTATTGCTTCTTTACTTCCAGAGACTTTACTTAAAATAAGATTACCTTCAAAAAAGTAATTTCTATTATTCCAATTATGTCTAAAATCTATTCCTCCGGTATAAGCAGATTTATGCAAGTCATTAAACCTTCCTTCAAGATTTCTATTTGTTGCTGTAAAAATACCTCCGATATATGAATTGTTATTATTAAAATCTTTTTGTGCTCTTAACACTAAATAATTAGTAAGTGGCTCAACAACTTCTTCTCTCTCTACTCCATTCTTACTTATTTTGGCATATTCTTTAGCAGTTACACTCTCTAAAATACCTAAAGACCAACCATTTTGTGTTTTCCCGGAGAATTTAGCGGCTCCTAAAATGGTTGTATTTCTTGGAATATCAGCATATTCATTAGCGCCTAATGTTGGCGACTTATGAGGTGCTCTACCAATTCTTCTACTGTAAAAAAGATTGTCTCTACCATTGGCAAATTCAAAATCGAAAATATTTTTGTTCTCTACAAAAAACGGTCTTTGTTCTCTTAAGAAAATTTGAAATCCGTCTAATGCAAAATTTCCTGGATCTGCTTCTACTTGTCCAAAATCTGGATTGATGGTTAAATCGACTGTTAAATCATTTGTTACTCCAATTTTAGCATCGATTCCTCCATTTATTTTAAAATCACTACCGTCTTTATAGGGATTTCCAGCTTCTTTTGGATAGGTATCGTATTGTAATACTGTAAAAGGCTGAACTTCTAATTGTTTTTGAGGTTTGATATTTTTTAGTCCATGCAACTCACCTGCTTCACTAATAAATCCTGGAGAACCAGCCGGAATTCTACTCCATACAGAGCGTTCATTTTTTCTAAAAATATTTCTAACTACATTTAAACCCCACACTTGATTTTTAGAAGAACCAAAACGTAGCTGGCTTAATGGAATTCTCATCTCTGCTGCCCAACCATCTTTGTTTATCTCAGCTCTAGTATACCAAACAGGGTTCCAACTATCATCAATATTATCTCCATTATTTGTTGCGATTTCATCTCCTCTTACTCCGGCAGCAGTAACTGTAAAAATAAATCCTGTTCTTTTATCGTGATAACTATCAATAAGTAAATTAATTCTGTCTCCTTGAAAACCATCTCTTCTTGACAATCGTTTTTCTATTTTTTCTGGTTCTGGATCAAATGCTTGAACGGCAAAGTACAAGTATTTAGCATCGTATAATATCTTAAATCTCGTTTGGTAAGTTGGGGCAGTATTTTCGTCTGGATCATTTTCAATAAAGTCGCCTCCCCAAGGTACTAAATTCCAACTTTTATCATCTAATATTCCGTCAATAACAGGTGCTCTAAATTGCTCATTAGAGGTTGTTTTGTATACTTTTTTAACTGACTTGGTTGTTTGGGCAGAAATATGTTGCTGAAAAAACAGCAGTACTGTTCCCAAAAACAGTAATTGAACTCCCTTCATTGATTTTAGTTTGATTGATTGATTTGTCAAAAAAATGACAGGTCAAAGTTACAAAACCAAGCTCTTAAAAATTTGTTAATATCTCTTCATATCAAACTCAATATCAACCTATAAAATAAAACTCCTTAATATTTGTGGTTTAAACAATTAGTTGTACCTTTGCAGACCTTTTTTAAGGAAAAAATTATATTATTAATAGACAAAAACTAAAGTGTAATGAACACATTAAGTTACAAAACAGCATCAGCAAACAAAGAGACTGCTAATAAAGAGTGGTTAGTTGTTGATGCGGACGGGCAAACATTAGGTCGTCTTGCTTCTAAAGTAGCTATGCTAATTAGAGGTAAATACAAAACCAACTTTACTCCTCATGTAGATTGTGGAGATAATGTTGTAGTTATTAATGCAGAGAAAATCAATCTAACTGGAAACAAGTGGACTGATAAATCGTACATCCGCCACACAGGTTACCCTGGAGGTCAAAGATCATTAACTGCTTCTGAAATGTTCGACAAAGATCCTACAAGATTAGTTGAAAAAGCAGTAAAAGGAATGTTACCTAAAAACAAATTAGGAAGCGCTCTTTTTAGAAATTTATATGTATATGCTGGTGCTGAGCACAAACAAGAAGCTCAAAATCCAAAAGCTATTAACCTTAACGATCTTAGATAATGGAAACAGTACACAAAATAGGTAGAAGAAAAACAGCTGTTGCTCGTGTATATCTTTCTGAAGGAAAAGGTAACATCACAATCAACAAAAGAGAGTTAGCAAATTACTTTACTACTCCAACGTTACAATACAAAGTACAACAACCTTTACAATTAACTAATAACTTAACATCTTACGATATTAAAGTAAATGTTTTTGGAGGTGGTGTAACTGGTCAAGCTGAAGCAATTCGTTTAGCAATTACTAGAGCATTAGTAGCAATTAACGAAGAGCACAAAGCAATCTTAAAACCAGAAGGATTATTAACTAGAGATCCAAGAATGGTTGAGCGTAAGAAATTTGGTCAGAAAAAAGCAAGAAAAAAATTCCAATTCTCGAAACGTTAATGGTATACTTCTCGAAGTTATTTCGAGATTACTATTTAAACGTGGTTGTGAATTGTTAATTTATATTTTAAATAAACAGTTTAGCATCTAAATATTTAAGACTCTAAATTATAGGCTACTTAAATATTGCTACAATTAAAGAACGTAAACAATGGCAAACGTAGACATTAAAGAATTACTAGATAGTGGAGTGCACTTTGGTCACTTAACTAGAAAATGGGATCCAAACATGGCTCCTTACATTTATACAGAAAGAAATGGTGTTCACATCATCGATTTGTATAAAACAGCTGCAAAGATTGAAGAGACTTCTGCTGCATTAGAAAAAATCGCTAATTCAGGTAGAAAAATCTTATTTGTTGCAACTAAGAAACAAGCAAAAGACATCGTTGCAGAAAAAGCAAAAAGCATTAACATGCCATACATCACAGAAAGATGGCCAGGTGGAATGTTAACAAACTTTGTTACTATTAGAAAAGCGGTTAAGAAAATGACTGCTATTGATAGAATGAAGCAAGATGGATCTTTTGATGCATTATCAAAAAGAGAAAAATTACAAATTAACCGTCAGAGAGAAAAATTAGAAAAGAACTTAGGTTCTATTACTGATATGACTCGTTTACCTGGAGCTTTATTTGTAGTAGATGTTAAGAAAGAGCACATTGCAGTTGCAGAAGCTAAAAACCTAAACATCCCAATCTTTGCAATGGTTGATACAAACTCTGATCCTAGACCAATCGATTTTGTAATCCCATCTAACGATGATGCTTCTAAATCTATTGACAAAGTATTAGGATACATTACTGATGCTATTGCTAATGGTTTAGCTGAAAGAAAAGCTGGTAAAGAAAAAGCTAAAGCTGAAAAAGCTGCTCCAAAAGCAGAAACTACAGAAGAAGCTTAATAATTAAATAACAAAAGTCTAATTGTTGATTTGTTTATTTGTAGTGAATAAACAAATCAACAAAAAATAAAAATAAAATGGCAAATATTACTGCTGCAGACGTAAAAAAATTAAGAGAAGCTACTGGAGCTGGAATGATGGACTGTAAAAAGGCATTAGTAGAAGCAGAAGGTGACTTCGACAAAGCAATTGAAGTATTACGTAAAAAAGGTCAAAAAGTAGCTGCAAAAAGAGCTGATAGAGAATCTACAGAAGGTGTTGCAATTACTAAAATTAACGATGATAACACGTCTGGTGTTGCTATCGTATTGGCTTGTGAAACTGACTTCGTTGCAAAGAACGATTCTTTTAAAGAATTAGCGCAACAATTTGTTAATATCGCATTTAATCATGACACTAAGGAGTCTTTCTTAGCTGCTGATTTTGGTGGTATGACTGTTGCTGACAAATTAATTGAGCAAACTGGTGTTATCGGTGAGAAATTAGACATTACTGCTTTTGAAAAAATCGAAGCTGCTTATGTTGGTTCTTATACTCACGGTGGTAAAATTGCTGCTATTGTAGGGTTAAACAACGCAGTAGACAAGTCTGATGTTTTAACTAAAGACTTAGCAATGCAAATTGCTTCTATGGGAGCTACAACATTATCTTATAAAGATTTTGATCCTGAGTTTGTTGCTGCAGAAACTGAAGCAAGAATCGCAGTAATTGAAAAAGATAATATTGAATTAGGAAGATTAGGGAAAACATTAAAGAATGTTCCTAAATACATTTCTATGTCTCAATTAACAGAAGAGGTATTAGCTCAAGCTGAAGAAGATGCAAAAGCAGAATTAAAAGCTGAAGGTAAACCTGAGCAAATTTGGGATAGAATTTTACCAGGAAAAATGGAAAGATTCATTTCTGACAACACTACTTTAGACAAAGAACAATGTCTATTAGACCAAAATTTCATCAAAGATGAAAAGAAAAGTGTTGCTGCTTATGTAGATTCTTATGGTGATGTTGCTATTAGTACTTTTAAAAGAGTTACTTTAGGATAATCACTACAACAATATAACATTTTAAAACCATCCTTTTTAGGATGGTTTTTTTATTTCTAAAAACTAAAGTCTTAGAAGCTAAAAGCTTCGTTTGAAATTCTTATATTTGCAAAACTTTCAACAAAACTATGCAATACAAAAGAATTCTTTTAAAGTTAAGCGGAGAAGCTTTAATGGGAGAAAGACAGTACGGAATTGATCCAAAACGTCTTTCAGAATATGCCAAAGAAATAAAACAAGTTACAGATAAAGGAATAGAAGTTGCCATTGTAATTGGCGGAGGAAACATCTTTAGAGGTGTTGCTGGCGCTAGTAACGGTATGGATCGTGTTCAAGGAGATCATATGGGAATGCTTGCCACTTGTATTAATGGATTAGCACTACAAAGTGCTTTAGAAGCCGAAGGAATTTATACACGTTTACAAACAGCAATTGAAATAAAAGAAATTGCTGAGCCATTTATCAAAAGAAGAGCAATTCGTCATTTAGAAAAAGGAAGAGTTGTTATTTTTGGTGGAGGAACTGGAAATCCATATTTCACCACAGATACAGCAGCAGTTTTAAGAGCTATAGAAATTAATGCTGATGCTATTTTAAAAGGAACTCGTGTAGATGGTATTTACAATGAAGATCCTGAGAAAAATAAAGATGCTGTTAAATTTGAAAACATTACTTTTAAGGAAGTTATAGAAAAAGGACTCAAAGTAATGGATATGACGGCATTTACTCTTAGTGAAGAGAACAAGCTACCAATCATTGTTTTTGACATGAATACTAATGGAAATTTATTAAAGTTAGTTTCTGGAGAAAAAATAGGAACGGTTGTAGACAATTAAAAAAGTATATTTTTACATAAAATTATAAGTGATGAACGAAGAAATTGAATTTATTTTAGACGCTGCTAAAGAACAAATGCAAAATGCAATTGAGCATCTAATTAAAGAGTTACGCGCTATTAGAGCAGGTAAAGCAACTCCTGCAATGTTAGCCAATGTATCTGTAGATTATTATGGTTCACAAACTCCATTAAGTCAGGTTGCTAATGTTAACACTCCAGATGCTAGAACAATTAGTATTCAGCCTTGGGAGAAAAACATGTTACAAGAAATTGAAAAGGCAATCATGATTGCCAACTTAGGGTTTAATCCCATGAACAATGGAGAAAATATAATTATCAATGTACCACCTTTAACAGAAGAAAGACGTAAAGGCTTAGCTAAACAAGCAAAAGCTGAAGCAGAACACGCTAAAGTTGGTGTAAGAAATGCACGAAAAGACGCAAATAACGATATTAAAAAGTTAGATGTTTCTGATGATATGAAAAAGAATTCTGAAGCAGATATACAAACGCTAACAGATAAATATGTTAAAGAAATTGACAGTTTATTCAGCGTAAAAGAAAAAGAAATTATGACTGTTTAATCTATTAATTTCTAATATAGTATTTAGAAAAGAGTGTTTGCAAACACTCTTTTTTTATGCCTATTGTTACTAAACATTTGTTACCTTTGCCTAAATTTTATTAAATGAGTTTTTGGACCAAAATAGCTGGAATTATTTTAAGAAACAGATATGTTGTTTTATTGATAGTTGCAGCATTTACTGCCTTTTTAGCATCACAAATGAAGTATATGAAATTTTCATATACAGAAGCTAATTTGTTACCAGAAAATCACCAAGTAAATTTAGAGTACAATCAGTTTTTAGACATCTTTGGAGAAGAAGGGAATCTAATCATTTTAGCTGTTAAAGATTCTACCTTATTTACACCAGAAAAATTCAATGCATGGAATCAATTAACTAAAAAGTTTGATTCTATTAATGAAGTTGAATTTTCTGTTTCTATTGCCGATGTACAAAAGTTAAAAGCAGATCGAAAAAACAGAAAGTTTGTTATAGAACCTTTACTAGATAAAGCTCCTACAACTAATAAAGAAGTTTCTGCCATCAAAAAACAGCTTTTCGAAAAACTTCCTTTTTACGACAACTTACTTTACAATAAAGAAACAGGAACGGTACAAACAGCCATTTATTTAAATAAAGAGATTGTTAACACTCCAGTTAGAAGAGATTTTATTTATAATATCTTAATCCCAACAATAGAAGCTTTTGAAAAAGAGTACAATTTACAAGTTCGAGTATCTGGGATGCCATATATTAGAACTTTAAATTCTCAAAACATACAAGATGAAATTCAATGGTTTGTTGGAGGTGCATTGCTAATTACTGCCATTATTTTCTTTTTCTTTTTTAGATCATTTAGAGCTACTTTTATTACGCTATTAGTCGTAATGACTGGTGTAACATGGGCTTTTGGTTTTATTGGTTTATTTGGATATGAAATTACTGTTTTAACAGCTTTAATTCCGCCTTTAATCATTGTTATTGGTGTACCAAATGCTGTTTTCTTAATTAACAAATACCAACAAGAGGTTAAAAGACATGGTAATCAAGCCAAATCTTTACAAAGAGTTATTTCTAAAATTGGAAATGCTACTTTAATGACCAACATTACTACAGCTTCTGGTTTTGCTACCTTTATCTTTGTTAAGAGTCAGTTGCTAAGAGAGTTTGGTATTTTAGCTTCGGTTAATATTATTAGCATTTTCATATTAGCACTATTAATCATTCCGATTATCTATAGCTTTATGCCTCTTCCAAAAAAGAAGCACTTAAATCATTTAGAAAAAAAATGGATAGACAATGTAGTTAAATGGATGGAAAAAATGGTTAGACACCACAGAATTACCATTTACATTACTACGGTTATTGTTATCATTTTAGGAATTATTGGTGTGTACCAAATACGCGTTTCTGGAAGTCTTATTGAAGACATGCCAAAAGGAATGCAATTTTATAAAGACATTAAGTTTTTTGAGGATGAGTTTGGTGGAATTATGCCTTTAGAAATTCTTGTTGATACACAAAAAGAAAAAGGTGTAATGAAACTTTCTACATTAAAGAAAATGGAAAAACTGAATGAAGCCATAGAGCAATTTCCAGAACTTTCTAAGCCAGTTTCTATTACCAACTTAGTAAAATACTCAAAACAGGCATATTATAGAGGAAATCCTAAATACTATCAACTACCAACTACACAAGAACAAAGCTATATTTTTGCCTATACTAAAAACTCTGATGGCAACTCTAAAATGCTAAACAACTTTGTAGATTCTACAGGTAGATATGCTAGGATTACTACCTTTATGAAAGATATTGGCACAGATAAAATGACCATTATTCAAGATCGTTTAAAAGCTGTAATTGCCAAAGAATTTCCTGCAAACAGATATAAAGTTAGTTTAACAGGTAAAGCGTTGGTTTTCTTAAAAGGAACCAATTATTTAATTAAAAACTTAATTATCTCTTTATCATTAGCCATCATTTTAATTTCATTATTTATGGCTTGGATGTTTAGATCATTAGAAATGATTTTAATTTCTTTAATTCCAAACATGCTCCCTTTACTAATTACTGCTGGATTAATGGGGTATTTTGGAATTCCGATTAAACCATCAACCATACTTGTATTTAGTATTGCTTTTGGTATTTCTGTAGATGATACTATTCATTTCTTAGCAAAATACAGACAAGAATTACAAGCCAATAACTGGAGAATAAAAAAATCGGTTTATAGTGCAATAAGAGAAACTGGCGTTAGTATGTTCTATACTTCTATCGTATTGTTTTTTGGGTTTTTAGTTTTTACCGTTTCTAGTTTTGGAGGAACAATTGCTTTAGGTGGATTGGTCTCTATTACCTTACTTTTTGCGATGGTTTCTAACCTAATTTTACTCCCATCTTTACTACTTACATTTGAACGAAAAATCTCTAATAAAAAGGTATTCAAAGAGCCTACAATTAGAATTTTACCTCCAAAAGATGTAAAAGCAGAAGAAAGCGAATAATTAAGGTTTTATTACCATTGTTTCGTTGTTAGTTTTACGCTAAAAAAGTATCTTTGTCAACCAACAACCATATGTTGTTGTAGCTAATTATTATATTAAGAAGATGACTAGAAGTAGCGTATTAGAATTATTACAATCAGACAAATTTTTACAAGAAGTTGCCGTAAAAGGCTGGGTTAGAACATTTAGAAGCAATCGTTTTATTGCTTTAAATGATGGTTCTACTATAAATAATATACAGTGTGTAGTTGATTTTGAAAATACAGATGAAGCTTTATTAAAAAGAATTGCTACAGGAGCTGCAGTAAGCATTAAAGGGACTTTAGTAGAAAGTCAAGGTAAAGGACAAAAAGTAGAAATTCAAGTTACAGATTTAGAAATTTTAGGAGATTCTAATCCTGATGAATACCCTATTCAACCTAAAAAACACAGTCTAGAATTCTTAAGAGAAAATGCACATTTACGTATTAGAACAAATACTTTTAGTGCCGTAATGAGAGTACGTTCTAAACTGTCTTATGCTGTACATAGATACTTTCAAGACAATGGATTTAACTATGTAAATACACCTATTATTACAGGTTCTGATGCTGAAGGTGCTGGTGAAATGTTTGGTGTTTCTGCATTCGAAGCCAACAAAGCGCCTTTAAATGAAGCAGGTGAAGTAGATTATAAGCAAGACTTCTTTGGAAAACAAACCAACCTAACCGTTTCTGGTCAATTAGAAGCAGAAACCTATGCTATGGCATTAGGAAAAGTGTATACTTTTGGACCAACTTTTAGGGCAGAAAACTCTAATACCACTAGGCATTTAGCTGAGTTTTGGATGATTGAACCAGAAGTTGCTTTTATGGATTTAGATGGTAATATGGACCTATCTGAAGACTTTATAAAGTATGTTTTAGGATATGTTTTAGAGCATTGTAAAGATGATTTAGCCTTTTTAGATAACAGACTTACACAAGAAGAAAAAAGCAAGCCACAAGCACAACGTAGTGAAATGAGCTTGTTAGAAAAAATAAAATTTGTTGTAGAGAATAACTTTAAAAGAGTTAGTTATACAGAAGCAATTGATATTTTAAGAAACTCTAAACCAAATAAGAAAAAGAAATTCCAATTTCCAATTAATGAATGGGGAGCAGATTTACAATCTGAGCACGAACGTTATTTAGTAGAGAAACACTTTAAATGTCCAGTAATTTTATTTGATTATCCTGCAAATATTAAAGCGTTTTATATGCGTTTAAATGAAGATGGAAAAACAGTAAGAGCAATGGATGTTTTATTCCCTGGTATTGGAGAAATTGTTGGAGGTGCACAACGTGAAGAACGTTTAGATGTTTTAAAAGAGAAAATGGCTGCCTTAGATATTGATGAACAAGAATTATGGTGGTATTTAGATACACGTAAATTTGGTACGGCGGTTCACTCTGGATTTGGATTAGGTTTTGAACGCTTAGTACAGTTTGCAACTGGTATGGGTAATATTAGAGACGTAATTCCGTTTCCAAGAACACCACAGAATGCCGAATTTTAATTCTTAAATTACTTGATATTAAATGTTAAAGCAAAGTTTAAATTTTAAGTTACTACAAAAATTATCTCCTCAACAAATTCAGTTGATGAAGTTAATTCAGTTGCCTACACAAGCTTTTGAAGAACGTTTAAAACAAGAAATAGAAGAAAATCCAGCATTAGATACTGGTAAAGAAGAAGTAGATAATTTTGAAGATTCTTTAGCGAATGAATATGAAGATGCTGGCACCGAAAAGATTGATGCAGAAGATATTAATATTGATGAGTATTTAAGCGACGATGAGATTCCAAGTTATAAAATGCAAGCAAATAACTATTCATCAGATGATGAAGAAAAAAGCGTGCCTTATGCGGCTGGAACTACTTTTCATCAATCGTTAAAAAATCAATTAAATACTTTTAGAATTAACGAAGAAGAACGTGTAATTGCCGAATTCTTAGTTGGAAGTATTGATGATAGCGGTTATATCAGAAGAGACATTTTAGATTTAGTTGACGATCTAGCTTTTACTCAAAATGTATTTACAACCGAAGAGAAAGTTATTGAATTACTAACTAAAGTTGTTCAAAAATTAGATCCAATTGGTGTTGGTGGACGCGATTTAAAAGAGTGTTTAACCATACAATTAAAAGCTAAGTCTGAAAATAAAACAAGAGTTTTAGCTATAAATATTTTAGAAAACTCATTTGATCATTTTGTAAAAAAGCATTACAAAAAATTGATGGAGAAATTTGATATTTCTGAAGAAGAACTCAAAGAAGTGATTCAAGAAATTAGCAAATTAAACCCTAAACCAGGTAGCTCTTATGCTGGTAATAATAAGATTGCTGAGCAAATAGTTCCTGATTTTTCTATAAAGATTATCGACGGTAATTTAGACCTAACCTTAAATGCCAGAAATGCTCCAGAACTACATGTTTCTAAAGAGTATAACAACATGCTTAAAGGATACCAAGAATCTAAAGAAAAATCGAAGTCTCAGAAAGATGCAGTTATCTTTATTAAACAAAAATTAGATGCTGCTAAATGGTTTATTGATGCAATTAAACAACGTCAACAAACCCTTTTGGTTACAATGAATTGCATTATGCATTATCAATATGAATATTTTTTAACAGGTGATGAACGAAAGTTAAAACCAATGATTTTAAAAGATATTGCGGATCAAATTGGGATGGATATTTCTACAGTTTCTCGTGTTGCAAATAGCAAATATGTATCAACTCCATATGGAACCAAACTGATTAAAGAATTTTTCTCTGAATCGATGAAAAATGATCAAGGAGAAGATGTTTCTACTCGAGAAATAAAAAAGATATTACAAAATGTTATTGGTGAAGAAGATAAGAGAAAACCTTTAACAGATGATAAATTATCTGCTGTATTGAAAGAAAAAGGTTATCCAATTGCAAGAAGAACTGTTGCTAAATACAGAGAGCAATTAGACATTCCGGTAGCCAGATTACGAAAAGAGATTTAAGATTTGAAATTTCACAAGTTCATATCTGTAATCTTACATCCAATAGTGATACCAACTATTGGTGTACTTCTTTTTTTAGCCTTAACACCTGATCTTATTAAAAAAGAAAGACAATATTTACTCATTAGTATTGTCTTTTTTTCTACCTATATTATTCCTTTAATTTCACTAGTAATTTTAAAAGCCCTGGGGTTAATTAACAGTTTTCAAGTAAGCAGTATTAAAGAACGAAAAATTCCAATATTTTTAATGCTTATTATCTTTTATACTTTAGGAAAACTATTAATAAACATTTCGGTATTTAAAAGTTTAGGAGTTCTTTTTTACGGAACTAATCTTTCTTTAATTGTCATCTATTTTCTATTCTTTTTTAAAATAAAAACCAGTTTACACATTGTCTCTATGAGTAGTGCTTTAGGTTTCTTTCTTATTTACGGAACTCTTAATTCTATTGCTATTTTACCTATAGCTTCTTTATTAATCTTATTAACTGGAGTTTTAGCTAGTTCTAGATTACACCTTAAAGCACATAAACCCAAAGAAGTATACTTGGCTTTCTTTTTAGGCTTAATAAGTCAGTACGCAGCATATATTTTACTATAAAATGTAAAACAACATTCCTATTTTTATTGTTTTTGTTCCTATAGATTTAGTACCTAAAGAAGCATCTTTAAACAATGGAGATAAACCGTAATATAAATTGAAATTAAAAGTAGAATAACCAGCTGAAAAAGTCAGTCCATATTGTAGTTTATTAAAACGGGCAATATTATTATATGTACTAACCACAGAGTTATTTGTATAGGAAATACTATTCTTAAGATTGTAACTAACTTTTAATCCCGTATATATTCTCCAAAACTTGTATTTATTAGCTGTAGAAGTACGCCATCTAAACTCTAGAGGAAACTCTAAAGAATGTAGCTTAAGTCCATTTGTAGTTTGAATACTAGGATCAACTTCAATCACAACATCAGAACCTTGAGTTAAAACTTTAAATCCATGCTTAAAAGAATCAAATGCATATCCTATTCCAATTCCAAGCGCTACCTGACCACTTTTTACTAAAGAAATGTCTCTAATATACCCAGCGTTAATTCCGTAAGAAAAACCACTATTTAAAACCCCCGATGGTTGGCTGATTAACTGATTATAAGTTACCCCAAAATACAGTTGATCTTCTAAATATTTATCTCCTAATTGCAAAGAATCTTTTTGTGCAAAAAGACAAGTAGTAAAAGTAATAAACAATAATACAAGATAGTTTTTCATCGAGGCAAATAAGAATTAGAACGTTAAAGATACAGATTTTGTATATAAAAAAAGGACAATCTTAAGATTGTCCTTTTTTTATATTAGAGTAAATACTTACTTTATTGTTTACTATTGTCTTTACGACTAGACAAACTTAATTTTAATGCATTTACATCTCTTAACTTTAATTTGATATCTGAGATTGTACCTACACTACATCCAACATCAGCTTTGATTGATGTAGTCATATAAGGATGTTCAGCTTCTGATTTTTGTGATCTTTCATTATAAATAAAAGCAGGCACGTCATCAGCAGTAGCGATTTTATCATTTAACTGAATCTTATCACCGGCACCAAATTTCTCTGTATCTTTAGCTTTACCAACATAAATAGTACTCACTAAGCTTTTATGCTCTAGTTTTTTTACTTCAGTAGCATTTGGTAAGCTTGGGTTTTCTATTTTTAAGTCTGTTTCTCTCATCACGGTAGTTACCATGAAAAAGAACAATAACATAAAAACAATATCAGGTAAAGAAGCCGTATTTACAGCTGGCATTCCTTTTTTCTTCTTTCCGAATTTAGACATAATACTTGTTTTTAATATTAATTAGCTGTTGGTTCTGCATCCGAAACGATTTGTGGATAGCTAGTTTTAATAAACTCAACTTTTTTCTTCAACTCCTCGTTATTCTTATCTTTCTTATATGCTTTTTCAAGCTCATTATAAGAAACATTGTATTTCTCCAACGCTAGTCTATTTCTTAACTCAGTGTAAGCTCTTAAAAGCTCGTTTTGTACTTGAATATACATTCCATATTCTGTACCTCTATCACTTTGTACTGAAATAACTGCTTTGTTAGGATGATCTGAAGAAGCAGGACTTCTTTCTCCTTTACAGTAATCACATGGTCCTGTAGAAACACCATCAACTACTTTACCTTCTCCTCCTCCATTATCAATAAACTTAATAGCAGCCTCTTTTAACTCCTCAATTTTCATTGGCTCGTTTTCTACAAGTAGCTCATTATTTCTATTGATATTTACTTCAAATATATTTCTTTCTTTAATTACAGGCGGTACATAATCTTTTGGTGGCTTTTCAGATAATTTCTTAGAAATACCTGAGTCTACATCCATTGTTGTAGTTACCAGGAAAAAGATTAATAACAAGAAGGCGATGTCCGCCATAGAACCTGCATTAATTTCTGGGGTTTCTCTTCTTGCCATAATTTAAGATTTAACTAATCCTTTTAATAAATCAATTACAAAGAATGCTCCGGCTATAATTCCTAAGAACATACTATACCATATACCTGTACTTACCCAGTGGTTAACAGATGAACCTGCTTCTCCACCTTCAAGAACTTTTCCTTGACTGTCTGTTACTACATTACTATCACCTGTAAAATAAGCTAATGCTAAAATTACACCTAATACTGCAAGACCTAATAATGTCTTCTTTAAGCTTTCTGGATTTTTAACCAATGCTAAAACAGACATGATTACAGCAGTACCAACTGCTAAATAGAATAATGAAGTTGAAAATGTAATAATTGGTGTAATAACGCTTGCTTGTACCTCTGGATCAGATTCGATTGCATCTGCATCTGCCATGAATACTCTAACAAATAAAACCGCACCAATTACGGCGATAAGAGCAACAAAGAGGCTTAATATTTTTGATAAATTACCTTTCATAACTCTTCTTATTTTTTATATTTTACTAATAGGTCAATTAAAGAGATTGAAGCATCTTCCATACTGTTTACGATACTATCTACTTTAGAAACGATATAGTTATAAAAAATCTGTAAAATAATTGCTACTACTAATCCAAATACTGTTGTTAAAAGTGCAATTTTAATACCACCTGCAACAACCCCTGGAGAGATATCATTTGCTACTGCAATTCTATCGAATGCTTCAATCATACCAATTACAGTTCCCATGAACCCTAACATTGGTGCTAAAGCGATAAATAAAGATAACCAAGAAACATTTTTCTCTAATAATCCCATTTGTACTCCTCCGTATCCAACTACAGCTTTTTCTGCAGCTTCAACTCCTTCGTCCATTCTGTCTAATCCTTGGTAGAAGATAGATGCAACAGGTCCTTTTGAGTTTCTACAAACTTCTTTTGCAGCTTCAATACCACCTGAACTTAATGCTTCATCTACACTAGCAACTAATTTCTTTGTATTTGTAGTTGCCATGTTTAAGTAAATAATTCTTTCGATGGCAATTGCTAATCCTAAGATTAATGCTACTAATACAATTCCCATAAATTGAGGATCTCCTTCAATAAAACGTTTCTTCAACTCTTGGTGGAAAGTTTCTGACTGCGCTGCGTCTTGTGCAAAAGTTGATTGAATTGCTCCAAAAAACATGAATCCTGCTACTGTTAGGATATTTGATACTTTTTTCATCTTTGTTATAAATTAATTTTTAATAGTTAACGGGTTTAAAGATATTGATTTTAATCTCAAATCACCAAAAATTGCCTTTTCTAATTTTACAATTAAAATGAACAATTCTTAATTTTGTCTGATTTGAGAGTGCCAATTAACAAAAAAATGTTGAGTCTCTAAAAAAAAATCAAGATTTTTATGTCTAAAAAGCAAAATTTAACTCAATTATATACACATTTAATAAGTAAGTATTATTTACACTATTAAAATTGTACTTATTTTTAGTTTTTTGTTTAAAAATCCAATTCACCTCTTAACGGTGTTTCAAAAAGTTCTTTAAACTCTTTTTGCTCAATTTGTTCTCCTAACAAATACATTAGTTTGGCTATTGCAGATTCAGTAGTAATATCCTTCCCATCAATAACTCCTATTCGCTTCAAATCTACACTTGTTTCATAATGACCTAAGATAATGCTACCACCAACACACTGAGTAACATTAACAATATTTATGCCACTTTTTATAGCTTCTTCTAAGAGACGAATAAACCACTTATATGTGGGTGCATTTCCAGAACCATAGGTTTCTAAAACAACTCCTTTTAAATCTGGTATCGTTAAAATAGACTGCACTGCCTTTTCTGTAATTCCAGGAAATAGTTTTAAAACAATTACATTGTTATTCAGAGATTTTCTAACAATCAAGTCTTCAACTTTATTCTTTGGCTTAAGCAATAAATCATCATTAAAATCTAAATGCACTCCACTTTCAGCTAACGGTGGATAATTTAATGAAGCAAATGCTTCAAATTGCTCAGCATTGATTTTTGTAGTTCTATTTGCTCTATACAGCTTATATTCAAAATACAAGCAAACTTCTTTTATTACAGGCTCATTATTTTTATAAGCACTCGCAATTTCTATAGAGGTAATTAAATTCTCTTTTGCATCTGTTCTTAAATGACCTATTGGTAATTGAGAACCTGTAAAAATTACTGGTTTGTTCAAGTTTTCTAACATGAAGCTTATGGTAGAAGATGTATAAGACATCGTATCAGATCCAGTTAACACAACAAAACCATCAAATTTTTTATAGTTATCCTCTATTACTTCTGCAATGGTTACATAATACTCCGGATTCATGTTAGAAGAGTCTATAGGCTCATCAAAAGAAAAAGTATCAATATTACAATTTAACTGTACCAACTCTGGAATCCGATCTAATAACTTTTCAAAATTAAACGCTTTTAACGCATTGGTTTCGTAGTCTTTAATCATTCCAATAGTACCACCAGTATAAATAAGTAAGATATTAGGTTTGCTTGTCATTTTTATAAAAAATATTAATACGGTAAATGTATTATTATTAATTGAAATACGATAAAAAGTAACCTGCAGATATTAGCAATTTCTCTACTTAGGAAACCATCTATAAAAATTTAGCGTCTCTATTTACATAGATTATCAATATCTGTTTACCGGAATTTTAACCCGATTCAACAGAAAGTGATTTTCTAAACAAATCAATCATCGCACTTTTGAAGTGTAAATACTAAAAAAACAATTATGAAATCTTTTACAACCGCCTTATTATTATTCTTAGGAATTGCTTATTCGTTTGGTCAAAATAGCATCAAAGGAACTATTACTGATACTACCAACGAACCACTACCTTATGCTAATGTTATCTTATATAAAACTGGAGACGAAGCAAATCCAAAAGGAACCACTACTGATGATAACGGTACATATACTTTTGAAAATATTAGTTCTGGAAAATATAAAATTGTCATTTCTATGTTAGGTTTTAAAAATCATAACATTAAAGAGTTTGAATTGAATGGCAACAAAACTTTTAACGCTGTTTTAGAGGAAGAAAGTCAAACTTTGGATGAAGTAGTAATTAAAAGTAAACGACCTGTAATTAAACAAACTGCAGAAAAGTTAGTGGTTGATTTAGAGAAATCTGAAATGTTAAACACTAGCTTACAAGACGTGATGCGTAAAGTTCCAGGTGTTTTGGTTACTAACAACGGAATCTCAATTGCAGGAAAAAGAGGAGTACGAATCCTTATTAACGGAAAAACTACCGAATATATGGATGTACAAACATTATTACGTGATTTACCTGCAGATAATATTGCTAAAATAGAAGTGGTAGAACAACCTGGAGCAGAATACGAAGCATCTGGTTCTGGAGCTGTAATTAATATTATTTTAAAGAAAAACATGAAGTTAGGAACTCACGGTAGCGTGAATGCTTGGGCTGGTGAAGACAATGGTTTTGAATATGGAACTGGAATTTCTTTAGCTAGCTATAAAAACAAATTAAACTGGCAAGCAAGTGTTAGACATTCTAAACCTACTTGGAGAGATGATTTGTTTTTAGTAAGAACTGTAGGAAATGAAACTTATGACCAAATAACTAAAGAACCTTACAACCCAAATAATTTAACTTTTAGTGGAAATGTAGATTATTATCTAAATGACAAGCATTCAATTGGTATCGGAGGAAGATGGAACAATAGAAAATCTGACAGAACCTCTACAAGTATTACAAAAATTATTAAACCAACAATTACAGAAACGCTAAACTCTCAAAATGCATTTGATAGAGATAGAACAGATTTTAATATCAATCCGTATTACGAGTATAATTCTGATACTGAAAAATTATTGGTAGATTTTAATTATATCGATTATACAAACGATAGTAAAAATACCTTATCAGAAACTTCTGGTAGTACTGTAACTTTTCAAGACAGACGTTATATTCAAGATGGAAAATACAATATCAAAACTTTTAAAGCCGATTATTCTAAAAGCTTTACAGATAATTTTAAACTAAGTCTAGGTTCTAAATATGCCAATGTAAAAACCGATAGTGATTTACAAGCATTTGTAGAAAACACTACCACTAATACTCTTGAAAAAGATGTAACTGGAAGTAGTCGTTTTGTGGTAGATGAATCTATTTTTTCTTTATACTCTAAAGTAAACGCTAACTTTGGTAAATGGTCTTTCTCTGGAGGATTACGTTACGAAGACAGTAATACAGATGGTACATCTTATTTTATGAAAAACGGAACACCAACTGTTGAAGTTAAAAAAAGACCGATTCAAAAAATATTTCCGAGTGCTTCTTTAAGCAGACAATTAACAGAAAATATTGGAGCAAGTTTATCATATAGTTACAGAATACAACGACCTTCTTATAATAGCTTAAATTCTTTTGCAACTTATTTAGATCCTTATTCTGCCGGAGTTGGAAACCCAAATTTAAAGCCATCATTTACTAATAATTACCAATTCAATTTAACATATGATGGACAACCATTCTTTACAATTGGATATAGTAAAACAAATGATGTTATTTTTCAACTGATTAAACAAGACAATGCTACCGCTCAAATTAGACAACAAGAAGTAAACGTAGAAAACAACACTAACTGGAACTTTAGATTATTTGCTCCATTAAGTTTTATTAAAGGTCTTGAAGGTTATACAGGGTTTATTGTAACCAACACAGATTACCAATCTTCATCTTTTGGTGTTGATCTTAACAAATGGAACTTGTTCTGGTTTATTCAAGCTAATTACAAATTACCTTGGGATGTAAACTTTGAATTTAGTGGAAACTACGGGACTGGAGCTTTAGAAGGTCAAATTGATGTTGATTGGTTAGCTGGAATTGACCTTTCTTTCGGAAAAAAATTCTTAGATGATAAATTAAAAGTAAACCTAGGAATTAACAAAGTATTAAATCGTGGATTTGTAGGAAATATTGATTACGGAAATGGTACAGCAAAAGTAGAAAGTAATAGTTCGCGTCAAAATGTTCAGTTAAGATTAACCTATAGCTTTGGTTCTAAGTTTGGAAAGAAAAAATCTAGAAGAAACTCTGCTAAAGATGAAGAAAATAGAATTAACAGCAACAATTAATCATTATGAAAAAGAAATCTATTTTACAGCAAATTATTCTTTTTATCCTTTTTATAGCAATTGTGCTAATTGTAAACAACATTCTAAAAACATATTTAATTAACCGCGGAATTGATGATTACAACATCCATCTCACTTTTAAAATAATAAGCAATTGTATTCTTGGCGCAGTATCTTTTTTAGTAGCAAAAAAATTAGACTTATTCTTTATTGGAGGCTTATCTAAAATAAAACCTCAAAAGATATGGTTAAGTATTTTTCCATTACTATTTCTAGTTTTATTAAATGGTTTATTTTTAGATGCAATTCCGAATTCTACCACCTTAAACTTTTTGTTATTAGCAATTTACTGTTTAAGTATTGGATTTTCAGAAGAATTAAGTATCAGAAGTGTATTATTACCTTTAATAGTTAACTATTTTGGTAATGACAGAAAAGCACAAGTAAAAGCTGTTTTAATTTCTGCGTTCATTTTTGGTCTTTTACATTTGATAAAATTTGACAAAGGTCTTTATGGTGAAATTTCACAAGTAATTTTTGCCACTTTTATTGGAGTAATGTTTGGAGCAATTTTATTAGTAATTAAAAGAATATATCCGTTAATTATTATTCATGCCATAATAGATTTTGTGGCTAAACTAGACACAATAAATATACCAGTAAAAGAAACAATATCAAATCCTATGGATATAGAAAGTGCTATCTTTTCAATAATATTAACTTTACCTTGTTTCATATATGGTATTTATGTTATAAAAAAGCAATTACCTCTTAATAATTAATTTCCTTTACTTTGTTATATCACAAACCTTATAAGTAGGTTCTTATAAGGTTTTACATCACCCTAATTATGAATACTAAACTTTACAAATCAGATTTACATTTATTAATTGTTTATTTCTCTGTTGCTTCTTTATTAAATATTCTAGACTATAAAAGCAGAGATTTAAAGTTGTTAGAATATATTGTAGACATTCCTTCTACGATAATTTTTACCATTTGTATCATCTTAATTTTTATGTACATCTTAATTCCGAAGTTTATTATTGAGTCTAAAAACTATGTACTTTTTATTATACTTAGTGTTCTTACCCTAATTATTTTTGGAACTATAGACGATACTTTAGGCTTTTGGAGCTCTGGACACCCTTTAAGCAAATTACCTTCTTGGGATCGAATAATTATTAATGGAATTTATACTGCAGCCAATAATGTTGGACTCATTTTAGGAATTTTATTTACTAAGAAGTTTTACGAAGGAAGAAACGAGTTTTTAAGCATCGAAAAGCAGCAAAAAGAAAACGAACTAAAACTATTACGTTCTCAGATAGATCCTCATTTTTTATTTAACAATTTAAACACCTTAGATTCTCTTATTGATTCTGATACTACTAAAGCCAAAGAATACATCAATCGATTGTCTTTAATTTATAGGTATCTAATTAGAACTAAAGATGCAGAAGTAATGGAACTATTTAAAGAAATTGAACTGGCAGAAAATTACATCTATCTTATAGAAACTCGCTTTGGAAATGATTACCAATTTAACATCGAAATTAATACTGATGTTAAAAATCAATTTATCCCAACTGGAGCTATACAAACCTTGTTAGAAAATGTTGTTAAACATAACAAAGCTCAAAATAATCAACCTATAAAAACAAGCATTGCCGTAAATAATGGCTGGTTAATTATTACCAATACAAAATCGAATACAGTTTCGAATCAAGAATCATTTGGAACTGGTTTAGAGAATCTAAAATCTAGATACAAATTGCTTTCAGATCAACAAATACAAATCCACAATATGGACAAAAAGTTTGAAGTATTTATCCCAATTATTAAATTAAGCGAATAATAGTTATATGAAAATTTTAATTCTAGAAGACGAAATACCTGCTTACCAAAAATTAGTCAATTACTTAAATGATTATTTTGGTGAGGAAGCAACACATGATTTAGCAAGATCTAATAAAGATGGAAAGGAATTATTAGAGAACAATACTTACGATGTTATTTTATCTGATATTCAATTATTAGATGGTATTTCTTTTGATTTGTTTGATGAAGTGGATATTAATTGCCCTATCATTTTCTGTTCTGCTCATGATGAATATCTCTTTAAAGCATTTCATACCAACGGTATCGCTTATATTTTAAAGCCTTATTCTAAATCTGACTTTAACAGAGCTATTGAAAAATACCAAGTTTTGTTTAAGCAAGGCAACTACAATCACCTAAACTCTTCTACTTTATCAAATTTAAAAACGGCTTTACAAGAAGAAAACACTTCTTACAAAAACAGGTTTGTTATTAAAAAATCAAAAGGAATTCAATTACTAAATGTTATAGACATTACTTTGATTCAAGCATCTGGAGATTTTTGTATCGCAACAGATTATAACGGAAAAAGACATACTATTTCTCAAAGCTTAAGTAGTATTTTTCAGCAATTAAACCCAGCAAAATTCTTTAAAATTAACCGAAGTGAAATTATTTGTATTGATGCAATATCAACAATAGAAAGTCACTTTAAAAACCGTTTACTTATTAGCATTGAAGGGGTCAAAGAAAAAGTAATGACTAGTTCTTCTACTACTGCAGACTTTAGAAAATGGCTAGAAAATTAATCGTTTAGTTTTAATACGGCCATAAATGCTTGTTGTGGAATTTCTACATTTCCAACCTGACGCATACGTTTCTTTCCTTTTTTCTGCTTTTCTAATAATTTACGCTTACGAGAAATATCTCCACCATAACATTTAGCAGTAACATCTTTACGCAATGCTTTTGTGGTTTCTCTAGCAATAATTTTAGCTCCAATAGCAGCCTGAATTGGAATATCAAACTGTTGTCTTGGAATCAATTCTTTCAGCTTTTCAGTAATCTTTTTACCAATAGAATATGCATTATCAGCGTGTAATAAAGCAGAAAGTGCATCTACAGGTTGCCCATTTAATAAAATATCTACACGTACTAATTTCGAAGTTCTCATACCGATTGGATGATAGTCAAAAGAAGCATATCCTTTAGAAACTGTTTTTAAACGATCATAAAAATCAAATACAATTTCTGCTAAAGGCATATCAAAAGTTAACTCTACTCTTTGTGTAGTTAAATAAGTTTGATTGGTAATTTCTCCACGTTTTTCAATACACAAACTCATTACTTGCCCAACAAAATCTGCTTTGGTAATAATAGAAGCTTTGATATATGGCTCTTCTACTCTATCTAGTTTTGATGGCTCTGGTAAATCAGTTGGATTATTTAAAACAATGATATTGTCTGGTTCTTTTTTGGTAAATGCATGATACGATACGTTAGGAACCGTAGTAATTACAGTCATATTAAACTCACGTTCTAAACGCTCTTGGATAATTTCCATGTGTAACATTCCTAAAAATCCACATCGAAAACCAAAACCTAAAGCCGCAGAACTTTCTGGCTGAAATACCAAAGAAGCATCATTCAACTGTAGTTTTTCCATTGAGTAACGTAACTCTTCATAGTCTTCTGTATCAACAGGGTAAATTCCTGCAAAAACCATTGGCTTTACATCTTCAAAACCGTCGATTACCTCAGTAGTTGGATTGGCCGCATCTGTAATTGTATCTCCTACTTTTACTTCTTTTGCTGTTTTAATCCCAGTAATTAAATAACCTACATCACCTGTTTTTACTGACTTTTTAACTACTTGTTCTAATTTTAACGTTCCCACCTCATCAGCAAAATACTCTTTATCAGTTGCCATGAATTTGATACGTTGTCCTTTTTTAATCTCTCCATTTAATACACGGAAATAAGTTTCAATTCCACGGTAAGAATTATACACAGAGTCAAAAATTAGAGCTTGTAAAGGTGCTTCTGGGTCTCCTTCTGGAGCAGGAATTCTTTCTATAATTGCTTCCAAAATATTATCAACTCCAAAACCTGTTTTTCCACTAGCATGAATCACCTCTTCTGGATCACAACCTAATAAATCAACAATATCATCTGTAACTTCTTCTGGATTTGCACTTGGTAAGTCTACCTTATTTAAAACTGGAATAATTTCCAAATCATTATCTAATGCTAAATATAAATTAGAAATTGTTTGTGCTTGGATACTTTGTGCTGCATCTACAATTAACAAAGCTCCTTCACAGGCAGCAATAGAACGAGAAACTTCGTAAGAAAAATCTACGTGACCAGGCGTATCAATTAGATTTAAAATATACTCTTCTCCTTTATAGACATACTCCATTTGGATTGCGTGAGACTTGATGGTAATACCACGTTCACGCTCTAAATCCATATTATCTAAAAGCTGATCTTGTTTTTCTCTTTCGGTTACAGAACCTGTATAATCTAACAATCTATCTGCCAATGTGCTTTTACCGTGATCGATATGAGCGATAATGCAAAAGTTTCTAATTTTCTTCATTTGTTAAATTTAATTTCTAAAATAGTGCGCAAATATACGCTAAATAAGATTGATTTTTTTATTCCTTAAAAAATTTACTCAAACCTGTTCTAAACCAAAAACACAAGCCTTACTAGTCTTGCCACTCTGCAATAAACAGATTCGTACCATCCTTGTTGCATTTCAGAAGACAAGCCTTGCTAGTCTTGCCATTCTGCAATAAACAGATTCGTATCATCCTTGTTGCATTTCAGAAGACAAGCCTTGCTAGTCTTGCCATTCTGCAATAAACAGATTCGTATCATGTCCGCCTCCGTTATTTCTATTTGAGGAGAAGATTAATTTTTTTCCGTCATTAGAAAATACAGGGAAGGCATCAAATGTTTCTCCGTGTGTAATACGTTTTAAATTTTTCCCATCAATATCAATCATATATAAATTAAAAGGGAAACCTCTTTCTGCTTCAAAATTTGAAGAGAACAATACTTTCTTTCCTGAAGGATGAAAAAACGGACTCCAATTCGCATTTCCTAAGTCTGTTAATTGGCGTAAATCAGAACCATCTGCATTACAGATATACAACTCCATTTCTGTTGGTTGTACCAATCCTTCTTTTAGTAAATCTTTATATTCTTTAATTTCTTCTGGTGTTTTTGGTCTTGATGAACGGAAAATTAATTTGGTTCCGTCTGGAGAGAAAAATGCTCCTCCATCATAACCTAACTCATGTGTAATTTGTTTTACATCTGTACCATCAATATTCATTGTAAACAACTCCAAATCTCCAGTTCTCATAGAAGTAAATACAATTTTATCTCCTTTTGGAGACACAGTTGCTTCTGCATCATAACCTGGCTCTGTAGTTAATTGTTTGGTTATATTCCCTTGTAAATCTGCCACAAAAATATCGTAACTATCATAAATTGGCCATACATATTTTCCTTCTCTACGCAACGGAGCAGGCGGACATTCTTTTCCTCCTAAATGTGTAGAACCATACACATAATGTTTGTTATCTGGTAAAAAATAGGCACAAGTTGTTCTCCCTAATCCTGTACTAATCATTGGTGGAATCGAATCTTTAAATGTTTCTCCTACATTCATTAAAAACATTTGATCACACTCTACTCCCCATTTTTTATTATTCGATTGAAAAATGATTTGTTTATCATCAAAACTCCAATAGGCTTCTGCATTATCTCCACCAAAAGTAATTTGCTGCAATGATTTAAAATGCGTCTCTTCTGGATAAATTAATTTATTCTCCCATTTTTTGGTTGCTCCAGATTTAGCATCGGTTTTCTCTTTCTTATTACTCTTACAAGACACCACTGCTAATACTAGCATTAATAAATATAAAGTTCTGATTTTCATTCGTATTGTATTTAATTTTTTAACTAACAATTATTAGCTACTTTTGACAAAAATAATAGTTAATACCATGAAAAACATCATATTCGCACTTTTTTTATTCGTTGCTATCTCATGTAACACAGAACACAAACCTGAAAACAAAATAAAAGAAGACGTTGCTTACCTTGCTGATGACAAATTAGAAGGAAGACAAACAGGTACTCCAGGAGAGCTAAAAGCAGCAGAATATATTCAAAATAGATTTAAAGAAGTTGGTCTAACAGCAAAAGGTACAGATGGTTTTTATCAGGATTTTACTTTTAAGCCAAAAACTAACCCACACGAAGAAGTAAAGTTTACAGAAAATAAAGATGGAACTATTACTGGTAGAAATGTAGTAGGTTTTATAAACAACAAGGCTAAAAATACTGTAATAATTGGGGCACATTTTGACCATTTGGGTTATGGTGGCGACGGTTCATTACATAGAGGAGAAAAAGCAATTCACAATGGAGCTGATGACAATGCAAGTGGTATTGCTGTACTATTAAATTTAGCAAGTAAATTAAAAGGAAAAAATACTAATAACAACTATTTATTTATTGCTTTTTCTGGTGAAGAAATGGGATTACTAGGTTCAAATTACTTTGTAAAAAACCCAACAATAGATACCAAAGCTGTTTCTTATATGATAAATATGGATATGGTAGGTAGATTAAAAGATAGCTCTTTAGCTGTTTATGGAACAGGAACTTCTCCAATTTTTAAACAAACTTTAAAATCTCACAATAACAACTTTAAATTAATTCAAAAAGAGTCTGGTGTTGGACCAAGTGATCATACAAGTTTTTATTTAGCAGACATTCCGGTATTACATTTTTTCACAGGTCAACATAGTGATTATCACAAACCGAGTGATGATACAGAAACATTGAATTATAAAGGAATGGAAATTATCTCTACCTATATCTTTAATATTATTTCTGATTTAAATGACAATGGAAAATTGGCTTTTAGAAAAACAAAAAGCGAAAAAGCACAAGTTCGTTTTAAAGTTGGTTTAGGTGTAATTCCTGACTATATGTTTGATGGAAAAGGAATGCGTGTAGATGGTGTTTCTGAAGACAAACCTGCAATTAAAGCTGGTCTTAAAAAAGGTGATATTGTTATTAAACTTGGAGAAAAAGAGGTTACAGATATGATGAGCTATATGAAAGCTTTAGCGGTATTTAAAAAAGGAGATAAGACAATTGTAGTTGTAGAAAGAAAAGGAAAAAAAGTAAGCGCAGAAATTCAATTTTAACCAATATAAATAATTAAAAAGCCTTCCTAAATAGGAAGGCTTTTTAATTTATACAATGCCTGCGCCAAACAGTGTTGTATAGATTGCTATAATAATCCAAATAATCGTAACCAGCCAATAGGCATTTGGTTCGTATCTTTTATAAATGGGTCTAAAAGTCCAGGTTACTCCATAATACATATCATAAACCACCCAAAGCAATAAAGCAATTCCTATATAAAACCAAAAACTCATTTTTCTTCTTTTTTAATTAAACATAAACTTCAGTTTTTCACCAAAACTTGCATTTTTATACCAAAACCAAAGCAAGCCCTCTTCTAAATCAGAAGGTGTCATTAACTTGGGTTGATATACCGCATTACCTCCTTCGTATTTAGACCAATCTTTGGTTAAAATCCTTCCTTCATTATCCAATTTTTGAAACGTTTCTGAACCTGGAAAAGGAATAACCAAATGCGGATACACTTTATCTGCTTTGATCTCTTTTACAAAATCTAATGTTTCTTGAAAAATATTGGTATCATGCGCATCAAAACCAAATAAGAAATCACCAACAACTTCTATTCCGTAACTTTTTATAATTGCCACGTATTCTTTTATCTTATTAGGTTTTACAAAAGCCTTGCCTTGATCTTTTAATGCTTTTTCACTTGGTGTTTCTATTCCAAACAACAAAGATTTTACCCCTGCTTTTTGAGCTGCTGCTAACAATCGCTCATCTCTAGCAATCATAATTGTTGTTTCTCCAAAAAAATTCATTTTAAGTGGAGCAATAGCTTCAAACAATGCAATAGCATATTCTTTATCTTGTGTTAGATTGTCTGAATGCAACTCTACCCATTCTACTCCAATTGCTTTTAATGCTTTAAGTTCACTAACAATGTGTTCAATTGGACGTAATTGAAATTTTTTGAAAAATTTATGCACCAAACAAAAATCACATTGAAAAGGACAGCCTCTAGAGACAACAACAGACCAAGTATAATCATATTTTTCTGGGTGAATAAGATGTGTTGGATATGGTTTTAAATCTTTCAAATCAAAAACAGTATCTCTTTGGTAACTTTTTTTAAGAGTTCCTTTTTCAAAATCTTCTAAAAGCTCTTCCCAAATCCCTTCAATTTCTCCAATCAGAATAGCATCTGCATGCTTACTTGCTTCATCTTGCATAAAATGTGTATGCAAGCCTCCTAATACAATTGTTTTTCCTTGTAAAGAGAATTTATCTGCAATTTCATAAGCTCTAAATGCATCTGGCGTAGACATAAAGATAGCAACAATATCAGCTTCAGAATTAAAATTGACTTTCATACCAATAGTTTCATCGCACATCTCTAATTGAACATGATTGGGAGTTGTTGCTGCAGCAGAAAAAATGTTTTGTGGTGGCCCACCAGTTTCTGCTTTATATTTAGAATACTCGCTTCCTGCAGAAGCTTTGATTAAATAAACTTTCATAGTAGCTAATTTTAATTAACACTACAAAGTTCTGAGAAACTCCTTTCTTTTCCTTTGACCTAAATCAAAATACTTCCCTAAACATTTTGAATATAGAAAAAAGCTTCTGATCCATCAGAACATAATACTCTGTTTCCTTCATCAAAAACAATAATTCCTTTTTGTTCTTTAATTTTCTTTACAGTAGTTTTTACGTCTTTTACCCCAAAAGTACATACCCAATATTCATACTTTCCTTTAAATGTATTATCTATTTGATAAATATTAGCAATACTTTCTTCGGTATCTTTTGTAAAAACAGCATAAGAATCATTGCTTTCTTGTACAATATTCCAATCAAATAAATGTTGATAAAACGCTACCGCTTTTGCTGCATCAGAAACATGAAGTTCATTATAAACTAATGTATTTTCTTCAGAAACAGTTCTCGAATTCATATAATCGCCATCATATACTGTAAATCCAGCTCCTAAAGTGTCTCTAATTAGAGCTACGCCTCCGATAGAAGTCGCTGGTTCTACCATTTCTATAATAGCTCCAAGCGATCTTGCTTTTTCTACAGTAGTAGTTACATCTTCTACTTGAATATACGACATCCAAAATGAAGGCATATTCATTTGTTGAAACTCTTTAGGTGTTTGATACAACCCTACAACATCTTTATTGCCTTTATATGCTGTATAATAACCGTCCATTAAGTAATATTTCCACTCAAAAACATTTTCGTAAAACACTTTTGTTTTTTCTGGTTGATAGCTAGATAAATCTGCCCAAATAAAATTGTTTGTTTTCATTGGTAATGCTTTTAATTATTTAGGAGTCCAATCTGGAGGTTTTACAAATAACAATAGTTTATTCATTACTCCTTTAGTTTCCTTTAGCCTTTTATAAAACCTTGTAATTCCATGAAAGAAAACCTTTATTGGATTTACACTATTCAAAGGCTCAGAAATACCATAAACTACCGTTTCTTTTTCTGACGCAAAAGTCCCTAACATCCTGTCCCATATAATAAAAATACCTGCGTAATTTTTATCCCAATATTGCGGGTTAGAACCATGATGTACTCTGTGGTGTGATGGTGTATTAAATATGTATTCTATCGGTTTTGGTAGTTTTTTGATAATTTCTGTATGTAATATTGCCTGAAATGTTTGTACAAAAATCTCACTTGCCAATAATAAAAATGGATTAAAGCCTAACATTACAGCTGGAATAGAAAAAAACAGTGGGAATACTGAATCTAAAGGTCCAAATCTATAAGCAACCGACATATTAAAATGTGGCGAACTATGATGTACCGTATGGGTTGCCCAACCAATACCTATTCTATGCATTAATCTATGCTCTAAATAATAAAGAAAATCTGCCAAAACAATACAACTAATAATAGTTAACCAGTTTAAAGGCAACTCTGGTAAAATTGTAAAGTAAGAGGCATAACTATATAATTTTATAACCAGTAAGATTCCTAAAATATACTCAATTGTAATAAAAGCATAAAGTGTAATTACATTGGCAATCGAATCTAATATAATGTCTTTATTTAGTCTTTTTTGATAAACATATCGTATCAATTCAATAATAAAAAACGGAATAATAATATATACAATACTTAAATCATTAAAGATGTAAAATAGGTATTCTATATACTCGCTATCTAAAATTTTTAACTCTAAATAATCTGTTAGTGCGTGAGGCACGGCAACAATAGAAGCTATTATTGCAATACTATAAACTATTAATCTTGTTTTACTCATACTAAAAATATTTATTGCAAATTACCGACGAAAATAAAAGAGAACATTTGACCTATATCAAAATAGCAAATAATTTAGCATAGAATATAAAGCCAATAAAGACCAAATCACAATCATTAACCAATACAATTTTGGTGTTTCAGATTTTTTTACAGCTTCAACAAAGTGTATTTCTTTGCTTTTTATTACATGAATTAGTCCAACAAAAATGAATAATGCCCAAAACCAGGTCCAATCAAAAACAATGGCCAATGCCATAAAAACTAATGCTGCAATCGTTTTCCAATTTTTCATTTAATAAAAAATATTTCTCTTATAAGGATTTTAATCGAGCACTAATTTCTTGCAATCTTATCAGTTGTTGAAAAACCAAAGGCAACATAAATATTCCTGTAGAAAATTCTAGCACATATGTTATTATAGAAAAAATACTTCCTGCTGTGGCGTGTATATCTTCTACAGAAACATACAATGCAAAAATTGCCAACACAAACAAAATTACTTCTACAATTCCGAAATTAATAGTTTCTAAATCAGATAATTTTACCATCCAATTAGAAATACCTTTAAAGTGATTGTTGATTTCTTTTTGCTGTTTTCTTTCTAATACATCAACTCTACGTTCTAACTCGTTGTTTAATCCGCTATTAAAGTTATAAATTTTCTTATTACTAAAAGCATAGACAATAAAAATTAAAAGAATGCTCAACAAACACGCTATGCTAATCCATATATTAAAAATACTAAGCATTACAAATGCTCCTACTACACTTATTAATGAAGTAAAAGCCTGAGTAACATCGTACTCAAAAAAATCTACCAATTCTTTAATTAATGAACTTCTTGCGGCAATAGTAGAAACTGAGACATTTTTCTCTTGTTGAATTGCTACTGTTTCTGATGCTATTTTTGTATATACAAAAGTATAAGCTCTTGTGTCGTAATATCTTCTCACTACTCCTAAAGAAAAACTAATTGCATATAAAATGCAAAATAGCCACAATCCATTGTTTTTCTTTTCTAACAAATCATTAATGGCTATTCCCAACACAAAAGGCTGTACTACTTTAAAGATATTTTCTAAAGTTAATAACAGAAAAGTAATGGATATTTTCCATCGAAAACGTTTAAAAATTGCTTGTATTGAATATTGATTTTTTTTCATCTTACTACAATTAAGTTTTATAAATACTGTCTAAAGCAGCTGATAAACATTAAAACTGATATGATTAAGCCTAACAGCCGCATTAAACAATTAGATTATCTGATGACTACATCCTAAATTCCAAACCTACTCCAAAAGTTTTCCAAGTATTTGATTTAGTTTTTAACCCAGTAAAAGAGGCATTCACACCAATGTGTTCTGATAATTGTAATCCAACTCTTGGTTTAAACTGAAAACCACCTTTTATTCCTTTTCCAAAACCAATAGCATATCCTAAATCCATTCCAACATACAATTCTTTTGTACTATGAAATCTTAAAGTAGCTACTAAAGGAATATAAGTAGCGCTATTATATACAAAAGTCTTTAAGGTATTAGCTTCGTAATACGAAACCTTCTTACCTCCAAAAAACGAGATTCCACTCGCTACACCAAAGTCAAATTTTCCTGAACTAAGAAAAACATATCCTCCTTCTACTCCAATACCTACTTTAGAAACATCGCTGGTATTTCCTAAAGGAACAGCTCCAAAAACACCTATTCTGGTAGTATTCTTTTGTGAAAAAAGAGGAAAACTCATCATTAAAACGGCTATAATAATTGTAAATTTTTTCATGATTTTTTTGTTTTAAATTACGAATACAGCAAATTTAAAACGGATAGAAATGCTTTATTTTGACCTATATCAAATCCTTCAATTTTTAAAGAAATAGTGTTGTTTTTTTGACATAAATCAAACTACCAAAGCTGACTATAAATTGCCTCTTTAATTCTATAATAAAGAAGTATAAAAGAATACAATGCCATAAAACCCCAGCTTCCCATAATAAGCCAAAAAATAAATGGGTTATCATTTTTTGTAATTGGCTCAATAAAATAAGTTGTCCCTGTTTTTAAATCTGGAACAATCCAAATAAGTAGAAAAAATCCCCAAACCCATTCCTGATTAAAAATCAGTGCAATGTACATTAAGCACAACGCAATAAGTGTACGCCATTTTAAAGGTTTGTTCATGTAGATTTTTGATTTTAAAGATACATTTTTAAGTACAAACTAATAATGCTTTTTACCAAAAACAAAAATAGTTTAAGGTTAAAAATATACTTTTTGATTTAGGTCAAAAAATAAAAATAATATTCCCCACATCTTTGCAGCAAACCAATAATTATATGAAGCGAATTCTTCTACTACTTAGCTGTTGTCTATTTATTTTCTGTGCTAAAAAAGAGCATGAAATTATCGGTTTATGGGATGTAAAAAGCAACTATTACAGGGCTACCTATAAAATCGAATTTCAAAATAATAGACTGGTTGGAAAAGTGATCTATTACAACGATGACACTACTGTTTTAAAAGAAACAAAAACAGACAAAGACCTTTTTCTTTTTAACCTAAAGCAAAAAAGTGACAACAATTATATCGATGCAGTTTCTGGTGCAACAAAAACCAATAATCAAACTACATCTATTACTATAAAACATAAAGATACACTTGAGGTAACTTCATACATCATGAAAAAACCTTTAACAGAAATTTGGATAAGAAACTTTAACAATGATACACATGAATAAACATTTTAATCTTTTAGTTATAGCTATATTGATTGTATTCTCAAGCTGTGACGATAGCTTAAGAAACATTTCTGGAACAGTAGAAAACCCTACTTCTACAGAAGTAATCCCAGTAGATATTACCAAAGATGGCTTTGATTTTTTAGCAAAAATGCAAGGACATTGGACAGGAAGCAACAGAGTAATTGCAGATGATTATGCGTGGTTTGGATGGGATTATAGAGCTATCTCTAAATCTCATATCCAAGGAATACACGAAGGTGGTTCTATGGGAAATCTATTTACTTCCTTTTTTGTAACTAACTATAAAAACAAAAAAACCATCATGGCAAGAAATGGTGGTTTATTAAATGGAATTTATAGAACTAGCTATTTTGTATTAGACAAAGTAGAAACTCTAGCTGCAAATAATAAAAAATATCGTTTTGTAGATGCAATTGGAGGTTCAGCAATTATGTCTTTCGAATTACGATTTAAAAATGACAGCTTATACTACAATGCATATACGAGTAATTTAGGAGCTAGAATTCCGTCAAGACACATGACTTTTAAAGGAAAAAAAGAACATTTAGCGTTATCTCAAAAAGCTGCGACTGAAACTGGTTTTCCTAAGAATGAAGTAGAAATTGATTTTGCCAATGGTTTTGATCCTAACAATTTATATGTAGAAGCAGGAGCTAAAAAAGCAAAATCGGCTACATTTTTAGCACAATCCGCTACCAACGATGTCTATACTTTGGCTGGTGAATCTGGAGATCCATATACTATTTTACAGCATCCAAAATTAGGATCAATTCAAGTAAATTTAACTAGAAATGCAACCATAAAAGACGCTAATCTATTTGTTTATTTATCAAAAGATCCATTAACAGATAACAATGGTTTTTTTAGTACAGATCCAAACGCGTTCAATACCTTATTACATTTTCCAACACTAACAGAAAAAGAAAACGCTCTTTTACTTACCTACATCCACCCTGGTGATTATTATTTAACAATTATAGCCGATCAAGACAATAGTTTAGATATCAGTACAGGAGACATTACTAGTATTAGTATTCCATTCACTTTAGCAGATGAAGAACACAAAACAATTTCTGTTACAAACATTAACAATCAAAATTAATTTATCATTCAAATGAATAAGCATACCAAAATAACACTCGCTTGTATTGGACTTTTAGGATTAGCAAGTTGTACTAAAGCCTTTATTCCAGATGATGCTGCAACAACAAACCCAATAAACAGAACTATAAAGTACAATGCTGATGTAAAACAAATTATGACCAATAGTTGTATCACTTGTCATAGTGGACCAGCTCCAAGTGCAAACTTAGATTTAACTACCTATACCAATGTAAAAAACGCAGCACTGAATAGAAATTTATTAGAACGAATGAATGATGCAACGGCACCAATGCCACAAAGTGGACTATTAAGATTGTCTACAAGGCAAATTATGGATAAATGGAAAGCTGATGGCTATCTTGAAAACTAGAAAATTATGAAAAAAACATTAATACTTTTAATGCTTTTGTGTTTGCAATCTTTAGTTGCACAAAAATATATTACACGTTCTGGAGTTACATCTTTTAAAGCTTCAGTAGCAGCATTTGAACCGATTGAAGCAACCAATAAAAGCACTTCTGCAGTCATTACAGCAGACGGTAATGTCGCCGCTCTTTTACTGATAAAAGGATTTCATTTTAAAGTAGCTTTAATGCAAGAACATTTTAACGAAAATTACATGGACTCTAATCAGTTTCCTAAAGCTACATTTAAGGGAAAACTTAGCAATTTTTCTATAGAGAAATTAAGCAGTGTACAAGAATTTCCTTTATCAGGAATATTAACAATGAAAGGAAAAGCAACTAAAATCAATACAATTGCAAAAGTTACTTTACAAAACAACAAATTAATTTTAACAAGTGATTTTTCGGTAACACCAAAAGATTTTGACATTAAGATTCCAAGTATTGTTCGTAAAAAAATAGCCAAAGAAACTAAAATAAGCATCCAATATGAGCTTGTCAAAAAGTAAAATATTCATTGTTGCAATACTTGCTATAATTACTGTTAGTTTTGGAATCTATTCTTACATATACAAACCTCATAAAAATGTAGCAACCATCAAAGTTAGCTATACAGGAAGCACTAAAGATTTCCTAAAAAAGGCAACTCAAAATGCAACATTATGGTTAGATAAAGTGGTGCTTTTAAAAGGAAAAATCACACAAATAGACGACAACGGAATCACTTTAGACAATAGTATTTATTGTCAGTTTGAGAATTTCTCAAAAGATCAATTTTTAATACAAACACAAATTACAATCAAAGGAAATATGATTGGTTATGATGATTTACTCAATGAAGTAAAACTTAACCAATGTATCGTTCAAAAATAAAATCTTAAACAAATGAAAAAATACATAATCATGCTTTTTTGTTTATGCATATCATTAAGCATCAATGCTCAAGATGATTTATTAAACGAATTAGATAAAGAAGTTAAACAAGAAACTTATGAGTTACCTGCATTTAAAGCAATGAAAATTGGAAACTTACAATCTACCAAAGTAGCAGATAAAGGCGACTTTTACCTTATTGTTTCGCATCGTTTTGGAACCTTAAAAAACGGATTAAAAACATTCTTTGGTTTTGACGATGCCAATACAAAAATGCAGTTATTATATAGCTTTTTTGATGGAGTACAGTTTAGTGTAAGTAGAGAATCTTTAAATAGAACCTATGCAAGTGCTTTAAAAGTTCGTTTGTATAAACAATCGAGTAAATTTCCAGTAAATATTGTTGCTTATGGAACTGCAAACATAAACACATTGATTGATGAAACACAATATCCAAATTTAAAATTTGGAGACCGAATGAGTTATGCTGGACAATTGTTAGTTTCTAGAAGAATCTCTAAAAACCTTTCTTTACAAATTGCTCCTTCTTTTGTAAGACAGAACTTACAAGATCTAAGAATTACTAAAGACTTACATCACAATCAATTTGTAATGGGCTTTGGAGGTAGAATGAAATTAAGTAAACGTATGAGTGTAAATGCAGATTATGCATACAATTTTAACCGAGCTAAAAATTCGCTATATAAAAACCCATTTACATTGGGATTAGATATTGAAACAGGAGGGCATGTTTTTCAGTTGTTATTTTCAAATGCACAATCTACCAACGAACCTGGTTTCTTAAGCAATGCTGAAGGAAATTGGGCCAAAGGAAATGTGTTTTTTGGATTTAATGTAGTGAGAGTTTTTTAGTAAATTTGAGTTTAGTTTGATGTTAAAAGAGGCTTTTATTTAGATAAAAGTCTCTTTTTTATTTTCCTCTAATTCTACTTAATGTTTCTTGGCTAATTCCTAACATAGAGGCAATATGTCCTAAATTGGCTATTTGAGTTATTTTAGGAAAAGCGGTAATTAATAGTTCGTATTTTTCTTTTGCTGTTAAAAAATAATAGCCTTTATAAAACTCATCAATCACTGCTAATTCTTGCTCCATAATTAACCTTCCAAATCGATTTAATTCTGGATGCTTATCAAATAAATTTTGCCACTGCTCGTAATGCAAGGATATTAATGTTGCATCTTCTGTAAGCTCTACATATTCTACAGAAGGCTTTCTTAAATAATAACTATGCCAAGAAGTAAATACGGTTTCTTCTGGGTAAATCCAATGCGTAATATCTTTTCCTTTTTGATAAAAAAATGTTCTGGCTGTTCCTTTAGAAAGGAAGTATAAACGGTTACACACCTTTCCTTCTCTAATAATTTGGTGTCCTTTTTCTATACTTTCTATCTGCAGCATGTCTCGTATATCTTTCTCAGCATCAGCAGTTAAATCGATATACTTCTTTATAAAATCAATAAATGTGTCCATAAGAAATATCTTATTGCAAAATAAATAAAAAAAGTAACTTTGCAACATGTTAAAAATCGGTAATATAGAGCTTCCAGAGTTTCCGCTATTATTAGCGCCAATGGAAGATGTGAGTGATCCACCTTTTAGAGCTTTATGCAAAGAACAAGGTGCAGATGTTGTGTATACAGAGTTTATTTCTTCTGAAGGTTTAATTCGTGATGCCGCAAAGAGTGTTATGAAATTAGACATTTATGAAAAGGAGCGTCCGGTTGGAATCCAAATTTTTGGTGCCAATTTAGATTCTATGTTAAAAACTGTAGAAATTGTAGAGAAGTCTAACCCAGATATTATCGATATTAATTTTGGTTGTCCTGTAAAAAAAGTAGTTTCAAAAGGTGCTGGTGCTGGTATTTTAAAAGACATCGATCTTATGGTAAAACTTACCAAAGAAATGGTAAAACATACTCATTTACCTGTTACCGTAAAAACTCGTTTAGGTTGGGATCATGATTCTATTAAAATTGTAGAAGTTGCAGAACGTTTACAAGATGTAGGATGCGCAGCTATTTCTATTCACGGAAGAACTCGTGCTCAAATGTATAAAGGAGATGCCGATTGGAAACCGATTGCAGAAGTAAAGAACAACCCAAGAATGCATATTCCTGTTTTTGGAAATGGCGATGTAAATACTCCTGAAAGAGCTGTTGAAATGCGAGATCAATATGGATTAGATGGCGCTATGATTGGAAGAGCTTCTATTGGAGCTCCTTGGTTTTTTAATCAGGTAAAACATTTTATCAAAACAGGAGAGCATTTAGAAGCCCCAAGTATTGCAGAACGCGTAGAAATTGCGCGTCGTCATTTACAGATGTCTATAGATTGGAAAGGAGAAGTTTTAGGTGTTTTTGAAACCAGAAGACATTATACCAATTACTTCAAAGGGATTCCACATTTTAAAGAATACCGAATGAAAATGGTTACCTCTGATGACCCAAAAGATGTATTTGCTGCTTTTGATGAAGTACAAGAAAAGTTTGGTGATATGGTGGTTCCTAACTTTAAGTAGTTTACTTTTCTATAAAGTTAGTAGAAATTCTACTACTTGCAATTTTAGAGGCCACAAAACCTAAAATACTTATTGTTACAATAACACTTAAAAAGTTAAAAACTCTAAACTCTACAGGATAAGGAATAGATTGAGTAATCATAAAAAACTCAAACTTCTTCTGTAAGAAAATCAATATAGAACCAAGAGTTAAACCAATCATTAAACCAAAAAAGGTTAATAAAAAGCCTTGAAGTACAAAGATTTTTTTAATTTCTTTTACAGTAACTCCCAAATTAAAAAGCGTCTTTAAATTTTGCTTTTTATCAATAATCATCATAATAATTGCTCCAATAACATTAAAAAGTGCAATGATAACAATCAGTGTAAAAATCAAATAAGAAATCAATCGCTCTGTATTTAAAACTTTAAATGTAAGCGCATTAAACTCTGCTTTGGTAGCAACATTTAAATCATTTCCTACTAATTTCTGCAATTCAGAAGCAAACAATGAAGGATCTATCCCTTTTTGTAATCGAATCTCTACACTAGTAATCTGATCTTTTTTATAATTTAACAACTGTTGCCCTAATGCTAAATTTACATAGACATATTTATTGGCAAAATCTTCTAAACCAGTATAAATCCCAGAAACGCGAATATCTCTAGAGGTAAATGCAGATGATTCACTTAGAATCAATCCTTTTCCTGCTTTGGGAACTTTTATTTGTAAGGCTTCACTAAAATTTAAAATACTTAGCGATAATTTGTCTGCAATTCCGTAACCAATTACCCCAGTATTTATATAATTTGGATCTAACCATTGCCCAACTTTTAGCGTAGAATCGATTTGAGTGATCGCTACATAATTATCACTAACACCTTTTACAAAAGCGATATAATCTCTTTGTTTGTACTGTAAAAAAGCGCGCTCTTCTACAACTTTTGAATACGCTTTAATATCTTTTTGATCTTTTAACAATGTCGTTAATTCATCTGTCATCAGAAAAGATTTTCCTTTAACTGCGGTAATCTTTATATCAGGATCAGAATAATCCAACATCTGATTGGTAAAAGATTTAAAACCTGAAAAACCTGAAAGTATAATAAACAATGCCAATGAACCAACAATAACTCCAAAAGAAGCAATGATGGTAATAATATTAATGGTATTATTTCCGCTTTTTGCGAATAAATATCGTTTGGCTATGTAAAAAGGAAAGTTCACAATTGTCGTATCAAATCAATACAAACTAACTGCAAAAAAATTGGAGAAGCAAACAAATTAACGTTTTTGACGTCTTGGTAAAACATCTGGGTTTTCAATTGGGTTAACATCTTCTCCTCTTAAAGACTTATCAATTTCTTCAATATAATCTAAAGAATCGTCTCCAAAAAAGTTAAGTTCTGGCATTCTTCTTAATTGATTTCTAGTACGCTTAGCTAGCTCATGTCTAATTAATGCCGTATTAGACTGGATTCCTTGTACCAATTCATCTCTTTGCTCAGACGGAAAAATACTCAAATATACTTTTGCAATGCTTAAATCTGTGGTAACAGTAACCTTAGAAACCGAAATGATTGTTCCTTTCATACCATCTTGCGCTGCTTTTTGTAAAACATCTACCAAGTCTTTCTGAATTACACCTGCAATTTTTTTCTGTCTATTTGTTTGTTCCATGCTGCAAATTTACGCATAATTCCCAAAAGAATGTTTATTTTTGGTTGATAGAAAATCAGTACATGGAAAAAATTGAACATATCGGAATTGCCGTTAAGAATTTAGAAGAATCAAATACCTTATTTGCGGCTCTTTTTGGCAAAGCACATTATAAAATTGAAGAAGTAAAAAGCGAAGGTGTAAAAACTTCTTTTTTTGATGTTGGGTCTAATAAAATTGAACTATTAGAAGCTACAAATCCAGAAAGTCCAATCGCTAAATTTATTGAGAAAAAAGGAGAAGGTATACATCATATAGCTTTTGCTGTTTCTAATATTAAAGCAGAAATAGCTCGTTTAAAAGCAGAAGGATTTACCGTGTTAAATGAAGAACCAAAATTTGGAGCTGATAATAAATTGGTTGCTTTTTTACATCCAAAAACCACCAATGGAGTATTGATAGAATTGTGTCAAGAACGCTCATAATTTTAACAAAAATACTGTAAAAACTATGCATTTAACTGCTGGTTTATTTTTGTATCTTGCGAGCTAGCAAATAAACATTATACATGTCTAAATCTTTTGACAAATACCAAAAACGTAGGTTAAGATCTTCTTACTTCTCTGTAGTTGTAAGTATTTCTTTAGTCTTATTTATGGTTGGTGTTTTAGGCTTAATCTTATTAAAATCTACAAGTGTTGCCAATCATTTTAAAGAAAAAACAGCAATGACTTTGTTTTTAAAAGATGAAGTAAGTAAAGAAAACATAGAGAATTTAAGAGAGTCTTTATTAAAAGAGAAATTCACCAAAGAAATTGTCTTTATATCTAAAGAAGAAGCAGCCAAATTTCATGCTAAAGATTTAGGAGAAGATTTTATCAAGTTTTTGGGAACAAATCCGCTAAAAAACGGAATCGATTTGTATTTAAAAGCGGATTATGTTACTCCAGAAAAGATGTCAGAAATTGAAGCTAGATTTCAAAAAAACGCCTTTGTTTTAGAAGTTTCTTACGACAAACCTTTGATACAGTTTTTAACCAAAAACATTCAGCGAATTAGTTTATGGTTATTAATAATTAGTGCATTTTTTGGATTAATTTCTATTTTATTAATCAATAGTTCTTTGCGACTTTCTGTATACTCTAAACGATTTAATATTAAAACCATGCAAATGGTTGGAGCTACCAAATCATTTATTAGAAAACCATTTATTTTACAAGGAATAAAACTAGGAATGATCGGTTCTTTCATTGCTTTAATTGGATTAGCAACTGTTGTTTATTATACTGATAAATACATTCCGGCTTTACAATTAAAAAATGATTATGTTTTATTAAGTGAGTTATTTGGAGGTGTATTAATCATTGCTTTTTTAATTACTTGGTTAAGTACTTATTTTGCAACACAGCGCTTTTTAAATTTACAAACAGACGAATTATACTATTAATATGAGTTCAAAAAATAACCATCCAAAACCTGAATTTCTTTTTGGAAAAAGGAATTATACAATTATGCTAATTGGAATTGCATTTATTGCTTTAGGATTTATTCTTATGGCTGGTGGTGGAAGCGATGACCCAAACGTCTTTAACCCAGAAATCTATAGTTGGAGACGAATTCGATTAGCACCAACTTTAGTAATCATCGGAATTGCAATTGAGATTTATGCTATTTTAGCAAAACCTAAAAAATAATAATGGATATAATAGAATCTATTGTACTTGGTCTTATTCAAGGATTAACCGAGTTTTTACCTGTATCATCAAGTGGACATTTAGAATTGGCAAAAGCTATTTTAGGAGACACTTCTGTACCACAAGAAAGCCTAACTTTTACTGTAGTATTACATTTTGCAACCGCATTAAGCACCATTGTTATTTTTAGAAAAGAAGTTGTCGAAATTTTAAAAGGACTCTTTCAGTTTAAATGGAACGAACAAACACAGTTTTCTTTAAAAATTGTTGCCTCTATGATTCCAGCCGTGTTTGTTGGACTTCTTTTTGAAGAGCAACTAGAAGCATTTTTTGGTGGTAAAATTTTATTAGTTGGAGCAATGTTATTAATTACTGCTTTGTTATTATTACTTGCTGACAGAGCTAAAAATACCGATAAGAAAGTATCGTTTTTAAATGCTGTTATTATTGGTATTTCACAAGCAATTGCCATGTTACCTGGAATTTCAAGATCTGGAGCTACAATTTCTACCTCTGTTTTATTAGGAGTAGACAGAACTAAAGCTGCTCGATTTTCTTTTTTAATGGTAGTCCCTTTAATATTTGGAAAAGTTGCCAAAGATTTAATGAGTGGAGATATTAATTTTTCGAGTTCAGATATTGCTCCTTTAGCAGCTGGTTTTTTTGCGGCATTTATTTCTGGTTTACTAGCTTGTACTTGGATGATTGCTTTGGTTAAGAAAAGTAAACTCTCATACTTTGCAATCTATTGTGCAATTGTTGGTTTGGCCGCTATTGGATATGCTTTGCTAAATTAATTTTAAAACTTGAAGAATGATGACGGGAGAAGATTATAAAAACGGACAGGTTTTATTAATAGACAAACCATTAGAATGGACTTCTTTTCAGGCTGTAAATAAGATTCGTTGGCATATTAGAAAGCGTTTCGATATTAAAAAAATCAAGGTTGGTCATGCTGGTACATTAGATCCTTTAGCCACAGGCTTATTGGTAATTTGTACTGGAAAACAAACCAAAAGTATCAACGAATATCAAGGACAAATAAAAGAATACACAGGTACATTTACATTAGGTGCTACAACTCCTAGTTATGACTTAGAAACCGAAATAGATCATACTTTTGACACCACACATATTACCGAAGAATTAATACATAATACAACCCAACAGTTTATTGGAAACATTCAACAACAACCACCCATTTTTTCTGCTTTAAAAAAAGATGGAAAACGTTTGTATGAGATTGCCAGAAAAGGAGAAACTACTGAAATTCCAACAAGAGAAATTCATATCTCTGAGTTTGAAATTACTGCGATCCAATTTCCTAAAGTAGATTTTAGAGTGGTTTGTAGTAAAGGTACTTACATTCGATCTTTGGCTTTTGACTTTGGAAAAGCCTTGAATTCTGGTGCGCATTTATCAGCTTTAAGAAGAACTAAAATTGGAAATTTCTCAGTAGAGAATGCTACTTCTATAGAAAATTTTATCAAAAAAATAGAAATGGAATAGTTCTTGTTTTGTTTGCAGAAACAAAACAATTTTATGAAAAAACGATTACTTCTTGCATTACTTTTAACAACCACACTTAGCTTTTCTCAAACCAAAGAAAAAGGACCAATTTTTACCTCTAGTTTGCATGCAACTTTTGCTTTAAATGAAAACTATGTCTTGTTTGAACCAGATGACGGAGAAAACATGTTAGACTTTTCAGCAATATTTATTAGAGCTGGATTTGGTTATCGATTTAACAAACATATTGAAACTAGTATTAATTTCGGATTGGATTTTCATATGCGTTTTAAAATACAGGCCATTCCTTCTTATCTTAATCTCCAATACAACCTAGTTTCTAATGAAGATTTTAAAATTTTTATTAACGGAAGCTATGGAAACTTATGGAAACCTTCTTCCAATTTTGAAAAAGGAAAGTACCATGGTTTTGGTGTTGGTTTTCAAGGAAACAATAGTGATTCAGGAACCAATGTTGTGTTCAGATTGGATTTTCACCGCAAGCGGATTGCTAATTTTAAAGATGGTAATTTAGATAGCGTTTCTTTAGGGATAGGTATTTCTTTATTTTAAAAATAAAATAACTTTAGCTATAAGAAGGGTACTGTTAACTAAGGCAGTGCTTTTCTTATTTAGTCAACAAGTTCTGGTTTCTTCTCTATTTCTATCTCCTTTAGCTTCTCCAATTCAGAATTATAACCCTCACTCGTTTCAACAAGCCATAACAATTCATCCCAAGTTGGTGGATTAGAATTATTCTCACGCTTCAGAGCATCCTTTTTAACTACAAATTCCTTTATTTTTTTTCCTTTTTCATATTTATAAAACTTAATAAGTTTCCCTTCTTTTGTGTGAAAAAATAGAGTTCCGCTAAAAGATTCTTTAAGCGCTTCATCATCAAAAGCAAAAGTAGCCACCTGATCTTTAACATCCTCTTCTTCTCTTTTTGAAGTAAAAAAAGAAGTTGTTTTAGTTACTAGCGTTTTAAATAGGTTAGTGCAAAACTTCAACATATTTTAATCAAATAATAGCTGCAAAATTTATCTCAATCAATTTTAGAGGAAAAAGCATTGTAATAGCTTTAAATGATGTAAGCAAAAGTTAAACTAGGTTAAGTAATTCGTTTTTTTAATTCCATAGCATTGAAGAAACTTCTACTTAAATATGCTTCATTCTTCAAATAATTAGCAATTCTCATAAAGTAAGATTTTATTTTTTTTTTGAAAATTAATACAATCTATACCAAAAAAACCTAATTATGATTTTAACGCTTACATATTTGATGTTAACAAACTAAAAATCACTTTAAAAATCTACTATACCAACTCTCAGAGATAGGCACTTCCCAATAATTTTCAAACTCATCTTTAGTCGTTACTAAATTATCAAAAACAATAGATTTTCCTGTAACCGATTTGTTTTTAAGCAATTTCTTAAAGTCCTTTAAATCTTTGTATTGCACATATTGCCCTTGCTTAAAACAAACATTCATTTTATCTAACAATTCGACACTGTACTCTTGCTGAAGTTGTAATATAAATAGCACAGATGCATCAATATCTGGATTTAATAAAGGTATTTTAGAATCGTCAGCAAACAAAACAATAAAGCGATTGTACAACAGTTTATAAGACACTTTAAAATCTTCTTCCTCCGTTTTCCATGAGCTTAAAAATGAAGTAATTTTTTCATGAATACCATCTATTTCTGTATCATAAAATTTTCTACTCGATGGATAAATCCAAACCTTAGCTGTTTCAGGAAGTTCCTTGTAATCTACAATCATGTTATTACTTTAATGTTGCAAATATACATCATAAAAAAAGTCCATTAACAAATAATTGCAATGGACTTTTATTTTTATCGTTTAATATCTACTCTAAAAAAGCAATAATATCTTTCTGAATATTTTCTCCTTTGTCTTTATTGTACCAAACCTGTAAGTCCTTTTTAAAATTAGCATCTAAACCTCCATGTGCTTCTTTATAATCATTTACCATTTTAGTTGCAATAGAAGGTCTTGGTCCCCAAGAAGAAATTACATCATCATTTTCATTTAGCACAACCAATTTCGGGATGGATTTGCTTCCATTAGTTAAAAACTGATTCATTAATGCTTCATTCTCATCTCGTAAAACTACTTTAAGCTCTATTGCATCACTTTCTAAACTCATTTTGTTTATCACTGGAGCAATTTGAGCAGCATCTCCACACCAACCTTCAGTGATTAACAACCATGTTTGTTTATTTTTATTCTTCTTAAGAGCATTCACAGTTTCCTCAGATAAAGTTGTTTTCTTATCCAATCTGCTCATGCGTTTATCATTAAGCAAACTATAATTTAATAAATCATCTGATTGATTTGATCCAGTAGATTTACCAATTTCTAACAAATCACTAACCGTTTTTCTATACGTATTATAAGAGGTACTTTTTGCTAAGCTATCTTTTATTATTTCTTTCATAATCTTCAAAATCTTTGTTTTTAGACGTGTAAAAGTAAAAAACTTACACTGCTACTTTCGTAACAAAAGTAACATTGAAAAATTTTATAAAAGCTGATAATTATCAAGGTTTTAACCTAAATTTTCAAGCATATCTTTAGTCATTAAATCAAGGTCAAATTTATGAGCCCATCCCCAATCTTCTCTAGCTTTAGAGTCATCAATTACTTGAGGCCAACTATCTGCAATAGCTTGTCTAAAATCTTCTTTATAAGAAATTTCAAACTCTGGAATGTATTTTCTAATGGCCGCAGCAATTTCTTTTGGAGTAAAACTAATAGCCGCTAAATTATAGGAAGTTCTTGTTTTGATATCTGCAACATCTGCTTGCATTATTTGAATCGTTGCATTTACAGCATCTTGCATATACATCATTGGTAAACGTGTATTTTCAGTTAAAAAACACTCATATGTTTTCTTTTCTGTTGCTTGAAAATAAATATCAACTGCATAATCTGTAGTTCCTCCACCAGGTTTTGTTTTCCAACTAATAATTCCTGGATAGCGGATACTTCTTACATCAACTCCATATTTTTCGTGATAATAATTACACCAATGTTCTCCAGCCAATTTACTAATACCATAAACAGTAGTTGGTTCCATTACTGTTTGTTGCGGTGTATTTATTTTTGGTGAAGTTGGTCCAAACGAAGCAATTGAACTTGGCCAATATACTTGTTTAATGTGTTTTTCTTTTGCCAAATCTAAAACTCCTAAAAGCGAAGTCATATTTAACTCCCAAGCTTTATGAGGAAATTTCTCTCCAGTAGCAGACAACATCGCTGCCATTAAATACACTTGGGTTACTTTGTATTTTTGAACAATTTTTAAAATTCCTGGTTTATCGGTAGCATCTAAAATTTCAAATGGTCCAGAAGTCATCATTTCTTCACTACCTTCTCTAATATCTGAAGCTATCACATTTTCTTTTCCATAAACATCTCTTAACTTTTGTGTTAATTCTGTTCCTATTTGCCCGCAAGCTCCAATAATTAAAATGGTGTCACTCATTGATATTTATTCAAAAAAATTATGAAACAAAAGTACATAATTTAAGTATTCTCAAAAAAGAATCTTACTATTTATTGATAATTAATTATATTAAAAACATCTTACAATGTTTCATAATTTTAATGTATTTTTAGGGTCATTTAAAAATATATGAGGTACTTATTTTTTATTTTTTTTGTTGCTTTAACTATTAGTTGTCAAGAAAAGCAAGTCAAGAATGTTAACACGGTTAACAAATCTGACATGAATGCTGTGAATAAGCATGAGCTTATTACGAACTTAAATAAGGAATCTCAAAAAAACATTTCTTCTTGGCAAGAGTATACTGCGGTTAACAATAACATCAATAAATTTAAGTCTATCTCTGCTAATGAAGCTTTAAACAATGCTTTGCAATTTTCTAAAGTAGTAAAGCATTTAAAAGATAGCATTCGACCTAAAGAATTACTTACTCCAGCGTTTAGAACTCGTATAAATGTACTAGAAAATGAAGCTTTACGCTTAAAAGACATGACATATATTAGCGCAATTACTTCTAAAGAAGTAAATCAGCAAATAGATAAAATACTCAATGCTTTTTCAGCTACTAATTCAAAAATAAACACTGTTTATGCTCAATTAAGTATCGAAAAAGAAATTCAAACTCAATCAATTCAAATAAACTCAAATAAAAAGTAAATCATGAAAAAAACTACTTTTACTTTTCTTTTATTCATTCCATTATTAGCTCTCTCACAAGCTTATCAAGGAAATGCTCCATGGATGAAGAATAGCAACTTAAAAAAGAAAGGGAAATTAACTTTACAAGAAATTTCCCTAGCTGCAGAAAATTATTTTAAGACTATCGATAGAAATAAAAAAGGTAGTGGTTTAAAACCATTTAAAAGATGGGAATACCACTGGAGTTTCTATACTAAACCAGACGGAACTGTTGCTCCTGCTTCTGATTTGTGGAAAGCTTGGAGGCAAAAAAATGAATTAAACAGTTCCAATCAAAATAATGCAAACGACACGAGTAATTGGACATCTATTGGTCCGTATTCTCATACCAATACTGCATCTTGGTCTTCTGGACAAGGAAGGGTAAACGCTATTGCAGTTGACCCTAACAATGCAAACACTTATTATGTGGGTGCTCCAGCAGGTGGAATATGGAAATCTACTGATGCAGGTGTAAACTGGCAACCTTTAACCGATTACTTACCTCAAATTGGTGTTTCTGGTATTGCAATTGACCCAAACAATTCTAATATTATTTACATCGCAACTGGAGATGATGATGCTAGCGATTCTTACGCAGTTGGTGTATATAAATCTACAGATGGTGGTACAACTTGGAATCCTGCAGGTAATATTAAAGCAGATTCTATGAACGATATTTACATAGACCCAAACAATTCTAATACGCTTTGGGTAGCAACTAGTGATGGTGTATATAAATCTATAAATGCTGGTGCAAATTGGACATTAAAATTGTCTGCGAATATTATAGATTTAAAAATGAAACCAGGAGATGCAACTACTTTTTATGCAGCTTCAGGTTCTGGAGTATATCGTTCTACTGACTCTGGGAATAGTTTCATCCCTGTAACTATCTCTGGATTATCCGATTCAAGAAGAATCGCTTTGGCAGTAACACCAGCTAATCCTAATTTGGTTTACTTTGTAAGTTATAATGGTGATTCTTCAGTTAAAAATGGATTTAACGGCGTGTATAAATCTATTGATAGTGGTGTTAATTTTACTAAGACTGCTGAAAATGATGACATTTTTGGAGGATCTCAATCATGGTATGATTTAGCAATTACTGTTTCTGACACCAATGCAGATACCGTATTTATTGGTGTATTAAATATCTGGAAATCTACTAATGGGGGTGATGATTTTGTAAAAATCAATAATTGGAATGCCCCTACTGCTCCTTCTTACACACATGCTGACATCCATTATTTAAATTTTATTGACGGAAAATTTTTCGCTGGTACAGATGGTGGTATTTATGTTTCAACAAACCATGGAACTAACTTTACAGATTTAACAAAAAATTTAGCCATTAGTCAGTTTTATAAAATCTCTGTAGCAAGTCAGAATTCAAATAAAATTGTTGGAGGGTTACAAGATAATGGAGGATATGCTTTTGATAAAGACCAAAACTGGAACAACTATTTTGGTGCAGACGGTATGGATTGTGCTGTAAACTCAACAAATCCTAACAATTATTTTGGTTTTATTCAATATGGTGCTTCTTTATACGAAACTACAGATAGTGGCTTAAGTAGAGCAAATCGTGTAGGTGCTCCAAGTGCAGAAACAGGTACCAATGATAGTGGTGGTAGATGGGTAACTCCATTAGTTTCTAATAGTAAAGGAGAAATGTATTCTGGATATAGTCAGTTATACAAATTGGTAAATGGAAACTGGTCTAAAGTATCTAATCAATTTTTTGGTGGTGATATTTATCATATTGAAATTGATCCAAATAATGACAATAACATATACTTATCTATTGGTAGTAGTCTGTATAAAAGTAATAATGCAGGGAAAACTTTTTCTCCATTACCATTCTCCAATGGCACTATAAATTCTATAGAAATTAGTAATAACGATAGCAATGTTGGATGGATTACAATAAATTCTAGCGTATTTAAAATAACTAATTTATTAGGTACAACACCAACTTTTACAAACATTACTGGTAATTTACCCTCGGAAGGAAAGATTGTCGTAAGACATCATCCTGGACATAAAGACAATAGAATCTATTTAGGAACTACTTTAGGAGTCTATTACACCGATGACACCTTAACTGAATGGATAACTTTTGACAACAAATTACCAAACACGGCTGTTAGAGATTTAGAGATCAACGAAAAAGATGCTAAATTATATGCAGCAACTTATGGTAGAGGAGTTTTTGTTACTAGTATCACCAAATCTTTACCAGACAATGACGTAAAGTTAGTTTCAATTGATTCTCCAGTTAATGACTCTAAAGGATGTGGAAGTATCTCTCCTGCTTTAACTGTTAGAAACCAAGGAACAAACGCTATTACTTCAATTACTGTAAACTACAGTATTGATGGAGGTGCTAATGCTACCTATAACTGGTCTGGCAATTTAGCTTCTGAAGCTTCTACTCAAATAACAATTCCAGAGTTTAGTATTTCTAAAGGTAGTCATACAATAAACATCGAAACCGTAATTAATAATGACTCTTACAACTCTAACAACAAAAGTTTTAGCACTTTTGACATTGCTGGGTCTAATACCAAACCAACTACCGTAAATTCTTTTGAAAGTAGTGATGATGAGTTAACTGTTGAAACTAGTGGTGGACTAGGTGGAGATTTATGGAAGCGTGGAACCGCAACTAAGACCTTATTAAATAACGTTGGCTCTGGTACAAATGCTTACTATACTAATTTAACTGGAAATTATTCTGACAAAACTACAAGTTATTTATATACTCTATGTTATGACTTATCCTTAGTTACAAACCCAATTTTAAGCTTTAAAATGGCTTTTGATATTGAAGAAAATTGGGATCATTTGTATGTAGAATATACTACAAACCAAGGGCAAACTTGGAATATATTAGGTACTTCATCTGACACAAACTGGTACAATAGTAATTCAACCGCAAATGGATTACCGGGTAAACAATGGACTGGAGAAGGAGAAGACTTTAATGCTAGAGGAGGAACAAATGCCACTGTTCGTGATTATAGTTATGACTTGGCCGCTTTTACTAACGAAAAAACAATAATGTTTAGATTTAAGTTTGTTGCAGATGATTTGACAAACGAAGAAGGAGCAATGGTAGATGATTTAGTAATTACAGGAGTTTTACCTGTTGGTGAATATGACCAAATTACTGGTTTATCTATTTACCCAAATCCATCAAATGGTGTTTTCAATATTAATTGGTCACAGCAAGATCATTTTTCTATCTCTGTTTTTGATTTAACAGGAAAGTTATTACTACAAGAAAAAAGCGACACAAAATCTATAAAGAAGTTCTCTTTAGATTTATCTAAGCTTAACAAAGGAGTATACTTTGCCAAAATAAAAGTTGGAGAAAAACAAAGTAATAGAAAGCTTATCATTAAATAAAAAATAAAAAAGCCTTGATAAAATTATCAAGGCTTTTTTAATACTTCATTTATTGTTTCTGATATCAAATCATATTCATATCCTTTTCTAATTAAAAAATCAGAAAGTCTCTTTTTACGCTTATAAAAATCTTCTTCACTTAGCAAATCATTTCTCTTTTGAGCGATTTCAAAAACCGTCTTTAAATAGACCTCTTGATCAATTTCTTTTAAAGCTGTTTTTATATTATAAGCAGAGATATCTCTTAATTTCAACTCTCTAATAATTCTTAATTTTCCCCATTTTTTTATATTAAATTTCCCTCTAGCAAAACTTTTAGAAAATCGCTCCTCATTTAAAAAATCATGCTCTAACAAATGCAATAAAATCTGATTTTTAGCTTCTTCAATTAGTGTAAATTCTTTTAACTTATTTTCTATTTCTTTATGACAACGATCTTGATATACACAATACCTTTCTAATTTTCTCTTAATTTCTTCTATAGAAAAATACTTTTGTTGACTCATCTAGATTTGCAATTACGTTTTTAAAAGTTCCTAATATTTAGTATATTACAGGTAAAACTACCTGAAAATGAAAAAAATTATCCTATTTTTTGTGGGAATAGCACTCTCTTCCAGTATTTATTCTCAAACAACTTTATCAGCAGGAGACATTGCAATATTACAATATAATGCCGATTACTCTCCACATGTAATTAAGTTTTTAGCTTTAAAAAGTATGGAAACAGGTACTACCATAAATTTTACAGATAATGGATGGACAGGTTCTGCATTAAAAACCAATGAAGACACAGATACCTGGACAGCAACAAGCAATATAAAAGCAGGTGATGTTATCGAATTTACCTTAGCCACAATTACACTTGGCACTGGCGGAGATCAGTTGTTAGCCTATCAAGGCACAGCTGGCTCTCCAACTTTTATTTTTGCCTTAAATAATGAAGGAGCAAATGTTTGGCAAACAAGTGGTTCTCCAAACAATAGAGAATCCAATTTACCTGCCGGACTAACTAATGGAGTTAATGCTGTGGCACTAACAGAAAAAGACAACTATAGATTTAAAACTGCTGCTGCAAATAGAAAAGGAAAAATAAGCCTTATTTTAAACAGTATTTGTGACTATACTAAATGGAATGGACACAATAGCAATGAAAAAATATTCAATCAAAACATCGTTTCTCAAATAAAATGGACAGGTTCTGCTTGGACATCAGATGATTCTCCTACAGGAACAACAGATCAATATTTTCTTACCAATATTAGAGCAGATTACACAACAGGAACTGATGGCTTATTTAACGCTAATGAACTTAAAATAAGATCTGGAAGAGATTTAACAATTAGCTCAGGAGAGTCTATAACCATTCAGAATAGCATCACTAATGACGGAAGTATTATTGTAGAAGATAATGCTTCTTTAGTTCAAGTACTAAAAGACGGTCCGAACACAGGTACTGGATATACTGTAATAAGAGAATCAACTTCTCAGGATGAAGAAGGAAATTACACTTATTGGTCTTCTCCTTTAACAAATTCTACACTTGCAGAAGTTACTACCGCAGAAAAGTACTATTCATTTACAGCGGCAACACAAACTTGGGCAATAGCTTCATCAAGCACTTCTATGATTCCTGGTATTGGTTATATAAATACAGGTGATAACAGTATTTCTTATCCAAATACTTATACCTCAAATTTTACAGGTTCTCCCTTTAACAATGGAGATATTTCAGTCAGTTTAGGTTTTACAGCCGATGCAGATCCTGATACCGATTGGAACTTATTAGGTAACCCATATCCTTCTGCCATTGATGCTGATACTTTTATTGCTGACAACCCAAACATTGGAGGCACCTTATATTTTTGGACACATAACACCTTAGATTCTGCTGGAGATAACACCCAAGATGATTATGTACTTTGGAACGGAACTGGAGGAACGGGCTCTTGTACAGGTTGTATTCCTCCTGACGGAAATATAGCTTCTGGACAAGGCTTTTTTGCACAGGCATTAGCTTCTGGAAATGCAACTTTTACCAATTCTATGAGAGTTAGCGGTAATAATTCTTTGTTTTACAGAGCAAAACAAAAGGATAGAATATGGTTAAATCTTATTGCCGAAAATAGCTTTAGCCAAACTTTAATAGGGTTTCTAAACAATGCTACAGATGGTGTAGATAGAATCTATGATGGAATACGTTTAAATGGTGGAGGAAAAATTAATTTTTACTCGGTACTAGAAGGAAAAAATTATGGAATCCAAGGTAAATCTTCTTTTAAAGGCAAAGAAATAATCCCTTTAGGATTTAACTCAACCATTACTGGCGAATTTCAAATTGATATTGAGAAAATTGAAGGTCAATTAAAAAATGCCAACATCGTTCTTTTTGATAAAACTCTTAATAAAAAACATCACTTAAAAAAATCTGCTTATACATTTTTAGTGGATGTTGCTGGTACTTTTAACAATCGATTTGTTTTATATATCAACCCAAGCAAAATTGAATTGACTGATGAAAATGAAAAAAGGATTAAAATCTTTTTAAAGCGAAAAAACTTACATATTCGTTCAAAAAAGTTGATAAAAAGAGTCGTTGTTTTAGATATATATGGCAACCAGTTATTACATAAGAAAGTAAATGATACATCACTTATCTTACCTCTTACTAAAAGAAAATTAAATGCTCTTTACATTATTAAAGTGATTCTTAAAAATGGCACTGTAATTACTAAAAAAGTAATTGAATAAAAAAAGGCTGAGAATATTATTCTCAGCCTTTTCCAACTATTAAAAAAACTAACTATGCCATTTTTAATCGTAACCACATTTTAAACTTAGTGATTAAGAAAAATAGTATTGGCACCACTATTAAAGTTAAGAAGGTTGCAATCAATAATCCGTATATTACTGTCCATGCTAATGGACCCCAGAATACTACATTGTCTCCTCCAAAATAAATATGAGGGTTCAATTCACTTGCCAAAGTAAAGAAGTTAATATTTAATCCAATTGCTAACGGAATCAATCCTAAAATAGTTGTAATTGCCGTTAATAATACTGGACGTAAACGTGCTCTACCGGCTTGTACAATACTTTCAAATAAAGATTCTGTATCTAAATACTCATCTTCTCCCAAACCAAGTTTTACTTTCTTTCTATCAATTAGTAACTGAGCGTAATCTAAAAGTACCACTCCATTATTTACTACAATTCCTGCCAAAGAGATAATTCCCATCATTGTCATCATAATAACAAATGATTTTCCTGTAATTACCAATCCTCCAAATACTCCAATAAAGCTTAAGAAAATCGCCAACATAATAATTCCTGGTTTAGAAACTGAGTTAAATTGAAAAATTAAAATAAAGAATATCAATGCCAATCCAGAGAAAAATGCACCTACTAAAAAGGCCATTTGCTTATTTTGTTCTTCAATCTGACCTGTATAATCAATCTTTACACCTTCTGGCAACCCTTTAAAGTTCTTCATTTCATTCTGAATCTTTCCTACAACAGCTGCCGCATCTGTTTCACCTGGAGCTAAAGCAGAGTATACAGTTACAACACGTTTTACTGCTTTGTGCTTAATAGCACTAAAACCAGAGTTGTTCTTTTGCGTTGCTACAGCAGAAACTGGAATCTCTTTTATTCTTCCAGAAGCAGGATCTCTAAAAATAATATTCTGATTAAAGATAGCACTTGTATTATATCGATCTTCTTTGTTAAAACGAACATAGATATCATAATCCTCTCCTTTTTCTTTGTATACACCAGCTTTATTACCAAAAATAGATGCTCTTAACTGCTGTCCAACCTGACCAGTATTTACTCCTAATTCTCCAGCTTTTTTTCTATCTACAATTACTTGCATTCCTGGCTTATCTCTATTCACGTCGATCTTTAATTCATCAATACCAGAAATACTTTTTGTATTGATAAAATCACGCATTCTTTCTGCAGTCTGAATTAACTCAGCATAATCTTCACCTTCAATCTCAATATTAATTGGAGAACCAACTGGTGGTCCGTTAACATCTTTTTCTACAGAAATTAATACTCCAGGATAAATACCTACTAATGCTGTTTGTACTTTCTGACGCAATAACTCACTATCCAATCCTCTTCTATATTTATATTCTCTCATAGAAGCTGTAATCTTTCCTTTATGTGGCATTTCTGCAGAAGATCCACCATCTGTTTGCGGGTTTCCTGCTCCTTCTCCAACCTGAGAAACGACACTTTCTATCATAAAGTTAAAGTCGCCATCCATGTATTCATCAGCGTACAATACCTTCGTTACTCTTTCTTCAATTTGCTTAGTTATTGCATTGGTTTTTTCAATATCTGTTCCTTGAGGATACTCGATATACACAATAATCTGATTTGGTTTATTGTCTGGGAAAAACTCTACTTTGGTTCTTTGACTAATTAATGAAGCCATAAAAACTCCAATAGCAACAAATAACAACAATAAAGTTCCTACCGATAAGATATATGGTCTCCAACCAGTCAATGCACTTCTCAATCTTCTTTCGTACCAACCTTCCAATCTTGGTAACACTTTATTTTGGAACCCGTTTGCCCATCCTCTTAAGAACAATCTATAAACCCACAACATAATTGCTGTAAAAATCATTACAGTTCCTAAAGCACTATAGGCTGTTCCTGATAATAAAATCAATGTACCAAAAGCCATCATAATTGCTGTTAACGTAATGATTCTTTTTGCTGGCATGTTTTTATCTTCAACACTCATATATCTAGAAACCAACACAGAGTTAAAGAAAATTGCGACAAATAAAGAAGAACCTAATACTGTAGATAATGTAATTGGCAAAAGAATCATGAAATCTCCCATCATTCCTGGCCATAAACCTAAAGGAATAAATGCTGCAACAGTAGTTGCTGTAGAAATAATAATTGGGAAAGCAATTTCTCCAATCCCTTTCTTAGCAGCTTCTACTCTACCCATTCCTTCCTGATCCATCAAACGATATACGTTTTCTACAACTACAATACCATTATCTACCAGCATTCCAAGTCCCATAATCAATCCAAAAAGGATCATTGTATTCATTGTATATCCTAATAAGTTTAAGATCATTAAAGACATAAACATAGACATCGGAATTGCAAATCCAACGAAAACAGCATTCTTAAATCCTAAAAAGAACATTAATACGGTAACTACTAAAATAACTCCGAAAATAATGTTGTTTACTAAATCATCTACCTGCCCAATTGTTTTAGAAGATTGATCATTAGTAATGGTAATCTTTAAATCTTTAGGAAATCTATTTGCTACTGCATCATCTACAATAACTCTAATTTGCTCTGCTGCAGCAACCATGTTTTTTCCTGCACGCTTCTTCACATCTAACATTACAACATCTGCTCCTTTTTCTCTAGCATAAGTTGTTTTGTCTTTGTCTTTAAAAGCAATTGTTGCAATATCTTTTAAATAAATTGGATTGTTCTTTTCTGATTTAATTACAAAATCTCCCAATTCATTAGGTGTTGCAATCTCTCCAATGATTCGAATCGTTCTTCTTTGTCCACTTGTAATAAAATTACCTGCAGACATCGTTACATTACCTCCACTAATTGCATTGGTAATATCGTTGAAACTTACTTTAGCAGCCATCATTTTATAGATATCTACTGCAACCTCTACTTCTTTTTCTTGAGCTCCACGAATGTCTACTTTTTTAATCTCAGAAAGATCTTCGATTTCATCTTGTAAATATTCTCCAAACTCTTTTAATTTATGTACAGGATAATCTCCAGAGATATTAATATTTAAGATTGGCATCTCTTCTGACATGCTTAACTCAAAAACATTTGGTTCAATTTTGGCACCATTAAATGTTGGCCAATCTTCACTAGAAGTTTCGGTTTCTATCTCGTCTTTTACTTTTTGTTTTGCTTGATCTACGGTAATATTCTCATCAAACTCTACAATAACCATCGAGTAATCTTCTTGTGATGTAGAAGTTACTTCTACTACATTACTAACCGTTTTTAGTTTATCTTCTAACGGGTCTGTAATTAATTTTTCTATATCTTCTGCTGTATTTCCTGGAAATAGCGAACTAATATATATTTTGGTTTCTTTTACCTCTGGGAAGTTTTCTCTGGCCATACTTAAGTAAGCAGAAATACCATAGAAAAATAACAACACCATCATTACATAAATGGTTGTCTTATTATTAATTGCCCAAGACGATAATTTAAACTCTTTATCTACTTGTTTTTCTTGTTTTGTCATCATTAACGATTTTATTTATTGATAACTCTCACTGTTTGCCCGTTGTTAACACTACGTGCTCCTTCTTCAATAATTTCTGTTCCAGCTGGTAAATTATGTAATACTTCAATTACATCACCTTGAGTTTTACCTGTCTTGATAATTACTCTTGTAGCAACAGCTTCTTTATTTGCCTTCTTATTTTTTACCACATATACAAATTGTTCTCCATTTGCATTTTCTGAGATAATACTTTGCGGAATTAAGATGGCGTTCTTATTTGTGTAATCGTTAATTTGAATCTTTGCTGTTAAATTAGGTTTAATATTTCCGCTTTTATTTGGAACAGGAACCTCAATCTTAAATGATCTATTGTTTGGGTTGATAAAGCTTCCAACCTGATTAACTGAACTAGTTAATGATTCTCCTAACACAGGAAATTCTACTTTTACCTTTTTGTTTTTAGTAATACTAGCAATATATCTTTCTGGAACATCTGTGGTGATGTACATGTTTGATAAGTTTACAATTCTAAATATTTCAGATCCTTGACCAGGAGCAACAACCGTTCCTGTTTCTTTAATTACATCGTCAATAACTCCATCAAAAGGTGCTAAAATTAAAGTTTTCTCAATTTGACTTTTTAATTGCTCTACTGATTTTGTTTGTGATTCATATTGAGCTTTAGCTTGTAAATATTGCATTTCAGAACCAATTTTCTGACTCCACAATCTTTTCTGACGTTCAAAAGTTGTTCTTGCCAATTCTGTTTGCGTTTCTAACTGTGCTAGCTGATCGCTTAAACCACCATCTTTAATTCTTGCTAAAACATCTCCTTTTTTAACAGACTGTCCTTCTTTTACTAAAATCTCTTCAATAATTCCAGGCATTTCTGGATATATTAAAATGTTTTGCTTTGTTTCTACACTTCCCTGCAATTCTAAAAAGTGTGTAAACACCTGTTCTTTAACAACAAAAGTGGTAATTAATGGTACTTTTTTGTTGGTATCTAAAGCATCTAACTTACTATTTAACAACTTTAACTCTTCATCTAGAGCTTGTTGTTTGGCTTCAATTTCTGCTTTTTTAGCTTTTATTTGTGAAATATCATCTGTTGCGATAATATCATTAATTGATGCTGCTTGTTTTTCTCCACAAGAGACCAATAATACTGCTGCAAATAATAATGTATAAATTGTTTTCATGCCTGATATATTATTTTGTTGGGATGTTTAATGCTTTTTCTAATGCTGCTTTTTTAGCAATTACATCTAGCATTGATTGTATATAATTTTGTTGTTGAGTATATAATTGATTTTGCGCTTGAGATAAATCAAAACTTGTAGAAACTCCTTCAAAGAATTTTACTTGTTGTTTTTTCTCTATTCTCTCTGCTAATCTTAAATTTTTTCTTGCAGAATTGTATTCTTCAATACTAAACTGATAATCACTTTTTGCTTTTGCAACTTCTAAACTCAATTGCTCTTTTATCTGTGTTAGCTTGATATCAGAATTTTCTAACTCTATCTTTGCTTGCTGAGTTTTTGATCTTCTTTGAAAACTACTAAAAATAGGAATATCTAAACTTATTCCTAACAAAGAAGAATCAAACCATTTTTGACTCCTATTTAAGAATTCAAATGAGTTTGCATTACCTGCGTATCCAAAATTTACAAAAGCACTTAATCTTGGTAAAGCTTTACTTTGCTCTAATTTTACAAGCAATCTTTTACTTTCTTTATCGTTCTCAGCTATTTTAAAGTCAATATGATTCTTTAACTTAAATTCTGTACTTAATAAAGATAAACTAATGTTTCTTTCAATTAGCGAATCTAAATTGTCAGTCAATTCTAATGGTTTCTCTATAGATCTTCCCATAGATAAGTTCAACATTTTATAACCAATATTTTTTAATCTTTTGGTTCTATTTAATTGACTCTTAACACTCGCTAATGTAATTTGTAATTGCTCAACATCTTCTTCTTCATTTAGTCCGTTTTTATAAATTTTCTGAGTATCATTTAAATTTTTCTTTAAAATCTTTAAGTTACTTTCTAAAATTCCGATGCTCTTTTCTGCTACCAAAACATTTCCGTAAGCATTAATTACAGCTTCTCTAATTGTTAATTCTGTTTTCTCTTTTGCTTGTTCAGAAATCTTTAAATAGGTTTTAGCAGATTGCAATCCTACTAAATAAGATCCATCAAAAATTAATTGATTTAATGTTACAGTAGCATTCATGGTTTGTTTCGTTCCAAATGGCACAGCTACAAATGTTCCTGGAGCTCCTCCAGCTAACTCTCCTGGCAAAAGAGAAAGTTGTTGCTTTAACCAGCTCTGATAATCTACTTTACCACTAATTTGTGGCAATCCAATGGTCGTTGTCTCCCATTTTTTTTGTTTTGCAGCATCAATATTATTTTTTGCTGTCTTTGCTTCATAGTTGTTTTTAATAGCAAATCTTACGGCTTCATCTAAAGAAAATTTTTCTTTACTTTCTTGAGCAGAAGCCAAGCCAATAAAACATATACTAAAAAGTACTATTAATTTATTTTGCATTTTTTGGTTGATTATTATTTATAATTGTTTTTGTGTAAGCTAGGTAAGTGTCCAAAAATTACACGCAACTAGCTTTTATAATTCTAGAAAATTAATTTTCAATTGATTTTCTAATTCCTTTACTCCTTTAGGGGTAGCAATAGCTCTAATGTGGTATTCTAAGACCTTGTATTCTAACTTTAATACCTCTTGCATGTTTTTTCCAAGAGTTTCATTCTCAAAAATTTCAAAAATTAGTGTAAAGTAGAATTTCGCAATTAATTGGTTGTTTATTTCTTTTCTATATAGTCCTTGTTCTTTTCCTTTGTTTAAATTATCTAAGTTACAGTCTTCAAATACACACACTTCTCGCTCAACTAATTTCTGATACGTTTCTGGATAGTATTTTTTTAATTGAAACATTGGAGAAGTTTTTGCATTTTTAAACATGTCTTTAAAAATCGACTTAATTGCAAATTCTTCTTCAATGGCATTGTAGTTTTTACTTTTTACATTAAATATTGCCTCATCAATTGTATGTTGAACCGTTTCTATAGAAGCCTCTACCAATTCCATCTTATTAGAGAAATACTTGTATAATGTCTTCTTAGAAACTCCCAATTCGGCAGCAATATCATCCATTGTTACGCTTTTAAACCCAAGGCTTAAAAACATATCTGCAGCTTTATGTAATATATTTTCTTTCATAAATCGGGTGCAAATATACGAATGGAAACTTTAGAAACAAAAAAAGTTTCCAAAGTATTAATAATAATTTAACATTAGAATAAACTAAGTAAAATGTACTACATTTGCCCATAAAATATTTTACATTGGACTTAAGTATATTTCGAGAAGAGTTTAACTTGTACAAAAAAAAGCAAGATTTCAACAAAGAACCTAAAAACCTGTACTTACCTATCGAGTACATTCTTGGTTTAAGTAGTAAAAAAATTAGACCCATCTTAACTTTAATGGCGGCTCATGTTTTTGCTAAAGATTTTAAAATAGCTCTTCCGGCAGCTTATGCCATTGAAATGTTTCACAATTTCACTTTAGTTCATGATGATATTATGGACGATGCCCCTTTAAGAAGAGGAAATCAAACAGTACATGAAAAATGGAATATCAATGCAGGTATACTCTCTGGAGACGCTATGTTAATTTTAGCCTATCAATATTTTGAAAACTACCCTCCAATCATTTTTCAAAAGCTAGCCAAATTATTTAGCAAAACAGCTATTGAAGTTTGTGATGGGCAACAATTAGATGTTGATTTTGAAACTAGAAATGATGTTACCATTGAAGAATACATTAAAATGATTTCTTTAAAAACATCTGTACTAATTGGTGCGGCACTAAAAATGGGAGCGATTGTTAGCGAAGCTAAAGAAGAAGAAGCTCAAAAATTATACGACTTCGGATTAAATCTTGGAATTGCCTTTCAATTACAAGACGATTATCTAGATACTTACGGAAACCCAGAAACCTTTGGAAAACAAGTAGGAGGAGACATCATCGAAAACAAAAAAACATACCTATATCTAAAGGCCTTAGAATTAGCAGATGCTACAGATAAAAATATTTTAGAGAATCTATTTGAAAGAAAACTAGAGGATAATTTTTCTAAAATTGAGCAAACAAAAAGTATTTTTAATAAATTAGAAATCCCTAAACACATTAAAAATCAAATAAATACCTATAGCGAAAAAGCTTTTAGCCTGTTAGAAACCATGGATATTAGCAAAGACTCTAAAGAAGGTTTATATCTATTTGGAAAGTCTTTAATAACAAGAAAGGTATAAGAAAACAACATTTTAGTTTGGTGTAATACAAAAAAGATAGTAGTTTTGCCAAACTTTAGAGAGGACCCATAGCTCAGTTGGTTAGAGCACCTGACTCATAATCAGGGGGTCGAAGGTTCGAGCCCTTCTGGGTCCACTTTTTTAAGTTTTGTTAATATTCACAGAATTTTACCTATTTTAGTAAGGTTTAATACGGGGGATTATAAAAAAATGGAAAGAAAAATAAAACTTACATCTTTAATGGTTGTTTTATTCACAACTATTACTTTTGGTCAGGCCGTCCCTCCTCCAATACCGCCACCACCACCGCCAGGACTTCCAATTGATGGAGGTGTTTTTTGGCTATTTATAGCAGGTATCTTTTTAGCAGTAAAAAAAATTAAGAGAAACTAAGTTAATCTCTTAAGGCTTGTAATCTACATACATATTTACCGATTACATCAAATTCTAAGTTTACCTTATCTCCCTTTTTTAAATGCGAGAAAGTAGTATGCTCTAATGTAAACGGAATAATTGCAACACTAAATCTATTTTTTTGAGAATTAACAACTGTTAAACTAACACCGTTTATGGTTATCGAACCTTTCTCAATGGTAATATTATTTTTCTCAGAATGATATTCGAATGTAAAAATGGTACTTCCTCCATCTTCCACAATGGCAACACATTCGCCTGTTTCATCAACATGTCCTTGAACAATATGTCCATCCAATCGATCTCCCAATTTCATACCTCGTTCCAAGTTAACCAACTCTCCTTGCACTAAAGAACCAATGGTTGTTTTTTCTAAAGTTTCCTTTATAGCAGTAACAGTATATTTTTCTTCATCAATAGAAACCACCGTTAAACAAACTCCATTATGCGCAACACTTTGATCTATTTTTAATTCATTGGTAAAAACAGAAGATACCGTTAAGTGTAAATTCTCTTTTTCTCTAACAACATTCTCTATTTTTCCTAAAGTCTCAATAATACCTGTAAACATGAATTCTAAATTTTATTTAGTTATTTTTGCATGAATCAAAACTAATAATATTGTACCATAAATTATGGATAAATCAGAAAAAATAGTTGTCGGAATTTCTATTGGTGATTTGAACGGAATAGGAATAGAAGTAATCCTTAAAACATTTCAAGATAAAAGGATGTTAGATTTTTGTACACCAGTTCTTTTTGGTTCAACAAAAACCATTTCTTTTCATAAGAAACTACTTAAAAACGACATTCATTTACACAGCATAAATAACATTGGTCAAATTAACCACAATAAAGTAAATGTATTTAATGTTTGGAAAGAAGAAGTTTCTTTAAGCATTGGAAACGCTAGTGAAGACTCAGGAAAATATGCTTATAAATCACTAGAAACTGCCGTAAAGCATCTTAACAATAATGATGTTGATTTATTACTAACCGCACCAATAAATAAAGATAATATACAATCTGAAGATTTTAAATTCCCTGGCCATACAGAATATTTAGAAAACGAATTGGAAGGGGAAAGTCTTATGATTTTAATTTCTGAAAACTTAAGAGTAGGTTTAATCACTGGACACATACCAATTTCTCAAGTATCTAAAAAAATTAAACCTTCATTAATTAAAAAGAAGGTTGATATTTTACACAAATCTCTAAAAGAAGATTTTGGTATAAATAAACCAAAAATTGCTGTATTAGGATTAAATCCTCATTGTGGCGATAAAGGTGTAATTGGCAAAGAAGATGATGAAATAATTAGACCAACAATCAAAAAAATTAACCAATCAGGAAAATTAGTTTTTGGTCCTTATGCTGCAGATGGTTTCTTCGGATCTAACACTTACCAACAATTTGACGGTATCTTAGCCATGTATCATGACCAAGGTTTAGCGCCATTCAAAGCATTATCTTTTGGAAACGGAGTTAATTTCACTGCTGGACTATCTAAAATTAGAACCTCACCAGATCACGGAACTGCTTATGAAATCGCAGGAAAAAACGAAGCAAACCCAACATCATTTAAAGAAGCACTTTTTACAGCTTTAGATATTTTTAGAAAAAGAAAAGAGCATACAATGTTAACCCATAACGTGCTTGAGACTAAATAAATAGATTAAATTTCTTTTTTAAAGAAACATTATAAAATAAAACATTTTTTTATATCTTTGCACGCTCAAATTGATTTTTTAAATGAAAGACTTGAAACAATTCAATATCCCTTTCGTAGGATTAAAAGAAAAAAGTCATTTATTTGAGTATCAGATTGACAAAACGTTCTTTGACGCTTTTAATTTTGACGAGTATTTTGATACCGATATTAATGTACAGTTAGCATTTGACAAAAAAAGCACCATGCTACAATTAACTTTTACTGCCAAAGGTACTGTAAATGTTACTTGCGATGTGAGTGGTGAACCTTTTGATCAAGAAATCAACGCTACATTATCTCTTATTGTAAAATTTGGAGATGAATACAATGATGATAACGAAGAAATATTAATTCTTCCTCATTCAGAATTTCAATTAAATGTAGCTCAATACATTTATGAAATGATTGTATTAAACGTACCATTAAAAAGAGTACATCCAAAAGTATTGGATGGAACCATGGAATCAGAAGCAGTAAAAAAATTAGATACGTTAAGAGTAGATGAAGATAAAGCTACAGATGATGTAGACCCAAGATGGGATAAATTAAAAAGTTTAATAACAGAAAAAAAGACATAAAATGGCGCATCCAAAAAGAAAAATTTCTAAAACTAGAAGAGATAAGAGAAGAACTCACTACAAAGCGAGTGTTCCTCAAATTGCCGTAGACCCAACAACAGGAGAAGCTCATTTATACCACAGAGCTCACTGGCATGAAGGTAAATTATATTACAGAGGTCAAGTTGTTTTAGAATCTGCATCAGCAGAAGCTTAAGAACTATCGATTATAAATATCACAAAACTCTCTATTTTGAGAGTTTTTTTTTGTTTTTTTATTAAAATGAATCGTTTTTGATGTTTTTTAGTCAAAAATTTAAAAAAATTTCATTTCTTTGAACATTGCTTTTAATAAGCATACTTTAAATAATTAAGGTATTATCATGACAAAAACAACTGCCGCTATTACCGCAGTAGGTAAATATGTTCCCGAGTATGTTCTAACTAATAAAGAGTTAGAAACAATGGTAGACACCAACGATGAATGGATTACTACCAGAACAGGAATTAAAGAGAGAAGAATCTTAAAAGAAGAAGGCAAAGGAACTTCTTTTATGGCAATCAAAGCTGCAGAAGATCTTCTTCAAAAATCAAACAAAAACCCCTTAGATATAGATTTGGTATTAGTTGCAACAGCAACTCCAGATTTACCAGTTGCCTCAACAGCAGCTTATGTAGCTACTCAAATTGGAGCTACGAATGCTTTTTCTTACGATTTGCAAGCTGCGTGTTCTAGTTTTTTATATGGTATGTCTACAGCATCTAGTTACATAGAATCTGGAAGGTATAAAAGCGTATTACTAATTGGAGCAGATAAAATGTCTTCAATTATTGATTATACAGACAGAGCAACTTGTATTATTTTTGGTGATGGTGCTGGTGCTGCATTATTTGAACCAAATACAGAAGGGTTAGGCTTACAAGATGAGTACTTAAGAAGTGATGGTCAAGGAAGAGAATTTTTAAAGATCGATGCTGGAGGTTCTATTTTACCTACTTCTGAAGAAACTATAAAACAAGGATTACACTCTGTACACCAAGAAGGAAGAACAGTTTTTAAATTTGCTGTTTCTAATATGGCAGATGTAGCCGAAAAGATGTTAACTAGAAACAATCTTACAAAAGAAGATATTCAATGGTTAGCACCACACCAAGCAAATAAAAGAATAATCGAAGCTACAGCTAATAGAGTAGGCTTAGAAAGCGATAAAGTAATGGTAAATATTCACAAATATGGAAATACCACATCTGGAACACTACCACTATTACTAGCCGATTATGAAAATCAATTAAAAAAAGGAGATAATTTAATTTTTGCCGCTTTTGGAGGAGGCTTCACATGGGGAGCTATTTATCTAAAATGGGCATATAACTCACAAACTAACAACTAAAATTTAAGTATTATGGATATTAAAGAGATTCAAAGTCTTATCAAATTTGTAGCAAAATCTGGTGCAAATGAAGTAAAACTAGAAATGGAAGATGTAAAAATTACCATAAAAACCGGTGCTTCTAAAACCGAAACAACTATTGTACAAGCAAACCCTATGGCAGCAATGCCACAAATGCCTGTACCAGCTGCTGCACCTGCTGCAACTAATGACGCTCCAGCTGCTGCCGCACCAACAAGCAACGAAGAAGACAATTCTAACTATATCACTGTAAAATCTCCGATTATTGGAACATTTTACAGAAAACCTTCTCCAGACAAACCTGTTTTTGTAGAAGTAGGTAGCACAATTAGCGCTGGAGATACTGTATGTGTTATTGAAGCTATGAAATTATTTAACGAAATTGAATCTGAAGTTTCAGGTAAAATCGTTAAAGTTTTAGTAGATGATGCTTCTCCAGTAGAGTTTGATCAACCACTATTCTTAGTAGATCCATCATAATTTTTCATCAATTACTACACTAAATATTCTCTGTTTAGTAATTGAGCATAACTCAAAACACAAGGTATGTTTAAAAAAATATTAATCGCCAATAGAGGTGAAATTGCACTACGTGTAATTAGAACCTGTAAAGAGATGGGAATTAAAACAGTTGCAGTATATTCTACTGCTGATGCAGAAAGCTTACATGTAAAGTTTGCTGATGAAGCTGTTTGTATTGGACCTGCCCCAAGTAGCGAATCTTACTTAAAAATGTCTAACATTATAGCAGCTGCAGAAATTACTAATGCAGATGCCATTCACCCAGGTTATGGATTTTTAGCTGAAAATGCTAAGTTTTCTAATTTATGTGCAGAACATGGAATAAAATTCATTGGAGCAACTGGAGCTATGATCGACCAAATGGGAGACAAAGCTTCTGCAAAAGCAACAATGATTGCCGCTGGTGTACCATGTATTCCTGGTTCTGAAGGAATTATCCCTGACTATAAAGAATGTGAAAAATTAGCTGATGAAGCTGGTTTCCCAGTAATGTTAAAAGCTACTGCCGGTGGTGGTGGTAAAGGAATGCGTGCTGTTTGGAAAAAAGAAGACCTAAAAGATGCTTGGGACTCTGCTAGACAAGAAGCCAAAGCTGCTTTTGGAAATGACGGAATGTACTTAGAAAAACTAATTGAAGAACCTAGACATATTGAGATTCAAGTTGTAGGAGATTCTTTTGGTAAAGCATGTCACTTATCAGAAAGAGACTGTTCTGTTCAACGTCGTCATCAAAAATTAACAGAAGAAACTCCTTCTCCGTTCATGACAGATGAATTACGTGATGCTATGGGAGAAGCTGCAGTAAAAGCGGCTGAGTTTATCAAATATGAAGGTGCAGGAACCGTAGAATTCTTAGTAGACAAACACCGTAATTTCTACTTTATGGAAATGAATACAAGAATTCAGGTAGAACACCCAATTACAGAAGAAGTTGTAGACTACGACTTAATTAGAGAGCAAATTTTAGTGGCTGCTGGAGTACCAATTTCTGGCAAAAACTACTACCCACAAATGCACTCTATAGAATGTAGAATTAATGCAGAAGACCCATTTAATGATTTTAGACCTGCACCAGGAAAAATCACAACTTTCCATGCACCTGGAGGTCATGGCGTAAGAATGGATACTCATGTTTATGCTGGATATATGATTCCGCCTAACTATGATTCTATGATCGCAAAATTAATTGTTACTGCTCAAACAAGAGAAGAAGCAATTAATAAAATGAAAAGAGCTTTAGATGAGTTTGTAATTGAAGGAGTAAAAACTACTATTCCTTTCCATAGACAATTAATGGAACATCCAGATTATCTTTCTGGAAACTACACTACTAAATTTATGGAAGACTTCAAAATGAAAGGATAAATAAATAATTTAGTTTATTTTATAAATAAAAAATTGAGATATAGTTATATATCTCAATTTTTTTTATATTTACACTCCCCAAAAATAACTAAACAAACAAACTTAATGGTAGAAGGTATTAAAATAGACGGTATTGATAAGATTATTATCAAACGTTTGGTTGAAGATGCAAGAACTCCAATTTTAACTATCGCAAGAGAAGTGGGGATTTCTGGAGCAGCAATTCATCAAAGATTAAGAAAATTAGAATACTCAGAACTTATTGTTGGCTCTAAAATGGTATTAAACCCAAAAGCTTTAGGGTATACAACTACTGCTTTTATTGGTATTTTCTTAGATTCAGCAAGCATGTATAATTCGGCAATAAAGAGATTAAAAGAAATCCCTGAAGTAGTTGAAAGTCATTATACTACCGGAAACTATGCTATCTTTATTAAAATGATGTGTAAAAACAACGAAGATTTAATGCACCTTCTAAATCACGATATTCAAACAATTAAAGGAGTGGCTAGAACTGAAACATTCATCTCCTTAGATCAACAAATAGACAGGCAAATAAAAATTTAATAGTATCTACAAAAAATCCCACAAATTGTGGGATTTTTTTAGGTCTTGTTATAAAAGTTAAGCATTAACAAGTTCTCAAATAAACGAGACTATTTTAACGTTGCTTTAGCAGTAATATTTTACATATCGAGTTATTTTTATGTTTATGAAATACATATTTATAATTCTTCTTATTCTATCTTCTTTTAACGCCAAAGCACAATTAGAAAAAGAATACACAATTCCTATAGAAAATGACTCAATAAACTTAAGTGGCACCTTAATTTACCCCAAAAAAAACTTCAATAAAATTATTGTGATTATTCCTGGCTCTGGTAAAGATAATCGGTTAAGTCACCACAAACTTTCAAATACTCTTATTAAAAATAATATTGCAGTATTTAGATTTGACGACAAAGGTGTTGGAAAATCTGGAGGAAAATTTTACGAAGGTTTAACTGGCTTAGATATTGAATTAAAAAGCATTGTTTCTCATTTAAAAAAAACGACATTACTAAAAAATAAAAAATTTGGTTTTATTGGACATAGCTTAGGCGGTGCTATTATCCTTAATAGTATTAAACTTGGAACCACAGCAGATTTTTATGTTTTTATAGCTAGTCCACCTGAGCAAATTGCAAATTTATTTGCTTACCAAGCATCAAGAAAAAACTTAAGAAGTATTTTCAAATTTGGAGGAAAAGGAGACACTAAAAAGTCAAGACCAAAACATGTAAAAGCAATTAACCAAATCATTTATAAGTACTCAAATGATAGTATTGCCAATAATAAAGCCAAAGCCTATTTAAAAGAACATCAATTAAAAAGACTATTTACACCTTATTATTGGGACTGGTACAAAGATTTAATTCGACAAGACATTGAAGAAGTTTACGATCAAATAAATCAACCAAGTTTAGTTGTTGTTGGAGAGAAAGACGATAAAATTGATTACAAAAGCACTGTCAAAAAGTTTAATTCTTTACAAAAACAAAATTTTACAGTAAAAACATTCAAAGGATTAAACCATTATTTAAAAAAAGGAAAAGAATACAAAGATCCTTATAATATGGAAAAAGCTCCTTTACAATTCATTATAAACTGGATAAAAGAACAATAATTTATCACGGTTAAAACCCTGATAATTAATAGAAATAAAAAAAGCCTTAACATTAAATGTTAAGGCTTTTTTTGCTCCCCCTCTTGGGCTCGAACCAAGGACCCTCTGATTAACAGTCAGATGCTCTAACCAACTGAGCTAAGGAGGAGTTTGCAATACTATTCGTTTTGCGAGTGCAAATATAAATCTTTTTAAAAAACCTCCAAACTTTTTTCAAAAAAAAAGAAATAATTTTTCTTGTAATAAAAGTAAAAAAGAAAGCCCCTTTTTAGCAAAAGTTGTATTTTTGCTCAAGTTATATTCTTATACACAAAGTATTATATAAATATATGGACAAATTTTCGTTCTTAAATGCAGCACACACAGGTTTTATTGCCGATTTATACGAGCAATATCTAAAAAATCCTGATGCGGTAGAACCAAGTTGGAGAAGCTTTTTTCAAGGTTATGATTTAGCTAATGAAAACTACTCTTTAACTGATGATGAAGATATTTCTGCTGAAGTTCCAGAAGAAGTACGTAAAGAATTTTTAGTAATAGATTTAATAAATGGTTACAGAACACGTGGACATTTATTTACAAAAACCAATCCTGTTAGAGAACGAAGAAAGTACGCTCCAACATTAGCACTAGAAAACTTCGGTTTATCTAATAACGATTTAGCAACCGTTTTTAATGCAGGAGATATTTTAGGAATCGGCCCTAAATCTCTAGCTGAGATTATACAACACTTAGAAAATATTTATTGTAATTCTATTGGTGTTGAATACATGTATTTAAGAAATCCTGAAGAGTTAAAATGGTGGCAAAATCGTTTGAATCAAAACGATAATTTACCAAACTACACTGCTGATGCAAAAAAATACATTTTACAAAAAGTAAATCAAGCAGTTGGATTTGAAAGCTTTTTACAAACAAAATATGTAGGTCAAAAACGTTTTTCTTTAGAAGGAGGTGAAGCATTAATTCCAGGATTAAGTGTTTTATTGCGTGATGCCGCAGAAAAATATGGTGTTAAAGAATGCGTATTAGGAATGGCGCATCGTGGTAGATTAAACACCTTGGTAAACATCTTTAAAAAACCTGTTCGCGAATTATTTAATGAGTTTGAAGGGAAAGATTTTGAAGATGAAAACCTAGATGGAGATGTAAAATATCACTTAGGACTTACCTTAAGTAAAACCTATAAAGATGGGAATACCATCAAAATGAATTTAGTGCCAAACCCTTCACACTTAGAAACAGTAGATGCTGTTACTGAAGGAATTGTTAGAGCTAAAATTGACAAAAAATACGACGGAGACGATTCTAAAATATTACCTATAGTTGTTCATGGTGATGCTGCTATTGCTGGACAAGGAATTGTATATGAAGTAACACAAATGGCACAGTTAAACGGTTATAAAACTGGAGGTACTGTTCATGTTGTTGTAAATAACCAAGTTGGATTTACCACCAATTATTTAGATGCTCGTTCTAGTACTTATTGTACAGATGTAGCTAAAGTTACCTTATCTCCTGTTTTACATGTTAATGCAGATGATGTAGAAGCTGTTTGTCATGCAATGGAAATCGCAATTGAATTTAGAATGAAGTTTAAGCGTGATATTTTTATTGACTTATTAGGATACAGAAAATACGGACACAACGAAGGTGATGAGCCTCGTTTTACCCAACCAAACCTATACAAAGCAATTGCAAAGCATAAAAATCTTAAAGATATTTATGCCAATCAATTATTAGCTGAAGGATCAATCACACAAGAATATTTAACTCAAATTACATCAGATTTTAAATCGATGTTAGAAGCTGAGTTTGATAAATCTAAAGAAGATACAACCTCTAAGGTTAGAGAATTTATGCAAACTACTTGGAAAGATTTTCCTAGACAAGGAAAAGATGCCATGTTAAAAGCAGTAGACACAACTTATGAGGCTGATAAATTAAAAGGAATAGCAAAAGTAGTTTCTACCACACCTGAAAATGTAAAATTTGTACGTAAAGCAGAACGAATTTTAAAAGGTAGAGATAAAATGGTTTTTGAAAACAACTCACTAGATTGGGGAATGGCAGAAACCTTAGCTTATGGTTCTTTATTAGAAGAAGGGTATAATATTCGTATTTCTGGACAAGATGTGGAAAGAGGTACCTTCTCGCATCGTCATGCAATTTTACGCGACGAAAACTCTGAAGAAAGAATCAACCTTTTAAATACAAATCCAAATAATAAAGGGACGATGTCCATTTTTAATTCACACTTATCAGAATATGGTGTGTTAGGATTTGATTATGGTTATGCTATGGCTTTTCCTAATAGTTTAACCATTTGGGAAGCACAGTTTGGAGATTTTTCTAATGGTGCCCAAATTATGTTTGACCAATATATTTCTGCTGCTGAAGACAAGTGGAAATTACAAAACGGATTGGTAGTTTTATTACCTCATGGTTATGAAGGACAAGGTTCTGAGCATTCGTCTGCTAGAATAGAGCGTTATTTACAATTATGTGCTGTAGATAATATGACAGTTGCTAACTGTACAACACCAGCAAATATTTATCACTTATTACGTCGTCAGATGAAACGTGATTTTAGAAAACCTTTAATTGTATTTACACCAAAAAGCTTGTTACGTCATCCTAAAGCGGTAAATCCTATAGAAGATTTAGCTACTGGTACATTCCAAGAAGTTATTGACGATACTTTGGTAGACAAATCAAAAGTAGAGAAAGTGGTTTTCTGTATGGGTAAATTCTATTATGACTTATTAGAAGAACGTGAAAAGAATGGTAGAGAAGATATTGCTTTGGTAAGAATAGAGCAATTATTTCCACTACATGAAGAGCAATTAGAAGCTGTTGTTAAAGGGTATCCTAACGCTAAACGATTTGTTTGGGCGCAAGAAGAACCAAAAAACATGGGAGCTTGGAGCTATATGTTAGAACGATTCCCTACATTGAGATTGGAAGTCGCTTCAAGAGAATACCATGCAGTTCCTGCTGCTGGATCAAGCGCAAGATTTAAAAAGAGACATCAAAAAGTAATAGCCAAAGTTTTTGATTAAATAATATTTAGAAATTCAGAGAAAAAATAAAATTTAGTACTGATGATTTTAGAAATGAAAGTTCCTTCTCCGGGGGAATCAATTACAGAAGTAGAAATTGCAACTTGGTTAGTTGAAGATGGAGACTATGTAGAAAAAGATCAACCGATTGCAGAAGTAGATTCTGATAAAGCGACCTTAGAATTACCAGCAGAAGAAAGCGGAGTAATTACTTTAAAAGCTGAAGAAGGAGATGCTGTAGCCGTTGGTGCAGTAGTTTGTTTAATTGATATGGATGCAGCTAAACCAGAAGGTGCTGCTACCCCTGCCAAAGAAGAAACTAAAGAAGCTCCTAAAACAGAAGTTGCTGCAACAAAACAAGAAACTAAAACCTATGCTACAGGAACAGCTTCTCCTGCAGCTAAAAAAATATTAGCTGAAAAAGGAATTGATGCAGCTACAGTTAGCGGTACAGGCAAAGCTGGAAGAATTACTAAAAATGATGCAGAAAATGCAGTGCCAAGTATGGGAACACAACCTGCCAATGGTTCTCGTGGTTCTGAACGCAAGAAACTTTCTATGTTACGTAGAAAAGTTGCACAACGTTTGGTTTCTGTAAAGAATGAAACTGCCATGTTAACTACATTTAACGAAGTTAATATGCAACCAATTTTCGACTTACGTTCTCAGTTTAAAGAAGAATTTAAAGACAAGCACGGAGTTGGTTTAGGCTTTATGTCTTTCTTTACTTTAGCTGTAGTTAGAGCATTAAAAATGTATCCAGATGTAAACTCTATGATTGATGGAGATTACAAAGTAATGCATGATTTCCAAGATATTTCTATTGCTGTTTCTGGACCAAAAGGATTAATGGTTCCTGTAATTAGAAATGCAGAAAACCTTTCTTTTAGAGGTGTAGAAAGCGAAGTAAAACGATTAGCATTAAGAGCTAGAGACGGACAAATTACTGTTGATGAAATGACTGGAGGTACTTTTACAATTACCAATGGTGGTGTATTTGGCTCTATGTTATCAACTCCTATTATCAACCCTCCACAAAGTGGAATTTTAGGAATGCATAATATTGTAAACAGACCAATGGCTGTTAATGGTGAAGTAGTCATTCAACCAATTATGTATGTTGCCCTATCTTATGATCATAGAATTATTGATGGACGTGAATCTGTTGGTTTCTTAGTAGCTGTTAAAGAAGCTTTAGAGAATCCAGTAGAATTATTAATGGACAACGACATTAAAAAAGCACTAGAATTATAAGCCAAATTTTGGTTTTATTTAGATACCTATCAAAAGCCCATACGAATGTATGGGCTTTTGATTTGTAACAAATTCAAAAATCAATTGTTATATGATTCGTTTCATACGAACTTTCCTTATCTTTAAATTCAACTTAAAACCATTTACGTCATGAAACTAGGAGCATTTTCTATCAGTTTAGCAGTAAAAAATCTACAAAAATCTAAAGATTTTTATGAAACATTAGGCTTTATTGTTTTTGCAGGAAGTATGGACATGAATTATCTTATCATGAAAAATGGAAATGCCTTAGTAGGATTGTTTTACGGGATGTTTGAAAATAATATTCTCACCTTTAATCCTGGTTGGGATGAAAATGCCAATACTTTAGATACATTTGATGATGTAAGAAGCATTCAGCAACATTTAAAAGCCAATCATATCAAATTAGAACAAGAAGCAGACACTAGCACTTCTGGCCCAACAAGTATTGTCTTTTTTGACCCTGATGGTAATACAATTTTAATTGATCAACATATATAGCTATTGTAATTCTATGTCATTTAACAAAGAGCTTGAGCTTGCATTTAATTTTATTGAAAAGACCGATAGAAATTTGTTTTTAACTGGGAAAGCTGGTACTGGAAAAACAACTTTCTTACATCAAATAAAAACAAACTCTTTAAAACGAATGGTTATCGTTGCTCCTACAGGTGTTGCTGCCATTAATGCAAAAGGAGTCACCATTCACTCATTTTTCCAACTACCTTTTGGCCCTATTTTACCAAATATACAAAGTCCATATTCTGATAGAATTCAACGAAAATTTAGCAAAACAAAAATTGATATTATCAAATCATTAGATTTAGTCATTATTGATGAAATAAGTATGGTTCGAGCAGATGTTTTGGATGGAATTGATGAAGTTTTACGAAGATATAGAGACAGAACTAAAGTATTTGGCGGCGTACAAGTTTTAATGATTGGAGATTTACAACAGCTTTCTCCTGTAATTAAACCTGACGAATGGAATTTACTTAGAAACCACTATCAAAATGCTTATTTTTTTAGTAGTAAATCCTATCGTGAAGCGCAGGCTATTTGTATTGAGTTAAAGCATATTTACAGACAGCAAAACCAAGCATTTATTCAAATCTTAAATGAAGTTAGAAACAATTCACTTTCTCAAACTTCATTTGATTTATTAAATCAACAATACCAACCTAATTTTGAAACCAAAGAAGGAGATGGCTATATTACTTTAACCACACACAATCAAAAAGCTGCTACTATCAATCAGCAACAATTACAAAAACTAGCTACTGATGAAAAAACTTATACTGCAGAAATTTTTAAGAATTTTAGTGAAAAGAATTTCCCAAATGATGAGCATTTAACTTTAAAAGTAGGAGCTCAAGTTATGTTTATTAAAAACGATAGCTCTTTTGAAAAACGGTATTATAATGGTAAAATAGGAAGTATTATTGCTTTAAATGAAAATACAGTAACTGTTAAATGTTCAGAAGATGATATTATTAAGGTTGATGTAGAAACTTGGGAAAATATCCAATATTCTTTAGATAAAAAAACAGAAGAAATTACCGAAGTCCTTGAGGGTTCTTATACACAAGTTCCTTTGCGTTTGGCTTGGGCAATTACCATACACAAAAGTCAAGGTTTAACTTTTGACAAAGCCATTATAGATGCTGAAGCTTCTTTTGCACACGGACAAACTTATGTAGCACTTAGTAGATGTAAAACCCTAGAAGGAATCGTTTTAAAAACCCCCATAAAAAGTACAAGTATAGTTAATGATACTACAGTAAACTCTTTCAATACTTATGTAGAAGAAAATGAACCTACAGCACAAGATTTAGAGCATTCTAAAAAGCAGTTTCAATTAAATCAAATTGCAGAGTTGTTTAATTACCATTCTTTTTTAGCTCCAACGAAACGTTTAATTGACCTTTATTATACTAACAAATCTTCTTTAGAAGGAAACATAATTGCGCCTTTAGAGACCATTAAAGACAAAGGCATTGTTCCCTTATTAAAAGTTGCCAATTCTTTTAAAAATCAATTATATAATTTAAGTATAGAAACGGAATCTATTGAAGAAAACACTACTATTCAAGAACGCTATCAAAAAGCAGTCAACTATTTTAAGGAACAAACAGAAACTCATATTAAAACACCTTTAAAACAACTTCATTTTACAACAGATAATAAACAAGTAAAGAAAGACATTAATAAACAATTAGAAACTTTGGATGAGAAACTGCATCAAAAACTGTTTTGTTTTCAAGAATTAGATGCTGAATTTTCTAGTAAAAATTATCTTAAGATTAGAGCGAAAGCCTCTTTACAAGAAAGTCCAAAGAGAAAAAAAGCAATGACTACTCCTACTCTAAAACATGTAAAACTTTTTGAAGAGTTGAGGTTATTTAGAGACGCTATTGCTGCTTCAGAAAACAAAAATCACTTCCAGGTTTTTACTCAAAAATCCTTGTACGAAATGTGTGATCTTTTACCAAGCACCCCAAAACAACTCCGTAAAATAAATGGTATGGGAAAAGTACGTGTTCAAGAATATGGAGAAGAAATACTAGAAATAATACTAGATTATTGCAGTGAAAATAATATTGAAATTAATGAAGATGAGCCAGAAATTATTAATCCGAAAGTAAATAGCAAAGAAGTAACCTTTAATCTTTATAAAAGTGGTTTGTCTCCACAAGAAATTGCTTCAGAAAGAGGCTTGGTTATTGGGACCATAGAAAGTCATTTAACTCATTATATTGCTCTAGGTGAAATAGAAATAGGTGAATTTTTAAGCAAGAAAAAAATAGAAAAGGCGAAAAGACTATTAAATGTTGCTGGATTTGATAGTTTAACCAAAGTAAAAGAAATATTGGGTAATGAGTATTCTTGGGGAGAACTACGAATGATTATTGCTTGGATGTCATTATCATCTAACTCACAAAAAAATCCCGAGTAATTTTACTCGGGATTTTCTTTAATATTAGAACAACCAATTATTAGTTGTCAATATTTTTAGTACTTAAGTGAAACTCTTGATACGTTTCTAACAAGCTCATTAAAGCAGCTACTAAATCTTTTGTCTCTAACAAAATACTAAAATATAAGGTAGTATTTTTTGGACTCGTTTCATCAGTTCTAATTCGAGAAACCTGTTTTTCAATAGAATCAGATACATCATTAAGTAGGGCTCTTTTTTCAATTAAAATTTCATCCAACTCATCAAAAGCTCTGTTTTCAAAAACCACGCTTACTTGCTCCATTAAGGTTGTTAACTGATTGTCTATTTCTTTTAAATCTTTTAACTGTCCTTTCTTTAAGTTTTTATGATTGTTGTTTACATGCTTAAAACTTGCTCTAGAAATATAACTAATAGATTGTGCTACATCTTGTAAATATCCCAATACCAAAATGTAAAATCTACTCGCTTGAACAGAAGTATCATCTAATGATTTAATAAAATAGAATACACCATCTTTTAATCCGTCTATTTCTTCATTTAACTTCCCAACATGTTTGTCTGTTTTGCGAAGTTTATTTAAATCATGGTTTGCTAAATCATTTACCACATTTGTATACAACTTATTTACTCGAGAAGCTACTTCTGCAATATGATCTGAACTTTCTTCAATAACACCATTAATGGTTATCAATTCAGCTCTTTCAATATACATTTGCTTCTTTTCTTCTTGAGATTTCTTTCTGTGTCTGATAGAGTTTCTAGTAATCAATCCAAAAACAACCAATAAAAGAACACCCACCATTGCAATACCTCCTAAATTGATTAGATAGGCAACTGTAGCTGCAGCAATAAAAGCAACTAAAGCGGTCATAAACCAACCTCCAATTACATTCAACACTCCTGCTACTCTATACACAGCACTTTCTCTACCCCAAGCTCTATCTGCTAGAGAAGTACCCATTGCTACCATAAATGTTACATAAGTAGTAGATAAAGGCAATTTTAACGAAGTACCAATAGAAATTAAGATTCCGGCTACAATTAAGTTTACAGAAGCTCTAACCAAATCAAAAGCTGGCATTTCGTAAGATTTATCTTTAGATAATTCTATAACAGGTTTTTGAAATTTAGAATCGATAAACTCTAATGTTTTTTTAGGAAAAATATAGCTAATCCCAGCATTTAACCCCATTGCTCCTCTTACTACAACTCTAGACATTGGGTTTGGTTGAAATTTTTCATGCCCTTCTCCTTGTCTAGAAAGATTAATTCCTGTTTCAATTACTGTTTTAGCTTTTTTAGAGGTCCAAATAGTAACTACCATAATTCCTCCAGCCAATAACAACAACCAAACATTAGAAGGTACTTTATCTGCTAAAATTCCCATAGAAAATTCTGTAGCCAATTTCCCAGATAATTGCCATGCCTCATAAGAGTTTAATGCCGCAATTGGCACTCCAATAAAGTTTACCAAGTCGTTTCCAGCAAAAGCCAATGCTAAAGAAAAAGTTCCTATTCCGATAATTAATTTTAAGACATTAACCTTAAAAAAGCTAATCAATGCTTGAGATATCAAAGACCAAAATACAAAGCCAATAGCTAAAATCCCCAATAAATTTCCTTCAATAAGATGTTTAACATCTTTGTAATAAGGTGTTCCTTTTAATCCTTTAATTACGATAAAATAGGTAATTGCAGTAATAGCAAAACCACCAAAAATTGCATTGATATAACTGGGCTTTGTTTCGATATGAAACGAGTATACTAACCTAGAAATAAACTGTACTATAGCTCCAATAGAAAAGGCAACCACTACCGAAAGCAGAATACCAAAAATGATAAACATTGCTGTTTCCGTATTGATATACTTTCCTAAATCTGCAGCAGACTCTCCGCTTTTAGTTGTATAAATTTTTATCAATGCCATTGCCACAGCAGCTCCTAATAATTCAAAAACAATAGAAACTGTAGTTGATGTTGGCATTCCTAATGAATTAAAGACATCTAACAATAAAATATCTGTAATCATTACGGCCATAAAAATGTACATAATCTCATTAAAATAGAACTCACTTGGCACAAAAATTCCTTTTCTTGCAACCTCCATCATTCCACTAGATGTAACCGAACCAACAAAAACTCCAATACTCGCAATAATCAATATTTTCTTTACTGGTATTGCCTTAGAGCCAATTGCAGAGTTCAAAAAGTTTACAGCATCATTACTTACTCCAACCACCAAATCAATGATTGCTAAAACAGATAATGCTATCAACATTAATATATATGGATCTCCCATTCTTTATTACTTTTTTTAACCTCGCAAAGGTAAAAACACAATACTTGTCTAATGTTACCTTAATGTTATGAAATATGTTTCTATAATTGTTATTTTGCCAAAGTTTTTACGACATCAGGTAAAACCTTAGATAATAATACATGATATCAATTAGAAAAGTATTTGCCATTTTTATGGTATTATTTTCCGTAACTGGATTTGCTCAACAACCAACAGAAAATCAATTTTCATTTTATTGGAAAAATGGCTTTGGTGTTGAAAGTGCTGACAAACAATTTCGGTTAAAGTTTGGAGGGCGAATTATGGTAGATCACGGATTCTTTTCTCAAGATAATAATCTGGATGCAGCTTTTAATCCTTTAGCAACAAAATCCGGTACAGAATTAAGAAGAGCAAGAATTTTTACTTCTGGTAATATTTATGGAAATGTAGCTTTTAAATTATCTATTGATTTTAGTGATAATAAAACTGATATTAAAGACGCATATATTGGTATTAAAAATATTCCTTTTATAGGAAACATTAGAGTTGGACACGTAAAAGAACCTTTTAGATTAGATGTACTTTCGAGTAGTAAATACATTACTTTTATGGAACGTTCTTTTGCTGTTGATTTTCTTCAAGTAAGAAACAACGGAATTTTATTTTTTAATGATTTTTACAACAAACGTTTGTCTCTACAACTGGGAGTGTTTTTTAATGAAGATAATTCTTCTGATGATAAATCAGCTAATGGCGGACATGCAATAACTACGAGAACTACTGGTTTATTGATTCATAAAAAACAAGAATTATTACATACTGGTTTGGCATACAGCTACAGAGTTCCTAGCTCTAAGTTATATAGAATTTCTTCAAGACCAGAAGGACATTTAAGCAGATTAAAATATCTTTTTACAGGACCCATTAGCAGTGTAAAAAACATGCATCTTTTTAATTACGAGATTGCTTATGTAAACAAAGGATTTGCTTTTCAGGCAGAATATCTGACTACTAAAATTAACACTGGTATTTCTTCACATTTTGACACGTATAATTTTTCTAGCTACTATGGACAAATTAGCTATTTCTTAACTGGAGAGAGCAAAGTTTATAGAAGTTCTTATGGTGGATTTGGACGTGTACACCCAATAAAGAACTTTAACAAAGATGGATTGGGTGCTTGGGAAATTGCCTTTCGCTATTCCAATGCTGATTTAAATGATGAAGATGTTTTTGGAGGAGAACAAACCAATTATACTCTTGGATTAAATTGGTATTTAAATCCTTCTGTACGTTTTATGGTAAACAATGTTTTTTCTTCTATTAAAGGTAAAGGGAATGCCAATGTTTTCCAATTTCGATTGCAAATCGATTTCTAATTACACCAATTAAAAAAAGCTTATATAAAGTGATTCATGAAATTATGAATCGCTTTTTTTATCTTTGATAAAAACACTTCATGAATCAACCAAAGTTTACCAATAGCTTAGCTAAAGAGTCTAGTCCTTATTTACAACAACATGCCCACAATCCAGTTAATTGGTACGCTTGGAATGAAGAAACCTTGGAGTTAGCTAGAAAAGAAAATAAGCTTTTACTAATCTCTATTGGTTATTCTACTTGTCATTGGTGTCATGTAATGGAGGAAGAAAGTTTTGAAAATGAAGATGTAGCCAAAATCATGAATCAATATTTTATCAATGTAAAAGTAGATCGAGAAGAACGACCAGATGTTGATCAGATATATATGAATGCAGTTCAATTAATGACTGGTCAAGGCGGATGGCCATTAAATTGTATTGCTTTGCCTAACGGAAAACCTGTTTGGGGTGGCACCTATTTTAGAAAAGAAGAATGGATTAAAACCTTGTATCAAATTGGTGAATTGTATCTACAAAAACCTGAAAAGGTGGTTGAATATGCAGAAAAATTAACTCTTGGCATTCAACAACATGGTTTGATTCAATTAAATAAAGAAAAACCTATTTTCTCCAAAAAGTTTATTGAAGAAACCATACAAAAATGGGAAATCTATTTTGATGAACATTGGGGAGGAACTGGCAAAGCACCAAAGTTTGCCATGCCTAACAACTATCATTTTTTATTAAGGAATGCATACCAAAACAATAATGAATCATTAAAAAAATATGTACACAATACACTTAACAAAATAGCTTTAGGTGGTATTTTTGATCATGTTGGTGGTGGTTTTTGTAGGTATTCTGTAGATGCAAAATGGCATATCCCCCATTTTGAAAAAATGCTCTATGATAATGGGCAAATGGTAAGTTTGTATGCCGACGCTTTTTTAGCTTCTAAAAAGAAGCTGTATAAAGAAACAGTTTATGAAACTTTAAAATTTGTAGAAAGAGAATTACTAGATCAATCTGGTGGATTTTATTCAGCTCTGGATGCAGATAGCATTAACAAAAAAGGAAAATTAGAAGAAGGCGCTTTTTACGTTTGGACTAAAGAAGAACTCAAAAAACATTTATCAGAAGACTTCTCATTATTCTCTGACTATTACAATGTAAATGAATTTGGTTTTTGGGAACATGATAATTACCATTTAATTAGAAGTACTTCTGATAAAGATTTTAGTACAAAACACAACATTAAACTTGTCGATTTTAAGAAAAAAGTTGCGCATTGGAAAGAAGTACTTCTAACTGAGAGATCAAAAAGAAAGACACCAAGATTGGATGATAAGATTCTTACTTCTTGGAATGGAATCATGTTAAAAGGATATGTAGATGCATATCGTGTTTTTAACGATGAACATTTTTTAGAAATCGCTCTAAAAAACGCACAATTTTTAGAACAATACATGCTAAAAGAAGACGGAACTTTGTATCGTAATTACAAAGATGGAAAAACCACAATCAATGCTTATTTAGAAGATTATGCCAACCTAATTGACGCTTATATTGCCTTATACGAAGTTTGTTTGGATGAAAAGTGGTTGCATCTTGCAAAAAATTTAACCGATACTAGTTTTGATTATTTCTTTGATACCGATTCTAAAATGTTCTTTTTTACTTCTAATAAAGATGCCAAATTGATTGCTAGAAAAATGGAAATTGAAGACAATGTTATTCCAGCTTCCAACTCAATAATGGCAAAAAATTTATTTAAACTGAGTCATTATTTTGGCAATCAACACTACTTAAAGACAAGCAAACAAATGCTAACAAACATGCTAGAATACATTCCAAATTATGGAGCTGCTTATTCTAACTGGTTAGATTTGTACAGCAATTTTACTGATCGTTATTTTGAAATTGCAGTTAGCGGAGCTGATGCTTTAAAAATAACTAAAGAGCTACATCAAGAATATATTCCAAACAAATTAATCTGCGGTAGTAGTACCGATAGTGACTTAGCACTACTTAAAAATAGGTTTACTGAAAATAATACCTTAATTTACGTATGTGTAAACAATGCTTGTCAATTACCTGTAAAAGAAACTGGTCAAGCTATTGAACAAATTAAAAACTTACAACAATGAACATTTTAATTAACTCTTTAATTGCCTTTGTTGCCATTGAACATCTCTATTTTTTAATTTTAGAAATGTTTTTATGGACTCAACCAAAAGGCATAAAAACTTTTGGATTGAAATCTAAAGAGTTTGCAGAAGAAACCAAAGTATTGGCAGCAAATCAAGGTTTGTATAACGGGTTTTTAGCAGCTGGTTTAATTTGGTCTTTACTTATTGATAATCTTCAAATAAGTATTTTCTTTCTAAGTTGTGTAATTATTGCCGGAATTTACGGAGCATACTCTACAAAAAAGGTCAGACTCTTTTATGTTCAATCTATTCCAGCTATTTTTGCACTTTTATTAATCATTTTCAATTAAAAATTAAATATGGAAAAATATTTAAAATCTGCAGAAGCCCTATTAATTGAATATGGCCCAAATGTAATTACGGCTATACTTATATTAATTGTAGGTTTATTTGTTATCAATTTATTAATTAAGCTTGCAAAAAGAATCATGCAAAAATCAAATGTAGATGTTACGCTACAAAAGTTTTTGGGTGACTTATTTGGCTGGGCATTAAAAGCCTTATTAATTGTAACAGTTATTGCAAAACTTGGTGTGCCAACAGCTTCATTTACAGCAATTATTGGTGCCGCTGGTTTAGCCGTTGGTTTGGCTTTACAAGGCTCGTTATCTAATTTTGCTGGAGGTGCTTTAATTATGATATTCAAACCTTTTAGAGTTGGAGATTATATCAATGCACAAGGTGAAGAAGGAATTGTAAAGAGCATCGAAATTTTTACGACCAAATTAAACACTTTAGACAATAAAGAAATTATCATTCCTAATGGAGCATTGTCTAACAGTAATATTGTAAATTATTCTACAGAAGAAAATCGTAGAGTGGATTTAACTTTTGGTGTTTCTTATGATGCAGATATTAAAGAGACTAAAGAGGTATTGAGTGCAATTGTAAACAATCATCCATTAGTTTTAAAAGATCCTGCACCGGCTGTATTGTTAGTAGAATTAGCTGACAGTTCTATTAACTTTGCCGTTCGTTCTTGGGTTAAATCTGCTGATTACTGGACAGTTTATACAGAAGTTTTAGAACAAACTAAAGAAGCCTTAGATAAAGCTGGAATTGAGATTCCATATCCACATCAAGTAGAGATAAGAAAATAATATAAAACACTATGAAAAAAACAATTGTACTTACCTATTTATTACTAATTACAGCTAATACACTAATAAGTCAGGTTAGTGATGCTAGTTGGGAATATCTTGGAAGAGAGTTTCCTAATGGAACGTTTAATACTTTTAACTCTAAAGTAAAAGGTTCTCCATATATAGAAAAGTCTTATCAAAAAATTAAATTTTTAAATCAAAAAGATGGACAATTCTCAGGAAAATACAATGCATATCATGGTGTAATTGAAGTTTTAACTAGTTCTGGTAAAAAATATTTCTCTCCAAGTAAAGAGCATCCATATTCAGTTCATTTTTTAGGCTCTAATAAAACCTATAAAGCCTATTCAATTAACAAAGAAAAAAGTGTCTTTTTTAGAATTTTACTTTCAAAGAAAAAAGCTACTTTATTAACTAGAGATATTATATTTTTAACTAAAGAAGTCTTACCAAAAAGTGGGTATGACAAATATAAAGCTCCAACTTTTAAAAGAAAAAAGAATAAATATTACATATACTACAATGACCAAAATAGTGTAGTAAAAATTCCAAGAAAAAAAAGTAAGTTTTATAAGATATTTGGTATAAACTCTAGCAAAATTAAAAAGTATATTAAAAAAGAAAAATTAAATATCAAGAAAGAAAATGATTTGATTAAAATCTTTAATTTCTATAATACTCTTTAATTATCTTTTCTTCTTCTGAGGAACAACAATAAAATCTTTTAAATAAAAAGGTTCAAAATAAGCGACATCTTCGATGTCGTTTTTTTTGTATTTAGCATAAGATAGTTTGCACATCTCTCTTGCAGAAGGATATTTCCCTTCTACAAAAATAGCATTAGAATGTTTAATTACTTCTTGGCATTTTTGCGCTCCATCTCCTACAAAATAAACTCTTCCTTTTTCCAATTCAGTTTCAAAAGAAGTTGATTCAATAATCTCCGCTTTTATTTCTCTTTCTTGCTGGTAATTTACATCATAAACAGCAGCATACACTTCCATTCTTCTAGCGTCTAACATCGGTACTATTTTTCCTTCTGTTGCAGAGACAGTACGAGCCAAAGCTTTTAAAGTCTCTACAGAGATTAAAGGAAGATTTAACGAAAAACACAAGCCTTTTGCTGCAGAAACACCAATACGTAAACCTGTATAAGAACCTGGGCCTTTGCTCACTGCAATGGCATTTAAATCATTAAAAGAAATATTAGCTTCTGCAAGCACCTCGTTTATAAAAGAATGCAATACTTCTGCATGAGAATAATTTCCGTTATTTAATTCTTTAAGATGTACCAATTCTCCATTATGTGATACACTAACAGAACAGTTTTTGGTAGCAGTTTCTATGTTTAATATATAAGCCAATTTTAATCTTTTTGCAAAGATACATTAAGCAGTACATAAAACACAAGCTTTCTAATTAATAGTTAAATTCTCAAAATCCTTTTGATATATAACATAAGCTTAGTAATTTTATTCCCAACTAACATGCTTAAATTCGTTTTGAAGAAGTACCTAAAATATTTTATTGTTCTTTTTATTGTGGTGTTGAGTAGCTTTATACTAAGCTCTGAATCTGAAACACCTCCAGTAAAATCAATAGTTGCAGAAGTTAATATAGATTCTTTAGTTAAAAAAGAACCTATTATTAAAATCGAATCTTTCCCTGCTTCAAAAACCAAAGTTGTTAGTCAAAAATTAGACGCATTACTAAAAAGCATTAATAAACGACACGATTTTCATGGTTCTATTCTAGTTGCTAAATCTGGAAAAGTAATCTATCAAAATCAAATTGGAATGGCTGATTTTAGAAAAAAGAAACCTTTACACGAAGGTTCAATTTTTCAATTGGCTTCTGTAAGTAAACAATTTACTGCTGCTTCTATTTTAATGTTAGCAGAACGCAACTTGTTAAAGTTAACAGACACCGTTAATAAATTCTATCCAAATTTTCCATTTAAAAATATCACTATAAAGCAATTGTTAAATCACACTTCTGGATTGCCAAAGTATTTCTGGATTGCAGAACATGAGTGGAATCAAAAGCATCCGCCAACAAATGCAGAAATGATGGATTTTATGGAATCTAGTAGTACAGCATCTATGTTTTTTAGACCTGGAAGAAAATTTGATTACTCAAATACAGGATATTTTGTTTTAGCATCGATTGTAGAAAAAGTTGCTAATGTAAGTTTTTCTAGTTTTTTAAAAACCAACATTTTTGATCCTTTACAAATGAATAATAGCTTTGTTTATAGCTACAAAAATACACCTGTTAAAGAAGATCAATTAATTGGATATCGATTGTATAGAGGTTGGAGGCATTTAAAAATTAGAGGAACCGTAAATGACGCCGTTGTAGGAGATAAAAATATCTATGCCACAAAAGAAGATCTTTTAAAGTGGATCAATGCTTTAAATAACGGAAAAGTGATTTCTAAAGAGTCTTTGGAGCAGATGTATACCAAAGGAGAAACCAAATATGGTAGAAAAGTACCTTATGGCTATGGTTTTAGAATTGATACTAAAAATAATGAAAAAGTAATTTATCACTTCGGAAAATGGAATGGCTTTAGTACAGGAATTTCTCAATATCCTGATGAGCTTACCATTATCATCTTAGAACATACAAGCTATAGAGCTATGGGCTCTTTAACCAATAGAATAAAACGCATTGTAAAAAATAATTTCGACGCATAAAAAAAGCTCCTTGAAAAATTCAAGGAGCTTTTTTTATAGCTTTCTATAGGTTAATCTAAGATAGACTCTCCATAGTAGAACTTTAATACTTTTGTTTTAAATACATAATCGTATTTAGCTCTAATTAAAGACGATTGTGCATTTACCAAACGATTTCTTACTTGATCAAAATCGAATAATGTCATTGCTCCAAAATTGAATCTTTCTTGTGCATTTTTGAAGGCTTCGTTCTGAGCATCTAAAGATTTTTGAGCAGACTCGTACGTTTTAGCTGCTGCTTTTGCATCTAAAAATACTTTCTGAATTGTTTGTTGTAATTGTAATTTCTGGCTTTCTAAAGTGTACTCACTTACTTCTTTATTAATAATAGACTTGTTTACATTAGCTCTTGTTTTGTATCCATTAAAAATCGGAATACTTAATGATAAACCAGCATTATAACCAAAACGATCTTTTAATACTTGCTTAAAGAAATAAATATTACGTTGTCCAGGTCTTAAATTATTAAATTGGTGGAAGAAAGATGAACCTGCTCCAGCAGAATATGATAAGCTAGGTAAAAATGCACCTTTAGCAATTTCAACTCCTAACTCTGCATTCTTAATTCCCAATTCAGCTTTTGCAATTTCTGGTCTTGTTTTTACAGCTTTCTCATACACCACATTAGAATCATCGTAAAGAGTAGCAATAGAAGGCGAACCTACATTAATTGTAGCAATATCAAATCCTTCAGGAGAAACTTGTAACAATTGTGCTAAAGTAAGCAATGCTAAATTTAAGGTATTTTGTCTAGCAACTACATTTTGCTCATCTGTTGCTGCTGTAGATTCTACATTTAATAATTCTCCTTTTGCTTTAGCACCAGCATCAACTTCATTTTTTAATTTGATAATTTGGTTTTTGCTAATTTCATACTGAACTTGTGCTGCAGATAAATTTTCTTTGGCAAATAAAATATTTAAATACGCATCTACAACATTTAAAGAAATATTGTCTTTTATTCTTTGTAATTCAATCTTACTAGATTCTACACCTAATAAGGCTTGTTTATAAAAGTTAAGGTTTCTAAATCCGTTAAAAATATTTCCTCTTGCTGATACATTAAATGAAGCATTTAAGTTATCTGTTTTGGCAAGTACTCCACTTGAGTTTTGAGAAAGTCCAGAACTAAAAGTAGAACTTGAAGAAGCACTTACAGAAGGTAAAAAGTTTCCTTTGTTAATAGTTACATCTTCTTCACTTAATTTTACGTTAAGAACATTTTGTTTGATGGTGATATTATGTTTTAAAGCATAATTCACAGCTTCTTTTAAAGTCCATTTTTTTTGAGAAACTCCCGAAAAAGAGAAAGCAATCAATGCAATAACTGCTAAAGTTTTTGTTTTCATTAATGATATTTTGTTAGTTCTTATTCACTCTTTTTGTGATGACACAATTGTCAAGCCAAAATAAATAAAAATACAAACAGCTGATTCACTGACTCTTACAGAAAATCATTTTTATTTAAACTGTCTGATAATGAACATTTTCACAAATATTCGAACGGTCATTTATTTGACATTGCTTATATGACGAATAAAAGTAGAATATGTTACAATTATTTTATCTTATTGAAGTGTTAATTTTTAACTCTTCTTTTGTATCGAAATAAAACATAGCCTAAAAGCGCCACTAATAAATACGGAAATACCATTAAATATGTTATTCCAGAATTAATTCCTTCTGCCATTTCTACATCTCCTGTTTCTACCACAGCTTTACACATGGCACATTGCGCATTAGCATCCAATGCAAAAAACAATACTAAGATTGCTATAAAAGTTTTTTTCATAATTAACTATAATAAGGAGAAATCATTAGATAAACTATTACTCCTGTTACCGCAACATACAACCATAACGGAAACGTAATCTTCGCAATTTTTTTATGCTCTGGAAATTTCCCCAATCGTGCTCTCACAAAAGTTACCAATACAAAAGGAATAACAGCCACAGATAAAACAATATGTGTAATTAAAATAAAGTAGTATACGTATGCAATAGCTCCTTCTCCGCCAAATTTGGTCGATTCAGAAGTCATATGATAAGCAATATACATCAGTAAAAAAAGTACAGAACAGATAATTGCAACCACATTAATTTGCTCGTGCAGCTTCTTATTACCTTTTTTAATTGCCACTACTGCTGCTACTAATAACACAGCTGTAAAACCATTAATTGATGCATAAATTGGCGGTAAAAAAGTAAGTGGCTCTACATCAAAACCCATTCTTTTTAAATTGACACCAAAAAGTGCTGCTACTGCTAGTGGAATAATGATAGACAATGCAACAATAATTCGGTTGTATTTTTTTTCTTGTGCGGTAATTTCTTTACTCATTTAATAATATCTTAATATCTTCTTTCAACTCTTTAATCTGATCAGAAAAGCCATTTTCGTCCAAAGCTCTGTAGTACATAATTGGATTTCCGTGCTTGTCTTTTCTTGATCTAATAACACCATCTTTATCAACCAAAGCAAACAAACCAGAATGCTCAAATCCAGCATGACCTGCTTCTCCAGTTCCTGCATATAACTTAAATCCTTTGTTTGATAAATCATATACATACTCCTGACTTTTACCTGTTAACATATGCCAGTTTTTACCTTCAATACTGTGCTTTTCTCTATACTTTTTAAACACTTCTGGTGTATCTATATCTGGAGTAATAGAAAAAGAAGCAATTCCAAAATTAGGATTCCCATAAAACTCTTTTTGGATGTCCATCATTTTACGGTTCATGATAGGACAAATTGAAGGGCAAGTAGTAAAGAAAAACTCTACGACATATACTTTACCATCAAAGTTTTTATTGGTAATTGTATTTCCATTCTGATTGATAAATTCAAAATCTGGTACTTTAGAGAAACTTACCAAATCAGATTTTTGAAACTTTTTTACCACTTTTGGAACCACATAAATTCCAAATAATAATATAATAAATGAGATACCTATATATGAATATCTTTTTTTCATGCCTGTAATATTTAATTCCACTATGTGGATCTCTTTTTAGATTTTTCGTTTTCTACGTTTTTCTTTTTCTAATGATTTTTTTAGCTGATAATAAATCACCTCTAAATCTTTTTTCATTTTGTTTTTAAGATCGTTTACAGAGTTTATATTGTATCCATACAATCTTCCATTATCGGTATCTTCATCATCTTTTCTTCCTCTTAAACGCAATTCTCTATCTACAATAAAAACATATTCAGAGCTTAAATTATTATGCAATGTATAAGGAGAATCGAAGCTTTTAAACAAACTTCTAATAGCTGCTGGCTCCATAAAAACAAATTTCCAATTCTGAATATCAGTATAGGTTTTCAATTTTTGTTTTAATGAATCCACTTGACTTTCTGTTCCTTTTGGAGCTACCAAAACTGATTGAAAATACAAGCTTTTACGATATCTTTTATAGATTACCTCATTCAAATTAAAAAGTCCACCTTTATTTTTTTCAATATCATCTCCTAAAAAACTTACCACAGAGAAATGTTTTTTAAAGGTAACTTCTCCTTTTACATCTTCAACTTTTTTAGTTAAAATAGGTAAGTTGGCGTGATGATAAATTCCTAATGAAAGGAAAATATAAAAGATCAGTGGTCCTAAAAACAGGGCTGATAATATGATTCCTTTTTTAACATTGTTTTTTTTCATGTGGGTAATTTCTTGATATAAAAAAAGGTGGTTAAAAACCACCTTACTATATTATTGAATCGCAGGGCGATATCTTAGCATTTTGTTTTGAGTGGTATTGCAAGAAGTGTTCTTCATGTTAAAGATAGTTTCAAGAAGCTACTCAAGTATTTAGTTTATTAGTAACTCCACTGAGTTAATGGAGACATTACATCGTATAAATATCCTCCTTCGATTAACAATAATGTTACTAAGTAACAAACTAAGAATACTGTAGTCCAAACAACAGAACGTCTAAACCATGTTTTTTCACCTTCCATGTGCATAAAAGCCCAAGTAATTCCGTAAGCTTTAGCAATTGTTAAAATGATGAATATCCAGTTTAAAGGACTAGTTCCTAAAATACTTGTTAAGTGTAAAGAAGCTGGTTTGTATATACCTAATACAACTTCTACAATTGTAATTGCAGATAAAATCCAAAATACTTTCCAAATTCTAGCTGAGTTTGATCCGTGTGCGTGTGCCATTTCTTTAAATCTTTTTTATAATTATACTAAGTAGAAGAAGGTAAATACAAATACCCAAACTAAATCTACAAAGTGCCAATATAATCCTACTTTTTCTACCATTTCGTAATGCCCTCTTCTTTCGTAAGTTCCTAAGATTACATTAAAGAAAATGATAATATTTAATATAATTCCAGAGAATACGTGGAATCCGTGGAAACCAGTAATAAAGAAGAAGAAATCTGCAAAAATTGGATTTCCGTATTCATTTACATGAAGATTCGCTCCTTCTACTACTTGTTTTGCATTTAACAAGTAACGAGCACCTTCTTCTCTAGACAATACTATTTTTTGTTTTGTTGCTGGATCAATTCTTTCAATTCTAATTTGTACAGAAGCATCGTGGTTGTATGAATTTACAACTTCACTTAAAGTGTAAGTTGGTAACGATTCTGAACCTTCAAACCAAAGTCCGTTTTCTCTTGTATGCGAAACTCTTTCGTTATGACCTCCTACAACAAAGTCTGACAAGGCGATTTGATGTCCGTCTTTTACAAACTGTAAAATCTTACCATCTTTTGTTTGTACAGCTCCGTAAGAACCATTGATAAAGTTTTTCCACTCCCAAGCCTGTGAACCTAAGAATACCAAACCTCCAATAATTGTTAAGAACATGTAAAAAGTAACCTTTTTCTTATTCATTTGGTGACCAGCATCAACAGCTAATACCATTGTAACAGAAGAAAAGATTAAGATAAATGTCATTAAAGCTACATAGTACATCGGTGCGTGTACTCCGTGCAAAAACGGAAAGTGCGTAAATACTTCGTCGGCAATTGGCCAAGAATCAATAAATTTAAATCTTGTTAAACCATAAGCGGCTAAGAATCCAGAAAAAGTTAATGCATCAGATACGATAAAAAACCACATCATCATTTTTCCGTAACTAGCTCCAAAAGGCTTAACTCCTCCTCCGCCCCAAGTAGCTTTTTTGTCAGTGTTTGCAGCAATAGTTGCTCCCATAAATGTTTTTGTTAGTTATTTTTTAAAAATAGTTCGTCAAAATTACATAATTTTCATCATCTAATAAAATAGAAAAAGAAAAATAGATAAATCCATAGTACTCCAACAAAATGCCAGAATATTGCACCTAGCTCAAAACCAAGAGTTTCGGTAGCATTGTACTTAGATTTAAAATGATTATAAATTACTACTAATAATACAATTAAGCCCGCAATTAAGTGTAAAACGTGCATAAAAGTAATCCCAATAATAAAGGATGTAGATACTGTACTATTCTCTCCGGTAAAAAAGAGTCCAACACTTCTTAAATAATTAAATCCGTCGTATTGATAATAGATAAATCCTACTCCTAGTAATAAAGTAGTTACTAATAGTAAAAAACTTGCTTTTAAATTGTCCTTTTTTAAGAGTCTTAGTGATACAATTAAGGTAAGACTACTTAATACAATTAATAAGGTACTTATGTAAAATGAAGTTGGCAACTCAAAAGTAACCCAATCTTCTCTTTTTCTACTTACCACATAAGCACTTGTTAATCCTGCAAAAAACATCGTCATACTAATCATTGCTACCCAAAGCATTGGTTTAGCCGACTTTCTTTTTGCTGTTTTTAATTCTGTTTGTAAACTTTCTTGACTCATTGATTTAATGTAAAATTTTATCTACTACATATATAATTTGTACTAATGTGATATAAAGTACACTCGACAACATTAATTTTCTAGCATCAATATTAGATTCTGATTTGTAAAGCTTAATCGCATAATACAACATCATTAGCCCAACCAAAGCAATTAATACTGCTGTAATTGGGTGAATATAAAAAGCTCCTGTAACTTTTAATACTGGAGCAACTGATACAGCAATGGTAATTACTGTATAAAAAATAATCTGTTTAATCGCAGCTTTGTCTTTTGTCCCCATTGGCAACATATTAAAACCTGCTTTTTTGTATTCTTCATATTGTAACCAACCAATAGCCCAAAAATGAGGAAACTGCCAAAAAAATTGAATCAAGAATAAAAAACCTGCTTCAATACCAAACTGATTGGTTGCAGCTACCCATCCTAACATAAAAGGAATGGCTCCTGGAAATGCTCCTACAAAAACCGCTAAGGGTGTCACTGATTTTAAAGGTGTGTATGCACTCGTATATAAAAAGATAGAAATGGCACCGAACAATGCCGACTTTTCATTGATACTATATAAAATTGCAATTCCGAATATGGTAAAACTTACTGCGATAGCCAATGCACTAGAAACCTTCATTCTGCCAGTTGGCAAAGGTCTGTTCATGGTTCTTTTCATTAAAGCATCAGTATCTTTTTCGATTACCTGATTAAATGCATTTGATGCACCCACCATTAAATATCCTCCAATAGCTAACTGAATTACAATCCATACATCTACAACTTCTGCTCCTAAAAAGTACCCTGCTACTGCAGAGAATACCACACTCATAGACAAGCCTACTTTTGTAAGTTGCTTAAAATCTGATATAAAACTTTTTACAGAGGTCTTTTCTGAAACTTGAGAAATGGAATCCATTTATACATTTTAAATATTTTGCAAAGATATTTCATTCTCTTTTAATTTCTATACTTTTTGTACGATAAATAGCAAAACAAAAAAAATCTAAAAAAAAGTAAAAAAATCTTTGTGGTTTGTTTTTTTGTATTAACTTTGCACCCGCATATGAAAGATATGCTAGTTCTTAAAAATAAAAAACTGCGCGAAAGTAGCTCAGGGGTAGAGCATCACCTTGCCAAGGTGAGGGTCGCGGGTTCAAATCCCGTCTTTCGCTCTATTTGATAAAAATATACCAATGCTGAAGTGGTGGAATTGGTAGACACGCTGGACTTAAAATCCAGTGGGCAGTAATGCCCGTATGGGTTCAAGTCCCATCTTCAGTACAACTAAAGCCTTAACAATCAATTTGTTAAGGCTTTTTTTCATTTCTTAACACACGCCTTTTTAATATATCTCATAAAAAGTACCTACAAAAGTACCTGTAATCTAATTTTTTTTGAAAAAATAAAAATTATAAACACTTGATTTACTTATGTTTACGATTTTCAATAATCAATAAACTAGATTGGCAATCCAGTGGCAAAAAAATTATTTTAAAAACAGGTATAAACACCTATTGTGGATTTTAGTTAATCAATAATATTTGATTAACCAATAACTTAGCCCCTTTTTTTTTAAAGAAATCTTTTATTTTTTAGATTTTATAATACATTTAACCAAGCTAAGGAAAAGGAAAATATCTAACTGCTTTATAAAAAATGTTGTTTTTCTTATATAGTAATATAAAGATACCTTTCTATTTAGTTAATAGAAGTAATAAATCTCTTGCAAAAACAAAGAGTTATTTAGACACATTTTTTTAAATATAAAACACTATCAAACAAAACATTAACTAACAAATGAATAAACAAAGAAAAACAGTTTTCATATCATATTCTTGGGATAACCCAGAACATCAAGAATGGGTATTAAATTTATCTAAAGATTTAATGGAGAAATTTGGAATTGATGTAATTCTAGACCAATTTGAATTAAGTGCTGGTAAAGACTTAACTCATTTTATGGAAAGTTCGTTAGAAAAAGCTGACAAAGTTTTGGTTATTCTAACTCCCAATTATAAAATAAAAGCGGAGAATAGGAAAAGTGGAGTTGGTTATGAAACGTCTATGATATCTCAAGAAATTTTTGAATCGCCAATTTCAAAAGTCAAATTTATTCCAATTTTAAGGACTGGTTCTCAAACCGAATCAGCACCTAAATTCCTAAAATCCAAATTCTATCATCAAATGGGAGATGATGATAAGTATATAAACAGGCTTTATGAGTTATCAAAATTGATATACGACAAGCCATTGATTGAAAAACCCAAACTTGGAGAAATTCCAGATTTTGAAACGAAAACGCTAGACCCAATAATTGATATCGCTGTTGCTGTTTCTAAAGAGGCAGACTTGAACAATGAAATAAACTCAATATTAGATTCACACGAGGGAATTAAGATATTTAAAGAAGAAACACTTTCGCTAAACAATCAATTAAAAGAGAAATCTGAATTATATAGTAATAACACTTCTCTTCAATTTAATTATGTCTCAAATAACCGAGATACTTCGATTATTAGTTGTCAAGGATACTCGGTCAGTTTTTATTGGTCTTTAGTGTATTCAAACACAACACAAGATGCTAAAATATTAGTTCAAAATTGGAAAGGAGTAATTCATTTAGAAAGAGGACATTATTTCCCAGGAAGAGAACCAAAAGCTTTAAAGAAAACTAGCTATTCCTTTGATATGAATTATCGTAAAGAAATATTATGGAAAGCTAACTCTGAAAAAAATAATACATCTGAACTTGTACAAAATGCTTTTCTGTACATAATTGAGAGTATAAAAGCTGAAAAAAGTAAGACATTTCGGGGAGAATAACTGGGCACAACAATGTATATAAAAAATAGGGCTTTTGTTCTAACTCAAAAGTTCTGTGTTTATTTACAAAGTCCGCTAAATATAAATTTGGCATTTAAACGAAAAATAAAAGCAAAATATTTATATTTAACTAAGTGTTAAACCTGAAATTAAGTGCTTGCTTATCAACTGCCCTACTTTTCATATACTAACCGTTACCAATAATTAGAATGAACGATATTCAAAAAAAAATGCTTGATGCATTTTTTAGTACTGAAATACAAAATGTATTACAGGCTATTAACAAAATTGCAGGACATAAATTAGAGGATAAATACATTCAATCATTTCGTAAATTTCATAAATACATAACGAATCCTCAACCTAATTTCATTACTGAATGGAGAACTAATCCAAAAGAAGAAAAATGGTATCATAGCTTTGTAAATGGAATATTAGGTAATGTTCAAAATAGTTATTCTTGTGTACATTATCATTTCGAGAGACTTAGCGTTATAGAAAAAGAAACTCTTGATTCAATAGAACAATATAATTATCAAGAAATTCTTGGAGATAGTACAATTGCATTAGGTGATACGAAACGAATAGATTTTGAATACCAAGCATTTGTATTAGCCTATCGAAGATGCTTGGACTTATTAGCCAGAGCAGTAAGTGCAAGATTTAAGAATGATTTTCATTCATTTAGAAGATTAAACAAATTTTTAATATCATTCACAGGAAATGAGATTGCTGATAACATCATTGTGACTCAAGAGAAGTATTCGCCATTGTTTGAATTTGTAATGTCCGATGGGAATCGAAAATCAGTTCGTGATAAGATTGCTCATTATGAATATGTTCAAGCGTGGACATTAAATCTGAATAAAAATGGATTTATGTTAGTTGGCGGTGGCGAGGGAATGAATCTAACAAAAAGTGATAATGAACCTAAATATTTATCAGAGTTACTGGAACAAAAACTAAATAATCTTAATAACTGTATTACTGATATAATTGACAATCTGATAGAAAAATAACTATTGGTAACAAAGTGTATAAGCAATAAGGGTTAAGTACCAAACCCAAAGTAAGTACATATTCAAATCTTACTACTCACACACAAAACGTTGTGAATAGTTGATAAAGTTACAATTCAAAAAACAGCTAAAATATTTTGCTTAATTTTAGCAGATAATAAGAACCTATAAAAGCACCTGTAAAAGGAAGATTTTAGGATTTGTACGTATTTTTAAAACCCTGGGAATCAATTTTTTATTTTTTAAGAACGAATAATATTGAACTTAAAATCCAGTGGGCAGTAATGCCCGTATGGGTTCAAGTCCCATCTTCAGTACAACTAAAGCCTTAACAAATTTGTTAAGGCTTTTTTTATATTCTTAATTCACCTTTTCTATAAACTACAACTTTATAACTCAGTTTTCAATACCGCTATAAATACTTGTTTTAGATGTTAATTAATCGATCTAATTTGATCAACTAATAATCTATCCTACTTTTAGATTAAAAACCTTTTATTTTATTAGACTTTATAGTACATTTAACCAAGCTAAGGAAAAGGAAAATATCTAATTGCTTCATAAAAAAATGCCGTGATACTTCCCTTTAGAAAGGATTTTTTTATAGCAATATAAAAATATGAATATGTCTTTTCGTTTAGCGATAAGTTGTGAAAAATTAAAATTAAATGGAGCAGAATAAAAATCAAAAAATCAAAAATTGGTATATAACCAATCGTCCACTCTATAAGAAACTTGCGAATAAAATAGAAAATATATTAACTGAATTATTAGAAGAAAATAATCTTAATATTCATGCCTTATATTCAAGAGCAAAAGACATTGATTCATTTTACACTAAAGTTTCCAAAAAAGCATATTCAAATCCTGAAAAAGAAGTTCATGACCTTGCAGGAATTAGAGTTATTACTTATGTAGAATCAGATGTAGAAAAAGTAAGTGAAATAGTAAAAAAAGCTTTTAAAATTGACCAAAAAAATAGTGTTGATAAAAAAGCAGAATTAGGAACAGATAAAGTTGGATATCAATCTATCCATTTTATTGCTGAATTAAAAGCTGACAGATTAAAACTGCCTGAATATAAGAAATTTAGAGGATTGAAATTTGAATTCCAAATAAGAACAATTCTTCAACATGCTTGGGCAGAAATTGAGCATGATAGAAACTATAAATTTTCTGGTCAATTACCTTCAGAAATTAAACGAAGATTTACTGTTTTAGCTGGCAGCCTTGAACTTGCAGATAGAGAGTTTAATTCCATTGCAGCTGCAATTGACAAAATATCAAGCGATGTAACAGTTGCAACAAAAGAAGGTAAATTAAATATTCCCATCAATTCAACTACATTAAATTCATATTTAGAAGATAAATTTCATCATTTAATCGAACAAGGTAGTATTGATGGATTTGTTTCAGCTGATGAAGAGAAAGATGTTATTATAAATTTAAAACTATTTGGAATTGATACTCTTGAGAAACTTGACAAATTATTAACACCAAAATATCTAAAAAATTATGAAAAGCTTATGACATGGGAAAGTGAATTTCAATTAGCAATTGCAAATGCCCTGTTATATAAATTTCACAATACATTCTTTGATAAAATCACTTCAAATTTTTACACGTATATGGATGAAACTGAAATTAAATTGCAGAAATCGATGAATATCCCAATTGAAAAAATTATAAAGAAATATAATATTGAAACCCAATAAACTACTCACAACAACATGTATAACTAATCGCTATATTTAAAACAAAATTGAAAACAATAACAACTTACATAATTTATACACAGAAATGTTGTATGCAATTAAAATGAGCGACAAAAAGAGAAGTACTTTACAAAAAGATTGGACTCACTTAAGAACAGATATTGAAAGAGTTCGAAAAGAACTAAATATCAAAAATGATGACTTTAGAGATTTGAACATTAATGAATGGAATACAGTCTATTCCAATATTAAAAAAAAGTTTCTTTACGAACGACCATCTAAAGTCAAAAGGAGTTGGCTATGGGATGATTTGAAAGTTGAAACCTTTGGAATAAGTTGTAAAAATGACCCTTACGAAAAACTTGGACTTTTGATAGGCAAAAATGAAACTGTCTATTTTTTAGTAAATGAGACTGTAAACGAAATGACCAAATACTGGTTTTACGAAGGAAAAGTTGATACAATCATTTCGGTAATAGGCGAATCATTAGGGTTGGATGAATATTATCTGATTTCAAAAAAGTATGATTGGTTTTTGTCTACAAACCATCACGATGTATTAATCGGAACTGGGACTATAATTGCTCGAATGAAAAAACTTGAAGAAAAAATAACTGCACACAACAATGTATAACCACAATTACAGCAGATTCGACTACGTCTGAATCCACTCAGAATTACAAAAACCTATGCTAAACCGAAAAATTAAGTATATTTAATCGTAACTGACGGTTATACGAGACCGTTGTACACAAGCTAAAAAAATGAAGAACGAATATGAAATAAATAACGATGGAATAAATATTTACCTTACATTATTTGTAAAATCTCATCCTATTGGAAAAATTCTACTTTCAATTTTTACTCTAACTTTAATTATATTATTAATTTACATTGCATCAACATCATCTATAAAAGATGAACCTCAATCTGTTTTTGGAATAATTATTTTTGGAGCTTTCATTTTCTTTGTACCATTTCGCTACTTATTATGGAATCTATTTGGTAAGGAACATTTGATTATCAATACTAAAACTTTAAGTTATAATAGAGATTATGGAATTTATAGAACAAATCTTAAAACAAAATATCACGAAAGATTAGGTTTGGGAATTGAATACACTAGAACATTTGAAAATATCGAATATGGAAACTTAATATTTAATACTTACAATAAAGATAGTGATCTACCAGAACTTCTATACTCCACCTCTATAAATTTAGAATTAAAAAAAATCAATAATATTGAAAATGAGATTGAAAAACTATATGATATCGGAATTGATGAAAACATCGAGTTTAGTAAGGCATCATTAAATTAATCAAAGTCACTGTACAACATCGTCTATAATTAATTGCTATATTTAAACTAAAATTGAAAACACAAACAACTTAACATGATTTGTCTACGGCGGAAAATTCGAGAATTTTCTTACCACACAAATTATACACAAACCGTTAGCTTTAATTTGAATGAACGACATTGACAAACAACTATTTTTAGAGCATTTTATTCCGACTGAAATGGAACGGAAAAGAAAAGTTATGTTTGAAAATGGTTCGTCAATAACAACTAAATATAAATCTGAATTCAAATATTACGTGAAATATTTACCTGGAAATTATGCGGATTATTATTCACCTGAATTTATTTTTAAAACGGAAAACGATTTGAAAATAATCCCAATTCCAAATTTCTTTACTTTTCTTTTTATACCAATTTCTTTGGTTATTTTGAATTATTTTGAAAACGTTGAATTGGAAAATATTTGGACTATTTTAATTGCTCTAATTGGATTTATAATATTTGTACAAATAATTCTGATTTATCCAAGTATAATGAGTATTAGAAAACGAGTGAATGAAAAACAAAAAAACTAAAGCTAACAATGTATAACTTCAATTACAGCAGATTCGACTACATCTGAATCCACTCAGAATTACAAAGACCTATGCTAAACCGAAAAATTAAGTATATTTAATCGTAACTGACGGTTATACGAGACCGTTGTACACAAGCTAAAAAAATGAAGAACGAATATGAAATAAATAACGATGGAGTAAATATTTACCTTACATTATTTGTAAAATCTCATCCTATTGGAAAAATTCTACTTTCAATTTTTACTCTAACTTTAATTATATTATTAATTTACATTGCATCAACATCATCTATAAAAGATGAACCTCAATCTGTTTTTGGAATAATTATTTTTGGAGCTTTCATTTTCTTTGTACCATTTCGCTACTTATTATGGAATCTATTTGGCAAGGAACATTTAATTATCAATACTAAAACTTTAAGTTATAATAGAGATTATGGAATTTATAGAACAAATCTTAAAACAAAATATCACGAAAGATTAGGTTTGGGAATTGAACACACTAGAACATTTGAAAATATCGAATATGGAAACTTAATATTTAATACTTACAATAAAGATAGTGATCTGCCAGAACTTCTATACTCCACCTCTATAAATTTAGAATTAAAAAAAATCAATAATATTGAAAATGAGATTGAAAAACTATATGATATCGGAATTGATGAAAACATCGAGTTTAGTAAGGCATCATTAAATTAATCAAAGCCACTATACAACATTGTCTATAATTAATTGCTATATTTAAACTAAAATTGAAAACACAAACAACTTAACTAATTTCTACGGCGGAAAATTCTACGAATTTTCTTACCACACAAATTATACACAAACCGTTATAGCTATTTTTTTTCAAAATGAGATATGCAATAAATGAACAAAGAGAAAGAATACAAGTTAGTTATTCTGGACAAATTGCATTTTGCGAAATATGTAAATCTAAAGTTAAAGGGAGAAAAGGAGATCAAAGAATTAAACATTGGTGGCACTACAAAAGAAAAACAATAGATTGTGATAATTGGAGTGAATCAATTTCAGAATGGCATTTAAAATGGCAAAGTTTATTTCCAAAAGCTAATAGAGAGGTTGTATTAACAAGAAACTTAAAATCTCATAGAGCAGATATCTTATTAAATAATGGAACTATTATCGAAGTTCAAAATTCAAATATAAATTTCTCTGAAATTGAAAGAAGAGAAGAGTTTTATACAAAAGAGAATAATCTTATTTGGATAATAAACGGGAATACATTAGCTGATAAATCTTTTATAACTAAAGACAAGTTTCTTTTTATACAAGAACTCACAATTACAATTCCTAGAACAATAAACACCAATGATGAATATGAATTTTCTAGGATAGTTAAAAAAACAATTAAACATCCTGAAATAAGTAAATTAAATAATGATGATACTATCTTTATTCATAAAAACGAAAACATATTAATTTTTAAACTTCAAGAAAAAGATAGAATTAAAGATTTCTATCTAATAGAAGTACAATTTAAATTCTACATTGCTTGCTACTTTGAAGACTTATATGGTCAAAAAGATTTAGAAAATTTCAGAGAAAAATTAAAAATTGAACAGCAAAGCATCAACTATGAAATAATCGAAAATCGAATTGTAAAAAAATATTGGAGGAAATTTATTGACAAAATAAAACAACCTGTATACATAGATAACTTAAATGGAATCAATCAAGATCAAATATATAATTATTCAAAAAATGAAATTATTATAAAAGATGAATTAATTAGCAAGTTTTTAAAACACGTATAAAAACTAGCTACAACAATGTTATAACTAATTACTATATTTAAATTAAAATTGAAAACACAAACAACTTACATAAGTTCTACGACGGAAAATTCCCCGAATTTTCTTACCTCACAAATTATACGCAAACAGTTGGCTTTAACATAATTGAAATGAAAAATTGGAATAAAACTGGAAAGGTTAAAGCTATATTTATATTAATAATAAGTCTAATATCATTGTTGCTTTTCGACCATAATGAGAACATTGATAAGCAAAATGACTTTTATTTAGGTATGAGTCTAATCACTTTCATCATAGCATTACTTTTTTTCCCTTTAGTTATTAAACTTTGGAGTTTTTTAGGAATTAAATTCAAAAAACCAAATTGGAATGAAAATCCGATTTCCTTAAATTATTCTAAGAGTTTAAATTTCCACCTTTTTTTTTCGTTTTGGATAATTTCTTACGGTTTCTTAAAAACAATTTTTACAGCTATAAAATTTAATAAATTAGATGGAGAAGGGATAATGTTCTTAATAACTGGAGTTGGAGTGTTTATTGGAATAAAATTAGCTATAATATGGATAAGAAATAAAATGAAATAATAAAAATACAACAGCCCACAATGACTATAAGTAATAGCGGTATAAGTAATAAAACTAAGGTATAATCTCATTATTAAAACAGGTATAAATACCTATTTTATTTATTAGTGATTTCCTCTTATTTAGAGTTTGCTAAACAATAAAGAAAAAGACAGTAAACTAAACCTCATGAGTACATTTTTAACAGGAAAACTACTTGAAGAAAAATTAACAGATATTATCTGGAATGCAAAAAAGTATGTAGTTATTATTTCTCCTTTTATAAAACTTGATAATCATGTTCGAAATATTTTTGACAAAATAAAAGCAACACATGAAGTTCATTTAATATTAGTCTTTGGTAAAAACGAAGGATACAAGCAAAAAAGCTTAAATGAAAATGATCTTGAATATTTTAAAAATTTTAAAAACATTTCTATTCTTTATAATAAAGATTTACACGCAAAACATTATTGCAACGAAAAAGAAGGTTTAATTACTTCATTAAACTTATATGATTATTCTATGGTTAATAATATAGAATATGGGGTTCATTTCTCTAAAAGTATTTTAAATCCGACTGAAAATTTATTCGATGAGACCGAAGCCTTTACAGATAACCTAATTTTTAATAAAAGTGATGTTGTTTTCTTAAGAAAACCTCAATACAAAAAGAAATTTCTTGGTCTAACAAAAGCATATCAAAATTCTACCATTCTTTTTGATGTTTCTATAGATTTCTTTAATGATTATGATTACGAAACCAAATCATTATCCGAATTTGATTACGAAAATTTAAGCGATGTTGATAAAGTCTATGACAAAAAACCACAAAGAGCAGAAAAACTAGATATTGATCCTGAATTTGGCTTCTGTATAAGAACTGGAGAACAAATTCCTTATGACCCGGAAAGACCATTTTCTTATTATGCTTTTAAAACATGGCGCCAGTTTGAAAACTATGATTATAAAGAAAATTATTGTCATAGAACTGGAAAAGAAAGCTATGGAAAAACCAGCATGAACAACCCAATATTAAAATAGAAGAACCTAAAGAATGAACCACAAAACAGTATTTGACAAGGATTTTAAAGTTTTAGAAGAAGACAAAAAACTAAATTATCAAATAGAACTTACCGAAAAATTAGATACAGATACCTCAGATTTTGATCAAAACAAACTAAACGAAATTGTTTTATGGAAGGTTAATCGTTATGCTAAATTTGACCAAGAACTTATTACAGAATTGAATTCTATAAATCCAAATGATGAACAACTTGACTTAGAAAAAACAAAACGAATTTTAAGATTATTATTAAACGCAAAAGGTGTTCAATTAGCGATGGCATCCACTATTTTAAGGTTTAGAAATCCAAAGGTTTATCAGATAATTGATCAGCGAGTTTATAGAATAATTTATAAAGGAGAAGTATTAAAAATAAGTAGTCACACAAGTGATAAAAACACTGAGAGACAAATAATGTTATATCTAAAATATTTAGAGGATTTAAAAAATGTATGTTCCTTTTTAAACATTCCTTTTACAAAAGCTGATAGATATTTATTTATGGCAGATAGACGTGTTAACAAACAACATAAATTACGAAACTATTAGAAGTATTCTTTCAATAAGAATTAATAATACTCACCATAAAACCTTTTCCCCTTTTCACTTAAATAAGGGAATAACAATCGGTTTACGGTTTTAGAAAACTCCTTTTTATCAAATGCTTCAATGGCAGTAGACTGAAAATAATACATACGCAATCCAATACTTAACTCCATTATAAAGTCCAAATCTGTTTCTAACAATTCGTTCTTTAAAAATTCTTGCTTTTTCAATGCCAATAACAGCCCTTTCCATTGCTGTTTCCTCTGCTGGTTTTTAATTTCTACCTGACTGATAAATGCAGGATAAGCTCTTTTAATTTCTGTATAATCAACAAATAAAAACAAATACTTTACAGTAATATCAAAACTAAACGCTGGAGCCAACATAAAATAATGCAACAAATGTTCAGTTTCTATTGGTTTGCTATGCAACGCCACTAACGTCTCGTTATATTCCTCAAATATGGCCACCAACAACTGCTCTTTGGTTGCAAAATGATAAGTTACATTTCCATAACTCTTATTAATTGTTGCTGCTATTTCTCGTAAGGTAACGTTCTTTATTCCCTTTGTATTAAATAAGGTAATGGCATTGTTTATAATCAGCTGTTTTGTTTTCATATTTTACAAAAATAGGCTAAATGGACTAATTATTGAAATTTTTATATATTTGTCTTAAAAAAAGATGAAATCAATATACAAGAATCCAGCTGCAAAGGCAACACTAATGTCTTTATACGATGAAAAATTGGCGAGTTTACAAATTGAGTATGAAAATTTGGACATTGATACATCTTTTGGAAAAACCAGGGTAATAAAAACTGGAAATCCACAAGGAAAACCTGTAGTATTATTTCACGGAATTAATGCTGGTGCTCCTTTAACCATAGAAGCCGTAAAAGAATTAAGAAATGATTATCTATTATTTGCCATTGATACCATAGGACAAGCGACCAAAAGTGCCGAAACAGTATTAGATATTAAAGACGATTCCTACGCACTTTGGGCAAATGAAGTAGTAGAAAAATTGACTATTAGCAATATAAATTTTATTGGAATTTCTTACGGAGCATTTATTTTACAAAAACTAATTACTCACAAACCTCATATTGTAGACAAATGTATTTTTGTGGTGCCGAGTGGTCTAGCAAATGGAAGTATATGGCCTTCACTAACAAAACTTACTTTTCCGCTATTGCGATTTATGATTACCAAAAAAGATGCTCATTTAAAAGCATTTACAAAAAGCTTTGTCCCAGAAAATGACGAGTTTATGTTTTGCATGCAAAAAGCACTATTACTTGGCGTACATATAGATTACAGAAGACCAAAGCTGTTGACTAAAAACAATGTGGCTCATTTTAATAAACCTGTTTTTATCATTGTAGCTTCTGATGATATTTTCTTTCCGTCTCAAAAAATTGAAAAAAGAAGCCAAGAGATTTTTAACAATTTAAAAGAGATCCATTATTTAAAAGACACCAAACATATGCCTTCTCAAAAAACTTTTTCAGAAATACAGCAAAAAATACGAGAGTGGATAGAATAAACTTCTCTCTTGCTTTTAATAATATCAATTCTAACTTACGATTATCTATAGAATAAAACGCACTAAAATTAATAAAGCACCTACTTTAAGTTGTATATACAACTTTGTTTTATATCTTTGTTCTATGGAATATGAAAATATAACATCATTTGATCCTCGTGTTTGCATTTCTGGAAAAGTAACACGTATTAATAGACTTACTGCGAATATCTTTAGAAAGTATTTACATCCTTTTGATATCACCAATAGTCAAACTACCATTTTATTTATACTTTCAAAAAGAGAAGCGCTAACGCAAAAAGAACTTTCAGAAATTGCCGTTTTAGAAAAATCAACATTAAATAGAAATCTAAAGCGCTTAATAGACAAACAATATCTTACGCGTAATGCATTTCCTTTAATTCAGATTACTGAAACTGGTAAACAGTTTGTTAATGATATTATTCCAGAATGGGAAAAAGCAATGACAGAAATTAAAGCATTACTAACACCAGAAGGAGAAAATGCCTTAGACTTAGTACATCACAAACTCACATAAAAAATTTATTTAAAAAGTTGTATATACAACCCAAAACTAATCTTATGGAATTAAAACTTGGTTACATCGCACTTTCAACAGCAATTGTTATACTATTAATACTTATTGGTAACTATGCTATACACAAAAGTACCAAAGAAGAAAGCACTAAAATTAAGAGCAAAAGATTCTTATTAATTGCTATGATTCTTTGGCAATTTTATGTTTTAGGCATTGGAACATCTGGTTTTTTAGCAAACTTTAGTTTTCCACCACGCATGCCACTATTTCTTATTATACCATTATTTACTTTTACTGGTATATTTCTTTATAAAAACAGCAATAAACAATGGATACTTAAGATTCCTGCAATTTGGCTCATCGGTTTTCAATCATTTAGAATAATAGTAGAAACTTTATTTGTCTACTCAATTTCTCCTGGGGTATTAATTGAGTTGGTCACGATAAAAGGCTACAATTTTGATATGATTGTGGGGCTTTCTGCTCCAATAATGGTATTGGTTATGTATCTATCAAAAGAAATCCCTTATAAATTACTGTTAGCATGGAATTACTTTGGGTTGATCATATTAGCTTGTACCGTTTTCCTTTTTATATCAACAGCATTTTTTCCTCAAATTCATGGTTATGAAGTCACTCCATTAACTAAAGACTTTGGGATGTATCCTTATGTATTAGTAGCAGGATTATTGATGCCATCTGCTGTATTTATACACATACTTTCTATCATTCAATTAAAAAAATTGAAAACAAAATCATTAAATCCTTAAGTACAAATACCCGTTTTTAGCTTAAACTAATAAATATCATAATTTTTCTGCACTTCTTTTCTTAACTTTAAGAATGTTACACTGTGCTTTGCATTGACAAACGGTACATTTTTATACAAGAATAAGTGAGAGATTTAGCCATAAGAAGTTCATACAACCCCATTTTATCTCCTGTAGATTTGCAAGCAAGCTCAGAGGATTTTATTGTAACTTCTGTACTTAATCCTGGGGTATTCTCTTTTGAAAATAAGATTTGGCTTCTTGTTCGTGTGTGTGAAGTTTCTGCTCAAGAGAAAGATCAAATAGCCATTCCTGTTTACAATGAAAATGGCGCAATAAATATTTTAAGTTTTCATCATTCAGATCCAAAACTAGTAGTTAATGATGTACGAACTATTAGCTATGATGGAGAGGACTATTTAACAACCATTTCTCATTTACGTTTGTTTTATAGCGAAGATGGTATTCATTTTTACGAAGCTGATAAAAGCAGGCATTTATTTGGTGCTGGAAAGTATGAAAGCTTTGGTATTGAAGACTGTCGAGTATCACAAATTGAAGACAAATACTATTTAACATATACAGCCGTATCTGAAAATGGTGTTGCAGTAGCATTACAAACCACCAAAAACTGGAAAACATTTACCAAACATGGACTCATTTTACCACCACATAATAAAGACTGTACCTTATTTGAAGAAAAAATAAATGGAAAATTTTATGCGTTACACAGACCTAGTAGTCCAGAAATTGGTGGCAACTATCTTTGGTTAGCAACTTCTATAGACGGAATTCATTGGGGAAACCATCAATGCATTGCCAAAACGAGAAAAGGAAAGTTTGATAGTAGCAGATTAGGTGCTGGAGCAAGTCCAATAAAAACACCATATGGTTGGTTAGAAATTTATCATGGAGCTGATGAAAATAACCGCTATTGTTTAGGGGCAATCTTGTTGGAATTAAGTAATCCTTCTAAAGTAATAGCAAGATCACAACACCCAATTATGGAGCCTTTAGCAAACTATGAACGTGAAGGTTTTTTTGGAAATGTAGTATTTACGAATGGACATATTGTAAAAGATGATGAAATCATAATGTACTATGGAGCTTCAGATGAACATGTGTGCCAAGCTAGTTTGTCTATCAATCGTATTTTAAAACATTTAAATGTATTATAACAAGTCATTCTTAGACTTTAAAATGAATTAAAAAGGAGAAAAAACATAGCAAAAAAGAAAGGTATTTCTTAAAAAGAAAAAACCCACTCTAAAGTTAGAGTGGGAAAATTGCTATGAAAAAGAAAGTGGTTTTTACACCACGGTACAAATATACATGTTTTTTATAAATTCCAATGCTTTTTATTAAAAAAAAGTTATTTTTTTAGAAATCTAAGTACCAATTAAACAAATCTGCCTTAATTCCCACCGAAAACCAAACTGTATTCTGATCTTTTAAAGTCGCTGTTGGTGTTTCTGGAGAAAAGCTTCTAATTGTTAAACCTCCAAATAAGCTTAAATTATTTGCTGCGTTTAGCAAATATCTTCCTTGAAAATCTGCAATAAAAATAGAAGCCTTATTTCCTTGGGCTAATTCATTGTTATTATCTCCTTTTCTTATGTTATATGATTTATAAATATCTCCACCATTACTTAAGTTAGCAGTAGTGTCAAACCCTTTTTGGCCTAAGATTATTTTTGCACTGGTTGTCCATCTGTCAAAAGTATAATTACCAATTAAAATGGCTTCCCAGAAATTTGCTCCCCAAGCATGACTTAAGGACTGACTATAATGCCCATAATTCAATACTGGATCTTGATGTGCAAAAGTATACGGTCTTACCGAGTTTATTTCTGCTTGTAAAAACAAGTTTTTAATATCAAAAGCATCAAAATATTTGGCTCCAATTTGGAAACCAAATTTATTCCCCCAATAGCCTAAATCTCCAATTTTACTAAACGAAAACTCATCGATTATTAATTGAGAATATAGCATTAGATTTTCCTTTAACTTATACTTTGCAGTAAGTCCAATCATGGCATTTCCAGCATCTTCTCCTCTACTAAACTCTACAGATCTGTAAAACATTAAAGGGTTTAAAAAAGCAACATCAAAACCTTGATCTCCTTTCGAAACTGCAGATTCGAACAATCCTAAATTAAATCTATCTGTAATATTAATACTCAAGTAATGAATTGCAATATATTTTCTTGCGTGTTCTCCATTCACAACCGCAGGATGCCTTACATCAGTTCCCCATAACCATAAATTGGTGTATTTAAACTTCCATAGATCTACATTCATTTTTAAATAGGTCATTGGAGAAGCAACATCTGATAATAATAAAGATCGATAACCATCTCCAATAAAGTTTTTCCCATTTCCGAATTGGAATTCTAAATACTTATTAGGTTTATACGCCAAATATCCTTCTGCTACCGGATAATCAAACGCATCTTGCTTAAAACCTTTGGCTTTTCCTCTTCCTGGAACCAATCCTTCAGAAAAAGCTGGTCTAAATGTTTGTGATGGATTGGAAATATAATCGTTTATATATTCTGCAAATCGTCCTTGACTTTCATAAACTGTTGCAGAAAAAGAAAGGTTTTTACCCAAACCTCCATTAATTGTTAAAGCTCTGGTGTTATTAAATGTATAAGAAACATCTGAGTTGTCTTTTCCTAATTGTACATCTAATAAAAAATCTACATTGAACCAATAATCATCTTCTTTTACTTCTAATAAATGCTCATTCCACAATTTTCTTCCGTACCAAGAAGTCTTTTCTGGTTTTAAAAACTGACTCTTTTGTGCATCTAAGTCGTAGACCTTTGCTACCTGGCTATAGGTATATGGTTTTACAGCCGTGTGCATGGCTGCATTTTTATTTAACGCATACTCATAATTAATATATCGCTGGTGTTGAAAAGGAATGTTTAAATGACTTTTATGCTCTATAAAACTAGTTTTGTTTTCTGATAACTCATCTACAATATCTTTCTTTTCTTGAGTTACTACAACAGGATCATCTAATACTTCATTTCCTATTTGTAGTGGAAAATTTAACGGCAATGCAAAGCGCATTTCTACATTTTGATTGTTGTATTGTGCAGGAGCTACTTCTGGCAACTTTGCAAATACTCTTGCCACTTCCTCTTTTAATTCTTTATAAGGAGAGTTGAGATAAATGATTTTAAACTTCCCTGTGTTTGTAACCACAAAAATTACATTGACAGTTCCTTTGTATTTATCTCTTTCTAACACAACAGGAGCATTGAACTCTTTAAAGAACAATTCTTTAGTTGTTTTATAGAAACAAGAATCTAATTTTTCTACTGCTAACCCTTCACACTTTTTAAAAGTTGGCAACTTTTCTGACTGAGCAAAGGCAGTAACAGCAGTAAAAAAAAGTATTATAAAAATGTAGTTTTTCATTCTTTACAATTACAATTTAGTCACTTGATTATTTTCTAATTTATACGTTTCTTCACTTTCTGAACAAACAGCAATACCTTTTTCATTAAACTGCAAACGGTGTCCGTATTCGCTAATCCAACCAATTTGTTTAGATGGATTTCCTACTACCAAAGCATAAGGTGGAATTTCTTTTACAACAACAGCTCCTGCTCCGATAAATGCAAATTCTCCAATGTCATTTCCACAAACAATGGTAGCGTTTGCACCAATACTTGCTCCTTTTTTAACAGTTGTTTTTAGGTACTCACTTTTTCTATTTACAGCACTTCTTGGATTGATTACATTGGTAAACACCATTGATGGCCCTAAAAAAACATCATCTTCACAATTAACGCCTGTATAGATAGAAACATTGTTTTGCACTTTTACATTATTTCCTAAAACAACATCTGGAGAAACCACTACATTTTGCCCAATATTACAATTCTCTCCAATAGTACAATTAGGCATGATATGGCTAAAATGCCAAATTCTTGTTCCATTTCCAATTTCACAACCTTCATCAATCACGGCTGTTTCGTGTGCTTTAAACTTTTCCATATTAATATTCTGAGTCTATTTTTACTTCTTCTATAATTTGTTTTGCTGATGATGTGCCAATTCTTTCTACACCTAAGGTAATCATTTTTAAAGCATCTTCCTTTGTTTTAACACCTCCTGCAGCTTTAATTTTTAACGGCTTGGCATTTTCTGCCATAATTTTAATGGTTTCAAAGGTAGCTCCATTGGGTTTTCCATCTGTAGTTTGATAAAAACCTGTAGACGATTTTACATATACGTTTTTAGCATTTTCTTCACCAAAATTTTCCAGAACTAAGAGCTTAATTAAACTAGACACAGCAGCAATTTGTTTTGATGATAAAGCAGCAACTTCAATAATCCACTTTACTATTTTACCATGTTTTAAACCTATTTCAGTTCCTTTAATAATCTCTTCTTTTACCAGATCTATTTCTCCATTAATAAATGCTTGGTAGTTGAGCACATAATCCAAATCATCTACTCCTAAATCAATGGCTCTTTGAGCTTCATTTAGTTTTTGTTGAATAGTATATGTTCCTTCATGAAAACCGATTACTGTACCAATTGTAACTTCTGAATTGGCTTTTGTAATCATTTCTTTGGCTAAAGGAATAAAATTAGCTCTAATCATTACCAATTTAAAATCATAAGCAATTGCTTCCTTTACTAATTCAATTACTTTTTCTTTGGTTTCTTCTTCTGAAATATTGGCTTGATGAGGCAGTTTTAGATATGTAGCATCTAAATATTGATTGAGTTTCATTGAATACAAATTATAACTAAACAAAAATAATAAATATAAACTTAGCTCACATAGAAAAGAGTAGCCATTTGACTACTCTTTTATACCAATTCATTCTAAAATATTATTGCACATAGAATACAACAGGCAATGTGAATTTTACATTTACTGGTACTTTTCGTTGCATACCTGGAGTAAACTCTGGTAATTTTTCTATAATTGATTTTACTTCTTTCTTTAACTTAGGGTGTGGTGATCTGATAATTGTAATTTGATCTACTTTCCCTTTTTTGTCAATCACAAATTCAGCATATATTTTATATTTCCCTGATTGCAATCCTAAATCTTGAGCTAAATCAACATCAAATCTTTTTACTACAAACTTCTGTATAGATTTTATAAAACATTTTTTGTTTTCTTCTTTAGACAATCCTTCGCAACCCTTATATACTGGAGCATCTTCAATTAAAATAAAAGGTACTTTACTATTGTCTATTTCATCATCGTCAATATCAATATAATTATTCAACGCTTCATCTATCTTTCTTATCTCTTCATCAATTAAAGAGTTATCAATCACTTTTACAGGGATTTTTTCATTATTATCTATTTTTTTAATCTGATTTAAATCTACAATAACCCTTTTAGGTTTCTTCGGAAGCTTTTTTTTAACAACTTCTTTTTTAAATGATTGCTGAGGTTCTTCGAAATTATAAACATCAACATCTTGTTGAAAGCTTATAATATCAGGTTTCTTTTGCAAGCTTTCATACTCTATTATTTGGTACACTATAAATAATACAAGCACTAAAGCTAGCTGCATAAAAACTGACGAGTACTTTTCTAATTGTTTTTTGGGATACTTTTTTACATTTTTCATAATCGTATTTTTTAGTTATAAGCTTATGAATTCAAAAAAGATGCCAATAAAAAAGAGCAACCAAATGGTTGCTCTTTTTTATATTTATTTTACAAATAATGTTACTCTACATTAAACGAAATTGGTAATGTATATTTCATTCCTACAGGAACTCCTCTTTGTTTACCAGGAGTCATTTTAGGTAATGTTTTAGCAACTCTAATTGCTTCCTTCTTTAATCTTGGATGCGGTGCTCTTGCATTAATCTCGGTAATGTTTCCTTTAGGATCAATTCTAAATACTACCCAAATTTTCTTTTTACCAGGAGATAATCCTAAGTCACCAGCAAGTTCATTATTAAATCTTCTAATTACGTGTTTTTTAATTTTATCATTCAAACACTTACTTTTTTGTGCTCTTGTTCCAGTACATCCAGGGAAAACAGGAACCTCTTCAATAATCGCGAACGGTACATCTTCTATTACCTCTTCTACTTCTTCAACCTCTTCAATCTCTTCTACTTCAACTGCTTCAGTTTCGTCTGTTTCAGTAGTTTCTATAACAGTCTCTTCTACTTCTTTCTCATCTTCTACAATCTCGATTTTTTCTGGAGCAGGTGGTGGTGGTGATTTTGGTTTAACAGGCTCCACACGTTCTGTAATTGGAATATCTTCTTCTAATTCATCTTGCATGGTTGCATCACCAAAAGCATCAATTGCCTTGTCATATGTCTTGTTCTCCATTGCTACATAAGTAACAAAAAGAGCTAAAACTAAACCTAGTTGAATAAATATTTTCGAGTAATTCTCTAAGTTAGATTTTGGATTTTTCTTAATTTCCATCCTGTTTCGTTTTTAATAGTTCGCTAATTTAATTAATTTCTTATGACTTATGCAAGTAATAAAGTTAAATAGCCGCAATTTTTTTAAAAACCTGTTTATAAAGCAGCATTGCTACGATTACACCTACAGTATTTGCTATAACATCCAACAAACTTGCCGTTCTATGAGCCGTAAGAACTCCTTGTAAAACCTCAAGAACTATGCCGTAAATTATACAAAAAGAAACAATTGCATATTTTAATCGTTTCTCTTTAAGAGATTTAGGAAAACTTATTAACCAAATTAATCCCAGAGTAAAATATGCAATTGTATGATAAACTTTATCTGCATGTGCCATTTGTATTGGAGATTTACTTACTTCTTTCAAGCTTAAATACCCAATAAATAATGTCACTATGAAGGCAATATAAGGTAAACTAGCCTTTAATAAGCGCTTCGTAAGCTCCTGCATCTAATAAATCGTCTAATTGAGAAGCGTCAGAAATGGCTACTTTAATCATCCATCCATCTCCATAAGGATCTTTGTTTACTAATTCTGGCTCATCTTCTAAACCTTCATTAAATTCTACAACTTCTCCTGTTACTGGCATGATTAAATCAGAAACTGTTTTTACAGCTTCTACAGATCCAAAAACTTCTTCTTGTTCTACAGTGTCATCTAAGGTATCTACATCTACATAAACGATGTCTCCTAATTCACTTTGTGCAAAATCTGTAATACCAATTGTTGCCGTATCTCCGTCAACTTTTACCCATTCGTGGTCTTTTGTGTACTTTAATTCTGATGGAATGTTCATTCTAAATTTTATTTTATTGTGTTGATTAATTTTTTAGTTGCCTAAGTTATAAATTAAATTGAAACCAGCATTAATCGATTGTCTTGGAAATGTGGTAGAAATTGCATACTTCGAGGTATTGTGATTGTAATAAAACGAAGTTGTTAAATTCTTATTCAATTTATAATCTGCTGCAAATTTAATAGTTAAAAGTTTTTGACCACCACTTATTTGATTATTTTCTACATCAACAGATCTAATTAAAGTAATATCATCTCTAATTGAGACATCAGCTCGCATATTTATATCTCCTTTAAATCGTTGCTTTTTCCCTCCAAACCTAGTATTTAAGGCTATGTTCTTTAAACGATATCCAACTCCAAATATAAATTCAGTTCCTTTAATATCTGTTAGTGTGCTATTGTCAAAATTTAAGGTTAAAGTTCTATCTTTTCTAATTTCTCCTTTAAATGAGAACGAATTCTTCATTTTAACGTCTACTTTAATCAACGGAGAAAATTCATCAATCAAACTCGCAGAAGAAATTAACAACTCAGGATGATAGTTTCCAGAAGGATTCTTTTTAGTCAAATCATTAGGATCGAACTGTAAATTATTGGTATAATTAGAAATGGTATATGACGATTTATAGGCATTTGAAATGGTAAAACTTCTAAAATTATCTTTAAACCATTTAAATTTCATTAAACCTGTATAACGTAACGTCCAGTTTGGTACAGGAACATTTCTAAAGAGACCTAAGTTTACTGAATTTGCACTTTTCCCTGAATAAGCTGATAAAAATGCCGGCAGCAAAACTTGTTGTCCTGTTTCTTTATATCCGCTAACTGGCAATCCATTAATGTCTGATAATCTTTGAGAAAGAACACTCCTATTTGCTAAGAAGGTATTAAATAATTCATCTGAATTTTTAAACATGGTAGACAACATAGAAAAACTAGTACTAAAATTACCTGATTGTGTAATTGGAGTATTCGTATTTAACACACCACCTTCTACATCTAATTGTTGAGACAATTGATTTGTTCTAATTTTATTACCAGTTAATTCAATATTTAAATCTTTAAATGGTTTTAAAGAAACTGTAAAATCTAACTTATTGTAATGTGTGTTACTATACGTTTTATTATAATATTCAGAACCTACTGCTCTATCTACCAACCAACCTCTTTCAAAAGCTTTATTTCTAATATCTACTTGACTACCAAAAACAAAACCTAAAGTTGGTGCAAAACCACCACTTAAATTATCTCTTCCTAAGAATCCTGCAGTTCCTTTAAATCCTGGCAGAGCAGTTCCATTTTTTTCTGAATACCCAACTTTAAAAGTTTTAATTGCCGTTACAAAATCATATACTCCTAATAAGATTTTATCTTTTAGCTTTAACTTTGTATTAGCTGTTACTTTCCCTGCTACAGGCAATTGTGGGGCAGCAAATCTGCTTTGCGCCGTTTTCTTCTTCTTGTTTTTATCCTTTATAAACAGCTTTTTAAATCCTGTATCTTGATATAGTTTCGTTAAACTAAACGTAGTATTTAAATTATGTGTATTGGCATTCTGAATCAAGTTTCCAATCTTATCAACATAACTTTTAGAAGCGGCTTTCCAATCAAAATCTGCAGTATATCCATAATCTGCTGTTACAAAATCTAAGTATGGGATTTTATTAATTGGCAACTTATAATTTGCTATTAATTTTTGCGAATAATGATCCGGTCTTCCTGTATTAAAAAACTGATCAAAAATTTCTAATTCTTCATCTTTTCCAAAACTATCATATAAGTAATTATTATTTGCATTAAAATTAAGGCTTAATGATTTTGTAATATCAAAACCAATCGTATAATCCCAATCAAACAAAAATCTTCTTTGAGTTAAGGTTGGTTGTGCTGTTAATCCACTTACTAAATTACGAGATCTTTGTTGTATAAAATTTCTTGTAATTCTAGAATTTACAGCAATCGATTTGGGTAATAAATTAATATTAATATCTCGTATTAGTTGCCAATGTTTGCTTTTACCAAAAAAGGCTGACTTTTTAAATGGCTCTATATATTTTGGTTGAAAAGTAAAGTTATAACTTGCACTCGCCGAAAGATTTTTATTTACATACTTTTCGATATTATAATCTTTATGAAATTCTTCTGAATAAGCATAAGAAGCTGAGAAGTTTTCAACATCGTATGGTTTTGGTTTTTTAGTAGACTCCGGATTTCTATTCTTCTTTACATTGTTAAAACTAATACTCTTTCTAGAAGTGTAATCTTGAGAGTTTTTACTATTTGGATTTACATTTTTTGCATCGGCAAATTTTACATCTTGGTATTGAGGGTCAAATTTCGGATCTCTAAATTCTTCTCCAAAACTATAACTCATTGGCAATTGAACTCCCCATTTTTTAGGCATTAATACTTTTCCTAAATTGATATTAGTAGAGAAATCATATTGCTTGGTTTCTTCTAAACTTCTTTGGTTTACCCTATCTTCTACATTACCAAAACCAATTGTTTGCATTCTACCTGTAACGGAAAAATCTGCAACATCCGCAAAGTTTGCATCTGCACTAACTACAGCTGCCCAACCACCTTTGTTATCAAAACCAGAAGCTCTTAATTCATTAAACCAAACCTCTGCACTTTTTTGAGTAGAAGATGTGTTTTTTACTCCCAACATTAATGTTCTTATAGAAGCCAATGTTGGATTTCCTTTCACTCTTATCACCAATCCGTTTAAAGGAGTACTGGTTGGAAATGGATATAACTTATTAATAGATAAAGTTCCTCCTGAATCTGGTATCTCTACATCTCTTTTTAACTTTAACTTTCCTAGTTCTTCTAAAACAGCATCTAAATTATTCGCTTCTGGCCATACATTTAGCGGCTCTAAACTACCAGAAGGAGACACTTTTAATGGCAATTCTAATTGGTAAAAGTTATCATCTAAATCTGTTCCTAATCGAATAATCGCTACCAAATCATCGTTATTAACATTACCTGTTACTATTGGCTCTGCGTGCATAAACATTTTTAATTGCTTATACATTCTTAAATCTACACTTACGTTTTTGTATATAGCTCTTGTTTGATTTGGTTGTAAATCTTTAATTTTTAAAGAAACAGATTGCTCATTTTGTTGTTGTATTGTAGAGCTTCCTTGTAATTGTTCTCTAACAATTCCTGGAGGCAATACATATCTACCTTCATTTTGCTCAATGTTTACCACACCAACTTCAAAATCATTTAACTGCTGATTCGTTAAATCTTGTGGTGGGGCAATTGCTGGATCTAAGGTTTTTGTATAACGTCTGTAATCTCCTCTTACTAGCTCTAATTGACCAAAACGTAAAACAACTGGCATTTTAAACTTGGTTAGATACATTCTAATAAAACGAATACTATTAAAATCTGAGATTCCATTTACAGAAGTACCACTTCTAACCGGAATTCTAAATTGATACCATTTCGTTTTAATTTCACCTCCATTTGCTAGAGTAACAGAAGTAATTTTTTCATCAACAATATTGTTGGTTCCTTTTACCAAGTCATTTCTATTCAGAGAAACTTTATATTCATAATAGCTCTCTACCGTATTCATGGTTTGATCTTTATTGATATCTTCTACATCTGGATAGGTAGTTGAAGATGTTGGATAAGATTCTGTAGATTGACTTGCTGTTGGGGAGTTCCCTTCTGTATTATTAAAACTCTTATAACGAGTTATAATTGATGCATTATTATTATCAAACTCTGTACTTCTAAAAAACTTAAAGTTATCTGAAGCAATATCATTAGGATCTAATTTAGACACATCAACTCCAATGCCACTAAAATAATTGGCTTCTTCATTATTTTTTAATCCGTCTAAACCAACATCTTGAAAAGTTCTAGCTGTTGGATCAACATCAAAAGCATATAAAATAGATTGATTTGATGGTATTTTACCCCAAAATGGCGAATTGATAACATTGGTATTAGAACCGTCTGATGGCAATCCGTTTTCGTATTGTTTTCTATTATCTTTTAAGATGTCTTCTGAAATATTTCCTAGATTAAAATACAATTCTCCAACTTGATTTAATGGATTATGTGGATCTACTCCAGCTGGCAATCCCTCTGCATTTGTAATAGAATAATCTTGATATGGGTCTTTAATCCAAAATTGAATATACTCTACATTTGCCTGATCAAAGTTATTGGTTGTTAAAGGCCTCATGATTCCTCCCCAACGAGATTCTGGATTGTCTAATACCGTACCATTACCAGTAGTAGTGTCAAAATTATACGGACCTCTTTCTCCAGGGAAATATGCCAAATCTAAGGTTCTAACCAATACATTTTGAGTTAAATCTAACTCTGTATTTGGAAATAATTCTGAATATCCAATCTGCCTCACCTCTGTTCTAGACAATTCATCATTATCAATATTAGAAGGTTTTGCCCCATTTCCATAAAATATTTGATCAATAGAATACCAGGCTAACTTTGCTCTTTTATCATTGTATCCTAATCCTGTTTGATTTCCTCCCAAAACATCATTCACATCATTTTTTGGAGTACTTGCTGTAAACCAATTTAAGGGAGATAATAAATCTATAGGTGTTTGTGAAGCTTCAAAATCATCAACATAAGAAGTTGCTTGCCCGTTTACATCAATTCCACTTGGCGATCCTGGAATTAAATAAGCAAAATCTGCTCTTACAGATAAATTAGAAGGAGCATCTGTATCTACAAAAGGTAATTTATTTGCCCATTTTGTAAAAAGAGGTACTTCTGTAGCATAGTCTACATTTAACCCTAACATCGTGTTATTTATAGGCTCATTTCCAAAATTTACCTTTTGAGTAATTGGTTTTTCATTTACATTTAAAATAGTTCCTCCTAAAATAAAATCATCAGAAAAACGATGCTCTACCTCAACTCCCATAAAGGTTTTACGCTGTTGATTAAAAACGGCATTGTTTTCTGTTGATACGTTAATAGGCACACCAGAAGCTTGCAATCCTGGATCTATAATTTGAACTTTTCCAAAATTATAATCTACTACAAAATCAACACCTTCTACCAATTGCCTACCACCTGCAGTTACTTTTACAGAACCTCTCGGTACATTATAAGCATTTAATGGAATTCCATTACTGTTTTCTGTTTTAGCATAACCTTTTAATAAGTATTTATCTTTATTTTGATAATTGTTCTTTGCATTGATTTTTGTATTTAAATACAGTTCTTCAAAAACAAAATTAGTTTTATCATTTGGTGATGTTAACGAACTTGATAAATCAGCTCCAAAAGGTTGTGTTTCTGGGAAAATAATAAATCCTCTTTCAGAATTTACTGTAATTCCTTCAACATAATCAAAAAAACCATCTCCATTTGGAATAACAAAAGCACTTTGATCTAACTTATCTAAGCTTAAAAGATTTAATAAGGTCTTCTCATCTACTCCAGGAGTTTCTGCATTTTGCAAAGTGTTTAATGGAACTCCTGTTTTATCATCTCTATACATTACTTCAAATCGGAAACCATCTTGACTTAAAGGAAAGACTCCTAATGAGTAAATGTTTTTCATCATTAATCTCCAAGTAGGGAATGGCTCATCTAAACCAGTAGCAATATTTTTTCTTTTAGTGGTTATAATTTCACTACGCAATAGTTTTACTGCTAAATTGCTTGGTGCATTTACTCCATCGTTAGACAATTCTCCAACTTTATAAGAAGTCTCTGTACTACCAACAACTGTATATTCATAAGCCACCGCTAATACTTCTCCATCTACCAACTTACTATTTAAACTTATAAACCCTAACTGAGGATGTAACTTAAACTCATTATCATTAAGCTTTCTCGCATTCTGAAGCATCGAATAATTAGTTCCTTGAGACATGTTAAAGTTTGTAGATAATGTTGCTTCTACATTGGCAACATCTCTAATTCCATCTAAAATTGTAGTCGTATAAATATTATTCGATTGGTTTGCTGGCAGCCCAATCCCGTTAACAGTTGGAGGATTGGTAGGTTGAACTGTATTTGCTCCTGCCAATCGATTATCTACATAGTTTTCCTTTTTTGGTTCTCCCAAATCTGCTAAAGCTACAATACTTCTAAAATTTTCTGTATTTGAGTTTCTGTTGGTTACCCAAACTTCTATTCTTGTAATATTAATTGGGCTGGTAATTAATGGGTAGTTCTCTAATGATTTTTTATAATTTTCTCTAAAGTATTGAGATAAAAAGAAGTGTCTGTCATCGTCATAATCTGTAGCTCTTAACTCAAAAGGTTCTATAGAAGCACCTGCTTCTGCAACAATCGTTTTACTTTCTGAATTTTGTTGAGAAAAAACAGCAGTAACAGTTGTTTTTCCAAACTGAAGATCTGCCTTTACCCCAAACAAGCTTTGGGCCCCATTAATTAACGAGTTTTTAATTGGCATGCTTGTATTACCAATTTCTAAATTCTGTAAAATAGCATCTTCATCTCCTTTATAAGTAGGGTCAAATTCTATCTTAAAAAGATTTTGAAAATCAAAAGAGGCTTGGGTATCATAATCTGCAGTTACTTTTAACCTTTTACCCACTTTAGCAATAATACTAGCGCTTATTTGTTGGTCAAAATCAAAAGTAAAACTACTTCTATTATTTTCTGATAATTGTGGATTGTCTACATTTTGGTAGATTCCACCTAACTTAATGTTTAAGTTTCCAGACGGAATCACCTCTACAGTGTTTCCACCAAAAACAGATTCAAAAAACTTAGAATTTACATAATATGTAGGAAGTAAATTTTTCTGTGCTGCTTTACTACCTTTCTTTTTACTTCTAGCATCATTTTTTTCTTTAAAGTATGCTTTGATGTCTTTTTTTAATCGATAGCTTTGATATTCTGCAGGAGACATGTATTTAGGAATTCCTACTTTATAATTTCCTAATTTTTCTACAACAATATATTTGTTTAGTTTTTTATCAAAAGTAACCGTATAAGTAGCAGGAGAACTTAAATACAAGCTTGCTCTTTGACTTGCTTTAAAGTTGTATTTTAATTTAGGAACTGAATCCTTCTTAATACTATCTTTTACTTTATTTGTAGACTGTGAGAAAACAGATGTAGTTGCTAATAAAACAACTACAAAAACGATTAAGTTATGAAAATATCTATTCTTCAAAATTATTTACAAGCTTTTTAATGCCTTCTTTATCAGAACTTCCACAGAGGCATCTGCTTGTTCTTTAAGAATGGCATTTAATACTTTGTCTGATTGCTTTCTGTTAAACCCTAATACTTCTAAAGCAGATAACGCCTCTTCTTTATTTGTATTGTTTTGAGCTACAGAAATTGTTTCTAAATCAAATGTTTTTAAGATTTTATCTTTTAAATCTATAATAACTCGTTGAGCAGTTTTAGCTCCAATTCCTTTTACAGATTTAATAAGGGCAATATTTTCTGATGCAATTGCTTGTTGTATTTCTTCAGAGGTCATTGAAGACAACATAGTTCTTGCGATGCTTGGTCCTACTCCTGAAACAGAAATTAGCAATCTAAATACTTCTCTTTCTGTCTTATTAATAAAACCAAATAATGTATGTGAATCTTCTTTAACAGATAGATGAGAGTACAGAGTAATAGCCTCACTATCTGGTAAAGAAGAAAATGTATTTAAAGAAACATGTAGTAGATATCCAACACCATTACAATCAATTACTACATATGTTGGTGTTTTTTCTACTAATCTTCCTTTAATTTGAGTAATCATACAATTTTTTTATTAATTATTTTTCTTTCTGCTGAGCATCAACTACTGCTACTGCAGACATGTTTACCATTTCATCTACACTTGCTCCCAATTGTAAAATATGAACTGGTTTTTTTAATCCCATTAATATTGGCCCTACAGATTCTACCTCATCAACTTGCTTCATTAATTTGTAGGTAATATTTGCTGCGTCTAAATTAGGAAAAATAAGTGTATTTACTTTTTTACCGTTTAATTTAGAAAAAGGAAACTCTTTTGCTAGCAATTCTTTGTTCAATGCAAAATCTGCTTGTAACTCTCCATCTACTACCACATCTGGGAAATGCCTGTGAATATACGAAACAGCTTCTCTAATTTTCACAGCACTTTCTGAATTAGAAGAACCAAAATTAGAAAAAGATAACATGGCAATATTAGGCTTCACTCCAAACATTCTTGCTAGTGAATATGTTAGCTGAGATATTTTTGCCAAATCTTTTGCATCTGGATTTACATTAATCGTAGTATCAGCTAAAAATAAAGGGCCTTGTTTGGTTAACATTAAATTGGCTGCTGCAACTCTCGTAATTCCTTTATCTCTTTCAATCAACTCTAACATTGGTTTTACTACAGATGGATAAGACCTAGAATATCCTGTAATCAATGCATCTGCTTCACCAACATTTACCATCATTGCTGCAAAATAATTACGCTCACGCATCATCTTTTTAGCTTGCAACAACGTAATTCCTTTACGCTGACGCGTTTTCCAATAGGTTTCTCCAAAACGATTTCTACGTTCTTTTTCTTCGTCTGTTTTAGGATCAATAATTGGTACATCTGCATGAAAACCTATTTCTGATTTTAATTCTAAAATCACTTCTTTTCTTCCTAGTAAAATTGGTTTACCAATTTTCTCATCGTGTACTCTTTGGGCAGCTTTTAAAACATCCAAATGATCTGCTTCTGCAAAAACAATACTTTTAGGATTGCTTTTTGCTCTGTTGTGCAACAATCTAATTTCTTTACTTCCAGTACCAGATCTATCCATTAATTCTTCTTGGTAAGCTTTCCAATCTGTTATCGGTTCTAAAGCTACTCCAGAGTCTATTGCTGCTTTTGCAATAGCAGGTGGAATCTCATAAATTAATCTTGGATCAAATGGTTTTGGAATAATGTATTCTTTTCCAAAAGACAAACTAATTTCGTCATATACAATGTTCACTTGCTCAGGTACTGTTTTCTTAGCTAAATCTGCCAAAGCATGTACCGCTGCCATCTTCATCTCTTCGTTAATCTTAGTTGCTCTAACATCTAAAGCCCCTCTAAAAATAAACGGAAAACCAAGTACATTATTTACCTGATTAGGATGATCTGAACGACCAGTAGCCATAATAATATCGTCTCTAGTTTTAATGGCTAAATCATAATCAATTTCTGGAATTGGATTTGCCATAGCAAAAACAATAGGGTCTTTTGCCATTGATAAGAGCATTTCAGCCGAGACTACATTTCCTTTAGACAAGCCAATAAAAACATCTGCATTATGCATTGCTTCTTCTAAAGTATGTACATCTACATCTGTAGCAAACTCTTCTTTTTGTGTAGTTAGATTATCTCTATCTTTTCTGATAACCCCTTTACTATCACACATAATCACATTTTCTCTTTTGGCTCCTAATGCCAAATAAAGACGTGTACAAGATATGGCTGCTGCACCTGCACCATTTACAACAATTTTAATATCTTCAATATTCTTTTCTGTAATTTCTATTGCATTTTTTAATGCTGCAGCAGAAATAATTGCTGTTCCATGTTGATCATCATGCATTACAGGAATATCTAATTCCTCTTTCAATCTTCTTTCTATTTCAAAAGCTTCTGGAGCTTTAATATCTTCAAGGTTTATTCCACCAAAAGTAGGAGCAATTGCTTTTACTGTTTCTACAAATTTATCTACATCTGTAGCATCAACTTCAATATCAAAAACATCAATATCAGCAAAAATTTTAAATAATAATCCTTTTCCTTCCATTACAGGTTTAGAAGCTTCAGGACCAATATTTCCTAATCCTAAAACGGCAGTACCGTTAGAAATTACAGCGACTAAATTTCCTTTAGATGTATATTTATAAACGTTGTTTTTATTCTTCTCTATTTCTAAACACGGCTCTGCAACTCCTGGAGAGTAAGCTAAAGATAAATCGTGTTGTGTAGCGTATTTTTTGGTAGGAACCACTTCAATTTTTCCTGGTTTAGGTTTTGCGTGGTATAATAAAGCTTCTCGTCTTTTCCTAGATTCGCTCATAGTTTTGTTGTTTGTATGAACTTGCAAATATACTTATTTTTACTAAGGATAATATGTTATTTTTTTTCAAAAACTAAGTAACGATTTGATTACTTATAGCGTCTATTCAAAAGATTAGATATTAATTTTTAAGAAAATATTGTATCTACTTTAACAAAATATAGAGATAAACTAAAAATGGCATGGTATATGTTTGCCCTTCAATCAATCAAATCTAAGTTATGAGAAAAATTACTTTATTATTATTTCTACTTTCATTCACAACTGCTTTTTCACAAATAAAAGGAAAGATTACAGATAGCAAAAATCAACCTTTGTCTTTTGTTAGTATTTATCTTGATGGCACCATCACAGGAACAACTTCTAACGAAGATGGTTATTACGAATTACCTGTTAAGAAAAAAGGAAACTACACCGTTGTATTTCAGTTTTTAGGGTTTAAAACACTTAAAAAAAGCATACAATTAAATGAATCTTCTTACACTTTAAATGCAACTTTAGAAGAAGAGCGTGTTACTTTGAGTGAAGTACAAATCAACAGCAAAGAAAACCCTGCAAATGCAATCATCAGAAGCGTGATTGCCAACAAAAAGAAAAACGAAAATAAGATTCAGCAATTTACTGCCGACTTCTATTCTCGTGGTTTGTATAAAATAAAAAATGCTCCTAAAAAAATACTTGGTCAAAAAATTGGCGACTTGGGTGGTGGACTGGATTCTACAAGAAGTGGAATCATTTATTTATCAGAAACCGTTTCTAAAATATCACACAAAAAACCGAATAAGTTTAAAGAACATATCGTAGCTTCTAAGGTTAGTGGATCTGATAACGGAGTTAGTTTCAATAGAGCTGAAGATGTTAATTTTAACCTATACAAAAATACTGTTGAAATAGGAAACCAAATCATCTCTCCAATTGCCAATTATGCTTTTGGTTATTATGATTATAAATTAGCAGGTTCTTTTTATGATAAAAGCGGACATTTAATTAACAAAATTGCCATTCTTCCTAAACGAAAAAATGATCGTGTTTTTAGTGGTTTCATCTATATAGTAGAAGATGATTGGGCTTTGTATGGAACAGATATAAAAGTTACCGGTGCACAAGTAAATTTACCAATGGTAGATGCACTTCATTTTAAACAAAACTTTAATAAGGTAAAAGAAAACAACGCTTGGATTGTTATTTCTCAAACCATCGATTTTAAAATTGGAATGTTTGGAATCAATATCAATGGTCGTTTTTCATCAGCATATTCTAACTATAATTTTAATCCAACGTTTACCAAAGAAACTTTTGGAAAAGAAATTTTATCTTTTGAAAAAAATGCTACTAAAAAAGATTCTACTTACTGGAATAAATTACGTCCAGTTCCTCTCACTACAGAAGAAGTTTCTGATTATAAAATTAAAGACAGTATCAAAGTTGTTCGAAAATCGAAAAAATATTTAGACTCTGTAGATACTAAAAACAATAAATTTAGCTGGGATACTCCGTTAAGTGGTTATACTTATAGCAATACGTATAAGAAATCGTATCTAGATATAAGTTCTCCTTTAGGAAACTTAAATTTTAATACCGTTCAAGGATGGAATTCTTCTATTAGAGTTAATTATTTTAAAACCTTAGATGAAAAAGGAAGGTGGTTTAATACCGGAATGAATTTTAATTATGGTTTTTCTGATAAAAAACTAAGACCTACTGCATATTTTTCATACAAATGGAATAATATCACCAGACCTATTTTACGATTTTCTGGTGGTGTAACTACTCAGCAATTCAATGCAAAAAATCCAATTTCTAATATTCATAACACCATTAGCTCTATTCTTTTTGAAAGAAATTACAAAAAGATTTATGAAAAGACATTTGCCAATGTTTCTTTTTCTAGAGAGTTAACTAACGGAATTCGATTTAATACTTCTTTAGAATATGCAGATAGAAAACCTTTAGTGAATACAACTAATTACAGCATGAGAAATATTAAGGACAGAACTTATTCTTCTAACGACCCTCAAAATCCAGCAAATTTCTCTCCTTCTTTCAACCAACATCAAATGTGGACATTTAATGCAGGTGCTTCTATTAATTTTGGAACAAAGTATTTGTCGTATCCAGATAGTAAGTTTACCGTTTATAATAACAAATACCCATCATTGTATTTTGGATATATAAAAACTTTTGGTTCTGGAGATTCTAAACGTCATTCTGATCGTATTTACGGACAATTACGTCAACGTTTTTCTTTAGGGAATTTAGGAAACACTCAATATAGAATTAATGGAGGTGTTTTCTTAGAAAAGAAAGACATTCCGTTTATGGATTATGCACACTTTAATGGTAACAAATTATCTATTTCTCCAGGAAGCGGAAATATGAATCATTTTAACTTATTAGATTACTATGATTATAGTACAAATGACAAGTATGCACAATTCCATGGTGAACATAATTTTAAAGGTTTCTTATTAGGTAAAATTCCTTTAATTAATAAATTAAACTTTCATTTAGTTGGTGGAGCAAAAGCTTTATTTACTGGTGACAGAAAACCTTACACTGAAGCTTCGATTGGTTTAGACAATATCGGTTTTGGAAAATGGCGTTTCTTACGTATTGATTATGTCATTTCTAAAGGAGGAATCAATCAAAAACAAAGCGGATTTGTATTTAAAGTTGGCTTGTTTAATTAATACAAAATAATTATTCTGATAATTTAAAAAAGGTTTCGATTAGTAAAGTCTAATCGAAACCTTTTTTATTTTGCTTTTTTAATCATAACAAAAAATAACTGACTATTCTTTATATTTGCTTATGCTAAAAATTAAAGTACTTCTTTTCGGAATCACAACAGACTTATTAGGAGAATCATCTATCACAGTTCACATTGAATCTGCAATAACAATTCAAGAATTAAAAGAATTATTACTTAACAAATACCCACAGTTAAAACATATTCATTCTTATGCAATTGCAGTAAACGAAGAATATGCTTCTAATGAAACAACATTAAAAGAAAATGATATAGTTGCCATTATTCCACCTGTAAGTGGAGGCTAATTATTTAGCACTTAAATATTTTTTATCTACATAAAAAGTTCCGAAAGGTAAAATCGACGCTACCAATACAACTCCAAAAGTTTTACCATCCCATTTTTCTGGTGCTTTTAGCATAAATGCCAATACTACGTATACCATAAATAAAATTCCGTGAGGCATTCCTAACATTTTTACATAACTTGGATCATCTCCAAAATATTTAATTGGAGTAGCAATAAACAATAATAAGATGTAAGAAACTCCTTCTAAAAAACTAACAACTCTGAAAATATTTTTCATTTTAAGAACAAATTAAAAAAGTGTCGTAACGAACAACTATAAAGCAATCTTTTTAATTAATTGCCTTTAAATTTTAGACTTCTTTTCGCCATGACAAAATAGAAGCACAAAGATACGTTATGATTTCCTATTTTTGTAAAAGTTATGCATAAAACATCAATAAAAATAACCTCAGAAAAACTCAACTTACAAGAATGTTATGACTTTGTAGAAGATCCATCATGTGGTGGTATTTCTGCTTTTGTTGGAACTGTAAGAAATGATACACAAGGAAAAGAAGTAAAACAATTAGATTTTTCTACCTACAAACCTATGGCTTTAAAAGAAATGCAAAAGATTGCCGTAAAAGCTTTAGAAAAATATCCGATAGAAAAAATAGCAATTCACCATGCAGAAGGAATGCTACAAATTGGAGATATTCCTGTGATTATCACCACTTCTTCTAAACACAGAAAAGCCGCTTTTGAAGCTTGTCAATTTGCTATAGATACACTTAAAGAAACGGTTCCAATTTGGAAAAAAGAGTATTTTTCTGATGGAGAAGTTTGGGTAAATGCACATCCTTAATCACATTTTGCTATGATACAATACAAACTTACATCTACCCAAAAAGAATTAGAAGAAATTATTGCATTACAGCAAAAGAATCTCCCAAACAATATTTCTGCCACAGAAAAAACACAGCAAGGTTTTGTTACTGTACAACACAGTATTCAACTGTTAAAAAACATGCATAATGCGCATCCACATGTAATAGCAGTTCATAATAAAAAAGTTGTTGGATATGCACTTTGTATGCTCCCAGAATTTAAAAATGAGATTCCGGTTTTAGTTCCAATGTTTGATCAGATCGACAAAGCCATTTCACAGTTAAATAAAGAAATTAACTATATGGTTATGGGGCAAATTTGTATTGATATAAACTATAGAAAACAAGGAATTTTTAGAGGTTTATATAACTTTATGAAAGAAAATATTTCTGATACATTTACTGCAATTATTACCGAAGTAGATGTACAAAATGTAAGATCTTCAAATGCTCATAAAGCTATTGGCTTTACAGAATTAAAAAAATACATGGCTAAAAACCAAGAATGGGAATTAATTCTTCTTCCTACTAAATAATCTCCATCTTTTTTAATAAAAAAGAAGCATTCATATTTTGACAAACACCTTTCTTTAAAGTATAATCAAAATACAACTCATCATTATTTATTTCTGCATCAAAAAAGTAATTTTCCACTCCTTTAAAGGCCGTTTCTAACTCACACAAACTAACATCGTGTGTTGCAATGATTCCTGTAGATTTAGAAGTAGTTAGTTTTTCTACAAATTTTTTAGACCCTATTGCCTTATCTTGACTATTAGTTCCTTTTAAAATCTCATCTAAAATGATAAAGTAATCTTCTGTTTTTATTTGTTCTACAATAAACTTCAAACGTTTTAACTCAGAATAAAAATACGATTCATCATCTGCCAAAGAATCAGAAGTTCGCATGCTAGTAATCAATTTTACAGGGGCATACTCTAGTTCTTTAGCACAAACTGGGAGTCCTAAGTTTGACATTACAATTGCTAAAGAAACCGTTCTTAAAAAGGTACTTTTACCAGCCATGTTTGCTCCAGTAACAATAAAAAACTGCTCTTTATTTATTATAAAATCATTGTCGATTCGCTTTTCTGAATTCAACAAAGGATGCCCTAACTCTCTTGCTTCAATACCTTTTCTATTTGCATTAATTGTTGGAAAAACAAAAGTCGGATGGTTAAAGCAGAAGTTTCCTAAAGTATTTTGAACATCAAAAAATGCAATCACATCAAACCAATTTTTAACTGTATGTTTATACGTAGAAATCCATTTCTCTACCTTTATTGCATTTTGAAGATCCCACAAAAACAAACCATTTCCAACCACAGCAATAATCACATTGTTTCTTTGATCAAAAGCATCTAGAATTTTAGAAAACTTCTTAAATATTAAAGACGCTTTTTCTTTTTCGGTTGCCAATTTTTGTTGGTGTTCTTTTAAAAGAGAAGATTCAAAACTTTCTTTTTCTATTTCTTCTAATAACTGATAATATTGTTTAAATGTTTCTTTTGCTTTGCTTGAAGCATTGTAAATAGTAGATGTTTTTTTAATCTGAGAAGCAGAAAAAAAGAGTCCGATAAAAAACCAATACACTATAAAAGAAAAAGACAAATATCCAATTCCAACTAAAGTCATCAAAAGCAAAGAGACTGCTGGAAAAATTGCAGTTAATATTCTAGTACTATTTGATAAACTATTTTTATAGCCCTGAATATAATTTAAAATAGAAGCCGCACTAAATCGAACTTTTACCAAACTTGCTACAGCAGAAAAATGTTGTCTCCAATGTATTTTTTCTGAGAGTTCTTTTATTGCTTCTTGTTTCTTTTCAATCTCAAGAATATGATTATCTGTTAACTGAGCTGCGTATAACTTAGCGCCTTCTGCTGTTTTAGTCCTATTAGAATACTGAAAGAAAGATCCTTTTCCAAACAAATCAATATCATGACTATAATAATGATTGGCATCCATGAATTCTCTACCTGAATCTAAATGCAAAAAATTCTTTTGTAATACTTCAATTTCTGTTGCATTAATAGCTATTTTAGAGATTAACAATTGTTTTTGCGCTTGCAAATTGCTACTTTTTACTAATAAAATCACAAACAAAACAACTCCTATAAAAGAAACCAATAGTACTTCTGTTGTTGCTCCAAAAAGCAAATATATTCCCGCAACTGTTGCTGCAAAAACAAGAAATCGTAAAGTACTTACTGTATAAATACTCTTTTTTAAACTTGATAATTCTGTTTCTAATACTTCTTTCTCCTGACTATAAAATTGTATTGGATTTCTTTTCATTTATTTTTTTCTCGCTTGAAATTTTATATTTAGTTCTTTTGACAGTAAGTTTCCAAATTTATTAGCTTCTTCTAAACTCTGATATCTTCCCACAGTGATTCTATTCTTTTTTTCATCCCAAATATTCACTAGGTATTTATCATTCGAATTCAAATACACAACAACAGATTTAAATTCTAGATGTTTTTCCCATTTACCAAAACCAAAAGCTCCGATGCTATAGTAAGAACGATATTCCTTCTTAATTAAATCAAAATGAAAACTTTTAGATAACGAAAAGTAAACTGCTACGGTTAAAAAGAAGATTAAAAAAGCTAAGAGTTTCAGAACACGTATATAGTACCATTCTGCAAACTCAGGTTCCACTCTTATAAAAAACTGTACAAGCACATAAATTGTATAAGTATAAAATGCTGCTGCAAGTATTCTTGCTAGCCATCCTCTACTTCCAGAGTCTATAATTAGCAAACTTTTTGACATCAATATTCATTTATACCTCCAGCTAAACTAAAAATAGCGGCTGTTGGAAATTTATCTTTTAGTATTTGCAATGCACGATAACTTGTAATTCCTCTTTTACAAACCAATACATATTTTTTATTTTCTTGAGGATGAAATACTCCTGATTCAATCTCATTTACAGAATAAGTGGCATCTACATTAAATGGCGTTTCTAAGTTTTCCAAAACAGAAACAAGCTCTAAATTTAACGGATTCTGTAGCAATGATTGTTTTAATTCTTCTGCAGTAATTAGCCATTCTGAGTTTTGAATTTGACAATCAGCATCAAAATAATCTTCTTTATCAAAAATGGAAGCAATCACTTCTACTGAAACTGTATTCACAAGCTTCATTTTTAACTGCGTATTATTTAAGCTATTGTAAATCAACAATTCATTTGTTAAAGGCTCTCCAATTCCTGTAATTATTTTCAATACTTCGCTTACTTGTTGAGAAGCAATTAAACTTACTATTGCGTTTAAAGTTCCTACCTCTTCGCAATTAGGAACATCAGTTGCCATTGTAGGAAAGGCATCTCTTAAATTAGCAGTGATACCTCCATGCTGTTTTTTCACATTAAAGCTCGCTACATAACCATCAAATTTATACAAAGAACCATACACTAGAGGCTTATTTTTTATTACACAAGCATCGTTTAATAAGTATTTTGTTGGTAAAGAATCTGTACCATCAACCACTATATCCACAGTATTTATAAAGTCAAAAACATTCTCTTTAGTTAATGGTTTATTAGAATAATTAACCTCTGTAAAAGGCGCTCTATTTTTTATAAAATTTGCCAAACATTGAGCTTTAGATTTTCCAACATCATCTAAAGAATAAAAAACTTGACGGTGTAAATTACTAAGATCCAAAACATCAAAATCTATCAAATGAATTTTTCCAATTCCACTTGCTGCTAAATGCACTGCAATCGGACTTCCCAAACCACCACAACCAACAACTAAAACAGTAGCTTCTTGAAGTTTTTCTTGCCCTTCTTCACCAAGTTCTGCTAATTTAATTTGACGTTTAAAAAGTTGTTCTTTGCTTGTGTTCATCTGACTTTTAAGTAACTCTATTGATTTTTTAACTCGCTCTTTGCTATTTCAAATTCCTCTGGTGTATTAATATTTCTAATAAGCACATCATCAACTTCTACAATTTCTACATCAGAATTGATTAACATTTTTCTAGGACAAGAATATCCTTGTGCTAAATATTGTAATAATAATGGATAAGCTTTAGGCTCATAAATGGTAATTAAAGGCTCTACAAATTCCTTTCCTTTTCCCTTAATTGCTGTCGCTACTTTTGATGGGTTTCTTTTAGCTAATAACAACTGAATTAACTCATTATTTACAAAAGGCACATCAGTTGCTAAAACCAACCATGCTACATTTGGATTCTTTTGAAAAGCAGAACAGATTCCACCAAAAGGGCCAAGGTTTAAAAAGGTATCTTTAATTTGTGAATCTTTTTCAAGCGAGTCAGAATAATCACCAACGGAATAAAATGTAGTCAGCCCATTTTTCTCTAACAATTCTTTTACATGTTCTTTTTGTGACTTTCCAAAGTATTCCAATTCAGATTTATCTGTTCCCATTCGAGTACTTTTCCCTCCAATTAAAACCAGTCCATTAATTTTCGAAATACTTTCTTTTAAAATACCTGCAATATGTTGAGTGATTTTTTCAACATCAGTAATGTGATACTGCGGAATCTCTTCCCAATTTGAAAACTTATCTTTTAAAGATTGAAACGGAGTTATTTCCTCGTTCATTTTTATAAAAAATGCCACTTCAGAAATTTGAGCTATTCTTTTATTAATAGAAGCTTCTTTTTCTGGATCTAAAAAAACAACCTGTTTAGCACCAGCATAATGGTTTCCGTTTATAAACACATAATCGTATTGTGCAAACTGTAAACGTTGCACAAATTTATTTACTTCACTAGTACTCTTTATTTCCACATTTCCATCATGATGGAAAACATATTCTGACAACGTATTTTTTGCTACATCTTTTGCATGAGAAGCATCAAAATAAGCTAGCTTATAATTTGATAATTTTTTAGAAACTTGTTTTACAATATCAGAAATTACTCCACATTTTGTTCCCAATAACACCAGCTCATTTGAAGCAAAGGTGTCATTATTTCTCTTAGTTATATTTGTATGTTTTTGATGTTTTTTCATTCAAATAATCGTCTTTACAAACAACAAAAGCTTTTTTTCACAAAAACTTTCATTGAAATTGTCATACTATTTTTAATTCTTTATATCTGATTTACCGCCTGTTTTCTCAATCAGCTTTACTTCTTTAATCACCATTTTTTGAGAGATAGCCTTACACATATCGTAAATAGTTAAACACGCAATATTAGCTCCTGTTAAAGCTTCCATTTCTACTCCAGTTTTTCCTTCAATTGTCACTTTACAAAATACTTCGATATTTTCCGAGTCAACAATATCAATATCAATATCTACTCCACTAATTAACAATGGATGGCACATCGGAATTAACTCTGAGGTTTTCTTTACAGCTTGAATCCCTGCAATAATAGCCGTTTGAAAAACAGGCCCTTTTTTTGTCAACAATTCATCATTTGTAAAATGAGAAATAATTTCTTTTCCTAAAAACATACTTGCTTTTGCTACAGCAGTTCTTTTGGTAATTGCCTTTTCTGAAACATTTACCATTTTAGGTTGATTTTTTTTATTGATATGTGAAAAATTACTCATAAGATACATCATTATCAGTGAACAAATCATTTTTTACAGCATACATTACTATTCCTGCTGCGTTTTTAACTTTTATTTTCTCAATTAAACTCTTTTTATAAAGTTCAACTGTTCTAACCGAAACCGAAAGTTCATCAGCAATCTCTTTTGTAGAATACTGTTTACATATCAATTTGATTATCATTTTTTCTCTCTCAGTTAATAAATTATCAATACTATCCTTTTGATAAATAGTATCTATTAACACTTTAACAGCTAGTGAACATGCATAATAACCACAACTCAACATCTTTTGAATTGCATTTATGACCTCTTCTTTTTTAACTGCCTTATCAACAAAACCTTTTATTCCTGCTTCAAAAATTCTTTTTACTAATTGTTTATCTGAGTAAGTGGTAAAAGCAAGGATTTTTTGATTAGGATTTATTGACAATATTTTTTTGGATGCTTCTATACCATCCATTTTTGGCATATGAATATCCATAATAATTAAGTCTACTTCACTGTTTTTTTCATAAAACGCAACTGCCTCTTCTCCATCCAAACAGTAACCAACAACCTCTAATCCCTTTATGCTTTCAATTAGAGTTATAACTGCATCAATTAATAATTTATGGTCATCTACAATTAATATTTTTCCCATTGCATTAAAATTTTCGTTAAAATACAATCAATTTTTCGGAAAAACGAAATATTTTTTCGTTTAAAACATATTTTAATTCATAAAACCTAAAAACAAGCATTATTAACGATAACAAATTACCTTATACAATCCCCCTTTTTCAAATAGCACCTCTTCTGTTTTGGGCAACTGAACAAACGCTTCTGCATTAACCAAACTAGCCAGATCTCCAGAGCCATTACCTTTAACTGGCATTGCTTTTAAGTAACCATCTTCATTTATCAATTGTACTTGTAAGAAATACGTTAAATTGGGTTTAAAAACTACATCTTCAGCCAATATTGCTTTTTCTTCTTTTTGTTTAAGTCCGATAGATTTAAAGTACCAAGGATAAAAATAAGCCAAACAATTAACATAAGTAGAAATCGGGTTCCCAGGAAATGCGAACACAACTTTATCTCTTCGACCATGCTCTGAAACCAAGCTTCCGAACCAAAAAGGTTTCCCTGGACGTTGTGCTACTTTATGAAATAACTTTTCTACACCTAACTCATCTAAAACCTCTGGTAAAAAATCATATTTTCCTTTACTTACAGCTCCGCTAAACAACAAAACGTCATATTCGTTTAAATACGATTTAATCTTTTCTTTTAAGACAGGTTTATCATCTGTAATATGAGCTGTTTCTGAAGAAATATTTAGTCTTTCCAACAAAGAAACTAAAGTAAATACATTAGATCTACGTATTTGATGTGATAACGGAACTTCTTCTACTCCAACCAATTCATCTCCAGTAGAAACGATCATTACTTTAGGTTGTTTTGCCACAGCTACTGTTGCTTTTCCAACAGTTGCTAATACTCCAATCTCTGCTGCAGAAATTTTAGTATCTATAGCAATCAAAAGATCTCCTTGCTCTCTATCTTTCCCTTTACTATGTACATTTTGATATTCTTTAATAACATCAACCCTAATGGTAGCATAACCTTCGTTAATTTCTACATCTTCATACCTTATTACAGCAGATGTGTTTTTAGGCAATACTGCTCCCGTCATTACTTCAATACAATTTTCATTATTTAATAAAGAAAGTTGTGCTGAACCAGCGGGCTGTATCCCTTCTATTTTAAAACTTCTTTGTCCTTTTTGAAACTGAGAAAAATCAATAGCAATTCCATCCATAGAAACTCTATCAAAAGGCGGAAAATCTCTATCAGCAGTAATATTTTCTTTTAAAACCCTTCCTACAGATTGCATAAACGGAATTCTTTCAACTCCAAAATCTTGTGTGTTTTCTAAAATTGTTTCTAAAGCTTGGGTTACATTAATCATTTTCAAATAAATTTTAGAGGTCTTTAAACTACATTCTTAGATTTAAAAATTGACTCATTAGTACATTGTTACATTATTACATTGATACATTAGTACATTGCTACATCGTTACATTAAAAATCAGCCTCCAATAGTACTCATACTTTCTGATACATCTCCTTTTTTACGATTTGCTTCAGCAACAAAACCATTTTCTGGTTTTTCTTTTACCAATGATAAAAACAGTGTTTTCAAATCTTCGTTACTAGCACCATTTCTAATGAAATCTCTAAGATTGAATACACCATCATCAAACAAACAATTTTTAAATGTACCCGTAGAAGTAATTCTAATTCGGTTACAATCTCCACAAATAGTTCTTGTAAAAGCAGGAATAATTCCTACTGAACCTTTGTGATCTTCTATAGAAAAATTACGTGATGTAGATGATTTTTCAGATTGAATTTCTGAAACATCAAACTGGGTTTTTATTTCTTTTAAAATCTTAGAATAATTCCAGTTTTCTAAGGTTTCTCTTTGCCCTTCTCCATTAAATGGCATTTCTTCAATAAAGCGAACCGCCATATCTTTGTCTTTTGTTAATCGAACAAAATCAGTAATCTCGCTAGTATTAATTCCAGACTGTATAACCACATTAAGCTTTAAGTTCATACTGCTTCTTTCTAATGCTTCCATGGTTTTAAAAACTTCATCAAATACATTTCTACGAGTAATTTCATTAAATGTACTAGCTTTTAAACTATCAATACTCAAATTGATATTCTTTACTTTTTGTAGTTTTTCTAATGTAGCAATATGCTTATAAATTAAAGCTCCATTAGTAGTAATATTAATATCTTCTAGTAAATCATTATAAGAAAGCATTTCTAAAAAATCGACAAAGCCTTTACGAACAAAAGGTTCTCCTCCTGTTAATCGCACTTTTTTAACTCCTAATTCAGTTAATACCCGAACAATTCGGTACATTTCCTTGTAGGTTAACATTTCTTTTCTAGGTACAATGTCAATTCCGTGAGCTGGCATACAATATTGGCAACGCAAGTTACAACGATCAGTAACTGCTAACCGAACGTAATTAATTTGTCTACCAAAACTATCTATTAATTTGCTCATCTTTATTTGACAAAAATAACTTTCAAAAATTCCTTATTCTATGACATTGGTCAGTTAATTTGGTAATTTCTTACTTAACAAACCATATACAAAAGCACCAATAACTGCACCTAAAATTACAATTAAAATTGCTGTTATTCCATGACCAATTAACACAAACATTGGCCCTGGACAAGCTCCAGCCAATGCCCAACCAAGTCCAAAAATGGTTCCACCTAACAAAGTTCTTATCACCCCTTTCTTCTTTTCTTTAGTGATGATATTTTGTCCTAAATAGTTTTTAATTGTTCCATTTTTAAACAATTGCATAAACAGCATTGAAAGAACAACTGCGCTTCCAATAATTCCGAACATATGAAATGACTTAAACTTAAACATCTCATAAATTCTATACCAAGAAACAACTTCTGACTTACTTAGTATTATTCCGAATAATACTCCAATAATTAAAAATTTTATATTTTTCATTTGCTAGAATATTAAAGGGATTAAAAACCATGTCATAATTAAACCACCTACAAAAAAGCCAATAACAGCTAATAAAGATGGTAATTGCAAACTACTTAAACCTGTAATTGCATGGCCAGATGTACAACCTCCGGCATAACGCGCTCCAAAGCCAATCATAAATCCAGCACCAATTAAAATTGCAAACCCTTTTAGTGAGAAAATATTTTCAGCGGCAAAAATTTCAGCTGGCACATAAGTTTGTCCTGCATTTTCAAAACCTAACTCTGCTAATTCAGAAACCACTTCTGGGTTTATAGCAATGCTTTCTGTTAGCATTAAGAATTGTGATGAAAGATAACCTCCAATAATAATTCCAGCTACAAACAACAAACTCCAAGTTTGTTCTTTCCAATCTTTTTTAAAGTAATCCGAAACTTTTCCAGCACCACCTATAGTACAAAAAGTTTCTAAGTTAGACGAGACTCCAAATCCACGCCCAAAATAATTCATCAGCAATAAAACTATTGCTATCATTGGACCAGCTACATACCACGCCCAAGGTTGAGAGATAAATTCCATTTTATTTATTTTAGTTGACTATTTATATATTTCATTACAGCAGCTGTAGCTCCTGTGTTATTTCTAATAAAATCTTGGTTTATTTTCCCCAACTGATTTCTATAGACTTCAGTTGTTTTTAACTTCGTAAAAGTTGCTGTAAACTCATTTTGATTACGAATCACCACACAACCATTTAATGCTACCAAATCTACTACTTCTTTGTATTTTTTATACTCTGGACCGATTACAACTGGCACACCAAAAGTAGCTGGTTCTAATATGTTATGAACACCGTTTTTTGTAAGTCCACCACCAACATAAGCAACATTAGCAACTGCATAAATCTTCGTTAAAATACCAATCGTATCAATAATAAAAACATCATATTCAGAAAGAGACTTTCCTTCCTTTTCTGAAAACAGCACTACTTTCTTGTTAATTCTGCTTTTTAGTTTTAAAACTCCATCTGCATCAATATTATGAGGAGCAATAATAAATTTTTCTTCTTTAGAATTGTTGATGTAGTTTGCGAGTAACTCTTCGTCTTCTTTCCAAGTACTACCTACCACAACCGTATACTGATTGTTTTTAAACTCTGTAATAAAATCTAATGCATTATTTTGATTTAAAATCTTGTACACTCTATCAAATCGAGTATCTCCGTTTATAGATGCATTATTATATTTAATTGATGTTAACAATCTTAAAGAAGCTTCATCTTGTACAAAAAAGTGATTAAATGCTGTTAAAGCCCTTCTCATAAATCCACCAAACGGCTTAAAGAACATTTGATTCTCCCTAAAGATTCCCGAGACAAGTATCGTTGGTATGTTTCTCTGCTGCAATCCTCGCAAATAATTAGGCCAAAATTCATATTTTACAAAAATGGCTAAAGAAGGATGTGTTTTATCTAAAAACCTTCGAACATTTTTTCTAGAGTCCATTGGCAAATAACAAACAACATCGGCTTCTGAGTAATTTTTCTGAATTTCGTAACCTGAAGGAGAAAAGAACGTCAATACAATCTTGTATGCAGGAAAGTCTTTCTTAATATTTTCAATAATTGGTCTTCCTTGTTCAAACTCCCCTAAAGAAGCCACATGTATCCAAACTATTTTATCTGTTTCTTTTAAAACAGATAGTTTTGCAAAGGTTTCTTTTCTTCCCTTAACAAATAGCTTCATTTTTTGTTGAAATACTGCAATAATAGCAATACAAAAACTAGCTATATAAACGATACAATTATAAATAATACTCATGCGGTGTAAATGTACAAAATAGAAGCATAAAAAAACTCCCAAACTTTCGTTTGGGAGTTTATATTCTTTCTTGATGTTCTTAAACCTCAAAAGGCTCAATAGAAACATAAGATTTATTATCTCTTTTCTTTTGGAATTGTACAACACCATCTACTTTTGCATGTAATGTATGGTCTTTCCCCATATATACATTTTCTCCTGGATAATGTTGAGTACCTCTTTGACGAACAATAATGTTACCTGCAATTGCAGCTTGTCCTCCAAAAATTTTAACTCCTAGTCGTTTCGATTCTGATTCTCTACCGTTCTTCGAACTACCTACTCCTTTTTTATGTGCCATGATTCTATGGTTTTAAAATTGGTTTCTTATTTAGTTAAAGCTTCGATTAATTCAGCTTTCTTTAAAGAAGTATATCCTTTGATACCTGCTTCTTTAGCAGCTGCTTTTAACTCTGCTACAGTCATTGAACTATAATCAGCTGTTGCTGCTGATTCTTTTACCTCAGCTTTAGGAGCAGCTTCCTTTTTAGGAGCAGCTTTCTTAGCTGTTTTCTTAGCACCAGAAGCAGCGATAGATTCGATTTGAATTTCGCTTAAGTACTGACGATGTCCATTTTTCTTTTTGTAACCTTTTCTTCTTTTCTTTTTGAAAACGATTACTTTATCACCTTTTAAGTGACCTAAAATCTTAGCCGTTACTGCGGCTCCTTCTATAGCTGGGGCGCCAATTGTTACATTTCCTTTATCTTCTACTAAAAGAACATTATCAAAAGTTACTTTTGATCCTTCTTCTCCTTGTAAACGGTGAACGTAAACCTTTTGGTCTTTTGCTACTTTAAACTGCTGCCCTGCTATCTCTACGATTGCGTACATACTATTTGTTTTGCGTATTTATACTTTAATTTACACCTTCTTAATGAAAATGCGGGTGCAAATATACGCTTTTATTTACAAAATACCAATAGCAACTACAGTATGATTTTTATTCGTATTTTTATGGCTTGAAAAATCTATACAACAAATTGCGAAATAGATGTAACACTATAGGTTTTATAACGTCAAACATCTATGATAATATTAATTACTAAATAAAAACTCAATGAAAAAAAGTATCCTAACTTTAAGTTTGTCTTTACTTGCCTTTGCAAATATACAAGCTCAAAAAGTTGAATTTGAAGAGTATACCTTAAAAAATGGAATGCATGTGATTTTACATCAAGACAATACTGCTCCTGTAGTTACTGTAGCTGTAATGTATCATGTAGGAGCAAAAGATGAAACAGATGGTAAAACAGGAATGGCGCATTTCTACGAGCATTTACTATTTACAGGAACAAAAAATATTGGACGTGGAGAATGGAGTGAAATCGTTTCTTCTAACGGAGGATCAGGAAATGCAAATACAAACTGGGATAGAACTTATTACTACGAAACTTTCCCTTCTAACAACTTAAAATTAGGATTATGGATGGAATCTGAAAGATTGTTACATCCAATTATCGATCAAAAAGCTGTTGATACACAGAATGAAGTTGTAAAAGAAGAAAAGAGAATGCGTATGGACAACGCTCCTTATGGAAAAATCATTTATGGGGATGTATACAACCATATTTTTGACAAGCATAATTATGGTAGACCAATGATTGGATATATCAAAGATTTAGATGCAGCAAAATTATCTGAATTCCAAGCTTTTTACAAAAAATGGTACATGCCAAACAATGCTGTACTTGTAGTAGCTGGTGACTTGAAAAAAGCTGAAACTAAAAAATGGATTAAAGAATACTTTGAATCAATTCCGGCTAGAACAGCTCCAAAAAGAGTTAAAATTACTGAGCCAGAAAGAACACAAGAAAAAAGAGTTAAAGAATATGATGCTAATATCCAATTACCTGCATTGGCTTTAACCTATAAAACACCTTCAATGAAAGAAAGAGATGCTAAAGTATTAGATGTTATCTCTACAATTTTAAGCAACGGAAAAAGTTCTAGATTACATAAAAAAATGGTTGACACAAAAAAAGAAGCTTTAAGTGTTTTCTCTTTTGCTAGACCTTTAGAAGACTATAGTGTGTATCTTATTGGAGCTATGCCAGTTGGAAAAACTTCTTTAGATGTTTTACAAAAAAGCATGGATGAAGAAATCTTAAAAATGCAAACTGAATTGATTTCTGATGAAGACTTACAAAAAGTAAGAAACATTTTTGAAAACAATTTCGTAAACGCCAACTCAGGTGTAGAAGGAATTGCAAACTCTTTAGCAAGAAATTATATGCTGGTTGGAGACACCAATCGTATCAATAAAGAATTAGAAATTATCAACTCTATTACTAAAGAAGAAATTAGAGCTGCTGCTAAAAAATATTTAAATAAAAACCGAAGAGTTATTATTGAATATTTACCAGAATCTCAAAAGAAAAAATAATACAGAAAAAAACTTATCATGAAAAAACATATATTTTCTATACTTGCTGTTTTCTTTATTTCATTAGCAGCAACAGCACAAATAGATCGATCTAAACAACCTAAACCAGGTCCTGCACCTACAATTAACCTAAAAACTCCTAAGTCTTTTACTTTAAAAAATGGATTACGAGTAATGGTGGTTGAAAATCATAAATTACCTACCGTATCTGCCACTTTATTAATAGACAATCCTCCTGTTTCTTACGGAAACAAAAAAGGAGTTGAGTCTTTTGTTGGCGGAATGCTAGGAACTGGAAGTACCAATATTAGCAAAGAAGACTTTGATAAAGAAGTTGATTATTTAGGAGCTAGTATTTCTTTTGGAAACTCAAATGCTAATGCAAACTCGCTTAGCAAATATTTCCCTAGAGTTTTAGAATTAATGGCAGACGCTGCTTTTAATCCTGTTTTTACACAAGAAGAATTTGACAAACAAATGAAGCAAGCTGTAACAGGAATTAAGAACTCTCAAAAAAGTGTGACTTCAATTGCTCGTCAGGTTGAAACTGCTTTAAGTTACGGAAATAACCATCCATTTGGTGAATTTACAACTGAAGAGACTCTTAAAAATGTAAAATTGCAAGATGTTAAAAATTTATACAACACATATTTTAAACCAAACAACGCTTATTTAGTAATTATTGGAGATGTAAAGTATAAAAAGATTAAGAAAAAAGTTAAATCATTATTTGGTGATTGGAAAAAGGGTGAAATTCCTGCTGCAAATATACCAGTAGTAAAAAACTTAGAGCATGCTGCAATTAATTTTATCGACATGCCTAATGCAGTACAGTCTGAAATTTCTGTCATTAATACTGTAAAACTAAACCTAAACGACAAAGATTATTTTAGTGCTTTATTAGCTAATTATATTCTTGGAGGAGGTGGTACTGCTCGTTTATACAAAAACTTAAGAGAAGACAAAGGGTATACTTATGGTTCTTACTCTGGAATTGGAAACAGCAGATACGATACACGTTTTAGAGCTACAGCAGCTGTAAGAAATACTGTTACTGATAGTGCCGTAGTTGAAATGATGAAAGAAATTAACACTATAAGATTTCAGCCAGTAACTGCAGATGAATTAAAAACTGCAAAAGCAAGCTATACAGGTAGCTTCGTTAGAGCTTTAGAAAGACCTTCTACCATTGCTAATTACGCATTAAATATTGAAAGATTAGGTTTAGACAAAGACTTTTATAAAAACTACTTAAAAAACTTAAATGCTGTTACTATTGAAGATATTCAAAATGCAGCTCACAAGTATTTTAAAGGTGACCAAGCTAGAATTGTAATTACAGGTAAAGGTGTTGATGTATTAAAGAATTTAGAAAAATTAAAGTACAAAATCACTTATTACGACAAAAATGCTAAGGTTACCTCTAAGCCAAAAATGGACATGCCAATTCCAGCAGGATTAACTGCTACACAAGTAGTTGACAACTATTTTAAAGCCATTGGAGGTAGAGACAAAGCAAATGCCATTACATCTATCATCAGCTCTTCTGATGCTACAGTTCAAGGAATGTCTATCAACTTAACTACAAAAATGGCAGCTCCTAACAAATCATCAGCAGTGGTTTCTGGAATGGGACAAGTATTCTCAAAACAAGTATTTAATGGAGAAAAAGGATATGCAGAAGTTCAAGGAAGAAGAACTGAGTTAACTGGAAATCAATTAGAAGAAACGAAAAAGAATTCTAAGATCTTTAAAGATGACATGTATAAATCTGGAAAACTAGACAGAATCGCAAATTTAGATGGAAAGCCTGCTTATGTAATTATTAGCGGAAAAACCGAAGTTTTTTACGATGTAAAATCTGGTTTAAAAGTAAAAGAAGTTACTACTGCTAATGCAGGTGGTAAAGAGGTTAAAAACCCAATTAACTACTCAGATTACAAAGAAGTAAATGGCGTAAAGTTTCCTCATAAAATGGCCATGAAAATGGGACCAATGAGCATGGAATTTGTTGTTAAAGAAATTAAGATCAATGAAGGAGTTAGTGATGCTGACTTTAAATAGATTGAAAATCACTTAATCACAATAAAAAACCGCAATTTTAAATTGCGGTTTTTTATTTATTCTTATTTACTAAATAAACACCTAATAAAATTACTGCTCCAGCAAACAACTGTGTTAAACTTAATTGTTCATCATCCAATACACCCCAAAAAATAGCAACAATAGGAATTAAATAGGTTACAGAAGATGCAAATATTGGTGTAGATAAATGCACCATTTTATTATAAAAAACTTTAGCTATTCCTGTTCCAAAAATAGCCAAAAGACTAATGTATCCTAAAGAGCTAGCTCTTGACTCCGTCCACTCAAAATCAACAAAGAAACCTGTAGAAACTAACACTATTAAAGCAGGAATTATTAACAGCAAAAAATTCCCTGCCACAATACTTAACGCACTAATATCATGCAAATGTTTTTTGACAATGTTTACGTTAAAAGCATACCCAATTGAAGCAACAACAATTAAAATTGAAAACCAATAATTTTGATTAGGGTTTAAATCTGCTCCTTTTAAAATTAAAATAATTGTTCCAATCAATCCAATAAGTATTCCTAACAACTGTTTTCTTTTAAAAGCAAATCCATATACAAAAAAGCCAATTAACAAGGTATTAAAAGGCGTTAATGAGTTTAAAATAGAAACAATAGAACTATCTATTCCTTTCACTGCATAAGCAAACAAAAACACAGGAAAAAAAGTACCTAAAAGAGCTGTAGAAACAATATGTTTCCAATGCTTTTTCTTAATTTCTTGCAGACTTTTAAAACCAATCAACAACAAAAAACCTCCTGCAATTAAAATTCTTAAAGCACCTAACTGAATAGGAGTTAAACCTATCAAAGCTTTTTTCATCAAAATAAATGAACTACCCCAAACGAAAGAAAGTAGTATTAAGAAAATCCATTTTTGATTGTCTGGTCTCATTTTTCATAAATTATTATTCACAAAAGTCGTTTAATTTAGACGATATAACACAATTAATTGATAAATTTGTACCATCATTTGATAATCAAAACTTATCGTAGAAATCTATGAGATGTTTTTAATAAATAAACCTCTATTCTCAAGGTTAAAAAACACAATTTCCTTGTGAATATTAAAATCTTAAACAGATGAAATTTCTTAAAGTATTTGCCATTGTATGTATTGCAACTCTTACAATGACAGCTTGTAAAACAGAAGCAAAAAAAACAAAAACAGAAGTTAAAGAAGAAGTAATTGCTCAAAATCCACAAAAAGTAGCTTTTAACATTTCTGGTATGACTTGTGAAATTGGATGTGCAAAAACAATTCAATCAAAACTTTCTAAGAAAGCTGGAATTAACTCTGCAAAAGTTATTTTTAAAGACAGTATTGCTTTAGTAGAATACAATGCCAACGCTATTTCTAAAGAAGACATCACCACTTTTGTTGATGGAATTACAGGTGGCGGTATGTATAAAACCAAAAATGCAAAAAGCGTTGCTAACTTTGAAGAAGCAACAAAGTAATTTAAATTTTAGGTGAAAAAACGTCTTCCTTTTTTTGTTAAGCTTTCGCTTATTTCTGTATATGTAATTTTCTTAGCAGGCTCTGTAGTAAGAATGACAGGTTCTGGAATGGGTTGTCCTGATTGGCCAAAATGTTTTGGGTATTTGATTCCACCTACTTCTGAAGAACAAATTACTTGGCAACCAAATACAGATTATAAAAAAGGCATGATTATTATTAAAGATCAAGCCTTATATGTTGCACAAAAAGATGTAAAGACCTACCTAACTTTCTCTCCGAAAAATTGGAAAAAATATACCAAACACAGCTATGCTAAGTTTAACAAATACCATACTTGGACAGAGTATATTAATCGCTTATCTTCTGCTGTAGCTGGTATTTTCTTTTTATTTCTAATTGTTTCTGCTGCCAAATTCTGGAAAGAACGAAAAGAAATAACAATTCTAGCATTTTTAGCATTTTTCTTAATGCTAGTAGAAGCTTGGTTAGGAAAAGTTGTTGTTGACACACATTTAAAACCAACCATTATTACCATACATATGGTTGGAGGCTTACTTATTATCGCCCTATTATTAAGATTAACATTTATAACCTCAGAAAAACAGCAAGTAAAGCCATATCACGGGCTATTTAGTAAGTTGCTAATTGTATCAGCTATTTTTAGCTTGATACAAATTGCCATGGGAACACAGGTTAGACAATTTATTGATGAACAAGTAAAACTATTTGGTTTTGACAATAAAAAACTAAGCTTGTTAGACCCTAATTTTAAATTCTATTTTCACAGGTCATTTACTATTGCTATTGTATTAGTAAATCTATGGCTATTTTACATTAACCAATATAAAAACCTAGGTTATAAACTTGTGAATTGGGTTGTCTTTTTAATCTTTTTAGAAACCATTACTGGAATGCTAATGTACTATGCAGAAATTCCGATGGGAACTCAAGCTATACATTTATTAGCTGGAGCTATTTTATTTGGATTACAATTTTATTTATGGTTACAAAGTAGAAAAGCTGCTACCTTAAAATAAAAACCAGTTAACTTTACGCGTAAAACATAAGTCAACTGGCATGTTGAAATAAAAAAGTGTGTTTTTGTATATCAAAAATAATTACAGTAGCTATTTACTTTCAGCAAACAATAGTATAACATTCGTTTTTTTTAAACAAGTATTGACTTAAAATTGGGTGTTTTTACCTGTTTATTTTGGCGGTTATTTCTACCTGTAAGATTATTTTTTCCACTCAAGAGTTTCTATCAACTGTATTATATCCTTTTTGATATAATCTACTGCAGGTAGAATAGAATCATAATTAGGTTTTGTATAAAAGAACAATGCACCTTTAATAAAGTTATGAGTACTATCTGTTAATTGAAACTGAATTTGAGAAGCTGCATTTCCAGAGATTTCTTGCATGCTACCAAAAACTCTTTTTTCAAAATTTTCGAAATTTTTAGCAAGTATTTCTTCTGCTTTTACTGCATGTTTATATACTAACTTTTCCGATTCGGTTAGCAACTCTTTTAAATTCCCATCTACTGATCTATATGTGATATCTATAGAAGCTTTCAATTTTGGATATTTAATTTTTAACCAATTCTTTTTTTCATCTTCAAGCACAGAAAATTCAGAAACTTTAAATGAATAAGGTCTTTCTAATGACAAACTTTTATAGCTATTATCTGGATAAGTTAAACTTAAATACCCTTTAGGCTTTGGCAATATATCTTCTCCGCATGATGCTAAAGTAAAAACAACTATTAGCAGTACTAAAATTTTACGCATTTTGCTTGGTAACTTTAACTTGTTTTATACGTTTTCTATCTAAGGCTTCTACAGTAAACGTATAACTATGGAAATTTATTTTCTCATCTTTTTTAGGAAACTTACCTGACACTTCTAAAATAAAACCAGCCAGTGTTTCAGATTCTCCTTTTTCTTCTTCAAATAAGTCCTCATCTTCTACCTGTAATACTTTACAAAAATCTTTGATCGTTGTCTTCCCTTCAAAAACATAATTATTATCATCTATTTTAGAATATGATAAATCTTCATCATCAAACTCATCATTGATATCTCCAACAATCTCTTCAATAACATCTTCTAAGGTTACAATTCCACTTGTTCCTCCATATTCATCTACAACAATTGCCAAATGGTTTTTCTTCTCTTGAAAAGCACTTAATAAATCGTCTAACTTTTTGTTTTCTGGCACAAAAAATGGTTCTCTAAGTAAATCTTGCCATTTAAATTTTGTTTTGTCTAAATGAGCCAATAAATCCTTAGCATACAATACGCCAATAATATTATCTATTGACTCGTGATATACTGGGTTTCGAGAATAGCCATTTTTTAAAATTTTTGCCAATACATCTTTATACGATTCATCATCAGAAATAGCAAAAATATCGATTCTTGGTTTCATAATCTGAACCGTTTCTGTATTTCCGAAAGTGACAATCCCTTCTAAAATTTTCTTTTCTTCTTTAGAAGTATTATCATCTGAAGTTAATTCTAATGCTTGCGATAGTTTTTCTACAGAAAAATTAGAATTTTTTCCTCCAAGTCGTTTTTCTACTGTTTTTGTTAGACTTATTAAAGGCCAACTAAACAAGGTTAATAATGAATTTAAAAAGTAAACTGGCTTAGCCATAAATTTAGAAAATTGCAAGGCATTTCTAGTAGCATAAACTTTAGGCAACACTTCTCCAAAAAGAAGTATTAAAAAAGTAACCAATACTACCTCTAAGGTAAACTTAATAATAGACGTTGGTAACGAAATAAATCCCCAGTCAATAGAAAAATCTTTCCCTTCAAATAACACCTCTCCAATTGAAGCAAAAAGCAATACAATTAAAATATTGATAAAGTTATTAGTAATTAAAATTGTTGCTAGTAATTTCTTTGGATTTTCTAATAGTTTAACCACCAAACTATTTCCTTTTGTTTTTTCTGCTTGCTCGTCCAACTGTGTTTGAGAAAGAGAAAAGAAAGCTACTTCAGTTCCAGAAATTAAGGCAGAGCATATTAATAAAACAACTAGAGTTATACTGTTGATGGTCATTAGCAAATCAAACGGAAATGCAAGAAATATAAAAGTGCTTATGGGTTCTGGGTCCAAATTTTATTTGTTTAGTTTTTAAAATGGTAAATCGTCATTTTCTTCTGCTTGCTGAGAAGTAGGTGTTGGGTTAGATGGCGCTTCTTGCGGCTTGGTTGTTTCTTTTTTAGTTGTTAAAAAAGTCATATCAACCACATGTATTTCTGTTGAGTATCTCTTTTGTCCATCTTGTTCCCATTGACGAGTTTTTAATCTACCTTCACAATATATTTTATCTCCTTTGGATAAATACTTTTCACAAATTTCTGCCAATTTATTTCTAACAACAATATTATGCCATTCAGTATTGGTAATTCGTTCTCCAGTTTGTTTGTTTGTATAGGTTTCATTAGTAGCAATTGGAAATCTTCCTATAGAATTTCCTCCATCAAAATAATGCATCTTCACTTCGTCTCCTAAATGCCCAATAAGCATCACCTTATTTAATGTTCCAGCCATAATAATTTTAGATTTACTCTATCAAATGTACTAAAAATATCCATTTATTGGATTGAACTCCTTTAAAAAATTAGCAATCAATATGGGTACTGGTAACTGATGCACTTGAGACCATTTAATCTTTTGAGGTTTTATTTTTGTAGGTTTTACAATCCAAAAAGTTGTGTATAAATGTTGATGAGATAATTTATGTACTATTTCTTTTTCGTTGTAAACAGTAATTTCTTTAGCAGTTTCCATCCAATTAATTAACTCTGGATGCGATCTTAATTCTGTTAAATTGATACTTTTTGTAGCTTCTATTAAAGGAAACTCATACAATCCTTGCCAAATACCTTTCCCAGTTCTTTCAAGCATTACAGTTTCATTTTCTTCAGAGACCAACACCAAATAATTAAAATATCTTTTTTTAACTTTCACCTTCTTTTCTTTTACAGGCAAGTCTTTTATTGACTGTTCTTTTAACGCAATGCAGCTTGAGTTAAATATACAAGTATCACATAAAGGGTTTTGAGGCTTACAATGAAGTGCTCCAAAATCCATAATTGCTTGATTAAAAGTTCCTGGTTGAGAAACATCAATTAATGTTTGAGCCAATTCTTTAAATTCTTTAATTCCTTTGGTAGAATTAATTGGAGTTTTAATTCCGAAATATCGAGACAAAACTCTGTATACGTTTCCATCTACTACAGCTTGTGGTTCGTTAAAACAAATAGATGAAATTGCAGAAGCCGTATAATCTCCAACTCCTTTTAATTTTTTTATCTCGTCATAGGTAGAAGGAAATTCACCTTGATAATCATTCACTACTTGCTTAGCTGAAAAATGCAGATTTCTAGCTCTAGAGTAATACCCCAATCCTTGCCAAAGTTTTAACACTTTAGATTCACTTGCATTTGCCAAATCAAACACAGTTGGAAACTCTTTTGTAAAGGTTAAATAGTAAGACAATCCTTGATTTACTCTTGTTTGTTGTAACATGATTTCTGAAAGCCAAATAAAATATGGATTCTTGGTTTTACGCCAAGGAAGCTCTCTATTATTTTGTAAATACCAGTATATTAATTGATTAGAAAAATTCATTATAAAAATAAATTATGCGAAAATACATCATAAAATTCACATAATTTTAGTGGATTAAGTTTTTGGAATAGATTAATTATCATATATTTGCACCCTCAAAAATAAAAAACAAACATACAAATATATTAAGATGACGAAAGCAGATATCGTATCAAAAATTTCAGACAAATCTGGAATTGAAAAGGCAGATGTTTTAGCAACAGTTGAAGCATTTATGACAGAGGTAAAAGACGCATTAGAGAACGGAGATAATGTATATTTAAGAGGTTTTGGTAGTTTTATAATCAAAACGAGAGCAGAAAAAACTGGTAGAAATATTTCTAAAAATACAACTATCAAAATTCCTTCACATAACATTCCAGCTTTTAAGCCAGCTAAAACGTTTACAGAAGGAGTTAAAAAGAATGTATTAGTAAAATAATAAGAGCTATTAACTAAACCTTTTTTTAAAAGGTTTTTAAAACAATTTAATTATGCCTAGTGGTAAAAAAAGAAAGAGAGCAAAGATCTCTACGCACAAACGTAAAAAAAGAGCAAGAGCAAACAGACATAAGAAAAAGTAAGCATTAGCTTACTTTTTCGTTTTGCTTTATTGCAACAAAGTTCATTGACAAGAAGTTTAAACACTTCATACAGGGACAAAATCCTGTAAATTATTTAATCCATCTACACAGTTTTTTGTGTAGTATAAAACCATTTTCAGAATGAAAACAGAATTAATTATTCGTTCCAATTCTTCTGATATTGATTTTGCCTTACTAAAGGATGGTAAACTTATGGAATTAAATAAAGAGACAAACGGTAATAAGTTTTCTGTTGGCGATATTTTTATTGCTAAAATAGGAAAAGTATTAACTGGCTTAAATGCTGCATTTGTAAATGTTGGTTATCCAAAAGATGGCTTTTTACATTATCATGATTTAGGAGCACAAGTAAACTCTTTATCTAAATTTCTTAAGAAAGTAAGCACAGGTAATTACAAAGAATTCACTTTTAAAAATTTCGGCTTTGAAAAAGATATAAACAAAGACGGAAGCATTAACGATGTCCTTAAAACCGGACAGAACACCTTAGTACAAATTGTAAAAGAACCTATATCTACTAAAGGACCACGTATTAGTTCTGAGCTATCTATAGCTGGTAGGTATTTAGTTTTAGTTCCTTTTTCTAACAGAGTATCGGTATCGCAAAAAATCGCAGATCCGAAAGAGAAGGAACGTTTAAAAAGATTAGCCCAAAGCATTAAACCAAAAGGGTTTGGTGTCATATTAAGAACTGTTGCTCAAGGAAAAAAAGTAGCAGAACTAGACAGGGATTTACAAAACTCATTAGATCGTTGGAAAAACATGTGTAAAAGCATTCCTAATGCTAAAACGCCAACAAAAATCTTGAGTGAATTAAATAGAGCATCTTCTATTTTAAGAGATGTAATGAATGATTCTTTTACAAACATTGTAACCAATGATGAGTCTTTATTTGTAGAAATTAAAGACTATCTAGAAGAAATTTACCCAGAAAAGGTAAACATTGTAAAACTACACAAATCCAAAACACCTATTTTTGAGAAGTATGGTATTGAACGCCAAATAAAAACTTCTTTTGGTAAAACTGCATCTATGAGCAAAGGCGCCTATTTGGTAATTGAACACACCGAAGCCCTACATGTTATTGATGTAAACAGCGGAAATAGGTCTAACAAAGCAAACTCTCAAGAAGATACTGCTTTAGAAGTAAACCTTATTGCAGCCAAAGAAATTGCTAGACAATTACAGCTTAGAGATATGGGAGGAATCATTGTTGTAGATTTTATTGATATGCAAAGTGCAGAAAACAGACAAAAACTCTATCAATGTTTAAAAGAAGAGATGTCTTTTGACAGAACTAAGCATAAAATTTTACCACCAAGTAAATTTGGCTTGGTACAAATTACTCGTCAAAGAGTTAGACCAGAATTAGAAATTAAAACAAGAGAGCCTAATCCAAATAAAAATGGAGAAGTAGAAGCGCCAATTGTTTTGGTTGATAAAATAGAAAATGAATTAGAAAGAATTATATCTAGTGGCAAAAACTATAAAAAGATAACATTAAATACACATCCTTTTATTGCTGCTTACCTTACAAAAGGTGTTACTTCTATTCGTTTTAAATGGTTTTTAAAATATAAAAAGTGGATTGATATATTACCTAGAGATGCTTATCAATACTTACAATACAAATTCTATAAGAAAAGTAAGTAAGGCATTACTATTATCACAATAAAAAACCCGCAACATACAATTATGTTGCGGGTTTATTTTTTTGGTAAAGACCTAAATTACTTCTCGTTCAAAGCTAATCTTGAATCTTCACTCCAGTTCTTAATACTAACAATAACATTGTTACTGTAGTTAATTTCTTTTAACGTATTCTTATTCCAAGCAAACCACTTTCCTACTTTTTTACCGGCATCATAATAAGCAATCATTAATTTTTCTCCTTTTCTATCATAAGAAACCCACTTTCCAGCAAGTTTAGCGTCTTTAAAAAACCCTCGTTCTTTAACTGAACCATCCTCATAATAGTAGGTTGCTTTTACCATATCACCAGCTTTTTCATAAGTAGGTTTAACCTCTTGTGCATTACAAATAGATACTGTAAATAAGAATACTAAGGCTAAAATTTTCTTCATGATATGTGTATTTAATGTTAAGAATATACACAAATATAGTATTTATTTTAACACTTAACAAACATTTACGTAACATTAATTTAACATTGGAGTTAGGTCAACAAGAAATAAAGCTATAATTAGAAAGCCTTTAACCACCTTAACAACTAAAAAACAACCTATTAACTACTTAAAACCAAAAACCTAAATTAAAATACCAAAAATTCTTTTTTGTATCTGGAGACCAAGAATATTTTAAACTTAAGGGACCAATTAGTGTTTTAACACTATACCCCAAAGCATATCCAGACTTTGTATCTTTAAATAAATCTCCTCCATTTAAAACACTTTCATCTACTCTTGCATAATTAGCTATAAAGTGTAAATATTGATCTTTAGGCAATAAATATCGAAGTTCAAATTCAGACTTTAAGAATGTCTGTTCTGACAAAGCGTTAATTTCATAACCATAAAAAGGAATGAAATTATTGATGAAATTTTGGTTATATCCTCCTAAAAAGAAATCAAAAGCTTGTGATTTTACTTCTCCTAAAGTAAATCCAGCTTGTGATGTATATTGAAATGTTAACTTATTAAAGAAGGTTTTGGCAAAACCTAATTTTCCTTTTACTTGAGAGAACTGCGCAAAATCTCTAGTAAAGTCAGAAGACCATAAATACCATTTGAACTTTCCATCAAAGAAAATTCCTTTGGTTGGAAAATCTGCATCATCATAGGTATCTAATTTTAAATACGAATACAGATTAAAATAATGACTATCATCAAAAACAAAAGGAGTACCAGAAGGCGTTGAAATTGTTTCTGTTTTTGCAGAAATATCCTGATGCTCTAAACCTACACCAAAGGCAAATTTCCTATCAAAAGTAGTTTGAACATACGCTCTTGTAGTTAAATCTGTATATTGGTAACTTATTTTGTTAATTCCAGGAGAATTAAACTGTGTATCTGTTTTAAACGTATTATATCGAGTACTAAATCCGTAGCTATAATAAAACCCATTATCTACAAAATACTGAATATTATACCGTGGCTTATCTCCAATTACTAAATCTACTGAAAGCGCATCATTTTTAGAAAATAAGTTTTTCTGGTTATAATTGATTAAGACTCCAGACTTGTATACAAAATCATAATGAACTCCCAATCTTAAATTGGCTTTTTGCTTACTTTCTGTAATAGTTAAAACCAAATCTCTACCCGCATCAACCTTATTAAAATGATAATCAATATTGTCAAAATTCCCTGTAGCTAATAAATAACTTAATCTAACATTTATTTCACTATTGGTTAATGAATCACCTTCTTGGGTTTTAAACTTACCCAATATATAAGCACGAGTATAGTCTTTATTTCCTTGAATTTTAATTTTATTTAAGCGAAACTTTGAGTTTACCTCTCCAATTTTTTGCAATTTCTTTTTGTTTGGTTGAAGTTTAGAAATGCTATCAAAAACCGCAGTAAACTCTTTTGCTTTTTCAGTTCCTTTTGCTAAAATAGCAGTGGCTTTATCAAAAGAAACCACAGAAAAATCATAAATATCTGGATGAATGTATACATCTGTCATTTTTATCTTTTTCGAATTGTCTTTATACATTTGAAAACTCGAAATCTGATTTAAAACATCTATAGCAGAATTTATATTTTCTTTATTAAATAGTTTGGATTGCACATCAACACCAATAACAATATCCATTCCCATTTTTCGCATTTCTTCTATAGGAAAATTATTAGCTACTCCACCATCAATTAATAATTTATCTCCAATTTCTACAGGGTCTAAAAGTGTTGGAAAAGAACCACTAGCTCTTAATGAAAGTGGCAATGAGCCTTTAGTTAATTTAATTTGTTCTCCAGATTCTACATCAGTAGCAATACAAAAAAACGGAATTGGCAATTTAGAAAAATCGTGAATTGAATCTACAGGAGAAAGCAAATAATTAAAAAAACCTAAAACATTTTGCCCCTTAGAAACCCCTTTCGGGAAGCCAATTTTCCCTTTATTTACAGGTAAAATAACGGCATGTTTTTCTCCATGTTCTTTTTCAAAAAAAGGTTTAGACCTTCTCGGGTAAATATCTTGTAAAAGGGTAAAAAAATCTGTTTCAACAACAATCTTTTCAATTTGATCTGCACTATAACCAGATGCGTACAAGCCTCCAATAATTGCTCCCATACTTGTCCCACCAATATAATCAATTTGAACTCCGGCTTTTTCTATGGCTTTTAAAACACCAATATGAGCAAACCCTTTAGCTCCTCCTCCACTTAAAACCAAGCCTACTTTTGGCTGTTTTTTTTGGGGCATCATACTAAAAGATATTGCAAAAAATATGAGAAATAACTTCTTTTTCATCAATACCTAATCATTAAAATAGTTAAAAATTATAGTTGCTCTAGCTTTTCCTATTTCATTTTCTAATTCTTCAAAAGTAGCACTCTTTACGCGTTTGGCTGATTTAAATTTACGTAATAATATTGTTATGGTTTGCTTACCAATATTTGGAATCTGTTCTAATTCTGACTGAATAGCACTTTTACTTCGTTTATTTCTATGAAAAGTAATTCCAAATCTATGTGCTTCATTTCTTAAATATTGGATAATTTTTAAACTCTCAGATTTTTTATCTAAATACAACGGAATAGAATCTCCAGGATAATAAATTTCTTCTAGTCTTTTTGCAATTCCAATAATAGCTATTTTACCTCTTAAACCTAACACCTCTAAACTCTTTAATGCAGATGATAACTGCCCTTTTCCACCATCAATAATAATTAATTGAGGTAAGGGTTCGTTTTCTAACAACAACCTTTTATAACGCCTAAAAACAACCTCTTCCATAGAGGCAAAATCATCTGGCCCAACCACCGTTTTGATATTGTAATGTCTATATTCTTTTTTACTTGGTTTTCCGTTTCTAAAAACAACACAAGCGGCAACTGGATGTGTCCCTTGTATGTTCGAATTATCAAAACATTCAATATGTCTTGGCTCTACTTGTAATCGTAAATCCTTTTTCATCTGAGACATTATTCTATTTACATGTCTATCGGGATCTACAATTTTCATTTGTTTAAAACGATCTTGTCTAAAATATCTTGCGTTCCTGATAGATAAATCTACAATACGTTTCTTATCTCCTAATTTAGGCACTGTAACTTTTATCCCTTCACCAACCTCTACTTCAAAAGGAGTATATATCTCTTTTGATGTTGAGTTAAATCGCTGTCTAATTTCAATTATTGATAATTCTAATAAATCTTTATCTGTTTCGTCTAATTTCTTTTTAATTTCTGTAGTATGAGATTGAATAATTGCTCCATTGGCAATTTTAAAAAAGTTTACATAACCAAAACTTTCATCAGAAATTACAGAAAAAACATCAACATTATTAATACTCGGATTTACTACTGTAGATTTGGCTTGATAATTTGCTAATAAATCTACCTTTTCTTTTATTTTTTGAGCTTCTTCAAACTCCATTTTAGCAGCAAATTTCAACATCAATTCATTAAATTTCTCTAAAGACTCTTTAAAATTCCCTTTAATAATATTTCTAATCGCCGAAATATCTAAACGGTAATTTTCTTCTGTTTGTTGATTTTCACAAGGCCCTTTACAATTTCCTAAATGATATTCTAAACACACCTTATATTTACCATTCTTTATATTTTCCTTACTTAAATCATAGGTGCAAGTCCGCAAAGTATAAAGTTCTTTTATCAACTCTAGTAATGCTTTTGCAGTTTTTATTGAAGTATAAGGTCCAAAATACTCAGAGCCATCTTTTATTACATTTCTAGTTAAAAATACTCTCGGAAAACGTTCTTTTTTAATACAAATCCATGGATATGTTTTATCATCTTTTAACATGACATTATATCTAGGTTGGTATTTTTTTATCAAGTTGTTCTCTAAAAGTAAAGCATCTGTTTCAGTATTAACAACAATATGTTTAATGTTTACAATCTTCTTTACCAAAACTCTTGTTTTACCATTTTCATGATTTTTAGTAAAGTAAGAAGCAACCCTTTTTTTTAAGTTTTTAGCTTTACCTACATATATAATGGTGTCATCTTTATCAAAATACTGATAAACACCAGGAGAATTAGGCAATGTTTTTATTTGAATTTGTACATCTGAAGACATGTTACGAAATTACTATTTTAGTTTTTCTTTTTTATCACTAAGCTTTTTTTTTACTACTTTTAGTCAAAATATTAACCCTATATATAATTATTATGAAAAAAAAGAACACCATTAGCTTGTCAACTGCAAAAAAATGGGCTAAAAAATGGCGAAAAGAAGAAGGTACTTACAACAAACATCACGAGTGCAAAGCTTTTAACATTCCGTTAATTGATTTAAAAGAAGTTTTAGGCGAAACTGGCGTAGTTAGCGTTAGAGCTTATTTAGGTATTGACGACAACGATGTTGAAAAACTTATGTTTGTAGGGGTTGATAAAAATGGAAAAGATATGCTTCCTAAAAAATCAGAAGGTTTAGAGAACTCTGAAGAAGGTGATGACATCTATGATTTCACAGAGCCTTGTCCAGATTTATGTGATGACGAAAGTCCATTAAACGGCTAAATTTACCTCATGAGTTTAATAGATATCTTTATTAATACGGGACACGTATTATTAATTTTAAATATTATCTTTTATTTTAAAAGCTACCATGAAAGTCCGGTAGCTTTTAGAATATTTACATTCTATCTATTAACTATTTTAAGCATACAGTTAACTTCTAAATATTTACGATTTTATAAAATAAATAACATCTATTTATCTCATTATTATTTTATAAGTCAGTTTGTGTTTTTAAGCATCTTTTTTAGACATCTTCTTAAAAAGCAACATATAAAAAAGATCATTACACTTATCCTTGCTATTGTATTAATAACAATTGGAGTCTATTATTTTATAAATCCATCCAAATACTATGAATTCAATATTTTTGAAATTGTCATTACTTCAATTCCTTTATTAGTATATGGATTTTTGTTCTTTATACAAAAGATAGAAAATGCCAGTAAAGAGTATATCTATGTTGTTTCTGGGTTTTTCTTATATATTTTATGCAGCACTTTACTATTTACTACTGGTAATATTAAAGCTGATGTCAAAAAAATAATTTGGTATAGCAATGCTATTTTATACATTGTATATCAGGTTTTAATTTTTACTGAGTGGTATAAACATTTTAGAAAAAACAGTTCAATTACTGTCTAAAATACCCTCTTAACACTTTTTTAACGATATAAAAACAGGTATAAATACCTGTTTTTCAATCAGTTATGTTTTTTTTCTTGTTTTTTTCGTATCTTTAAGTTGATATGAAAACTCGCAATACCATAAAACCGCCTTTAGATTATTCTAGTAAACGCCTACTAGAAGGTTTTTTATTGCGTAGTCATGTTCCTCTTCCCCTATTCAAAATAAACCTGTTTCTCCTCTAATAAATAGGCTTATTTATCAACTTACCACGCTTAATTAGAGTTTCTTTTTATCCATAGATATTTTCTCAAATACCTTAAAACGTATTCTGAGCAGGACATTTTATTACTCATTTTAAAGCTCCCTCGACATGAAAACAAAAAAACTAGTCCCTTTATTATTAACAGCTATATTATTTATAGCATGTTTAAATGAACAATTCACCGAATCAGAACATGATTTTTCTACAACTCTACAAGAAAAGTGGAATGGAGACAAAGAACTAAGTGGTTCTTTTTACAAAAATCAAACTACACTTTCTCATTATCATTCAGATGCAAAAAAGATACGAGAGATTTTACAAAACAGAAATGTAGTAAAGTTTCGTTTTATCTTAGGGTTAAACTACAATTCTGAAATGACAATAGAAGTTGCTGGTGTAGATGAACATGGAATGATTATCGCGTCTTTTCAAAGTACTTTTAATGCAAATAATAATTACCAATATAGCATTAACAAGTTACAGAATAACAGTTATACCTATCAACGATTATCAAATTCAAGCACCCATTTATTACCTTATAAGACGGCGTATACTTATATAACAGAATGGCAAAAAGCACTACAAAGCACAAAAATTGAAGATATTATTTCTTATAGAGGTACAAGAATACGATATTTCAGTTTGCCTAAACAAATCGTTGCAGAAATGGTTGCATCAGAAAATGTAAATGCTATCGCTATGTTTTTAGCAGTAAATAGCAAGAAAAAATTAACCCTAGTATTTATTCAAAAGGCTCATGATCAAAGCTTACTTTTAAAAGATGAAAATCATTATATTGGATTCCTTTCTAAACAAAGTAATTCTAACAATGATGAAGGTAACATTTATGATTTTACTGAGCCGTGCCCAGATTTATGTGATTAAAAAACTGGTGTAGAAATCTCCCAAATAACAACCTTCTTAAGTAAAAGAGGGTTGTTATTTTCAACAAGTAAAAACACCTGATTTTCATTTTTTTTACAACTTTTTTACTCTAGTGTTGTTCAATTTTTAAGTATATTCGTTCAAATAACAAACCCCAAAAAATGGAAGAATTATTTTCTAAAGAAAACCAAATAATTGCCATTGTTGTTGTTGGAGTATTTTTACTCTTATTTATGGCAGTTTCTTTATTACTTTTTTTCTTCTTTTCACGAAAAAAAATTGTTGAAAAAGAACTTCAAAGAAAATCAGCAGAAATTGAGCATCAAAAAGATTTAATTCATGCTACTATACTTACGCAAGAAAATGAAAGAAAGCGTATAGCCCAAGACCTACATGACGAAATTAGCTCTAAGCTTAATGTAATACACTTAAATTCTAATCTGCTTTTAGAAGGAGATTTATCTCCAGAAGAATATACAGAAGTTAATAAAAGTATCATAGATGTTACCAATAGAACTTTAGAAACATCAAGAAAAATTGCCCATGATTTATTGCCTCCAATTTTGCAAAAATTCGGATTAAAATCGGCATTAGAAGAATTAGCAGATGATTACAATACTTCAAAAAAAGTAGCAATTTCTTATACTATAAATTACCCTAAAAATCATTTAAATAAGACTTTAGAACTTCATCTTTTTAGAATTTTACAAGAACTTATAAACAATTCTATTAGGCATGGTAAAGCAAAAAACATTAAATTAGTACTTGAGCTTGCTAATTCCAAGCTTGTATTAAACTATTCTGATAACGGTATTGGCTTCGATCTAAAACGTGCTCAATATCAAAAAGGTCTCGGAATGAAAAACATAGAAAGTAGAGTAGAACTATTAAATGGAACACTAAAAATTGACTCTGAAATAAACAAAGGAACAAACTTTACAATTAACATATAATCCCCCAAGGTTATGAAAAATAAAATCAAAATTATCTTAGCAGATGATGAGCAGCTATTTAGAAAAGGAATCTCTTTCTTATTACAAAGAGAAGAAAGCTTCGACATTTTGTTTGAAGCTGAAAATGGACAAGAATTAATAGATAATATTGATCCTAAAAATTTGCCCGATATTATTTTAATGGATCTAAAAATGCCCGTTTTAAATGGTGTAGAAACCACCAAGGTTATTCATAAAAAATATCCATCAGTAAAAATTATTGCCCTAACAAGTTACGATGGTAAATCTTTTATAATTAACATGATTGATGTTGGTGCTTCTTCTTATTTATTAAAAAACACCAGTCCAAAAATTGTGATACACACTATTAAAGAGGTGTACGATAAAGGTTTTTACTATGATGAAAAAGTAATGAAAACCATTCATGAAAACTTATTATCATCTAGCGGTAAAAAAATAAAAAGTGATTTAGATAAAAAGCTATTATCAAAAAGAGAACGAGAAGTATTAGAACTAATTTGTGCGCAATTAACTACAAGCGAAATTGCCAAAAAACTATATATTAGTCCAAGAACCGTAGATGGCCACAGAAATAACTTATTATTAAAAACTGGTTCTAAAAACGTAGCTGGTTTGGTAATTTACGGAATCCAGAAAAAACTTATCGAACTTGCCGTAGAACTTTAACTAGGCATTTTCTTCTTTTGGAAAAGCTTGTTTGTTAAAAATAAACAACAAAGCCACACCAATAGTTATAAAGGAATCTGCTCCATTAAAAATGGCGTTAAAAAAGGTAAAACTTTCTCCTTCATATATAGGGAAGTATAACATATCTACTACCCTACCATAGAACAATTCTCCATACGGATTTTCTGCAAACAATGTAGCAACTCCGTGTGCAGGAGCGTCAAAAATAACACCATAAAAAACAGAATCTATAATATTTCCTACAGCACCAGAAAACACTAAAGAAATAGCAATAACAACACCAATATGCGCATTTCTTTTAATGGTATTACGCAACCAATATAAAATACCAAATACGGCAACAACTCTAAACAATGTTAAAAACAACTTTCCTGCTCTTCCTCCAAACTCGAATCCCCAAGCCATTCCGTTATTTTCTGTAAAATGAATTCTAAACCAGTCAAAAACTTTTACGCTTTCTTGGTATTCGAAATGAGTTTTTACATAAATTTTACTTGCTTGATCTATCAATATTGCAACAAGAATAGTTAGGATTGCAATTGCTTTTTTTGACATATAAATTGGATATATTATAAAAGAGCTCCCAAATTTTGGAAGCTCTTATTTTGTTTATTGTTTTCTTTTAGCTTCGATGCTAAGGGTAGCGTGTGGAACCAGTTTTAAACGTTCCTTTTGAATTAACTTTCCTGTTACTCTACACACTCCATACGTTTTATTTTCGATACGCTGTAATGCGTTTTTTAAATCTCTAATAAACTTTTCTTGACGAATTGCTAATTGTACATTGGCTTCTTTAGCCATTGTATCAGCTCCTTCATCAAATGATTTAAACGACGGAGATGTATCATCAGTTCCGTTATTTGCATCGTTTTTATATGAGCTTTCAAGTGAAGCTAAATCTTCTTGTGCACGCTCAATTTTCTTTAAGATAATTTGTTTGAATTCTTGTAAGTCTTCATCTGAATATCTGACTTTGTTTTCTGTCATAATGCTTACATTTTATTAATTAATATTTTACTCTTAATGTTATCGAATTCTATTTCTGCACCTTCATTTAATGAGTCTACAAACGCCAATTCTGAAGTAAGTGTTTCACTCATTATATATTCTTTATTTTCTTCTACAGAATTTTGCAAGTTCTCAAAATTTAAAATGGTTAACTTAATCTTATCTGTAACTTCTAAACCGCTATCTTTACGTAAATTTTGAATTCGGTTTACCAATTCTCTTGCAACTCCTTCTTTACGCAATTCGTCAGAAATAGTTACATCTAAAGCCACTGTTAATCCGTTGGCATTCGCCACTAACCAACCCTCAATATCTTTAGATGAAATCTCTACATCGTTGATATCCAAATTTATGGATTTTTCATCAATTTTAATAGAAAGATTACCATCTTTTTCTATTTTAATTATATCGTCTTGACTAAAGTTTTGAATCGCGTTTGAAATTGCTTTCATATCACGCCCAAACTTAGGTCCTAAAGTTTTAAAATTAGGCTTTATTTGCTTAACTAAAATACCAGATGCATCATCTAATAACTCAATCTCTTTTACGTTTACTTCATGTTTAATCAATCCAGAAACTGCCTCTATTTCTTCCTTTTGAACAGCATCTAAAACTGGAATCATTATTTTTTGTAATGGCTGACGTACTTTAATTTTCTCTTTAGCTCTTAACGATAAAACTAAGGAAGAAATTGTTTGTGCATTTTCCATTTTACGCTCTAAAGTTGTGTTAATAAATGACGAGTCACTTATTGGGAACTCAGCCAAATGTACAGACTCAACATTTTCTTTACCTGTTGCTTGCGTTAAATCTTTGTAAAGTCTATCCATAAAGAAAGGTGCCACCGGTGCACTTAACTTTGCTACGGTTAACATACAAGTATATAAGGTTTGGTATGCTGATATTTTATCTTGACCATATTCTCCTTTCCAAAAACGTCTTCTACACAATCTTACATACCAGTTACTTAACAACTCTTGTACAAAATCAGAAATGGCTCTTGTAGCTTTGGTTGGTTCATAATCATCATAAAAACCATCTACTTTTGCTACTAAAGAATGTAATTCTGACAAAATCCAACGATCAATTTCTGGTCTTTCTTCTAAAGGAATATCTGCTTCAGAATAAGTAAAGTTATCAATGTTTGCATACAAACTAAAGAACGAATAGGTATTGTACAAGGTTCCGAAAAACTTACGCCTCACCTCTGCAATTCCCTCGCTATCAAACTTCAAATTATCCCATGGATTTGCATTGCTAATCATATACCAACGAGTAGCATCTGCACCATAAGTTTTAAGCGTTTCAAAAGGATCTACAGCATTTCCTAAACGCTTAGACATTTTTTGTCCGTTTTTATCCAATACCAACCCATTTGATACTACATTTTTGTATGCTACAGAGTCAAAAACCATGGTTCCGATAGCATGTAAAGTATAAAACCAACCACGAGTTTGATCTACACCTTCTGCAATAAAGTTTGCTGGATAACTTTCGTTATTATCTACTAATTCTTTGTTTTCGAATGGATAATGCCATTGAGCATAAGGCATTGAACCTGAATCGAACCAAACATCAATTAAATCACTTTCTCTACGCATAGGTTGTCCAGAAGAAGAAACCAATACAATTTTATCTACCACATTTTTATGTAGATCGATTTTATCATAGTTCTCTTCTGACATATTTCCAACTTCAAAATCTGCAAAGATATCTTCTGTCATCAAACCAGCATCAACAGCTCGTTTCATTTCATTTTTAAGCTCTTCAACAGAACCAATAATCATTTCCTCTTTACCATCTTCTGTTCTCCAAATTGGTAATGGGATTCCCCAAAAACGCGAACGAGATAAATTCCAATCATTGGCATTTTTTAACCAGTTTCCAAAACGACCCGTTCCAGTAGAAGCTGGCTTCCAGTTAATTGTTTCGTTTAACTCGTACATTTTCTCTTTCACATCAGTTACTTTAATAAACCAAGAATCTAACGGGTAATACAAAATTGGTTTATCTGTTCTCCAACAATTTGGATAACTGTGTACATATTTTTCTACCTTAAAGGCTTTATTTTCTGTTTTAAGTTTGATGGCAATTTCTACATCTACAGACTTTTCTGGCGCTTCACCTTCTGCATAGTATTCATTCTTTACATATTTCCCAGCGAACTCGCCCATTTCCGGCCTAAACTTTCCTTGTAAATCTACTAAAGGAACTGGGTTTCCATTGCTATCTAATACTAACATTGGAGGTACTTCTGGTGTAGCTTGTTTCGCAACCAAAGCATCGTCTGCTCCAAATGTTGGTGCAGTATGCACTATTCCAGTACCATCTTCTGTAGTAACAAAGTCACCAGCAATAACTCTAAATGCATTTTCTGGGTTTTGATATGGTAATGCAAAATCTAGTAATTGCTCATATTTAATTCCTACTAAATCCTTCCCAACAAACTCTTTTACAACTGTATAAGGTATTTGCTTATCTCCTTCTGTATAATTTGCTAATTCAGCAGTATCTTCTACTTGTTTAAATTTCTTCCCAGCAAATTGTTTTCCTACCAAATTCTTAGCCAATACTACTTGAATTGGTTCAAAAGTATATTGGTTGAATGTTTTTACTAAAACATATTCAATTTTAGGACCAACCGTTAAAGCTGTATTACTCGGCAATGTCCAAGGTGTTGTTGTCCAAGCTAAGAAGTGTACATCTCCATCAACCTGTAAAAAGTCTGGCAATGTTTCTTTAAGCGTTTTAAACTGTGCAACAACAGTAGTATCTGTTACATCTTGATAAGTACCTGGCTGATTTAATTCATGAGAACTTAATCCTGTACCTGCTTTTGGTGAATATGGTTGAATTGTATAACCTTTATATAATAAATCTTTATTATAAATCTGTTTTAACAACCACCAAACAGATTCCATATATTTAGGCTTGTAAGTAATATATGGGTCTTCCATATCTACCCAATACCCAACTTTACGCGTCATATCATTCCAAATATCTGTATAACGCATTACTGCTTTTTTACAAGCTTCGTTGTATTCTTCTACGGTAATTTTTGTACCAATATCTTCTTTGGTTATTCCAAGTTCTTTCTCAACACCTAATTCTACTGGTAATCCATGAGTATCCCAACCTGCTTTACGCTTAACTTGGTAACCTTTCATGGTTTTATATCTAGGAAAAATATCTTTAATAGCACGAGCTAAAACGTGGTGTACACCAGGTAATCCATTTGCAGAAGGTGGCCCTTCAAAAAACACAAATGGTTCGTTTCCTTCTCTAGTTGATACACTTTTTTCAAAGATATTGTTCTCTTCCCAATAGTTTAAGATTTCATCGGCTACTTTTGGTAAGTCAAGTCCTTTATATTCAGTAAACTTCATGCTATTAAAATTGAAATTTTTAAATTGATTCGCAAAATTAACCAATTTATTAGGATTACAAGTTTGTAACCAATGAAATATCTACTTTTTTACAATTTCTAAGCCTATTTTTCGATATCTTTTGTAAGGATACTCATTAAAAATTCACTATTGTGAAGGTTTGTTTATTTTTGTTAGCTAATTACACCATGCATTTGATGAAGCATTTTGTTATTTCTTGTTTATTTTTTTGTTACTGTTTTTCTGGATTTTCCCAATCAAACGATAGCATTCCTTTATACAATCGTTTAAAAGCGTTTAGTCCGAATGTTAGCAAAGAAGAAATTGCAACAAAACTCAAAAACAGTCACTTAATTCCAGAAGATAAACTCGCCCAATTTTATGTTGCTCTTGGTAATTATCAATATGTAATCACAAGAGATTTAGAAGCTGCCAACAAGCATTTTTATTTTGCGCTGGATCAAACTATTATTTCTCAGTACACAAAAGCAGATGCTTTAAATGGAATCGGGACTATTTACAGTGCTTTTTTTCACAATGATTTAGCCATCAAAAATTTTAAAAAAGCATTAGAGATTATTAAAACTCAATATCCAGATTCGGTTGCAGATATAAATAGCTTATACAACAATATTGGACATTCTTTTTCTAATGAAAACCTAAAAGACAGTGCCCGATATTATTTTAGAAAAGGTATCAATTTCGGAATCAAGAATAATTCTCCAGCTATGGGGTGCTATTTTAATATGGGATATGCACATAGTGATGCCGATTCTGCATATTATTATACTGAAAAAGCGCTAGAAGCAAGTATTCAACTTAAAAAAGAATACCTATTTACTTTTTGCTATCTCAACTTAGGTGCCAATGAAGTAACTCGAAAAAATTATGCTGAAGCAGATAGTTTATTAAACTTATCTGAAGCAAACGCACTAAAGTATAAACAAACAAAATATATTAACGAAATTAAGACACAAAGAGCTCGAATTTTAATTGCAAAAAATCAACATAAAAAGGCAATTGATGTACTTAATGAAGTTACTCCTTATTTTGTTAAAATAAAAGACTATCTACAATTAGAATCTATCTATTTAGCTCTAGAAGAAGCATATACTAAAAGTAAGGATTATAAAAACGCTCATCTTACAGTAAAAAAATATTATGAGAATATTACTCGGAAAGAAAATAGTAAAAAGCTAAAGAAAGACAAAGGTGTTGATTTCTATAAAAGACTAGAAAAAAAGTTAGCAAATCAAAAAGATGAAAATGCCACACAAAAAAAACTATATTGGATACTTATTCTACTATTGCTTTTATTCTTTAGTGTTGTTATTTATCTATTTGGAAAATATAAAAAGCGCCAACAACAAAAAGCCTTATTATTTAAAAAGAGAAACTCTAAATTGCATTCTAAGGTTGACTCTCTACAAGACGAAAATATTCAAAACCACCAACAACTTTTATTTAAAAACTTATTGGTTGATGAAAAGCAAAGTTTCTTAAAACAATTGGCAGAAGAAGTAAAAACATATGCAAATTCTTCTCCAAAAAACAACTCAGAGTTTTTAAGTATTTATAAAAAAATTAAGCAAAACATAAATGATACTTTTGCAAACGAGTTTGAATATCACTTTGAAAAAGTACATCCAAATTTTTACAAATCTTTTACTGCAAAGAACTTTGAATTGAGTAAAAATGAAATGCGTTTGGCAGCTTTAATCAAACTAAATTTTAATACCAAAGAAATTTCTGAGATTACAAAACAGTCTACCAACACTATTAATGTTGCTAAAAGCAGACTTAAAACTAAACTAAATCTAGAGAAAAACGACTCACTATACAACTTTATTCAAAACATTGATAAATAGAGCATTAATCTAAAATGTAATGTTTTTGTAATACTATTTTTCCGATTTGTAAAGCATTCGTAAACCATCAACTCACAAATAAAACTCTTATTTCTTGTTAGATTTGCATGCTGTTTTAAAAAGTAATTATGAATAAATATATAAGCATTTTATTACTCGTTGTGTTTTTCGGGTTTTATGGTTGTTCTACAAATAATTCAATAGAAACTGTTGCTAACAACGTTTCTGTAGATTTTGAAGATTTAACATTATCATCGTCACTAAAAAGTACCAACTTACCTCCTAGACTTGGTTTTGAAATGATTGAATTTAAAGGTTCTTATTGGTTTGTCGGCGGAGAACAGGCTTTGCTAAAATCTAACAACACCTATTACAACGATATTTGGAATAGTAAAGATGGTTTTACTTGGAACAAAGTTGTAGAAAATGCTCCTTGGCAAGAAAGAGCCGACTTTAACTTGTTTGTTTACAACAATAAGCTTTGGATTGTTGGTGGTAAAAATGAGAATAATGATTTACCACAATGGTTAAATGATGTTTGGAATAGTGACGATGGTATTACTTGGAACAAAGTAACACAACACGGTCCTTGGCAAACCAGAGAAAGCATGTCTGTTAATATACACGATAATAAAATGTATTTAATTGGCGGGCATTCTTTAACCAACTGGCATTTATACCAAGATATTTGGGAATCAATTGATGGAAAAAATTGGAACAAAGTTGGTAGTATTAGTGATGATTTATTAGGAACAGAATCCTCTAGACAAGGAATACAAGAACACACAATTATTAAACTAAAAGATGAATACTTTTTAATTGCTGGTCAATTAGCTTCTATTTTTACAGCTCATACCAGAGTTTTAAAAAGTAAAGACATGCTTCACTGGGAAGTTGCTACCATGGAAACACCTTGGAAAAAGTTTAAATACTCTGGTTTTGGAAATATAAGACCTTTTGTTTTTAAAGGAAATTTAGTTGTTGTTATAGAAAGAGCTATTGAAGTTCTTGGATCTCCTATAACAGATCCTAAAAATGTTATTCCTTCGAAACAATTTGTATTTAGTTCTGCTGATGGTGTTAATTGGGAAGAAGAATTAGCCTTAGATAAACTACCAAAAAATGGCAATCAAATTGAATTATTTATGAAAAGACCTAGGGTATTAATGATTAACGGGAAAGCCAATCTTTACGGTTCATTTCAAGCTTCATTGGTAAACAAAAACTTAGACAGTAAAACGCATGTTTTTGAGCTAAATAATAATTAATCTAAGCATAAAAAAACCTCGAGAAAATTCTCGAGGTTTTTTTAATTAATTAGTTTCTACAAATTAAATCCCGCGTTCACTTTTAATTTGCTCGTAGGCTTTTTGAATTTGCAAGAATTTATCTTGTGCTCCTTTAGCATGCTCAGGACCCAAATCTTGTAATTTATCTGGATGGTATTTTTTAGCCATTTTTCTATACGCTTTCTTTACTTCATCATCAGTAGCAGATTTTGAAATTTCTAAAATCTTATACGCATTATCTGTTTCTTCATAAAACATTGCTTTTATAGATTCAAAATCATATTGATTGATATTTAAATAACCAGCAATCTTTTTAATCTCTTCTACCTCTGCTCCAACTACTTGTTGATCTGCTTTTGCAATTCCAAATAAAAAATGCAACAATTGCAAGCGAGAAGCATGTGGCATATGTTGTCTTATTTGTGTACAAACCTGATGTGCAGAAACTTTATTTTTAATAATTCCTTTAAACAGTTTAAAAGCGTGGTTTGCTCTTTCTTTACCATACATTCCAACAAACTGAGATCTTACAAAATCCAATTCTCTTTGATCTACTTTTCCGTCTGCTTTTATTACAACAGAAGCTAAGATTAATAGACTTATCTCAAAATCTCCAGATTGTGTATTCCTTGTTCTTCCTCTAGTTTGTGCTTCTTGGTATTCTTTTAAAATGTCTTCTTTAGAAAAACCATCTACAAAACTCCCAACTGCAAAACCAATAATACTACCTATTGGACCTCCTAAAGTAAAGCCTAAACCAGCTCCTAACCATTTGGTAAAATTTCCCATGTGTTATTTTTTTTAAGCGTCAAATATACACATAATTATATGGCTAAAAAGTTAACACTATGTTAGATTCTTCTCTTTTTAAATCCTAATATTTATCCCTATCTTTGTGATTCTAAATTTTATAAAATATGTACCCAGAAGAATTAGTAAAACCAATGCGTGACGAATTGATAAACGCTGGTTTTGATGCTTTATATACTGCTGAAGATGTAGATACAGCTTTAGCAAAAGAAGGAACAACTTTAGTTATGGTAAATTCTGTTTGTGGATGTGCTGCCGGAACCGCTAGACCTGGAGCAATTGCTTCTTTAGGAGCAGACAAATCTCCACAACATTTAACTACAGTTTTTGCTGGTGTTGAAAAAGAATCTACTGCAAAAGCTAGAGAATACATGATACCGTTTCCTCCTTCTTCACCTGCAATTGCATTGTTTAAAGACGGAAATTTAGTACACATGTTAGAACGTCATCATATTGAGGGAAGATCAGCTCAAATGATTGCTCAAAACTTAGCACAAGCCTACGAAGAGTTTTGTTAAACACTTTGCTTATTGCTAAATTTTAAAAAAGATTATTCAATGAAAACCATGCAAAATGCATGGTTTTTTTATTTTTACTTTATGAATCATAAACAGATAATTGAAGACACCATAAACTTTGTAAAAGACACTTTAAAAGGTGCCGAAGGTGGCCACGATTGGTTTCATATAGAACGTGTATTAAACAATGCAGTTTTAATTGCTAAAACAGAAAAAGTAGATCCTTTTATTGTACAACTAGGTGCTTTATTACACGATATTGCTGATGCTAAATTTTATGATGGCGATGAAACTATTGGTCCTAAAAAAGCTAGAGCATTTTTAGAAAGTCAAAATGTAGCTTCTTCTGTAATTCTTCATATAGAAAATATCATCAAGTATATTTCTTATAAAAATAGCTTGTCTTTAGAAAAACAATTTACATCTCCAGAATTAGAAGTAATTCAAGATGCAGATAGATTAGATGCAATTGGAGCGATTGGTATTGCACGTTGTTTTAATTATGGTGGATTTAAAAATAGAGTTTTATACGATCCTGCTATTGCTCCTAATTTACACATGACTAAAGAAGAATATAAAAAATCTTCTTCTCCAACCATCAACCATTTTTATGAGAAGTTATTGCTTTTAAAAGATAAAATGAATACTGAGACTGGTAAAAAGATTGCTGAAGAGCGCCATCAATACATGGAAGGTTTTTTAAAGCAATTTTATGACGAATGGAATGGACGAAAATAAGTTTACATACCAACAAATTGAATCTCAGATTTCTTCAGAACTTCTAGAAAAGGTATTGCTGTTGTATGCCGCTATTTTTGAAGACCATAAACCTGATTTTTTTAAGCAACGAATAAAAGAAAAAGAAGATGTTCTTATACTTTTAGTATATGATGCTAAAAAACTAATTGGTTTTAAAGTTGGCTACCGTTACAATAACACTACTTTTTATAGTTGGGTTGGAGGTGTTTTACCTACTTACAGAAAAAACGGAATCGCTCAAAAATTAATTCATTTACAACATCAGTGGGCAACAGAACATCAATATCAGAAAATTCGGACTAAATCTATGAACAGGTTTAAACCTATGCTAATTCTTAATTTAAAAAACGGATTTGATATTGTACAAGTATACACTAATGATTCTCAACAAACCAAAATCATTTTTGAGAAAAAGCTATAGTATTATTTCCCTCCTTGTACTGAATTGTTTTTATTAGTGAAGTTGATGGTAATATCGTCACCTTATTATCAATGTATAAAAAAACTACCTCTTTAGTTTTACCAATTAAGTTTCCTTCCATTTTTCCTTCATCAAGAAAGTTAATTACAATCGTGTTTTTTTGGTTTAAAACATTGTTATAATTGATTTTTGCTAAGACATGAGAACTAAGTATTAAATAGACAAAAAACACTGTTAACATTGAGAGTTGAGAATATACTTTAAACCATGATTTTTGAGTTAATCCAAAGTTTAAAAAGCTATACAATTTTGGCCATTTTTGTAATAACTTGTCTAATAAATACCCAATAGATACAATACAGATTGTTCCCAACAAAAAAGCAATAATCATAAAATCTTTAAAGGGTGCAATTAGAAAATCAAAAATATCTGCATATTGAAAAATATTGATACCAAATACTTTATATCTGTAGTATTCAAATAACATTCCTATAGCAACCATAGCTCCATAAAATATTGGTACATTTCTTTGAACTCTATCTAATATATGCTGTTTTTTATTCATACTACTCCAAAATTTTTAATTGAGAATTCATCATTTTTACTACAGATTTAGGCATCTTCCGCATCACCTCATCATAGGCTAATTTTGTTTTTAGATCAAAAACTCCGTTTATTTCATACTCATAATTTAGTTTCGAAAACAATCCAAAGTAATTATAGTCTTTATCTTGAATCATTAATTCGATATCTTTTTTACTGATATTTTTATAGGATTGATCTCTGTTATAAATTCCTAAAACACGTAACATTGCCATTTCTACCTCTCCTACTTTTCCTTTAGATAGTACCCTTTGGTAGCGTTTTCTATCGGTAAAAAATGTTCCTGTTTTTGAAGGAAGTGTTGTTGCAAGAAAAATAGCCATAGAACCAACACTTGCTTTTAAAAGCCACTTTTCTGCTGGTAACTCAAAAAAATAGCCGCAAACAAAAAGTACAATTGATAAGACTAAAGATGTAATTGGCCCTGCTAAAATTAGTCTGGCAAACTTCTTTCTATTCTTTGGATTATCATCAACAGGTAAGGTAGCAGCTACACCACCATAATAAGCTAAGTTTTTATTTAAATATACTTTTATCTTATCATTTTCTCTTTTTATTCCCAAAGGTCCAATCACAAATAATTCAAATCTAAAACCCTGAATTAATCCCGCAACTAAATGTCCCAGTTCATGTATTCCAATCACAAAAAACATGAGAAAAATAAAGCCAAGAATTTCAATTATTTTACTTTCCATCTTTCACTTAATTACCTAGTTTTTTGTTGCCTTCTCTTTTAACTCAAAATAGCCATAGATTAAACTTGCTCCACAGATAAATCCAATTAAATGAGTACTTATATCTTGTTGGGTTATCATACCAAATACAGATGCTACTACTCCCAATATGCCTACTATCAATATTAATTTGTACGTTTTCATATCCTAAGTTTTTTTCGTTGTTTCTATTTGTTTTATTGCTACGATATATATCAATACCACCACTATCACAAATAGTATTTTTGTTTGTATTGACTGTATTTCTAACCAATAATCTAACATTATTTCTGTTCCTAAAAAGGTTAGTATTATAGCAATGATTCCTAAGTTTTTTTTCATATTAAAAAAAGAAATTGATGATGAATTCTGAAGTTTCGACGATTATTGTTGCTATTATTTTTACCATTTTAATAGGGTTTAGTGGTTAGGTTTCCGTTTTTTATGATGAAGGTTTTTTGCTGTTTATCTCTAATAAATTCAAGCTCTAAAAAATCTAATTGCTCAAAATTTTTCACCTTTTCCTTTAAATGCTGATTTAATTTTTCAATCCCTTCTACAGAGACATCATAATTACAATCTATCAATTGGTATTCTGCTTTTTCAGTAGTAAGCCCATCTTTACCATATTGAATTCCTTTTGCATAAATCAATTGATTTACTTCTTTACAATTGCAGTGATCTTTTAATACCTCTGTAATGGTACTTGCTCTGTCTCCTGAATTAATTATTGTACCAGCAGTATACCCAAATAACAATCCTAGCACTAAAAACCCTAGGATTTTAATCGCTAAATAGTTTGACTTTTTTTCTTTCATATTGTTCTGTTTTTGTGAATTGTTTCTAGAACAAATATTTGACTAATAACTCCTTTATACAAGAAAATGAAGGCTAGTTTTAAGAAATTAGGGCGCAACAAACATGTGCCAAAAACCTAATAACCAGCATTTTAAATACATTCAAGCAAAAAACCCACAGTTAAAAACCGACACACCCTAATTTTATAAAATTAGGGTGTGTCGGTACTTTTTAAGTAAGACAAATCACTTGTTAACTAAGTAATATTGTTTAACTTTTTGATATAAATAGAAGGCAATAACCCTGTTCGTCTTTTAAAATATTTTGTAAAGGAATCAGAACTTTTATATCCTATTTCTTCTGATATTGATTGTATAGAATAAGATCTAAATCGAGTGTCTTCTTTTAATTTAAGAATTACATAATTTATTCTTAAATCGTTAATATAAGTATTGAAATTCTTTTGATAATGAGCGTTTACAACTTTAGATAAATAAGAAGTATTTGTCTTTATCTTTTTTGCCACATTATACGAATTACAATCTTGCTTTAAAAAGTATTGTTCTTTTTCTAACTGGGCTAATCCTTTTAAAATTTCATCAAAAGTTTCTTTATGAATATCTACCGTATTTTTCTCTTCAAGAACTTTGTCTTTTACATCGACCAAAACTTCTTGCTTGTTCTTTTCTAAGCTGTTTATTTTAGCCAATAACTCTTCAAATTTTTGAGAGGCAATTTTTCTCTTCTTTGACAAAGTAACTAGTACAAACAATAATAATCCAATCACTACTCCGCTAATTAATAAAGAGTAAATTAACTTTCTTTGTTGTTGTTGTTTTGCCTCTTCTAAATCAGAAAGTTCTTTTTGCTGTAATAAAGCATTAACGTATTGAAGGTCTTCGGATGAGTTTTTAAAGTTAATAATATACTTTTCGTAGTATTTATTTGCCAGCTCATAATCGCCCAAAGCTTTATAATTCTTTCCTAAGAGTTTATAAACTTCAGGGATAACTTCATCTACCTTATTTTTCTTTTTTAAATAGCTTAATACACTTTCTAACTCTTCAATACTTTTCTTAAAATTAGAAGTCTCGTAGTAATACTTAGCTAAATAAAACGTATTGCTATTGTCTTCATTTTTATTTCCTAATTGCTTTCCTAAATCTCTTGATTTTATCAAGTTTTCGTAGGCTAAATCATATTTTTTTTGATCAAGATAAACGAGTCCTAGGTTTCTGTAAAAACCAGAAGTTGTAAAAATATCTTCAGTAGTTAATACATGTTTTAACCCTTTATTTAAATACAATACTGCTGAATCATTTTGCTTTTCAACTAAGTAAATTTGAGACAGCATTACCATTCCTTTATAAAAGACTTCAAAACTCTTTCTATCAAGCAATTGATTTGTTTCAATTGTGGCAATATTGTCTTTTAAAATTTGAATCGCTTCCGCCCTTTTACCAGAAGCATAATAAATATAACCTAACCCGTGATTTAAAAGTACTTGGGTTTTTAAATCCTTAGACTTTTTTGCATAGTTTATCCCAACAAACATTATTGGTAAAGCTTTATCTATCTTACCAAAATCTGCCAAGTTATTTGCCTTTGCTAAATGTAGTTCTGCTAATAGAGAATTTGATAAATTGTTCTTTTGAGCAAAAGAAATTCCTTCATCAACAAAACCCAAAGCTTCTTTATAAATACCTTCAACCCTACCGGCTTTTGCTAAATACAAATAGGCAATGGCTACAGAATCTAATTTTTTATTTTGTTTGCTATAAGCCAATAATTTCTTTGCATAGGCAATTGTCTTTTTAGGGTTTACTCGAGTATTTTCTACAATTGTATCATATAACTGCTGAGAATACATTGCTTTTTTTTGTGAAAACCCACAAAAAGAACAGATGCAAAAAAGAAATATTAGGCTTTTTATTTTCATTTATTTCCCTGGAAAATCAGCTTTTCTTTTTTCTAAAAATGCAGTAGTACCTTCTTTAAAATCTTCGGTTCCAAAACAATTTCCAAATTCAGAGATTTCGGTCTCATAACCATTTACTCCATCTGTAAAATTATCGTTAATTGCTTTGATAGCTGCACGAATAGCTACTGAAGAATTTCTTGCAATTTTACTGGCTAACTTTTCTGCTAAAGGCAATAATTCTTCCTGACTTGTCACATGATTTACCAGTCCGTAATTTTTAGCCTCTTCTGCAGAAATCATTCCAGCAGTCATTACTAATTCCATTGCTCTCCCTTTTCCAACTAATTGTGCTAAACGTTGAGTTCCTCCATAACCAGGAATTACTCCTAACGAAACTTCTGGTAATCCCATTTTTGCATTGTCAGAAGCAACTCTAAAATGACTTGCCATTGCCAATTCCAATCCTCCTCCCAATGCAAATCCATTAACAGCAGCAATTACCGGAGTTCCTAAATTCTGAACAAAGTCAAACAATTGCTCTTGTCCATTTCTGGCTAAATGTTCTCCTTCTTCTACAGAAAAATGTGCAAACTCAGAAATGTCTGCTCCAGCCACAAAAGCTTTTTCTCCGCTTCCTGTAATGATTATTGTTTTTATCGCAGCATCAGCATCCAGTGCTTTAAAAGCTTCGTGCAATTCATTGATAGTTGCAATGTTTAATGCATTTAATTTTTTAGGTCTATTGATTGTAATGATTCCTAAATGATCTTTATTTTCTACTAAGATATTTTCAAAACTCATGCTATGTTGTTTTAGACATTCTACGTTAAGAATGTTGTTGTAATAAATTTATTTTTTGGGTAATGTAACGGTAAAAATAGTTCCTTGATTTTCGTTAGATGTAAAAGCAATAGAACCATTATACGCTTCAATAATTTTTTTAATCATCGGTAAACCTAATCCCATTCCGCTAGATTTGGTTGTAAACTTTGGCTCAAATATCAGATGAGCCACTTCTTCATCAATTCCTTTTCCATTATCAGAAACCGATATTTTTATAGTATCATTTTCAGCAAAAACGCTCACTTTTATCTTTGGATGTTCTTCTCCTTCTGTTGCTTGAGTAGCATTTTTTACCAAATTGGTTACAATTCTAATTAATTGAGTTTTATCTAGGTTTGCAATGATTTCTTTTTGATCAAAATCGTATGAAATATAGTCTTCATTAAAAATATCTAAGGCTAATTTTACAACCTCCGTTACATTCACTTCTTCACTTTTTTGAGTAGGCATTTTTGCAAAGTCAGAAAATGCAGATGCAATAGAACTCATTACATCTATTTGTTGAATTAATGTTTGACTATACTCTTTCAGTTTCTGGTTGATTTTTGGATCTTCTGGATCAAATCTTCTTTCAAAACTCTGAACCGTTAATCGCATTGGAGTAAGCGGATTCTTAATCTCATGTGCCACTTGTTTTGCCATTTCTCTCCATGCTTGCTCACGTTCACTTTGTGCTAATTTTACTGCACTTTCTTGCAGTTCATCAATCATTCGGTTATAAGCATTTACCAACGTAATTATTTCTGAGCTTCCAGATTCAAAGTCGATTTTTTCATTGCGTTTATGCAAACGTGTTTCGTGAATTTTATCAGAAATGGTTTTTATAGAACGCGTAATATAACTTGATAAGAAATACGCCAAAGCAACAGCAATTAACAACATTAACAAGTATACATAAGCTAACCTAGACATAAACTCTTCTAGTTCTTTTGCTTGCTCTGTATTGTCTTGAGAAAACTCTAATTTTAAAATTCCTATTCGGTTTAATTTTAAATCGTGTAAATAAGTAAATGAAGTTTCAAAACTATAATTCTCTACCACTTTTGTTTGAAAAACCCGATGCTCTGTACTGGTTTCTAATTCACTTAAAATAGCAGCACCAATCTTATCTGTACTCTTATTATTAAAAGGTTTAATTGCATCAGTAGATGTAATAATTAATTTACCCGTTAAATCATAAATGGATATTTCTAAATTTTGCACATCAGAAATTTCAAAGATTCTTTTCTGAAATATTTCAGATAAGTTTTCTGACTTCACCAAATCTACTTGATGTTTATTTAAAGTATAACCAATGTCTTTTTTAGTATTTGCTTCTTTACGTCCAAAACGAGAAATATTATAATCTTTCGTTTGTTCGTCGTATTGGTAAATGGTAACTCCCACAATTAATACAGATGCCAGCAACACCAATATAATCATGGCAAAGAAAATACGAATTCGTAACGATATGCTTTTAAACTGAAACACTATTTAGTTGTCGTAATTTTTTTTGTTTTCATTAATAATACATCATCAAAAGCGCCATCATTATCCCAATCATAGTTGCTTTTCCCAATAAATCCTTCAGTAGTTTTTTCTATATGATATCCTACTTTTACATCCCTACCTCCATAAAAAAAGGCAACAAACAACGAATCATTTTTCACTTTCCACGTTCCTTTAGATTCTCCAGATTTTTCGTTTTGCTGATTTACAAACCAAGCAGAAAAAGTACCGTCTTTGTTGTATTGAGAACGGGCTCTTCTCGGTGGGTTGTTTAAAAATTTATCTTCAAAAACATAGGTAGAATCTGATTTTTGATAGCTTGTCATTTCTATTTTTAAATAAGTAGTTTCCCAAGAATTTACAAGATATGTTTCTATTGATTTTTCTTTGTTACAACTAGCAAATAACATTCCAAAAACACCAATACACAAAAAAGATTTTAACTTCATTTCTACGCTATTTTAAAGTGACAAGATAGTTAAATAAAAAAGTCATTACAAGAGTTGCAATGACTTTTCTAATTTAGAATATAAATGCTTTTTTATTCGTTTACTTTTATTTTTATTGAATTATAATCGTCACTTCTAATTCCAATTAATCCAGAGATTGTTTCTCCTTTTTTAATTGTTTTTCCGCTAATATTATAATTTAATAAATCTTGCTTAAATTTTTTATTTGCAGAACCTGCTGCAATCATATTTCCTCCAGCTAATCCTGGCCCAACAACAAGTCCAATTGGTGTACTGCTTGTTTTAGTTTGAAAACCACCTGTACTTTCTGTTTTTATAAGTTGTAAAGGAGACAATAATAAATACCATAAATAAGAAGTTGGACTTTGTTTTAAAGAACTAAACACTCTTTCATTTTCCATGATATACAAACCACTACCATCATCATATACAAGCTTTACATCCTTACCAAATACCAAATCTTTATCTGAATTATTAGTAATCTTAATGGCAACCAACTTTACTCCTTTTGCAATCTCTTTTTTTCGATACTTCTTATCTAACAGTTCATATTTATATTCTAATAATACACCTTTGTCTAAACTATTAGATCTATAGTTTAAAGATTTTGGGTTAATGGTTTTGTAACCAGAAGCACAATTAGAAAATACAACAACAATAGTTAGTAAGAAGATACTTTTTAGCAATTTCATTTTTTTATTTTTTAAAATTAATTCGCCGAAGGTACTATAATTTTTAGAATCAAAAAAAGGTGTTATAGAAATTTCTATAACACCTTTTTATCTGTTTTAAAGCAGTTCCTATTAATAAATAGAATTAGATAATTATCCAACAATATTAATAATCTTACCCGGAACAATAATTACTTTTTTAGGAGTTCTTCCTTGCAATTGTGCTTGGGTTTTTTCGTGACTCATAACTGCTTTTTCTATCTCTTCTTTTGATAAATCTAACGACAACTCCATATTAAAACGTCTTTTACCGTTAAATGAAATTGGATATTCTTTAGAGCTCTCTACCAAATGACTCGCTTCAAATACAGGAAATGCTGCAGTAGCGATTGACTCGGTATTTCCTAATTTCTCCCATAATTCTTCTGCAATATGTGGTGCATAAGGCGAAACCAATACTGCTAAAGGTTCTAAAATTGCACGTTTGTTACATTTTTGAGAAGTGAGTTCATTTACAGCAATCATAAAAGTAGAAACCGATGTATTAAAAGAGAAATTCTCAATATCTTCTTCTACCTTTTTAATGGTTTTATGCAAGGTTTTCAATTCTTCTTTGGTTGGATCTGCATCAGAAACCTCAAAAGTTTCTCCGTTGTGGTATAGTTTCCACAACTTCTTTAAGAAAGAATGTACTCCCGAAATTCCAGAAGTTTTCCAAGGTTTTGCTTGTTCTAAAGGGCCTAAAAACATCTCAAACAAACGTAATGAATCTGCTCCGTACTCTTCACAAATCTGATCTGGATTTACTACGTTGTATTTCGATTTAGACATTTTCTCTACTTCTCTACCAACTTTATAAACACCTTCTTCTAAAATAAATTCAGCGTTTTTATATTCTTCTCTCCAATTTTTAAACGCTTCAACATCTAATTCATCTGCAGTATTCACTAAAGAAACATCCGCATGAATTGGAGTCAATCTGAAAGTATAATACATTTCAGAAATATCAATTGAATTTGCTTCATCAGTCAAAAACTCACTTAATCCTTTTCTTATTATTTTTTCATAATTAGAATCTAATTCTTCTTTTAACTCTTCTACACTTAAATTGGCTAACTTTTTGGAAATAAAAATAGGTTTCACTTGTATAGACCCTTCAATTGTCCTTTCCAAATCTAAAATTTTAGTTGAAGGTTCATACTCTAACCTATACACAAAAGCAGAAGTTCCTAAAATCATTCCTTGGTTGATTAGTTTTTTAGCAAACTCATCTACAGGAAGGATTCCTCTATCAAACAAGAATTTTTGCCAAAAACGCGCATATAATAAGTGTCCAGTAGCATGCTCAGATCCTCCGATATATAAATCCACTTCTTTCCAATAATCCAACGCTTCTTTAGAAGCAAACTCAGTGGCATTATTAGCATCCATATAACGGTTAAAATACCAAGAACTTCCTGCCCAACCTGGCATGGTATTCAGTTCTAATGGAAAAATAGTTTCGTTATTGATTAAATTATTGCTAACTACTTTTGCATTTTCACTATCCCAAGCCCAAACATCTGCATTTCCTAATGGTGGTTTACCATCTTCTGTTGGCAAGTATTTTTCTACTTCTGGCAATTCAATTGGCAAGTGTTTAGCTTCAATCATTTGCGGCATTCCGTCTTTATAATATACTGGGAATGGTTCTCCCCAATAACGTTGGCGACTAAATACGGCATCACGTAAACGGTAATTTATTTTACCATAACCAAGTCCGCGTTTTTCTAATTCGTAAATAGCCAACTTAACGGCTTTCTTATACTTTAATCCGCTTAAGAAATCAGAATTTGCAATAACAGTCCCTTCTTTATCTGCATGTGCAGCTTCAGAAATATCTACATTTTCAAAAATATTTGGAATCTCAATTCCGAAGTGCTTTGCAAAATCATAATCACGTTGATCTCCACAAGGAACAGCCATCACCGCTCCAGTTCCATAACTTGCCAACACATAATCTCCAATCCAAATCTGTACTTTTTCTCCAGAAAAAGGGTGGATCGCATATACTCCTGTAAACACTCCAGAAATGGTTTTTACATCTGCCATTCTATCGCGTTCAGAACGTTTTGCTGTGGCCTCAATATACGCTTCTACCTCTGCTCTTTTATCCTCAGCTACAATTTGTGATACCAATTCGTGTTCTGGAGCTAATGTCATAAAAGACACTCCAAAGATTGTATCAGGACGAGTGGTAAACACCTCTATTTTTGCATCATAACCATCAACATCAAAAGAAACCATGGCTCCTTGAGAGCGACCAATCCAGTTGGTTTGAGAATCTTTTAAAGGTTGTGGCCAATCAATAGTATTTAATCCATCTAACAAACGTTGTGCATAGGCAGAAATTCGCATAGACCATTGGGTCATTTTTTTACGAACTACAGGATGTCCTCCACGTTCAGAAACACCATTTACAATTTCGTCATTAGCCAATACAGTTCCTAATGCTGGACACCAGTTTACTTCTGTATCTGACAAGAAAGTTAAACGATATTGTAATAAAATTTCTTGTTGTTTTGTACTTGAAAATTGATTCCATTCTTGGGCAGAAAAACCAACTATATCTTCATCTGCAACAGCATTTACTTCTGTGTTTCCTGCAGTTTCAAATGTTGCAATTAAGCTGTCAATTGCTTCTGCTTTGTCTGTATCTTTATTGTACCAAGAATTAAATAATTGAATAAATATCCATTGTGTCCATTTGTAATACTCTGGACTAGATGTACGAACTTCTCGAGACCAATCAAAAGAAAATCCAATTTTATCTAACTGTTTTCTATAAGTAGCAATATTTACTTCTGTAGTTTTTGCAGGATGCTGCCCTGTTTGGATAGCATATTGTTCTGCTGGTAATCCAAAAGAATCATATCCTTGCGGATGCAATACATTAAAACCTTTATGACGCTTATAACGTGCATAAATATCTGAAGCAATATAACCTAACGGATGCCCTACGTGCAATCCTGCTCCTGATGGATAAGGAAACATATCTAAGACATAATACTTAGGTTTATCAGAATTATTATCTGCTTTAAACGTTTGTCTTTGGCTCCATTCTTTTTGCCATTTCTTTTCTATTTCAATATGATTGTATTGCATACCTTTCTAATTTTAGAAGCGCCAAAGTTACAGCTATTCTTCTAAAGAATAAAGCAAAAAAAGACTTGCTTACACGGTAATTCTCTGATAGCAAAAATCAACAAAAACACTAAAATCGTTTATCTTCTATTTTACACTAAAACATCTAAAAAAAAAGCTGTTCTTTGTAGTACAAAAATCACTCCGTTGAAGAACAATATTTTAAAAGCTCATTTGGCCTTATTAGGCGCCAATATTATTTACGGCGCTAATTATTTAATTGCCAAAGGCGTGATGCCAAATAAAATTGGACCGTCTGCATTTATCTTTTTACGAATTGTAGGAGCAGGAATCTTATTTTGGTTGATCAAGTTGTTTATTAAAGAAAAAATAGACAACCGTGATTTTCTACGATTGATTTTTTGTGGATTATTGGGTGTTGCAGCCAATCAGTTGTTGTTTTTCCACGGATTAAATTTAACCTCTCCGATTGATGCTTCAATCATCATTACAGCAATACCAATTGTAGTCTTATTTTTTAGTGCGCTTATCTTAAAAGAGAAAATAACAAAAAATAAGCTTATCGGAATTACGATTGGAGGTATTGGAGCTGTATTGTTAATTTGGTACGGAAACAAAGCTGTTGGAACTAGTTCTTTGTTAGGAAATCTTTTAATTTTTTTAAATGCCTGTTCTTACGGATTGTATTTGGTTATTGTAAAACCTTTGATGAAAAAATACAATTCACTAACCGTAATTAGCTGGGTTTTCTTATTTGGATTTGCATTTATGCTACCTTTTGGATTGCCAGATATTTTACAAACAGATTTTAGTGCTTTTACAACTCATACATACATTGCAGTTACTTTTGTAATTGTTGCCACTACTTTTTTGGCTTATTTATTTAATATCTATGCACTCAACTATGTAGCTCCATCTGTTAATGGGAGTTATGTGTATTTACAACCTGCTGTAAGTTTTATTATGGTAAGTATTTACGCATATGGTTTAGGAAATACCGAGTATGCTCAAGACATTAATTTGATTAAGATTCTTAGTTGTTTATTAGTTATTTTTGGTGTGTATCTAATTAGTAAAACTCAAAAATAAAGCCCTAAACATTCGTTTAAGGCTCATTTAGATAACATAGTAATGGTTTAGAACTGAAATCCGATTGCCATCTGAAAAACACCGTTTTTAATATCTGGGTTTTCATCAATATTAATCAATCCTAAATTATATCTTGTTTGGAAAAATATCCCGTTATTTAACTTATATCCTAATCCTAGGTTTGCATTTAAGTCAAAGTTTTCTGCATTTGTATTTGCGTTAGCTCCTCCATTTTCTGGAATTAATTCATCTTTTACTAAAAAAGAAAATTGCGGGCCAGCTTCTACAGAAAAACCTTTAGCTATATAATACTTTACCATTACTGGCATTGTAATATAATTTAAATCGTAGGTAAAATTCCCTTCAGATTTTGCTCCTTGTTGTGAAAACAATAATTCTGGTTGTAACGAAAGTTTATCTGTCAAAGCAACTTCTGCAGTTGCTCCAAAAACAAAACCTGTTTTAGAGTCTAAATTATTCGCATTTTTACCATTAATAGAAGAAACATTCATACCAAGCTTTAATCCTAATTTTACATCTTGTGCTGTAGCTGTTCCTGTAATACCTATTGCTATTATAGCAATCCATAGTTTTTTGATCATTTTAATTTATTTTTTAGTTATCACCAATAAGACAATTGCCATGCCATTTTATTACAAAAAAATATTTCAGAGAGCACACGTTTTCATAACTCACTGAAAACCCAAGCAATAGCAATAAAAAAAATCTGCAAAATATTTTTGCAGATTTTCATAAAGACCTTTTAATTTTTATTTATTTCTTGATATCTACTTTTACAACCGTATAACCCCATCCTAAATACAAATTCATATCTCTATCAAATGAGATTGAAAATGCTTCAATTGGTGCCATACTAGAAGATACTTTTCCTTTTACTTTAGCAACATTTTTACTTTCATCTAAACCAGAATTTCCCCAAAGATTTAAATCTTTATTTAAAATAATAGTCCATTCTGTTTTTCCTGGAATTGCAAACATTGTGTATGTACCTGCTTTTACTTTTGTTCCTCCAAAAACAACATCGTTTGCAAAAGAAATTTGAGTAGCTTCGTTAGCTCCTAAACGCCACATTTTTCCTTCTGGAATCAACTTACTCAATCTTCTTCCTTTTAATTGTGGACGACTATAAATTACCTTAGCTTCTTCTCCTGTTTTAGTTCTATTATACAATACTTTGTCTAACGGACTTACATCTAATTTAGAAAAACGTTGTGCAACAATCTCATTAGAGAATAATAGCAACATAGCAAACACAGCAATTAGGGATACATTTTTTTTCATGATATTAAATTTTGATTGATTTTTATTCGTTTCAAAGCTACATTTCTACGCTTGGCTAATTACTAATTATATGTTAAAGATTTCCTTAAAAAAGATTAAAACAGTCATAAAAAAAACCGCAAACTAAATTTGCGGTTTTTAATAAAGATACTTTTATTTTTAGCTTATTTCTTGATGTCTACTTTTACAACAGTATATCCCCATCCAAGAAACAAGTTCATGTCTTTATCAAAAGCAATTGAAAAAGCTTCCATTGGCGCCATGCTAGAAGATACTTTTCCTTTTACTCTTACTACATCTTGACTTTCTTTGTATGAATAATGTCCCCAAACATCTAAATCTTTATTTAAGATAATGGTCCATTCTGTTTTTCCTGGAATTGCAAACATTGTGTATGTACCTGCTTTTACTTTTTTACCTCCAAAAACAACATTGTTTTTAAATGTAACCTGAGTCGCTTCATTAGCACCTAAACGCCACAATTTTCCTTCAGGAATTAACTTATTTAATCTTCTTCCTTTTAACTGTGGACGGCTATAAATTACTTTAGCAGTAACACCATCTGCTTTTGTTCTATATGATACTTGATCTAAAGGGCTCTTATCTAATCCTCTAAATTTTTGTGCAGAAATTCCGTTTGAGAATAACATTGCTACTGCAAATACAGCAATAACTAGTACATTTTTTTTCATGATATTAAAATTTTGAATTTAGTTTCTAAGTCTGTCTCTAAAGTTACACTAACTTACAATTTATTCCAATTATTTTAATAGTGATTTCTTATTTTAAGATTTTACTTTTAATACTCTACCTTCAATTTCTGCCTTGGCATCCAAAGATTTTCCAATCGCAATTCCGAAAAGCATTCCAATAGTCATTCCTATTGATGCTCCAATATACCTTTCTATAAAAGCTCCAAAGACAATTCCAAAACACAAACCTAAAGCAATTCCTAAAGATGTATAATGACCTTCTACTGTTAAAGACAATTTCTCTTTTAAAAAGTTTTTAAATAATTGTAATTTATGCTGTATTTTTCTAGGAGACTTTTTAAAATCTACCTCTTTTAGTAAATTATCTAGCGTATTTTCTACTAAAGTATTCTGTGTTTCAGATAATTCTTTTGCTTGCAATTCTTTTAATATGGTTAAAAATTCTTTGTAGGACTTTATTATTGATTTCTTATTCGAATACATTTCTGTATTCTTAATTATCGTAATTGCTTCTGTAATCTTCATTTTGTATGCGTTTATAGAATAAGTGGCTTAAAATTTAGATTGTTACATTTTTAAAAAAATTATTTTTTAAGCTCTTCCATATCAGCAATCATGGTTTTTAATCGCTTCATTATTCTTCCATAACCCAAATTAAAATCCCACTCACCTATTTTTGCTCCTACCAAAGCTAAAAACAATAATATAAGAAGTATAATCACTATAAATACCAATGGAAAACCTAGAATTAAAGGTGTATTGGGAAATTCAGTAATAAATCTATTTACTAATATATTCCCAGGAATATCACCACCAATAGTTCCAAACCAGAAGCCACAGAACAAGGAAATAAATACATAAGGGTATAAAAATCTAGAAAACTTTATATTAACAGCAATCAATTCTTTTGTCCAATTATCAAATGCAATTAAATAATCATAACTATTTAAACTATTGTCTATTTTATCTAATTCTTTACGTGTTTTTCTATTTACAACAATAATTAGGTTAAACAATATAAATACCAAAATCCCCATGTAAGGAATCTTTACCAAAAATGATACAGGTAGAATAATAAATGAAAAAATAACAATTCCGATTACATTAATCCGATACATTCTCTTAAACTTACTTACAATATCAATAGATTTTTGATTGTATAAATCGTTCACTTTAGGAGCAATCAACTTATCATCATTCAAAAACCCTTCTTTCCAAATTGTTTCAATTGATTTTTCCATCCAATAACTTTTTTAGTTTTTCTTTAATTCTGTTAATCCTAACAGCAATATTATTACTACTTGTTCCGATTATTTCTGCAATAACTTCGTAAGGTTTTTCTTCTAAATACAGTAAAATAATAGCTCTATCTATTTCTGATAGTTTTCTTATTGCGGCATATAAAAGATTTAGAGATTCGTTTTCAAAAACATCGTTTTCTTGCCCAATTTCTTTTTGTTCAAAATCTGACGGAATGTTTTGACGATTGTTTTTTTTCTTTTTTACCAGTGTTAAGCAACAATTCAAAGCCAATCTATAAACCCAAGTAGACCATTTTGATTCTTCTCTAAATCGATCTCGACTTCTCCAAATTTGCAAACAAACTTCTTGGTAATAATCCTCAAAATCTTCTTCCGTATCTGTATAAGCACGGCATATTTTAATAATTATTCCAGCATGAGGTAATATAGAATGTGTGTAAAAATCGTTACTCAATCTCTATTTTATTGGATTAGTGGCTTAAGTTAAGAGATATTACAAGCTATTCAAAAAAAAGTAAAAAAGAATCCAAATTAACAATCGCAACCTTTGTCGCAAGCGCTCTTTTTCTTTTTGAAAAAAAACTTCTTTCCCAAAAAGAAAACAGCAATACCTAAAATAATATATACGGCAATTTGTTGCATTAGCTAAACATTGTAAATACGATAAAAGAGGCTACATATGCTAAAGCTCCCATACCAAAAAGTTGAATCATTGGCCATTTCCAACTTTTGGTTTCTCGCTTAACAATAGCAAGTGTTCCCATACATTGCATGGCAAATGCATAAAACACCAACAATGATAATCCAACAGGTAAATTAAATCGTTTTTTACCCGTATCTGGATTCATCTCTGCATTCATTCGCTCTTTAATTGTACTAGTATCTTCATCGTCATTTTCTACACTATAAATGGTTGCTAAAGTTCCTACAAATACTTCCCTTGCAGCAAAAGAACTAATAAGAGCGATTCCTATTTTCCAATCGTACCCCAAAGGTTTAATAGCAGGTTCTATGGTTTTACCCATAATACCAATGTAAGATTTTTCTAACTTGGCTGCTGCTACTTTCTGACTTAATTCATCTTCAGACAGATTACTATTTGCAACATTTTCTGTTACATTTTTTTCTGCATCATGATAAGATTGTGGTCCATTAGAAGCTAAAAACCATAATACAATTGAAAGTGCTAAAATGATCTTTCCAGCACCTAATACAAAGGCCTTTGTTTTTTCTAAAACATCAAATAATACATTCTTAAAAGAAGGCAATTTATAATTCGGCATTTCTGCTACAAAAAAAGAAGTGCTTTTTACTTTTAAAGTTTTATGTAAGAAAAAAGCAGCAATAATTGCCGTTAAAAAACCTAAGGCATATAAGCCTAATAAAGTAAAACCTTGTAAGCTAAAAATACCTAAAACTTCTGTATCAGGAATAACCAATGAAATTAAAATAGCATATACCGGTAGCCTTGCAGAACAAGTAGTAAACGGTGTAACTAAAATGGTAATTAAACGTTCTTTCCAACCTGTAATTGTTCTGGTTGCCATTACAGCTGGAATAGCACATGCTGTACCAGAAATTAACGGAATAACACTCTTTCCGCTCATTCCGTAACGTCGCATAATTTTGTCCATTAAAAAGATCACACGACTCATATAACCGGTTTCTTCTAAGATCGCTACAAATAAAAATAAAATAGCAATTTGAGGTATAAAAATAATTACACCACCAACTCCAGGAATGATTCCGTCTGTAATTAAATCAGTTAATACTCCCGGATCCATTGCTCCTTTTACAAATTCGCTCAAATTGGCAAACTGAGCATCAATAAAATCCATTGGCGTAGAAGACCAGTCAAAAATAGATTGAAAAATCAATAATAATATTCCGAAGAAAATTACATATCCGAAAATTTTATGTGTAAAAATCTTATCTAATTTCCCTCTTAAATCTGTTGCTTTTGATCGATCTACAGTGTATGTTTTCTTTAAAACATCATTAATTTGTTTGTATCGATATATGGTTTCTTTATGCTGATACTTTTTTACTTTAGAAACATCTTGCCCAAAAGTTTGCAATTGCTCTTTTACATCTGCCGTTAATGTTTCTGGGTAATTATTTTGAGTAATCATTAACCACAACTCATATAAGGTGTGCTGATTACTGATGACTTCTAATTCTTTAAAATACGCTTCATCAATTTGATAATTAACGGAAGACGCTTTAGGAGTTTTAGGATTTTCAATTAAATTCTCTACTGCTTTTTTAACCGAATCTATACCTTGATTTTTTCTAGCACTAATTAGCACTATTTCTGTTTGCAATTCTTTTTGAAGAGCATCAATGTCTATAGAAATCCCTTTTCTTTCTAGTTGATCGGCCATGTTAATTGCCAATACTGTCGGAATCCCTAAGTCTTTTACCTGAGAAAATAAAAATAAGTTTCTCTTTAAGTTTTCGATATCTGCAACAGCAACAATAACATCAGGAAAACTAGAATCATTTGTATTTAACAAAGATTTTAAAACAATACTTTCATCTAAAGAAGTTGGATTGATACTATAAGTTCCTGGTAAATCTGTAATGATTGCATTTTTACCACTTGGTAATTTGCAAGTTCCTTGTTTTTTATCAACAGTAACACCTGGATAGTTTCCTACCTTTTGTGTTAATCCTGTTAACTGATTAAATAAAGATGTTTTTCCGGTATTTGGATTACCAATTAAAGCTACATTAATGGTTTTTGACTTTTCCATATTAACCTTTGATAATTTTAATTTGAGCAGCCATTTCTTTTCTAATTGCTAAATGACTTCCATTTACGCAGATATACAAAGGATCTTTTAAAGGAGCTACTTGTAACAATGCTACTTCTTCGCCAGGCAAACAACCCATTTCTAGCAATTTAAGCGGAATCACATCTAATGATTCTTCTGAAATTATTCCGATTTCTCCTATTTGTAGTGTAGCAATTGTATCCAATGATTCTTATTTAAAGTGGTCAAAGATACAAATTTAGAATGATTCTAAAGAGCTTATTTTTTTCGGTACTCTTCTTTTAACAAAGTGATGTCTGCAATGAGCTTTTCCATGTCTTTTTTTTCGGTACCATCATAGTAACCTCTAATCCTTCTTTCTTTATCTACCAACACAAATTGTTCGGTATGAATAAAGTCGTTTTCATCACCATTTCCTTCATCTAAGACAGCAAAATAACTTTTACGAGCTAACTCATAAATATGTTTTTTATCACCAGTAGTTACATTCCACTTTCCGTCAATTACTCCTTTCGTTTCTGCATAAGCTTTTAAAACCGGAACGCTATCCATTACAGGAGTTACTGAATGTGACAAAAACATAATCTCTTTATCGTTTTTATAATGCTCTTGTAATTCACTCATATTGTAAGCCATAGCAATGCAAATGGTTTTACATGTAGTAAAAAAGAAATCTGCAACATAAATTTTATCTTTATAAGTATCATTTGTTACCTGTTCTCCATTCTGATTTATCAAGTTAAAATTAGCAATTGTATGGTTAGATTGTATATGTTTTACAGAAGCATCTACCAATTTTGGATTGACATCTGATGGACTATAAATTGGCAATCTTTTTTCTACTGCTAATAATTGATAAAAAACCGTTAAAGAAATTGCAGAAAAAACAATAAAAATAATAATTGCTGGTAATGACTTTTTAAATGACTTTGTTCCCATTTTACAAGATTGAAGACCACAAAATTACGGCTTAAAAAGCACAAAAAGAAGCGATAATTAAGAAATAGAAATAAATCTTTGTTAAAAATCCAATCAGAATACATCACTTAGTTTTACAACTATGAATAAAATGGTACATTTGTCGGATTAAAAAAGATAAAAATAGTACATGGAAATACTAATAAAAGCTTCTCAGTTTATTTTAAGCTTATCATTATTGATTGTTTTACACGAATTGGGACACTTTATACCTGCAAAATTATTTAAAACTAGAGTAGAAAAATTTTACCTGTTTTTTGACTATAAATTCTCTTTAATAAAAAAGAAAATTGGTGATACCGTTTATGGTATTGGTTGGATTCCTCTTGGTGGATATGTAAAAATATCTGGTATGATTGATGAAAGCATGGATACCGAACAAATGGCGCTACCTCCAAAACCTTGGGAGTTTAGATCTAAACCAGCTTGGCAACGTTTAATTATTATGTTGGGTGGTGTAATCGTAAATTTTGTATTGGGAATCTTTATTTACATCATGTTAATGTATGCTTATGGAGAAAATTTCTTACCTAATAAAAATGTAAAAGATGGTATTTGGGTAGTAGATTCTTTGGCTACAAAAATTGGTTTAGAAAACGGAGATAAAATTTTAGCTGTTGACGGAACTCCAATTCGTAAGTTTAGTAATATTACCATGGAATTTATCAATGGTAATAACTTTACTATAGAAAGAGATGGAAAAACTATTGAGAAAACATTACCTGTAGACTTTATTTCTCAATTAATTGATAGAGATAAAAAGTCAAGATCTATTATTAGGCCTCGTGGTCCTTTTGTTATTAAAGAAGTTCCTGAAAAAAGTATTAACAAAGGCGCAGGGTTTCTAGCCAAAGACATTGTTGTTAGTATTGACAGTGTCAATACCAAATATTACGATCAAGTAGAAGATCATTTAAAAGCAAATGCTGGTAAACAAGTTACTGTTAAAGTAAGAAGAGACAATGAAACTATTGATGTTAATGCTAGCATTAGCGACAAAGGAAAACTTGAAGTTGTAGGATATTCTGTAGGACTTTTAGATTTAGAAAGGTTAGGTTATTACGAATTAGAAAACAAACAATACACTTTCTCTGAAGCAATTCCGGCTGGTTTAAATAAATCTTGGAATACCTTAACAGGATATGTAAAACAATTAAAAAAGATTTTTAACCCAAGTACTGGAGCATATAAAGGTTTGGGTGGGTTTATTTCTATTGGAAGTATTTTCCCTTCTGAATGGAGCTCAGAAACCTTCTGGAACATTACCGCATTCTTATCTATCATGCTTGGTTTTATGAATCTTTTACCTATTCCAGCATTAGATGGTGGACATGTAGTTTTTACACTTTGGGAAATGATTACAGGAAAAAAACCTGGAGATAAGTTTTTAGAATATGCTCAAATTGTTGGATTCATTTTATTGATTACATTGCTGCTTTTTGCCAATGGAAATGATATATTCCGACTCTTTAAATAAAGGTTTATAACGAATAAAAAAAGCGTTTGCAAATTGCAAACGCTTTTTTTATTTATAGGATGTTTTAAATGATTTATCTAAAACAGAAGACCAAACATAGGTTTGACTACATTTGTCACATTCATAGGCTTTAAAGCTGGGAATACGTTTTACTATTCCACGTCTTTTTATTCTGTGTCTAAAGACAGATTTACAATTTGGGCAAGCTTTCATTTTCGAGGGAATCTTTAACCCTGCAAATATACTAACTTAAACATTACCAAATTGTTATATATACCTATTTGTTCTCTTTATTGCATAAGCGTTTTTCCACTCTAACCACTTCTCTCCTCTTAGCTTTCTCATTAGGTTATCAACAGATCTCATAACTACAATATTATATACAGCTTTCCCTAATCTAAAAGGATTTCTAGCTACAGCTCTTAAGCTCATAGAAAATCCTGGAGTAAGGTAACGCATATAGTGCCAATATCCTTCTGGCATATACAAAACATTTCCATGCTCTAATTCTGCAACTAATCCTTTGGCTTTTTTTAAGGCAGGCCATTTTTCAAAATCTGGATTTGCAAAATCAATATCTTCTCTAGTAATTAATGAGTTGGGTATTTTGTACAAATATTTTGTTTGTTCCTGATCAAAAAGAATACATTGTTTTTTCCCTTCAAAATGAAAATGAAAAATATTAGCTAGATCAATATCATAATGCATAAAAGTATAAGAATCTGTTCCTCCAAAAAACAACATTGGTAATCCTTTCATTAAACGCAAACCAAAATCAGGAAATTTAAAATCTTTTTGAAGGATTGGCACTTCTTTTAAGATATTCCATAAAAAGATACGGTATTTTGTTGGTTCTTTTTTAAGCAAATCAACATACTCACTCATTCTCATGGTTGCATGTGCCTCGTTAAAACCTTCTTTATAATTTACTGGTCTATCATCATATAGAGGTACCATCTTATCTCCAGCAACTTCTCTCATATATTCTAACGACCATTTAGAATATGCAGGCCAATCTTCTATAAAGTTCTCAATAACTACTGGTTTTTGAGGCTTAAAGTAGTTTTTAATAAAGTCTTCTTTGGTAATCGTTTTTACCCTATCTATTTTAGACAAGTTTAAACCCATACGTATCAATTTTAATGCAAAATTAATAAAATAATAAACTTCTAATAAAACAAAAATCCATCATCTTTAGTATTTGACAATGGATTTAAGTATTCTTTAAAGAAAAATGCTATTAAACCTTTAGTTTTTTTCCTTTTTCCTTTGCCAATTCATTACGTTCAATTTTGTGCCCAGGTCTTGTCCATTTTGGCTTTTCTCCTAAAGCTTCTAATTGAGAATCTTCTGCTTCTACAGTTTGTGGTTGTACTCTTTTTGTAAATGGTTTTTGTGGATTTAATCCTAATAACTCAAACATTTTCATGTCTTCATTTACATCTGGATTTGGAGTCGTTAACAACTTATCTCCAGCAAAAATTGAATTTGCACCTGCAAAGAAACACATGGCTTGCCCTTCTCTACTCATTTGAGTTCTTCCTGCTGATAAACGTACTTGTGTTTCTGGTAATACAATTCTAGTAGTTGCAACCATTCTAATCATATCCCAAATCTCTACAGGTTTTTGATCTTCTAAAGGTGTACCTTCTACAGCAACTAATGCATTAATTGGTGTAGATTCTGGTTGTGGATCTAAGGTAGATAAAGCTACTAACATTCCTGCTCTATCTTCTACAGATTCTCCCATTCCTATAATTCCTCCAGAACAAACAGTTACATTGGTTTTACGAACATTATCAATCGTATCTAATCGATCTTGATAACCACGTGTAGAAATTACTTCTTTATAATATTCTTCAGATGAATCTAGGTTGTGATTATAAGCATACAAACCTGCTTCTGCTAATCTTTTGGCTTGATTTTCTGTCAACATTCCAAGTGTACAACAAACCTCCATATCTAATTTGTTGATACTTCTTACCATTTCTAATACCTGATCAAATTCTGGTCCATCTTTAACATTACGCCATGATGCTCCCATACAAACTCTTGAACTTCCACTTTCTTTGGCTCTTAATGCTTGTGCTTTTACTTGGTTTACAGACATCAAATCATTTCCTTCGATACCCGTATGATAACGAGCTGCTTGTGGACAATACCCGCAATCTTCTGAACAACCTCCTGTTTTTACAGATAATAATGTAGAAACCTGTACAACATTTGGGTCGTGTTGCTTTCTATGAATTGTAGCTGCTTCGTATAACAACTCCATCATAGGCTTATTGTATATTTCTAAAATCTCTTCTTTAGTCCAGTTATGTCTTACTTCACTCATATAATCAAGTTCATTAATATTTGTCAAAAGTAAAAAATTCCACTCTAAGAGCGGAATTTTATTTTTGTTATTTACGATTCTTCTGAAGTTTTATCTTCATGATCAACTTCGGTGACGTTCATATCTTTGATAGATTCGATGTCTTTTCCTTTTAAATAATCTGGCAGTTGCATTCCCGCCATATTAAACATTTCTTGTAGGGGTGGCACAGATTTATACATTCCAGAAATAAAATTAGAAGTAGCTGTTTTTCCTTCTTTTCCTCCACCATTTTCCCATACAGTTACCTTATCTATCTTAATATTCTTAATTGCTTCTGCTTGTGTTTTTACAAGTTCAGGTAATTTATCTGCAATCAATAATAAAGCTGCATTTTGAGAATCATTACCAGCTGCTTTTACAATTTCGTCTAAACCAGCTGCTTGCTTAGTTAATACTTCATAAAGTCCTTTTGCTTCTGCTTGAGCTTTAAATAAAATAGCATCTGCTTCTCCTTTTGCCTTTCTTCTAATTTTTTCAGCTTCTGCTTCTGCATCAATCTCTACTTTTCTTTTATCAATTTCTGCAGGAACAATGATATCTGCAACTTGAGAAGAACGCTCTCTTTCTGCTCTTGCTAACTCGGCTTCTTTCTCAGCAGCATACGATTCTTCTAATGCTTTTGCTGATTGTACTTTTTCAGAAGCAATTGCTACTCTTTCAGCTTCCGCTTCTCTTTGCCTACGTAAAGAATCTGAATTTGCTACCGCAATTTTAGCTGTATTTTCTCCATCAACAGCTTGAGCATTTGCTGCTGCAACCTGAGTTCTTTCATCTTGTAACGCATTAGCCTCACCAATAGAACCATCTCTGTTCTTTTCTGCAACAGATTTACGAGCTGCATTAATTGCATGAGCTGCTGCTTCTTTTCCTAAAGCTTCAATATATCCAGATTCATCTACAATATCTGTAATATTTACATTGATTAATTTTAAACCAACTTTTTTTAATTCTGATTCTACACTCTGAGAAATATTTGCCAGAAACTTATCTCTATCAGAGTTAATCTCTTCAATATCCATTGAAGCAACAACCAAACGTAATTGTCCAAAAATAATTTCTTGTGCTAAATCTTGAATTTCATTCTGTCCTAATCCTAATAAACGTTCTGCGGCATTTTGCATAATTCCTGGTTCAGTAGAAATTCCAATGGTAAAACGAGAAGGTACATTAACACGAATGTTTTGTTTTGAAAGAGCATTCATTAGATTTACTTCAATCGAAATTGGTGTTAAATCTAAAAATTCATAATCCTGAATTACAGGAAAAATAAATGCTGCTCCTCCGTGAATACACTTGGCAGATTGACCTCCGCCAACTTTTCCATAAACAACAAGAATCCTATCTGACGGACATCTTTTATATCTCTTAATAAGAGTAATAATTAAAATAAATACAAATAATATTGCAATTCCAATTCCGATAATTCCTGCTGAAGAATCAATTTGTTGTAATAACATCATTTTTATCATAGCTTATAATTTAATTTTGAGGTTCTATTATTAATATTCCATTACTTGTTACTTCTATAACTTTAATTACATTACCTTGAGTTAAATCTCTATCGCAATCTGTTAAAGCTTCCAATTCTCTTAAGGCTCCCTGCACTTTTACTTGTACTTTTCCTATTGAAGATCTATTTGCTCCTACTGTCAAGTACACTTCTCCAATAGTTCCTAATGCATTTTTCATTTTTAATGTTCCGCTAGAAACTAATTTACTTATATAATAAAATAAGGCAGCCATAATTACCATCATTAATAATCCACAGCCTAAAGAAATTAGTATTGTTAGTGTTTTACTATTGCCTGCATTAATACTGGCAATTCCACTCCATCCAAAAATGGTAAAAAAAGCTACTAGATTTTTAAATGTAAAAAACTGAAATCCCGCGCCAGTATCTGCATCAATTTCTGCATCAACATCACCAATGTCATCAGTATCTCCACCAATAAAAGCAGTAATTAAAACAAACACAAAAATTAGTGTTGAAATACCGGTAATTACCCAATAAATTTGTTGTAAAGAAGTTAATTCTGAAAACCATTCTGTCATAAAGCAATTCATTTTAATTAGTTACTAAAAATAGTTTTTTTGATCGAAATGAACAATTTTATTTCGTCAATAAAACAGAAACTGCATTACCACCAAAACCAACAGCATTTACTAATATTTTATGTAAGCGTTTTGGTGTTTTTTGTTTTGGTGTATATGGGACGGAAATTATCTGCTGATTTTGCAACATTAAAATTGCTAATTCTATACTTAAAACACCAGAAGAGGCAAAGGTATGTCCAAGTTTCCATTTATTGGTAGTTAAAAAAGGAACTTTGTTACAAAATAGTTTTTGAATCGCTTTAACTTCAGACAAATCTCCTTTTATTGTCCCTGGCGCATGCATCACTATAGCATCAATTTCATCAATAGGTGTTTTTCCTAAAGCCATCTTCATAGATTTTTGAAAACAGGTTGCTTCTGTAGAAATAGAAATATTATGTTCTAAGATTTCTGTTGCATAACCAATTCCTTTAATTTGAGCAATTGCTGTTTCTTTTTCTCCTTCTTCTAAACATAAAACTGCTGCCGCCTCTCCCAACACCATTGTATTCTTTTTCTTTTCTAAATCAAAAGCTTTACAAGGGTATTCGTTATTTTTTTGAGCATAAATCTTTAATGCTTTCATTTGAGCTACAGTAAAACCCGTTAAAGCAGCTTCACTAGCTCCTACTAAAAATTTAGAAGACATTCCTGAATTAATCCAAGCAACTCCATTTAACAAAGAATGTAAGCCTGTTGAACAGGTAATAGAATGTGATATTTCTGGGCCATTTGTTTGTAAATCATGAGCTATCCAAGAAGAAATATTACCTAATGTTGTTGTTGGCGAACTTAATGTTTCTGCATGATTATTTTCTAAAAAGTCTTTGTAATACTTTTCAAACAATGTGGTTGCTCCTCGTGATGAACCGATATTGATTCCGAAGCTCTCTTCTGATTTCCAATGAGCCTTTTGTATTGCTTCTCTTGCTACAAAAAGTGCATACAAAACTGAATCATCTAAATTTTTATACTTTGCTTCTGATTGCCTTAACTGAGCTATTTTAACACGATCTTCTTCTGAAATTTGAGCAACCAGTGCTGAAAAATTTTCAAAACGTCGTTCTGTTATAAAATGTGCATGGTTTTGGTAATTACTCCAAATTACTTCTTGGTCACTTCCTAATGCAGAAAGAGAAGAAATAGCTGTTATGGATATTGGTTTTTGCAATGCCTTAAAATTTGTTGCAAAGATACAGCTTCGTTACTAATCTCAACTAGATAATTCCTAAAGATTCTTCTATTATTCGATATACTTTTTGCAACTGTTCGTCTGTAATTACATACGGAGCTAGTATATAAATGGTATTTCCTAAAGGCCGTAAACAAACTCCATTTTCCATAAAGAAATTGAAAAGTTTATAGCGCAAATCTCCATACCTATCCATTTCAATATTCAAGTCTAAGGCATAGATAACTCCTAATTGACGTGTCTCTTTTACTTTTGGATGCTGTTTAATTTTTGCATCAAAATCTGCATGAGCTTTTGTAATTCTTTCGATGCAATCTTGAATTTCTTGAGTTTGCAACAATTCAATTCCTGCTAAAGCTGCCGTACAAGCAATTGGGTTTGCAGAATAAGTATGACCATGAAAAAAACCCTTTCCAATATCATCACTTAAAAAAGCATTGTATACTTTTTCGGTACAACTTGTAATTGCCATTGGCACCAAACCTGCTGTTAACGACTTTGACAAACAAATAATATCTGGTTGATTTGTTAAATACATAGATGCAAAATCCTTCCCTGTTTTTCCAAACCCTGTCATCACTTCATCTGCAATACAAAGAACATTGTGTTCTTTTGCAATTGCCAATAACTCATCTAACAATTCAGCTTTAAACATTTTCATAGCTGCTGCCCCTTGTACTAAAGGCTCGTAAATAAAAGCCGCTACTTTATGGGTTCTTATAAGCTCAACAAATTGTTTTTTTACTGCTGTAAAATTTTCTTCGGTTGGTACTTGAATTCTAGCTACATCAATAAAAAAATCTTCAAAAGGACCATTATACACAGATAAACCAGAAACCGACATTGCTCCAAAAGTATCTCCATGAAAACCATCTTCTAAAGCTATAATTTTTCCTCTTTTTTCTCCGTTGTTAAAGTGGTATTGCAATGCCATTTTAATTGCAATATCTACAGAGGTAGATCCATTATCTGAAAAGAATATTTTTTCTTGATTTTTTGGCAATATTTGCATCAATGCTTCTGACAGTTTTATAGCAGGCTCATGAGTAAACCCTGCAAAAACAACATGATCTAACTGCTGCATTTGCTCAGAAACTTTAGCGGTTATATACTCGTTACAATGCCCATACATACAGGTATACCAAGATGCAATTCCGTCTATATATTCCTTTCCTTGGTCATCAAACAACAAAGCTCCCTTTGCTTTAGTTATTGCCAAATGATTTGGGTGTAATTTGTGTTGTGTTAATGGATGCCACAAATGTTTTTTATCTCTCTCTTGTAATGTCATGTCTTAAATAAAAGTGTTAAAAAGAATTACAATTGTTCTAATTTTTCTCGAAACAATTCTGCGTACTCAGCAATTACATTTTGATCAAAATAAGGTTCTTCATTGACTCTTCCTATTACAGGAGCATTGGTCATTTTTTGAATGATTGCTTCTGTTGTTGGATGCTCATCTCCAGAAAAAACAAGTGCTACTTTATAGCCTTTTTCTTGTAGTAATTTTACCGTTAATAATGTATGATTGATGCTTCCTAAATAATGACGAGAAACCACAATTACTTTATATTCTGGTTTGATAATATCTAAGATTGTTTCTGTGTTATTTAGCGGAACCAATAAACCTCCAGCTCCTTCAATAACCAAATGATTTTCTGTTACTGGCTCTTCAATGCTTTCTAAAGTTACTTCTACATTATCTATTGCTGCTGCTGCATGCGGACTCATTGGTGTTTTTAAAGCATGTGCATTCGGATAAAAAACAGAACGCGAATTTGAAATCATCTTTTTTACCTTTTGAGTATCGCAATTATCAAGTTCTCCAGCTTGTACTGGTTTCCAATAATCTGCTTGTAATGCTTCTGTTACTATAGCAGACACAACTGTTTTTCCTACTTCTGTAGAAATTCCTGTGATAAATATTTTTTGCTGCATTAAAAAACTGTTTTGCAATCGTTACATATAAATCTCCTTCTTTCAAAAAAAGGAAATAACATAAAGAATATATCTGTACGTTGTGGAGGCGCAATTAATATTTTTGTTGAGTTACATGCTTTACAATGAATAGCATTTCCGTTTTCATCTTTTTGATAAATTCTAACTTCATTGTAAATAACTGAAGCCCTTTCTAAATCTTTGTTAAACACCAACAACTTTACTCCTCCAATTGCTTGACTCACTAACGGATCTGTATCAATGGTTTTTTCGTCCATCAACATGGTTTTTATACCTTCAGAATCTAACTTTGATTTTAACAACTGTGCTTCTGTAGAATATTCAAAAACCGCTAAAACTGTATAGTCGTCTCGCATTTTATTGTTTTAATTTGTTTACAAAAATACTAAGGTTCTGTAAAACATTGGTGATTTCTTCTTTAGAATTATAGGCATGTAAACAGAAGCGCAAACGCTCTTCTCCTTCAGAAACTGTTGGAGATAAAATAGGTTTTACATCAAAACCATTCTTTTGCATTTGTTGAGCGATTGCTTTTACAGCATCATTTCCAGAAATAACACAACAATGAATCGCAGATGTACTTTCAATAAATCGTTTTTTTAACGCAAGTCTTTTTACTTCTTGTATAAAAAACCTAATATTTTCTTTTAGTTTTTCTTGTGGATTTTGAAATCCTACTTGTTCTAATGTTAAATAATTATATGCTGTTAAAATGGTTGCTAAAGCATGTGGAGAAAGCCCTGTTGTATAAATAAAACTACGTGCAAAGTTTACCAAATAACTTATAAGTTGTTTACTTCCTAAAACAGCCGCTCCATGACATCCCAATCCTTTTCCAAACGTAACAATCCTTGCAAAAATCTCATTCTCTAAACCTAATCCCTGAACATTTCCACAACCATTATCTCCAAAAACACCTAAGCCGTGGGCTTCATCTACAACAAAATAAGCCTTGTATTTTTTTAACAATGCTATCATTTCTTTCAAATTAGGCATATCTCCATCCATAGAAAAAACAGCTTCTGTAACCACATACATTTCATTATTTGAATTTGCTGTTGTTTTAGAATAACGTGCTAGCAAAGATTCTAAATCGTATAGATTGTTATGCTTAAACTTATACGCTTTTGCATTTGATAATTGGATGCCATCTCTAATAGAAGCATGAATCAATTCATCGTATAAAATAATATCTCCTCTTTGTGGCACACATGAGAAAAAACCAACATTAGCATCATAGCCCGAATTAAAAATCAATGCAGATTCTGATTGATGAAATTGTGTAAGTTCTTTTTCTACCAATGTATATAATGAGTGATTTCCTGATAACAATCGAGAACCTGTTGCACCATTTTTTAATATTTTTTGATCCATCATCCACTGATGTGTATCGTTAAAAATAGCTTCAGATTTTGCAAACCCTAAATAGTCATTCGAAGAAAAATCTATTAGTTCATTGTCAACCCCTAAACTTCTCAAGGCTTTTTTCTCTTGTCTAAATTGTATTTTATTTTCTAATTTATTCGGAAATTTCATCAACACAAATGTAGGCAAATTTCATATCTTTACTTTATGTATGCTTTGGTAGATTGTAATAATTTTTATGCTTCTTGTGAACGGGTTTTTAATCCGAGTTTACAGCAAAAACCTGTTGCTATTTTAAGCAACAATGATGGTTGTGTTATTTCTATGAGCGATGAAGCTAAAGCTCTACAATTGCCTTTTGGCGCGCCTATTTTTAAATGGGAAGCCTTTTGCAAAACCAATAATATTGCAGTACTCTCTTCTAATTATCCATTATATGGAGATATGAGTAGCAGAGTGATGAATATTTTACATCAATTTTCTCCCGATATCGAAGTCTATTCTATTGACGAAGCCTTTTTACAATTCAAAGGTTTTGAAAATTACAATTTTACCAATTATGCAACAGCTATTAGAAGTAAGGTATTACAATGGACAGGAATTCCTACTTGTGTTGGTATTGCTCCTACAAAAGCTTTAAGTAAAGTTGCTAATAAAATAGCACGTTTTAATATTGAAAAAACAGGCGGAATTTGTGTTATTGATACCGAAGAAAAACGAATCAAAGCTTTAAAATGGACTCCTTTAAAGAAGGTTTGGGGGATCGGTTGGCGATTACAAAAACGTTTGGAGAATATTGGTTGTAAAACTGCTTGGGATTTTACACAACTTTCAGATGAGTATGTATTAAAAACCTTTTCTATTACCGAGCTACATTTAAAAAAAGACCTAGAAGGTATTGCTAAGCTAACCTTAGAAGATCATAACAAGTCTAAAAAAGCAATTGCAACTACTAGAAGTTTTGAGTTTACTTATACGAACATAGAAGATATTAAAGAACGCATTTCTACTTTTGCAGCTAGTTGTGCAGAAAAGTTAAGAAAACAACAATCTAGTTGTCATATGGTTATTGTGCTTTTGCGAAGTGATAGACATAAAAAAGATACAATACAGCACAAAGTAAGTAAAACCATTGTTTTTTCACATCCAACAAATTCTAGCTTATCTATTTGTAATGCTGCTGTAAAAACTGTAGAAAGCATGTTTAAAAAAGGAGTTCGCTATAAACGTGCTGGAGTTATTGTAACAGGATTGGTACCAACAGACAATCATCAATTGAATTTATTTTCTAAAGAAAACCCTAAACACAAGCCTTTAATGTCTGCTATAGATCATCTTAATACCAGATTTAAAGCAGATAAAATTAAGTTAGGAAATCAAGACTTAAATCGCACCTGGAAAATGCGTCAAGAGCGATTATCTCCTAAGTACACCACAAATATTAATGATATTATTACCGTAACATAATGAGTAAAGCTTCACAAAATTTAACCTTCTTTTCTCCAAAATCTACTGATAGTTTAGGAGCTGTTTTTATAGATACTGGTATCTCTGCTGGCTTTCCTTCTCCTGCAGATGATTTTAGAGAAACTCGTATTTCTTTAGATGAAGAACTGATTCAAAATAAAGAAGCTACTTTTTTTGCTCGAGTAAGTGGTCAATCCATGATTGGCGCTGGACTAGACGATAACGATTTGTTAGTAATTGACAGAAGTATTGCTCCAACCAACAATAAAATTGCTGTATGTTTTTTAGATGGAGAGTTTACAGTAAAACGTTTACGAGTAGAAAATAATGAAGTTTGGTTACAAGCAGAAAACCCAGATTACCCAACAATAAAAATTACCGAAGAGAACAATTTTATTATCTGGGGAATCGTAACCAACGTGATTAAAAAAGTATAAAAAACATTCTTTTTTAATAATTAATTATTGTTTTTCGATAATTTTTGTATTTTTGCTATGTTAAAATATACAACATGGCAAACACACCTGTATCTAAACAAAGAAGCATTAAAGGAAATAAACTGAATTGTACTGTTTGTAAAAATGATACTTTTTGGGAAAGAGAAACTTTAATGAATACCAAAGCATTGACCTTTTTTAAACTTGATTGGCTCAATAAAAAAGCACAGAATTATATCTGTGATAATTGCGGGCATGTACTTTGGTTTATGCATAAATAATTATAGTTATGAAAACAGAAAAACTCTTAAAAATAATGAAGTTCTTTTCTTGGCTTGCCTTTATTGGACTTGCTATAAAAGCGGGTGCCATCTTATTAGCCTATATAATAAGTTTTGAAAACGCAGAAGCTTCTAAAAATATTTATGAAGGCATCAATCTTTTTGAATACAGAAATTATAGTTTTATACACTACAGCTTTATTATTGGTTATAAAATAGTCCTATTTGCTACTGAAGCATACATTGCTTTTTTAGTAATACGATTATTACAAAACCTAAGCATTAAAAAACCTTTTAATGAGCAAGTACAACGGTTAATGCAGCAAATTAGCTATGGTATTTTTTATTTATGGATTATTGCTATTGTACATAATACACATATGCAATTAATAGGGAAAAAACACGGTTTTGAAATGGATTTGTTCTCTAGTGATTTTGTCTTCTTATCTATTGTCATTTTCATTTTTGCACAAATAATAAAACGTGGAATTACAATTCAATCTGAAAATGATTTAACCATTTAACACCATTAAAATGAAGATCTCTAAAACAAAAAAATGGTTAGGATTTGGTCTGCTATCCATGCTATTAATTTTATATGCAATGAAGTCTACTAGTTCTTTTTTAACTTCTGAATTAGAAAACTCTGTTCCACGTAAATACGCAATAAAAAAAGCAACAAATCATACAGAAGTGCTCAATGCTATTGGCAATGCTATTACAGTTAAAAAAGATCCCACTAAAGCAAAAAATGAAGGAACTTTTTCTTTAAGTTTTGGTACAAGTAGTGGTTTTAATTTTAAGCAAAATGAAATTGACACCAAAATTCAGCTTGAAGGAAAAAAAGGAACTGCTACTTTAGTCGTAAAAGCCAAAAACATAGCTTCTAAATGGGAGTATAATCAATTATATATCATCATTAATAGCACAGGAGAAAAAATAGATTTACTATGAGAAAAATACATGTTTTAAAAGCAATTATAGATTTTATTTGGATAGTTACTATTCCCATTGGCACTCCTTTAATTCTAATTGCTATTCCGGCTATATTCTTCTATGATTTGTCTGAAATGCAACTTAAAATTCAAGGATTAGAATTATTAGCAAATGATACATTTTCTAAAATCTTATTTGCTCTTTTTCTAATTAATTTTTTATTGATTTTTTATAGTCTACATCTCTTTAGAAAATCATTAAGGTATTTTTTAAATGCTAAAATTTTCGATGATTTTATCATCAAATCTTATAAAAATATAGGAAGTCTTTTACTCATATCTGGAGTCGTTTTTCTGATTTTATCTGTTATTGGACCTATGTATTTTGGATCTAAAATTACTGTCGAATTAGGCATCAATTCTAATTTATTACTAATTGCTTTAGGGTTATTCTTTCTGATTTTAAGTGAAGTATTTACTATTGCTAAAAGGGCTAAACAAGAAAATGACTTAACCATTTAAACATTAATTTCAACTTGTAAAAAATGAAAAAAATCAACCTACTTAAGAAAATTGTAATTTCAATTTTTATCGTAACCTTACTTTGGTTTTTAGCAGATACCACCTTAGTTGTTCTTGCCTTAATTTTTGAAAAAGATGTATTGCAATTAGGTCATTTCAATTATCAAAATACACCTATAGCATTAAAGCTTGTAGCTCTATTAAAAACAATTGCATTTGCCTTGTTTATCTATGCTTCTTATTTCTTAATTAAAATAGTATCACTAAAAAACACCACAGACTATCTTAACAATACAACCTCTAGTCTTTTAAGTAATGCTGGTAAATTAATTATTGTTTCACATAGCATCAGTTTTCTACTTAGCTTTTCTTATTTTTTTATGGACATAAAATATATGGTTTATTTTAATGCTGATTCTAGATCTTTGTCTTTATTAATGATTGTTTTTGGCTTATTTTTGATGATTTTTAGCAATGTAATGTATACTGCAAAAGTGATAAAACAAGAAAACGATTTAACCATTTAATCTATGGCAATTATTGTAAACTTAGATGTGATGCTTGCCAAACGAAAAATGAAAAGCAAAGAACTGGCAGAGATTATTGGGATAACTACAGCCAATTTATCCATTTTAAAATCTGGAAAAGCTAAAGCCATTCGTTTTTCTACCTTAGAAGCTATTTGCCAAGCTTTAGATTGTCAACCTTCAGATATTTTAGAGTATGTAAATGATTAGGAGTTTATTACAATCATAAATTATTTAATACTAAAAAAAGCACTTTCTAAAAGCTGTAAACTTACCAAAAACCTCACAAGTTTTATGTTTTAGTCTGTAGTTGGCTCGAGCAATAAAACTATTTTATTAAAATCAGCAGCACTATTAATAACCTTTCTATATTTCTCATACAAAGAGACATTTATAATATTTTTTCTATAAAATTCATCTGCTGTAATTTTCAATTTGCTTCCAGTTAGCTCAAAAAAAGATTTGAATGAAAATAATTCTTTTCCGTTCTCAGAAAAGGTGTTTTCAATATTAATATCATCTAAGTTTGTAATCTTATATCCTTTAGGAATATTTACTGTAATCGTTCTATAATAAGTTCTTTGAAATTGCTCTTCTACTGGTAAAACTCTTTCTTTTTCTTGATACATTTGCATCTGAGCACCGATCAATTCACCAAGTTTAAATAAATATTTTTTACCTGCTTTTTCAACAAAAGCTTCTGAAGAAAAATCAACAATAAACTGTATTGGTTTAATCCCAAATAATGTTGGATTATCATTCACCAATTTTCTCTTTTTCACTTCAATCTCTTTACTTATACCTTCTGCAATACCGTCAATTAGTTCATTCTTTTTATCTCCATCAATAAGATGAATAAATGGCTGTATAGCCATCGCATAATAGCCGCTAAATGACCTATCTAATCGAATAAAGTTTTCAGATAAATTTTCCTTATTAAAATCAACATTAATAATCATTTTATCTACTGTTTTATTTGATTCAATAGGTTTAATATACTTTATCCTTCCTATAGCAGATTTATAATCTGCTATTTTTACTTCTTTAACAAACAAACCGTAATTATCCATCTTATAAGCATCTGGAAAACCGAATCTAGTTTCAAAATCACTAGGTGATAAGTATAATTTCATCTTAGGAAAATAAAGCAAAATATGAGTAAGGAAATTATTTGCTTCAAATTTATTATCAAATTTTGTCTCTCTTCTATCACTAGTTACTACTATTTCATGCTTAATATTTAGAGATTTTAGCAATGCTACATACAATTTTACTGTTCCTATTTCATTCATAACTTTTTTCTCTAATATATCGTCTAAATTTTCTAATTCCTGACTAGAAACATTAGAAGTGAAAAAATTATTTTTTATATAAAAGTCTATCTTTCTAACAAGACTTTCTTGATCTTCATCTCCTTGAAGCTTTAATTGAGAAATAAGGCTGTTTATTAATTTTATTGTTTTTTTTCCATACTTCTTATAATAGAATTTATAAATATTTTGAGAAACTCTTTTATAAGAAGAAATATCTGAAGTTTTAGTAGCTATATTTCTATCAAGTTTATAAACAATAGAACCTTTTGAAGCTTTGTATGCTGAAAGGTTTTCTTTTTCTATTTTTTTTAACCCCTTTACACTAAGTTTCCAGTGGAGTTTTTCTTTATTAACTGTGTCCTTAACTATTTGAGGAATGCCATTATAACTTTTAAAATCAAAGATTAAATTTTTAGGAGAAAATAAATCAAACTCAATAATTTCTTTCTCGTAAGACGACTGCAAAAACAATTTTTTACCCCTATAGGAAGGTTGTTTTTTTACAACATAAATGTATTCTATAAAACTACCCTTTGTTATTCCCTCAAAGGCAAAATATTTATATTTTCTTTGAGTTTCTTCATCATTAGCTGTCAATATTTTAGATTCATCTAGGTTAATTATCTTTCCTTCTTGAGTAATCACTCTAGCTTTATTAATTTCAAGACTTGAATTTGATGAATAGGGTAAATAAACCTTATTATACTCTTCAATTCTTTCATCAGAATTTAACCATAAAACCTTATGCTCCAAGAAATATTCAACCAAGGAATTATTCTCAAAAAAAAACTCAGTGACAACCTTTTCTTTAACAGCTACCATTGCCTCGTTTGCTTTTTCTTTTTTAATATTATAACTTGGATTATTTCCCCAATCATAACTTTTAAAAAATGGGCTTTTTTGTGAATAAATAATTTGTACACTAAATAAGAATACAGCAATTAATAAGTGTTTATTTTTCATAGTTTTATATTTTTTTCAATACAATTATTTCTTTATAATTTTTTTCAATTTTCTTTATAGCTTCATTCATTTTCTTTTGTTCCTCTAAATTCAAACTTAAAAAGTTTAATTCTATTGAATGTGTATAAATAATTTGATTTCCTTTTTTTTGATACGTAATTTTTAATGTGGATAGTTCATCAGACGTAGAAACATTTCCAGGTAAATAATCAACTTTATAACCATCAGGAATATCTAAAGCAGTATAAAATTTATAATACTTCTTATAATCAAATTCAATTTCGGTTTTTCTTTGTTTACTCACTTTAAAATTTGACAGTTCTTTATTTAAATTTAGGTTTATATATATTTCATCACCTAATTTTTTATAATAATCACTAATTTTAAATGTATAATTCACCTTAAAGTCATTATCATAATGATACTTATTGATTTCTTTTAAGTCGTCTATCAAAAACTTATTATTTCCTTTCTTTCGTTTTTTATTGTAAAACTCTTTTAACTTTGATTGAGATTTTTTTCCTTCTAAGTTGTGGTAATAATCTATTTTTTGATAACCTGAAAAACTCGTCTTAGAACTACCTATAACATTGTTTTCTAAAAGTTTAATTTTTGTTGAATCGATAATTGCATTTTCTTTAGCAGCTACAATAGGAACTTTTTCAATTTTAAATTCATTTCCTTGAGAAATTAATGCCTCTTTACCTTGAATAAAAGATGTTGGCAGTCCAAGTTTAATATATCTTCCTGTTGCATCTAAAAAATATGTTCTCCCCTTATTCTCATAGGAAAGTATCATATGGTTGTCTACTTTTGGTGTGGGCACTTCTTTATAAGTATAAGGGATTTTTCTGGTACCAATCCATGTTAAACTTCCTTTAATCCCTGCAATTTCAAGCATTTTAAAAAGAATGCTTGAGTTATCTTTACAATCTCCATACTTTTTCTTAAAAACATCATTAGATTCTCTTGGAATAAAACCTCCAAGAGCATATTCAAAAGCTATATATTTGATATTCTTTTGTGTCCAATAATAAATTGCTTTTACCTTCTCTAACTCGGTATCTTTTCCTGAAGTAATATTCTTTACTAAAGTTACCAGTTCTTTGCTAGGGGTATCTTTATTCACATCTTTAACCAAAGAATAATACCATCTATACAAATCAGAAACCTCTCCTAAAACTTTTTTAATCTTACTCTTAACCTTATATGTTTTTATGATTGGAATTATATGTGGTAATATTTTTTTATAGTCTGGTGAATTCTCTTCAAATTCATATTCATCTTCATTAAACAACTCCCATTTATAAAGTATTTTTTGTCCTTTTTTTTCTTTAGAGAATTTGACTCTTTTTTTATCTATATTAAACTCTCTAAATTCAATAGCAACTTCTTTATCCGCAATAATTGTAACTTTATTATTTATAATTGGAAAGAAATCTCCCAAATAAAAAGTACTAATAAAACGAGGGTTTTTAACAATTTGTGAGTACTGTAATCTTGACTTTGAGCCTTTTGTTAAATTGGGATAAATAAAACTTAAAATTTTGGTATCATCATAAAATGATTGATCTAATTCATCTTTCTCTATAAAATTTTCTACTTTGTACTCTCTATACTTCTTCTTTAAAAAAGAAAAAGACGAAGCTTTAATTTTTTCTAATTCAAAAAAAGAGGAAAATCTAATACTATTTTTAGAATCATATGTAGCAGATTCATTCAAATACAAATCTTCTTCAATAAATTCTTGTTTAATTTTTAACTCACCCTTAATTACTTTAATAGTAATAATAGTCTCTTGATTCAATCTAACTTTTCTAGAATCTGGAAACTTATTTTTATATAATCTATACTCATTAGATTCTTGTGAAAAAACATTTACAAAGAAGAAAAAAAAGCTTATAACTATTAGGTTATCTCTAATTTGTTTGTTCTGAAATAACCTTTCCATTAAAGTATATTGTTCTTTTTTTAATTTTTCCTTTTTTATTGTATCGGTTTACAGTTCCATTTAACTGATCATTCAAGTATGCTTTTTCTTCTTTTACAATACCATTTACATAATAATCAGTACTCTTTCCGTGTTTAACCCCATAACTGTATTCAATTTCTTGTTTTAGTTTTCCGTTAGAAAAATACTCTTTTTTAACACCATTAATTTCTCCATCAATATAAATAATCTCACTTTCCTTTTTACCATTATAATGATACGACTTATAAGAATTTACCAGTTCTCCATTTTTATATTCCATTATTTTTGAAGCACGACCATTTTGGTAAAATGCCGTTATTTTTCCGCTTTCATTTATCATTTCAATCATTGGTAACTCTTCTCCTTTTTTATTTAAATAACTATAACCTATCAATCTTCCATAATTGTAAAATCGAATCAGTTGTAATCTTCCTGAAGAATCATAAAATTCTTTTCTACCATGTATTTTATCTTGATTATACTGCGTTAATGTTCTCTTAGTTCCATTATTATAATAAGTAATACTTGTTCCGCTCTCTAATCCATTTTCAAAAAAGTACTTTCCTTCAATTTTTCCATTTTTGTGATAGTTAATATAATCACCATTAACATTTCCATTAAGATAATTGATTGTTGTTTCTATTTCACCTGTATCATAATACCAAGTATATAACCCATTCATTTCTCCATTAACAAAACTTCCTATTGTTCTTTTTTTCCCGTTAAAGTAAAACTCTTTGTACTGACCGTGTTTAACACCGTTTATATATGCAATACTCGTTTTAGTTTTCCCATTCAAATGTTTAGATTCTAATGTGTATTTTTTTTCTTTTGATTGGTATTTTATTTGCTGGTACACACTTCCTTCTTTGGTGAAGAGCTTTTCAGAAACATGCTCACCAAAACTCAATTTTGAAGTTGATATTTTTGCTCCATCACCTCCAAAATAATTTTGTTCTCCATGTAATTTTCCTTTATGGAAAAAATTTAAAGATTCTATAGTACCGTCCAAATAATAATACCTCCATTCACCATGTTCTACTCCTTCTTTATACCATCCCTGTGCTTTCATTTTTCCATTAGGATGATATGCAGAATAATAACCATCAATCACATTGTCCTTATAAGGAGTAATATATTTTATTTTTCCATTTTTATAATACTCATAATAGTTTCCATTTGCTTTATCATTCAAAAAATCACCTTTGTTTAAAAGCACTCCATTATCTGTAAAAAATTTCCACTCTCCTTTTTTTCCTCCAGAGATATCATACAGCCCTTGAGAGGTTTTATTTCCTAATGGAGAAAATCCTTCATAATAAAATTCTCCTCCTTTCTTTTTTCCTTCTTTATAGACGATTCCTTTTTTATCATAAAATTTATAAGAAATAATTTTTCCTTTTTTATAAGTATATTCATGATGTAACTTACCATCAGAATCGTATTGTTTATATAAGCCTGTTAATTTTCCTTTCTTATAAGTAAATTTACTTTGCAATTTCCCATTGAAAAAAAATGTTTTCCAGTTACCTTCATAACTTCCTTCTACAGATTGCCCTTCTTCCTGTATTTGACCGTTAGAATAATATGTTTTATAACTTCCATCTAAGTTTCCGTTTAAGTAATTTATTTCTGAAGAAATTTTTTTATTAAAGTGATACTTTCTTTCTAAGCCATTAATTTTACCAGAATTATAATTAGTTTTAGAATAAACATCTCCATTTGCATAGTATTCTATTACCTCACCCTCAACCTTATCTTCTTTGTACGGAATATAAAACTCTAACAATTTTTCTCCGATACTGAAATATGATTTATAGATCTCTTCAAGTTTTCCTTGTTTAAAATATTTATTCTGAATTAAGGCTCCTTTATCATTATAGTACGTATAATTACCATCTAATTCGTTGTCTTTATAATTAGCATTAATATACTGCCTTCCATTTTTATATAGTAATTTATTTTCTCCATTTAGTTTTCCTTCCTTATAAATAGCCGTTTCTTTGATCTTATTGTTGTAATAATACCAGGTCCATTTACCTACTTTATTCCCTGAATCATCAAAATTACCATTAGCTATCAAGGCTCCTGATTTATTATAGTACTCCCAAAAACCAATTTCATGTTTATCTTTCATTTTTCCTATTCCATCGACATAATCCCCATTATAGATATACGTTACTTTTTGTTTTTTTCCATTAAAAAACTCGTCATTTTCAGAAACTATCTCATACCATTTCGCTTTAAAATCTTTAAGAAAAGCAGTAATATTCTTTGTTTCTTTTTGAATGATTTGCTTAAGTTCAGGATTCTTTATAGAATAAGAAACTGTATAAACAAAATCATTAAAACGATTATTGTTTTCAATCCATTTATATAGTTTTACATATTTATTTTCCCAAAACCCTCCGTTACCTTCAAAATTTTTTAATTGTTTTATTAATGCATGATTTTGTTTCGTTAAAGCTATATTAATACTGTTCTCTATTTTATAATCTTTCGCTAAAGCCATTTTACTATCCAACACCAAATCAATATCTTCAAATGAATCATCAGCATCCACAAGTTCAATATTTTCATCTCTTGTATTTGAATTTTTAAGAGCAACAACACTATTAAGAGATTTAAGTATTGTAAATGCGTCACTAGCATCAGGTTCTAATAATAAATACATATTAAAACACATTAATGCTTGGGCAATTCTTTCTTGTTTGTAAAATATATTTCCAATTTGTAAATGAGGCTTCTTAGACATTGGATTTAAAACAATACTTCTTTTATATGCACTGATTGCTTCGTTTAATTTCCCTTGGGCTTCAAGTACTACTCCTTTATTAAACCAAAGTAAATCGTTTTTAGGATATCTTTTTATTGCCTCGTTATACGTTTCTAATGCAGCTTTATATTTTTTTAGGTTGGTAAGTGATACCCCTTTATTTATATATAAAATATCCTTAAACTCATTTTCCTTGTTATCAATAGCTTTATTAACTAAATCTATAACATCATTATACCTTTTTAATTGTAATAAATAATATGATTTAGAAGATAAAACACCGTAATATGTAGAGTCATTTTTACTTATTTTATTTAAGTACTCTAACGTTTTCTCATAATTACCTTCATCAGAACTTTGAGAAGCAAGTTTGTCAATTTTTTCATAGTCAATAAATGGAATTTTATCTTGTGAAAATGCGGTATTAGCCACAAGAAGTATAGCAATTAATATTTTTTTCATTTTGTAAAAATAATTAAAATTACAGTTTAAAAAAAAAGAATTATTACATCCTTAATATCAACAGATTATGCATACATCTTATTTTAAAAATACCTAACTATTATATATGATCTACTTTTAAAATCCCAAACCACAAGCAACTTAATACTTATGATTTATATCTTAATACTTTTTTTAATTAACTTTTAGGTATGCACGGATTGCAAATCCACGCTATCTGGTTCTATTCGTAAAACTATCTCTAAAATCATAATCTCTTTTATTATCAAATTCTATACTTCAAAAAAATCAACTCGTAAAATAATTTACTGTTGAAAATATTGATTTTTTACAAAATAACTATTTAGAATTAATCTAAATAACTACATTTGTAACAATTGATTCAAACTTATCTTACTTATTACGAATAAATAACTACTTAGAAAAAATGTCTAAAAGAATTGACCAGAAAGAATTTCTATTAAGTCAAAATCTTACAAAGGTGATGTGGAAATTATCATTGCCAGCAATTGTTGCAATGGTACTATTTGGATTAAATGCTTTTCTAGATACAATTTATGTGGGACAATTACTTAACGAAAAAGCACTTGCTGGAGTAGCATTAGCTTATCCTCTTACAGGAATTATAATGGGATTTGGTTCTTGGGTTGGAACTGGTGCAGGAAATTATATTAGTATTTTAATTGGTGAAAATAACGAAGAGAAACTTAAAAAAGTAGTTCCAAACGCTACATTCTTTTCTCTAATTTCAACATTGATATTTGCATTACCCTCCTATTTATTTGCAGAAGAATTAATACAACTCATGGGAGGAACAGGAAGTATTTTAAGCTATGGAACAACATATCTAAAAATTTCTTTGTTAGCATCTCCCTTGTGGGTGTATGCGCTTCAATTAAATTTTATTGTTCGTGCTGAAGGAAAAATGAAAACTGCAGCCATAATGATGGCTTACGGACTTATTGTTAATATGATTTTAACTCCACTCTTTATTATTTATTTTGACATGTCTGTAGATGGAGCTGCTTGGGCTACTAATATAGGAATGCTTATATATTGTTTTGTTGGTTATATTTATTTTCAAAAAGGAAAAGCCTCTTTTCAATCCAATATCAACCATATTTCTTTCAACAAAGAAATTTTTTGTACCATTTTAAAGCTTGGTTTTCCTGGTTTTATTATGAGTATTATGGGGTTAATACAAGCAATTGCTGTGTTTAATGCAATTGTTAATGTTGGTAATGAAACAGACTTGGCTTTTTTTGCAGCAGCAAATAGGATTCTATTATTTCTTATGACACCACTCTTTGGACTAATGAGGGCTTTACAGCCTGTATTAGGAGTAAACTATGGAGCTAATCAATATGATCGAGTGAAAGCAAGTTTTTTACTATTTTCAAAAACAGGTCTATTATTTATTCTTCCTTTTTGGATTTTTCTGATGGTTTTTCCAGAGGTAGTAATTCGTATGGTACTACCAAATACCCCAATTAGTATCTCAGATATTCTAAATTTTAGAATATATATGGTCATTATTCCTGCCTTACCATATGTCTTTATGGCACTTACTTATTTACCTGCTATTAATCTACCAAAACCTGCAAGTGTTATTGGAGTTTCAAGACAGGTATTATTTTATGTTCCTGTAATGATTTTTTTACCAAAATATATTGGAATTAGTGGTGTGTATTATGGTACAACCATTATAGATAGCATTATTACTATTTGGATGATCATTGTTGTTTGGAAATCTTTTAAAACACATCTGTCTCCAAAAGCAAACCAAAAATAAGTTTTAATCTACTCACGGATTATAAATTCTAGAAATTAAGATGTCAAAGAAAAGAATAAACTCATTATGCTAATTAAAAACAAACCACAAACATACTAATGCTTGTGGTTTATATTTTAATATCTTTTTAAATTAACTTATAGTATTGCATGGATTGCAAATCCGCGCCATCGGGTTGGTTTTTAGTATGATAGCATATAATTTATAATTATTACTTTATTACACTACCACACACGATACAATCGTGCGGGAGCGGGGGTTTCTTAATATTAATTTTTGACGTAATATATTCCCGCTAAATTTTTAGTTACATAAGGCCCAAAAACATCTTTTTCTCTACATATTTCAGTTTTATCATCAAGAAAAAAACAAGGGTCTGCTGAACTAAATCCAGTTAAAGGATTATCATTAGTTGTTTGTAAAAATTCATTTAGTTCAAATAAGTATTTTTTGCCTAATTCTATTTTACTGAATGTATTTTTATCATTCACTTTTTTACTAATGATTTGATAGGACTTTTCATCTTTCGAGCAGTAAATCAAATAATATGAAGTCGTGCTATCAATTTTAGTGATAGCAAACTCGCCATAAATTGAATTACCTCTTGTTTCTTTTTTACTGTTCACTTCAGCTTTTTGACCAGCACAACTATTTACTGTCAAAATAACTACAATGATATATAGATAACGTAACATATTCTTAATTTTCTTTAGGTACTGTATGGAAAACTCTTCGAGGACTACCAGTAGTATATTGAAGTTTAGCAGGTACAAAATTACTATTGCCTCTAAAAACTTCTACACCGCTTGAGTTATAAAAACGCTCAAAAATATTTCCTGATTGTGGCACAACATTATCGTGAGCTTGCCTGTAAACCCCGCTCCCGCACGAATCCTTTCGTGTGAAAAACTATTACTATAAGTTAAACACAATAATATCTTCTAATAAACCACTCTCTCCAGAATAATCTATTGCACTACTATACACATAATCTTCTGCTTTAAATACCAAACCTGACTCTACTGGATTGTTATGAATATAATTTATTTTTTCATTAATCACTTTATTGCTCCATAATTCTATTGGATGATTATCATGTCTCCAAAATTGGTAGTTTTTTACATTCGAAGATTTTTCTGCTGCTCTTTGAAACTGCTCAAGTAAATATTCTTTTCGACTTTCTTTTATATTATCTTTTATAGATCTTACTATGGCTTTACTTGTAAAACGTTTAAAATCTCCAAGTAATAATTCTGGCTTCTCTCCTCCAATACTCCTAAAAATGATATGAACATGGTTGGTCATTATACACCAAGCAATTATTTCCATACCCTTTTCTTTCTGACAATAACTTAAACTATCTAATACGATATCTTTATACTCATTTCTTGTAAAAACATCTAACCAGTTTACCACTGCAAAACTAACAAAATACAACCCTTTAGGGTTATAAAATTTATAATTCCTACTCATAACTAATTTTCCTTTAAAAATAAAAAAACTACTTCAATTCCTTAAAGTAGTTTTTAATATGAAAGCATATAGTTTATAATTATTACTTCTTAATTAACCAACCACACGAAAGGATTCATGCGGGAGTGGGGGAAAAAACCACCCTTTATTGGTGGTTTTATTAAAATTAAATAGAAATTGAATTATTAAGACTCACAATTTAAAGTTGTAGCTGTATCAACTTTTATGTATTCACCATAATCCCTATAGTTATTAAGTCTATCTATTATTTCTGGGTTTATATTTTCCGAAAATTTCGAGTTAGCAAAATTCATCATATCACCAAAATCATCACCTTTACCATCACAATTAATAGATTTGAATATGTAGATTTTATTATCTAGCACAAATACAATATAACTGTAAGATTTTTCGAAATTAACTGGTGAAATATGGTATACATGATTATTTAAAAAATTACCATCATTTATTTTACCAATACTTAAATCATAAATATTTAAACCAATAATTCCATTCTTATTAGAGTTTAAATTGAATCCCTTCTCAATAGAAATCTTATACCAATAATCAGGTATATCGTTATTGAGGATGGTAGCAACTTGTATAAGATTATCTTCTAAATTATTTTTTAATAAATAATTATCAGTGCTATTAGTTTTACATGAACTAAATAGTAAAATAGCAAAAATTACAACTTGATTTCTCATAATATTTAATCTTCTTTTTTAGTAAACTTATCTATAATTTCTTGTCTAATTTGGTCAAATATTTTATCAGCTTCTCCTTCTACATCTCTATTATTATCGTTACTATCATCATTATCCAATCTAGTAATTATTGCTTGAATGTCGGCTAAATTTAAATTATGTTCTCCTTCATGACCGACTACCGCAACTATTAACATCAACTTATAGAAGCTAACTTGACTTTTCTTAATTTTACCTTTTTCAACAGCTTTATCAAGAGATTCTTGAATGTTTCCTGCAAATAATGTAATAGTAGCTTCATCATAAATAGTATTTCCGTCAGAATCTTTTTTATACTTCGGTCTACCACTGAACTTACCTGTTTTTCCATCTCCTAACCACGCTAGAGCATTTCCATCTCTATCATGAGCTTGGTGAAGACCCCAAACACCATCTCCAAAGTCTTTTTCATTATTTACTTCATCAATAATCTGAAAATTAACTCTAGTTTCATTATTTCCTACTTTATTAAACTGAGATATAGCCGTCTTACTACCACTAGCATTTATTAGGTTAGCCATTCTTTTTAAATCTGTTGAAGCATTACTACTCAACTTAATTGAACCATCTTTAGCTATACTAGTTGTAACTCTTTTCCCATCAGTTCCAACATAATAATTACCATCAACATCTTTAAAATAAATAGGATTATTAGCTGAATAATGATAAGTTGAATGCCCTACGTATAATTCGGCTTTATTATCAATACTAAACCATCTCCCTAAACTTGCATCATAATTCCTAGCACCATAATCATGCCAATTTAACCCCAACTCATCTTGAAACTCTTTTCCACTATATAACTTCTTTTGAGCTATACTATTACCATTAGAACTGGTCACACCGTTATACCCTTTATGTTTTAAACCAAAGGGATAATAATTAGATTGCCTCACCCAATAATATTGGGTTTAGTGTTCGGCGAATCTTCTTCGTCGATTTCTTCTATAATTTCAGTAGCTGGGGTAATAGCTCCATCATTGTTAGTATCTGAATAGGACAAACAAACCTTCCCAAACGCCACCTGGCTCGTTCACTAAAAAGGTATACTATACCTTTTCTTTACGCTCCGCCCTCAAAATGATCTTTGTATTGGTATACATAATCTCCTTGTACAGTTCCACTAGTAAAAGTTACATTAAAAAAACTTCATGATTTCAATGAACTAAAACAAACCACAAACATTGCTGCTTGTGGCTTATAATTTATATTTATTAGTTTCTATTACACTACCACACACGATACAATCGTGCGGGAGCGGGGGGTTTTTAGCATGATAGCATATAATTTATAATTATTACTTCTTAATTAACCAACCACACGAAAGGTTTTGTGCGGGAGCGGGGGCAAATCCGCGCCATCGGGGTGGTTTTAATCACCTAATTTACTACATTACCCTTTCTAATAATCTATTTTTTTTGAGGGAAGGCCATTGCTAAGCTGTTTTTTAAAATTTATTTCAAATCTTCCGTTTCTTAACTTATATCCATAAAAGAGAGAATCCTTTTTAGAGAATAATTTATTTTTTATACATATATCTTCAAGTTCTTGAAAATCTGGGAATCTTGCTTTATTCTGTCCGTACAAAAGTAGTGCTTGTAATTCTTTTTGATACACTCCTTCTTTTATTCTAGTTTGAATTCTCAAAACACTATCATTTCCAATATAATAATAATCCAAAATTATACCTAGCTTAGTATCAAAAGATATTTTATTAATTCTATTAAAAATAATTGTATCCCTTTCAAAAATAAAATCATATTTTTTTAATCTTCCTTTACTAAAGTTTAAGGAGTCCAAAACTGGAATACCATATTTTAAACGTTCATCATTATTAAATACAATTTTTCTTACTTTATAAGAATCTAATTTTTGATTTTTTTCTTTTGACGTAGTTTTCATTTATTCTAATTTTATTCTTTTTGTTTTTTTATTAATAATCATAGAACCTTCTCTAAAAATGAGTCTTCCTTTATCTGGTGAAATAAACCGTATTTGAGAAACAATTTTATTCAAATATGGAAAGATATGCTTAAGAGTTTTATCAAGAATATATGGAGCAGGAGATTTTGTAAAAAATTGATTTGCACTATCAAACTCTTTCCTTGCTAATGGTACTATAGACATTTCAAACTTATCTCCAATAAGCACAACTCTATTAACTGAATTTAAGTGATAACCTTTAGATTCATTTATTGAAATATTATCTAATGAAATAGGGGATAATAAAGTCTTTTCGAGCCCTCTTTCACCAAAAATATCAGTACGTTTATCTGTTAAAAGTGTTGTAGATACAATTTTAAAATCATCATCAAGAATTGTATTATAAATTAATGTTTTATTTTGCTTTATAATTTTCTTGTCTTGATAATATCTTTTTGTTACACTTATAGTCGTCTCAATAACCTGAGTTCCTCTTACATCTTTACTCTTTTCAGGTAAAAAAAGAACTGTTGATATTATTTTATAACTAGTATCAACATGAACTGTTTCATTATTTTTTGTTCCAATTGTATGACCTACACCTGAAAAAGTACCATCATTATTCGTTGTGTATTTAATACCTGGTATCATTTGATTTATTAAACCCTGTAAAGTTTGAGAATCAGCCCCACTAGGATCCGTCCAAAATACTGGATTATTATCAAATGCCACACTTGTACCTTGTGAAAAATGTGTTACAGGATCAATTCCATTAAACCTACCAATTGTTGGATCATACATTCTAACATCCATCTCATACAAACCAGTATTCTCTTCTAATTCTATACCATTGTACTTAAATTTCTGAGCTACAGAATTCCCTCCACTAGTTATATTATTATACCCTTTATGTTTTAAACCAAATGGATAGTAATTAGATTCTTCTATAATCTCTGTAGCTGGAGTAATAGCTCCATCATTGTTGGTATCTTATTTGAGTAGGACAAACCTTCCCAAGCGCCACCTGGCTCGTTCACTAAAAAGGTATACTATACCTTTTCTTTACGCTCCGCCCTCTAAATGATCTTTGTATTGATATACATAATCTCCTTGTACCAAACCACTAGTAGAAGTTACATTAAAATAACTTCATGATTTCAATGAACTAAAACAAACCACAAACATTGCTGCTTGTGGCTTATGCTTTATACAACCACACGAAAGGATTCGTGCGGGAGCGGGGTTCCATCCCCATATCTCTATGATCCACATAGTCACTAGACATCATATAATGTTCACTGATGAAAAATATGAAAGCAAAATACTGTACAAACAATGCATTCAAATCACCAAGAAACATATCAAGTTTAGCAACTCTATCTGTGCGGTAAATCTCATTGTCATTTAGTAGTACCCCCTCTCGTGGATTTGATAAAGCCCATCAATGAGTAGATTTTGAAAAAGCAGAAAAGATTTGGTTAAAATAACTGAATATAAAAAGCACCATTATAATAATGGTGCTTTTGTTTATGGTTTTTATAAGCTCTAATAAATGTTTAATGTTTCAATGAATATAAAACACCGTCCTTTTCAGAACGGTATCTCTATTTAAATTACTCATTATTAATATTTAAAATTATATCAAAATGATAAGTACCAATTTAGGACATTACCTAGAGATACTACCAATTAATCCAAATCTTTGTATCGTTCTCATCATACATATATAACTTTTCATCTTCCCCATATAGTAATAGAATTTTTTCCGAAGTATTTGGGATAAAAAAAATAGAGTCTCTATCATCAACCTTAAAAAGAATTTTAAGAGAATCTTTATCTGAACTATATTTTTTTACCAAAGTATACTCATCCTTACTAAATATATGATTAAACTTTTTCTTATAAATAAAACTTCCTTCATCAATATCAATTAAAATGCTTTGACCTTTATTAAAATTGGAACTATGATATATAATAGTTTTATTTTTATAACATGAAGTTAAAATAGCCGAAAACAATAAAACGATTCTGATTTTTATTAAATGTTTCATAAACCTGGGTTTCTTTTTACTCTACCTATAAATGGTATATTAAAATAATTATTCTGCTTATTTAATTCTTTTCTTTGATATTTTTTATATAAAGTACCAGCCTGATTAGAATTAATTTTTGGATTTTGTTTTCCTTTTGCCCAGTTAATAGCCGTTGCTTTCAGGCCCGAAAACATTAAGTTATCTCTATCATCTTTAGATGTCAGTCTTTGGTCTTTTGGAGTTCCTCCAAAATTAACACCTAAGAACGTAGTTCCAAAATCATCAGGATGATACAATCCTCCCGTATGTCCCATTTCATGAGCAATAGTATTATACTCATCTTCACTATTCACAGCTTCTGCCACTCTTGAGGCTTTAACATAAAGCCTTAATCCACCAAAGGGAGCTATACCAGCTGCTCCAGATAAATCTTTATCATTCTTTATTTCTAGTAAATGTTCCGATTTTCCCAACTCATCAATATTAGTTATTGACCGAGCATTTGTTGTTATATTTACATTGGTGGTAGTACCATCTTTATTTTTTTCTGATATTCCAAACGCAGAATTAAATTGATTTTTAACAGCAGCAATTACTTTATTGGAATCAAAATTGCTCTCGCTAGAATTCATTATAGCTACATTAATAGTAATATTGTAAGTAGTATTACCGTCATCATCTGTACTCATTGTAATTATCCAATCTTGCCCATCAGGGTCAGCTACAAAAATTGGATTGTTAGCTGCAAAATGATAAGTAGACCATTCCATATAAGTCTCAGCATGATTATCAATTTGCATAAATCTACCTAACGAAGCATCATATCCCCTCCAATCCATCTCATATAAATTCAATTCTAAACTCTCATTTAATTCTACTCCATTATACCCAAACTTCTGAGCCGTGCTATTCCCAAGAGACGAAGTTACATTATTATATCCTTTATGTTTTAAACCAAAGGGATAGTAATTAGATTCTTCTATTATCTCTGTGGCTGGAGTAATAGCCCCATCATTGTTAGTGTCTGAGTATGATAAACGCACATTACCTAAATGATCTTTGTATTGGTATACATAATCTCCTTGTACCAAACCACTAGTAGAAGTTACATTAAAATAACTTCATAATTTCAATGAACTAAAACAAACCACAAACATAGCTGCTTGTGGTTTATAATTTATATTTATTACTTTCTATTACACTACCACACACGATACAATCGTGCGGGAGCGGGGTATACTACATTACCAAATTCTTCATTAACTAATCTGTTCAATTACCATTAATTTTTATAGCATTTTTAGAATGGTATGACAGTAAAAATTCACTATCATCATAAAACTCTTTTATCTTAGCCCTTATATCTTTATCTTCTATTTTAGCTAAATAATAAAATCCTGTATATAAATCATGTTTCTCTATTTCCTTAAATAAATTAATAATTAGGGTTTTCATTTTTTCATTAGTATTATCATACATATAAATATAAGATGCAAGTATCATTTTAATAAAATTGTTATCTTCATTATTTAACTCTTCTATTTTATGTTTAAACTCCACTATACATTCTAAAGAGTTTAAACTTGCCATCGTTTCAATTACTAATAAATCACGATAATTATTTTGAAAAAGCTTTATTAACTCTTTTTCAACAAACTTCTTTTCTTCATTATTTAACCTTTTTATAATATGCTGATTCCCATCAAAATTTTCTCTTCCATCCCTTGTAGCTGGAGGAATTATTTTCGACATTAAATTTCTATTCTTCATAATATTATTTAATCCAATTATATTTTATTTTTACACCATTCTTAATAAGAACAGGTTTTTCATATACATTCCATATACTTAACGGGTTTTGTGCTGCTCTTTTTGTTAAAAAAACATTTGCTGTACTTCCTCTTTTATATGATTTAGCTAATGCAGATGATAATCTGCCCCACATGCCCCAAGCAGAATTTTTATCTCCAGGAATATAATCCAAACCAGCTGTTAATTTGGCTAAATTCTTACCTGCTCTGGTATTGCCTAAAACACTGAAACCTTTTAACAATGCCGCTGACTGAGTGTTTTTTCCAGACCAAAAAGCAAATTTACCAAAGTTTTTAAGTTTAGTTATCCCTTTTATACTTAATTTCCCAGGAAAGATGTCTAAAAATGATAAAGATTTTATATTTCCTCGAGCTAATGGAACTTTTCCTCCCCATCCTTCATAATTTTTAACAGACCAAGCTACCATTGTTAAAAACATTTCATCAGCAAAATCATACTTATTCAATATATCTATTGATGCTTGCCCTTGCCCAATTGCTCTAGTTATTAATCTAAATTTATCCAAGTATTCTCCCTCACCATACCAGCCAGATTCAGAGCCATTAACTCCCCCTTTATGATAATATTCAGTTCTGGTTTTTATACAGCCTTCTCCATAACCACATACAGCAGTTGATACTTCTCTTGATGCCCCTTCTTTAGGGTCTGTTTTTGTACCAATAGTATGTCCATTTCCTGTAAAAGTTCCATCTCCATTACTTGTATATTTAACTCCAGGTGTCATTTGGTTGACTAAATCTTTTACTGAATCAGCACCACTAGGGTCAGCCCAATACACAGGATTATTGTCAAATGCTACACTTGTACCTTGAGAAAAATGTGTTACAGGGTCAATTCCATTAAATCTACCAATTGTTGGGTCATACATTCTAACATCCATCTCATACAAACCAGTATTCTCTTCTAATTCTATACCATTGTACTTAAATTTCTGAGCTACAGAATTCCCACCACTAGTTATTACGTCATTATACCCTTTATGTTTCAAACCAAAAGGATAGTAATTAGATTCTTCTATTATCTCTGTGGCTGGAGTAATAGCCCCATCATTGTTAGTGTCTGAGTAGTATAAACCTTCCCAAGCGCCACCTGGCTCGTTCACTAAAAAGGTATACTATACCTTTTCTTTACGCTCCGCCCTCTAAATGATCTTTGTATTGGTATACATAATCTCCTTGTACCAAACCACTAGTAGAAGTTACATTAAAATAACTTCATAATTTCAATGAACTAAAACAAACCACAAACATTGCTGCTTGTGGCTTATAATTTATATTTATTACTTTCTATTACACCACCACACGATACAATCGTGCGGGAGCGGGGGGTTGTCTGATTTAGAACTCGACAAAAACATTATTGATGTTGTTACAAGCTTACAAAAACTAAACAATCAAGATAAAGAACATATTTTTACTACTATTAATGCATTAATACGAGACGCTAAAGCTCGTAACACATACACATAAAAAAACCACAAACATTGCTGCTTGTGGCTTATATTTTAATCTGTTTTAATTAACTTTTAGTATTGCACGGATTGCAAATCCGCACCATCGGGATAATTCAATCTCTTCATTCATATTGCTCTAATTCTTTATTTAAATCTCTTGCAAATTCCTCCATGCTCACAACAAACCCAGCCTTTCCATTTACAGGAAAAACATTAATCAAATAATTATTTTTAACTATCAATGGTATTATAGCCTTATCTAAATCTTCTAAATTTATTTTAAAAGCTTTATGTTTCTTCCAACTACCTTTTAAGTTACTCTCAATAAAATCTTTCGAAGACCACATAGATATTAACGTTTTACCTTCTACTTGAGATAAACCTATTTCCTTATTAACATCAATAATTGTCCATAACTCTTCAAAATCTGCAATTTTTCGAAGAAAATACTGATACCTTTTAAAAGGTTCTTGTTTTGAAACGTTTTCAATTTCTTTAATATTTAATTTCATTAATTTACTATTGTTTAATCATAAAAATTTAGTGATAACGTGTTTTTTACACCTTTATGTTTTATTTAATAGAACTATTATTTATATTCTATACAGATTTATATATCCTAATCTTAAATTAGAATAGCCTAAAAATAATATAAATATTTTTTCTTACAATATAGTTACTTCTTTGAATCATCATTCAATGCCTTTTTACCTGATTCAAAAAAATCTGACAACCCTAAGTTAAGAGGGTTTAACTCATTTATTGTTTTACCTGTCTCGGAATTACCAAATATCTTAGTTCCTATTTTTTCCACCCAACCAGATAAAGCTGCTCCAAAACTCATAGCTTTTTTAGCATATCCTGGTGTAGAACTTTTATTAGATTTAGTATCACTGTTTGAGGTTTCAATACTCCCTTTATCTGTACTAACTACAGATGCTGTTACTGTTGCTACTGAACCTTCAACAACAGGCCTTTCTTTATTTAATGTTCCTTTTTTATCATGTTTATGCTGTAACTTATGTAAATCCGCATCTTGCATATTAGAATGTTCATAACCATATCCTTTTGCTGCTTCACGGCCTCTCTCATGTGCTAACTCTTTACCTTTACCTTTTGAGCGTCTAGAATTACCAGGCATTCTAATTGTTTTACGGTTCTTATTTTTAATATGCCTCATTTCGTTTTTTATCCATCCTCTGTCAGCTTTCCCTAACTTAGGATCATTTGCCAATTCTCTTAGTCTAGCCTGCTTACCTTTTCTTCCTCCCTTTTTTATTACTTTTATTAATGCCTTTATAATAGGGTTTCCTGGTCCATGTGGCATCATTCCATCAGGATCTATAAAATAGATAGGATTATCAAATGCATAATTATACGGAGAGTGTCTTCTCATTTTTTCAGCCAATGGATCTAAGTTCATCCATCTACCTAATGCAGCATCATAATTACGAGCAGTAATATCTATCCAACCAAGCCCTAATTCATCTTGGTGCTCTTTCCCTGTAAAGCCATATTTCTGAGCCGTAGAATTCCCATTAGAAGAAATTACGTTATTATACCCTTTATGTTTGAGTCCAAATGGATAATAATTAGATTCTTCTATAATCTCTGTAGCTGGGGTAATAGCTCCATCATTATTGGTATCTGAATAGGACAAACCTTCCCAAGCGCCACCTGGCTCGTTCACTAAAAAGGTATACTATACCTTTTCTTTACGCTCTGCCCTCTAAATGATCTTTGTATTGGTAAACATAATCTCCTTGTACCAAACCACTAGTAGAAGTTACATTAAAATAACTTCATGATTTCAATGAACTAAAACAAACCACAAACATAAAATACTAATGCTTGTGGCTTATATTTTAATCTGTTTTAATTGCTTTTAGTATTGCACGGATTACAAATCCGCGCTATCGGGTTTTTAACACTTAAAATCACTCAAAAATCATAAGTCTAATTTAGGACACTACCGTATAAAAGGCACTTTCTATAATTCCTTTACTATTATCAAAAATTAATTCAATATTGCTTTTTGAATCAATATAATTTTCTTGCCCTTCTATTGCTTGTTCTTTTTTTAAAAAAGAGTTAAAAGTATCTATATCACTTTTATAAATTTTCTGCCTTGAAAAATCTTTTTTTATTTGATACAAACTTCCATCTTTCTTAAGATAAATAACTTCACATCCGTCCTTTAGTTTAAATATTGAAAATACTTTATTATTTATTCCTACATCAATAATTACCTCTTTGAAATCAATTTCAAATTGATTAATTCTTTTACTAATTATTTTCCCAAACATTTGTTTTGGGTTTTTTATAAATTCATTGATCATTTTATTAATTTTTTAATGCTTTTATAAGAAAATTAAGTTCCCCTGCTTTAGCTCTTTCAAATTTATTTCCAATTTTAAGAGCATCTCTAGCTTGAGTTGATTTTTGGATAAGCTCTTGCCTGAGTCTAGGATTTTTATTAAGTAGTTTCAAAAATGATTTTCCTATTCTATTAAATTCTTTTAGTTTTGTAGCACTATTAACTTGAGAAGCAAAAACAGGTTTAACAACAATACTTCCATTTGCTCCAGGCCTAATAGCTAATTCTATCTTCCCAAAATGAACATGAGCTCCTTTAGTTCCCCAATCTGGTGCAACTTTAGAAATCTTAAACGCACCCCCACCAGAAACGTATCCTAAAAGTCCTAAGCCACCAATTGGTGCAAGACCATCTGGATTTCCATCAAAATCATAATGAATACCATTAATATTTCCTCCTGTCCATAACCTATACAACCTTCCCTTAACACCACTAAAATCTGGCTTATATGGCTCTTTTGCTTTTTTCTTCATTTTATATATGAGAACTGCAATTCGATCTTCTGGGGCGTCAGACTGAAGCCAATCAAAGAATTTTTTTGCATCCGCTTGTACTTCATTATTAAACCTAACCTTCTCTTCATGACGACGATCTAATTCAACTTCACTTATTTTACCTTCATCATCTCCACAGTTACTAGGACAAGGCATCATTCCATCAGGGTCTGTAAAATAGATTGGATTGTTAAACGCATAATTATATGGAGAATGTCTTCTCATCATTTCAGCAAGTGGATCTAAATTCATCCATCTTCCTAGAGCAGCATCATAATTCCGTGCCGTAATATCAATCCAACCTAAACCTAATTCATCTTGATGTTCTTTTCCTGTAAAACCAAATTTCTGTGCTGTACTATTACCATTAGAGCTTACAACATTGTTATACCCCTTGTGCTTCAAACCAAAAGGATAGTAATTAGATTCTTCTATTATCTCTGTAGCTGGGGTAATTGCACCATCATTATTGGTATCTGAATAGGACAAACCTTCCCAAGCGCCACCTGGCTCGTTCACTAAAAAGGTATACTATACCTTTTCTTTACGCTCTGCCCTCTAAATGATCTTTGTATTGGTATACATAATCTCCTTGTACCAAACCACTAGTAGAAGTTACATTAAAATAACTTCATAATTTCAATGAACTTAAAACAAACCACAAGCAACTTAATACTTGTGGCTTATATTTTAACCTGTTTTAATTGCTTTTAGTATTGCACGGATTGCAAATCCGCACCATCGGGTATTTACTACATCACCCCATAGGGCTAATGTCTATATCTTCTATAGTTCTAACTAGAAACGAAGCTAATTTATGACCAGAAGATATAGAAAATAAATATGAATACTCTTTAGATTTTGAACCATATGCTAAATTTAAGTTTTGTCTTTTTTCTTTCATAAATTTTCCAAAATCTTCAGAGGGGACATATATTCCATTTTTAACACTTAATATATCTTCTAATTTTACTAATTCTAAATAGCAGGTTCGAAAAGGTAAGCTTGTATCTTTCGGTATATTAAAAAACATATAGTTAGAAAATACAGTTAAGGTAATTTTCATTTCTATTTCTTCAATATTTAACACTAAAAAAGCAGAACTTGATTCATAAAAATAACTTTCTAAATATGAATCGCCACTATAACTTATTAAATCTTTAATATTCATTGTATTTATTTTATACCAAAATAATCTAAAAAATCCCCATAAAGTCCTCTATTTTTTATTTTATTTGCTAAAAATAAATGACCCTTTGTCTTTCCTATTTTATAGTTGAGATGAGGATAAGTGCTAGATCCCAATCCTTTACCCCAATCTCCATGACCCCAATATACTACGTCACCAGCCTTGTTTTCCCATCCGATTAGTTTTCCTGAATCATTATAAATCTTTTTTGTATCATGCCCTAACTGTTTTCTTGCCCAATTTAGGGCTTCGTTTTTATTTGAAAACAACAAATCTGTTTTAGTAATACCCTTTTTTAAAACAGATTTAACGATCCTGAATTCACCAGACGGAGATGGCTCAATAACAGCAAAAAGTATACTTGCTCCTATATAAATATTTAATTCGGATTCATTAGGTTTTAATTCAGGATACAAATAATCAATTAAAACTTCTCCAATTTTTTTATCTGATGATATTGGGGTATTTAAAATAGGGGAATTTTTTACTATTAACTTACTTGTATCTTGTAGCGCATTGTAGAGTGCTTTAAAAACACCTGTAAACCAAGGACTAGGGTCTGGATCAAGATTGTTATTGTTATTCCCCTCTGCATTTCCACCATTATTAGCATACGCAATAGCTTCTTCTTGTGTAACTTCTTGTCCATTTATTACATATTTCCCAGTTTTCCAATTATAGATAGAATCTGCCCCACTAGGGTCAGCCCAAAAAACAGGATTATTATCAAATGCAACACTTGTACCTTGTGAAAAATGTGTAACAGGGTCTATTCCATTAAACCTACCAATTGTTGGGTCATACATTCTAACATCCATCTCATACAAACCAGTATTTTCTTCTAATTCTATACCATTGTATTTAAATTTCTGAGCCGTGCTATTCCCATTGGAAGAAATTACGTTATTATACCCTTTATGTTTTAAACCAAAAGGATAATAATTAGATTCTTCTATAATTTCAGTAGCTGGAGTAATAGCTCCATCATTGTTGGTATCTGAGTAAGACAAACGTACATTCCCTAAATGATCTTTGTATTGGTATACATAATCTCCTTGTACCAAACCACTAGTAGAAGTTACATTAAAATACCCTTCAGGAGTATTAAAGAACTGTAAATTGTTATTGTTATATATATAATTACCTGCATAATCTGTAGTTGTACCATTTACTACCTTACGTAGTTTTGTACCTGCTGCATCATAAGTATAACTTATGGTTTGTCCGTTAATAGTTACCTGTGTTGGTAAGTTTAAATGGTTATAACTAATCCCAGTAATCCCTTTGTTTTGATCGGTGAGCATATTTCCATTGGCATCGTAGGTATATTCTATTTGTCCTTGTGCGCC
>CANMHT010000001.1 GCA_947497755.1 uncultured Polaribacter sp. | reverse complement strand
CAACAAGTAAGCAATTGGAACAAAATTCAGAACCAAAACAAAGAAATTCAACTACCTATTGGTAAAATGGCAACTAGCGTATACATATTAAAAATTAAAACCAACAAAGGAAACTTATCTAAAAAAATGGTTATCAATTAGTTATACAAAAACATTTCCTTAACAAACTAATACAGATTTATAAAACTATAAATCTGTATTTTTTTGTATATTAGGTGTCATGTAGACTAACTGTACCTCTATACAAATATCTATTAACAATACATAAGAAAAAGAAATATTATGAAAGAAAAATATTTTAAAGCCTCGAAATTTAGTGCTAAAACACTAACCCCCGTATTGTTCCCCATAATGCTGCTATTCTTTAGCCTGCAACTCAATGCTCAAACTCCCACCATTCCAGGTACTGGTTCATCAGCTGATGTCTGTGGTACTTGTGCGCCAACCGGATGGAGTAATACTGGTGGTACACCAGACATCTCTAACCAAAATATTGCTGGTGGAGGAAATACATTAGGAGCTGGAGCTACTTGGGTCAATGCTCCACTTCCATTACCTCCGCATGGAGATCCACGTTGGATTACCATGAGAGATGTAGGTGATTTTAACAGTCAAGCAGATGAAAACGTAACTACAACCATTACAGGTTTAACAGTTGGTAAACTCTATAAAATTACTGTCTATGTAATGTCCTCCTTTACAAATGCCGATGGAGGAACTAATAACAATGCTTACTATGGTGGTAGTTATTTTGATCACTTCGATTATCAAATTGCCAATTACCCGAGAGTACAAATTGTTTTAGATGAAGACTATCATGATAAATGGGTAAAAACAAATATTATCTTTGTTGCCAATGCTACTAGCATGACTTTAACCATATTCCCTGGTGATGATGCTGTTACAAATGGTGATCCTCAAAATTTTGAAATCCTACACTTTTCTGTAGATGGTATTAATGCAATTGAAAGAGTTGATAGCGATGGTGATGGAATTTTTGACGACGAAGATGTAGATGATGATAATGATGGAATTTTAGATACCGATGAAAACGGAGGAAACCCAAATGCTGATGATGATAGTGATGGAATTCCAAATTATTTAGATACTTCTGGTTTAACAGATAATAACAACGATGGTGTGCCAGATGAATATGATTTTGATGGTGATGGTATACCAAATCACTTAGATTTAGACTCAGATAACGATGGTATTTTAGATAATATTGAAGCACAAGGAGCATCAATAGTATTGCCAACAGGTTCTGTTGGAACTAACGGATTATATGATATTTATGAAGATACTAATGATAGTGGTGTTTCTAATTTACCTTTAACAGATACAGATAATGTGGTTACTGATTATCCTGATTTCTTAGATATTGACTCTGATCAAGATGGTATTCCAGATAATATAGAAGCACAAACTACTTTAGGATATACTGCTCCAACAGGGAATGTTGGTGTTAATGGTGTTGATAGTGCCTATGAAAATGTAGATACCTACTCTCCTACTGCATTAACACCTGTAAATACAGATAATGCAGACAATCAAGATTACAGAGATACAGATTCTGATAATGACGGGACTTCTGATTTAGATGAAAGCGGCCTTGGAAATGTAGTCAGTAGTAGTGATACTGATGGTGATGGGTTAAATAACAACCATGATAATACAGATACAAACGATGTTTCAAATTTTGATGCAACCAATGGTATAACTACACCTTCTAGCGCATTTACTGATACAGATTCTGATGTAAATTCTGGTGGAGATGTGGATTATAGAGATAATGTAACAGGACTTGATACTGATGGTGATAACATTCCAGATTCAGTTGATATTGATGATGATGACGATGGTATTTTAGATATTAATGAAACAAATTGTACTACTATTCCAGCTGCTCCTGTTAATTCGGCAACAGTTGGTTCTGGTGTACCTACTGGAGATATTCCTTTAATAAATGATGGTGATTTAACTTCAAATAACGGTATTCGTTTAAACAGAGCTGGAGAATATGTGATTATAAATCTTGGAAGTGTAATACCTGCTGGTACTGTGGTTCGTGTACATTTCTGGAAAAACAATGACAATAACAAAACCATCCGTTTGGCGGAAATTCCTACAGCTTCTGCTGATTTAGGTGGAGGGTCAAACCCTGTTACTATCGTTGATACAGCTATCTCTGGAGTAACTCCTTTGGATTATACATTAAGTCAGAATACACAATATGTACAAATTGAAATGACAACTAGAAGCGGTGGTAGAATCGAGGTAATTGAAGCAACTTTATTATCCTATACTGGTTGTGTTGAAGTAGATACTGATGGAGATGGAATTAGTGATCATTTAGATATTGATTCTGATAATGATGGTATACCTGATAATGTTGAAGCACAAACTACTGCTGGTTATGTTAGTAAATCTGGTGTTGATGCTGATGGTGATGGATTAGACGATGCTTATGATGCTAATACAAGTGATACTTCTACAACAGCATCTGTGGGAATCACAAATCCTGTAAATACAGATGGAGGATTTACCAATTCTGATACGATTCCTGATTATTTAGATATCGACTCTGATAATGATGGTATTCCTGATAACATAGAAGCTCAAAATACGATTACTTATACCGCTCCAAATGGTGTTACTCAAGGAAATGGTATGGATAGCGCCTATAGTTTTAATAGTTCTTTTGCAAATACTGGATTAACATCTGGAATTGTAAATACTGATAATGATGCGCAACCAGATTATAGAGATCCTGATGCCGATGGTGATGGTACAAACGATGCTGATGAGGGAATTAGCTCAATTACAGCAGGTTCTTTTGGTACTGATACTGATAATGATGGTTTGGATGATATTTATGAACACGGTTCTACCAATGATGGTTTTGTTGTAAATGATGGGATTTCTGATCCTAAATCTAGTGGAATGATTGACGCTGATGCTGATGTTAATTCTGGTGGTGACTTAGATTATAGAGATACCTTAGCTGGTACAGATACCGATGGAGACGGAATTGTAGATTCAGTAGATATTGATGATGATAATGACGGTATATTAGATACAGTAGAAGATGCTTCTTGTCTAGATGGCACTACAGCATTAACAGCATTTACTTCTCTTGGTCAAGCGAGAAGTGTTACTAGTGCTGGTGTCTACTTTTTTAATTTAAATGGTACAGCTTTTTCTACTTATGTAGATGCTAATGGTTATGTACAAGTAGCTGTTGACTTTGGAAACGGTGCTGGTAATTTACCACAAAGTACTTCTTTAACTAATGCTACAAGAGGTATTTTAACTCCCGCTGCATTAGCTACACTAACGAGTGCTACGACTGTTAGAATTTCTCATTCTGGAGGTAATTTAGATATTACAAGTACCAATGCTACTCTATTATCTAGAGTTACATCTAATACCACATTACATCAAGGAACTAGTGATAATACAATAAATGATTCATGGACAGGAACAGAAGCCTCAGCAATTATAGTAAATGCTAGCTGTACTACTTCTTCTGGAACTTCTTTGCATCAAAATATTGCACACTTATGTGGTAATACTTCAGGTTTTCATTGGATACCTTCTTCAAGCACACAACGTATAAGACATAGTGCAGGTGCAAATTCTGGAGAAATTGCCAACGGAGAATCATTAACTCTGTGGGTACAAGCTCCAGCTGCAAGTGCTTGTTCTGATCTTGATGGTGATGGAATACAAAACTCTTTAGATTTAGATTCTGATGGTGATGGAATTTTAGATATTATAGAATCACAAGCATCTACTGGAGCAATTGCTCTTTCAGGTAATGATGCCGATAACGATGGTTTAGATGATAATTTTGATGCAACACCAAATGGAGGTGCTGCTGGTTCTAATGGAACAACTCCAGTAAACACAGATGCAGGAACTGGTTTTAATGATGGTCCTGATTATTTAGATATTGATGCTGATCAAGATGGAATTCCAGATAATATTGAAGCACAAACTACTTTAGGATACACAGCACCAACAGGAAATGTTGGTCTAAATGGGGTAGATTCTGCCTATGAAAATAATGATTCATTCAACCCAACAGGATTAACAATTCCTAATACAGATACGACTTTAAATAACAACGCTGATACCAATCCAGATTATAGGGATACAGATTCTGATGGAGATGGCACAAGCGATACTTTAGAAACTGGTATCACCTATTCTGGAACTCTTGGAACTGATACAGATGGTGATGGTTTAGACGATATTTATGAAGGTGGAAATACAGATGATTATGATGTTAACGATGAGATAAATGATCCAATAAATGATTTATTAGATGCAGATAATGACGGTAACTCTACTGGAGATGTAGATTATAGAGATATCGATGTTGTTTTAGATAATGATAACGATGGTGTTATAGATTCTATTGACTTAGATGATGATAACGATGGTATTTTAGATACTGTTGAAGGTACTGGAGATTCTGATAATGACGGAATAATTGATGCTTTTGATATTGATTCTGATAATGATGGTATTCCAGATAATATTGAAGCACAAACTACTACTGGTTATATCGCTCCAAATAATGATTCTGCAGCAACTTATCTAACAAATAACGGAGTAAACTCTGCATATTTAGGTGGATTAACTCCTGTAAACACAGATACAACTATTGGAAATAATGCTGATGCAATACCAGATTATTTAGACGATGATTCTGATGGAGACGGAATTAACGATATTCTAGAAAATGGTAAGTCAAACACAGCAAGTGGTATCGATTCTGATAATGATGGTTTAGATAATAGTTTTGAAGGGAGTGATGTAAATGATGGATTTGACGTAAATGATGAAGATGATAATCCTATAACAGATTTACCAGATCAAGATTCTGATGTAAACGTTCCTTATGTAGATAATGGAAATGGTGCTGATGATTATAACGATGTAGACTATAGAGATACTGATGATGATAGAACTGCAGCTATTGCAGCAGGTCATATCCTTTGGTTAAGAGGAGATATTGGCTTAAGTCCTACTACTTGGTTAGACCAAGCAGGAACTGCTCAAAATGCTACAGGAAATAACTCTCCTACAATCAATTCTAATGGATTAAACTTTAATCCAACTGTAGTATTAAATGGAACAAATCAAGATTATCAAATTAGCAATGGTATTTTTGGTAATACAGCTAACAATGCATACGCTTCTCTTTGGGTATATGGAGTTGGTACAAGAACTTCTGGTTCAACAGATGCCAACTTATTTACTCATAATGTTGATGGTTCTAATGTAATTTCTTTAGTAGCTCCAGATGGAAGTAATTTATCTTTCAACCCTGGTACTGGCGGAAATACTCTTACTTCAACTTATGGAAGTTCTAATGGTACTTTTAACATTTGGAATGCTGGATATGACAATAATAATGCAACACCATCTGGAAATAGAACTACCATTTATAGAGATGGACTAGAACTTGCTACTAATAACAATACTGGGACCTTTGGTGGTGATAATGGTGATGCTTTTATTGGAAGTTTAAACGGTAGTACATTTATGAATGGTCAAATTGCAGAAATTATGGTATATACTTCTGTACCATCTAGCGCAAGACAACAACAAATACAATCATATTTAGCATTAAAATATGGTATTACTTTAGATATGACCGATAATGATGCTGCTATTGCTGAAGGAGATTATGTACTTGAAGATTTAACAACTGTTGTTTGGGATGAATCTGCTAATAGTACGTATCATAATGATGTTGCTGGTATTGGTAGAGATGATAATATGCTACTTACTCAAAAGCAATCAAAGTCAATAAACAGTGATGCTGTAGTAACTATTGGATTAGGAAATATTGCAGCTAATAATGCTTCAAATAGTAGTTCTATTGATACTAATAAATCTTTCTTAGTTTGGGGTAATAATAATGCTGCCTTAACCAATTCAACTACAAAGACATTATTATGTGCTCCAGAAATTCAATTAGATAGAGTTTGGAAAATTGTAGAGACTGGTTCTGTAGGTACTGTTCAAGTGGCAATAACAGAAGCAACCGTTGGTTCATTTAATATCAATTCAGTATTAAACACACCAAATACTATTAAAGTTTTAAAAGTTGCCGATGATGCTACTTTTACAACAAACGTAAAACATTTACCATTAAACTCTGTAAATATTAACGGACAAAATCATTTAGTAGCTAATTATGACTTTAATGGCACAAAATATTTTACCTATGCAGAAATTAATGGAATCTTCTGGAATGGTGACTCTGCAGCTTGGAGAGGAGGAGCTGGAGCTAGTGAAGCACCGAGTACTATTGCTGCAGATATAGATAAAGTACTAGTTATTGATGCAGAAACATCATTAAACAATACTTCTGTAATTAATGATGCTAATGTAGAATGTGTTTGGGTAAAACCAAATACTAAATTGGTTATCAATGATGGACATTATCTTGAATTTGATGAAGACTTCTTACTTGAAGGTGAAATTCGATTAATTGGAGATGCACAACTAGTACAAACTCATACTGGTTTATCTAATGTGCAAGGTAATGGTAAGATATACAGAGATCAAAAAGCAAACGTTCCAAATGTATATAGATATCATTATTGGACATCTCCAGTTGTTCCTTCTTTAGGAAGTACAACTTATAGTGTTGCTGCTGTTATGAAAGATGGTACCACTCCAACTTCAGAAAACTCTGTTCCAAAAGAGATTAATTTTGTTGCCAATTCTTATAATGGAGCTCCAACAGATCCAATTACAATTGCTAATTATTGGATATTCTCTTATTTTAATGGATCAACTAGAAATGATTGGGTTCAAAAAAGAGAAACTGGCGCTATTAATGTAGCAGAAGGGTTTATTATGAAAAGTACAGGTAGAGCTCCTCAAAATTATACTTTTGTTGGTACTCCAAATGATGGAACATATACAAAAACTGTTTCTCCTGGAACTTCTTCTTTAGTTGGTAATCCTTATCCAAGTGTTATAGATACCCAAAAGTTTATTCAAGATAATAGTGCTGTTATTGATGGTACATTATATTTCTGGGAACATACTGGTGAAACTACAACATCTGGTGTTGTAGAAGGTCATGGTAAATATGGTTATATTGGAGGATATTCTCAACGTAACGAAGCCATGGGTGTTGCCGCTAATTCTGTAACTAATGGTACAGCTGGTTTAGGAGATGCAACTTATACCTCTCCTCCAAGATATATTGCTGTTGGTCAAGGATTCTTCCTTTCTGCACCAGCAAATAAAGGAGGTACTTTTACTTTCGATAATTCTCAAAGAGTTTATAGTTCTGACAATGTTTTCTTTAAAGGAAAGACAACCAATGCTATTCCGAATTTTAAGTTAGGTTTTGATTATACAAATACTTCAAATGCCGAAATTCACAGGCAATTAGGTATCAACTTTAAAGAAGGAAATACATTTAATTATGAAAGTGGTTTTGACAGTAATACATTTGATTTGCAACCAACTGATATTTATTGGAATTTCCCTCAAATATCATCAAACTTAGTAATTGCTGGTGTAGGTAAAATAGATGCTCAGTTACAAATTCCTTTAGGAATCGTAATTGATTCTGATAAACCTGTAACTTTAATGATTGATGAAAAAGAGAACATGGATGGTTACACAATTTATCTTGTAGATTTACTAACTGGTCAGATATTTAATATGGACAATCCTAAAGAGTTAAACTTACCAAAAGGAACTTATGCAGATAGATTTGTGTTAATTTTTGGAGGTTCTGCTTTAGGTGTAGATGATGAAGATATTTTAAACAAACTACTAGTTTATACTGATAGTTCTAATAATGAAATTGTTATCAAAAACAATAACAATCAGCAAATTAAAAAAGTAGCATTGTATAATTTATTAGGTCAAAAAGTTAATGAATGGAAAAACTTAGAAACAACGTTTGAAACTAGATTACAAACAAATGATTTACCTTCATCAGTATATATCATTAGAATTTCTTCTGACAAAGGAAATCTTTCTAAGAAACTAATTATTAAATAACGTTTAAGTAAATTAACTCATAAAAAAAGCGCTACATTTTTGTAGCGCTTTTTTTATGGAATACAATTCGTTTAACTTTTTATCAAAATCTTATATTCATTAGATTTCAAGCTTTTAATCGTACTAATATCTATCTTTCTTCCTGTTAGATAATCTAGATATTCTCCTTTTAAAACAGTACTAATAGTTGACGCTTCTTTAGAAAAATTAGCGATAAAAACAACTTCACTTCCTTCTTTAACTCTTTTAAATCCTACTACATTATCATTTCCTAAGGATAATGTTTTATATGAAGCTGCTTTTTTTCCCCCATGCAAAGCAATATTTGTTCTTTTTAATTCTGCTAGTTTTTTTAATAACTCCCACTCTTTTCCTTTGGTATGCGGAATCTCATCTTTCTCAAAAAACTTTAATCGATGGCTTAATCCATATTCTTGTCCAGAATAAATCAACGGCATTCCTGGTGCTAAATAACTTAAAGCGGTCATTGCCTCCCAGCTATCTCCTAAACGCTCTTTAATTGTCCCATTCCAAGAGTTTTCATCATGATTGGTTACAAAGGTCATTAGTATATCGTCTGCTACATAACGCGCTGTATCCTTTGCAAAATTTTGCTCCCAAGAAACTGCTGCTTTTTCTCCTTTTGCCATATGGTTCATTGTATGATGTCTATCCCAACCATAAGCCATATCAAATAAACCATCTTCTAATAAAGCTGGTTCCCAAGCTTCTGCTAACATAAAAAGATCCTTTTTAGCTCTTAATTTTGGAATCGCTTCTTGCCAAAAATCAGTTGGTACAGAGCCAGCTACATCACATCGAAAACCATCTACACCTTCTTTAGTTATCCAATACAACATATCGTTTACCATTGCTTTACGCAATTCTTTGTTATCATAATTCAAATCGGCAACATCTGTCCAATCTGTATTCTTAGGATGAATAACTTCACCTTTTTCATTCTGTGTATAATATTCTGGATTCGTTTTTAACCAAGTATGATCCCAACCTGTATGATTTGGCACCCAATCTAAAATAACATACATATCATTTTCATGAGCTGTTTCTACCAATTTTCTAAAGTCTTTTATTGTTCCAAACTCTGGGTTTATTTTTGTAAAATCAGAAACTGCATAATAACTTCCTAAATACTTACTTTGTTCTTCTTTTGGGAAATCAGAAGCAAACTTACTATTAGCTCCTCCTGTTGCTTTTCTTTTGGTTTCAGAAATAGGAAAAATTGGCATTAACCAAATTACTTTAATTCCTAGTTCTTTTAATTGCGGAATGTCTTTCGTAAACTGCTCAAAAGTACCTTCTTTAGAATATTGTCTAATGTTTGCTTCATAAATCACAGCTGTTTCCATCATCTGATCAGAAACGGGAGCAATTTCTTTTAATATTGGTTGTTCTTTTTTTTCTGTCTTACAAGCAAACATTATTGCTGCTATAAAAAATACGCTTAAAATTTTTCTCATCATTTATTTATTCTTTAAAATACTTATTGCTACTCCACCTCCAGCAGCTAAGTGTAGGTTCATGGTTGTTTTATTAGTTACTTTTAATGTTGTTATTTCTAAATCTAACGGGTTCTTATCCCAATGAGCATTTTTTCCATCTTTATAGATTGTTGCTGTATAACTTTCTCCTTCTTCTAAAAAAGAAAAATTGATCTCTAAGTCTCTTCTATTTTCGTCTGTTATAGCTCCTAAAAACCAATTTCCCGTTCCTCTTTCTTCTCTAGCAATAGTAACATAATCTCCTACTTCTCCATTCAATACTTTGGTTTGTTTCCAGTCTACTCCTACTTCTTTAATAAATTGCAGTGCTTTTAGATTTGCTTCGTAATGCTCAACCAAATCTGCAGCCATTTGTACTGGACTATAAATTACCACATACAAAGCCAATTGCTGAGCAAGTGTAGTATTTACTTGATTGTTCTTTTTGTATTCATTAAACTTGATATTAAAAATACCAGGCGTATAATCTATTGGACCAGCCAACATTCTTGTAAAAGCAACAATAGGTAAATGTTCTGGCGGATTTCCTCCATCTGAAGACCAAGCATTAAATTCCTGTCCTCTTAATCCTTCTCTAGAAATGGTATTTGGATATGTTCTTCTTAATCCAGTAGGTTTAATTGGCTCATGCGCATTTATAGCAACTTGATATTTTGCAGCCTTCTCTACAGTATTATTATAATGGTTTACCATGTATTGCCCGTGATGAAATTCTCCTTTAGGTAAAATTTTACCAACATAACCTGTTTTCACAGAATGCATTCCGTATTTTTTCATTAAAGCAAAGGCTTTATCTTGCTGTTTTGTATAGGTTTCTGTTCCAGAAGATGTTTCATGATGCATAATAATCGACACTCCTTTTTCTTTACCATATTTAATTACTTCTTCCATATCATAATCTGGATATGGAGTAACAAAATCAAATACGCCTTCTCTATCTTCAAAACCAATCCAATGCTCCCATCCTGTATTCCATCCTTCAACTAATACTCCATTGATATTATTTTTGGCAGAAAAATCAATAAATTTTTTCACATTAGCAGTAGTAGCTCCATGTCTTCCATGAGCTTTTCCTGTATCAACCCAATTTCCATTCTTGTCTTTTGTCATACCATAATCCCAAGAAGATCTTCCTAAATGCATTTCCCACCAAACTCCTGTATATTTCATAGGTTTAAACCAAGAAACATCTCCTAATTTATTCGGTTCATTTAAGTTTACTATCAAATTAGAACTTATCAAATCTGGGGCATTATCGGTAACTTGAATCGTTCTCCAAGGTGTATGAAATGGCAAAGTTCTATGTACCTTATAATCTTTATTATCTGAGCCTACTAATATACTTTTTAGATTAAAGTTGTTAGTATCAACTCCTAAAGTCATTCCAGAATAATCTACTAAAGCAGCTTCATGAAAACTTAAATGCAAGCCATTTTTTCCGACCATAGTCACAGGAGTATTTACAGCATTATTCGGAATACTTGTTTGCGCTAAATTACTATGGTTTCTTTTCGATAAAGCATCAATTTTTGATAAAGGTGTGGTATTATACAAATGCTCATAAATATCCCAATCTCCTGGAATCCAAAAGGTTTTATAATCTTCTGTCAAATTAAATGCTGTTTGCTCTTCTGTAATAAATACTTCTTTAAGATTTTCTTGCTTTGGAAACTCATAACGGAAACCTAAACCATCATCATACACTTTAAAGACAACAGAGAATTTACGATTAGGTGTTGCAGTTTCTTGTAAGTTTACTCTTAACTCATTATAGTTATTAATTACTTTTTCTTGTTCTCCCCAAGGCATTTCCCAAACATTATCAAAAGATGCTGTTTCTACGCTTACTATACGTAAATTGTTTTTTAATGCAGGAGCATTTTTAAACTCAAATCCTAAATAAGAGGTATCAACTACTACTTCATTTTCTTTCTTTACAATATAAAACGGAGCTTTGTTTTGCCCTAATCCAACTTCTACTTTTAAATTATTATTTGGAGAGGATATCGTTTTAACTTCTTCTTTCTGACATGAATAAAATGCCAAAATACTCATCAACAAAAGGGAGATTTTTTTCATATTTTGATTTAATTGTTATGTTTTTCTAATAATAAAATTGACTGATTACTTAGTACTTTTACTTTTCCATTTTTAACTTTTAAAAGTGTATTTGAGTAAGCATCTCTTATAGTTTCGCCTTCTTTAAATACTGATCCTACAGAAACTTCATTTGCTTTTAAGTCTAAACCAATTACTACTTTATCTTGATAATCTTCTTGTATAAAAGTTCTAGAAAACACATAAGGCTCTTTAGATAAGATTTGATGTTTTCCTGCTCCAACTGCTGGATGATTCTTTCTAAACTGTCCTAATTTTTGCCAATAAGAAAGTACATCTTTTGTCTCTTTATCATTAGTAATCTCATTCCAATTCATAAATGATCGTAAAGTTGCATCTCCAACTGTTCCTTCAATAATTAAAGAACGAGCAGATTCATCTCCATAATAAATTTGAGAAGCTCCCAAACCTAATAATAAACGATTAGCTGTTTCTTTTATCTGCTTTCTTGCTGGGTCAAAAGGCTGTCCGTCATCATGTGAACTTAAATAGTTTAAAACACCATAATCTTTTAAATTATGTTTTAAAATACTATCGTACTTAGTATGCATATCTTCGTTAGACAATTGCTTGGCATTCCATTTAAATTCAAAATTGATTAAACTGTTAAATGATTTATCAAAATAGTTTACTGCTTTGTCACCAAAATTATAATACTTACCTCCACTGATTCCATAGCCATAAACTTCTCCAGTTAAATAGAAATCATTTGCATCCATAACTAAATCAGGATTGTTGGCTTTCCACTGTGTAAAAGCATAATCACACTCTGTTCTAAACTCTTGCCATACATTTTCTTCGGTATGCTTTACAGTATCCACTCTATAACCATCAATTCCGAATTCTGTAATATAATCTGTTAGCCATTTGATAATGTAAAATCTAGGTGCTCTAGGGTATCCCGTTCTCTTAAAAAATGCATCTAACTCAGCTTTTTCTTCTTCATATCTACCTTCAGATTTCCATTTTTCAATTAATTGCTTTGGCAATTCAACAGCTTCATTACTCTCTGTCTTTATATCTGGTAAGTTTTTAACCAACGTACAAGTAATGGTATTTTTATAAGAATTATAGGTGCATTGTGGACTTGTTCTAACCCACTCACTTGGCCAAACAGGATCTTTTTTTGTTACTGGACCTGTATGATTAATCACGGCATCTAATAAAATTCTAATCCCATGTTTATGCGCTGTAGCAACCAACTCTTTTAAATCTTTTTTGGTTCCATAATTTGGATCAATTTTTGTCCAATCTTTAGTCCAATATCCATGAAAACCATACGTTAATCCAGTACCTTCATCTGTACCTCCATGAATTTGTTCTACGATGGGAGTCATCCAAATAGCATTTACCCCAAGCTTATCAAAGTATCCCTCTTTTATCTTTTGAGTAATTCCTTTGATATCTCCGCCTTCAAAACCTCTAAGTTTTCCTGTTTTTTGAGTTCTTTCAAACTGAATATCATTAGTAGTATCTCCATTATTAAAACGATCAGTCAATAAAAAATACACAGTAGCATTATTCCATACAAAAGGCACAGATGATTTAATCGCAACCTTCTTAGACTCTTTACAACTTACAATACTTAATACGGCAATAAAAGCCACGATAACTTTTTTCATTCTTATAATTTTATAGTGATGTTTTTCGCTTTTTTGGTATTCCATTTAAATGGTATTTTTAATGTTTTAGCAACAGCATTCCATTGAATTTTTACCTTCTTTTTTCCTATAAAAACTTGTTTAGGTGCATTCAAAATATTGTGAATAACAATCATGTATTTCTTTTTTCTAGGAAAAAATTGTTTTCCAATTTCATTACTAAAGTGTAATACCAATTGGTTGTTTTTGTATTTACTTTCGATACTTAACAATTCATACATTCCTTTCTCGTAAGCATTCGCAGTAAGTCCATCATCATTATAGAAATGACGTTTACTCGTTTTTACTGTTTCATCATGATAATAATGAATATCTAATGTATTGAAGTTGTAATTATCTGTAGTTTGTATTGGTTTTGCTAACGGAATGAATGCTCCCGCTCTTACAAAAGTTGGAATTGATTCTTCTATAAGATTAACTTCTACAAGAGAAGTATTTGCAATTCTTTTATCAGAATAAAAATCGAACCAAACCGTGTTATTTGGAAAATGTACTTGTTGCTTTTTGATTTTAGAAGATAAAACTGGACTAATTAAAAAATCATTCCCCCATAAATACGAAGTTGCTATTGTTTTTAAAGTAGCATCCTCAAAAAACAATGGGCGCATTAATGGTTTAGCAGATTGATTGTTTTCAAAAACCAACTGATAATTATAGGGCAATAAACCATATCTTAACTCAATAGCTGTTTTTGCCAAACGTTTTGCTTTATCTGAACGAAATACGGGCTCACTAGGAACTTCTTCTTGTGCATGAGGTCTAAAAATTGGTTGAAATACACCATATTGCAACCATCTAACATACAATTCGTCGTTTAAGTTTGCTCCAGCAAAACCTCCTAAATCTGAATGCATATAAGCCATCCCTTGAATACCCATTTGTAATGAAATCTCTGGTTGACTTTGCAAACCTCCCCAAGATCTATTAACATCTCCAGACCAAGGAACCATTCCAAATCTCTGAGAACCAGAATATCCAGCTCTCATCAAAATAAATGGACGTTCATTTGCATATTCTTTTTGATAACCTTTGTAAATTAAACCAGCCCAATCATGTCCGTAAATATTATGAATTTCATTGGCAGAACCTGTTGCATGTTGTACCCAAGAAGGATGCATTTCTGGTTCACCTAGATCCCCCCAAAAACCTGCAACTCCTAAATTTTTAATCTCTTTATAAATATTCCAAAACCAACTTTTTCCTGTTGGTTTATGAATATCTATAATTCCTGTATTTCCAAAATAAAAATCAAACTGTGCTGGCTTACCAACAGAATCTTTAGCTAGAATGTCTTTTTGAACAGCTTCTTTCCATTTTTTTGAGGTCGATAATACAAATGGCTCAGTAATTAAAATTGTTTTTACGCCTTGCTTTTTAAAGTCGCTAACCATTTTTTTCATATCAGGGAAAGAATCTTTATAAACTTCTAAATTCCCCATTGTTCCCTGTACGTCTTTTCCAAACCAAAACAAGTCTAAAATAACTGCATCAACAGGGATTTGTTCTTCTTTAAACTTTTGGATCGTATATGCCGTTTCTCGTTGTGAATGGTAACCAAAACGACTAGAAAAATTACCTAATGCCCAACGTGGCAACATCGGTTGTTTACCCGTTAAATGCGTATAATTATCTAATAAATCTAACCAAGAATTACCAGCGATTACCTGATAGGTTTTTCTTCCTGAAATAGTTTCGTAAGTTAATGTATTATTTTTCTTACTATCTAAATCTAAATATCCGATTGGCGCATTGTCAAAATGAATTGCATATTGTTTTGAAGAAAGTACCAATGGCATGGTAAAATTCATTAAACTAGATTTTTCTTCATAACCATAATGTGCTCTATTATACAAACGTAAACGATTTCCTCTTCTATTCATTCCCAAAGCTCTTGCTCCACTACCATATAATACTTCGGTTGAATTTAGCTCAAATTGAAGAGTTTCAAAATCATCATTTCTTTGATAACCATTTTTTTCTGAGATCAATTCTTTTCCTTTATACCAATAAGAAATAGCAAACGGTTGCTTTGTTATTTTAACAGATAATTCGTTGGTCTTAAAAAGTATTTCTTCATCATTTTCTGTAAAATTTATTTTGTTGTAAGCTTTATCTAATACTACTGCATGCGATGGTTTTCTTTGTTGATCTTCTTGATCTGAAGGAAGAAATGAAGTTTCTACAATTGCAGCATCATAAAACTGTATCGAATATGTTCCGTCAGAAACTTTTATTTTTAATTGATTATTTGCATTAATAGCCTTGATAAACTTTCTCGGTTTTAAGTAGCTTTTAAACAGCCATTGAATTGTTTCTTCAAAATTATTTCTCCATAATTCTTCGTTATGTTTTCCTTTAGGAACAACCTTACTTTTAATATTGTTTGATACAAAACCATGCTCTTTTAAAACATGCTCCATTGTATGCATATCTTTAACCGTTTGGCTAATTTCATTACGAGTCGTATTACTACCTTCTTTTCCTCCTGCTAGAAAATACATTTTAGTATCTTTTAAATTTGCCTTGCTTTTAGAGTAATCAAAAATTTGTGGAGCAAACCAAAAAGCTGGAGAATACACTCCTATTTTTCCAAAAACTGTAGGATATTTTAATGCAGCATAATGAGAAATTAATCCTCCCATTGAGCTACCTATTATTGCTGTATTTTTTTTATCCTTTAACGTTTTATAATTGGTATCGATATATGGTTTTAAGGTTTGGGTAATAAATGACAAATAAGCATTTCCTTCTCCTCCTCCATATTTGCTGTTTTTCCATGGAGAATATTCGTCCAAACGTTTTGAACCACCATTGTCAATAGCAACAACAATCAATTTTAAATTGTGTTCTTCATACAATTTATTCAGAGTTTCATCTACTCCCCATTCACCAGAAAAAGAAGTTTCATTATCAAAAAGATTTTGCCCATCGTGCATATAAATTACAGGATACGCTTCTTTTGACTTATTATAACCTGGCGGCAAATATATTTGAACCTTACGCTTTCTCTGTAACTGTGGTATTTCAAATGTTTCAGATACAAGTTTTACATTTTTAGTAGCTGTTGATTTTTTTCCTGTACTTGCTAAATGGTCCCAACCAGCGATCTTAACTCTTAAGGTGTCATTGGCTTTATTAAACTTATAACTTCTATTATCAATACTTGTCCCGTCTTGTGCACATTCTACTGTTTTCCAAGAACCTTGAGTAAATTTAAATAGGATTGTTTTAGAAAGATTAGGCAGGCTTATCATATAAGATGCGCCTTTTTGTTCTAATTGGTATTCTTTTTTACCACCAGACCAACCTTCAAAATTTCCTGATATGAATATTGGAACGTTTTTAGGAGTTTCCGTTGGTAATTCATCAACTACAATTGTTACTTGTGCTGTTAAATGAAATGTTAAGAATAAAAATAATACACTAATTCTTTTTTTCACGATCATATTTTGTAGTTAATATTAAACTCCCTTTGCTTTTTAACTTCATTGACTCATTCCAATTGATAAGTTCATTGGTAAAGATATTTTTCAATGCTTTACCAGTCAATTTCATCTCTTCAAAACGATTTAAATCAATAAGAATGGCTTCTTCGTTTTTATTTAAAATATGGACAACCGTTTCTTCTTCAAAAACTCTAAATAAAAAATATACGCCATTCTTAGGAGCAAAATGAATGGTTTTTCCTTTTTGAATTGCCATACTATTTTTTCGGTAATTGAGTAAAGTCTTTATAAAAACTTGCATGTCTTTTTGTGCTTTAGTCAATCCTTTTCCTGTAAATGCATTTACGGCATCTCCTTCCCATCCACCTGGAAAATCGGTTCTAATTAAACCATGATCTCCTGGATTATCAGTATCATCCATTAAAATTTCTGTTCCATAATACATTTGAAATATTCTAGGTAAAACCGCATACATAGACAACGCCATTTTGGTATGGACAGCATTCTCTTTTAACTGAGTATAGATTCTGCTTTTATCATGATTGTCTGGAAATATCATAATATCTTTTGGACTAGCATAATGGAAATCATTTGCCAATCCTTCGTAAATTTTCACCAAACCTTTGTCCCAACTTTCTTTTTCATTTAACGCATCTACTACATGTTGTTGCATGGCAAAATCCATGGTAGATTTTAAATTAGATTGATAAGCGTCTTTATTTTTTGCTCCTTTTTGCCAATAACCAATCAACAAAGGATTGTAACTCCATTCTTCTCCTACAATAGAAAAATTAGGATATTCTTTCATGATTGCATTAACCCAATTTGCCATAAACGTTTTATCTGGATATGGATAAGTATCTTGCCTTATTCCTCCTAATTCTAAGGTTTCTATCCACCAAATACTATTCTGAATAATATAGTTTGCCATAAAAGGGTTGCGTTGGTTTAAATCTGGCATTGCTGCAACAAACCAACCCTCATTATTTTCTTTTCTATCAATATTGGCCGCATATAAATCTTGATTGGTAGTTCTTCTATGACTTGAGTTTTTTACTGTTTTCCAAGACCAATTTTCTTTGTTTTTTTCGTAGTAAGCTTGGTAGTTTATCCAATCTTTAAAAGGAAGATCTTTCATCCACCAGTGTTCTAAACCACAATGATTAGCTACTTGATCCATTATCAATTTCATTCCTCTCTTCGCTAATTCTTTAGAAAGATTTTTATACTCTTCTAAGCTACCAAAACGAGGATCAACCTTATAGAAATCTGTCATTGCGTATCCATGATATGAACCTTCTGGCATATCATTAATTAATACTGGAGTTGGCCAAATAGCTGTAAAACCTAAATCTTTTATATAATCTAAATGATTTGTAATTCCTTTGATATCTCCACCATGCCTTTTATAGCCATGGCTTCTATCTATGATTTGCTCTTTTAACTTGGTATTGATATCATTGGTAGCATCTGCATTCGCAAAACGATCAGGAGTAATTAAATAAATTGCATCAGAACTGTCAAAACCTTTAAAATTAGTTGCAGATGTTTTTCTTGCTTTCAGTTCGTAAGTATGTCTTTTTTCTGGTTGATTTTTTTGAGTAAAAACAATATCAAATGTACCTGGCTGAGTATTTGCATCAATTTCTACATCAATAAATAAATAATTATTGCTTTTAGCTTTATGTACTTTTGTTATACGAACTCCTGGATAAGAAATAATTGGAGTTGCTGCTCCAATTCCGTTTTCTTTTACCAATAACTGCAATCGTGAATTTTTAAAACCAATAAACCAATTTGGAGGTTCTACTCGCTCAAGATAGGTATTTGAAACATTTTGTTTTGATTGAGTAACAACATTTTTCTCTTGGTTCTTTTTACAAGAAATAAAAAGGGTTAAAACGATTATCAATTTAAAAATTCTCATTACATGCTAATTTTATATTTATATCTAAGATTTAAGAAAAAGCCCCACAAAGCTTGTGAGGCTTTTATAATTACACTACAATAAAACTATTAGGGGTAATCAGTGTTTCTTTATCATTCACTAAAATCTTTAGTTCTTTTGTGCCATCTAATTCAATATTAACCTTTTCTTTACTTACCGTAACCTTAACTATTTGCTCTCTAAAATTAATTTTAAATGAATAGGATTTCCATTGAGTCGGAATTTTTGGCTCAAAGCTTAATGTATTGTTTTTAATTCGCATTCCTCCAAATCCTTCAACAATACTCATCCATGTTCCTGCCATAGAAGTAATGTGTAATCCTTCATGTACTTCATGATTATAATCATCTAAATCTAATCGAGAAGTTCTTAGATAAAACTCATAAGCCTTATCCATTTTATCCAGTTTTGCAGCAATAATACTATGTACACAAGGAGATAATGAACTTTCATGAACCGTAAAAGGCTCATAAAAATCATAATGCTTTTTCAACTGAGAAGTAGTAAAATCACTTTCAAAGAAATAGAATCCTTGTAGCACATCGGCTTGTTTTATATAAGGAGATCTTAAAATTCGATCCCAAGACCAATGTTGGTTTATAGGACGTTGAGAAGCATCTAAATCGCTTACTGTAACCAATTCTTTATCTAAAAAACCATCTTGTTGTAAAAATACTTGATGCTCTTCTGAAAAAGGAAAAAACATGTTCTCTGCCACTTCTTTCCATTGAGACAATTCTTCTGAGCTAAACTGTGCTTTATCTTTTATTCTAAGGTAATCATTATGATACTCTGCTTTTACTTTATCAATATTTTCTAATGCAAAATTGATACACCATTGCGCAATATAATTTGTATACCAATTGTTATTGATGTTATTCTCATATTCATTTGGTCCAGTTACTCCTAGAATTACATATTTCTTTTTAGCAGTAGAATAGGTTGCTCTTTGTTGCCAAAAACGAGCAATTCCAATTAAAACTTCTAAGCCTTTTTCTGGAATATATGAGTAATCGTTGGTATATCTGTAATAGTTGTATATAGCAAAAGCGATGGCTCCATTTCTATGAATCTCTTCAAAAGTAATTTCCCATTCGTTATGACACTCTTCACCATTCATCGTAACCATTGGATATAAAGCAGCTCCATTTTTAAATCCTAACTTTGCCGCATTTTCAATAGCTTTTTCTAAATGTTCGTACCTATATTCTAATAAAGTTCGTGCTACTTTTTGGTCTTTAGTAGCCATGTAAAACGGAATACAATAAGCTTCTGTATCCCAATAAGTACTTCCTCCATATTTTTCTCCTGTAAAACCTTTTGGACCTATATTAAGTTTCGCATCAGTACCCAAATATGTTTGATTTAAATGGAAAATATTAAATCGGATTCCTTGTTGAGCTTTTACATCACCTTCAATACTAATATCTGCCATTTCCCATATGTTAGCCCAAGCTTCTTGATGTTTTTCTAATAAAACAGAAAAACCTTGTTTACTTGCTGTATCTAAAACCTTTTTAGCTTTAGTAACTAGTTCTTCTTTTGGCTGATTTCTATCTACAATATAACCTCCGTATTTATAAATAGTAAAAGGTTCATTTTTTTGAATATTTGCAGTATACTCAATTCCGATTTTATTTTCTGATGAAATAACCTTTGGCGTAAGATTTACCGATTTGTTACCAATTGTAAAATGCGACTCCATAAAAGTACATACGTGAAAATTAGTTTTCATTGTATGAGATTTTATAAATGCCTTTTCTTCTTGATGCAACACCTCTGTAGTGCTCCAAAATTGGTCATCCCAATTGCTGTCTTCATTCGTAATACCAGCATCTATATATGGTTGATAACTAATAGATGCTTCAGTGTTTATTGGTGTAATTGAATATTCTATCGCTCCTAATTCTTCAATATCTAAACTTAAGAATCGTTTAGAAACTACTTTTATTGTTACACCATTTTTTAAGGTGGCTACAAAACTTCTAGATAACCAACCTTTTTTCATATTCAATTCTCTTCGAAACTCATTTACTTCAGTACATGTGTTTAAATCAAATACTTCATTATTAATTGTAACATGAATTCCTATCCAACTTGGAGCATTTAACACTTTGGCAAAATATTCTGGATAGCCATTTTTCCACCATCCTACTCTTGTTTTATCTGGATAATATACACCAGCAATATAACTACCTTGAAAAGTAGCTGCTGAATAATCTTCTTCAAAATTAGCACGTTGCCCCATGGCACCATTACCAATACTAAAAAGACTTTCTGAAGATGTTATTTTAGAAGCGTCGAAACCTTCTTCTATAATACTCCACTCATTTGGTATTATATAATCTAAATTCATTGTTGATTATATTTTTAGACTCTTTCGAGTTTTTATTCGTTTATTAATTTTTCAATAAATGCTACTGATATTTCTGTAAAATCTTTAAAAACATAGCTTGCTTCGTGCAATACGTCTTTTTCTCCAATACCAATAGACACCATATTTGCTTTGTTTGCTGCTTGAACCCCAGCAACAGAATCTTCAAAAACAATACAATCTTTTGCTTTTATTTTTAAAGAATTTGCAGCATTTAAAAACACTTCAGGATCTGGTTTTGCTTTGGTAACATCATTACCATCAACAATTACTTCAAATTGCTCAATTAAGTTTACTTTTCGTAATATGTTTCTAGCATTTTTACTTGCAGAACCTAAAGCTATTGCTTGATTTTTATCAATTAAATGGTTTAAAACTTTTGGAACATCAGGAAGAATTTCATCTTCTTTCATTGAAGCAATAAAGTCTAAATAATCTGTATTCTTCTTTGCCATTAATTCCATAAACTTATCTTGTGAAACCTCTTTGTTTCCCCAAGCCAAAATCTTCTCTAAAGATTTTACTCTGCTTACTCCTTTTAATTGTTCATTTTGTTCAATTGAAAAATCTATTCCAATCTCATTTGCTAATTTTTTCCAGGCTAAAAAGTGATACTTAGCGGTATCAACAATCACCCCATCAAGGTCAAATATGAATCCTTTTTTACTCATTTCTATAGTTCTTCTGCTTGGTATGTAATTGCATTTTTATTTGTAATTAATAGGTTACAAACTCCAGCAATAATTAAACTTATTCCAGCTACTGTCATGGCATTAATTGCTTCTTCTCCTAATAAACTTGAGATAAAATTGATACCTCCTAAAGCAGCAATAATTTGTGGAATCACAATAAACATATTGAAGATTCCCATTATTACTCCCATTTTTTTAGGATCTACAGAACTGGATAACATTGCATATGGCATAGATAAAATACTACCCCATGCAAAACCGATAAGAACAAAACTATATTTTAAGTTTTCTGGCGAAGTGATATTCATATATAAGAAACCTAACCCACCAAGAATTAAGGAAAACATATGAACCAACTTTCTATTGATTCTTCTTTTTGAAGTATAAAATGTTAATAGTAAAGCAAATGCCATTGAAGACAATCCATAAACTCCCATTGCAGAACCTACAAGGTTAGATGATTCTTGAAATTTTGTATTTGCTGTATTAAAAGCTTCTGCTTGTGCTACATCAGACATATTATATTCTGATTTTACAGGCGCCGGAGTTTTATAAACATGTTCTGTTAAAGCTGGATTTGCCATACTCCACATAGTAAAAAAAGCAAACCAAGAAAAGAATTGTATAACTCCTAATTTTTTCATTGTTAATGGCATGCTTCCAATATTATTAAGAATATCTGGAATGAAATTGTTCTTTTTTGCCCTTTCTTTTTCAAACTCTTCCATATCTTCTGGAGGATATTCTTCTGTAGTAAAAACGGTATATAAAATACTTGCTAAAAACACAAAAGCTCCAATACTAAAAGCTACTTTTACAGACATAGGTATTACACCAGACGCTGCTGAGTTACTAACTCCTAATTCAGAAACCATCCATGGTAAATTACTTGCAATCCATGTTCCAATACCAATAATGAGTGTTTGTACTACAAATCCATAAGATCTTTGAGATTCTGGTAATTTATCTGCTACCAAGGCTCTAAAAGGCTCCATAGAAATATTAATAGAAGCATCTAAAATCCATAAGAATCCTGCTGCCATCCATAAAGCAGAAGAATAAGGCATAAAAAATAAAGCTAGAGAACTTAAAACAGCACCTATTAAAAAATATGGTCTTCTTCTACCCCATTTTGTACTCCAAGTTCTATCACTTAGATAACCTATGATTGGTTGTACTAGCAATCCTGTTAAAGGTGCAGCAACCCATAAAAAAGGAATATCTTCTTTACCTGCTCCTAGTGTTTGAAAAATTCTTGACATAAATCCACCTTGTAAGGCGAACCCGAACTGTATTCCTAGAAACCCAAAACTCATGTTCCAGATTTGCCAGAAACTTAACTTACGCTTGTTCATTATCGTAATTATTTAGTTAATACTACGATAAGCGTTTAGACTTATCAATTTTACGTGTGTGGAATGAAAATTTATTGATAAATCTGTTAATAATTGCGGTAAAGATATAATTTTTTTTTAATTGAAGAACTAAAAAATTATCTACTCGACTCTCTTAAATGTAAATTACTAGAAATCACTTTTACTCTTGGTGGCAACTTTTGATTTTCATTTTCGATACGTTCAATGAGCATTTCAACAGCCTGTTTTCCCATAATATTACCGTGCTGTACAATGGCTGTTATAGAAGGCGAAGAATACTCAGAAATGAGTCCGTCGGTAAAACCAACTACCGATAATTCTTCTGGAATCTTGATTCCTTTTTCTTTAGCTATTTTAATAGCTTTGGCTGCATAAATTTCGTTAACAGCAAAAACAGCATCTATTGACTCTTCAAATACAGAAGCAATTTGAGCATCAATATCTTTGCTTTCATCAAGCTCTTTTATCAATTTATAATTGACCTTAAGTCCATTTTCTTTTAAAGCCTTTTCATAGCCTTGTTTTCTATGTTCTCCAACAATTACATGCTTTGGAGTAGTTAAAATAGCTATATTTTGACATCCTGTTTGTATCAAATGTTTAGTAGCTTTATAACCCGCACCAATATCATCTACAATCACTTTGTCACAAAGGATTTCATCTTGTACACGATCAAACATTACTAGAGGAATGTCCTCATTAATCAAATCATGAAAATGATTAAAACTCTTATTTTCTAGTGTTTCATTAGATATAGATACAATTAATCCATCTACACTACCATTAGACAATACTTTTAAATTTTCTACTTCATGCTCATAAGATTCATTAGAAAAACATACCATAATACGATATCCTTTTTCTCTTGCTCCTTCTTCGATTCCTTTGATTACTGTGGAGAAAAAATGATGTACAATTTTAGGAAGCATTACACCAATTACATTGGTACGTTGGTTACGCAATTGCAAAGCAAGATTATTTGGTTTGTATTGATAATAATCAGCAAAGGCTTTTATTTTTTCTTTGGTCTCAACACTAATTTCATGACTATCTTTTAAAGCCTTAGAAACTGTTGAAGTGGAAACACCTAACTCTTTAGCAATTGTCTTTATGGTAATTTTTTGCTTCATATTTTACAAAATTGTAAATTTTAAGACCTCTTTTTTTGTTTTTTTGAATCTTTTTTAAAAAAGTTGTCAACACGAAACCGTTTTCGTGAGTTTCGAAATTTAGAATCTATTGAATTAGTTTCTATATTCACCAAGTGGAATGTAAATTTATTGTTAATCGAACATCAAATTTACGGTTATTTATTTAACAAAAATATACATGAAAAAAATTAAATTATTATTAATTGGTATTCTTTTATGTACATCGTTTACAATGTTTGCACAACAAACGGTAAAAGGTGTTGTTAAAGAGAAAACTACAGGTAGTGGACTACCTGGAGTTAGTATTGTAGTGAAAGGTACAAGCAAAGGTACCTCTACAGATTTTGATGGTAACTTTCAACTAACTAACGTTAAAACAGGTGATGTATTAGTCTTTAGTTTTTTAGGTTATCAAAACAAAGAAGTGACGCTAGCTTCTAACTTTAATTTAACAGTTGAATTAGAAGAAGAAACAGCAAAACTAGATGAAGTAGTTATCATTGGTTATGGTACTACAACAGTAAAAGATGCTACAGGTTCTGTAGAAGCAATTACTGCAAAAGATTTTACAAAAGGAAATATTGTTACTCCAGAAAACCTATTAAGTGGTAGAGTTGCTGGAGTTAGTATTACTACTGGTGGGGCTCCAGGTTCTGGTTCTGCAATTAGAATTAGAGGAGGTTCTTCTATTAATGCCTCTAACGATCCTTTAATTATTATTGATGGATTGCCAATTGATAATAATAGTACTAGTGGTTCTAGAGGTATTCTTGCTAATATCAATCCAAATGATATCGAATCTTTTTCTGTATTGAAGGATGCTTCTTCTACAGCTATCTACGGATCAAGAGCTTCGAATGGTGTTATTATTATTACAACTAAAAAAGGAAGAACTCAATATAGCTTAAACTATGATGTACAATATAGTTTAGGTAGTGTAAATGATAGAATTAATGTATTTAATGCAGATCAGTTTAGAAGTTTAGTAAATTCACAACCAGTAAATGGTGTTACTTTAAACACAAACTTATTAGGAAATGCAAATACTGATTGGCAAGATGAAGTATTAAGAAACACCTTATCTAGTCAACATAACTTAACTGCAAGAGGAGCTCTTTTTGAGCGTATTCCTACAAGACTTACAGTAAACTTTTCTGAAATTGAAGGGTCTTTATTGACATCAAAATTTAATAGAAGGAACTTCTCTTTAGCAATGAGTCCTACATTTTTTGATGATCATTTAAAAGTAAACTTAAACTATAACAGAGCTTTTGAAATTAGTAGATTTGCTGATAAAGGACAATTAGGAGCTGCTTTACGCTACGATCCTACACAACCAGTGTACGATGCTTCTTCTCCTTTTGGAGGTTTTTACCAACATTTAGTAAATGGTGAACCTGCAAACGGAACTCAAAACCCTGTTGCAGCCTTATTACAAAATAACATTACTGGTTTTGTTTTTAGACAATATGGAAATTTAAAATTCGATTATAAATTTCATTTCTTACCAGAATTAAAAGCCGTTGTTAACTTAGGATATGATAAAATTGAAGCAACGACTACAAATGTAACTCCAGAAAATGTTCCTCATCCATCTAATGCAATATTTGTAGGTAACAATTCTGAAGGAGCACAAAACAGAAAAAACACATTACTTGACGGATACTTAAATTACACAAAAAAGTTTGAAAATTTCAAAACAGATGTAACTGCAGGTTATTCGTATCAAAAATTTGAAAACTCTGGTAGCAATACAGGAAACAGAAAAAACCCAAATAATTTTTCTACCACTTTCGCAGATCCAGATGTCGTATTAATTGGATTCTTTACAAGAGCTAACTTTTCATTCTTAGATAAATATCTTTTAACGTTAAACTTTAGAAGAGATGGTAGTTCTAGATTTAATGAAGCAAATAGATGGGGTAATTTCCCAGGAGCTGCTATAGCATGGAATATGAGTAATGAAGATTTCTTACAAGATTCTAACATTATTTCTAACTTAAAATTAAGAGCTAGTTTTGGTGTTACTGGACAGCAAGATGTGACACAAAGAGACATCTTTTTAGAAAGATATCGTTTTGGTAATCAGAACTCACAATACTTATTTGGTGGTGTTCCAATTAAATCAACAATTCCTTCAGAAATCAACCCTAATCTAAAATGGGAAGAAACTACTACGCTAGAAGTTGGTGTAGATTATGGTTTATTTGATAATAAAATTTCTGGTACTTTAGGTGTATTTAAAAAGAACTCTACCGATTTATTATTTGAAGCAGCCGTAGCAGACGGAAGTAACTTTACCAACAGAATTATCCAAAATATTGGAGAATTAGAGATTAAAGGTTTAGAATTTTCTGCAAATGTTGATGCTATCAATACAGATGATTTTAATTGGGACTTTAATTTTAATGCTACTTTCTTAGATAGAAAAATTAAAGAATTAGCCTTAGGACAAGATGTTACAACTGGTGGTATCGCTGGTGGAACTGGAAACTATATTCAACTTTTTAGAGAAGGATATGCACCTAATTCATATTATGTATTTAAACAATTATACGATTCAGCTGGAAAACCAATTGAAGGTGCTTATGTAGATACAAATGGAGACAATGTAATAAATGATGATGATCGTTACTTAAAAGGAAGTCCTAATCCAGATGTAATCTTAGGATTCCAAAGTAACTTTAGCTATAAAAAATTCGATTTATCATTTAACTTAAGAGCAAACATTGGTAATTACAATTACAACAATGTAAATTCATCTAGATCACAATATGCATTACTACAAGATAATTCTGTATTAGGAAACATTCCAACAAGTGTTGGGAGTACTGGATTCCAAAATACTTCTGATGTAATTATTTCTGATATTTATATCGAAAATGCATCGTTCTTAAAAATGGATAATATTACTTTAGGTTATACTATTGATAGACCATTTAAAGATTTCCCTAATAGTAGTGTTCGTTTATGGTCTGGAGTTCAAAATGTATTTACTTGGACTAACTATTCTGGTTTAGATCCAGAAGTGTTTAATGGTATCGATAATTTAATTTATCCTAGAGCAAGAACCATTTTATTTGGAGCTAATATTAAATTCTAAAAATCTACCCATGAAGAAAATAAATTTAAACAGATTTAAAATATTTACACTCGTATTTATTTTTTCAATTGTAAGTACTTCATGTACTGGAGACCTTAACATTGTTCCTAATGATGATCAAACTTTATTGGGAGAGGATTTTTTCAAAAAAGAAACTGCTTATAAAGAAGCATTGGCTGGAATTTATGCCAACTTAGCATTGACAGGAGTTGATGGTGCAGGTTCTTCTAACATTCAAGGATTAGACGCAGGAACAAGTCAGTTTGGTAGGGTTTTATTATACCTACAAACCTTGTCTGCAGATCAAATGATTTGGTCTTATGAAAACGATCCTGGAACAAGAGAAATTCAAAGAAACCTATGGACTGCTCAAAATCCTATTATTTTAGGAATGTTTGGTAGAACAATGGTTACTGTAGCTTTTGCCAATAACTTTTTAAGAGAAACAACAACAGCAAAATTAGACAGTAGAAATGTTTCTGCTGCTACAAGAACTGAAATTGTAAAATATAGAGCTGAAGCGAGATTATTAAGAGCATTATCTTACTATTATATGATGGATCTTTTTGGTCAGTCTAACTTTTTAACAGAAGATGACCCAATCAATGCTGTTCCTGAAGTAGCAGATAGAGCAAAATTATTCGACTATATAGAAACTGAATTAAAAGCCATTGAAGCCGATTTACCAGGTCCAATGCAAAATGAGCACGGTAGAGCCGATAAAGCGGTTGCTTGGATGATTCTAGCTAAGATTTATTTAAATGCAGAAGTGTATATCGGTCAAGAAAAGTATTCTGAAACTATTGAGTACTGTGATAAGATAATTGGTGGTGGATATACTTTAGCTACAAATTATTTACACAATTTTATGGCAGATAATGATGTAAACTCTGCTAAAAACGAAATCATTTTCCCAATTATTTCTGATGGTTTATATACACAGAACTACGGACCTACAACGGTGATGATTAATGGTCAAGTTGGAAGCTTAGAACAAAACGGAACTGCTTTAGGTGTTGGTGCCGGTGGTTGGGGTGGAGCTCTAAGAGTTAGAAAGCAATTTGCAAATTTATTTGCAGATGGTTCATTCTCTAACGATACTAGAAATACCATTATTTCTGCAAATAGAAATATTGATATTACTGATATTTCTGATAAAGATTCTGGATACATTATTGAAAAGTATTCTAATGCAAAATCTACTGGTGGTTTTGGAGTAGATCAAACTTTTGTAGATACCGATTTCCCTTTATTTAGATTAGCAGATGTATACCTTATGTATGCAGAAGCACATGTAAGAGGAGGAACTGGAGCTACTATTGATAAAGCTCGTGGATATATTAATTCTTTAAGAACAAGAGCTAATAATGCCAATGCTATTTCTAATGCTGAATTAACCTTAGATTTTATCTTAGACGAGCGCGCAAGAGAATTGCACTGGGAAGCACACAGAAGACAGGACTTAATTAGATATAATAAGTTTACTGGAGGTTCTTATAACTGGTCGTGGAAAGGAAATGGTAGTAATGGAATTGCTTTACCAGCTCACATGAAGCTATACCCTATTCCATCTGCTAGTTTAGCAACCAGTCCTAAGCTTAAACAAAACACTGGATATTAATATTATAACTTAAGAATTACATTATGAAAACAATATATAAAACATCATTTGCTTCATTCTTAGCAGTTATATTGCTAATATTTGTTGGCTGTGATGATTCTTCAGAGCTATTTGAAGTAAGTACACCGGTAGCACCGGTATTATCAGATGTTAGTATTACTGATATTAAATTAGATGCTAACAACACCAATAACCCTGCTTTAACATTAACATGGAAAGAAGCAGAATACGGACAACAAGTTGCAGTGAATTATGCAATTGAATTCTCTTCAGACGATACATTTACAAATCCTGTTGTAGCATCAAATACAACTGGAATCAACAATGTAACTTTTTCTACAAGCGAATTAAATACTGCTGCAGGAAATGCGGGATTAAATCCTTTTAATTGGGCTACAGTTTATGTTAGAATTGTATCTTCTTTAGGTGCTCAAAACAAAATTAAGAGTACTTCTAATACCATTCAGTTTAGAGTATATCCTTACTTTAATTATGTATTTAATGATTATTATTTAGTTGGAGATTCAACTGCTCCAGGATGGAATAATAATGACAACAATCCTGCTTTATATAGAGATCCTAGCAATAGTAAAAAATTCTATTATACAGGTTATTTCGGTAACGGACATTTTAAAGTATTAGAAACAAAAGGATTATGGCAACCTCAATGGGGAACAGATGACAGCAAAACAATTGGAGTAAATCCAGGAGGAGGAACTGACCCTGAAAGATTCCCTGATGCTGGAGGTGCAGGAATTACTGCTGGTTATTATCAATTTACTATAGATTTTGGAGCAAAAACTTTTGACTTTAAACCTTATACTGAAACAGGTGCTACTGTATATACAGGAATGTCTATTCAAGGTTCTGCTACTGCAGGAGGAAATACACCTACGGCAATCAATCAGTTAGCTCATGATAAGCATATTTGGTATATCAACAATATCCATTTAACACCTGGAGATGTAACCTTTATTACAAATACGAACACTACATTTGGAAGCACCACTAGCTTTTCTGGAACAGCAACAGAAAACGGAGGAAATATTCCTGTAGTAGTAGAAGATGATTATGATGTTTGGTTTAATGACTTAACTGGACACTATATTTTAATTCCATTAAACTTATAATAGAAAATGATGAAATTTATTACTAAAAAAATAGGTCTTTTACTACTTGCTACTACGCTAATTTTTAGCGCTTGTAAAGTAGAAGACAGTTTGACAATTACTAGTCCAGAACCTAAGTTTGTATTAAATCTACCAGGAATTAGCAATGTATTTTTAAACTTTGCATTACCTAATAATCCTGCATTTACTATTACATGGACAGATGAAATTAACTCAGCTGCTACTTATAATGTAGAGCTTTCATTAGAAAATACATTTGCAAATCCTATTTATTTAGGATCTACAGATAAGAATAGTTTTTCTATGACTGTTGCAGAATTAAATACTGTTTTAACAGATGCAAATATTAAATCTTTTACAGAAACAGCAGTTTATATTCGATTAAATACTGGAAGTACAACTTCTAATGCCATCTTACTTCAAATATCAAAATTTGCTGTAAAGGTTCCACAAATTACAAGTCCAGATAATTCATTTACAAAAGCACTTTCTAGTAGCACTCCAGATGATACTGCTTTAACTATTACTTGGAATGATCCTGAAGCTGCTAGTAATAGTAGTGTTAGTATCAACTATGAAGTACAAATGGCTTTAGGAGGAACAAATTTTGCAACAATTAGCACTATTGGAAATTCTAATACAACATCTTTTAATATTACACATGATGCTTTAAATGATGCTGTAATTGCGGCTGGTGGAGTTGCAGAAGTTGCTACTAATTTTGATTTTAGAATTAAAGCTATCGCTAAAACTACAGCTGGAGATTTATTCAGAACTTCAGAAAAGATTACCATTTCATTAGCTGCATTTAAAGCAGCTATTCCTGATAACTTATTTATGGTAGGTTCTCATAATGGTTGGAACAATGCAGATGCTTCGCAACAGTTTTTTAACAACGGAAAAGGAGTATTTGTAAAAGTACAAACATTTAGTGCCAATGCAGAGTTTAAAATGATACCAACTTCTGGTTCTTGGACTGGTGACTGGGGAGAAGACAAAGTGAATCCTGGTAAAATTGTACAAGATGATGAGCAAAATATTAAAGTAACTGATGCTGGTACTTATGTAGTAATTATTGATTACAATACCTTAAGTTATAAATTAGCTAAAATTAATACGCTATTTATGGTTGGTGCTCATAATGGATGGAATAATGCAGATGCTTCACAACAGTTTAATACCACTGGAAATGGAGTATTTACAAGAATTCAGACATTCACAGCTGGACAAGAATTTAAAATGTTACCAACTTCTGGCTCTTGGGATGGAGACTGGGGAGAAGACAAAACCTCTTCTGGAAATATTGTACAAGATGATGAGCAAAATATTAAAGTAACAGATGCAGGAACGTATATGGTAACTGTAGACTTTAATACGCTTTCATATTCTTTAGTTACAGTACCAGATGCTTTACATTTAGTAGGTTCTCCGAATAGCTGGAACAATGCTACTGCACCAGCATTTACAAAATTATCAGAAGGAGTATTTGAAATTACTCAAACACTAACAGCTTCAGATGAATTTAAATTCTTACCAATGCAAGGATCATGGAGCAATGATTGGGGAGAAAGTAAAAAATACCCTGGAATGATTGTAAGAGATGATGAGCAAAATGTAAAATCTCCTGGAGATGGTACATATAAAATCACCGTAGATTATAATAAAGGAACAGTTACTGTTCAATAATATTTCATTAAACACTAAAGGCTATTCTTATATAAGGGTAGCCTTTTTTTATCTTTAACACATGAAAAAAATTACTCTTTTTCTTTTTCTTTGTATCTCTTTACAAGTCTATAGTCAGGTTACTATTAGTCCTACTCCTTTTTCAGCAAATCAAACCATTACAATTTCAGTAGATACCAATAGTTCAGATACTAATTGTAACAAATTTTCTAACCCAACAAAAGTATACATGCATTCTGGTGTAGGAACTGATGCAAATCCTTGGACCTATGTACAAGGAAATTGGGGACAAGATGATGGTGTTGGTTTAATGAGTGATGCTGATAACGATGGTATTTGGACCATAGAAATCAATCCAAAAACCTATTACAATCTAACCGATGCTCAAGTCAATTCAATTACCAAAATGGGATTGGTTTTTAGAAATGAAAATGGTAGTCAAGAGTTTAAAGACAATGGTTGTAATGATTTCTTTTTTAATGTTGGTAGTTTTCAGTTAACTTTGAACTCTCCAACTACTACATCAACAATACTAAATACAGGGGAAACAATTACTATTTCTGCAAGCTCTTCTGCAAATGCAGATTTTGCCCTAAAAGCTAACGGAACAACTATCCATACTGCAAGTAATACCACTACATATACTCATAGTCCAACTGTTAATGAAAATATAGATTTTGTACTAGAAGCAACGAGTAATGGACATACCATTTCTAAAGAGTTTAAAGCTTTTATAGTTCCAACAACAACAGAAGCAGCTGTTCCTGCAGGTATGAAAGACGGAATCAATTTAAACCCAACTGATAACACAAAAGCAACCCTAGTTTTTTATGCGCCAGGAAAAAAGTTTGTGCATCTAATTGGTAGTTTTAATAATTGGAATATCGATGATGCCAATTACTTATTAAAAAAAGACAGTGCTAAAGATCGTTTTTGGATAGAAGTTTCTGGCTTAACTCCACAAACTGATTATTCATATCAATATCTCATAGAAAGAAAAACTAGAGTGGCTGACCCCTATTCTACTGTTATTTTAACTGAGCATAACGATCAGTATATCAATGCAACAACTTATCCTAATTTACCAGCTTATCCTACTGGAAAAACGAATCATGCAGTAACCTTATTAAGAACTGGAGATACACCATATACTTGGAAAACCACCAATTTTAAAAAACCTGCAAAAGAAGATTTAGTTATTTATGAGTTATTAATTAGAGACTTTGATGACTTACATAGTTTTGATGCTGTGAAAGCTCGTTTAGATTATCTTCAAAATTTAGGTGTAAATGCCATAGAATTTTTACCAGTAATGGAATTTGACGGTAATGAATCTTGGGGCTACAATCCTTCATTTCATATGGCATTAGATAAGTATTATGGAAATAGAAACTCTTTTAAATCTTTAATTGATGAATGTCATGCTAGAGGAATCGCTGTAATAATTGATGTAGCTTTTAACCACGCTAGTGGGCAAAACCCATATTATAGAATGTGGAATACTGATAACGGTGGTTATGTAGGGCAAGCAAGTCCAGATAGTCCATTTTTTAATCAAACAGCAACACACTCTTATAGTGTTTTTAACGACTTTAATCACAGCAAACAAGCTACCAAAGATTATGTAAAAAGAATTGCTCAATATTGGATAGAAGAATACAAAATTGATGGTTTTAGATGGGATTTAACCAAAGGTTTTACACAAAACTGTACCAATAATGAAAGTTGTACTAATAACTACCAACAAGATCGTGTAGATGTATTAAAAGAATATGCAGATTATCAATGGGAAATTGACCCTAATTTTTATGTGATTTTTGAACATTTAGGTGGTAATACAGAAGAATCTCAATGGATAAATTACCGATTGAATGAAGGAAAAGGAATTATGGTCTGGGGAAATCACAACCACAATTATAGAAATGCGATAAAAGGAGAAAATAGCGGGTCTGATTTTTCTTGGATTTCTTATAAAAATAGAGGTTGGTCTGCTCCGATGAATGTAAGTTATATGGAAAGTCATGATGAAGAAAGATTAGCCTACGATGCCTTACAAAACGGAAAAAGTTCTGGAGGATACAATGTAAGGAATTTAGCTACTGCTTTAGATAGACTTAACCTTTCTGCAGCCTTTTTCTTTACAGTTCCCGGTCCAAAAATGATTTGGCAATTTGGTGAATTAGGCTATGATGTTAGCATTAACTTTAATGGAAGAACAGGCAACAAACCTATACGTTGGGATTATTTTAGCAATACTGACAGAAAAAAGGTATATGATACTTGGTCTAAGCTTATACAATTAAAACATAAGTATCAAGTATTTAAAACCTCAACTTTTGTGATGGATGTTGGCAATTCTAGTGGGTTAAAAAGAATCAATTTAACAGATAACAACAGTCCTTCTGATTTAAAATATGTGACTATTATTGGTAATTTTGGAGTGACTACTCAAAATATCAATCCTCAATTTCAACAAACAGGAACTTGGTATAATTTGTTAGATAATAATAGCTCAATAAATGTAACAGATACACATGCTATGATTTCATTAGCTCCAGGTGAATATCGAATCTATGGTAGTAGTCAAGCAACACTTTCTACTGATGATATTAACAACATAACTAAACTAACAACTGTTTACCCAAATCCAACTGACAATAATTTACATTTAACTGTTGATGCTAAACAAGTAATCATATTTGATACTTTAGGAAGAAAAGTAAAAGCTTTTAAAGGCAATTTAATTGCTGGTAAAAACTTAGATGTAAGCGATCTAAAAAGAGGGTTATACCTTCTAAAGATTGATGGTAAAAACAACTTGTTAAAGTTTATTAAAAACTAAACAAAGTTAAAAATTAAAAGAGCTGCTTTAAAGCAGCTCTTTTAATTTATCTATAGTATATTCTAGTTCTTCTTTGGTTGTATTTTTACTAAAAGAAAACCTTACAGATGTTTTTTCAGCTTCTTCAGGTGGTAATATCGCTTCTAATACATGAGAACCTTTACTACTTCCACTTTGACAAGCACTTCCTCCAGATACTGCAATTCCATTTAAATCCAAACTAAAAAGCAACATGCTATTCGCATTAGCAAATCTTACATTTAAAATTGTATAACTGCTTTTTGCTAGGTTTTTTGAACGTCCATTAAAGGCTACTTCAGGAAAAGCTTTTTGTAATTCAGCAATAAAATAAGCTTTTAATTCTGTTAAGTAAGTTGTATCCTCTTCTAAATTTGAAATAGCAATATCTAATGCTTTTTCCATTCCTAAAATACTATGTACATTTTCTGTACTAGATCTTGCTCCTTTTTCTTGATCTCCTCCATGTAATAAAGGCTGAATTCCAAATCCTTTTTTAAAATAGGCAAAACCAACACCTTTTGGTCCATGAAATTTATGTGCACTTGCAGTTATAAAATCTACAGGAACTTCTTGTAAATCTAAGGCATAATGCCCAATTGTTTGCACAGTATCTGAATGAAAAAGTGCTTTATAAGATTGACATAGTTCACTAACCTCTTTTATTGGTAATAAATTTCCTATCTCATTATTTACATGCATTAAACTAACCAAACATTTTTTGTCTTTATTAGTTTCTAAAAGTGACTCTAAGTGCTTTAAATCGACATCTCCGTTTGTATCAACATCAACATATAAAATTAATGTTTGATACGTTTTATGTAAGAATTCACAAGTATGCAACACTGCATGATGCTCTATTTTAGAAGTAATAATTACTTCTACTCCCAAATTAGTAACAGCATTTTGTAAAATCAAATTATCTGCTTCTGTACCGCCAGCTGTAAAAATAATTTCGCTTGCAGACACATTAAAATGTTTTGCTATATGTTTTCTTGCAGTTTCAACAGAAGCTTTTGCTTTTCTACCAAATTGATGTGTAGATGATGGATTTCCGTTATTATCTAACATCGATTGATGCAATACATCAATAACTTCTTTATCTATTGCTGTAGTAGCTGCATTGTCTAAATAAATCAATTTCATTGGGCAAAAGTAGGTATTATTGAGGGTTTTGAAAAATATAAACTTCGGTAGCTCCTAAACCGTATTTTTGGTAGGAAGCATCGTAATATTTTACAGGGTATTTTTGTAGCAAATATTGTAATTCTGTCTTCAAGACTCCTTCTCCTACTCCATGAATAAAAACTACTTTAGTAATTCTTTTTTGAATAGCGTATTCTAGTTTTTGCTTCGCCGTGCTAATTTGTAGGTTTAACATGTCATAATTATCCATGTTAATGGTAGATTTCACAAGTTGATTGATGTGTAAATCTACTTCAAAAACCACTTCATTTTTTGCCTTTTTAAAAACGGTAGTTTTAGTTACTTTCTTTTCTGCGGCTTTACTTTGCAAAAGATGATTATTCGCTTTATTAAATCGAGTTAATTGCTGTTCATTCCCATCTAATTTTACTAATTCTGAAGTATGATATGAGAATTCCATTTCAGTATCATCAACAATAAAAACTGTATCAGATACAATCTTGGTAATTGTACCTTTCACTACATCATCTAACACTGCTACAGCATCGCCAATTTGAAACTTCATCTAAGTTATATTTGCTAAAAAATAATTTGTGCAAAAATACAATTAAACCCTTTTACTACAAATTCAAAAAAGAACTCTTGAAGATCGTTTTTAAATCACCCTTAAAAATTATACTTCAATATCTTTATCGTACGGAATTCGTTTTAAAATATAATTAATTGCATTAATTCTTGCATCTGTTTTTCTATTAGCACGTATCACTTTCCAAGGAGCGCCTTCTGTATTGGTTTTAGAAAACATGGCCTTTTTATAAGTTGTATAATCATCCCACAACTCTTGTGCTTTTTCATCAACAGGAGTCATTTTCCATTGTTTTAGAGGATTATTTTTAATGTCGGCAAATCTTTTTTCTTGTTCTTTTTTAGAAATAGACATATAAATTTTCACCAAATAAATTCCAGATTCAGTAATCATACGCTCAAAATCATTTACTTGATTCATAAATATATTATACTCTTCTTGAGTACAAAAACCATTTACGGGTTCTACTACTGCTCTATTGTACCAGCTTCTGTCAAAGAAAACCATTTCTCCAGCTTTTGGTAATTGCCTTACATAACGCTGAAAATACCATTGTGTTTGCTCATCTTCCGTAGGTTTATTTAAGGCTACAATTCTCATATGACGTGGATTGATTCGTTCTGTTATTCTACGTATCGCTCCTCCTTTTCCTGCAGCATCTCTTCCTTCAAAAATAACGATAATACGTTCGTCATTATTAATTGCCCATGTTTGCAGTTTAATTAATTCTACTTGTAATTTCTCAAGTTTCTTTTCATAATCTACATATCTAACAGCTCTTTCTGGACTAATCGGTTCTTTAGATAATAAAGCTAAAAGTCCTTTTTTAGTATTTAATTTTTTCTCTATTAGAGGTATATTGATATTTTCCATAATTAATCTATTTGATGTGCTGATCTGAAATATCTCATTACAATATTTGGATCTGGTAATAAGGTAGTAGCGGCAGATTTTTTTCCTTCATAATCAAACTGAGACAAAACATGTCTAATACATTCTAATCTTGCTACTTTCTTATTATTGGTTTTTACAATCATCCAAGGACTATAAGTTGTATGGGTTTTACTAAACATTTCTTCTTTATAATATGTATAAGAATCCCACAATTCTTGACCTTTCTGATCTACTGGACTAAATTTCCATCTTTTTAATGGTGTTTGCTGTCTTGCTTCAAATCGTCTTAATTGTTCGTCTTTAGAAATTGACAACCAAAATTTTATAATAATCAAACCATCTTCATACAACATATGTTCAAACTCAGGAACTTGTACTAAAAAATCTTTATACTGACTTTCTTCGCAAAACCCCATCACAGGCTCTACTACTGCTCTATTATACCAACTTCTATCAAAAAATACGATCTCACCTGGATTAGGTAACTCTCTAATATAACGTTGAAAATACCACTGTCCTTTCTCTACATTTGTTGGTTTGTTTAAGGCTACTAATCTAGTTGTTCTTGGATTTAGATGCTCCATAAAACGTCTTATATTTCCTCCTTTTCCAGCGGCATCTCTTCCTTCAAAAATAACAGCCACACGCTTATTTTCTTGGGCTATCCACCGTTGTAATTTTACCAATTCAATTTGTAAGTCTCTTAGTTCTTTTTCATAATCTAAGGTTGCTTCAATTTTTTGATAAGGTGTTTTCTTGTCTTTTAAAATTTGTAAGAGTTGCTCTTTGTTAGAAATTTCTTCCAGTTCTTGGAAAGAAAGTTGGTCATTTTTCATATTAAAAATATCGCATTTAGGAAACTTAAAGTTACGAATAATTCACGGGATTTAATGTTAAAAAAACATGATATTCAGCGACAAACTTTATATTTGCCAATATGAGATTTTTATACTTTCTATTCTTCTTTTGCATTTCATTTGTTGGGCTTTCGCAAAACAGTTTTTCAAAAGAATTTAGTTTACTGTCTGACAATGACTTATACACATCTGTATCTAGAGATCGTTATTATACAAATGGATTGTTTTTAAATTATAGAAGCATTTCTACTACTAAAAATGAGCAGTTACTAAAAAAGATTCATCATTTTCAAATTGGTCATATGATGTTTACTCCTTTTAAAGCAACATTATCTTTTGCTAGTACTCATGACAGACCTTTTGCTGCATACCTTTATGCTTCTTACGGGCAACAAAGACACTTTAGTTCTCAAAACATATTAATAACAAAACTTCAATTGGGTATAATTGGTCCTGGTGCAAAAGGTGCAGGCTTACAAAATTTTATTCATCAGATTTATAATTATCCTAAAGCCACTGGCTGGGAGCATCAGATTAAAAATGCCTTTGCTGCAAACCTGAATGCTACTTTTATCAAACATTTTTCTAAAGAAAATTCGTCTCATTTAGATTTTAGTAACTATAATGAATTGAACGCTGGTAGTGTTTTTACCAATTTTTCTACAGGAATTTATACCAGAATTGGAATAAAAAAATTACAAGCATTGAGTAATTCAGTTGCCTTTCATTCTAATTTAAACAATAGTTCAAGTACTAGCGCTCCAGAATCGTTTTTCTTTATCAAGCCAATGCTTAATTTTGTGCTTTACGATGCTACAATTCAAGGTAGTTTTTTAAACACTTCGAGTCCTGTTACTTTTAAAGTAAAGCCCATTGTTTTTTCTTTAGAGTTAGGATACAAATACTACCACAAAAGGTTTTTATATGGATACACTTTCCATTTTCATACTAAAAAGTTAAGAAGTCATCGAGCTACAAAAAGCAACTCCTATGGTGGAATTTATATTGGCTACTATTTTAATTGATAAAGTATTCATCTTTAAAACCTATTAAGTAGAGTTTTTCTTGAGCTCTTGTAACTGCAGTATATAACCAACGTAAATATTCTGTACTTACACCATCTGGCAAATAAGGTTGTTCTATAAAAACTGTTTTCCATTGACCTCCTTGAGATTTATGACAAGTCATCGCATAAGAAAACTTTACTTGCAACGCATTAAAATATTTGTTGTTTTTAACAGCTAATAATTGCTTGTATTTCGATTTTTCATGAGCAAAATCTTCTCTTACCGCTTGATATAATTGATTCGATTCTTCATAAGTTAAAGATGGACTTTCACTTGTTAAAGTATCTAATAACAATACTGTTTCAAAAGGTTTTTGATTTGGGTAATCAATCATTCTAACTTCGACTTCTGCAAAACGGAAACCATACAATTCTTTAATTGAATTGATTCGCATTACTTCACAAATATCTCCATTAGCTATAAAACCTGCTTCAGAACTATCTTTTAACCAATAGTAATTGTTCTTTACTACCATAACAAAGTCTCCTGTAGAAATCTCATTCTCTTGACCTCTAATTCTAGTTCTAATTTGTTCGTTATATTGGTTCGCTCTTTTATTGGAACGTACAATAAAAGCTGTATCTTCTACTCCTTCATTATCATAAGCAGTTGTAATAGCATCTTGAATGTCGTAACCATCAATTAATCGAATAATATCTGGATATTCTAAATCAAATTGAAAATTTGTTCCATGGTTGTCTATTAACACTCTTAAATCAGTAGCATTGGCTAAAATACCCGAATTTTCATGCTGACGCATCACTTCATCCAATTCTAGTTCTGTTACATCCTTGTGATAATCTAACTCTAAAGTAGTAACTTCTAAAGCAGGACTTACAATCAATTTCACTGGAGGTAACTGTGCTGTATCTCCAATGAAAATAATTTTACAGTTTTTTCCAGAATATACATACGAAATTAGGTCGTCTAATAAAGAACCTTTTTCAAATAGTTTTGCATTGCTTGGTTTATCTGGAATCATTGAAGCTTCATCAATAATAAAAATTGTATTGGTATGCTTATTAGGTTGCATTACAAAATCTACAGAACCATTCTTTTGTTTCTTTGGAAAATAGATTTTTTTATGAATCGTTAACGCTTGTCGTTTAGAATATCCAGAAATTACCTTAGCTGCTCTACCAGTTGGTGCCAATAAAACTGCTTTTTTTCCTGCTTTCCATAAAGAGTTAACCACAGTACTAATAGTAGTTGTTTTTCCTGTACCAGCATATCCTTTTAGTAAAAATAGGGCACGATTATTGTTGCTAAAAGTAAAACTAGCCAACTCATCTAATAATTTTTGTTGTTTTGTAGTTGGCTCAAAAGGAAACTTTTGGAGAAGTTCTTTATAAAAATCTGTAGTTGTTTCTATCATAAAAAATCAAAAGTCAAAGATAAGAATTGATTTATGCTGAAAAATTTTTATGATTAAAAAAAAATTGTAGATTTGCGAATAATCATTTAAAAAACTATACTAATGTTAATTACTATTATTGCCGCTGTAATTGTTACCGGTATTCTTGCATTTTTAATTGTAAAATATTTACCATTAAAATTAAGACCTTTAATTTCTATCCTATTATTAGTTTTAGCTGTGTTTTTAACATGGAAAATTTACGATGGAGTGATGAAGCCAATCAACTTCGATAAAAATAAAAGGGTTGTTTATGAAAAAGTAATTGATAAATTAAAAATGATTAGAGATGGGCAAATTGCTCACAAAGAAGTTACTGGTAAATATTCTAATAGCATTAGCGGTTTAGTTCAGTTTATTGATACTGCTCAATTAGCATTAACAAATACAACTACTGTAGTAGAAAAAGTAAATAAAGGTACTAAATGGCAACCTCTTATGGTTGATGTTGAAAAAAGAGTAACTGACACTATTGGTTATGAACCTGTATTATCTCGTTTTAAAGGAAGAGATTACAAAAACATGGCTATGGTTCCAGGAACCAACTTAGAATTTAAGATTGAATTAGGTTCTGTAGAAAAAGTAGCTGGATTACAAGTAGATGTATTCTTTGCTAGTGTTCCTAAAAGTGCAATCTTAAAAGGAATGGATCCTTCTTTAGTAAAACAAGAATTAGAAGCAAATACTTCAGATGAAATTAAAGGAGAATTGGTTTCTGTAGGATCTTTAAACGAAGTAACAACTGGAGGAAACTGGCCTCCTTCATATGATAAAGAAGATAATCTTGCAAAAAAAGACGATAAATAATATCATTAAAGATACTTTTAGAAAAGCATTATCCATCCAATTTAGTTTGGGTGGATTTTCTTTTTGTATTTCAAACTTAATCACCAAAGAAGTACAACACTTTACTGTATACTCTTTTGATGAAATTATAGCTACCCCAGAAGCTTTACTAAATGAAATTGAAAAGCTGGTTAGCGAAAATGCTATTCTTAACCAAGAGTTTGAAAAAGTAACTATTATTCACCAAAATAACTTATCTACTTTGGTGCCTTCTCCTCTATTTAACGAAGATGAATTGAATAGTTATTTAGATTACAATATAAAAACACTAGCTAACGATTTTATTGCTTTTGATAGCTTGTCTCAATTAGACATAAAAAATGTCTACATTCCGTATGTAAATATCAATAATTTTTTCTTTCAAAAGTTTGGTGAATTTGAATACAAACACCACGCAACAGTTTTGATTGATAAGTTAATTTTACACAGTAAAAATAATACAAGTAAGCAATGTTTTGTTAATGTTACTAACAATACATTTGACATAGTGGTTATCGAAAATTCTAAGCTATTATTTTACAATACATTTACTTTTCATACCAAAGAAGACTTTATCTATTACATCTTGTTTTCTGCTGAACAACTGGAATTAAATCCAGAAGATTTTATACTTACTTTTATAGGCGATATTGAAGAAGCATCTGAATTGTACCATATCACTTATCAATATGTGAGAAATGTTCATTTTTTACAAACAGAAAATACTGTCTTTAATCAAGAGGAAGACTTTTCTAATCATGCTAACTTTATAAGCTTGCCTTAAATGCGAATTATTTCTGGAAAACATAAAGGAAAAAGGATTTCAGCTCCAAAAAACTTACCAGTAAGGCCAACAACAGATATGGCCAAAGAATCTTTATTTAACATTATCAACAATCATTATTATTTCGAAAATTTAGAAGTAATTGATTTGTTTTGTGGTACAGGAAACATTAGTTATGAATTTGCTTCTCGAGGAGTTAAAAGTGTTTATAGCATAGACAAACATTTTGGTTGTGTTAGGTTTGTTCATAATACAGCAAAACAGTTAGATTTAGACATTAATACATACAAAAGTGATGTATACAAGTTTTTAGAAAAAACATCGCTAAAAGCAGATATTATTTTTGCTGATCCTCCTTATGATTTTGACGAAGAACAATTTTTAAAAATTGCTACGCTCGTTTTTGATAAAACTCTTTTACATGAAGATGGATTGTTAATTATTGAACATTCTAAACATACAGATCTGTCTTCACATTCTAATTATAGCTACTCAAAAAGATATGGCGGAAATGTATTTAGCTTTTTTGAGTATATTGAATAACTAAAAACTTACACATGAAAAACATTAAAATACCATTCATCTTAGCTACTACTTTTTTATTCTTGAATGTTTTTAATGTTAATGCTCAACAAACAGAAATCCCTAAAGAAAAACGTTTAGCTTGGTTTAAAGATGCCAAATTAGGTATTTTTATTCATTGGGGAATCTATGCTGTTAATGGTATTGATGAGTCTTGGTCTTTTTACAATAATTACATTTCATATAACGATTATATGAAACAATTGAATGGATTTACTGCTAAAAAATACAATCCAACTTCTTGGGCTAAATTAATTAAGGAGTCAGGAGCTAAGTATACCGTAATTACCACCAAACATCATGATGGTGTTGCCCTTTGGAACTCTAAATTTGGCACTTTAAATACTGTAAAAAAGACACCAGCTAAAAAAGATTTGATTAGTCCATTTGTAAAAGCTGTAAAAAAAGAAGGCTTAAAGCTAGGTCTGTATTATTCTTTGTTGGATTGGTCTCATCCTGATTATCCTTTTTTTACTAGAAAAGAAAAACGTTATAAAGAAGATACTAAACGTTGGAAAAAGTTTACCAAATACAATTTTGGCCAATTGAAAGAGCTCACCAAATACAACCCTGATTTGTACTGGTTTGATGGCGATTGGGAGCAATCTGCAGAAAAGTGGAAAGCCAAAGAAATTCGAGCCCTTTTATTAGATAAAACACCGAATACAATCATAAATTCCAGATTACAAGGCTATGGAGATTATGCCACACCAGAGCAAGGTCTACCTATTAGAAAACCATCTAGCAAGTTTTGGGAACTGTGTATGACCATGAACAACTCTTGGGGCTATCAACCCACTGATAAAAACTATAAAACGGTCAATCAAATCATCCGAATTTTAGTAGATTGTATAAGTATGGGTGGTGATTTATTATTAGATATTGCTCCTAAAGCAGACGGTACAATACCCAAAGAACAAGTTGCTATTTTAAAAGGCTTAGGTAGATGGACCAATAAACATAAAGAAGCCATTTACGGTACAAGAGCAGGTATTCCCAAACAACACTTTAACGGATATACTTCTCTCTCTAAAGACAAAACAATATTGTATTTGTATGTAGACAACAAACCTAACGGACCTTTATTAATAAAAGGGTTAAAAAATAAAGTAAACCGTATTTGGGTAGTTGGTAATGGTACTAAGCTTTCTCACAAAGTAGTTGGTAAACAATATTGGAGTCATGTTCCCGGTATGCTATATATCGATCTTCCAGAAAAAGTACAAGACAAAGATGTAACAGTAATTGCAGTTCTTTTACAAGGAAAAGTAGACTTATATCAAGAAGAAATTAAAGCTATAGAAAGCAACTAAAGCAACGAAAATAACCATCTTGCTATTAAGAAAGAAGCCACAAAAACAATGGCTGCAATGGTGTATAGTTTTTTAGGTTTCATTATAATAAAGAAGTTATAATTTGTTGTATAGATATTCCTTCTGCATCAGCTTTATAATTCTTAACAACTCTGTGCGATAATATAGGTACAGAAACGGCTTTTACATCTTCTATATCTGGAGAAAACTTTCCGTTAATTGCTGCATGAGCTTTGGCTGCTAAAATTAAATTTTGAGAAGCTCTTGGTCCTGCACCCCAAGCTACGTAGTTTTTTACAAAATCTGTAGCATTAGCTCCATTTGGTCTCGTTTTAGCCACTAATCCAACAGCATACTCAACTACATTATCTGCAACAGGTATTTTTCGAATTAATTGTTGAATTTCTAAAATCTCTTCCGAAGAAAAAATAGAATTTACCTTTTCGCTTTGAGTAGATGTTGTGTTTTTTACCACTTCTACTTCTTCTTCAAATGAAGGATATTCTAAATTAATCGAAAACATAAATCGATCTAACTGTGCTTCTGGCAAAGGGTAAGTCCCTTCTTGTTCAATTGGATTTTGTGTCGCTAACACATAAAACGGTAAATCTAGACTGTATTGATGTCCAGCTACAGTTACAGAACGTTCTTGCATTGCCTCAAGTAAAGCTGCTTGAGTTTTTGGAGGCGTTCTGTTAATCTCATCTGCTAAAATGATGTTGCTAAAAATAGGTCCTTTGATAAAAGTAAACTTTCTATTTTCATCTAAAATTTCACTTCCTAAAATATCAGAAGGCATTAAATCTGGAGTAAACTGAATTCGCTTAAAGTTTAACCCTAAAGCATCAGAAACAGTATGAACTAATAAGGTTTTTGCCAATCCAGGAACTCCAATTAAAAGTGAATGTCCTCCACAAAAAACAGATAGCAACACAAAGTTCACTGCTTCTTTTTGACCAACAATAACTTTAGAAATTTCTTTTTTAAGTGTTGTAGTTTTTACTACTAACTTTTCAATGGCAGCAACATCAGACATTCTTTAACTAGTTTTCTTTATTCCAATTTTTCTCGAACTTACATTTATATCTATCACTAATTTTAATATAAGTATCGTTAATTTTTTCTTTTGCCCATTTAGTAATGTTCTCTTCTTTTTTCTTTTGTAAAGCTAGCTTTTGAATCTTTACATAATCTTTTACTAAATCAGCTTTGTGAGTAGTTGTTCTATCTTTCATAAAGATGATTTTATACATCTTTTCTCCTTCTCTAGTTTCTTCGTAAAAAGGCTCAGTAATTTCTCCTTTTTTGGTGTTGATTACTCTTGCATACAACGTAGGGTCCATTCTTGTTAAATCAAAACGTGTTTCGTTAGTAAAAGGATTTACAATTAACCCATTGTTATTTCTTGTATTCTTATCTTCAGAATATCTCTTTACCGCTTCTTCAAAAGTAATTTTCTCAAAAAGAATATCTTTTCTAATCTCTTCTATCTTTGTTTTAACTTCTGCTAATTTAGAACTTAAAATTTCTGGCTGCATTAAGATATGAGAAACTACTCTTTGCTTTCCTTTAATGGCGTGTAATTGGATAATATGATATCCGAAATCTGTTTTAAAAGGATCAGAAACTTGCCCTACATCTAATGAAAATGCTACTTCTTTAAACTCTTTAATAAATTGTGTCTCTTTAGAAATAGCTCCTAAATTACCTCCATTATTTGCTACAGAAGGATCGTCAGAATTTAAAATAGCTTTCATTCTAAAACTTGCTCCTTCTTCAATTTCTTTTTTAAGGTCACTTAATTTCTTTAAAATTCGATCGTTTTCTTCTTTTGTAGGTTGAGCATATAAAACAATTTGTGCCATCTCTATCTCAGCCTGAAACTCTGGTAATTCGTTCTTTTCTTTTAACCCATTATAGAAAACCCTAACCTCTTCTGGAGTAATATCTATCTTTTCGTTAATCTTTTCTTGTTCTTTTCTAACTAAAAGGTTCTCTTTTTCTACTTTGAATAACTCTTTTCTTAAATCTACTTCATCGTTAAATCCGTAAGTTTTAATTACTTTATTTATATCTCCATATTGCTGTGTAAAATAGGCGATGTTTCTATTTACATTAGCTGTTACTTCAGCATCAGAAACAATAACACTATCAACAACAGCATGATGCGATAATAATTTTTGCAACATTAATTGCTCTAACATTTCACAATCAGAAATTTTAATCTTTCCTTCACTTCTTTGCTCAATGTCTAGTTTAAACTTAGCTATATCTGAATTTAACACTACGTTTTTACCAATAACTACTTCTACTCCATCAATTTTATTCATTTGCCCATTCATAGTTGTTATAAACAACGACAAAAGGAAAATTAATAAAGGTGTTCTTTTAATATTCTTCAAAATTATTGTTTTGTATTGCATCGTTAATTAACGTTTTTTCTATATCTCTAATTAGTTCTAGTTTTCTTTTGTGTAAAATCATCTGTTTTATGGTTGGAGTGATATAGTTCTTAGGCGCAATATCGTTCCTTTTTAAAACATTTTTTACAGCCACCAAATATAACCCTAAAGAATCTTCTTTTTGTATGAATTTTGTTTTTTTTAACAAAATTTCTTTCTGAAACTCTTTAAATTTTGGAATTTTTAACAAAACATCTTCTACTTTAATCCAAGTCGAGTCATTTAAGTTCATTGCTTTAAAGCTTAACTCCTCATTTTCTAAAGCGATCAGATCTTTATATCTATTTGATTTAAATTGCTTTATTATCTTTTTTTGCTCTAATAAATCTTTACCAAAATGCAAGTACTTTATCTTAATTAGTTCTTCATTCAGTCTAAAATTTCTGCGATTTAACTCGTAATATTTAGCAACTTCTTCTTCAGAAATAACGGTATCTAATTGCTGTTTTACCAATCGTTCTTTATAACCATTAATTAGTAAGCTATTTTTATAATCTTGTACTAATTTTAAATAACTCTCATTCTCTTCTTTAGTAAGGTTTTCTTCTGCTCGTTTTCTTAAAATTTCTTGAGTTGCCCAGCTATTGATCAAGTTTTTTACTAATAGCACACTATCTTTATTACTAAGGTTTTTAGGAAGTAATCTTGCAATATCTTTTTTATATAAAAAGGAATTATATACTTTGGCAATAGGTTTTTCATTGGTATTAGCCTTCTTTTCAAAATCAAAATATTGACATGAACTGAAAGTCAAAACAACCCCAATAAATACTGCTTTTTTAATCATCCTTATTATAAAATGCTACTAATTTCTTTACTGTCTTTTTTCTAATTCTTACTTTATATTTTTTCTTTAAGCTAGCTAAAAGTTCTTTCTCTAAATATTCTTGATAATCGTTCATTACCAAACCTTTATTTTCAGAAACTTTTTTAAAGTTATACTTCGATTTATGCTTTTCAAAATACGATTTTAATCCCAAAGAATCATTACTCGACTTTTCCCAAACATATTTTTGCATAAAATCAAACACTATCAAACCTTCTTCATACCCTCTTAAGGTATTCGCAAATTTCACATTTGTCTTGCTTAAGTTTTCTTTAAAATAGTTCAATACTTCTTGGTCTTTAAACTCTTCAAACAATACATCTACAGGTTTGTGTCTTCGGTTTCTAATAAAATCAAAAAAGGCAGACTGCTTAATTTCCTTCTCATTTACCTTTAATAAAACTTGAGTTAGCGTTTCTCTTTTTTCTGCCCTAACGTTTTTATTGTTAAATATTGTTCTAGCCGATGAAACCACTTCTAGTTTATACTTTTTCTTCAATCTATTTAATACCACCAAATCAGACATTCTAGCTCCACCACTTGCTCTAACTTTTTCTGTCAATCCTTCTTTTAATTCTTCAAAAGATTTTACTGGGTATTTATCTAACAACTTCACAATGTGCCAACCAAATCTAGTTGGAAAAGGTTGAGTTAATTCATTTTTAGTTTTCAACTCAAAAGCCTTGTCTTCAAAAGACTTCAACATTCTTCCTATTCCAAATTTTGGCAAAACACCATTATTAGACACCGTACTTTTGTCATTAGAATATTTCAATACTAAGGCATTAAAATCTGCTCCATTTTTTAATGCTGTATAAACACTATCTATCTTCTGTTTTCCTTTGGCAGATTTATCTGTAATTAAAATATGAGCTACTTTTATTTCTCCTTCTGACAATTTTAAATCGTTTACCTTTACAAAATGATATCCAAATCTTGTTTTAAACGGTTGAGATACTTCTCCTACTTTAGTAGTATACACTGCATTTTCGAACGGGTACACCATTTTAAATGCCGTAAAATATCCTAAGTTTCCTAAATTACTTTTTGCCGATTGATCGTCTGAGTATTCTAAAGCTACTTTTTCAAAAGGTTTTCCGTTCAGTACCTCATTTCTAGCTTTTACAATTTTATTATAATACTGTATGGTATCTTTAGGTAAAATTCCATTGGGTACTTTTACCAAAACATGACTTGCATTTACTTGGTATTTTGTTCTATAATACGCATCTTTTATAAGCTTAGCTAAAAAAGTACTGTCTTGTAAATAAGGAGCTATTAATTGGTTTTTATACGTTTCAATTTCTCTTTTATAACTTCTGGTCGTATCTAACTGCAATCGTTTTGCCTCATTCAATTTTAATTTAAAATTGACATACAAATCTAAATAATTCTGAACATCCTTTTGGTTATCATCTACAACCAATGATAAATTTTTCTGATATACATTTTTAAACTCAAGAACCGTTACTGGCTCTTTTCCTATTTTAAAAAGTACATCAGTATCTTTCTGAGCCACTAATAGTATACTACTAAAAGTTAATACAGTACCTAAAAACCAATTTCTTTTCATATGAAATTTTTATAAAGAGATTATACCTTCAATTTTCTCTGCTTTTCTATAATATGTAATAACTTCATCAGAAGAAGCTAGTTTTACCTTGATAGAAATACTAATATATTTTCCTGTTTTTGAAGCTTTCGTAGCAAATTTTGCCGACTTTCCTTTAAACAATTCTTCTACTTCTGCTACTTTGTTTCCAATAGCTGGAACGATAAATTTATACAAATATTCTGCAGGAAATTTAGTCGTGTTCTCTAAACTATCTTTTAGCTTTACATAAAAAGCCTCCTTATCACTCATGCTAACTTATTTTACTTTTTATTTTGGCACAAAATTACACTATTTATTAATTTTATTCTTAGAATCCGTTATTTTTGCTCAATGCAACAAAAAATAGTAATTATTGGTGGACCAGGAACTGGAAAATCCACTGTATTAAACGAATTAATTTCTAGAGGTTATCATTGTAAACCAGAAATTTCTAGAGAAGTAACATTAATGGCTCAAAAAAAAGGAATTGAGCAATTGTTTTTAACTGATCCATTATTGTTTAGTAATTTATTATTAGAAGGAAGAGAGAAACAATATATAGAAGCACAAGATAGTAAGGAAAGTACTATCTTTTTTGATAGAGGAATTCCAGATGTACATGCATATATGAATTACTCTAAAACTGAATATCCTGATTATTTTATTGAAAAAAGTAATCAATATAAATACGACAAAGTGTTTATGATGCCTCCATGGAAGGAAATCTATGTAAGTGATAATGAACGTTACGAAAGTTTTGAAATTGCTCTAGAAATAAATGAACACTTGATAAAGACTTACCAAGAAATTGGCTATGATATTATTACTGTTCCTTTTGGCACAGTAGAAGAACGAACAAATTTTATTTTAGATTCGCTTAAAAGCGATACATGACAAACGCATTACAAATATTAAAGCAATATTGGAACTATGATTCCTTTAGATCACCACAAGACAACATTATTGAGGCCGTAACTAATAAAAAACAAGTTATTGCCCTTTTACCAACTGGTGGTGGTAAATCTATTTGTTTTCAAGTACCTGCTTTACTTAGCGATGGAGTTTGTATTGTGGTGTCACCTTTGATAGCTTTAATGCAAGATCAGGTAGATTCTTTGAATGAAAAAGGCATCAAAGCTATGGCTTTAACATCTGGAATTGACCAAGATGAATTGATTACCTTGTTTGATAATATCCGATTTGGAAACTACAAATTCTTGTATCTTTCTCCAGAACGATTGCAATCTGTATTTATTCAAGAGAAAATCAAACAATTAAATGTAAACTTAATTGCTATTGATGAAGCACATTGTATTTCTGAATGGGGACATGATTTTAGACCTTCGTATAGAAATATTAAAGTTCTAAAAACATTAAAACCTAGTGTTCCTATTATTGCTTTAACAGCAACAGCTACCAAAAAGGTAATTGATGATATTTCTAGTTCTTTAGAATTAGAAAGCCCAACAATCTTTAAAAAATCTTTTTATAGAGAGAATTTAGCTTATCAATTTTTTAATATTGAAGACAAGCTACAACGTTTATTACAAATTTGTACAAAAACCAAATCTCCCATTATTATTTATGTTTCTAGCAGAAATAAGACAAAAGAGATTGCTAACTTTTTAAACGCTCAAGGATTTAATGCAAGTTACTATCATGGAGGATTACCTGCAACAAATAAACAAATAGCTTTTGATCAATGGATCTCTGAACAAACTCCAATTATGGTAGCTACAAATGCTTTTGGTATGGGAATCGATAAAAGTAACGTAAGAGTTGTTGTGCATCTTGATTTACCTAATAGTATCGAAAACTATATCCAAGAAGCTGGAAGAGCAGGTCGTGATGGTGAAAAAGCGTTTTCTGCTGTATTATATAATAGTAATGATATCAGAATCTTTGAAGAAAAATTTAAACAAGCTTTTCCTAGTATACACGAAATAAAAAGCATTTATAAATCATTATTTCAAAAATACCGAATTGCTTTAGGTGAATTAGTAGAGACTGGTTTTGAATTTAACCTACTAGAATTTAGCAATGCATACAAATATACTCCAGCAAAAGTAGACAGTACTTTACGTTTGCTACACAACAACGGAATTGTTGAAGTCTCAAATAACTATAACAAAAAATCTACATTACAGTTTACTGCTACTAGTAGACAAGTGTTATTGTACGCTAAAGCAGAAAATATTACCAGTAAATTGATTCAGCTTTTATTAAGAAGTTATGGAGGTATTTTTGAACAAGAAACAAATATTAATGAGTTTTGGATTGCTCAAAAATTAGGGATACTATCTTCTAAAGTAGTAGAAGTATTAAGTCAGTTAGATTCAGAAAACATTGTTAGCTATAAAAAAGCAACAAAAAATGGAGAGCTCTTCTTTTTATTGCCAAGAGAAGATGATAAAACGATCAATCGTATTTCTAAAAATATTACAGCCTACATTCAGCAAAAGATTCAAAAATCTCAAGACTTATTACAATTAACAAATAATGATCAAGTTTGTAGAAGCAGGCAAATTTTAATCTATTTTAATGAAGCTGCCAATAGCGATTGTGGTATGTGCGATGTTTGTTTAAATGCTAAAGAGCGTTATACAAATATTTCTAAAGAGATCACTTCTTATTTAAATAAGAAAGAATTTGCTAGCTCTCAAGAAATATGTTCCAATATTAATTCTAGTGAGAAAAACGTTTTAGTAAATTTGCAGCAGCTGTTAGCTGAAGAAAAAATAGCAATCAATAATTATAATCAATACTATATCAATTCATGAGAGACTTACGCATCGTTTTTATGGGTACTCCAGATTTTGCCGTTTGTATTTTACAACATTTAGTTGCAAATAACTATAACATTGTTGGAGTTATTACTGCTCCTGACAAACCTGCAGGTAGAGGAAGAAAACTAAATCAATCTGCTGTAAAAAAATATGCATTATCTGAAGGATTGCACATTTTACAACCAACAAATCTTAAAAGTCAAAATTTTATAGATGAATTAGCTGCTTTACATGCCAATTTACAAATTGTTGTTGCTTTTAGAATGCTTCCTAAAGTTGTTTGGAACATGCCAAAATATGGTACCTTTAATTTACACGCTTCATTATTGCCTGAATATAGAGGTGCTGCTCCAATCAATTGGGCTATAATTAATGGAGAAGAAAAAACTGGAGTTACTACATTTTTTATCGATGATAAAATTGATACAGGAGAAATCATTTTGCAAAAAGAAGTTAAAATTAACGATGATGAAACCGTTGGAGAACTTCATGATACATTAATGCATCTTGGAGCTAAGCTAGTAGTTGATACCGTTGAATTGATAAAAAGCGATAAAGTAGTCACCTACAAACAACCAGAAAAAGAAGAAAAAACCGCCTATAAGCTTTTCCCTCATAATTGTAAAATCGACTGGAATGACACTGTTGAAAATATTTATAATAAAATTAGAGGTTTAAATCCATACCCAGCTGCTTGGACAAATATGTATAATGATGGTATAGAAATTAATGCTAAAATATATGGAGCTTCAAAAGAACTTATTTCACATTCTGATGATATAGGAAAAATCATCTTTACTAAGAAGAGTTTAAAAGTTGCTGCTAGAAATGGATACATTATTATAAAAGAAATAAAACTCTCTGGTAAAAAGAAAATGGAAGTGCAAAGTTTACTAAACGGCTTTCAATTTTCTTCAGACGCTAAAATGGTCTAGACACCTTTATTGACGTGGTTTTGGTGATTTTCAGCATTTTTTCTTGTTGGTTATTAACAATTTTACATCATTTATTAACAAAAGTAGGCTTTTTTAAGGTCAAATCTTGCACAAACCCTTATTCCTGCTATATTTGTTAAGCTTAGTTAAGCAAAAATATTAGATCAATTAATTTTTAAAATTTACAAATCATGAACAAATCAGATTTAATCGATGCAATGGCTGCTGATGCAGGAATTTCAAAAGCTGCTGCAAAGGCTGCCTTAGATTCTTTAACTTCTAATGTTACTAACACTTTAAAAGGTGGTGGTAGAGTATCTTTAGTAGGATGGGGAACTTGGTCAGTATCTAATAGAGCTGCAAGAACAGGAAGAAACCCACAAACTGGAAAAACTATCCAAATTGCTGCTAAAAACGTTGTTAAGTTTAAAGCAGGTGCTGGATTAAGTGATTCAGTAAACTAAGAATACATAAATTGTATTTAAAAACTCTCTTACACTTAGTAAGAGAGTTTTTTTATTGATAAAAAGTACTTATATTTAAACATGGGTAATAGATTACAACCACAAAAAGGAAGACTTTTAATAGCAGAACCATCTATTCTAAATGATGATTCTTTTAACCGATCTATTATACTATTAACTGAACATACTCAAAAGAACTCTATTGGATTTATTCTTAATAAACCTCTTGGATATACTGTTAATGATTTAATTCCAGAAATTGACTGTTCCTTTACGGTATATCAAGGCGGTCCTGTTGAACAGGATAACTTATATTTTGTACATAAAATTCCACATTTAATTCCCGATAGTATTGAAGTAAATAATGGGATTTATTGGGGCGGAAATTTTGACTCTCTAAAAGAGCTTTTAAATAGTCAACAACTTAAAAGAGAAGATATTCGTTTCTTTTTAGGCTATTCTGGTTGGGCGAGTAATCAGTTAAACAATGAATTAAAAACTGACTCTTGGTTTGTTTCTGAAAATGATTATGCCAATATTTTTGCTACAGATAATACCACAATTTGGAAAAACAAACTTTTACAAAAAGGAGGGAAATATAAAATCTGGGCAAATGCTCCAAATGATATTCAACTCAACTAATTAATAAAAAAACCGCAACAATATTTCTGCTACGGTTTCTATATTCTTTTTACCTCTTTATAAAACGACAATTTACTATTTTGCTGTAATTTCTAAAAAGTTTAGACTTGCTTGTAGCTTCTCTCCTACCTTTGTCGCAAACTCTTTTTTTCGGTAATGAGTCACTGGTTGAATTCCAATAATTGCATTAGTTAAAAATACCTCATCTGCTTTTTGCATTTCAAAAGGAGAGATGCCTGTTTCTACAATTGTATAATCTTCGTTTTTTTGTAACAATTCTATTACTTTCTTTCTAATAATACCTTTGATACATCCTTCTTCTAAAGATGGTGTTTTTACTTCATTTCCTTTAACAATAAATATGTTTGCATTAATAGCTTCTACAATTCCTTTTTTCTCGTTTAACAATATACAATTGTCAAACTCATTTTCTTCTTTGTAAATACTTGCCAAAGTATTTAACATTCTATTAGAAGTCTTTATGGTAGATAATAAGCCCGAGTAATTATAAAAATCTTTAAACAAGTCTATTCTATAAGATTCTTTTACTGAGCTTGTGTTTTCTGAAACCTCTACTAAATAATCTACTTCATTTGTTAATGGCGTATACTTTCCGCCATCTTTTCTAAATACAGACAAACGTACTCTAGCTTGATCTTTAAATGCTGATGCTTGTACTGTTTTTAAAATTTCTTCTTCTAAAAATTCTAATGTAAATTCCATTGGTATTTCCATACGTAACATACGCATAGATGCCATCAATCTAAAATAATGATCTTCCCAAAAAACAATAGAAGAATTCTTAATTTTTAATGTTTCAAAAATAGCATCTCCATATTTAAATGCTCTATTAGCAGCTGAAAGTGAAAATGCAGATTGCTCTATAAGTTTACCGTTAAAATTTAACATGTTTAAAATCTAAATTATTGAAGGGCAAAATTAAGTGAAAAGTTATAAATAAACCTTGTGATACTTCTATAAAAATAAAAAACCTTATAATTTCTTATAAGGTCATATTCTATTATAAAATAATAATCTTTTTTATGCACCAATGGTGTGTTTTAATTCATCAATTTGATTTTCCCACAACATTTTTGATTCTTCTACCTCATCTTCATCATCAGCAAAGTCGGTTACGATTAAAGAAACATCTTTTGTAAGTGCATCTACTTCTACTCTAAATTCAAAATAACTTTCGTCACCTTGACTTTCATCCCATTTATATTTAATTTTTTCATCGTTTTTATTGGCTAGAATAGTTGCTTTTTCTTCTACTCCATCCCAAATAAAAGTAACGTTTTTTCCTCTTGAATTTACTTTATCTGCAAACCATTCCTCTAATCCTGCGGGAGTTGCAAAATAAGTATACAACATACTCGGTGAAGCATGTATTGGAAATTCTAATTCAAATTTGATTTTTGACATTTTCTCGATTGTTAGATAGCCAATATAGTTAAATATTCTATTTAAAAAAAATTAAAATCTTAGCTTGTTTCAATGCAAAATTATCTTATATTTGCAGCCGCATAACCGAAGGCGAGGTAGCTCAGTTGGTTAGAGCGCAGGATTCATAACCCTGAGGTCGGCAGTTCAAATCTGCTCCTCGCTACAAACAAAAACCCAAAACCTAAAGTTTTGGGTTTTTTGTTTTAATTACAATATATAATGTCAACTAGTATTGAATCTTTTTAACAATCAAACACTTACCAATTATTACATCATTTTAAACGACAAAATACAACATGTTTAGTTAAAAAAATAAGAGCAAATACATCTATCTTATTTTTTAAAAACTTTTAAAGATTGCTTTTTCCCTTCAGAATACACTACAAAATGGTAAATGCCTACACTGAATTTAGAAATATCTATTTCTATAGAATTTTTAGCGTTTTTTATTTCTTTGATAAGAGTACGTCTTCCTAAATTATCATAGACTAATACTTTATTAATGGTGTTTTTGGCAGTAATCGTAATCTTTTTAGGCGTAGGGTTCGGGTATAGTTTTAACCCTACAATTTGCTCTTCAGAAACCGATAAGGTAACTGTAACACTTTCTTGGGTTCTATTCCCTAGCTCATCATAAGTATATACTATAGTATTTATACCATCTGAAGACTCTATAAGACGGTTAAAGTTGTCGTATTTTTTGGAGTGTGATTTTTGAGAAAATACACTTAGGCAATTAAAGAATAATAACGCTATCACTACTGTTTTTATAATTTTGTTTTTTTTATAGCTTATCATTTTTCTAATTTTTGAAATTATTAAGATTAAAAACATCAAATTTTGTCTCTATATATATCCATTCTCGTAATATATCACTAAAAAATTTGGGAGGAGTCCTTATTACATCAACTTCTTTAGTTTCAGAAGTTATAAAATCAATCGAAGTTTTTGAAGAATCTATTTCTAATGAGTACTCAAAGCCTGCAAAATAACAATTATTTACTGAAGAATAACTTACAAGAATATCCGGAAACCTTAAGTCTTTAGAAAGTTCTAAATCAGCATTTAATTCAAAATCTGCTCCATTATTTTGCTCTCTAGTACAAGAACTAATTCCTGTGTTAATAAATGATTTAATATTATGTTTTACGGTTGAAAAACCACTACCATTAGTGTGATATATAGAGCAATAATTTAAGTCACATGATATTTTAATATTTTCAAGTATTACCGAGTAAAACAAGATAAGATTGTAACCGAAATTCAACTCTACACTTTTAGCTCCACTAACATCAACATTCATCACAGGATTATTCCCTGCATAAGGATAAAGATTAGTAGCCCATATAGGATCTTCTGTTAAAAAGCGACCAACATCAGGATTATAATACCTTGCTCGCATAAAGTAAAGGTCTTCATCCTCATATTGGATTCCGTACTTCCCTACATATCTATATGGGTTAAAATTAGCTTCTTCTATTTGGGTTACTTTTCCAAAATCGTCATAAGCGTATTTATGAGTAATAGTTTCACTATCATTGGTCATAGCAATGGTACTACCTCTAAAATCATCGTGATAATAATGCGTATTATCATTATTATCTGTACGAGATATTAACCCTAAACCATAAACATAATAGTTTTGGTAATTTCCATGTTCATCGGTTTCTGCAAGTACATTACTCAGTCCTAAAATATCTAATACAAAACGTTGCGTAGCACCGTTTACCGTTTTTTCTCGGCGGTTACCTAGCGCATCATACTTGTATTGAGCTGTATAACCTGTTTTAGAAATTCCAATTAGTCTATCGTAAATATCGTAACTGTATTGTGTGTTTCCTTTTACAGTGTTGTTTCCATTTTTATCAAAATCAAAAGCTGTATTATTAACAGATTCTAAACGGTTGGCATCTGTATAACTGTAGTTTTGTGTTTCTATATTTAAAGGAATTACACCAAAAGGCTCAGTCTTTATCTCTTGGGTATGATTACCCATCTTATCCAAATGAAAACTGTAAGCGTTAATAATGCTATCATCAGACTTTTTCCAAGTCTTCGCTACCATTCTTCCTGCTCCGTCATATAAATAAGTACATTTTGTACCATTTGGATAAGCTGTAGAATTCAATAAGCCATCATTTCTATATGTATATTCGGTCAAATGACCGTTCCAGTCTGTGACTGTCTTTAGGAGATTATCAGAATAGTAAGAATACGTTACTTGTTTCCCATCTGGATAGGTAATACTTTTTACATTGCTATTCTTGTCATAACTATAACCTACAGTTTTCCCACCATATTCTGTAGAAGTAACACGGTCTAAATCATCATAACCATAAGTAATTGTACCATTTTCATTTGTTACAGTATGAGTTCTATCTTTACTATCATAAGTGTAATTTATTGTCTTTCCTCCATCTGTAACTTTTTCTAATCTGTTTTGATCATCATAGGTATAAGTAAATACAGTACCCTTTGGATTTGTATAGGTCTTAATAGAACCATCATCATAATACGTATATTCATCAGTAGCTGTACCAAAATGTACAGAAGTTAGAGTATCATCATTGGTATCATAAGTAAGTGTAGTAGCTTTGTTTTTAGCATTGATAATCTTGGTTAGGTTATCATTTGCATCAAACTCATAAGCCGTAGTTTGACCACCAAATAGTTCGCTTAATAAATTGTCATTCGCATCATAAGTATACGAAATAGTATTTCCTTTAGGATTGGTACTAGTCAATAATCGACTGGCAATATCAAAGGTTGCACTGGTAGTAATTTCTTCTGGTGCAGTAGTCTGCACAACATTTCCATAAGCGTCATACGTAAAACTAACAGTAATATTTTCTGGATTTGTTACTTGAGTAACTAATCCTTTATCATTTACAGTAAAATTAGTAATTGCTCTAGGTGTTTTTACACTTGTTAAGTTCCCTTTTGAGTCATAACCATATTCATATAGATTCCCTTTTGGGTCTGTAAATTGTTCAATATCATTACGTGCATTATATTGATAGGTTTGTGTAACACCTTCTGGTAACATTCTTTGAAGAATATTACCTTTATCATCATAGGTAACAGAAGTCTTTTGAGTGTTGTAAGTTACCTCTGTTGGATAATTTATATGATTAGTATTTTCATATTTAATTTCAACTTTGGTAGTACCTTCTTTTAGATTCGTTAAATTTCCATATTTGTTGAAATCAATTTCTGTTTTTTTACCAGTTGGAGAAATTATTTCGTCTATATATCCTTTAGCGTCATCATAAACATAAGTGTATTTCTTAGGGTCAACTCCACTAGTTTCAATACTTTTTAACTTCTTGTTTTCATAACTACTAGTAATCACATTTCCTTTCGGTAATCTGATGGTTTTCAATAAATCTCTTTCTTGAGCTAAGCCATAATTATAAACTGTTAGATTCCCTTTTGGATTAAGATATGATTGTAAATAACCAAAAGCATCATAAGTAAAATAAACATTTCTACCTAAAGGATCTGTTACTTGTTTTAATAAATCAGATTGTGTGTAGTAAGAAAATATTAATGTTCTGCCTGCTGTTCCCGTTACTTCTTTAACTCTGATAAGTTTTTCCTTTACTCCATCTTCTTCAATTTCTGTTACTCCCTCTTCATAAGTAATCGTAAGCGTATTATCATTTCTATCTTTTATAGATTTAAGAGCATAAAAACGAGAGTCAGCATTTGCTTTTAAGAAAGTATAAACAATTTGCCCTTTAGTAGTGAGTGTAAATTCATTTGCTCCCGTTTTTTCTAACTCGTCATAAATACCTTCTGTTTCAGGCACATAATTTTGGTCTTGCTTTTTATAAAACTGAAAACCACCATTTGGAAGGGTTAAAGCAATTCTAAAATATTCAGGAAAAGCCTCATCAGCTTTAATTTCTTGTATATAACTGTTAAAAGAATGTGTCCACATCTTTCCTAAAGGTTGAAGATAGGAAAGTTCCTTAGGCATATCTGATAAATAACTGTTATAGGTATGACTAAAGGTTAAAGGAATACCAACACTTGAAATACCAAAACTGGTTTCTGTATAATGGTTAAAATTACCACTGTGAATAGAAGAAAAGTTATTTAAATTTTGCGGGGTATAGTTACCAACTCTTAAAAAACTATCTATAGTTACAGTAGGCTTAGTTTGTGGATTTACTGTTAATATACGATGAAGCATAACGAACACTTCAGCTCTTAACGCATTATCATTAGGTCTGAAATTACTACCACTTTCAATAATACCTAAATCCTTGGCTTTAATAATATAATCATAAGCTTCATGACTTGTATTTACATCACTATAAGGATTGTTTCCTGAATTGTCTTTTTCATCAATATTCCAAGTTTCTAAAAGAACTTTTAAAACATGAGCTCTTGTTATTTTTCCTGATGGCCTAAAATTGGCAAAATCTTTTTGAAAAGGAGCAACTCCATCACCAAACTCTAAATAAGATAAGTTTTTTGCAAATTTGAAATACCATATATTTTCATCTTGTAAATCGATATATGGTGTTGGAAAATTATCTGCTAATGAATTATTTTGCAAATCAATACTCTTATACGACACTTTAGCCAATTCAGCTCTATTGATAAATTCATCTGGTCTTGCTAAACCATTATTATCTATTACTCTTTTTCCGCATAAATCTTGTACTGCGTTATACCACCAATGGGTTGAGTTTACATCAGCATAATTACAGTTCCAATCGGTAACAGTCACATTACCTTGACTATATAAACTCCATTTTCCATAAGTATCTTTAGCTCTAATATAAAGAGTATGGTTACCAGATGTTAAACCAACTAAAGGAATAACAAAATCTTTATCAATCTCTGTGTTTTCAGTAAACGTTAACTGTTTCCCTTTTCCATAACCTGGATCATCATCAAAGAAGTATTCTATTTGTGTAATGTTAGGGATTGTGCTACTACCTTTAGCCACATAAAAACTACGCTTATCATATAAGCTCCAAATATTGTTTTTATCTTTTGCTCTTATATATAAAGTATGTACCCCAAGTGATAAATTATTGACGGGAATATTGATATTTAAGTCTAATTCAGAACTTGGGGTAAAACTAATTGAAGTACCATTATCATAACCAGGGTCAGTATCAAAAAAATACTCAACTTTGGTTATATTTTGTCCATAAATAAAGCCTCCTATAAAAAAGGCTAGTAGAAAAAATACTTTTTTCATAACCTTTTTTAGTTGTTACTTTTTATTTTAACTTTTACCTGAATACCATCATTTGTATACCCTGTAGTTGGTACAATAAACTCATAAATATTTGGAATATCAGGTATTCCTGAGAGTTTATAACCTCCTCCAAAAGGGCCAACATCTACACCGTTTTCTCCAGCACCAATAGCAATTGAACCATTTTTTAAAATATATCTACCATCAGAAGTGTATCTAGAATCTGTACTATTAATAAATAAATTATCAATTGAGGATTTGTAAATATTCCCATCAGAACCTGTTTGGTCAACTGTGCTTTTTATAATATTATTTTTTATAGTGTTTGAAAACGAAGCACTACTATCATAAAGCCCTGTTTTATATACATTATTTTTAATAATAGAATTATACATGTAATTCCCATGAATTACATTTCCAGAAAGAATATTATTTGTTAATTCTAATCTTCGCCCAGTAACTCTAGAAATTATTATATTACCTGTTATTTTACTATCTGAAAGTAAAATTCCTGTCGATGTAGCTGAACTATTTGGATTTGTTTTAAATGAACTATATATAAAATTATTTGAAACTAAAATATTTGTTCCTTTCTCGTTTTCATCTTTTATATACTTTATTCGATTTCTTAAAATAGATACATTTGAAACCTCATCATAAATAATTACTGGTTCTATATCCAGTCCAGTAATAATCGCCCCAGATGCCCCTGCTCTAAAATATACTCCTCCTAATTTAGAACTGTTAACGTTACTTTGAGTTTTTGAGTTTTCATCTAAAAAATACCCAGTTCCTTTAATTATTATTTTTTTTGAAATGTTTATGCTTCCATAACTGGTAGTACTTCCATGTACTATCAAAATACTTTCAACTGGAACTTTATCAATAGCGGTTTGTAGATCTGTATAATCTGCAATTGATCCTGTTCTATTATCTACAGTATATGTATTCTGTGAAAAAGATAAAAAAGTGAAAAATAAAAAAATAAAGAGTATATTTTTTTTCATAGTTAATTGATTTTCTTTCAAATATAATAGATTTTTAAATGTATTAAACATTCAATTATGTATAAATTAAATTTACCATAATACTCAGTAATAAATTAATTAGAGAGTTCTTCATTTCTCAATAATCTAAATAGAAATAATTCATAACCCTGAGGTCGGCAGTTCAAATCTGCTCCTCGCTACAAACAAAAACCCAAAACATAAAGTTTTGGGTTTTTTCATATAGAACTATTAATAAAAAATAAGACACTACAATAAAAATCATAATGACTTTATTGTATCTGTTAAAATTCTTTTCTCACTTCTTAAACAGGAATTTATAATTTAGAAAACATAACCTACTTTTATATAGTTACTATTTACAAACTTACTTGGCAAATTCCATATTTTTAAATCTGTTCGGTAATCTAGTGTTGTTCTAACTCCAACGACTAGCATTTTGTTTAACCGCAAACTAATTCCCATTTCTCCTCCTACAGTATTAAATACTTTTTTATTTCTAAATATTGCACCTTCTCTCACACCTACATAAAAACTTTCATTCATATCGAAAAATGAAAAATGCACTCCAGATGCTACTGAAACATCACCGTAAGCACTTTTAGTATTATTTACGTGCCTAAATTCTGCTCTAACATATATCCTTTTAAATAGTTTTTCTATTTCCAAAGCAATATTCTTTGAAGTTCCTTGCAAATTTGCATTGACATCCATTGAAGTACTAATGGCTAAATATTCTTTTCCATCAGTTCTATCATTCCAATTTTGTCCATAACTAAAAGTTCCTAATAAAAATAACATTAGTATTAAAATGTAATTTTTATTCCATCTTTTTTTAATTGTTTCATCTCTTTTCATTTTTCTATTTTTATGTTCTTTAGTTAGTGGGGGGTTTTTTACTATTATTTATGCTTACATCACTTCCTTTTAATTTGATTTAAGGTTTAGTGTTCTTTTACACAAAATCATTCTCTAAAAACCTTCTTTGTAATTTTTCCTTTGTTAGAATAAATACTAATTATATAGAGGTTTGAGATTAACTCTTTTATCGAAATTCGATGCTCTTTTAAATTTTCTTTTAATGAAACTTGTTTTACTTTTTGACCTAAAACATTATGTATTAAAACTTTTTCTAAAAGCAAATCACCAGTAGTATTCTCAATTATTAATTCTTTTGATTGTTGATTCATATAGATTTTTGTTCCTTTCACTAAAGGATTATCATCAATGCTTAATGCACTTTTACCAAATTTGATATAAAATCGATCTTTATAAGTTCCTATTGGTATTGATAATGGTATTGAGTTCTTTAAATTATAAAGTTGATTGGTTACTTTATCTTCTAAAAAAACATCTCTATCTATATTATAGATTTCATCAACTCTTAAAGTAATTTCATTAGTGTTTCCTATTTTAATGGCTATTGGGAACTCTAGATCATCTGTTATTTCTCCTATTCCAGCAATAATAAAATCTTGTCTAGCATCATTAAAACTAAAATAGGCATCAGTAGTATTGACATCAAAAATAGGACTGTCATAACCAGCGTCTTTAGAAAATTTATTTCCAGATTTAAAAGATATTCCTATCTGACGATGTAATTTTTTTCCATCATTATTAATGAAATCAAAACCTAATTTTAAAATTGGTAAACTATTCTCATTGGTATTTGGTACTGATAAAACATTTGTTTTAGATTGATTTTTAAAGAAAAAAGAATCAGAACCTCCATTTTCATTTTCTAATTGAAATACTCGCTGACTGTTGTTAAACGTTACATTTCCTGAGCCATCAGCAGAGACAAAAAAGCCTTGTCCAATTGGTATATATCTACCAGGAGCAGTATAAGTAAAGCTTCCTTGACCTCCAGTATCATCATTAAATGGAGCTACTCCTGCAACACTCATAGATGCATTTAACAATCCATAACCTCCAATATAATCACCTGTATTATGTGTATTAGAATCTCCTTTATGTTCCCAAAAATATAATGTCTCTACAACTCCTATATTATCACTAAAAAACTGTTGTGAATCTATTGCTGAAGGATACGGATTTCCTAGTAAGCTTAAATAACCAGCACTAATTGTTGATGTATATGTTCCATCATTTGGCGTTCCAACAAAAGTATAATTTTGAACTGCTCCTGGCCCTTTAAATGTAAATCCATCAGTAATATCAAAAGTACCCGTTTCTTTTTGTTGTATCCATCCTGTTCCAGAAAGCGCATTGGTAAATCCATAAATCCAATGATTAGAAATAGTAATTGGGTTTGTTATTGCTCCATCGTATCCAGAGACAAAATTAATATCTGTTGCCGTAGATGTTTCTGAAGTTGGTGTTGTACCATCTTTCATTACTGCATCCACAGTAAAATTTGATGCTCCAATATTACTTACTGGAGAAGTCCAATAATTATATCTATATGTAGTAGCTGCTGTTCCTTGCTGATCTACATAAATTTTTCCTAAACCTGTTACTTGACTTACACCTGTATGAGTTTGTATTAATTGTGCTGAACCAATTAAACGTATTTCTCCTTCTAAAAATAATTGATCTGCTATTTCTAAAAACTGTCCAGAAGGCACCATTAATTTAGAACCTGCAGTTACCCAAACACAACCTACTTGTGCATTTTCTGGTAATGTTGCATGATTTGTTGTTCCTTCTGCGTCAATAGTTAATAATTCTCCATTATCTAACGCATTAGTACTTGGTGCTCCTCCAACTCCTTGCCCACCATTCCATGAGCTCGTTGTCCCACTCCAAGTAATCCCTCCAACTTCTGCAAAGGTGAAAAACTTAGTGCCATCAAAATTGTAATTCCCTGTATATTGTATTTCTCCATTAATAACTGCTTCTGTTAAAACTACAAACTCTACATTTGTTGTATAGGAAATATCATCTGCTACAATCATAACTTTAGATCTAGCTATATTGGTTAAATGAGCGTCAATAGTAGTTTTTGGAATGGCTATTTGAACCTCTTCTACTGTACCAGTCTCTACAATTTTCCAATTTCTATCCAATCGTAAATCTGTAGCACATAAAACCCCAGATGTACTTGTTGCTCCTAATACAGCATTATCATTTCCCCAAATCAAGAAACTCTTATCTGAAGAAAACGTATTGGTATTTGAAGCATTATCTGTTGCAATATTTCCTAATCCAATAGTAATTAAAGCATTAGTGTTTACCGATTTTGATTGCTTTTGAGTTAATACTTGAGTATTGTCTTGTCCAATTCCTGCCACATCATTATGATAAGATGAATTGGCTGTATAATCCCAATATTTAGTCAATCCATCAGAAGCAACATAATCTCCTTCTGTAATACTAGCTGAATTATCTGTAGCGTTTAAAGTAAATCCATATTTTAATCCTAAGTAACTTTCAATTCGTTGTCTATCTGCATCAGAATGAGCCTCTGTAAAAGTGATAATTTCTGCAATACTTCCTTCAATAACACGATCTAAAAAATTACGATCCCTTCCTACATAATAAATATGACTTGCATTAGATAAATTACTAGTAAATATTCTGGTTTGTAATTGAAAATTATCGGGTCTTGCTTGACTTAAAAAATTTACTGATAATCCATTGATATACTCATTTCCATTTCTTACACTTGCAGGCGTAAATCCACTGTGGTATATCTGAGTATCGTTAACATGTCCATGCCCTATTCCGTTTCCATCATTATTTGTAAATACACTTGTCCAACTAGTTGTTGATGTATTATTATAAACAACATACATGGTTCTTGGATTTATATTTCCTGTAAAAGTTAACACATCTCCATTAGCAGGTGTAAAAGTTAATGTTGGATTAAAATTTAACAAAGTAGTTACCGCATTGGGTTCTTGACCTCCAGGTGCTGTAAAGTTTGCATCATTTGAAAAATCACCATCTCCATTAAAATCACTTTGATCCACCCATTGTGTCACCATTGCTCCTCCAATAACACCAATATCTCCTCGTAACCATAAAGAGTTTCCTGTTCCAACAGAAATATTTACAATAGCATCTCTAAAGTCTACATCACCAGTTGTTGCCAAATCAGAATCAGAATCTGGCAATAAAGTAGGATCATTAATTGTCCCATTTACATCTGTATAAGAAGATGTTGTTGCTACAGCAGCATCTAACCCATTTGGATTAACACTACCTGTTAATGTTATGCTTGCCTCAACTGTATCATTAGCTCCTTCATTATCAGAATCTACATCTAAATAATCTACGGTATCTGTTCCGTCAGTATTTACAGGAATAAGTCCATTTGGATATGCTGTATCAATACCAACAATATTATAAACTCCATTTGGAACAATATAACCATTGGTTGTTTGTGCTTCTATATTGTCTGGAATTCCATCGCCGTCTGAATCTAAATCTAAATGATTGTTTAAGCCATCTCCATCCATATCTAAATTTAAGCCAGCACAAACTTTTGTACCTTCAGTTAAGATACTTGCAGCAGGCCAAGCAGTTGTATTTGAATATCTAACAGCATCCATTAAACCGGCATAAAAACCAGTAGTTCCTGAAGATGGTGTTCCTCCAAATGCTCCTCCCAAACCACCGTCACTTCCATGAGCAGAAATAGTACCATAACCTGTTGGAACTGTACTAGACGGAATCCCATCTAAGTACACTGTAATATTTCCATTGCTAAAAACAGCTGCTACGTGATGCCAAATACCATCTACAACTAATGGAGTTTGGTGAGTAACATTTACTTGACTACCGCCACCTCCATTACGTACAGAATATGTTAAAATGTTATTATTTAACCATAAAGTAGCTCCATTTGTACCTCCTCCTTCTTCATAAATAATTCGGTTACCTGATAAAGAACTTGGCATTATCCAAGCAGAAAAACTGATATTGCTATATGCTTGCTCCATAAAACCTCCATCTTGACTATATCTTATCGTATGAGAAGTTCCATTGAAGTTTACTGAATGAGAACCTTGAATTGCCGTTGTACTATAAGTTAAACTAGCACTTCCGTTTTCGTTATGAGCGTTTCCACTTGTGTCATTGGTATTGTTATCTAATGTCCAATAGGCATCTGGTGTATTTACAAATTGAATGGTTGGTGAATCACAAGTAGATTCTACAGAGTCCAAAATCCCATCATTGTCATCATCTAAATCGGCATCATCATTAATTCCGTCTCCATCATTATCTCCAAGTGTTATGGCATCTCTATAATCTACATCTCCTCCAGAACCAACATCTCCATCTGCATCAGGAAGTGTTGCTGGATTATTTAATATTCCGTTTACATCAGCATAATCATCAATTGCTTCTAATCCATTATCTAGTCCATTATTTCCAACATTTCCCACAAAAGAAATCGTGGCTTCTGTCTGATCATTTGTCCCGTCATTATCTGCATCTGTATCTAAATAATCATCTAAATCAGTTCCATCTGTATTTACTGGTGCCAAACCTCCTGCATAGACATCGTTTACTCCATCAGAATTTACATCTGTAAATACTCCAGGTGCTATATAACCGCTTGTTGTCTGTGCTTCGATATTGTCTGGAATTCCATCTCCATCAGAATCTAAATCTAAGTAATTCGGAATTCCATCACCATCAGTATCAGTAGGATTTGTTAAAGGATTATTATCACTATCAGTATTGGCATCTTCAATCACATCATAAATACCATCATTATCATCATCTAAATCTACATCATTAGTGATACCATCTCCATCATCATCAACCAAACCACTTATTAAATTTACTAGTACTGCTGAATCATAACTTCCATCAGATGAATCTGCAATGGCCAATTTTACCGTATAAGTTGCTCCAGGAGTTAAGCCTTTTGCTGTAGCACGTAATTTATTCGTAACACCATCATATTCCACAGTAATTGCTCCACCAGTATTGTCTGTAAATAAAGCCGACTGTCCTAAATCAATACAATTGGCTATATTTCCAAGACTACCAACTGTTCCATTATTGATGGATGCAATTGTTACAGGATTTGGTGTACCTGGCACTAAAGCAATGTTTTGAGTTCCAGAAATCCCAGGTCCTGAAACAAAATATCCAAATACATCATTAATATTTGAACATACATATTCATTGTATTCATCAGACATAAACTGATAATCAATAGTTAGCACTGTTGCCAAAGGGTCTAAAACGGCCTCGAATTGAAAAACTACAACATCTCTATTAGCAGAACTTACAATACCTGTAAGATCTGGGTCATTATAAAAAGTACCAGGACCTAAAGAGATTCCTCCACTACTATTTGTTGTAAATGACTCTGCTACGGTGCTTGTTGTTAAGATAATACCTGTATTTAGTTGTAAGTTAGCTCCAGCAATTCCGTTAGAAAAAACTCCTAATTGAGTTCCTACACCAGAGATGATTTGTGGATTATTAATGGTAATTCCTGGCCCAGTAATTTGAGTAGCTAATTGTGTAGCTGTAGCACCTGAAGTAAAAGTTGCTTGACTATGAACAGTCGCTGATACCAAAAATAATAGTAATCTTAATAAAAGACTTGTTCTTCTTGACCTAAATGAGTTCTTTTTTTCTTTTTTAATACTAATTTTTTGAAGCATGATAATTGATATTATTGGGAGATTAATTTGGGAATTAAATAGTGATACCTTTTCTGTAATTATGTAAATCGAGTAAGAATCCTATAAGATATATTGTAAACAAAACGATAAGGAATGTGATAAAAGAAATCATATACCCTATTAACATTGAAAAGGATAAGAAAACTCCTAAAATCAAACATCTTTTTTGATAAAAGTGCCTATCGATTAAGAAAAAGGTTTCTTTGATATACTTTAAGATCATTTCAATTTTTCGTGAAAAATCTTGAGTATAATCAAATCGTAGAGGAAGTTCTTCAATATAAGCATCAATCATTTTTTTAAGAGTGTATATTTCTTCTGTATAAAGTTGATTTTCTAAGCTAGGAACTTTACCTATAATTCGTATCAGTAATTTATAATGGATATATTTCTTTTCTTTATCTATATAATTCACTGTCTTTTCTCTTAAGCTCATTAAGGCATTATATTCCCAACTTTCTCTCATATTCTATAATCTTAAAAAGTATGTTTTCATTTTCTATGAATTACAGTTATACTAAGTTATTTTTACTTCACCTTTTAAATAGAAAAGGGCTTCCTATTGAGGAAACCCTTCTCTTAAGTTTAGCTAAGCTTTGATTAATTAACCGCTTATCTAATTAACCAGTGATTTAACTTAATTAACCTCTATATACTATTGCCCCTTATAGCACAGTAGTTAAACCACTGGTTGAAGAAGTTATCGATCCCTCTATAGATAACTTCTTAAAGAAAAGTATTGATCTGGAATACCTTTAAACAAACAATTCTGTTTGAGAACGATCAGCCTCATGAAGAATTCTTTCCAATGCAAACTCTATAAATTCTTTCAATTCATATCCAGTTGTATTGATTGTATCCTGCGGGCGAATTCCTTTTTTATCTTTGGTAAACAAATAATAAATATTGTTAAACTCTTGATGTGACATATTCTTAATTATTTATTATTAATTGATACTATTAAAATCCATCACCTGGCGCTTCTGGGCTTCTCGCCTGTGCCGTTTTAGGATGTAACAAAATATAAGTTCCTACAGCTGTTAAAGCCGCATATTTTCCATACTTCCCTATTTTATTAATAGCTTCTTTTCTAGTGATATTTTCTTTGTTGCTTTCCATATTTTTAATATTAATAGTTCTAAAAAAGTTTATAATCTGTAAGTAACTCCTAAAGTAAATCTGTTATGTGGCACCATATTTTCATTAGATACTGTTTTGTAAGTATTCTGCAAATTGATTCCAAAATTTGAATCGTGTATCCATAGTAGCAATCCTCCCGTAAAATTTACCGAAAATGTCCCTTCTGCATTAGGTAATGTATTGGCTTTGGTTATATAACTTGCACCAACTGATACATAAGGTTGTACGATATGCTCTCTAGAAAATCTATATCCAACATCTGCATTAAAAGACCTATACTCTAATGGATTTTCCCATAAACTTGTTTTCTTAAGTACACTAATAGTTGCCCCTGCGGATACAAATACATTGTTTTCAAAAGTTCGTATAGCTTCTAATCCAATACCAACATTTACAAAATCTCCAACATGTGTCGTTGCTGTATTATTAAACTTGGTTGCTCCAAAATCAAACTTTAGCATCCATTTGTCTGAATTTACTTCGCTTTTTTGTGCAAATACTGTTGTTCCAAATACAACTGTTACTAAAGCTGTTACAATTAATTTTCTCATATTTATCTTTCTTTTTTGAGTTTTAGAACCAGTCACCAAAACATGTGTTCTGTATTTAGTGACTGGATTTTATTTACTATTTATTCTATGATTATTTTCTTTGTTAACTCTCCTTGTACTGCTTTAACTTTTACTAGGTAAACTCCAGCACTTAATTGCGGTAAGGTCACATCTTTAGCTCCTGTTGCTATAAATTTATGTGTGAGTACTTTCTGACCGATTACTGAATAGATATCTACTGTTGTTTCTCCTTGAGCTATTCCAGTTATTCTTAAGTTTCTAGTATTTGATAAGTATACTTTTATAGACTGAGTAGTAAGATCATCAGTTCCTAAGACTTTTGGAGTTGTATGAATAAAGAATCTTCCTGTACCACTGATATCCTTAGTTAAAGTAACTTCATAACTAGCATTGTTTTCGTTTAATAAAATGAAGCTTCCTTTTTCTTTATCTTCAATGTATGCACGAATACCATTTGGTAAATTAGTTACTTCAGCAGTTAATCTTATTTTACTTCCTGCCGATGCATGTACTCCTACTGGAATTACCATCTTTTCGTAATCTTTATTTGGTAACGATTGAATCCCTAAAGATTTCCCTTGATTATCGGTTAACAATTCTGTAAAAATGTTAAAAGAAGTATCTGCTCCATCAAAGGTCGTACTATCGTATCCATTATCCCAACCTGTTGTTGCATCTGACAAGTACAGTATATCTGTTTTTTTACAAGCATTTTTATTTGCAATACTTAATTTAATTCGAGACACACTATTTGTTTGTGAGGATTTCATAAAAGTATCTCCACTTCCATGAGATTGTAAAGCTTCAGTAAAGCTAAAGTTTCCTCCAGATGCATTTGATTTTACAAAGAACCCTTGCCCTGGTGCAATGTTACGTACTCCATCAATCAATGCACTTGCTTGATTTACTTGCACATATCCATCTGTAGCTTGATCCCAAAACCAAATTGTTTCTTCTGCTAAAATTGCTGTATTTGCTCTTAATAAATTATTGATTGCTGTTGGGGCAGCATGGTTCCCTCCAATATATGATGGAAAAGGGTTTCCAACTAAATTAAAGGCATTACCACCACTACCAGTTCCATCTGTAATTGCAATACTTATATCATTTAATGGCATCGCTCCATTAACAGAAATAGTTCCATTACTTGCTAATTTTATTGCACGACCTTCACCACTCGCTAAAGTCCCTGTTGCAGTTAGGTCTACATAGCTCCAACCTGGATTGGTATTTACATAATCTCCTATTCCAATATTAGCTCCTGAACCTGTTGCAAAAGTATGATTTGCAATAATGTCTTCTAAGGTTTCATTAGTTACTGCTGATGATACCAAATACCAATTATTAGTACTTAAATTTCTGTTGTATTTTATATTAAATGGAGTAGCACTTTGTGCAATAATTGAAGCTCCTGAATTAATCTCAACATCATTTGTTACAGTAACATTTCCTCCAACGGTTAAACCTCCATCTACAGTAATACTTCCTGCTTCTACATTTCCAGATGCAGTTACTGTTTTACCAGCAGGAATCACAACCGTATCACCCATATTTGGTACAGTACCAGAACTCCAATTTGCTGCATTGTTCCAATCTACTGTTGTTCCTGTAAACGTTATTGGTGTACTTATATGTTCATAAGCTCCTGCATCTATAGTAAAATTATTATGAATTCTTGCTGCTCCTGTAAAATCTGTTGTAGCTGTATTTTGAGCATTGGTACCCCCATTGATTATTGCTGAACCTGAAGATGGAAATAATCCATCATCTGTAGTTCCAAAAATATTATCAGCTCCATCTGGATCTGCACTATTTGTAAAAGGATTGCCTGCTAACACAGTAGCTCCTGTAAAAGCAATTTGAGAGAAGTTATTTGAACTTGTTAATGTTCCCCCAGCACTATTATCAACTGGAGTTCCACTATTATAAATAACGTTATTATACAAATTTGTAATAGAGGAGTTAAATACATTTTCTATAAGCAAAGAAGTAGAGTTATTAATAAATGTGTTGTTGACAAGAGTAAGTTCCGCTCTATTTCGAATAAGTTTATTAGTCCCTGATTTTTCTATATTCCCTATAAATAATGAGTTTTTAATTACGAGAGATGTAGATAAATTATGAAAAATGAATATTGCACCTAAAGAAGAATATGTATTATTTTTTATAATACTATGAGAAATAGTAAGATTACCTTGATACAGATACACTCCATTTCCTCCATAATTAATTAAACTTCCAAAAGTGGTATTTTTTGAAGAACTCTCTTCTTTTGCATTTTGAATTTGAACTCCATCAATTGTAGAAGTGACTTCTCCTACAACTACTAAAATATGGTGGGTATTATCAGTATGATCTCCTTGAACACCAACATCTCCATCTAAAATTGTTCTTCCCATGCTAAAATCTTGCATGTCTGTAGTTGGGTTATAGCTACCTTTTATGGAGATTGATTTATCAATTAAAAAATGATAATCTGATTCTCCAGAACAATCTGTACACCCTCTACTTGCAGATGGTTTATAAGTACCATGAGCCACACGAATCTCATCACCAGCACCAACTGCAACAAGTGCGTCTTCTAAATTAGTAAATGCATCTGCCCAACTTGTACCATTATTTGCCCCAGTAGCATCATCATTTACATAGTAAATTGCTTTTGGCTTTCCTATGGTAATATATTTTACGCTTGCTAATTGGGCTGCAGGTATGGTAATCTCTCCTGTAGCACTTAAAATTCCTACTAAACTTGCTCCAGAAGTAAAATCGCCATCCGCATCAATAAATACATTAAAAGTATTGTCAAATCCATTAAACTTTAACAAAACATCTTGTCCTATATTGGTAGGTATCAATTTCCATTCTCTAGCTGTACGACTACCAAATAAGTTCGTATCCATATCTGCATTTACTTCTAAGGTAGTACTTGCATTATTATGCCCTAACAGTACATACCCTTTATCTGTGGTAAATGTATTTGCATTGCTAGCATTATCTGCTGCAATAGTACCGATAGCTATAGTAGTATTCGCATTTGCAGTTTTAGACTGCTTTTGATCCAATTGAGAATTGTCGTCTCTTCCAATTCCTATAATTTCATGATTATAAGCGGCATCTGCTGCCCAAATTGTAGTTCCATCAGAATTTACATAATCTCCTGACTTTGTCAATCCATATTTAATAGCCAAGTAGCTCTCCACCTTTCCTCTATCTACAGCAGAATGTACTTTATTATAAACAACTATTTCTGCAACATCTCCATTAAATAGAAAATCTCCACGACCTATAGCACCTATTTCAAACGTATTAGAGCTTCCAGATTGATTTGATGTAAAATTAGCTACTTCTGTACCATTTGCATATACAAAAGTTCCATCAGCTACTGCTTGTTGATATATTACTGTAGTATTAACTCCTGTACTTGCTGTAAATATATTTGGTATATTATAATTTGCTGTTGGATTACTTCCATTTGCTACTATTGAATTATACGTTGAATGCCCTCCATCGTCCATCAATAAACGATCCCATCCTGCATCATCTTCTCCCCAAACTGCTCCTGCATTATCTACACTAGGCCTATATACTGCATAAATAGTTATATTAGGAGCAGTAGAATGATTGATACTTAGATTTGTCTTTATAAAATCTCCTGTTCCATCAAAACGTGTTACTGGATTAAAGTTAAATGTACCTTCAACTTTTGTTGGGTTTCCGTTAATTGTATTGGTCATCCCTGCACCAGACTCATCTGTCCAAGCTGTAATTCCTGAACCTGGATCTATTACTCCTGCATCTGACTTAAGCCATAAAGCAATACTTGCATCTACATTTGCAGGTCCTTGAAACATATCAGATTTACCTAAAGTTATATAACCATTAGTAAGATCTACTCCTGTAAACTCAACGATATTTCCACTCGCTGTTGCTGTTGCAAGAATACTTACATTGGCTGAATTACCCATTCCAGCATCTGAACTAGTAAACAAGTGATACTCTTGACCATCTACAATACTTGCATCTTCAAAAGTTAAAGTCATTGCTCCTGTATCTGCTGTCTCTTCTACTTTCCACTCTCGTTGATATACATTATATCCAGAGGTTGCTGTTGTAATTCCTCTATCAACAGTTAACGCTCCTCCATTACTAGCAAAAAATAAAAATTCTTTATCTGCTATATCTGTAAAATTGTAATTAGCTGCTGTATTGCTATTGTCTGTGCTCTCTCCTTCTGCTAATACAGTTAATATTCCTGATGGTGATTTTGATTTGATTTGACCTAAGCTAGAAGCATCATCTCTTCCAATAGTAAAGATAGATTGGTTATAAGCTCCATCAGCTGTCCAAATAGTAGTTCCATCTGAATTTACATAATCTCCTAACTTTGTCAATCCATACTTTATTGCTAAATATGATTCTACCTGATTTCTTTCTATAGCTGTGTGTGCATTATTATATACTATAACCTCTGCAACATCTCCATTAAATAGAAAATCTCCACGACCTATAGCTCCTACTTCAAACGCATTAGAGCTTCCAGTTTGATTTGATGTAAAATTAGCTACTTCTGTACCATTTGCATATACAAAAGTTCCATCAGTTACCGCTTGTTGATATATTACTGTAGTATTAACTCCTGTATTTGCTGTAAATATGTTTGGAATATTATAGTTAACAGATGCTATTGGTGAAGCTCCATTTCCTATTACAGAGTTAAATTGAACCAAACTTCCATTATCCATCATTAAACGATCCCATCCAGCATCATCTTCTCCCCAAACTGCTCCTGCATTATCTACACTTGGTGTATATACTGCATAAATAGTTACATTGGGAGCAGTAGAATGATTGATACTTAGATTTGTCTTTATAAAGTCGCCTGTTCCATCAAAACGTGTTATCGGATTAAAGTTAAATGTATCATCTACTTTTGTTGGATTTCCATTAATTGTATTTGTTACCCCTGCTCCTGATTCATCCGTCCAAGCTGTAATCCCTGAACCTGGATCTGTTAACCCTGTATCTGACTTGAGCCACAAAGCAATACCTGCATCTATATTTCCTGGTCCTTGAACAATAGTAGATTTACCTAAAGTTATATATCCATTAGTAAGATCTACTCCTGTAAATTCAACGATATTTCCACTTGCTGTTGCTGTAGCAAGAATACTTATATTGGTAGAGTTACCCATACCTGCATCTACACTAGTAAACAAGTGATATTCTTGACCATCTACAATGCTTGCATCTTCAAAAGTTAAAGTCATTGCTCCTGTATCTACAGTCTCTTGTACCTTCCACTCTCGTCTAGATACGGAATATCCTCCAGTGCTTGTTGCAATTCCTCTTTTCGCTGATACTGTTTCTCCATTACTAGCTAAGAATAAAAATTCTTTATCTGCTATATCTGTAAAATTGTAGTTAGCTGTTGTATTGCTATTGTCTGTACTCTCACCTTCTGCTAAAACTGTTAATATCCCGGTAGTTGCTTTTGATTTGATTTGCCCTAAGCTAGAAGTATCATCCCTACCAACAGATACAATAGACTTATTATAAACTCCATCTGCTGTCCAAATAATAGTTCCATCTGAATTTACATAATCTCCTGTCTTAGTTATTCCATATTTAATTGCTAAGTAGCTTTCTATTTTGTTTATATCAACACTACTTAATGCTGCATTATACACTAAAAGCTCTGCAATATCTCCATTAAAATAATTAGCGTTATTAGATGCACCTATTTGGTATATAGAATTACTAAAACCATTTGGACGTGTTCCTGTTTGTAAATCCCCTCCATTAGATAGTATTCCCCAAGAATCTCCTTCTCTTTTTACAGAAAACATATTAGCCAACCCTCCTGCATAAGAAACTGTGCTTGTTCCTATATGAGCTGCTCCACCATCATGAACAATAAAATTACCTCCAGTAGTATACCCCAGTTCTATGTCAACACCTGCTGATGTATCAGTTGGTCCAAAAATACTATAATATGTACCTGATGCTCCTCTGCGTGACACTAAAAAAACAGTAGCATTAGATGTTGCTTCCAATCCTAAATTTGTTGTAGTAAAACGTTCTGTATTTGATCTATCAAATGAAACCACTGGGTTAAAATTCATATGGTTTGTCAACGAAAAACTTGGCTGATTTCCTCCTGTTTTACTTACAGTCGTACTATTTCCTGAGGCATCTGACCAAGTTGTGATATCCTGTCCCTCGGTTGCTTGAGTGGTGCCTGTATTATAAACTTCTCCATCAGCCTTTAACCATAAAGCAACATTTGCATGTACTCCTGGTCCTTGAACCATATCAGGTTTACCTATAGTTACATAACCATTAGTAAGATTTACTCCTGTAAATTCTAATACATTTCCACTTGCTGTTGCTGTTCCAAGAATACTTACATTGGCTGAATTACCCATTCCAGCATCTACACTAGTAAACAAATGATATTCTTGACCATCAACAATGCTTGCATCTTCAAAAGTTAAAGTCAATGCTCCAGTATCAGCTGTCTCTTGTACTTTCCACTCACGTTGATATACATTATATCCTGAAGTTGCTGTCGCAATTCCTCTATCAATAGTTAAAGCTCCTCCATTACTAGCAAAAAATAAAAATTCTTTATCTGCTATATCTGTAAAATTATAATTAGCTGATGTATTGCTATTGTCAGTACTCTCACCTTCTGCTAATACTGTTAATATTCCCGTTGTTGATTTTGATTTAATTTGACCTAAACTTGAAACATCATCTCTTCCAATAGTAATAATTGATTGATTATAAGTTCCATCTACAGTCCAAATAGTAACTCCGTCAGAGTTCACATAATCTCCCGATTTTGTCAATCCGTATTTTATCGCTAAATAGCTCTCTACTTTTTGGCGCTCTGCTGCAGAATGTATTTTATTGTAAACAAGAATTTCTGCAATGTCACCATTAAAAAGACGACCATGATTAGCCCCTCTTCCTACTTGAAACAGCCCTGAATTTCCTGATTGAGTTGAAGTAAAATTAGCTTCTTGTGTTCCATTGGCATATACAAAAGTTCCATCAGTTACTCCTTGTTGATAAGAAACTGTGGTTAAAACTCTTGTATTAGTAGTAAATATATTTGGGATATCTCTATTTGCCGCTATAGGATAAGCTCCATTAGCAACCACTGAACTAAAATATACTTGAGGTAAATCTAACATGAATCGATCCCATCCTCCATCTTCTTCTCCCCAGACTCCACCAGAATTATCTATTAAAGGTGTATATACAGTATAGATTGTTACATTGGGAGCAACAGCATGATTAATTGACAAGTTTGTTTCTAAAAAATCTCCTGTTCCATCAAAACGTGTAGTTGGGTTAAAATTAAATAAACCATCAACTTTAGTTGGATTTCCACTAATTGTATTTGTTATCCCTGCTCCTGATTCATCTAACCATGATGTAAGCCCAGAACCCGGATCTGTTATTCCCGCATCTGACTTAAGCCATAAAGCAATACCTGCATCTACATTTCCTGGCCCTTGAACAATAGTAGATTTTCCAAATGTAATGTATCCATTAGTAAGATCTACTCCTGTAAATTCTACTATATTTCCACTCGCTGTAGCTGTAGCAAGAATACTTACATTGGCCGAATTACTCATGCCTGCATCTGTACTAGTAAACAAGTGATATTCTTGACCATCTACAATACTTGCTTCTTCAAAGGTTAAAGTCATTGCTCCAGTATCTGCTGTCTCTTCTACTTTCCACTCTTGTTTAGATACGGTATATCCTCCTGCATTTGTAGCAATTCCTCTTATAGCTGGTGCTGCTGCTCCATTACTCGCTAAAAACAAAAACTCTTTATCTGCTAAATCTGTAAAATTGTAGTTAGTTGCTGTATTACTATTGTCTGTGCTCTCACCTTCAGCCAATACAGTTAATATTCCTGATGGTGATTTTGATTTAATTTGACCTAAACTTGAAGCATCATCTCTTCCTACAGTAATAATAGATTGATTATAAGTTCCATCTGCTGTCCAAATTGTAGTTCCATCTGAATTTACATAATCTCCCGACTTTGTTAATCCATATTTTATTGCTAAATATGATTCTACTTGATTTCTTTCTGTAGCTGTATGTGCATTGCTATATACTATAATCTCTGCAACATCTCCATTAAAATGAAATTCTCCACGGCCAATAGTACCTACCTCAAACGTATTAGAATTCCCAGATTGATTTGATGTAAAATTAGCTACTTCTGTTCCATTGGCATATACAAAAGTTCCATTTGCTACTGCTTGTTGGTATATTACCGTAGTATTAACTCCTGTATTTGCTGTAAATATGTTTGGTATATTATAATTTACTGTTGGGTTGCTTCCATTTCCAACTATTGAATTATACGTTGAATGCCCTCCATCATCCATCATGAAACGATCCCATCCAGCATCATCTTCTCCCCAAACTGCTCCTGCATTATCTACACTTGGTCTATATACTGCATAAATAGTTACATTGGGAGCAGTAGAATGATTGATACTTAGATTTGTTTTTATAAAATCTCCTGTTCCATCAAAACGTGTTACTGGATTAAAATTAAATACACCTTCTACTCTTGTTGGATTTCCATTAATTGTATTTGTTATCACTCCTCCAGATTGATCCAACCAAGATGTAAGTCCAGAACCTGGGTCTGTTATTCCTGCATCGGCCTTTAACCAAAGATGGATCCCTGTGCTTATTCCAGCGGGTCCTGTTTGCGCTGCACTTTTTACGATTCCTAACGGAATGAGTATTGCAAAAGTAAACAGCCATTGTTTAAGTAGCATTCTCTTCATATTTGTCTTATTTAATTATTAATCTCCCTTAGATAGATTGGCAAGATTTAAATGGTTAAAAAAGAGCAAGTGAAGCTGTAATTTTCTTTTTCAGCTACCCTTTCCTAACAAGATATTCTTAGCCAATCTTTATTGCAAATTTTGGAATAGATCACCTGAAAACTTTTTTTTTTTTAGAAAGCGGTTGATTTTAAGGATAAGCGGAGGTATAGAAAATTAAGCGGTTTAAAACCTCTTTTAACTTGTACTAAAATGAATAATCTAAATAGTTCTCAAAAAAAAAAAGAACTATATTAGACGAAATCAAGTTCATTTTATTTCAATATTTCTGATGGATTTATTCGAATAAAATAAAAAACAAATGCCCCCAATATACTATGGTCTTTAGAACCTTAATCTTGTTGTTTTTTATGTTTACTACTTTAACACAAGCTCAAAAAAAGGTAGACACCTTTTCTTTTTCTATAAAGGAAAAAGATCAAACTTATCTTTTTAGTCCATTATTGATTGATCATAAAGGTCACTTATGGTATGCTACAAAAGATGGTGTTTATGTACATTATGGTGTTTCTAAAAAGTTTATTCCTTTAAAAAACTTTTTTCTACCTACTCGTAATGATAAATTAATTTTTCAAGATAAAAATCATACTATTTGGGTAGGAAGTAGTATAGGGCTATACAAAATCAATTATCAAGATTTCTCGTATAAGTTTATTCCTATAAATAGCAAAAAAGATTATATCAACATCCTTTCTTTTTCAGAAGAAACTAACTCTAAGGCTGTTTGGGTAAGTTATTCAAACAACAGATTATATAAAATAGAGAATAATAGTATTGCTAAAATAATTTCACTTCCTAAACAAAATGAACAACAATTATTCAATCTAAAAAGAAGTCCAAAAGGACATCTAATGGCTTTTGGCAAAAACGCTATTTATCGTTTAGAAAATGACCGTTTAATCAATACTTATACTAAAAAACACTATGAAAATATTTTAATCGATATTAATTTATCAAAAAAAGTAAAAGACAAAATTCAGCATATTGGAGTCATTTATGATGGTCAGGAAAAGATTTCTTATAAGTACTTAAAAAAGGACGATCTTTTTTTGATTTCTGCTCCAAAATGGAATATAAATAGAGCAAAAAAAATCCCTGCTTTTAGGAAAAGATTGAGTTATAAAAATAATATTATCTACCTCATAAACAGAAATAAAAAGTCTTTAATTCAAAAAGAATTTTATGTTGAAAATAATGTAATTAAACTAAAAACAGATACGATTACTTCATTAAATCGAATCCCTAGATTTATGACAATTAATTCTAACAAAGAAATTCTTTTAGGATACTTTCATCAAATTAAAAAAATTAAAACAACACCACAATTTTACAAACATTATTTAAAAAATCTAAAGTTCCAATTAAGTGCTAGAGAGATTACAAAAAATAGTTCTGGTGATATTTTTGTTAGTACTTATTCAGGAGTATTTCAACAAGAAAAAAACAAGAATTATTTCTCTTTGTATTATGAAAAAAACAAGGATAGTATTAAGAATCGTTTTTTTTCTATGCTATGGCAGAATGATTCTATTTTATGGGGAGTACAAGATCAATTATATCGTATCAATCATTCTTCTGGCAAAAAAAAATCTTTTAGAATTTCCCCATATTCTAATGCGATTGCACAAAAAGACAGTGCTAGTTTTTGGATTGGAAGTGTAAATGGGTTAACTGTTTTTGACATTAAGACCAAAAAAAACAGCAATCACAACCAATTAAACAAAGAATATTCATTAGAGAATGTTTCTATTAATAATATAATTCGTTTGCCTAAAAATTGGGTAGCGTTTTGTACAAAAAAAGGGTTATATCTTTATCAGACTACCACTAAATCTGTAAAGCATTACACAAATCAAAGTAAAGAATACCACTTTCCTCATACTAGTGTGTTAGATGTATATCAGGATGCTTCTCAAAATATTTGGGTAACAGGAAATGCCGGTTTAAGTTATATTACTTCATCTGGACAGGTTTACACGTATCAAGAAAAAGATGGATTGTCTCATAATAACACCTGTACTATTTTAGGTAATGACAATTACTTATTGGTTAGTTCATATAATGGAATTAACCTGATTGACCTTAAATTTTTAAAAAAGAATCTTACAATTTCTACGCATATGAAAGGTGTAGAGTTTAACTATAATTCTAAGTTAAAACTCAATGATTCTATTTTTTACTTTGGTTCTGTTAATGGTGTATACAAAATTAATAGTAACAAAATTCCTTTATCAAAACACCCCACTAGAATACATCCAATAAATATTAAAAAATACGATCAGAATATTGAAAGAAATGTTGATTATTTTATAGCAAATAAACCTCTAAAAAGTATTCATCTTTCTTTTGCTAATAATTATTTTGAATTACAATACTATTTAACCAATACATTTAATCCTAACAATAATGATTTTCAATATAAAATTGATGGTCTTACAAATACTTGGATAGACCTTAATCAAAATTCTACCTTAAGGCAGTATGGTATTCCTCCAGGTAATTATACATTATATATTAAAGGAAAAAATGATAGTGGATATATCTCTCAAAATCAAATTAAAATTCCCATTTATGTTTCTCAAATTTTTTACAAAACAACACCTTTTATTATATCAGCACTATTCTTTAGCATATTTTCTATTGTAATTTATTTTTATAGACAATCTGTTCATAGAAAGAAACAATTTGCATTATTAAACACTATCAACGATTTAAAAGTAAATGCGCTAAAAACGCAAATGAATCCACATTTTATTTTTAATGCTATTAATGGTTTACAAAGTGATATGATGTTGCGTCCAATAACTGAAGTAAATGATTATATCAGTTCTTTTTCTAAAATTTTAAGAACTGTAATGAACATGTCGTTAAAAAATGATATCGTTTTACGAGAAGAAATAAATTATCTAGAAGCTTATATAAAGCTCCAACAAATTCGTTTTAATCACGATTTTGAATATAACATTTTAGTACATGACCCAAAAAATAAAATAGACACCGTAGAAATCCCTTGTATGTTAATACAACCCATTATTGAAAATGCCATTATTCATGGATTAGGTCCAAAAAAGAATGGTAATAAGAAACTTACATTAACTTTTCAAATTACAAATAACCTCATTATTGGTATTGAAGACAATGGTGTAGGTATACGTAATCAGAAAAATCAAAAAAACAATACTAAAAAACATGCCCATGCCCTGTCCCTCATTGATCATCGAATACTATTAATAAACGAAATGAATAGAAATGACATATCAATTGAAACAATTAAAAATGATATTGATAATGACACCCCTTATGCTACAAAAGTAATTTTAAAGTTCCCCCTTTAAAAAAAAAAATATGTTAAGAACAGTTCTCATTGATGATGATCGCAAAAACTTAGACCTTCTAATGTTTTTGCTTAAAGAATTTTGCCCTGAAGTAGAAGTTATAGGTAGCTCTGATAACTTTCTAGAAGGTATTAAATTGATAAAAAAAACAAAACCCAACTTAATTTTTTTAGATATTGTGTTGAATGAAGAAACAGGTTTTAATTTGTTAGAAACCATTAAACCTGTTAATGCAAATATAATCTTTATGTCTGCCTATGAAAAATTTGCTTTGAACGCCTTTAAATATACACCAATTAACTATCTATTAAAACCCCTAGATATTAAAGAGTTGGTAGCTTCTGTACAACGAGTTGTAAAACAAACAACCAATAATAGCACTATTATTCAAGACACATTGGCAGTAAATGTTGGACATGAATCTAAAGTAATTTTCACCTCAGATATTATTTATTTTGAAGGAAGTAATAATAGCACCACTATTTACTTAGATTCTGAACAAAAACTCTTTACTTTTAAAACCATTGGTTGGTTTGAAGGAATTTTAAACTCTAAACAATTTTTTAGAATTCATAAAAAATATATTATCAACTTAAAACAACTTAAGTCTCTACAAAAAGTAGGCAGTTATTATTGTACAATGTCTGATGGTACCAACTTAACTGTTTCTAGAAGAAAGCAAGATGCATTACAGAAAAAACTATTTTTAAAGTAGTTTTTCACTTTCTTGTTTAATTAATTATTATAAAAAGCCGAGTCTTTCTCTCGGCTTTTTATAATGACTACTTTTACAATTATTTTATTAATATCTATCAGCTATAGCTTTAATCGCTTATCATATACTTTTAACAGTTGAACATCTAATTGCATCACTTTTTTACTGTTACATCCTTTTTCTCTGATAAATTCTTTCATAATATTTACAAAATAACCATATCCACTAGATGATTTGTATCTATATTCTTTATTCTCAATAGCCACATAAGCATTATAAAACCTTTTTGGCACTTTTACTCTTTTAACTTTTGTATAATTATTTGAGCTTGTACCTGCATATAACAGTCCAAAATATTTATCTTGAGTTACTGTAGTTGTTTTTGTGTACTTGATCGTTATTGCATCATTACTTAAATAACAATTACTTTGCAATGCATATACATACCCTCTTATCATACTTGCCAACTGCCTATTATTTTTTACTTGATATTCATTTTGATTGTATAAATTTACTAAATCGTTAAGACCAGGTATGCTTCTCTCTAAACCTTTTAAAAACTGATGTTCTGTTTGTTTTTTAAATAGTCCGGTCTTTACTCCTGTAAACAACTCCATACCTCCAATAAACTTTTTAACATCATTTAATTCTCGGTTATTTTTTATCGAACCAATTAATGTATTTAACCACGACTCAGAAGAAATTTTTAAATTACTAGGTAAAGTTGATTTTTGGTTTGCCTGGTTGATTCCTTGAACTAATTTAGTCCTTTGATTTGCTGCTTTCATCAATTCATTTGCAGCAGCTCTTTCTTTTCTTTTTCTTTTCGCTATTATTCGATTATTTATTGCTTCTATCACTTGCTCATCTTTCTTTTTAGCATACGAAGTCAAGATAGCTCTTCCTTTGGATGTTAAATCTATTACAATAACCGTATTTCCACCTTTTTTAGTTGCTACATGAATCTTTTTTAATTGAGGTAAATCTCTTTTTACATTTTCTTTTAATTTGCTTAAATACGTATCAATTGTACGCAATCTTTGTTGATTTAGATCATAACGGAACCTAGTTACAAAATAAGCATTTATCTCTTCCTTTTTGGTGAGATCTTCTACCTTTAAAAAAGAGGTTTTTAATTTAAAATTATCGGAATCAAATTGTCTTTGATAACTTTTCTTTCCTAGACTTGAATCGTATAGTTTGAATATATTATTATTTGATTTACTCAGTACTCTTGAACTGTAATGGTTCATAACGAATGATTTAAATACTTGTGAACTATAGTCCCTTTTCATTTTATAATCTTTCCATATAATACCAAGTGGTCCTTTTCCTCCGCTACCATAGCAGCTTACTATAGACTTATTTTTCTTTTTTACTGTTAAAACAATTTGAATTTCACCTCTCCTATTTCCTTTAAATGTTTTTAAGTGTAAAATCTTTTTGCCATTTTTTTTATACACTATTGGTTTAACGCCATCATATAGACCTTTCTTTAACATACCATGATAACCAGTGAGATTATTATTAGTTTCAAAATAATATTCATCTAAAACCTTATCTCGACTCCTTCCTTTATAACTCACAAACTTCCCTGTAATCTGTTCATTGTTTTTATAGATATAGAGTTCTTTTAATTTCCCTCTGATCTTTACTGAATAAATTCCTGATATCCAATCATCTTCAGATTGTTGAGCAAATAACAAACTTGAAAATAAAAATAACCCTATACTTAATCCTAATGACTTCATCTTATTATTTACATTTAAAAAGAGCTACACTTGATGTTCTATCAATGACTTTTTTAGACAAAAAATACCTGTAACCCATTGCCATCTCTGTAAATTTTGTTGCATAACATTTAGAGAACTCTTCTTGAGTTTTTCCACCACCATCATTTACATAAGCCTCATATTTTCTCAAGGCAATTTCTAAAGCATTCTTATAAATTTTTTCTTTGTTTCTACAGGTATTATTAGCTGAAACAGCCTTCCAAAAATCATTAATATTATTTAACACTCCTTCTCTAAAAAGTAATGTTCCTTTACCTTGTTGTAAATCACTTAATACATCACATGAGTTTTTAATGACACTACCCGGTCTTTTTTTAGGAAAACTTTGCCCAGATGTTTTGTAAGGAGCATCTGAAAAAATCCCTCTAGTCATTCCAGGAACAAACATTATTCTTGTTTGGTTTTCACATGCATTTTTTAAAAACCCAACTCCTCTAACAGCATTATGAATTAACTGATTAGGACTTTTTATTTTACTTGTTATATAGGCTATATATCTTGGTTTTAAACACTCACAATTATAAGCCCCAAATCCATTCATCTTTTCACATTGTTGCATAAAATTAGTGAGTATTTTATCTAATTCTACCTTATCAAATTTTGCTTCTATATATGGAACTCTTACAAAACCTCTTCTTGTTTTTATTCCTTCATACAAACTAGATTTGTCTATTGTTTTAAACAATATCTTTAACTCTGGATCTCTATAAATTTCCCATCTTTTTGGTTCATTTAAACTTGATATAGTTAACAAATAAAGCGGTTTTTTTTGAACTTCTTCTAAAAAAGATTCTGCTTTTTCTGGCGATAAACTTAACGGGTAAGTAAACCTGTTATCAATATATAAATCATATTTTTCATTTTTAAAATCATATTTTGGAAGTCCAATTGATTTTACACTATATTTTTGTTCTGGAAATTGACTTATGGCTTTTAAAACAGCTTCTTTAATTCCAGAATTCTCAAATGCTTCTACAACTCTACGCTTTGCAAATTCATTAGCTTTTTCTCCTCCCCAAATTTTGGCATAACCTTTTCTTGGGCTATTTTTAAATTTAAGGTTTCTAAAATAGCTGTCATAAGCTTCTGGTCTAAGCAATTTTTTTAAAGCCATTCTATAATTATTTGTATTCATTCCATAATCAACCAAATGTGCAAGTGCATTTATTTTATCTTTATTTAACCTTAATTCTTCTAGAATGTTTCGTGCATTATATCCCGCCTTATTATATACAATTCTTTTCCCTTTGTAAGTTGGAATCTCAAAATCTATTAATTGCGGATGGTTAAACTCTACCTTTGTTCTTCCAAAAACAGCTTTCTTTTCTTGAGGTATCGATTTAATCTTTTTTGTACGCTTATTTCTTTTTCTTTTATTCTTCTTTTTTCTGAATAAATCTTTTAAACTTTGAGCTTCTATTTGAGGTGTTACTACAATTCCTCCTATAAAAAATAACACTATTAGAAATCTTAATTTCATCATTTATGGGTTTTAATTAGTTGTTATATTGGTATTTCTATTTCTTAACGTCTTTTGATTTTATAAAACTACTTTTCATCTTAGTACTTAACAATCAGGAAATTCCCGTATATTTTTTTTAAGAAGTACTTTGATGCTTTTTTTTAATTACTTTAGATTCTTATAATTTAAGACCCAATGCGATTCATTTGTTTCATTGCTTTATTTTGTACTTCATTAGTGTATTCACAAAACAGTGTATCTTCTTTTGAATCTTATTTTAAAAAAGGCGATAGTTTATCTAAAAAAAAGAGTTATCATGAAGCATTGCAGTTATACAAAAACGCACTTGTTATTGCTTTAGATGCTAAACTTTTAGATGAATCTGCTTTAGCTTATAAAAAAATTGGGATCATCTATTATCGAAAAAAAGAATATGTATCATCAGAAAGTGCTTATCATAAAAGTTTACGATTAGATAGCCTCTCTAAAAATGCCGCAGATGTTTATTACAATCTTTTTTTAATTAAGCGAAAATTAAATCAACAGGACAGTGTTTTAACTTATTTAAATAGAAGTATTCAATTGTACAAATCTCACAAGTACGATTATAGCTCTTATAATACTTTTTTAACGGCTGGAATCATTTATAAAAATAGACAACTCTACAATAAAGCCATTGAACATTTAATTATTGCCTATAAAGGATTTGAAAAATTAGAAAACACAAAAAAAATGGCTGCTGTATCTACTACAATGGGCAATGTACATTACAGATTAAAAAACTACAAACAAGCTCTAAATCAACATTATCAGTCGCTTACATTAGAAAAAAAACTACAAAATAAAAAAGGAATTTCTAGAACTTATATCAACATTGGAAATGTATACGATGACCTTCAGCAGCAAGATTCTGCTATTAAAAATTTTAAAAGTGCATTAGTTTATTTAAAACCAAAAAGTAAATTATATGCCAAAACTGTTGGTAATCTTGGATTATTCTACAAACAAAATAACAAGTTAGATTTAGCAAAAAAACATCTAGAATTAGCAGTTAGCACTAATACTTTTTTAAAAGATACTACTGCTCTTTTATACAATTACAACGGATTATCTAGTTTGTATTTAAAACAACACAGCCTTGAAAAAGCACAAAAATATCTTACAAAGATTCCATCTCTTTTAAATGCAAATTCTGATCAGTTAGCTGAACTAGATTATTATCAAAATAAGGTACAATACTTAGAAAAAACGAGCAATTATAAAAAGGCCTTGGCATATCAATTAAAATATTCTCGTTTATATGAGAAAATATACAACATCAAGCAAACAGAAATTGTACAAAATATTCAAGCAAAGTTTGATCAAGAAAAAAAGGAAAATGAAATTTTAAAATTAAAACTCTCCAATAAAAACAACCAACTATTATTAGCCGAAAAAAATAAAGCCATTGACCGTAAAAACCTTTTCCTTATTGCATTACTATCTATCGTTTTATTAATCTTCATTCTCTTTTATTTTTTCTCTCAAAAACAAAAGGTAACTCAACAACAACTTAAAATTGAAAAACTAGAGGCTATTTATGAAAGTCAGGAAACGATAAAAAAAAGAATTGCAAGAGATTTACATGACATTATCACTACCAATTTTGATGGACTAAGACTTAAAATTTTAGCCTTAAAAAAAGCTCAGAACCCTAATGAATTAATTGATGAAGTTACCAACGAAATCAAAAATATTAATGGTCAAATAAGAACGGTTTCTCATCGATTATCTCCTTTAGAAAAACAAATAACAACACAAAAATTCACCAATATTATCAAGGCTCGTTTGTCTGAGTTTCAGTTGTATAGTAACATTTTTGTCGAACTAGAAAATCAACTTCCAGAAGAGTTAAATGACATTGAAATTTCTACTAAAAACAATTTTTACGGAATAGTATTAGAAATTTTAAATAATGTTGAAAAGCATTCTCATGCATCTAAACTCGTTATCAAAAATTGGAATGACACCAACAATATTCATTTTACTTTTACTGATAATGGCATTGGAATTTCTGAGAAGAATACTTCAGGAATAGGGCTTTTAAACATTCAACAACGTTGTGAGCTCATCGAAGGAAGTTTTGAAATAAAAAAAATAGCATCGGGAACAGAAGCACATATTCATTTTCCATTAAACTCAAAAGTATGATGTCAAAAATATCTATTTTAATTATTGATGATTCTGTCATCTTTTCTCAAGGTTTGGCTTTATTATTAAAACAATATCCAGAGAAAATAGAAGAAGTGAACATTACACATAACTATAACTCTGCACTAAAAGTTTTAAAAGAAAAAGACGTTTCGGTTTGTTTATTAGATTTAAACTTTGAGTCCAAAGAATATACTGGTTTTACTATTGCAAAAAAAATAAAAGAACTATACCCTAACATCAAAATAATTATACTAACACAACAAGCTAAAGTTGATTATTACACCACACTTTTTGAAGAAATTAATGTGGATGGATATTTAGACAAACAATTGGGAATCGAAGAAACACTAGAATCTCTTCAAACGGTAATGAAGGGCGAAAAATATATCGACAAAAACATTCAACAAATGCTAGAAATTGGTAAATGGTTAGATATTTCCAATCGCGAGAAAGAGATTATCAATTTATTAGTCACTGGAATGACACAAAAAGAAATTGCAGAAAAACTTTTTATTAGTAATAGAACAGTAGAAACTCACATAAAAAACTTAACAAAAAAGATGAATGCCAAAAACTCTGTACAACTAGTTTCAATTTACACAGAATATAAAAAAGGAAATAGAGAAAACATGCATTAATTTCTCAGGACAAAAATGAGTTTTATCCTGAGAAATACATCAAATTATCCGCCATTAGGATCTTCAATTTCTGGATCTGCGTCTTCATTATGATCATTTGTCGTTTGTACTTCGTACATAGATTCATACACTTCTTCATCATCATTTAATGTACAAGAAGTAAAAATTAAGGATAGAATAAATAACAGAATTCCTAGTTTGTAATTGTGTTTCGTTAAGTGTCTCATTTTTAAATACTTTTATGTTCTTTGTAAAAGTATTTGCTATATTGACCCTTGTTTATTGGTGTAGAAATTCCCTTATATCTGTTCGTATTAAATCAAAATTCGTTCTATAAATCTGTTTATCGTTTTATATATAACCTTAATCTTCTAACAAAACCCTATTATTTTGACAACAACTTTACTACGCCGACCAAATTTCATGCTTCTTACTTGTATTTTATTAATGATTTCTGCAAGTATTTTTTCGCAACAAAAATCTTTCGATTCACTGAAAAGACATCTTAATAATATTCAAAAAATAGACACATTAACGATTGATGCAAGGATAGACTTATTTTCAAAGTTTTTTCATAATATCCCATCAGATTCAGTATGGTTAGGTTTTACATTGAAAACTTTAGAGTTTTCCAATCAATTAAATTATGATACTGGTAAAGTTGTTACATATCAACATCTAGGAGCTATTCACAGCTTTCTTAGAAGTGAACCCTTAAAAGCCTTAGAGTACTATCATAAATCCTTAAAAATTATTGATCGAGTTCCTCATTTAGATAGATTGACTCCAGGAAGTCTTATTAACATTGCTAATATTTATATGCAACAAGGAGATTATAATGATGCTTTAGCTATCTATCGAAGATTGCTAAAAAAATACAATAAAAATACTGTTATAGAACAATATATTGCCAATGCTCATGGGTATTTAAACCAACTTGATTCGGCTATTTATTACTATCGAAAAGCAATTAAAAGTTCTCGAATTATAAAAAATCCCGCTTTTGAAGCGAATAACCTTTCTAATCTTTCTTTAATATTAGTAAAACAAAATAAGGCCAAAGAATCTAAACAAGCTATAGAAAAGTCGCTAGAGATAGCAAAAAAACATCAAATAAAAGCGATCTACTCACCTATTTACGTTAATGCTATTGAAGTATATTTATTAAATAATAATTACGAGCTGGTTGAGTATTACGCTAACAAAGTATTAAATCTTAAAAGCACAAAAAACAATCTTTTTTTTCAAAAAAATATTTATGCTACTTTATATGATGTACACAAACAAGAAAAAGAATATAAAAAAGCTTTAATTGCTCACGAAAAATTTAAACTTTTAAATGACAGTTTAATCAACATTGATAAAAGAATTGCTTTTACTAAAAATGATTTGAAATTTCAAGCGGAAAGAAAAGAACTAATCGCAGAAGCAGAAATTTCTAAACAGAAGTTAATTAATAAAATCTATTTAATCTCTAGTATCACTTCTCTATTGGTAATAGGTTTGTTCTTTTTTATAACCAATCAAAAAAGAAAAGCAAAAGCCATTGCTATAGAAAATGAATTTAAAAAAGATTTAGCAGAATCTAAATTGATTGCTTTACGTACTCAGTTAAATCCTCATTTTATTTTTAATGCCTTAAATTCTATTGATCAATATATGATTACACATGGCGCAAAAAAAGCTAGTAGTTTTTTAATTAAATTTTCTAGTTTAATGAGGGAGATTTTACAAAACTCAGATAAAAACTGGATTACTTTAGAAGAAGAAATTAAGTTAATGCGCATTTATATTGAAATTGAAAGTCTACGTTTAAACACTCCAATTAAGTTGGTATTAAATACTGATACAGATATTGATTTGAGCAATACATTAGTTCCTTCTTTATTTATCCAACCATTTATAGAAAATAGTATTAAACACGGTATTTCTAAAATAAATCATCAAGGCATTATTACTATTAACATTGCAAAAGATGGAACAGAAAAATTAGCTTGTACCATTGAAGATAATGGATTGGGAAGTGATGGCACAGTAACAAAAAAGAAAAAATCAATGGGAATTCAAATTGCCAAAGAACGAATAAACCATATTAACAAACTTACCGATAATAAAACTTCATTTGAAGTTAAAGACTCTACAGAAGGATTTCAAGTTTCGATTATCATCCCACATAAAACCATATTCTAACTATGATAACAGCAATTATTATTGAAGATGAAAAGCATTGTATTGCTCGCTTACAGCAATTACTAAGAAATTTTTCTGATAAGATTCGTGTTAAAGGAGAATATGATTCTGTTGCTGAAAGTTTGGTAGGAATAAAACGTATAAAACCTGATTTAATTTTTATGGATGTAGAATTAAAAGATGGAGATTGTTTTGACCTTCTAAAAAAAATTAAAAACCCAAGTTTCGAAATTATTTTTACTACAGCTCATCATAAATATGCTATAGACGCTTTTAATTATGCAGCCATACATTATCTACTAAAACCTATCGATAGCGAACAGTTTAATGAATCTGTAAGAAGATGTTTAGAAAAAATGAACTACCAGCAAACCAACTTACGGTTAGAATCAATGATTCATAATATTGTATCACATAGTTTTCAAGAAAAGCAAATAGTATTTCCGAGTATTAAAGATTACTGTTTTCATAAACCTGGAGAAATTTTAAGACTTCAAGCAGAAGGAAACTATTGCTCGGTGAAATTACTTAACGGAAAGTTTTTTTTAGCCACTAAATCTATAAAACACTACGAAGGCTTGCTAAACCCTGACGTGTTTTTTAGGATTCATCAATCTCATTTAATTAACCTATCTTATGTAGATAAGTACATTCAGAAAAAAGGAGGTTCTTATGTGAAATTAAGTACTGGTGAAGAAGTACCGGTATCAGTTAGAAAAGGAAGTGCTTTATTAAAATTCTTGTCAAAAAACAATCAATTATAACTAAAAAAATAAGACTTCTAACATAAGTAATGTTAGAAGTCTTTTACGTCAATCTAGTCCCCCTCTTGATTGAACATATATTGTCTATTATTTTTCTATTCTCTTTTCTAGTTCAGAAATTTTCTTTTTGTACCTATCAATTAATAGAACAGAAACAATACAATAAATCAATATAACTAATACTAAAATGTTTTCTAAGTTTATCATAATATTCTCTTGTTTTATTATATGATAAAGGTAGGTCTATTGTCTGTTTCTTATAAAATGATTCGTTTAAATTAAAGTATCTGTAGATGAGTTGTGATGTTGTTTTTGATAGGTTCTATTCGTCGATTATTTTATACGTTACACCTTTCCTAGATTGGTTTTGTTCATAGTTGACTCTATATTGTTCTTCTTCTTTTTTGACTTTCTTCTCCAACCTAAATTATACGAGATTGCAATATTTGCCAATTGTCCAACAATTTTTATGGAGTCTTTCATAGATAGCTTAGATCCATCCACATGCACCCATCTTTTTAAAGGCATTTCACAAACCATTTCTTTGGCTTTCTTAATCTTATAATGCTTTCTTAATCTCATAAATAGTTCTACATCAAACAGCCATTTTGTAATAAACTTTTCTTCAAAAAGTAATTCAATAACATCTTTGTGAAAGATTTTTGCACCACATTGAGTGTCTTTAAACTCCATAGATAAAATCTTTCTGATAATAAAGTTTATTGTTAAGCTAATAATCTGCCTTGCAGATTCTTTGGCAATATTTGCTCCCATTCTAGAAATTCTAGATCCACTTACAATTTTATAATTCGGATTGTTTTCAATTGTAGATACCAAGTCATCAAAATCGCTAAAATCAGTGGATAAATCAGCATCTAAAAAACCGATATAATCCAATCCTTCATATTTACTCATGTGTAACATTCCTAATCTTACCGCTTCTGCTTTTCCTCCGTTCTTTTCACAATCATATACGGTAATATAATCTTCTCTTCCCTTTTGTAATTTCTTTAATACGTCTAACGTAGCATCCTTACTTCCATCATTTACAAAACATAAATGATACCCAGAATGCTTTTCTATAAAACTCAAAAATTGATTACTTAATAATCTTTCTTCTTCATTATAACAAGGTATTACTACTCCAACACATCTTTGTTGAATAATAACATTGCTTTTCTGATTTGTAACTTCTCCTTTTTCAGGAACGCCAATTAACTGCTTAATTCTTACACAAATTTCGTTTAAGCTTAATGGCTTTTTCATATAGTCACTAATTCCTAAATCATAACTATTCATAATCATTTCATCTTCAACATTTCCAGACAATACCATAATTGGAGTTTCTGATTTTCTATCTTGTCTAATTTGTTTTATGATTTCTACACCAGAAATCCCTGGCATATTGATGTCTAAAATTACCAAGTCTGGTTTAAAAGAATCATACGCTTCTAATCCTTTCAGAGCATTAGTTTCTACTTTAATATCATAGCCCAATTCTCCTAATTTCTTTTTTAATGGCAACAACACTAATTGTTGATCATCTATAGCTAAAATTTTCATGTTTTTCTGTTTAAGCGATTATTTATACTATAAATGTATCATCGTTATCCAATTAATACATCTTAATTTGTTAAAGCATGCATTTGTTTAGACCAATGGTAGATATATGTAGACGACTGAATATTTAGTTAGTTTTTATTAAATTTACTAGATTGAAAAATTATATGCTATAAATGAATAAGAAATCAAACAAATATTTGGTTGTTGCATTGTTGGTTGGTGTGGCCTTTCATGGTACTTCTATCTTCTTTACAATTGAAACAACTTATGATGCTTTAATTCATGTTTTTTTTGCTGATCATTATGCCAATAGCTGGTTCGAACCTTGGAGCTATAAATGGTATACTGGTTTTACTGTTACTAGTTATCCTCCATTAGCACATCAATCTATTGGATTACTTTCTCTAGTTGGAGGTTTAAAATTTGGATTATTTGCCGTTGCCTTAATAGCCATTATCATGTTTATTACAGGTGCATATCGTTTTTCTGTTACCATTACGTCTAACAGAACCGCCGCTGGTTATGCCTCCATTTTAGCTGTTTTGTCCTCTTCATTTTTAGAAACACTACATATTTTTGGGCAACTCCCAAGTATTATCGGAATTTCATTTTTAATGCACTGTATTCCAGAAATATACTTATGGTTAAGATCTGGTAAAATACGACATCTTTTTACGGCGCTTTCTTTACTCGGTGTTATTGTAGTTTCCCATCATGTAACGATTATTTTCGGAATGGTTTTCTTTATTTTTCCTTTAATAGGAATGGCCATTATGGATAGTGCGAGAGAACGTGTAAACTCTTATAAAGAAGTACGATTAAAAATATTTTTATCTACATTTTTTAGGCTCTTTAAGCGAATTTTAGCTTTTGGTCTTTCTGCACTTACTATTATGATTTGTGCTATTTTACCTTATTGGATAAACACTAAAAACAACCCAATAACACAAGTTCCTATTCCACACGGATCAAGAGATAGTTTTTTAGAGGTAACTTCTTCTGGATTGGTTTTTTTCTTAATTCCTTGGGGAATTTTACTCTTTATTTTACCTTATATTTTTTACAGATATTATAGTAAAAGATACATGTTTTTTGGAATGTCAATTAGCATGTTAACTTTACTAGGAACGGGAGGAACAACTCCTTTACCTAAGATGATTTTAGGAGAAAATGCTTTTAGTATTTTAACCTTAGATCGCTTTACACTTTGGGCAACGATGATGTCCCTTCCTCTTTTTGGAGAATTTGTTTACCGTTTTTCTGAAGGAGATTTAAAAGAATTGTTTCAAAAAAGAATTGGTGCTATTTACCACCGATTAACAGGTGGTTTTCTTGCTCTTCTTTTCTTATTTATGATCGTTTTTACCATGAGTTTGGGATATTTTAGACCAACCCAACCTCAAAAAATAAAAATGCTTCCTATTATTAATTTCTTAAATCAAGATCAACACGATCATTGGAGATATTTAACTTTAGGATTTGGAGATCAGATGGCTTGGTTAGGCGCGTTAACAAATGCCCTTAGTGTTGATGGCAACTACCACTCTGCCAGAAGATTACCCGAATTAACCACAAGAGCAATAGAGCGAATAGAAAACTCTAAATTTCAAGGAGTTGAAGGAATTGGTTCTTTACAACAATTCCTAACTGTACCCGAAAAATACAATCTAAAATACATTTTTTCTAACGATAAATTTTACGACCCAATTCTCTTTTTCTGTGGTTGGCAACGACTGCCTCCTCTTGAAAATGGTGTTATGGTTTGGGAAAAATTAAATGTGCCTCCGCTGTCTTCCATTTTACCAAAGGACGACTTACCAAAATGGCAAAAAATACTTTGGGGAATTTCGCCACTTTCTATGGTAATGATTGCTTTTATTATCAATATTCAGTTTCGATGGATGCGAAGACTTAAAAAGAAAGTTGGTTTTAATGCCTTAAGTTTACTTAGAAAAAGTGAGTATAAGCCTTTTCCAAAAGGACTCTTAGTTTTTACTTTTTTCTGGTCCATTTTTGTGGTTGGATGTGTCTTTTTTGGGATCTATCAGTTCTATATTAAAAACAACGATCAGATATCTGCAGAAAATGCTGTTACTGCCTATTTTGATGCACTCGATTTTAAAAAGTTTGAAAAAGCCTTTAATATGACTAATCCGAATAGTGGAGTAACTTTAGATCAGTTTATGTTAGAAGTTTCGGTTACCGATGGTCTGTTAAGTTCGTACGCAAAACTAGATTCTATAAATAGTAATGTACAAGTTAAAAACGATAGTATTGCCACGGCAACTATCTATACAAAATGGATTACTCCTCTAGAAAATATTGATAGAACTTTTTATAAAACCTTGGTAAAATTGAAAGGAAAATGGTATTTAAACCCAGAAAAATTAGGAACTGACTTACCTCCAGATCAATTGTATTCTAACAACATTACAAAATATTTCAATCAAGGAAGAAGAAGAATTACTACAGAACAAACCCATCATGAGGATATTTTAAAACAACCCGTTTTAGAAATTATTTCTGCCTATTTAGTAGAACATGATGGAGAATATATTATTGTAGGAGAAATACAAAATATAGACAATGTACCTGCAGATGTAGTCATTAAAGGAACTCTATACAATGACAAAAATCTAGAACTTGCTAGTTTTAATGCAAAGCATCAAATTAAACATAAATTAATGCCCAAAGAAGTAACAAGCTTTAAAATTAATTTTGAAGGTATTGCCTGGTCAAAAAAAGAAGAATACATCCCTGCTACCTTTAATCCTTATGCTTATACTCCAATTGAATTGAGAGAAAAACCAGTTAAGTTTAATATTCAGGCTGCTGGAAATGTTGCTAAATTAGATTTGTATAAAGGCTTAACCTTAAGCAATCTTGAAGTTGATAATGAAGTAATTAATGGAACTTTATTTAATAGTGGTTTGAATGAGGTAACTGTACCTCAACTTTTAGTAAGTTATTATTCTTCAGATAAAAAACTTATGTGGGTAGATCATATGTTTTTAGACGAAGGTATTAGACAACAACGAAAACTTTCTTTTAATTATAATTTATTAAAAGATCCAAAAATACGATTAATTAGTAGTGATATGTCTAATTGTTTTGTAAACGGATTACCAAATAAAAGTATAGCTGATGATATTGTACCAAATAGAATCCGAAATCACACAAAACGAGAATTACAATCTATACAAAGTAAAACATATCCATTTATTAAAATTGAATTAAATAATTACATAGGAAATCCAAATTGATGCATAAAAAACGATTTTACATATTTATTCTGTGTTGCTTAAGTTTGGTGCAAATTACTTTTGGACAAAACCTAACTAAAGAGCATACTTCTTTTAGATTGCTAAGCACTAAAACAAATTTTGAAGTTGGAAATGAAATTATACTTCGTTTTGCTACTTCAGAAAAAACAGCTCCAGTTTTATATTGCTCAAACAACTATGGAAGCACATTAATAAAAGCCAATACAAAATTTACAGGATTAGCTACTTATACAATTCCATCGCATATAAGTAATAAATCTGGAGTTGTTAATTGGCGTGTACAATCCAATAATTCTTCAATATCTGGACAACTAAAAATTGTTCCAAAATCTATTGTAAATAGCATGGAAACCTATTTAGGTCCACCAAGTATTCAAGCTGGTGGTAATGATTTTACCATGATTGTTATAATTCCTACAGATGATTTAGACAATCCGTTAAAACCGTTAGTTCCTGTTACTTTAAAAAAGCAATTTTTAAGTAATGAATCTACTACAGAAATAAAAACAGAAAACTTAATTGCTTTTAGAAGAATATTCTCTCCAAATTTAGCTGGTAGAATGATTCTTTCTTCTGAAAGCTTTGGAAGAAATTCAAAAGAATTTGACGTAAATGTAGTTCCAGCCATTCCTACTAATTTTACGATTACTGCAAAAAGACATCATAGCTATGCAGATGGTAATCAAATTACCTCATTTATTACTTCAATTATTAGAGATTCTTTAGGGAATGTAGTTAGTGACGGAACTTATGTAGAGTTCTTTATTAAAAACAAAAAACAGGCAATATTAAAAGCTTCAGGTACCACCATCCAAGGAGTAGCTATTGCTCAAATGGTACATCCAGATAAAGCTGCAGAATGGAATGTTAAAGCTTATGTTGAAGGCATTTCTGAAAGTAATAGTATTAATATTAGTTATACTCAAGTTATAAAAGATTTTGAAGTGCGATTTTCGCAAAAAAATCGAATTATAACCGTTGGTCCATTAACTAGTTTTATGGAGCAGATGATTCCTGATGGATTGGAAGTAAAGCTTACCGTTTTTAGAGATGGAAAAAGCATTAGAAAACATGTAAAAACTTCACGAGAAGGCTATGTGAAATTTCAGTTAAAAGAAGGAATTTATAAAAATGGGAAATATCATTTTACAATAGAATCAGCAGGAATTACTAAAACTATTGAAGCAAAAAGATTATGGTAAAGCATAGAAATATTTTAAGAGCAGGTGTTTTAGCTGGCTATATACTAGTTACTTTGTTTTTAGTATATGGTATCTCTGCTTTATATAGCTACTTAAATACTGGAGCAGATAGAAGTAAAATGCTCCATACCGAATTAAAAAAAATAGATCAATACCTACCTGAAATTACTTGGGCCCCTTTAAGAAATAAAGGGCGAGAAATGGACGAGCAAACTTTAGCTCAAATTGAAAATGACTATTTAGATGCTTGGTATGTAAGACATATTGCTTATAAAACCAATCAAAAAGCTGGTATAGAAGATTATTATACAGAAAGTGCTAGAGAAAATATTTATAGCTATATCAAACAAAATAAATTAGAAAAAATTACCATTGATGGTACTACTTTAGAACATCATTTACATTTAGACTTTTTTAGTGAAGATGGTCAATTAGTAGTACTTACAGATAAAAATGTACTAGAATATAAACGTATTTATAATGATAAAGATTTAGCGCTTGAAACCTATGAAGTTGCAAATTATAAAATGATTCTCCTTTTAGAAGATGGGTTTTGGCGTATCAGGCATTTTATTAGAGAAGCTGTTAAGACAAAAAAAGATTTTCATCTTAAAAAAATTGATAGCACTTTTATTGTAAAAGGAATCAATTATTATCCACAGAATAGTCCTTGGGATATGTATGGAGAACAATTTAGTAAAGATACCATTGCAACTGATTTTAAAATCATCAAAGAAGCAAACCTAAATACAATCAGAATATTTGTCCCCTATGAAGATTTTGGAAAAGCCAATGTAAATGGTGAAAAATTACAGAAACTTCATCAAGTTTTAGATATAGCCAATGATAATGGTTTAAAAGTAATTGTGACTCTTTTCGATTTTTTTGGTGATTATTCGGTGATTAATTGGACGCTGAATCAAAAACATGCTATAGGTGTTGTATCAAGTATTAAAGAGCACCCAGCACTACTCGCTTGGGATATTAAAAATGAACCCGATTTAGATTTTGATTCTAGAGGAAAAGTTAGGGTTACTAGTTGGCTAAAAAGAATTACGGTTCTCGTTAAATCTTTAGATAAAAAACATCCTGTAACTATTGGTTGGTCTAATGCAGAAAGTGCCGATGTACTAAAAGATGATATGGATTTTATTTCTTTTCATTATTATAAAAAACCTATCGATTTTAAAAAAGCCTATGATCTTTTACATCAAAAAGTAGCTTCTAAACAGATTATGGTAACTGAGTTTGGACTAAGTTCTTATAGTGGTTTTTGGAATTTGTATACTGGTTCAGAAGAAAAGCAAGAAGCTTATTACAAAAATATGCAGCAGCAATTTAAAAAGGATAGTATTTCTTTTATGTCATGGACACTATATGATTTTACAAAAATCCCCAAAGAAGTTGTTGGTCAACTTCCTTGGAGAAGAAATGCTCAAAAGCATTTTGGCTTTATAAATAAAATCGGGAAAAAGAAAAAATCTTTTAACTATATATCAAGTGATTAATTTACTTGGTAAGTAACATCACCTTTTTTCATTCCTTGGTTTTCTGTAATTTTTTTGAATGTTTTTAAATAAATCTCAGCAATTTTTGACATTGGATAAGCAGTTGCTGCCTCGTAATTTGCTTTTCCTAAAGCAATTCTGTGTGCTTCGTTAGTTACAATTGCTTCTATAGATTTTGCTAAACTTTTTACGCTAGTTGGTTCAAAAAATTCTGCTTTATACCCTTCTTCTTCTACTAATAATGCTAAATCTCCTAAATCTGGCATTACAACAGCTTTACCATAACTTCCTGCTTGGTGTAATACACCAGAACTTCCTGTAGTAGATGTATAAGGAAAAGCTACTAATGCACTTTCTTCAAATAGCTTTGGTACATCTTCTTCTTCTACATAACCTGTAAATGTTAATTGTGGTACATCTGTATATCTTGCTTTTACACTATCTAAATATCCAGGTACATTTGGATTGTCTGTTCCTGCAATTACAATTTCTAAATCTAATCCTGTTGTTTTTCTAACTTCTTGAACAGCCTCTATTAATAATTCTACTTTTTTATAAGTACCAAACTTTCCAAAAGTCATAATTTTTAATGCTCCTTCTGGTAATTCGTACTTAGGTTCTTCAGATACTTCAAACGTTCCGTGTGGAATTGCCACAATGTTTTTTGCTTTGTATTTATTCTCTAAAATACCTACATATTTTTTCATTGTTACTGCAACTACATCTGCCTTTAAAATGATTCTTGTTAAAGTACTTCCAATAAATCCGTATATTTTTTGTAATAATTTATTAGAAGTAAATCCTGCTTTTTTAAGATCTACTTTTTCCATAATATTGTGTAATAACACAATACTTGGTATATTTTTAACTCTACAAACCATTGGTAATAGTAAGCCTAATGCAGCTGGTATTTTTTTATCGCCAAACTTCATAAACTGTAAATTAAACAAGACCTTATCTGGTTTTGTTTGATTTAATGCCTTAGATACTTTAAAAATATTTGTATATGAATTAAAAGACCAGCATTCTTTTACGGTAATTTTACATCCCTCATCCTCAAAATCTAATGTTTTGGGTGCAGTTGTTACATCGGTAAGTAAAATAAGTTCTGTAACCTCCTCTTGTAATCTAAAGCTTTTTACCAAATGATAAGCATACTCGTTTAAGGTGATTTTACTTGGCGGATAAGCCGTTACTATTGCTAATTTCATCGCTAGGTTTTTTAATTAATTGTTTTTCTTCTTCAGCAACTTGAAATCTTAACTTTCAAGTATCTTCTTGTTTTTACTTTTGATTGATTATTAGGTTTGATGAGTATAAAAACAAGTATTTAGTTCTATAGTAAAGGTCTTAAAACTCCTTTAAAATTTGGTCGCTATTTAGTTGAGTGGCAATTATATATCGACGAATGTTCTTTTTTGTTAGAAGAATGCTTTTAGACTGACCTTTTTGCTAATCTTGATTTTCTTGCTATAGCTCCATAAAACAATAGTTGTACAATTAATAATAGCACCATAGCAATGATCTGTACATGTACCACTTGTTCTAAAGATTCGTGAAACCACACTATTAATACCACTTGTAGCATTCCGAAAATACCTGAAATGGCAACTGGAATGTATTTATCTAAAGAAAGATAGTAGTAAGCAAAGATATTTGAGACTGCAAAAACAGATGTTGCAATAGCATATTTCCATAACAAAGCCGAAATCCCTAAATAGCTTTTCCCAAATAATAACAGAACGATTGTTTCAGGAAATAAGACACAACTAACTACAATAACACTTGAGAGTACAGTAATATAACCAACATATCTAAATAGAACTCCGCTCGTTTCTTTTCCTTCTTTTTTTAGATGAATTACTTTAGGCAATAATAACATTACAAACATCCACGCAATAAAATAAACCATTCTACCTATTAAAGCCAAGGAAGCATACATACCTGCATCATAAGAAGCGAAATAGTGTTTTACCAAAAGAATATCACTATTATTAATGATAATTTGAGTTAGCTCATAAAAAGCGGTTAATAGGAAAAAAGTTTTAATTTGTTTTTTATAAGTACTTCTAATTCGAGTATTTCTTTGAAATGAAAAGACCTTTGTTTTAAAAGGAAACATACCAAAAACAAAAGAAATAATAATTCCTAATGCAATAATGATAGGAGAATCTATACCAAAAATAAAAAGCAATGCTAAAGTGACCAATAACCTACTTAACATTTCTGTTTGATAAGTAATTGATAAGGATTTAAATTCTTTTTTCCCTTGATAAACACCTCTATTAATACTCATCATAAAATATATGGGTACACCAATACCAAAAATGACAAACATCCCAGAAGAGGATGTATTAAATATCTTTTGTAATTCAGCTGCAAAAATAACAATCAAAGCACCTAGAGTTATTCCTATGAGAAGAGCACTTTTATACATTGAAGCTACAAAACGTTTAAATGTTCTTAATTTAAATGCTATGGAAAATTTTGCGGTTACTAACTGAAAAGTCATGGCTACAAAAGACAAGGTTAGTAAAAATGTAATTAAGATGGCAGCATCAGCAAATAAAGCGGGGCCTAATATTCTTCCTAATAATAAATTATAAAGATAATTACCAGCATTTACAATTAATACGCTAATCATAAACAACTGCTCAGAAGAGATTTTCTTTTTTATGGAATTAATTGTAATCATTTTTAAAGATGTATGAGATGTTAAAAATTCTAAATGTTCTTTTAATCATGGTATTATTCTTTCCTAGTACAAATAGCACCTTGCTTCTCTTTGTTGCTTTTTTATGTATAAATTTTAATACATCAATTGCAGACTCATCTATCTTTTTAATGTTTTCTAAACACATCACTACCTCGTAATAGTGATCTAAAAGATCGTTAAAGTATTCTTTAACTTTCCCTTTGTTTTCTGAAGTGAAATCTCCACACACTTCAAAAACGCCTTTATTATTTATTATTTCTAATGACATAACCAATTATTTTTTTATTAATTCTAATTCTTAAGCAATATTCTGACTTCTAAAATGATCATACATATCTTTGCTTCCTATTCCAACAATCGTAAAATCTTTTTTAGACAAAAGTGCCTTTTTATATATTTCTGTTAATGCACAAACACCTTCAAAATCTATTTCATCTACATTGTTAATATTAATAGTTACTTGTTCTTTATTTTCTAAAACATATTCAAAATGTGCTTGTAATGCTTTTACATTTTTCCCTACGATTTTTCCTTCTATATAAAAGTTTCCTTTGTTTTCTAAAATTTGTAAAGCCATGATATTTAAGTTTTTAATTTCTTCTTCTAACAAATATCATTTAAGATTCCGTTTATCGGGCTTATATTTCGGTGAATGGTAATTTAGTGTAGATGAAAGATAAGATAAGTCTGGATTTGATTGCTTAACTTGCAGAAAACAAAACGTATGAAACTGAAATCCCCAGCCTTAATTTTCTTTATTTTTTTGTCCTCACTATGTGTTGCTCAAAATATGAAAGAAGGTTTTACTTATTTAGAAACAGGAAAATACAAACAAGCTGAAGTCTTTTTTGAAAAAATTTTATCTGAATATCCCAATAATAAAACTGCCAAACTCTGTTATGGAAGAGCTGTTGGACTGAATGGTAATAGTAAAAAGGCGGTTACTATTTTTACAGAATTATTAGGTAAATATCCAGACGATTTTGAAATTAAGTTGAACTACGCAGAATCTTTGTTGTGGAGTAAGAATTTTACAGATGCAAAAGGTTATTATGAAAAATTAGTTGCTTCTAACCCTAAAAGTTTTGCAGCACTTTTAGGATACGCAAACACTCTTTCTAATTTAAAAATATATACTCAAGCATTAGAGTTTGTTAATAAAGCTTTAGAGGTTTTACCAGGTAACCCAAATGCCATGACTTCTAAAAAATATATTTATTTAGGTTATGCCAATCAGCTTACACAAAAAAGAGAGTATAAATTAGCCGTAGAACAACTTAAAAAAAACTTAGTATTATTTAAAAATGATAAAGAGACGCTTTTAAACTTAGCCAACGTATATCTTATTTCTGGTGAGTTCTCTGAAGCAGAAACAACTTATAAAACGATTGGAGAGAACCCGAGTGACAAACTAATTTCATTAAACGGACTTGCCTTAGTTTTTCATTTAAAAGGAAAAGAAAAAGAAGCTCTTGCTATTAGCACTAAAGCTCTAAATAGTATTGACAAAGAAACTAGTGCCATATTAGTACAACAAACAAAAGAACGTTATGTACAAGCGTTAATATGGAATAGAAAATATACAGAAGCTGGAGATTTAATTAGCCGTTTAAACCAAGAACATCCAAATAAAAACTGGGTACTTTCTTTAAGAGCAACATTAAACATTTACAAAAGCAACTTTAAAAAAAGTATTACTGATTATAACCAGATTATTAAAAATGATTCTGCTTCTTTTGATGGAAATTTAGGAAAAGCAAATGCATTAAAAGCTTCTGGATTATATAATAAAGCCTATAAAACAGCACATAAAGCGTTGAGTTTTTATGACAATCAAAAAGACATTGTTAACTTTATTAAAAACTTAGATAAAGAGTTTACACCAGTATCAGAATCTAAAGTTACCTATAGTAAAGATAATGGTAAAAACGAAGCCTATTCACTTTTTACAAGTTTAAGCATACCAGTTTCTACCAAACTTAAATTTTATACAAGTTACAAATACAGAACCACAAAAAATAATCCGTTAAACAAAGAAGCAAGTTCACATAATTTTACAGGAGGTGTTTCCTATCAATTACTTCCTAATACGATTTTTAAAAGTAATTTTGGAATTACTAGTGCTTCTACAAACAGCACAGAGTATTCTCAATTTTTAACAGAAATAGCTTTCAATATTAAACCTTTTAAATTACAGAGTTTAGATGTTGGATACAAAAGAGAAATTCAAGATTTTAATGCTGATCTATTAAGTAGAGAAATTATTCAAAACAATTATTTTGTGAATTATAGTTTAAATACAAACTTTAATGTTGGGGTGTTTTCACAATACTTTTATACTTCTCAAAATGATAACAACTCCCGTAATCTATTATTTGCTTCTGTTTACTATTCTATCTTAAATAAGCCAGTTTTAAAAGCGGGTATTAATTATCAATACATCACCTTTAAAAACCAGGTACCAACCATTTATTTTAGTCCAGAAAAATTTAATGCTGTAGAAATTTTTATCGATCTATTAAAAGATGAAAACAGTATTAAAGATAAAGGATGGTTTTATGGTTTAAATGCTGCTACAGGTTTTCAGTATATTGAAGATGATGCTAGGCAAAATATTTATCGAGTTCAGACAAAATTTGGTTATAAATTTTCTGAAAGAAGCATTGCAAATGTTTTTGTAAACCATAGTAATATCGCCTCTGCAACTGCTGCAGGTTTTAAGTTTACAGAAATTGGTTTACGATTTAAATGGTATATTAGTAAAACACCAATCTTTACAAAAAATAGGAGGTAAAAAAGATTCTTTTTACCTCCTAACAACTAATCAAACAACCTAATATTTAATAAAACTCCCTTTATATTTTTGTTTTGTATCGTCATAGAAAAGATAACGATATACTCCTGTTTTTAAATTTCTTGGCGATCTATACACCACACTTTTATTAGTACTACTAGTATCTATTTTTTGTCTATCAACAATTCTCCCTAATACATCAACTACTTGAATATCTATATACTGTGTTTGCTTTACAAGCTTTATTGTTGTAGTACTCTTAAATGGATTTGGATAACTCAATATTTTTGTTTCTTCAAATACAATGCTATCATCTACACTTAATACTTCAGAATTTCCAAAAGTTACATTTGATACACTTAAATTAAAATCTACAAACTGATTATAATCGCCAATGATTGAAAATACAATTGTTTTGATGTCTTTTAAGTTCATAGTATTTCCACTAGCATCTACAAATTCTTCAAATGCAATTGTTTGTTTTGTTTTTTCTAAACTTGCAGGTACTATTTTTCTTAATCTATTATTCCAATCCGATAAATTTTCTGGTACTAATATTACTTCAACTGGCATACTGTTTTGTATTTCAAACTGAATGGCATTGAATTGACTTACATCTAAAGTTAATTCTCCTGGTAATAAGTGTCTAAATAAGTTTACAGTTCCTTTAACTTTCCCATTAACACTTGAATTTCTTTCTACTTGATAATTGCTGTCATCATTAGCGATTTCCCCTTTTTCTACCTTAAATTCATTTATAGTTACATAATCATCTAAATAATCAACTCCCCATGGACCATCTGCTAAATACAATGCATCTTTTTGAACAGAATCATCTGTAGAGATTGAAAAACCAATATCAAATAAAGTTCCTGTATCAACGGTAATAGTCTCATTCCATTTTCCATTTAAATTTACCGTAGTAGTCATTTCTTTAGTAGCAGAGATTTCTGTCTCTGAAATATTTGCTTTAAAAGTGATTCCATTCGACTTATTCTTGTTTACTAAATTCAAGTAAATTTTTCCTTTTTCGTAAAAACCTGACTTAACAAATACTTTTGGAATATTGTCTTCTACTGGAGTACTAATAAATTCTTTTTCTTCTTTAAACTTATCCAAAATATGATTGGCTATACTAAACACCTGAGAAAATGAACTTCCCCAAATTTGAAAGTTGTAATAATCTCCTTCTGGATACTGATCTATATTCCAAAGACTAAACAATTCATTGCTTGTATCACCAATTTTTACTGAAAAACTCAAAGCATATTCTGTAATATTATTTGGTCTTTTTATTTTTGAGCTGATTATTTTATGAGTTCTTACCGTAACAGTTCTCACATCTTCTAAGCTAGAATTATTTAATCTATCGCATATTGCTTTTGAATGATCGTATACTTTCCCTTTGGTTTTAGTTGCTAATACTGCAGAGACTCTTTTGTCATTTTTATACATATCTAAAGAAAAAACTTCTTCAGCATTGGTAATTCCTAATAAATCTGTTGGACTTGATACATGCGCTGTTTCATCTCCATACATTCCCGTTTCTGGTAGATACCCTTGTAATTTTGAGCTCGCTGTTTTTGAATGTAATATTTTTACTTTGCTAAATGGTTGTTGGACACTTTTTTTATCCAATACATTTCCTAATTTTTTACGATTAAAATTACGTTTTGCAATTAAGTTAGCTAATTTCCCGTTACTCTCTAAACCACTTCCATTAGCAGAAGAAATATCTTCTGTTGCACTAGAAACATCTGCACAGTTATTGGTAATTATTGCAGAATACGGACTTGCTGTTACATAAAAAATAGCATCGTTAAAATCGTTATCGCAAAAATTATAATCACGTCTAATATCTTCAAAACCTAATATCAATCTTTCATTTTCTGGATCTGCTAATAAGACATTATGGTGTCTTAAGTTAGTATCGTGCTCTGGATTAAAATTTGAATCTGAATACAATTTCCAATATCCATTAGTTACAGCACCACCTTGCCATCCATTAGCCAACAATACCCAACCAATACCTGTATTTGCTGGAAAAGTACCTATTTTTACTTTATCTCCCATTTGTAATCCACCACCACTTCCTAACGCAGAAACATTTGGAAAAATAATTGTGATATCAGATGCAGAAGGTGTAGTTGTTGGAGGATTGTCTAAATCATAAGTATAAAATCCTAATACATTTCTATATCCTGCTCCTTCAGAAACAAAAGTTACATAGACATCTGCAGTTTCTCCCAATCGTAAATTTGTATCATAACCAGAAGAAATATAATGTGGATTATAATCTGGTACAGGATAACTCTCTGGTAAAGCATTGTCTATAATTTCTTGAGTAGCAACACTAATAACATCTCTAACCGGTTCTAAGTAATTAGGCGTTCCGTTAGAAGTATAAGTTCCTAAATAATTGTATTGCCCATAGCATGAAAGGGAAATAAGAATTAATAAAGCTAGTAGTGATTTTTTCATGATATTTAATTTTATATCACAAATTTATCCAGACACTACCGCTCTATTTCTTGTTTTTCGTTAACTACTCTAAAAACTAGGATGAATGGTTTTTTTTCAAGGATTAATAAAATCGCCTATAATAAATTTAATCGCTTCATTAATTCTCCTCTGTTTGATCTACTTACAGGAATTACATCTTTTTTTATTAGTACACTATTGTCTTCAATATCAATAATCTTATTTACATTTATCACATAAGACCTGTGTACTTTTAAAAACATATCAGAAGGTAATTTACTTTCTATTTTCTTTAAAGTAGAATGTACAATATGATTGCTTGTTTCTGTCTTTATTTTAATATAGTCTCCTTTAGCTTCTACCACATAAATATCTGGTATATTGATTTTAATAAGTCTTCTATCAATATTCACATACAAATCATTCACAGAAGAATCTGAAGCATTACTAGTTGATTCTGAGCTTTCACTAGTAGCTTTACTTTTTACATGTTCCAACTTATTTACCGCCTTTTTAAAACGATCTAATTCAATTGGTTTTACTAAGTAATCAACTACACAGTCATATTCAAATGCATCAAGCGCAAAATTTCTATCAGAAGTAGTTAAAATAATTTTTGGTGGATCTTTAAGAGTCTGGATTAAATCGAATCCAGAAAACGAAGGCATATGAATATCTAAAAAGATAACATCTACTGTATTTGAATTTAAAAATTTTATGGCATCAATTGCACTAGAAAATTCTTCTACAATTTCAATATCATCAATATTAGAGCACAACTTATTTACTATCATTCTTGCTGTTGCGTCATCATCAATAATCAAACATTTCATATTTGGGGACTTTAAATTTTGCTTAAATATAAAGCTATCTTATCTAGAATTTGTTCGAAAGAAGCCCGATGGGAATCCAAGCCATTTTTTAGTTCTTTTTCAAATTCAGCAGCTAACTCATATCCTTTTTCTAGCCCTAATATACTAATTTTATGTTTTAATTTATGTACATTTTCAGCTGTCTTTAAAAAATCTCTATTTTTTATACTCGTTTCGTATTCTAAAACTTCTTCTGGAAATTCTTTTTTTACAATTGAAAGAATCTGATTTTCAAATGCTTCGTCTCCATCTGAAAGCTGTACTAAATAATTTCTATTTGGTTGTTCCATAGCTTTTAAGTAATGTAAAATAAAAAGTGGTTCCTATATCTTCTTTTGATTCTACCCATACTTTTCCTTCGTATAGGTCTGTAATTTTCTTTACAATAGACAATCCTACTCCTGTTGAGTTTTCTCCTTCTTCTAGTACTTGAAAAACTTTAAATATCTTTTTAAAGTATCTTTCTTTAATTCCAATCCCATTGTCTTGTACACTAAACTTCCAATATTTGCCATCCGAAACACAGTCAATAACAACCAATCCATCTTCTTTATCAATATATTTAATTGCATTGCTTAATAAATTCTGAAACAATTGCTGTAATCTAAACTTATCACCTTTTATCGTTGGTAGTTTTGTTTTTACTTTGACTTTTACATGTTCTGGAACATATATGGTATCTAAAATATCTTTAATAATTATATTTAAATCTATTGTTTTGATTTTCTTTTCTACCTTATCTACACTTGCATATTTTAAGATACCATTAATTAAATGATCCATTTTATCAATCTTTTTAATTAATGTTTCAAAATGTGTATCTCCAGCTTCTTTTAAATACTCGGCATGATCTTCTTGCATCCAAGAAATCAATGCATTCATACTTCTTAAAGGCGCTTTTAAATCGTGTGAAACTACATGAGCAAAGTCATTTAACTCGGCATTACTTTTTCTTAAATCTTTAAGTACTAGCTCTTTTTCTTTTTCTGCTTTCTTTCTCATTTCTAAACTTAAAGCATTTTTTAATTGAGTTGCAGCTAGACTTGCAATGGTTTGTAATGTTTTTAAATGATCTTCTGTAAAAAAGTTTTTACTTGAATGCTCTGAATCAATAACCCCTATAATTTCTCCTTCTGCAATAATTGGTACAGAAATTTCTGATGAACGCACTTTATCATCTACAATATATCTTGGATCTTTACTTGTATCTTCAATAATTTCTGGTATTCCTGTTTGTGCAACAGTTCCTACAATTCCTTTTCCGAAAGGAATATCCATTTTATTTATAATTGTTCCTTCAGAAGATTTTTCATCTCCATAAGCTGCAATTTGGTTTAAAGAATTGGTTTCTTTATTTAACAAATAAATCACACAATCTTCTAATCCCAAAAGACCAATCGTATTCTTCGTAATTTCCCATGCAATTTCATGAATACTTGTTTTACCAAGAATCGATGCCATTAAGCTATTTAATGCTTCTAATAAGGCTCCTTGTTTTAATTCTTCTGTTAAGTCTTCAATTAAAGCTACCTGGAATCTTTCATTTGTATCTTCTCCTTTAACTGATGCAACACTCGTTTTGGCCCAAATAATTTTCCCGTCTTTGGTTTTATATCTCTTATTTACCGTAAACTTCTCTAATTCGCCAGTATCTAGTTTGTGCATATACTCATCAGAAGCTTCATGGTCTTCTTTTAAAGAAATATCTTTAATATCTAACATATTTAACTCCTCTGCTGTATAACCAAGTAATTTTTGCATTGCGGCATTGGTTTTTACAATCTTTGTTTTTTCTGTTAAAACAATACCTAAAGATGAATTATCTACAATAAATTTTAATTCTCTTTTTTGCTCGTTAAATATTTTTTGAGTGATTTTCTCTTGAGTAATATCTCTTGCGATTCCTTGAGCAAAAGCAGGTTTACCTTCTTTAGTATAAACTATACTAGAATTAATTTGCACCCACTTTATTTCTTTTGATTTGGTATAAATTCTTGCTTGATAATCACTAAAAGTTCCAGTTTCTATTAACTCTTTAAAAGAGTTCATTGCATATCCATAATCTTCTTCGTAAATAATATCAACGACATTAAAATCTTCTTTACTTACGTCATACCCAAAGAATTTAATTGCAGCAGGATTCATTTTTAATACATTACCATATAAATCCATGAGTATGTATGAATCCAATACGGTTTCAAATAAACTCTCTAGTTCAACCGATTTTTCATCAACAACATTTCTTAAGTTTGTGTTAGCAACTTTTAATTCTTCATTAGCATTATATAATTCTAAAGATTTTTCCTCTAAAATCTTTTCTGCTTCTTTTCTAGCTAATTTTTCTCTTTGTAAAGCTTTTTGTAATATTTCTATTTCTTTACTGCTCATCTTCTACGATTACAAATTTAACTTTGGAGCCATCTTCATTAATTAAAGTATGTGAAATTTTGGCGTTACTGTTAAAATGATGAAATGTTTTTTCTATTAAACCTATGGCAAAAGCATACATTGATCTTGAAGAAGTATATATCAATGTGATACTATTATCTGTTCTTTCTACAACATCAAATTTTGGCAATTCTGCATCTGGATAAATTTTTCTTACCTGAACATGAATATGACTATCAATAGAAGAAAGTAAATCTATTGCCGAATCATATTTTTTTACAATTGCAGGATAATTATCTTTTAATACATGAAAAAAATGAAGTCCATAAGTGTATAACAAATCACTTACAGACACCTTCGTTTTTTCACTTAAATTGGTAATTAACGATAACATTTCTGCAAAATCGTATGTCCCAATAGCTGTATATACTCCGTTTGATTTTAAATCGGAGTTTTCTATAATTTCATTAACCGTTTCGAGTCCGAATTTAGTTTCTACCAATTCTAAAAACTCTGTAAATACTATTCCTTTCATATCAATCTACTACTAATTCACTATTACTCCAATAATTCAATAGAGCTACTACTCTATCTGTATAATCTGTAAAATGCAATGGTTTAATAATATAACCTGCTATACCTATTTTATAGCATTCCTTTACATCAGTAAAATTACTAGAACTGGACATAATGATAATAGGAATGTATTTTAATTCACTGTCTGATTTTAAAACGTTCAAAAACTCAATCCCATTCATTTTAGGCATGTTTAAATCTAACACAATAATATTAGGGATCATTCCATCACCCTTTAATACTTCTAGTGCTACTTCTCCATTTTTTGCTTCAAATATCTCATGGGGAAATCCATTTTTATGACAGACTCTTTTAAACTTCATTCTTTCAATTTCATCATCATCTATTAAGAGTAGAGATAATTTTTTCATTTGAGTATATTTTTAATATTCATTGTAAAAGTCATATTTATATGCTTAAATCGACATTAATTTTAGTCAAAAAAATCGTAAGCTTCGTTCAATGGTAGTTTTTACTCGATAAACAGTACGAAGTAAAAAACGAAAAACAATTCTACTATTTATTTTCCAACGATTTATAAATAGCTATCCTTATTTTTTCTGCATTTATCCAACCATTATATGATTTATAACCTTTTGTTATGTTGTTATCCTTCGTTACTTGCTCTAAACTTTTTCCTTGTTTTAATTCTTGGAAAACTCTATTTCTTAATGTTTCTAACATCTTAAGATAAGATTTCATTTCTTTTTTGTTAGAAATGTTACCATGTCCAGGTATTATTATAGTATTCTCATCTGATAATAATATTGCTTTTTTTATCCCGTCAATATAACCATCTATGCTTCCTCCAGAAGCAATGTCTATATATGGAAATTTTCCTTGAAAATAAGCATCTCCCATATGTAATACATTGTTCTTTGTAAAATAAACCAACGCATCTCCGTCTGTATGTGCATTGTGAATGTGAGAAATTAATACATCATCATTATTAAAATGATACATCATATCTTGAGTAAAAGTAATTACCGGTAATGCTTTTTGAGGAGATGCTTTTCTTTTTCTTCCTCTAATTACCTGATCCATACTCATACGTTTTCTAACATTTTCATGAGAAACAATAATAGCTCCTTCATTTGCCATGTTTAAGTTTCCTCCAGTATGATCTCCATGCCAATGTGTATTTACCAAATAATTGACTGGCTTGCTTGTAATTGTTTTAATTGCAGCTAATATTTTAGGCGTTAATGGCGCAAATTGGTCATCAATCATAAAAACTCCGTCATTGCCAACAAATACACCAATGTTTCCTCCTTGGCCAACAAGCATATAAATATTGTCTGTTAGTTTATTCACTTTAATTTGTACTTCTCTATTTTGTGCATAACTATTCAATGCAAAAAACAATGAAATAATAAAGAGACTGTTTTTTAAATGTTTCATAATAGTAGTTTTTAATTTATAGCTATTGTCGGGAAAAATGTATATATCTAACATTCTAATTCTTTATATAACCTAAAATGAGCTCCAACTTGTGGTATCTCAAAAGCTTCTCCTTTTTGTAAGAACCCGAGTTTAATATAAAAAGGCAAAGCTATTTCCCTTGCGTTACACCAAAGTAACTTTATTTTTCTCTCTTTTAATACTTCTATGGCTTGTATCAATAATAGTTTTCCAAAACCTTTTCCTCTAGACTCTGGTAATGTAGCCATACCTCTTAATTGATATTGTGGAGAAACAAACAATTCATTTTTGGTTTTCATAAAACTACAAATTCCTTTTAACTCATTATTTTCATACAATCCTAAATGAAAAGTGTCAGCATCAAAGTCTCCTGAAAATTCAACAGGCAAATCCATTCCTTTACGTAAAACCTCTAAACGAATAGCATAGGTTTTATCTGCTGATATTTCTTTAATCTCAATCCTCATTTTTTTATTTCTTATTTATCTTTGTAAAAAAACACAATTTAATGAATTTAAACATACATCCAATTGCAAAAGAAAACATATTAACAATTCTACCTCTACTAAAAATAATAAACACAAAAACGCCACATGATATCTTAGAAAAACGTGTTTTAGAAATGGTTGAATGCCCAAATTACGAATGTATTGGTCTTTTTGATGATAAAAAACTAATAGGCATTTGCGGGTTATGGTATAGCTTAAGACATTATATTGGCAAGAGTGTTGAGCCAGATCATGTGATTATAGATGAAGCCTACAGAGGACAAAACCTTGGAAAACAATTCTTTAATTGGATTTACGAATATACTAGTGAAAAAGGCTGTGAAGCCGTTGAGTTAAATACCTATACAGGCAACACAAAATCACATAAATTTTATTACAATGAAGGATTTAATATCTATGGGTTTCATTTTCTGAAAGTTACGAGAAAAGACGAAAAATTTTATTAATTTTTTGCAAAAATCCCTTGTAGAATCAAAGAATGCTCTTATATTTGCAGCACTTTACCACGCGAGAGTAGCTCAGTTGGTAGAGCGTCAGCCTTCCAAGCTGAATGTCGCCGGTTCGAACCCGGTCTCTCGCTCAAAAACCGAAACAATTGTTTCGGTTTTTTTTGTTTATAATCTATTTAAGTTTATTTCCGAAAAGTAATAGTAATACAATTGGTATGACTAATAGCCCAACAATTAATGGATGATTTGCAGCCAAGCTAGGAAAAAGTAATAAGGTAATTCCAAACCCTCCAATAGCTCCTCCTAAATGCGCAGAATGACCAATATTACCTAATTGCTTTTTCATTCCGTAAATAGAATATAATATATATCCTATTCCCAGGATATAAGCAGGAATATCAATCATTGGAAAAAAAATAAAATTATACTCCTTTTCTGGATATAATAAAATTGCGCTATACAATATTCCTGATACAGCTCCAGACGCTCCAACAGCACTATAATAAGGTTCTGATTTATGGTAGAAAAGTGAATACATATTACTCAACATTAAACTTCCAAAATAAATGACAATGAAATTTATTGTTCCCAATGCTCCACTAACAATTCCTCCAAAGAGATATAATGCATACATATTAAAAATAAGGTGCGTCCAATCCACATGTAAAAAAGCAGAAGAAAACATTCTTATTTTTTCTCCTCCTAAAATTTTACCTACCTGAAACTTATACTTATCTAAAAAAGAATACTCATTAAACCCTTTCATAGAGATTAATACATTGGCAATTATAATTCCTAAAACAAATTGATTCATCTTCTAAATTTCTATTTACTTACAAACTTAACGTAAAACTATCTAATAGATTGGCTTCTATATAATAAAATTATATCCGATATTTGCAGCAGAAAAATGACTATGCATAAACTAGTATTTTATTTAGCGTATCCAATTATCTGGTTGTTCTCTAAGCTTCCTTTTAGAATATTATACATTATTTCTGATGGTATTTATCTGCTTTTCTTTTATGTTATTGGCTACCGAAAAACAGTCGTATTAAACAATTTACAACTTGTTTTTCCAGAAAAATCGCTTAAAGAACTAAAACAGATTCAAAAGCAATTTTTTAGACATTTTGTTGATACTTTAATTGAAGGAATTAAAGCTTTAACTATTTCAGAAAAAAGTATCAAAAAAAGGTATCGCTATAAAAATATTGAACTCATAGATCAACTATATAAAGAAAACAAAAGTATCATTTTAGTTGGAGCACATTATGCTAATTGGGAATGGGTAATTGGACTCTCATTACATACTGATATCGATTTTTATGGTTCTTACACCAAAATTCAGAATAAAAACTTTGAAAACCTTATCAAAGATTCTAGAAGTAAATACGGAATGAAATGCGTAAAATCTTCTGAAATTATTAAAGGAATTGTAAACAATGTAAAACAACAAAAACAAGGTTTGTATTTATTGTTGAGTGATCAATCTCCACAAGTGCAAAAAAATCAATACTGGACAGAGTTTTTAAATGTGAAAGTTCCTATTTTTTCCGGCGCTGAAATGATCTCTAAAAAATTTGATTTTGCTGTGGTAAATATGAATACTAGCAAAATAAAAAGGGGCTACTACGAAACTGAATTTGAATTGATCACAGACGCTCCAAAAACCTTAGAGAAAAATGAAGTTACAGATCGTTATCTTCGTTTAACAGAAAAGCATATTTACAAGCAACCCAACTATTATTTATGGTCTCATAAACGATTTAAACACAAAGACAAAGCACCAAAATAAAAAAGCCTTGAATAACTTCAAGGCTTTTTTATTTGTTATATTTCAATTTAGTTCGAAAACCATTCTTTTACCAATTCTTTTTCTATTGATTCAGCAGATTTGTGTTTATAGTCGTTGTGAATTGGATCGTATTCATAATCTTCTTTCCAAGTATCAATATTTTCACAAACAGCTTTTAAACTTTCACAAATAAAATCTACTTCTTTATCTGTAATTGTAGGGTGAATTGACAAACGGACCCAACCTGGTTTTTCTACAGAGCATCCTTCTATAATTTGCTTTTCAATAGCTTTAGATGTTTGCTGATCTACATTTAATAAAAAGTGTCCATAAGTTCCTGCACAAGAACAACCTCCTCTAGTTTGAATACCAAAACGGTCATTTAAAAGCTTAACAATTAAATTAAAATGCACATCATCAATATAAAAAGAGAAAATTCCTAAACGATTTTTGTGCATTGGAGCTAAGATATTTACATTTTCTATAGCCTCTAAACACTCAAATATTTTCGCATTGATTTCCTCTTCTCTATCATGAATTTTATCCGTACCCATTTGTTCTTTTAACTGTACACATAAAGCAATCTTTATAGTTTGCATAAAAGCAGGTGTGCCACCATCTTCTCTAGTTTCAACATCATCAAAATAGTCATGATCTCCCCAAGGATTTGTATAACTTACTGTACCTCCTCCTGGATTATCTGGTACTACATTTTTGTACAACTTTTTATTAAAAATTAAGACTCCAGAAGTTCCTGGTCCTCCTAAAAATTTATGAGGAGAAAAGAATATGGCATCTAAGTAAGCATCTTTATCCTCTGGATGCATGTTGATATCTACATAAGGTGCAGAGCAAGCAAAATCTACAAAGCATAACCCATTATGTGCATGAATAATTTTTGCTATTCTATGATAATCCGTTTTAATTCCAGTTACATTAGAACAGGCAGTTACAGAGGCAATTTTCAATTTTCTATGCGCATTTTCTTTGATAATTCTTTCAAAGCTTTTGAAACAAATTAGTCCAGCATCATCACAAGGAATTACAATAACATCTGCAATCGTTTCTAACCAAGAAGTTTGATTAGAATGATGTTCCATATGAGAAACAAAAACAACAGGTCTTAAATCGTCTGGAACTGTAGTATAATCTTTTAAGCTTTCAGTAACTTTAAGTCCCAGAATTCTTTGGAATTTATTAACAACACCTGTCATACCAGAACCCTCAGTAATCAACACATCATCTTCACTTGCATTTACATGTCTTTTTATGATGTTTCTAGCTTCATGATATGCTAATGTCATGGCAGCTCCACTAGTAGAAGTTTCTGTATGTGTATTGGCTACAAAAGGGCCAAAACTATTGACTAACTTTTCTTCAATTGGTCGATACAATCTACCACTTGCTGTCCAATCTGTATAGATTAAATCTTTGGTACCAAAAGGAGATTGAAAAGTTTGATTTACACCTACAATGTTTTCTCTAAATTGACTAAAGTACTGCTCTAATGAACTCATATTTTTAATTGTTAAAATAATCGAAATTTACCTCCAAATACTAATGTGTTTTCTATAAACGAAAAGCTTTGAGAGGCAGAATCTACCTTATTTTTTGTTGTTCTAACATTTGACATATTTATATATCCCACTTTTAAATCTGACTGAATAAAAAAGTGTTTTAAGAAAGTGATATTTAATCCTACTCCCGCTGAGATTCCCCAACCTGCAACATTAAAATCATCATACCTTTCTTTGTTTAGCAATTTAACATTAGATTTTGGAAGTAAAAAACCTGCGCCAATACCTTCTGTTAAATTGATTTGTAAATTTCTTGAATTTAATCCAAATAAATAACTAAAATCATCAAATCTTTTTACTTCAACATTAATATAATTTAACCCATCAGTATGTTCAAAGGTTAAAAAATCTTCTATTAATTTGATTTGTTCATTGGTATATGTTTTATCAAAAGTTGATCCTGTATTAATTGTTCCGTTAATTCCTACAGTTTGATTTTGATTCATCACATACTTCATATGATCTACTCCAATAGAAATGGTATAATTCTCTTTAAAAAAATACCCAATTCTCAAATTGGTTTGTGGAATCGTAATTCTATCTATTCTAAAATAAGGATTAAACCCAAACTTTGTTGGTCTATCACTTGCTTTTACATTTGATAGTGTAAAATCATAATTCTCTCCTTTAAAATGTATATCAGAATCTGAATAAGTACCTCTATTCCATCCCCAATACACATAAAACTTTCCTTTATTTGTAACTTTTTTCTCCTCTTGAGAAAAACCACTAAAACTTAATAATGTAAAAAGTACAGCTGTTACGACTTGCTTCTTATTACGCAATAACATTCTCTATCTCCTTTATAAATCTTTGTGCTAATAAATCAGCATTATTTTGTGTTGTACTTTCTGTATAAATTCTAATGATTGGTTCTGTATTTGACTTACGAAGATGTACCCATTCGTCTGCAAAATCAATTTTTACACCATCAATGGTATTTACATTTTCGTTTTTGTAATTAGAAGCCATTGTTTCTAAGACTTCATCTACATTAATTTGAGGAGTTAATTGAATTTTATTTTTACTCATAAAGTAACTTGGATATGAATCTCTAAGTTCTTTACACGATATTTTTTTATGTGCTAAATGCGATAAAAACAATGCTACTCCAACTAAAGAATCTCTTCCGTAATGTGATTCAGGATAAATAATACCGCCATTTCCTTCACCACCAATGACTGTATTAGTTTCTTTCATTGCAATAACCACATTAACTTCTCCAACGGCGCTTGCAGTATAAGAACCTCCATGCTTTTCTGTAACATCTCTTAAAGCTCTTGAAGAAGATAAATTAGAAACGGTATTTCCTCCACCCAATCTTCCTAATACATAATCTGCACAAGCTACTAATGTATACTCTTCTCCAAACATTGATCCGTCTTCTGATATTAAAGCCAAACGATCTACATCTGGATCTACAACGATTCCAAAATCTGCTTGTTCTTTTACAACCAATTCAGATAGATCTGTTAAGTGCTCTTTTAATGGTTCTGGATTGTGTGGAAAATGTCCATTTGGTTCACAGTACAATTCTACACATTCTACATTTAATTCTTTTAATAAAGCCGGAATTGCGATTCCTCCTGTAGAATTAACACCATCAACAACAACTTTAAATCCAGTTGATTTAATCGCCTCAACATCTACCAATTCAAGCTTTAACACTTCTTGAATATGCTTTTGAATGTATCCTTGTTTTTTAGAATAAGTTCCTAAATTATCTACTGCTGCAAAATCAAAGTCATCAGCTTCAGCTTTTTCTAAAATGATTTCTCCTTCAGCTCCGTTTAAGAACTCTCCTTTTTCATTTAACAATTTTAAAGCGTTCCATTGTTTTGGATTGTGTGAAGCTGTTAAGATAATTCCTCCATCAGCTTTTTCTAAAGGAACAGCAACTTCTACAGTTGGTGTAGTAGATAACCCTAAGTCGATTACATTGATTCCTAAACCTACTAAGGTGTTAGCAACTAAGCTCGAAATCATTTTCCCAGAAATACGAGCATCTCTACCAATTACTATGTTAATATTTTCTTTGTTTTTATTTCTTTCTAAGATAAATGCTCCATAAGCAGAAGCAAATTTTACAGCATCAATTGGAGTTAAATTATCACCGGTTTTTCCACCGATTGTACCTCTAATTCCAGAGATGGATTTTATTAATGTCATGTCTTTTTTTATTAGCTGAACAAAGATAGTTTTTATTCTATAATTTGGATTGCTTTTAGTATGAATTAATTACAAAACTTTGCAATAAAAAATGTTGTGATTTAGCAATAGCTTATCAATTTATTTATTGCTACAACTATCCTTTAAGAAGGTAAGCAGACAAAAAGAAATTACCTATCAAACCGGCACTTAATAAAATAACTATCAACAGCTTTAAAAAACTTCTTTTTCTTAATGTTTCTTGTTTGTTTTTATCAGAAAAAAAATGAACTATTCCGACTGCAGAAAAAAGATGAAGAATAAAAAAACATAAATAATTCATTTCTTGTAAATAAATGGAAAAATTACTTCTATAGAGTTTATTTAAATGTAAACTATTGATGGAGTAATGTCAATATACCAAAAGTTTTAAATTAAAACTTTAAGTTTTTTTTAAGCAGCTTTTAAATAGCATTGTGTTAAAAACAAAAATTTTATATTTTTAACCTACCTCATTTGCCCTTATCAACCAAAAAAATATACTTTATGGAAAGGGCAGAAAAAATTAGAAACAGAATTAAAGAAACTAGAATTATAAAAGGATATACTCAATATTATGTAGGTAAGCGTTTAGATATTAGTCAATATGCTTATCACAAAATAGAAAGTGGCAAAACAGCTTTAAAGGTTGAAACCCTTATTCAAATTGCTATTATTTTAGAGGTTAAAGTAGATTATTTGTTAGCTTGTTATGATTAATAAAATCAAAAAAGCAACCTTGTATAGGCTGCCTTTTTATTTTTACTATTTCTTTTAAAAAGAAATATTGATTGACCTTCTTCTATGATTTAGTCGAAATAGGATTCCAACATTTAAATAACCTCTATTATTTAGTCCAGAATAACTAAATTTTAAATTAGATTTAGACGATAGTTTGTATTCTAACATTGGACGTACATATAAACTTCCACTACTTTTATTTATTGGTAAAGCATATCCAAAATCTAATCCTAAACCAAATTTCTTATCAGCCATAAATCTTCCAGATAAAGCTACAGGAAGTAATATTCCATTATTTTTTGTGGTAAAAATTAAGCCAGTTGCTGCCCCAACTTTAAAGTTATAATCAACGGGGTATAACAATTCTCCATCCAAACCTAGTACAACCTGAGTAGTATTATTGGTTGTAAACCCTACATTTCCTCCAATATTTATTTCTACTTCTTGTTCTTGAGCATAGAGGTTTACAAAACTTAAAAATAAAATTGCGAATAGTAAATTTCTTTTTTTCATATTAAATTATTTGCAGCGAAAGTAAAAAAAAAACCGTTGCAATTTGCAACGGTTTTTTAAAATATTTAAGAATGAGGCTTATTTACCTTCTTCCATTTTCTTCTTTAAATCAGCTAAACCACCGATATCACCAAGAGTCGTTTTTTCTGCATCGTTTGCTTTTTTAGCAGCCGCTTTTACATTTTTCTTCTCTTCTGCTCTAAAGATAGCTGAATGAGAAACAACAATTCTTCTGTATTCTTTAGAGAATTCTAAAACTTTGAATTGTGCTGTATCTCCTTTTGCTAATTTTCCACCTTCTTCTTTGTCTAAGTGACGGCTAGGTGCAAAACCTTCAACTCCATCAGCAAATGCTACTGTAGCTCCTTTATCGTTCTTTTCAGAAATAGTTCCTTCATGAACAGAATCTATAGCGTAAGTTGCTTCATGAGCATCCCAAGGATTATCTTGAGTTTGTTTGTGTCCTAAGTTTAACTTACGACCTTCAACATCTAATTCTAATACTTGAACCTCTAATTTATCACCTACAGTTACAAAATCTGATGGGTGCTTAATTTTCTTAGTCCAAGATAAGTCAGAAATGTATACTAATCCGTCAATTCCTTCTTCTAATTCTACAAATACACCAAAGTTAGTGTAGTTTCTTACTGTACCAGTATGTGTAGAACCTACAGGATATTTACTTGTAATATCTGTCCAAGGATCTGGGTGTAATTGTTTCATACCAAGAGACATTTTACGCTCTTCTCTATCTAAAGTTAAAACTTGCGCTTCAACCTCATCACCAACTTTTACAAAGTCTTGTGCAGAACGTAAGTGTGTAGACCATGACATTTCAGAAACGTGAATTAATCCTTCAACTCCTTCAGATACTTCAATAAACGCACCGTAATCAGCTAAAACAACTACTTTTCCTTTTACTTTATCTCCAACTTTTAAGTCAGCATTTAAAGCTTCCCAAGGATGAGCAGATAATTGCTTTAATCCTAATTGGATTCTAGATTTGTTATCATCAAAGTCTAAGATTACAACATTTAATTTTTGATCTAACTCAACAACCTCATTCGGGTGGTTAATTCTAGACCAAGATAAATCTGTAATGTGGATTAAACCATCAACACCACCTAAGTCAACAAATACACCATAAGAAGTAATGTTTTTAACAACACCTTCTAATACTTGTCCTTTTTCTAATTGACCGATGATTTCTTTCTTTTGTACTTCTAAGTCAGCCTCGATTAATGCTTTATGAGAAACTACAACGTTTTTAAACTCGTGGTTGATTTTCACAACTTTGAATTCCATTGTTTTCTCTACATACTGATCGTAATCACGGATAGGCTTCACATCAATTTGAGATCCTGGTAAGAAAGCTTCGATTCCGAATACATCTACAATCATACCTCCTCTTGTTCTACACTTCACAAAACCATTAACGATTTCTCCAGTTTCATGTGCATTGTTAACTCTATCCCAAGCTTTAATTACACGAGCTTTTTTGTGAGATAATACTAATTGACCAGAAGAATCTTCTCTTTTATCAACTAATACTTCTACTTTATCTCCAACAGCTAAGTTAGGGTTGTAACGGAATTCGTTTAATGAAATAACTCCTTCAGATTTAGAATTGATGTCAATAATTGCATCTCTTTCTGTTAATCTTACAACTTCTCCTTCGATTACATCACGCTCATTTACGAAACCTACAGTTCCTTCTAACGCTTTTTCAAATTCAGCTAATTTACTTTCATCTACAGCTTCAATACCTTCTTCGTATTTGTACCAATCAAAGTTTGCTAAAAATTCTTGTGGATTTACTGCCTCTGCAGCTGCTGGTTTTACTGTTTCTTCAACAGTGTTTTTTGTTTCTTCAGACATTCTGAATACTATTTGTATCTTATTGTTATCCAGGTTTTTATCGACAATAACTCTAAGAGATGTTTATATTGTTTCTATTTTTTAATTACCTTTTATAAACCTGTTCTCGTAAAAAGGAGTGCAAATTTACAAAATTTATTCTATTAAACAATTGAAAAACAAAAGATTATTATTTAAAATATTTAAGTGTCAAAACCTTAGAATAAGAATAAAAAAAGCAAATCAATTAAGCTATCCAGTTTTTAAAATCTTTTACTCGCTCTCTACTTACAATAATCTCTGATTCGTTAAAAGAATTTAAAATAATTTTTAGTCTACTGTTTGTATATGCAACAATATCTTTAATTGCATTGATTTGAACTATATAAGTTCTATTTACTCTAAAGAATTTTTCTGGATCCAACTCGTTTTGTACTTGCTCTAAAGCGCCATCTAACAAATAATTTCTGTTGGTATTAGTATGAATGTATGTCGCTTTATTTTCGCTATAAAAGCATTCAATATCATCTGATGAGATAATTTTTAAATGTTGGCCAACTTTAATGGTATATCTTTTTTTATACTTTCTATCAATAGGATTTACCAATAGCTTTCTAATATCATCAAAATTCAATTGGACATCTGCTTGTTTTGTATGCTGACTCTTATATTTATCTACTGCAGATTTTAGTTCGTCTTCATCAATAGGTTTTAACAAATAATCGATACTATTTAGTTTAAACGCTTTTAAGGCGTATTCATCATAAGCTGTTGTAAAAATAATAGCGCTCGAAATTTGTACATGTTCAAAAATCTCAAAAGACAATCCATCAGACAATTGAATATCTAAAAAGATCAAATCTGGATGTTCATTTTCTTGAAACCATGCAATAGATTCTTCTACAGAATGGAGCATTTCATTCACTTTTACACCTAAATCATCTAGCATTCTACTCAACCTTCTTGCTGCTGGTTTTTCATCTTCTATAATTAATACATTCATTTTTTAACTTCTTTTCCTTGTTTAAAAACTCGTTTATTATTCGCTATATCGTTCATATTTTCAATCGGATTTCCATCCACCAAAATCAAATCTGCTCTATATCCTTTTTTTATAAAACCTTTTTCATTTAATTTAAAATGCATAGCAGGCAATGATGTTGCTGATTTTAATACATCTACTGTTGGAATTCCAGCTTTATGCAATAATATCATTTCTTTATACAAATCAGAACCATAATTAATGTTTCCATTTGGAGGATCTGTACCCGTTAAAATTGGCACACCAATATCGTACAATCTTTTGACTTCTTGTTGTAGCATTTGTATTTTTTTCTGAACTTCTTTATCCGTCTTTTTATAAAATATTTTCTGTATTTTTTGCATGGTTAACAAAGTCGGAATTACAAAGAAATTTTCTTTTTTCAAACGCTCTAATTGTGCTTTTGTAAGCAAATTATCTTCCCAAATATGCACTAGCCCATCAGCTTTATCAATTAAAACTTGATATGCATCTTTTACTTTTGAAATATGTACAACAGCTTTTTTATTTTTTACATGAGCTTCTTTAACTAAAGCCGCAATGGTAGGAAAATCTAAAGTTGCTTTCCAAGGTTCTCTAATAATCTTGATATAATCTGCTCCTGCTTTGATTCTTGCCTCTACAAATGATGCAGCTTCTTCTGGTTTGGTTAAGGTTGGTGCTGGAAAACCATATTGAGTTCCATGTCCTTTAGGAGCAGTAGCAGCACTACCTGCAGCATAATAATCTGCATGGGATGAAGATTTTCTGTATTGCTTCATCATCGGCATAAAATTTTCCATAGCATGCATATCTAACACATTCAACACTCCAGCATTTGCTGCTTCTTGTAAACTTGCCGGACTCCAAACATGCACATGACTATTGGTAAAAGCAGGTAATAATGTTTTCCCCTTTCCATCTACAATAGTAGCATGTTTTATTGTTCCATTAGTAACTTTAGAAATCTTTCCGTTTTCGATAAGAACAGAAGCTTTATTCATTACTTTTTCACCATCAAACAAACGCACATTCTGAATTACAAAACTGTCTTGAGAATACCCAATAAAGCTTATAAAAAATAGTAATATTATTCCTTTTAATTTCATATTTAATATTTGTTATGCTTATCCATTTCTTCTTTGATTTTACGATCTTCCCAGTTTTTCCCAAAGAAAAAGTCAAAACGAAAAGTATTTATACCGTGGAAAATTAAAATGATCCCCCACCAAAAAAACAAACGATAATTACTAAAATCTGTAATAGCTTCAATAACAGAATCTCCATATTCTATGTCTTTGTATATTCTTCTAACAATAAAAAAACCGTTAATTACAATATAAAAAGCTGCGTGTTTATAAAACTGTTTTAGTTCTTCTACTCGCTTTTTGGCGCGTAAATATTTATTTTCTTTATCATGTGTTTCCATCATTATTGTTTTTTATTTTGTTCCATAAACTCTTTGATTTTTTTGTCCTCCCAATCTCTACCTAAAAAGAATTGAGAACCAAATATCTTAAACGCATGAATTGAGATTCCAATTCCCCACATTAACCAAACACCATAAATTCCTATATCCGAAAATATTACATCGTAAGAAATACCATCTGTAATACCTATTACAATTTGGGTGATACTCAAAAATAAGTTTACAATAATATATACTGCTAAATGAATATAAAAACTCTTTAGTTCATCTACTCTTTTCTTTGCTCGTAAGTGCCTTTCTTCTTTGCTAATTTTAAGATCCATAATTTCTATGATTTTGTTCTTCCTTTTTCATAATCTCTTTCAACTTGTTTTCTTCCCAATTCTTTCCAAAAAACGAATTAAATCCAAAAACACCCAGCCAATGAAAAAATACTCCTATTCCCCAAAATACCCAGGTAGAATACACTCCAAAATTAGAAAACGCATCTCCATAAGAATCTCCATCTTCATAAGTTAAACCGTAAATTATGATTGCACTTATTAAGATATTTACTGCAACATAAACGGCAAAATGCACATAAAAACCTTTAATCTTCTCTACTCTTTTTTTTGCTCGTAGATACTTTATTCCTTCAATTGTTTCTCTATCTTCCATAGTTCTATGATTTATTCCCAATTATTTTTTCTTTTATCTTCTTCCATCAATTCTTTGATCTTGCGTTCTTCCCAATTCTTTCCTAACAATGGATTGTATTGAAAAGCATCCATGGCATGAAAAATTAATCCCATTCCCCATCCAAATATTGGAAACCAAAACCAATGAAATTGTGGTACAAATCTTAAATTTATATAGATTAAAAACGGAATAACAATACAATAACTAACTAAGTTTCCGTAAAACCCTTTTATCTTATCTACTCGCTCTTTAGCTTTTAAATACTTCTGTCCTCTTTTATTAATTTCCATTATTCCTCTTTTATTAATCTTTAAACATTTCTTTTTCTTGCTGCATCAACTCCTTTATTTTTTTCTCTTGCCAATCTTTATTAAATCCGAATGGAAGTCCAAAAACAACTATCGCATGTATTAATTGAGCAACTACAATTCCAATTACTGCAAACCAAAACCAATGGTAACCTGGCGAAAATGTTAAGTTAACTGTTACAATAATTGCTATTGAAAATATATTTACAAATAGATGTATATAAAATCCTTTTATCTCTTTTACTTTCTTTTTAGCTTTTAAGTAACGCTCTTCTTCTTTATATAATCTTTCCATGATTTCTTTTATTCCCAATTAGATGTGTCATCATCTTCTTTCATCAATTCATTGATTTTTTTGCTCTCCCAGTTCTTTCCTAAGATAGGATTGTAATCGTAAACATCTAATCCATGGAATAAGACTCCGATTCCCCAACCAAACATTGGAAACCAAAACCAGTGAAATTGTGGCGAAAAGTTTAGGTTTATAAATACTAAAAACGGAATAACGATGCAATAAGAAATTACGTTTTGATAAAATTCTTTTAGTTTTTCTACTTTTTCTACTGCTCTTACATAGCTTGAGTTTTGTATATCTTCTGTGTACATAATATTGTTGTTTTTTGTTAATAATGGTAAGCTTACTTTAAAGGTTACTTTATCATTAGTAATTGTTACTCCTCTTTTGGTAAGTAAACGATACCTATCTGTTATATTTTTTAATCCTACTTTAGTACTTTTTCCTATAGCTTCTTTTGGATTGATATTGTTTTCTATAATTAAATGACCTTCCTTTTCAAAAATTCTTAACACTAATGGTTTGTTAGAAGAAACCACATTGTGTTTTACCGCATTTTCTAATAACAATTGTAAAGAAAGAGGCACTATTTTTAATTCTTCATTAGAACTTTCTGCTGGAATATCGAATTGAATAGCATCTTCAAAACGCATTTGTAATAGCTCCATATAAGTTCTAGCAAACTTTAATTCTTCAGAAAGAGGAATTAGTTCTTTATTTCTTTGCTCTAATACATAGCGATATACCTTAGATAATTTGGTTGTAAATCGTTCTGCTTGTCTTGGATTCTCTCCAATTAAAGAAGTGAGTACATTTAAACTATTAAATAAAAAGTGTGGGTCAATCTGACTTTTTAATGATTCAAATTTTGCGGTTTCTGTTTTTGCTACTATTTCTTGTTTTGTACTTTCTGCACTCACTGCTTTTTTCCATTCTAACATAAATCCTCTAGCGTGTAAAAAAGCCGATACTCCAAAAGAGAAAATAATCCAAAACAAATGAATCCAAACCATTGGAAACTCGAAAAACTCATCAACATTTCCATTTTGAATAATAATAAACAGTACATAGTTTATTAATAAAATTGCAGGTACTGTATAAAATACGGTAGCTAAAATTCCAGAAACTACCCTTTCTTTTGTACTAGTAATCCAACTCCATTTAGACCCTAAATACTCATTCATCATTCCTTGTCCAAAACTTAAAGCAAATGAATACATTGCAGATACTCCTATTGATATTAGTAACATCTTCACAGAATAACTTCCGTTAATTATAAAAAAGAAAAGTCCAAATATGAAGGTTATTTTCAGTGCTAATACAAATTCACTTCTAAGTTTTTCTCTTGTAAATATTCTTTTTGAGTTATTCATTTACTTTAATATTTTGGTATAAACAATCTGATTTTACGCTATTAAAATCTAATCTCTAAAGTTACATCTTTATCAGAAACTACAAACTTTGCCGTATCATATTGTGGCGGGCCAAAACTTGCCGGATTGTTAGAGATTCCATAATCTTCTAAAGGCATTCTACCCTCATTAAAATCCATTTTGTCATTGCCATTTAAATCATGAAAACAAATAATTGCATATTCACCTGGAGCAACGTCCGTGAAAACCACGGTACTTTTTTTGTTTGTTATTTTACTAGATTGTGTTTTTAAAGGCTGAATCATAAATCCTTTTTCATTATACAATGCGTAGTGAATTGTTCCTTTATTACTAGTAACATTTGGTACAGTTACCGTAATATTCCTGTTTTCTTTTGATACTGTTTCTGTTGTATTTATTGATGATTGAAATACAACTAAAAATGCGAAAATTGCTGTAAATAATTTCATTTCTTTTTGTTTTTATTGGTTAATTACACAACAAAGATGCGACAGCAATTTCCTTTTCTAAACTAAAAGAAACCGAATTGTATTTTTTTAAGGACGAATTGTAATTTTATTCTAATTAAGAGCTTTTTTATATGTTTCTAGCGCTCTTTTTCTAGCAAATACATGGTCAACCATTGGCTCTGGATAAGAAAATTCATTGTAATCTTTTATCCATTTATGAATATACTGTAGTTCTTTATCAAACTTTTTGAGCTGTTCTGACGGGTTAAAAATTCTAAAATAAGGAGCAGCATCACAACCTGTGCCTGCAGCCCATTGCCAATTACCATTATTGGCAGACAAATCATAATCTAATAAGTGTTTGGCAAAGTAAGCTTCTCCCCATCTCCAATCTATCAATAAGTGTTTACATAAAAAGCCAGCAACTACCATTCTAACTCTGTTATGCATATAACCCGTCTCATTTAACTCCCTCATTCCGGCATCTACTAACGGATAGCCTGTTTCACCATTACACCATTTCTGAAACTCTTGTTCATTATTCCTCCAAACAACAGCATTGTATTTACTTTTAAAATTTTCTGTTACTACTTTTGGAAAATGATATAAAATCTGCATAAAAAACTCTCTCCAAATTAATTCAGATAAAAAAGTTTCGTTGGTATGCAATGCATGCTCAACAATTTTTCGAATACTTACAAGACCAAAACGTAAATATGGAGACAAATAAGATGTTTTGTCTTTTGAAGGAAAATCTCTGTGAATATCGTAATTATCTAATGCTGATAAGTTATATGGTTTTACAGTTATAATACTCTTGACAAATCCTAAAGAAGATAATAATGGAAAATCAATATTAAACCTATAAAAGTTTGTTGAGTCCGTTTTAAATTCTCCTAAATGTTCCTTCCTTTTAAATGTCTGTAACCATTTCTTTTTATAAGGAGTAAAAACAGTATATGGACTTTGATCATCTTTAACAATTTCTGCTGCTTCAAAAATAACTTGATCTTTATAGCTTTTGAATTGAATATTTTCTCTTATTAAAAATTCTTTTATTTGTGTATCTCTAGCAATTGCATAGGGTTCATAATCTCTATTTGTAAAAACACTTTCAATAGAATACTCTTTTACTAATTGTTTCCAAACCTCTATGGGTTTTCCTTTTTTAACAAGCAAAGAGCTATTTATTTTTTTCAGCTGATCATCAATTTCTTTTAATGAATTATAAATAAATGAAACTCTAGCATCATTTTTAGATAAGCTGTTTAATATTTCATCATCAAAAATAAATAAGGGTACTACTTTTTTACTAGATAATAATGCCTTAGACAAGCCTTTATTATCGTACAACCTTAAATCTCTTCGAAACCAAAAAACAACTATCTTATTTTGCATTAAAAAGTTTATTTAAAATCTTAGAACGAAACTGAAAGATTTGATTTAACTGTCTTTTTATAAATAATTTCTGAGCCAAATGTCCTAAAAAACCAAAGGGAATTTTATATGAAACCTTATCTTTTATTAAAGTATTTCCATTAGGCAATCTTTCAAAAAAATGTTCGTGATGCCACATTGCATAAGGTCCAAATCGTTGCTCATCTATAAAAAAACTATTTTCTTTTACCTCTGTAATTTCTGTTACCCAATTTGTTTTAATATATGGAATAGGACATACTTTATAGGTAATAATCTGACCTTTATACACTTTCTCTTCTAACTTAGAAGTTATCATAAACTTCATTTTTGGTGGAGTAATTGCTGATAAATTAACTGGTGAAGAGAAATACTTCCAAGCTTCTTCAATAGAAATATTTAGCTCCTGATGAGACTCAAGCGTATAAATTCCAGAATGCTTAGAAAAACGAATCATTTTACTACAAATATTTGGTTATCTTTTTACTCATAGGTTTTGTCATAGAATAAAACACGTCTATCAACTCTCCTTTTTCGTCAATCAAGTATTTTTGAAAATTCCATTTTACATTAGAATTCTTCCTACCATTTTTCTCTTTTTGAGTTAGCCATTGATACAACTCATGCATTTCATCACCTTTAACTTTAGTTTTTTGGGTCATGATAAAACTGACTCCGTAATTAAGAGAGCAAAAAGATTTTATTTCATTAGCCGTTCCTGGTTCTTGATTACCAAATTGGTTACACGGCACACCAATCACAACCAATTTTTCTTTATACTTTTCATATAGCTCTTGTAAATCTTTGTACTGATTAGTAAAACCACATTTAGACGCTACATTCACAAACAATATTTTTTTCCCTTTAAATGTTTTTAAATCAATATTGCTACCGTCTAAACCATTTATATTGATATCGTACAACGATACTTTAGAAACTGAAGTCTGACCATTACTTGAAAAACTAAACAATGCCATAATTAAAATTAATTTATACATTTTCATACTATCTAATCACTATTCTTTTGATACCTAACTCAAAACGCTCGTCTTTTTTATTGCCAATTAAAATAGCTATTTCACGAATCTTTTGATGAGAAAAGTTATCTAAATCTAATGCATATCCTCTAAACGAAGGATAAAATTCACCTAATGATAACTCTATGGTTTGTAATCCTTTTTTAGCAACAAAATTTTGCACATACCAATATCTCTGATACTTTTTAGATTTAATTCTTAACTGGTATTTTTTACCATCACCATTTAAAGTTAAAACAATTTTAGAATTGCTTTTTAAATCAATATTAACTGGCATTCTAGCCATTGCGAAACCTCCATTATTATCTGTAGAAACTTCTCCGGAAAAAACTGTCAACCCAGCACCATCTTTTTGTATGTTAGAAGTTGATAATCCCCCCATTACATCATCATTTGTAATATACCATTTAGATTTGGCATCTTCATTATCAAAAACAACCAATTCATTAACCATCATAAAAACAATACTTAAAAATAAAAACCATCTCATATTCTTCTATTTAGTTATTTAATAATTAGGTCTACCTTTTAATCTTAGCTCTAACTTTTTTTTAATAATAGTTATCCTCTTCATAATATTCATCAAATTTTGATCTTTATTCTTCTTATAAATCTCATTTATTGATAATACAATTTCTTTTGCTTTACGTACGGCTAGGATTTTTTCATTCCTAGTTTTGAATGACTTATGATTTTCTTCAAACTCAACAGCCATTTCAATTAAACTTATTGTTGTCATTCTATTAAAAAATTAATTATTTATAAAAATATAAGCATTTAAACTTACTGCTATTGTCATCCATATTAGATATGGTAAAATTAGGAGCGAATAAAATTTTAGAGTTCTTAGATAATTAAACAGCAAATATCCTATCAACAGCCATAAAGCTATAATTACAATCAATCCTAAAAACACTTGCTGCTGATTAAAGAAAATATAATTCCAACTTACATTTAAAACCCATTGAATTCCATACAGAAAGGTTAGTTTCTTATGAACCTCAACTTTTTTAAAAACTATGTTTGCCATATATATGGAAAAGCAAAACATTAAACTAAACCAAGCTGCTCCAAACACCCAGTTATCTGGTGTCCAAGGAGCTTTATTTAAGTTTTGATACCAATAAGAAGTCGGGCCATTATTCATCAACACTATTCCAATACCCAAAGCTCCAAAATTGAGTAGTAGAAAAAAACAAAAAAGCACAAGTTTATTTTTCATCTTATTACTTTAAAAACCAATTAGCAAACCCGAATACAGCTTAATTCTTGCAACAGATAATTTCGTTTTTTTTAATTGTTCATTTAATAAAACAATCAAAAACAGCAAATTAAATGCATATCCAATATCTTCAACTGGAATTGTAAAAATTCGAATTCCTAAATTTTCTTCATTATTATACCAAACAACAGGTTCTTCAATAAAACTACCTGTCAATATTCCGTTTACTATAAAAAACGGAATCAAAATTATCAGAAAGGAGATATAAAACCTTCTCAATAATTGCAATCCAAAAGAGAAGCCTAGCATTAGAGAAACAACTAGCAGTGTACAATTCACTAGCGTATACCATTTATTAGTATTAAATATCAAAACCAAAACTATTATCAATGCTAATAAAAGAGTAAGGTTCTTTGTTGCCTTTTCTGGCAATAACATGCTAGGCTTAAAATATTGTAACGAGTAATGAATAAAAATACTCGCGTAAGGAATACAGAAAAAAAACAATATTTCTTCTATTGGTAACCCAGCTATTAAATACGGTAAATGATATTCTTTATTAAAACCCCAAATACCTTCAGCTGTAAAAACTACGTCCCAAGCAATAAAAAAAATGGCAATACAAAATATTGACAACAATACTGTTTTCCATTGCTTTATAAACCTCATTTTTTTATGAAAAGAATATAAAAACGGAATGATAAACGAACCAATATTTAATATCAAATACAAATACATTATATTTTTCTTTTTTTAAAATACTTGAACGGCACAAATAACATCCCAAAACACTCACCTTCTGTTTTCCCTAAGTGTTTATGATGAATTTTATGTGCCTTTCTCAATCCTCTTAAATACCTATTTTTAGTGTTTTTAAACCATTTAAATCTTCTATGAATCAACACATCATGAATTAAAAAATATGCAATACCATATAACAATATTCCTAATCCAATAAAAAACAATTCATTCAATATTGGTTGTACTCCTAAATAAAATAACAGCATGCTTGGGATGGCAAAAACAACAAAGAATGCATCGTTTTTCTCAAAAACATGTGGATATCCTGGTTGATGATGATCTTCATGAAGAAACCATCCAAAACCATGCATTATATATTTATGTGTACACCAGGTAACACCTTCCATTAAAACAAACGTAGCTATGGTTATTATTACAAACAACATTAGATCAAGTTTAATTTATACCTTACAAAACTCCTTGCTAACAAATTGATTTTCATTGGATTTGAAATTCGAATTCTCGTTTCCATAATTTTAGTAGAAGGTGTCTTTTTAAGTTTTTTTAATAAGCCTTTATAATATCTATAAGCTACATAAACGCCAAACTTTGCTTCTACTGGTAATTTTAATATTCCTTTTTGATATGCTATTTCAAAATCTTCTTCAATCTCACTAATGATTTTATCTTTAGAAATCTTGTTCAATTCTTTTAAATTTACATCTGGAAAATAAGATCTATTTAATGTTTCTACATCATCCTTTAAATCTCTCAAAAAATTCACTTTTTGAAAAGCTGAACCTAAACGCATAGCAGGCTCTTTTAATTCTTCATACTTTGAGCTATCTCCATTTACAAAAACTTTCAAACACATTAAACCTACAACATCTGCTGATCCATAGATATACGTTTCATAGTCTTCTTTTGTTTCATATGTACTCTTATACAAATCAGCTTTCATACTTTTTAAAAATGCTTGAACCAAATCATCTGTAATTTGATAATTATATACGGTTCTTTGAAAAGCGTTTAATATCGGATTTAAACTAATACCATCTTCTAATGCTTGGTAATAATCTGCTTCAAACTTTTCTATTAGCTTTTCTTTATCATAAGCATGAAAACTATCTACAATTTCATCAGCAAAGCGAACAAAACCATAAATATTATAAATGGCTGCTCTAATTTTAGGAGACAACATTTTAACTGCTAAAGAAAATGAAGTGCTGTATTTTTTAGTAACAACTCTGCTACAATTATCAGAAACTTGGTCAAATAATACTTTCATAATTATGTGTTTTTAATTATTAAATCTGAAACTATTTTTCCGGAAATTATAGAAGGTGGAACTCCTGGACCTGGAACTGTAAGTTGTCCAGTAAAAAATAGATTCTTTACTTTTTTACTTTGTATTTTGGGTCTTAAAAAAGCGGTTTGTGTTAAAATATTTGCCAATCCATAGGCATTTCCTTTATACGAGTTATAATCATTTATAAAATCTTTCACACAATAGGATTTTTTAAAAAGTATAGCGTCCCTTACATTTTGATTTGTTAATTTCTCTAGCCTTTCTATTATTAAATTAAAATAGTATTCTCTTTGTTCTTCTGTATCATCCAAACCTGGTGCTAGTGGAATTAAAAATGTTGCAGCCTCTTTTCCATTCGGCGACAAGCTTTTATCTGTTATACTCGGAAAACTTGCATAGAAAAGTGGTTTTTCTGGCCAAGAAGGTGTATCATAAATGGTTACTGCATGTGCATCAAAATCTGTATCAAAAAACAATGTGTGATGCGATACATTTTGTAATTTCTTGGAGAAACCTACATAAAACAACAATGATGAAGGCGCAAACACTTTCTTATTCCAGTATTTTTCTGAATATTGTCTATATCTTTTTGGTAATAATGTTTCTGAATGATGATAATCTGCTCCACTTAGCACAATATTGGCTTTTTTAAATTTACCATTTATAACCAACCCCGTAGTTTTTCCGTTTTCATCGACACTTATTCTTTCTACATTCGCATTCGTTTCAATTTTCACTCCAAGACTTGTAGCCAAAGCTGCCATTGCTTCTACAACTTTATACATACCTCCTTTAGGATGCCAAGTACCTAAACCAAAATCTGCATAGTTCATAAAATTGTAAAAAGCCGGAGTATTACTTGGTTTAGCTCCTAAAAAAAGTACTGGAAACTCTAGTATTTGAATTAATTTCTTGTTCTTAATTTTTTTACGAACCATAGTTCTAATGGTAGAAAAAAATTGATTAACTCTACTTATTGTCTTAGGAGTAATTAACTCAAGTGGAGATTTTCCTGGTCGGTAAACTAAATCTTTAATCGCTGCATTATAATTGTATTTTGCCGCATCTAAAAATTGCTTTAGATGTTTAGAACTTCCTTTTTCTACCTTTTCAAAAGTTTCATATATTTCTGTAAGTTTTCCTGAAATTATGACTGACTCCAATTCAGAGAAATAAACTTGATACGCAGGATCTAACCTATCCAACTCATAATAATCTGAAGTTTTCTTATTAAAATCATTAAAAAAACGTTCAAAAACATCTGGCATCCAGTACCAAGTTGGTCCTATATCAAAGGTAAAACCGTCTTTTATGTATTGTCTCGCTCTACCTCCAACACTACTATTCTTCTCATAAATTGTAACATCATATCCTGCTTTTGCTAAATAACATGAAGCAGAAAGTGAAGAAAAACCTGAGCCTATTATGTATATTGTTTTTTTCATTTTGTTTAACAAATATATAAAATAATTAAACAAAATAAAATTTAGCAAAAAAAATTACAATGAATTTAACATATCAATCAGTCCTGGATAAAAAGAAAAATTAGACGTAAACAATTCATTATCAACACTTTTAACCTTAACACCAAAAACTGATAACTGATGTTTAGAATCTTTTAGTAAAATATCTAAATCAGATAAGTAGTTTATCATTTTAGACTCTAATGGTGCAACAGTAAATGAACTAATAAAATGTATAGAATCAAACTTAGAAATCAATGTGTTTAAATTATCTAGTGGTATGCTTTGCCCTAAATAAATAGTCCTTTTTGATCTAAGTGATAATTCGTAATTTAAATACATTAGTCCAAGTTCATGAATCTCATTTTCAGGTAAAAACAAGACATAAACAACCTCACTATCCAACAACATACTTTGTTGAATTTTTTCTATTTGAATTTGAATCTTCTGCGATATCAAATTCGATATAAAATGCTCATGTGCAGGAGTTAGTGTGTTTGTTTGCCACATTAAACCAATATGATTTAAAAAAGGAATAAACACCTCTTTAAACACTTGCCTAAAGGTTTTATTAATTAACAATTGGTTATAGGTTTGATTAAATGACACTTGATCAAAACTAAACATGGACAACATAAATGAATTCACTGCATTATCTACAAATGCACTTTTGTTTGCCAGCTCTCTTGCTATTAAAACTATAGATTCTTCTGACAAGTCAGCAATCTTAGAAATCTTATAATTGTTCTTATTTAATAAAGCTACATTTAACAACTTCTGAAGATTATCAGTATCATAAAAACGAATATTCCCACTAGTTCGTTTTGGTTGCAACAACTGGTATCTTTTTTCCCATATTCTAATAGTATGTGCTTTAATTCCAGAGAGGTTCTCCAAATCTTTAATAGTAAATTCTGTTTTTATATTGTTCAATTGATTGTTATTTTAATTAAACAAATATAAGCTTTTGATTTTAATTATAATTAAAAAGAACTATTTATGTAACATTTCTTACATTTGAACTACTTATAACCGGAAACTAACAAATAACAGAGTGCAAAAAGATTTAGAATCTAAATTTTTATTGGATTTTGAGCAAAATCAGAATATTGTTCATAAAGTATGTAGAATTTATACTACAAACCAAGATGCACATAATGATTTGTTTCAAGAAGTAGTGATTCAATTATGGAAAAACTACAGCAAATTTAGAGGTGATTCTAAATTTAGCACTTGGATGTATCGAGTAGCATTGAATACAGCAATCTCTCTTTACAGAAAATCAACTAGAAGTATCAAAACTCAAGACATTGATGATTTTACTTATAAAATCAAATCAAGTGAGTATGATGATACAGAAGAATTGCAATTAAAAGCTCTTTACAAGGCTATTCATAAACTAAACGATATTGACAAGGCATTAATTTTCTTGTATTTAGAAGATAAACCTTATAAAGAAATATCAGAAACTCTAGGTATTACAGAAGTAAATGCAAGAGTAAAGATGAATAGAGCTAAAGACAAATTAAAAAATATATTAAACCCATAATTATGGATTTAGATCAATATAAAAAAACTTGGGAGAATCAAAAAGTAGAAACCAATACCGTTTCTAATATTGATGTATATAAAATGTCCCATTCCAAATCATCCTCTATTGTAAAATGGATTTTTATAATTGGTGTTTTAGAACTTATTTTTTGGAGTGCTATAAATTTTGTTGTACCTCAAAAATACATGGAAGTATACGAAGATTTTCATTTGGTTGAGATTTTAGAAGTCTCTACTTACCTTCATTATATTGTAATTGTAGTTTTCTTGGTTATGTTTTACAAAAATTACAATTCAGTTTCTATTACAGACAATACTAAAAGATTGATGAATAAAATTTTAAATGTTAGAAAAACTGTAAAATATTATGTTTTCTATAATTTAGGACTTATCATTTTCTCCAGTATATTTATGATTATAATGATGGTTGGTCAACCAGAAGAGTTAACAAAAGCTATGAACCCAAAAGGGCTTAGTATTGAAACCAGTACTTTAATTACCAGCTTTGTTATTGGTACTATTATTATGGGAATCATCCTATTCTTTATCATTTGGCTTTTTTATAGAGCTACTTACGGAAGACTCTTAAAAAAACTAAATAAAAACTATAAAGATTTAGACACAATAGAACGTTTAAACTAAAAAAAAGCTCCTTTAAAAGGAGCTTTTTTTTATGAAAATGATTTTAGTTCTTCTATCAATACATCCAACATTTGATCTGTAAAGTCTAAATGAGTTACAATTCTTAATTTTCCTTGCCCCATTGATATAAGTAAAATTCCTTTAGATTCCATTTTTGCAATAAAATCCATAGGATCAATAGTATCGTTTACATAAAAAATAACAATATTAGTTTCAATAAGTTCTACTCTGCTTATGTAAGAAAAACTTTCTAAAACAGCTCCAATTCTTTTAGCTCTTCTGTGATCATCTGCTAAACGAGCAATATTATTATCTAGAGCATAAATAGCTGCAGCAGCTAAAAATCCCGCTTGCCTCATTGCTCCACCAAATAATTTTCTAATTCGTAAGGCTTTTTCCATTGCTGTTTTAGTACCAATTAAAACAGACCCAACAGGAGCACCTAATCCTTTAGATAAACAAATAGAAATCGTATCAAACAGTTCTCCATATTGTTTAGGTGTTTCATTTTTTGCTACTAAGGCATTGAATAATCTAGCTCCATCTAAATGAAAAGCCAAATCATTTTTCTTTGCTATTTTCTGAATCTTTTTCAGCTCTTCAAAATCCCAGCATGCTCCTCCTCCTTTGTTAGTTGTATTCTCTATACAAACCAATCTGTTATATGGTACATGAATGTCTGCTCTACCAGAAACAGCTTCTTCTAATTGTTTAGCCGTAAACATTCCTCTATCTCCATCAATTAAATGAGAAGTAACTCCCGCATTAAAAGCAGCTCCGCCTCCTTCATAATTATAAACATGTGCCCATTTATCACAAAACATTCTATCTCCAGGTTGTGTATGTAATTTTATGGCGGCTTGATTAGCCATTGTCCCAGATGGAAAAAACAACGCATCTTCCATACCAAACATTTCGGCTACTTTATTTTGTAATTCATTTACTGTTGGATCAGACTTAAACACATCATCTCCAACTTTTGCATTCATCATCGCTTCCAACATTTCCTTAGTTGGTCTAGTAACAGTATCAGATATTAAATCTATTTTCATTTTTTAATTAGTGCATTCCGATTGGTGAACCATCAGGAATTTTAGGTGATCTTACTTTTTTATACTTTGCAGGTGCTTTCTTAAAATTATCAATAGATTTTAACAATTCTATATCGTACATTTTTTGCACCCCTTTAGATTTTTTTGTTCTTAACCAAGTACTTAATTCGTTTAATTTATAATTAACTATTGCACTCACTTGCTTGTAGTTTTCACTGTTTGAAGCCAAAACAAATAAGTTATTTAACACTTGAGCATTGATAATATTTTGTAATTCTCTATAATAATTAGAGGTGTGTTTTCTTTTAAATGAGTGTTTCAATACTTCATCAATCATTTCTTCTAATCCTAATTGAGATTTATCTAAACTTTTATGCAACACTAAACGAGAAGCTCTTTGCGAGTTAAATAATAAACTCAATGTTAATTCTGAAGACGTATCCGCAGCACCATAAGGATCAAACTCTGCTCCTACTTTACTTTTAAACGACTCTCTAGTTCTTCCATACCCAATAGCTCTTGGCGGGAATAGTTCTAATTTAGAAACTGGAATTGCCAATCTTTTTACATCTATTGTTTTTAATAAAGCTTTTAACGCTTTTCTTTCTTCTTTACCAGAAACTCTTTTTACTATGGTTTGATTTCCTCCTTTTATTGCATAATTATAATCCAGCCCACCAATTACTTTTACAGCAGCTTCTGTTTGATATCTATGCATAAAATATACAGGCACAAAAACATCTTCTAAAACAGAATATGGTTCTCCAGACTTAATATTATCAGGAGAAAATTTTTCTATAGCATTTTTTCTTATATCTAAAATATCATTCAATTCATCGGCAGCACTATTACCATTATCCCATAAATGAGCATATGCATGAGCACTACCTGGAGATCTAGCATCTTGGTCAGACAAGTATCGTAATCCTTTTGCAAAAGCTGAATTTAAAATTTCTTGTAAACCTTCTTTTTCATTTTTTGTAAAATGTTGATAAGCATAGGCTACAGTAACCTTATCCCATTCTCCAATATTAACTGCATAAGCATTTGAAAAATCTATTTTCCCATTTTTTAAACGAAATTGTGGATGTGGATAATCCATTACAGAAGCTCTGTTATTTGTACTTGCAGCAAAATTATGAGCAAACCCTAAAGTATGTCCAACCTCATGTGCCGATAATTGTCTTATTCTTGCCAGTGCCATTTCTAAAGCAAATTGATCTTGTGGTGTTTTAGTAGCGTATGGTGCTTGCAAAGCTTGGGCTATTAAAAAATCTTGTCTAATTCTCAACGAACCTAAACTTACATGTCCTTTAATAATTTCTCCTGTTCTTGGATCAGAAATACTACCTCCATAACTCCAACCTCTAGTCGATCTGTGAACCCATTGAATTACATTATATCTTAAATCTAACGGATCTGCACCTTTTGGTAACATTTTTACTTGGAAAGCATCTTTATAACCAATTGCTTCAAAAGCTTGATTCCACCATCTAGCACCATCTAATAATGCCGATCTAATTGGCTCAGGAGTTCCAGGATCTAAATAATAAATAATTGGCTCAACTGCCTCACTTACTGCTGCATTTGGATTTTTCTTCTCTAATCGGTGTCGGTAAATAAAACGTTTTACAATAGATTGATTTACTGGTGTAGAATAATCCATATAAGACATTGGATAACCTCCAGATCTAGGGTCAAACTCTCTTGGTTTATAATTATCATCTGGCAACTCTACAAAAGAATGATGCTGATACACTGTAACTGCACTAGAATTTGGAGTTACTGTCCACAAATTCCTCCCTCTAGCTTTCCCTTTAAAAGTAAGTAACACATCAAATTCTACATTTTTTTCAAAAGCCTTTGTTCTTTCTAAATTAAATGCACTTCTCGACTTGTCTAACACATAATTCCCTTCTCCATTTCTTGCTAAAGTGTTAGCTACTCCAAATTTATCTTGTATAAAAAGTGATGTAGCATCTACCAAATAAACATTGTTTTTTTCTTCTTTAATAACAAATCCATGCAAAACAGATTTAGCAAATGCTTCTTTTATTGATTTTTTCTCTTCTACATTATCTGTTAAAGCTCTGTAATCTTGATTTGGCTGAATCATTAAAATTTTGTTTCCCGCTTTTCTAAAAAAAACAACTGCTCCTCCTCCAAGCTTACCTCTATCCAATCCAATATCATTAGAACCAACCCCTTCAGATAAAGCATTTACATATAAAAACTCTTTTTCTAGTTTATCTATTTCTAAATAAAGTTTGTCTTTACTCGTATCATAATAAAAATTAAAATAACCTTTATATTTAGTTACCTTTTTATTGTCTTTAAAGAATTGTGAAAAACAGGTTTGCTGTATTAAAACAAACAAGATTAAAATGCTTAGTTTTTTCATGATTAGTAGATTTTGTATAAAACTATAAAATCTATTTGAAAAACAATCAAATCTACCTAAAAAAGTAAACAACATTTAATCATATAATAATGAGCTTTTGTTTGGTTAGTTTTAGGTAATTATCAGAAAACTTAATCGCATTCTATGCTTCTTCTTTAAATCGCTTTTTTAACTTATTTTTGCAACGATTATGATTACACAAGAACAACTTAAAAATGCTTCTGAAAGAATTGAAAAGCTACATCGCTATTTAAACATAGAACAAAAGCTTATAGAGATTAGTAATGAAGAAGAAAAAACAGTAGACCCCAATTTTTGGAATAACCCAAAAGAAGCTGAGGCTTTTATGAAGGTTTTACGTTTAAAAAAGAAATGGGTAAAAGATTATAACGAAATTGTAACTCTACATGATGATCTATTAGTTTTACTAGACTTTTTTAAAGAAGGAGAAGTTGAAGCAACAGAAGTTGAGTCGCAGTTTGAACATTTAATCACTCTTTTAGAAACAGTAGAATTTAGAAACATGCTTTCTGAAGAAGGAGACAATTTAAGTGCTGTTATTCAAATTACCGCAGGTGCTGGTGGTACTGAAAGTTGTGATTGGGCAGAAATGCTTACCAGAATGTACATGATGTGGGGAGAAAAAAATGGATTAAAAATTAAAGAACTAAACTATCAAGCTGGAGATACAGCTGGTATAAAAACGGTGACTTTAGAGTTTGATGGTGATTATGCTTTTGGTTGGCTAAAAGGTGAAAATGGCGTACATCGTTTGGTAAGAATCTCTCCTTTTGATAGCAATGCAAAGCGACATACATCATTTGCTTCTGTTTATGTTTATCCTGTTGCAGATGACTCTATTGAAATAGAAATTAATCCTGCAGATATAGAAATTACGACAGCAAGATCTAGTGGTGCTGGTGGACAAAATGTAAATAAAGTTGAAACCAAAGTGCAATTAACCCACAAGCCTACTGGTATTCAAATACAATGTTCTAATTCAAGATCTCAACATGACAATAGAGCAACTGCTATGCAAATGCTAAAATCACAATTGTACGAAATAGAATTACAAAAAAGACAAGCTGCTAGAGATGATATAGAAGCTAATAAATTAAAAAATGAATGGGGAAGTCAAATTAGAAATTATGTAATGCATCCCTACAAGCTAGTCAAAGATGTACGTACTGCTCATGAAACAGGTAATGTAGATGCAGTTATGAATGGAGACATTGATGCTTTTTTAAAAGCCTATCTAATGAAAAACGGACAAAAAGAAACAAAAAACACATTATAATGATACAAATTTACCACAATCCTAGATGTAGTAAGTCTAGACAAGGAGTCGCTTTACTAGAAGCTTCTGGAAAAGATTTTGAGATTGTAAAATACTTAGAAAACATTCCAAATAAAGAAGAATTAACTACCATTATAAACAAATTAAACATAACTTCAATTCAACTTGTAAGAAAGAATGAAGCTATTTGGAAAGAGCAGTACAAAGGCAAAGAATTAACAGACAATGAAGTTATTGAAGCCATGATAGAGCATCCAAAGTTAATTGAAAGGCCAATTGTTGTTAATAATAACCAAGCAGTAATTGGTAGACCAGTAGAAAATATCAATGAAATTATTTAATTAAGAGAGCAAAAAGCTCTCTTTTTTCTTTAACAGAACATTAACAAACCCACAGTTAAACCATCACTAATAAATCTAGTCATATAGTTTCAAATAAACTATAACCTGAATCAATGAGAAAATTATTAATTGTCTTTATTTGCTTACTTAGTACAACGACAATTTTAGCACAAAGACCACCACAAGGGAACATGTATTTTATTACTGGGAACGTAATTGATAAGGATTCAAAAATGCCTTTAGAATACGCTACCATTGTTTTAAAAAATATAAAAACTAAAAAAATTAGTGGAGGAATTACCAATGCAAAAGGAAAATTTGACATTAAAGTTGCACAAGGTAGCTACGATATTAGTGTAGAATTTATTTCCTTTAAAACTATTCATTTTAAAAATAGAACCATAGATAAAAACCTCAATTTAGGAACCATTACTCTTTCTGAAGATAGTGCTGTTTTAGATGAAGTTGAAATCATCGCAGAAAAATCTACTGTTGAAATTAGGTTGGATAAAAAAATCTACAATGTAGGTAAAGATATGACCGTTAAAGGAGGTTCTGCGTCAGATGTGTTAGACAATGTTCCTTCTGTTAATGTTGATGCTGAAGGTGCTGTAAGCTTACGAGGAAATGAAAATGTTCGAATTTTAATTGATGGAAAACCTTCTGCTTTAGTAGGATTAAGTGGTACTGATGCCTTAAGAAACCTACCTGCTGATGCTATTGAAAAAGTAGAAGTGATTACTTCTCCATCTGCCAGATATGATGCTGAAGGAACTGCTGGAATATTAAATATCATCTTAAGAAAAGGAAAAATTACTGGATTTAATGGTTCGCTCAATTTAACTGTCGGAAACCCTGATCAAGTTAGAATTGCTCCAAATTTAAATTACAGAACTAAAAAAGTAAATTTATTTTCTAATCTTGCTTATTCTTACAGAAAAGGTCCAGGAAATTCACAAACATTTTTTACAGATTACACCAATGGTGCTATTAGCGGATATAGAAATGAAGACAGAACTTTTGATAGAGAAAATAACAACTACAATGCTAATTTAGGACTGGAATATTATCTGAGTAAAAACAGCTCAATTACAGGAACCTTCTTTTATAGAAAATCTTCTGGTAAAGACATTGCCACTAACATCAGCGATAGTTTATTAGTTGACAGAACTTTAAAAAGTAGGTTTATCAGAATTGAAAATGAAAATGAAGATCGAAAAGACTTGCAATATGCTATCAACTATGTAAATAATTTTGATGGTAAAGGAAAAAAATTAAACATCGATTTACAATATGAAGATAGTGAATCTACAGAAGACTCTCCTATTTTAGAAAATGGTTCATTAACTGAATTAAACTCTCAAGTTACGAAATCTAAAGACTACTTAATTCAATTAGATTATGTAAATCCAATTGGAGAAAATGCGCAGTTTGAAGCTGGTTTTAAAACAACATTCCAAGATTTACATTCAGATTTTAAAGTGCGTGATGCCAATGGAAATCCTTTTATTTTTGACCCTTCAAATGCCATCAATTTTAAACAAAATATCTATGCTTTTTATGTACAATACGGAAATAAAATAGATAAATTTTCTTATTTATTAGGATTAAGGTCTGAGGTTACAGATATTGATCTAGATGTGATTACTACAGGACAAAATCTAGATAAAAATTTTACTGAATGGTTTCCTACAATTAACTTAGGATATGAAATTAATGAAAGTAATAATTTAACATTAGGGTATAGCAGAAGAATTAGAAGACCTCGTCATTGGTTTTTAAATCCATTTGAAACACGTAGTTCTGCAACGAGTATTTTTAGAGGAAACCCAGATTTAATTCCAACATTTACCAGTTCTGTAGATTTAGGATATACAACTAAAATCTATAAATTTAATTTAGGAGCTTCTATATATTACCAATTCTCTGATAATGTTATGCAACCAGTTGCAATTACAGAAAATAGAGATTTTGATGGGGAACTTAGACCTGTATTTATAAGACAGCCTATTAACTTAGATTCAGAAAATAGGTATGGTTTTGAATTTACTACCAATTATAATCCAACTAGAAAAATACGTTTATCAGGATCTTTCAATTATTTTAAATTCAATACTGATGCTTTTACCTATACATATTTAGATCCAACAAACGTAACAAAATCAATCACCTTAGACGAAGTAAATAACAGTAGTTGGTTTGCGAGGTTTAATGCAAGAATCACTTTGCCTTTAAACATTCAATGGCAAACACGTATGATGTATCGTGCTCCTCAAACTAATGCGCAAGGTTCTAGAGAAGATCTATTTACAACCAGCTTGGCTTTAAGTAAAGATTTGTTTAAAGATAAAGCGACTTTAGTCTTAAATGTAAGTGACTTGTTTAACTCACGTAAAAGAGAAAGTACTACTCGTTATTACGACAATAGCAACAATTTAACCACAATTTCTAACGGAACTTTTCAATGGAGAGAACGTCAAATTTCTTTAAGTTTTACGTATCGATTTAACCAAAAGAAAAAACGTGAAAGACCACAAAGAAACTATGATGATGGTGGCGGTGAAGGTTTTGGAAAATAAAACTACAAGAATTAAAAAAGGGTTTGCATAAAATGCAAACCCTTTTTTAATATTATATCTAAAGAACGACTATTTGTCTGCCGCCTTTCTTGCTTCTTTCTTTAATTTCATATTCTCCCAAATTGTTCCACCAATCCAGTAAGGAACAACAAATGTTAATAAGAAAATTAACAACCAAAATCCTGCTGTAAAAATAAACATGAATAATAAAAATCCTGAAAATTCTGAAAAATCTAACATTTGTGTTTTTTTATAAATAATTAATGCTACAAAAATAGTACATATTTTCTATTTACACCAATAATTAAAAAATATTTTAAACAACTTATTTTCTCCTTTTGTTGATAACTGATTGTGATACTTTTAGTAATTTTGTAAAAGCTAAAAACAACACGTAAAAAATGAAATACAGAATAGAAAAAGATACGATGGGAGAAGTTAAAGTTCCTGCAGATAAGTACTGGGGAGCTCAAACCGAAAGATCTAGAAATAACTTTAAAATTGGCCCTGCCGCCTCTATGCCTTTAGAGGTTGTTTACGGATTTGCTTACTTAAAAAAAGCTGCAGCTTTTACAAATGCAGAATTAGGTGTCTTAGCAGAAGACAAAAGAGATTTAATTGGGCAAGTTTGTGACGAAATTTTAGAAGGAAAACACGATGATCAATTCCCGTTAGTAATCTGGCAAACAGGTTCTGGAACTCAATCAAATATGAACTGTAATGAAGTGATTGCTAATAGAGCTCATGAAATTGCAGGAAAAGTTATTGGAGAAGGTGAAAAAACAATTCAACCTAACGATGATGTAAATAAATCACAATCATCTAATGACACCTTCCCTACCGGAATGCATATTGCAGCCTATAAAAAAATTATAGAAACAACTATTCCTGGAGTACAACAACTAAGAGACACTCTACATGCTAAAGCAGAAGCTTTTAAAGATGTAGTAAAAATTGGTAGAACTCATTTAATGGATGCTACTCCATTAACATTAGGGCAAGAATTCTCTGGTTATGTTGCTCAATTAGATTTTGGATTAAAAGCATTAAATAACACCTTAGAACACCTTGCTCAGTTAGCTTTAGGGGGAACTGCTGTAGGAACAGGATTAAACACTCCAGCTGGTTATGATGTATTAGTTGCTAAATATATTGCAGAGTTTACGGGATTACCATTTGTAACTGCTGACAATAAATTTGAAGCATTAGCTGCTCATGATGCTTTAGTAGAAACACATGGAGCTTTAAAACAAATTGCCGTTTCTTTAAATAAGATTGCTAATGATATTCGTTTAATGGCATCAGGACCAAGATCAGGAATTGGAGAGATTATTATTCCTGCAAATGAACCTGGATCTTCTATTATGCCTGGAAAAGTAAATCCAACTCAAGCAGAAGCAATGACTATGGTTTGTGCTCAAGTTATGGGTAACGATGTTGCTGTAACTGTTGGAGGTACTCAAGGACATTATGAATTAAATGTATTTAAACCTATGATGGCTGCTAATGTATTACAATCTGCACAATTGATTGGTGATGCTTGTGTTTCTTTTGATGTAAATTGTGCCGCTGGTATTGAACCAAATCATGCTAGAATTACAGAATTAGTTAACAACTCATTAATGTTAGTTACAGCTTTAAATACCAAAATTGGATATTATAAAGCCGCTGAAATAGCAAATACAGCGCATGCAAATGGAACAACCCTAAAAGAAGAAGCAATCAATTTAGGATATGTAACTGCTGAACAATATGATGAATGGGTAAAACCAGAAGACATGACTGGAAGTTTAAAATAAACTACAACACACAACAACTTTTATAAGAAAATAAAATCTTATCTTTGTATAACATAAAAAAAGCTGCAATTTCTTGCGGCTTTTTTTTAGCAATAAGATTTACAAATCATAAAATAATGAAGATGAACAAACACGAAGAATACATGAGTGAAGCGGTAAAAGCTGCTTTGAGAGGAATGAGTAATAATGAAGGAGGTCCTTTTGGATGCATTGTTGTAAAAAATGGCGAAATTATTGGAAGAGGAAACAACAAAGTAACTTCTACCAACGATCCAACTGCTCACGCAGAAGTAACAGCAATTAGAGATGCCTGTAAAAATATTGGATCATTCCAGTTAGACGGGTGTATTGTATATACTTCTTGCGAACCTTGTCCAATGTGTTTAGGTGCTATTTACTGGGCTAGACCTGATAAAGTATATTATGGCAGCAATCAAGTTGATGCAGCAAATATTGGTTTTGATGATGAGTTTATTTACAAAGAAATTCCATTACCATATGAAAAACGAAGTATTCCGTTTGAACAAATTGGTAGAGATATCGCTTTAGAGCCATTCAAAAAATGGACAGAAAAAGAGGATAAAATAGAATATTAATAAAAAAGCTTAAGATTAAATCTTAAGCTTTTTTATTTATCGTTTAGGTTTAATTAAACCTATAATCTTAGTAAGTAGTGTTTCTTCTTTTTCATTTTCATGATAACCATTACCATACTTCCCATAACCATATCCATAACCATACCCATAACCATAACCATAGCCGTAGCCATATTTATTCTGAATGGTAAAGTCGTTTAATACATAACTAATATTCTCTACCTCTTTATTTTTATACTTATCATCAATCATCTTCATCATTCCTTTTTCAGAATAATTTTGACGTATTACATAAATAATTGCATCAGAATATTTAAATAATTCTAAAGCATCAGAAACCAATCCAACAGGAGGAGTATCAATAATTACATAATCATATGTTTTTTGTAAATGAGCAATCATTTTATCTGCATTGTCATTTAATAATAATTCTGATGGATTTGGTGGTATTGGTCCAGACAGAATTAAATCTAAATTTGGAACTTTAGTATTATTAATTACTTCGTCTAAACTCTTTTGACCAATTAAATAATTTACAACTCCTACATCATTCTTTAAATCAAAGTCTCCATAAATTTTTGGTTTACGTAAATCCAACCCTAATAGTACAGTTTTCTTGCCACTCAATGCAAAAACCGTAGCCATGTTAATAGAAATCATTGTTTTCCCCTCTCCACTTACAGAAGAAGTTAAAATTAATGTTTTTGACTTGCTATCTTTCTTTGAGTTAAATAAAAACTGAACATTAGACCTTAATGCTCTAAACGATTCTGCCACAGATGATTTAGGCATTTCAAAAACAGCTAAATTATTTTTCCAATTATTTCTACCAACTACTCCTAAAACTGGGATAGCATAATTTTTCTCAATCTCCTCTACACTATGAATCTTATTATCTAACAATTCTCTAACAATAATATAAAACAATGGCAATATTACACTAAGCATAAAAGCCACCATATAATTAAAGCTTGGTATAGGGTAAATTGGGCCTTGTCCTAAATCTTTAGCAGTATCGATTATTTTTACATCAGAAACATTAGCGGCTATCGCAGTACCTGCTTCATAACTTTTTTGCTTTAAGTAATTATAATTAGATTCAGAAATTTCATAATTACGTTGAAAATTAATTAATCCTTGTTCTTTTGCTGGTAGTGTTTTTCTCTTTGCTAAACTATTTTTTAATCTCTTTTGAACCTTATTTAGATCATTAATTAATCTAGATTTTAAATTCTTCACATTTTCAAGTAACACTGTTTTCAAAGTGGCAATTTCTTTATCCAAAGCAATAACATCAGGATGATTATCTGTAAAAGCACTTCGATAGGTTTCTCTTAATGTAGATTTACTAATTAATTCACCAACTTCTGCTGGAATTTTACCATCTGCAATTTGTATAATTGCCGGAACAGGTATATTAATGTACTTTTTATGAGTAAGAATATAGTTTTTTAAACTATCTAAAGACTCTACATTGTTAGATAACTCAATTTTCTGCTTATCTAACTCTGTAATTTCAGAAAATATTTTAGCTCCTTGTTCGGATAAATTATAAATATTATTCTGAATTTTATATCTACTTAAAGCTCTTTCAATATTCTTTAAACTATCAGATTCTTTATCAAATAAATCATCAATATACTTTTGAGTATTTTTAGCATAAGCTACTTTTTGCCTTTTTTTATCTTTTTCTAAAACCTTAACAGAAGCATTTAAATAGTCTACAATTCTATTCTTATTTGCACCTTCCATTTGTAATCTAATAATAGATGCTCCTCTAGTAACATCCGTTATTCTAATACCTCTATAGCCAGAAACAGTACCATTAAAACTATTAAATCTTATATAATATACTTCTCCTACTTGTAATGGTCTTATTTTTTTTAGTCTAAAGTTTAAAAATGGTAGATTAATTGTTTCATCTAAATCAAACTCTTGCGAAAAGCTTTTCTCTTTAGACTGATAACTAGAAAAGATTTCTCCTGTCTCCTTTTCTTCAATATTATCGGGGTAAGTAATTAATTGATTAATCCCCGATTCATTAAAATCAAAAGAAACTCGCACTCTATTTTCTGTAACAGCCTGTATCTTAATATTTTTAGCATAAATCTGCGGTTCAGCTTCCTTTCTATCCAAGTCAACTACAAAAGGAGTATTTCCATAAACATCTTCTAATCGATACCTACCATCTTTTAAATATCCTACATAAAACTGTAAAGAGTCAACTACTTTTTCATTGTGAGTTCTAGAAATTAAAATAATTTTAACTGTACCGATTGCGTTACTTTCTCCTCCCCAATTAAAAGCGATATTAGTTCCTGTAGAAAACAACGGATTATTCTCTTCTTTTACACTAACAGTGGTATCTAAACTATACCTCTTAGGTTTATAACCGTTCATGAATTTAGCAATAATAAACCCTATTGTGATAGTTACCACAAACAATTTCCAATAAGAAATTACTTTAAACAAATAGGCTTTCACATCTATAGATGCTGTTGCAGAACTTGAACTGTTATCAAAAGAACTATTACTCATACTATATTATAAATTTCTTACTAATAATATGGTTGATGTAACCAAAGTAAATAGCGAAATAATCGTAGACAACGATTGGATTCCTGTGGTTCCAGTCCCCCAAGTTTTCTGTTTCAAAGGTTTTACATATATCATATCATTAGGTTGAATATAAAACACTTCAGAATCTAAGGCTTCAATTTTTGTCAAATCTATAGTAAACTTTTTTGTACCTGAATCTGATTTACGAATGATTTCTACATTCTTTCTATTACCTGTAACTACTATATCTCCAGAGTTTGCTATAGCTTCAATTATATTTACCCTGTTTTGATTAATTACCCTTGTCCCAGGTTGGGATACTTCTCCAAAAATAGTAAACTTTATTCCTGCTAAACCAACTGTTACAAAGATATCCTCTTCGTTTCTTAAATAAACTAGTAATGATTTTTCAATCTTTAATCTTACTTCTTTAGTAGTATACCCCAGTACATTTATATCTCCTATAATAGGCATTCTAATATTTCCATGCCTATCTACACTATATCCAGCTTGAAGGTTAACATTATTCGTATTTCCATTCCCTACAATCCCTTGATTATTACCTGTAGTTTTTTTAAACATTGCCACAGACTCTTCATTTTTAGCTTTAATATCAATACTTAAAACATCTCCTACCTGAAGTTTATATGGCTCATCATTTAATTTATATACATCTTTTTTTGCTACTGGCTTTCCTTGAAGATACACAAGATCTTTATTAGGCACACAAGAAGCTAAAGAACAAATTGAGAGGATTAATATCAGACGTCTAAACATACGATTACTTAAGTTAAATATCACAAATATAATTTATAATACCTTATTCCAATAATTTTTCTTTTAATTTCGCTTTAATTTATTTTAACATGCTTTTTAAACTCTTTTCATATTTAAAATTTATAGTTACAGCCAAAAGTAAATATGGCATCCATTCTCCTTTTGTTTTTGATCTCATTACTAAAGGATTAAATAATAATATACATTCTAAAACTTATAAAAAACACCTTACTTTTAGAAAAAAAGTATTAGCGAATAAAAATCAAATTGAAGTTACTGATTTTGGTGCAGGTTCTAAAGTCTTTAAAGATAATTATAGAGCAATCAATCGTATTGCAGAAAATGCAGGTATTAACAAAAAAAGAGCCAGATTACTAATTAATTTTGTGCATTATTTTCAACCAAAAAACATTTTAGAAATTGGCACATCTGTAGGACTTGGAACTGCAGCTCTGCATTTAGGAGCTCCTAATTCACAAATCACTACTTTAGAAGGCTGTCCCAATACATTAGATGTTGCCCAAAAACAATTTAAAGCATTTAATTATAACAATATTAATGTAAAAGTTGGTGAATTTAATGCTAGTTTAAAAACAATAAATCACCCCTTAGATTTGGTCTTTTTTGATGGCAATCATCAAAAACAACCAACAATAGAATACTTTGAATATTGCCTAAAATACATTCATAACAATACTGTATTTATCTTTGATGACATTCATTGGAGTAAAGAGATGGAAGACGCATGGGAATTTATAAAAAAACATCCAAAAGTTTCTGTGAGTATTGACACCTATCAATGGGGAATCGTTTTCTTTAGAACAGTACAACAGAAAGAACACTTTATAATACGCATCTAATTATTTTTTTATTACTTTTCTCTTCCAATAATAAAAATTCTGCTATGAATTCAATAGATAAAATATCCATTCTTTTTTGTATTATATATATAATCTCTGTATTTATCTTTTTAAAAAAAGCTAAAAAGAAAAATCCAAATTTAAATCTCAAAGAGTATTTAGTCTCAGAGTCCTTATTTATTCCTGGCTTTTTAATATTCGTTTTTATGCTCATAAGAATTTCTTTAAAATTATTTTAAAAGAACATCACTTTTCTTTTCTCAAGATATAATACCTATTTTTGAGGTTCAAACTTGAATTAAAAACATGAAAATATATACAAAAACAGGAGATAAAGGAACTACAGCTCTATTTGGTGGCACAAGAGTTCCTAAACATCATCTTAGAATAGAATCTTATGGTACTGTAGATGAATTAAACTCTTATATTGGTTTAATTAGAGACCAAAATATTGACGAGAAATCAATAGAGTCACTCATTAGAATTCAGAATGAACTGTTTACTTTAGGTGCAATGCTAGCAACTCCACCAGAAAAAGAAGTGCTAAAAAGTGGTAAACAACGCCTAAACATTCCAAAAATTAATCATCAAAGTGTAACACTTTTAGAAGAAGAAATTGATCATATGAATCAAGAGTTACCACCGATGACAAATTTTATTCTTCCTGGAGGACATCAAGTGGTGTCATTCTGTCACCTTGCTCGTTGTGTTTGTCGTAGAGCAGAACGAATCTCTACTGCATTGAACGAAAACGAAGCAATAAATGCTGATATATTGACTTATCTAAACAGACTTTCTGACTACCTTTTTGTATTGGCACGAAAGTTGTCCAAAGACTTATCAGCTAAGGAAATACCTTGGATACCTGAAAAGGAAAAATAAGTTCTTTTAATTTATTGACAGATTTATCAAAAAAAACTTGGTTTTTTACTAAAAAAATTTATTTTTGCAGAAAATTAAACCCAAAAAGAAATGTATTGGACGCTTGAATTAGCATCTTATTTAGCAGATGCACCTTGGCCAGCAACTAAAGACGAATTGATAGATTACGCTATTAGAACGGGAGCACCATTAGAAGTTGCAGAAAACTTACAAGAAATTGAAGATGAGGGTGACGCTTACGATTCTATTATAGAAATTTGGCCAGACTATCCGACCGAAGAAGATTATCTTTGGAACGAAGATGAATATTAAATTAGAAATTACATCAAAAAAGTCTCAATAGAGGCTTTTTTTTTGTTTACATTTAACCCTAATTGTAATCGCTGTCAATAAGAAAATAACTTATTAAACATCAATAGATTACAAACAACAATCAATTCAAAATAGTATTGATTCTAAAATATTACGTACAAAATGAGCTTATTAAACTCTGTCTTGAAAATATTTGTTGGAGATAAACAACAAAAAGATTTAAAACTACTACAACCAATTGTTACCAAAACACACGCTTTTGAAAGTGCAATTGGAAACTTAACCAATGATGAATTAAGAGCTAAATCAGAAGAATTTAAAGCTAAAATTAAAGATGCAACCAAAACTTTTGATACACAAATAGCTGAACTAGAAAAAGAAGCTGAATCAGCAGATATTGACAGACAAGAAGCTATTTATAGTGAGATTGATGAATTAAAGGACAAAGCTTACGAAGTATCTGAAAAGGTATTAGAGGAAATAATGCCTGAAGCTTTTGCTGTTATAAAAGAAACAGCCAAACGTTTTACAAATAATACTGAAATTACCGTAACTGCAACTCCTTTTGATAGAGAAATTTCTGCCATTAGAGAGAATGTTACTTTAGATGGAGATAATTCTATTTGGTCTAATACTTGGGATGCCTCTGGACAAGATATTACTTGGGATATGATTCACTACGATGTACAGTTAATTGGTGGATCTGTTTTACATCAAGGTAAAATTGCCGAGATGATGACTGGAGAAGGAAAAACCTTAGTTTCTACATTACCTGTATATTTAAATGCCTTAACTGGTAAAGGTGTACACGTTGTAACTGTAAACGATTACTTAGCAAAGCGTGATGCAGCTTGGATGGGACCATTGTTAGAATTTCATGGTTTAAGTATTGACTGTATTGATATACATCAACCAAATTCTGATGCTCGTAGAAAAGCTTACAATGCAGACGTGACTTATGGTACAAATAATGAATTTGGATTCGATTATTTACGTGATAATATGGCGCATACCAAAGAAGAATTAGTACAAAGAGCCCCAAATTATGCCATTATTGATGAGGTAGACTCTGTTTTAATTGATGATGCTCGTACCCCATTAATTATTTCTGGTGCTGTACCTCAAGGAGACAGACACGAATTTAACGAATTAAAGCCTTTAGTTTCTGACATTGTTACTTTACAAAAACAATATTTAGTAGGGGTTTTAGCAGAAGCTAAAAAATTAATTGCAGAAGGAGATACTAAAGAAGGAGGATTCCAATTACTTAGAGTATATCGTGGTATTCCTAAAAATAAAGCCTTAATTAAATTCTTATCTCAAGAAGGAATTAAGCAAATATTACAAAAAACAGAAAACATCTATATGGCAGATAACAATAAGTTAATGCCAGAAGTAGATGCAGAACTTTACTATACCATAGAAGAGAAAAACAATTCTATTGATTTAACTGACAAAGGAATTGTACACTTATCTGGAAAAACAAGTGATGAAAACTTCTTTATCTTACCAGATATTGGGGTTAAAATTGGTCAAATTGATGAGAGTCAAGATACTCCAGAAGAAAAAGCATCTCAAAAGGAAGAATTATATAGAGATTTTAGTGTAAAAAGTGAACGTATTCACACTATGAATCAGTTGTTAAAAGCTTATTCTTTATTTGAAAAAGATGTAGAATATGTGGTTATTGACAACAAAGTAATGATTGTTGATGAGCAGACTGGACGTATCATGGATGGTCGTCGTTATTCTGATGGTTTACACCAAGCTATTGAAGCCAAAGAAAATGTAAAAATTGAGGATGCTACACAAACTTTTGCTACTGTTACATTACAGAATTACTTTAGAATGTACCGTAAGCTTTCTGGAATGACAGGTACAGCCATTACAGAAGCAGGTGAGCTTTGGGAAATTTACAAATTGGATGTAGTAGAAATTCCAACTAATAAACCTATTCAAAGAAATGATAAGGAAGATTTAGTTTACAAAACAACACGTGAAAAATACAATGCAGTTATTGATGACATTGTAAACTTGGTAGAACAAGGAAGACCTGTGTTAGTAGGAACAACTTCTGTAGAAATCTCTGAATTACTAGGAAGAATGTTAAAGATGAGAGGAATTTCTCATAATATCTTAAATGCAAAATTACATAAAAAAGAAGCAGATGTTGTTGCTGAAGCTGGTAAACCAGGACAAGTTACCATTGCAACAAACATGGCTGGTCGTGGTACAGATATTAAATTAACAGACGAAGTAAAAGCTGCTGGAGGTTTAGCTATTATCGGTACAGAAAGACATGATTCTAGACGTGTAGACAGACAGCTTCGTGGTAGAGCTGGGCGTCAAGGAGATGTTGGTTCTTCTCAATTCTATGTTGCTTTAGATGATAACCTAATGCGTATTTTTGGTTCTGAAAGAATTGCAAAAATGATGGATAGAATGGGGTTAAAAGAAGGTGAAGTAATTCAGCATTCTATGATTACCAAATCTATTGAAAGAGCTCAGAAAAAAGTAGAAGAAAATAACTTTGGAATTCGTAAGCGTTTGTTAGAGTACGATGATATTATGAACGCGCAACGTGAGTTTGTTTATAAAAGAAGAAGACATGCTTTAGATGGTGATCGTTTAAAGATAGATATTGTTAATATGATTTACGATACTTGTCAAGCAATTGTAAACCAAAACAAACCTACTAAAGATTTTCAAAATTTCGAATTTGAATTGATTCGCTTTTCTTCCATGACTTCTCCTTTCTCTGAAGAAGAATTCCAATCAATGGATGAAAAAGCCTTGATTGACAAACTATACGAAGCAGTTTACGAACATTATCAAGATAAAATTACTAGAAATGCTGTTACTGCTTTCCCTGTAATTAAAGATGTTTTTGAAAATGAAGGAGACAGATACGAAAGAATTGTCGTTCCTTTCTCTGATGGAGTAAAAAGCTTGCAAGTTGTAACCAACTTAAAAAATGCTTACGAATCTGAAGGGAAAGAACTTATCAAAGATTTTGAAAAGAACATTACTTTAGCAATCATTGATGAAAACTGGAAAACTCATTTACGTAAAATGGATGAGTTAAAAACATCTGTTCAGAATGTTGCACATGAGCAAAAAGATCCTTTATTAATTTATAAGTTTGAAGCTTTTGAATTATTTAAAGTAATGATTGATAATGTAAATAAAGAAGTATTGTCTTTCTTATTTAAAGGAGAAATTCCAAACCAAGGAAATATCTCTGAAGCTCGTCAACAAAAAAGAGAAGCGCTGAATGTGAGCAAGGCAGAAGTTCAAAATAGTACTGAACAAGCTATTAGCGATGCCAGAAACCAACAGCAATCTGCTCCACAACCAGTAGAAACCATTGTTAGAGAACAACCTAAGATTGGTAGAAACGAGCGAGTTACAATTAAAAACGTAATGAGCGGAGAAGAAAAAGTAGTTAAATTTAAACAAGCCATTCCGTTAATTGAAAAAGGCGAATGGGTATTGATAAACCAATAAACAAAAAATCCGATGCATTTAGCATCGGATTTTTTGTATCAATCAAATAGTATTATTCTTTCTTACGTAAATAAATGGTTCCATAACCTGCATCAAGCTTCATTTTTACACGTCCATTTTTTAGCTTTAAATCCATTCTATGTTGATTCTCATGAGTTTCATCATGTAAATTCTTAAAATCAATATTACTATAGATAGCTGCTCCATTGGCATCAATATTTACATCAGAATTTTTTGGTAAAGTTATATCTATAAATCCATTGTTAGAATATACTGAATAAAGCTTCTTAGGCGTTTTCTTATCAAACTTAACAATTACATTACCTCCAATAGAATTGATAGAAACTGGACCAGTAACATCTGTTAACTCTAAGTTATTTAACGAGGTAGATATTTCCACTTCTCCATTAAAATTTGTTAAAGATGATGCTTTAGAATTATAGAGAACAGATCTACTTGGCCTTCTATTACAAGAACTTGTACTCCAGTTTAACTTTAAAGAATTTGGAATTTTAATCGTATAACTTTCATTGGTCATCATAATAAATTGCCCACTTGTGTTGTCTTTAAAAATAAGTTCTCCATTCTTTTGCTCTATGGTAAAATAGATTCCTAACTCTTTATTTTCATGCTCTTTCCCCAATCGCTTTAATCCTTCCTTTCTCTTTGTATCTAGAGTAGCAAAAAATACATTTTTGGCTTTTCCGCTTACCACAACACTACTTTTTTGAGTTGGAAATTTCGGTTTTGATTTCTTCGGGTTTTTATCTGTTTGTGTTGAATACAAATACCCTTTTACTCCATTTATGTCATAAGCAGACATTCTGTTATTATGGTTCCCTTTTATTACAACTTCTTTTCCGTCATAACCTTCAATTTGAAAGTTTTTAGAAGAACAGATTTTTAATGTTCCTTTACTAAATTGTATTTTCTTTTCTTGTCCGGTTGCTACTATCGATACTAAAAAAGCAATTGCGAATATAAATTTTACGTGTTTCATTTTTTTATTTTTTTTCACAGACATTCTTTAAATAATACCTGTTTACTATTGTTTTAATTGGTTCATAGCTAAGGTTGCGTTGTTCTTAACTATTTGATAGGTTTGATTGTTATTAATAATATTCTCTAAAGGTTTTTGTGCACGATTTTCCTTTAAAAAACCTAATGATTTTATCAATTTAATTTGTACTAATGGTATTTTCTCTTTTTCTAAAGCTTCAATAAGACTCAGTCGTATTTTTTCATTTTTTGGGTATTTCAATAAGGCATCAATTGTTGCAATTCTTACGTTGCTATTGGTATCTTCTTTTAAAATTTTAATTAACGCATTGATAATTTTCGCATCTTCTTTTACAAATTCATCTTCGAATTTATACACTCCAGACAATCTTGTTCCTGCAGAATCATCAGACAAATACGCTAAAACTTCTTTAGTCATAGAAGATTCGTCACTTTTTTGCATCCAAAAGAATACTGAAGACACTAATAGTATACTCGCTGCTATAGAGATTACTCTTAAATACACCATCTTAGCTTTTTTAGGTTGATGCAATTCTTTTTGCAATCTATCTTTAAAAATAGCTTCTGCATTAAACGAAATTTCTTCTGAATCTAATGCATCTCTATGACGCTGTAAATGATCTTTTAAATTCATGTTCTTTATTGTTTTTAATCATTTCAATCAATTGTTTTTTTCCTCTAGCATATTGATTCCTAACCGTACTTTCATTCAATCCTAACTGCAAAGCAATTTCTCTATGGTTATAATCTTCAATTAGGTACAATGTTAAAATGACACTATATTTTTCTTTTAACTTATGAATGCATTCCTTAATAAAATCAACCGACATTTCTTCTGCTTCATCAAAATCTACCTCTTCTACTTGTGCTTCTATCTGCTTTGACTCTTCTAACAGAAAGATGTTTTTATCTTTCCTTATTTTGTCTAAAGCAGTGTTAATAGCTATCCTTCGAAACCAAGAACCCAAATGGATATCATCAGAAATTTGATATATCTTTTTAAATCCTTTGATAAAAGCATCGTGAACAATGTCTTCTGCTTCTTCTCTATTCTTTAAAATTCTAAAACAGCTGTTATAAAGCATATTCTTATAACTATTATACACCTCTACTTGAGCTGAATAATCATTCTGTTTACATTTTGCTATGATTTCTTTTTGATTCAAAAAGGATGTTATTTGGTTAACCTTACACTTATATAACGTAGATTTTTCTATTGTGTCTCAAAAAGTACTAAAAGAATTTTACATGCAACAAAAAACGCCACTACTTTCGTAGTGGCGTTTTGTTATATTTTCTTTTATTTAATGGAAAGTAGTATCCATTTTTAAGTAATCTAAAAACTCTCTTTTGGTTTCTTTCTCTTTGAATTTTCCACCAAATTCTGCAGTAACAGTACTACTTTCTATGTCTTTAATTCCTCTAGAATTCACACACAAATGTTTTGCATCAATAACACAAGCTACATCTTCTGTACCTAATGCTTCTTGCATTGCTTGTACAACTTGCATCGTTAAACGCTCTTGTACTTGTGGTCTCTTAGCATAATACTCTACCAATCTATTCATTTTAGAAAGTCCAATTACTTTTCCATTAGAAATATAAGCTACATGAGCTCTACCAATAATTGGCAATAAATGATGTTCGCAAGTAGAATACACAACAATGTTTTTTTCTACCAACATCTCACCATAATTATAATTATTATCAAAAGTAGATGGTTCTGGTTTGTTTGCTGGATTTAATCCCATAAACAATTCACTTACAAATGCTTTTGCTACTCTTTTTGGAGTTCCTTGTAAACTATCGTCTGTTAAATCCATACCAAGTGTTTCTAAAATTTCTTTTACATTCTCTTGGATTTTTTCTATTTTCTCTTTGTCAGAAATATCAAACGCGTCTGCACGTAATGGCGTTTTAGCCGATGTACCAACGTGGTTCTCTCCTATTTCGTCTACTCTTTCGTCATTCATTTTGCTATTCACTTCAAACATTTCTTTCTAAATTAGGATGCAAATTTACAGCTTTACTGTCAATTTATTGTACTGTATTTATCAATTCGTCTAAAGAACAGGTATTTTGTGTTCCTTGAGTCATATCTTTTACTAAAAACTGGTTGTCTTCTACCTTAGAAACTACAAACTCAATTCCTCTATTAATTGCATATTTCCACTGCTTTTTTTGCTGATTGTTACTCTTAGCAACATCTGGATATAACTCTGACTTTATATTTTTACTTCTTAAGCTTTGTATCGCTTTTAACTTGATACTATCATTTTCTGAATCAAAATTTAAAAACAATACTTTAGGTTTAGGTAAACTTACTGTTTTAAACAAACCTAACTCTTCCATTACTAAATAAATTCTATCCAACCCGAAAGAGATTCCGATTCCAGAAACATCTTTTAACCCAAAGATTCCTGTTAAATCATCGTATCTTCCTCCACCACCAATAGAACCCATTTTTACTTCTTTTGGTGCAGCTACTTCAAAAATCGCACCTGTATAATAGTTCAATCCTCTTGCTAAGGTTACATCAATTTCTAAACTTGCAGATTGCAATCCTAATTCTTGAATTGTATTACAAACAAATCGCAATTCTTCTACTCCTTTTGTTCCTTCTTCAGAAGCTTGTAACATATTAGCTAAAGCGTCTAATTTTTCTGAGTTTGATCCCGTAAAACTAAACAACGGACTCACCTTTTCTATAGCTTCTTCTGTAATTCCTTTTCCAAGCATTTCAGTAACTACGCCGTCTTTTCCTATTTTGTCTAATTTATCTAAAGCTACTGTAAAGTCAATTAATTTCTCTTTAGCACCAATAACCTCTGCAATACCAGAAAGTATTTTTCTGTTATTCATTTTTATGGTCGTTCCCACTAAGTTTAACTTACTAAAAACAGCATCGTACAATTGTACAAAGTCTACTTCTTGTAATAAAGAAGTACTTCCCACTACATCTGCATCACATTGATAAAATTCTCTAAATCTACCTTTTTGCGGACGGTCTGCTCTCCAAACTGGTTGAATCTGGTAACGCTTAAACGGAAACGTAATTTCGTTTTGGTGTTGTACTACATAACGTGCAAAAGGCACTGTTAAATCATAACGCAAGGCTTTTTCTGAAATTTTTGAAGTAACAGCGTTACTCTTTTTTTCTTGTAGCAATTGCTCATCTACCTTCTTTAAATAATCTCCAGAATTTAAAATCTTAAAAATCAAACGATCACCTTCTTCTCCATATTTCCCCATCAATGTTGATGAGTTTTCAAAACTAGGTGTTTCTATTGGCTGAAAACCATAGGTTTCAAACGTAGCTTTTATCGTATTAAAAATATAATTACGCTGTGCTACTTCTGTAGGTGAAAAATCTCTAGTTCCTTTTGGAATACTTGGTTTCATCTGTATTTTTTTAATTTTTGTATTTGCTCAGTTGCTTAAATGCTTTGCGAGCGCAAATATCTGAAAAATAAAACTAAGTTGGTATGTGAATTTTAGCTTTATTTTTTCGTTTTAATCGGTTTATGGTCGCATTTAATTCAAAACCTAACAGCAAGATAATAGCATTTAACCACACAAAAAGCATTAAGATTAATAAGGTTCCTATAGAACCATATAACTCATTGTATTTAGAAAACTCTACCACATAAATGCTAAACAAGTAAAAAGTAAAGATGGATAAAATTGTGGTAAAAATAGCTCCAGGAGAAAAGAAAGAAGATTGTTTACCTTGTTTGGTTCCGTAGTGATACAACATAGAAACAATGGTAAAAATCATAAATACAAATAGAGCTCCTGTACCAAACTTAACCCAAAAGAAATCATTGTCTAACCAACCTTCATCTTTAAAACGGTTTACTGCGATTCCGTATAAAATAGTCAACCCAACCGTTACCACTAAAAAGAGTGTCATTACCAAAGACGTTCCTAAAGAAATAATATACGCTCTTACTACACTTCTTACTTCTTTTACATGGTACGAATATTCAAATCCACCAAAAATAGCATTCACACCATTAGTCATTAAAAATATCGAAGCGATAAAACCAAAAGATAGTAATCCATTGTTTTGATTTTGAATGATATCATCTAAAATGGGTTGTACTGCTCCAAAAGTTTTTGGCGGTAAAGTTTCTTGAATCAAAGCCATTAATGCTTCTTGGAAACCATCAATCGGAATGTAATTTATAAGTGTTAGTATAAACAGTAAAAACGGAAAAATTGCCATAAAAAAACTATACGCAATTCCACCAGCTCTTGTAGTTAATGCACCTTTTACGATTCCGAAAATATACATTTCAAGAACGTGGTACAACGACATTCCTTGCAAACCGGGCACTTTAATTTTTTTACAAAAACGCACCAACAGGTTTATCACCGGAATCTTCTCTAAGTTGTCTTCAATTGGTTTTGTCATTTGTTAATGATAAAGTGTTCTTATGTTGCAATTTATATAGAGTTACAAAGGTACAAAGATTGGGTTAGAAAAATTTAACTTAAAAACATTAAATAACTTTTAAATTTCACAACGTTTATTCAATAACTATTTGATATTTATGCAACAACCCTATACAATTCTCTTTAGAAAACTTGGCTCCTTTTAATTGATTCTCATCTGGATTCATCGAAATATTTAAAGCAGTTCTAAAATCAGCTTTCGTTAAATTAGATCTATCAAAAATGGCTCTCTTTACATTAGATTCATTAAAAGTAGCTTGCTGTAATTGTGTTTCTGTAAAATCTACTTCTTCTAAATTACAGTTGTTAAAATTGGTATTCGGAATCTTTAACTGATAAAAAGAAGAAAAATTCAATTGGCATTGTTCAAACTTTAATTGCAGTAAAAACGGATCACATTCATTAAACTTTACACCAATCATTTTACAATTATAAAATTGCACATCTTTAAATGCTGTATTTTTTACAATCGCATTGCTAAAATTACAATTGATAAACTCACATTCTACAAACTGAATATTAGACGCATGCACATTTTCGAAGTTACAATTTTCGAATATACAGTTGTCGTATTCGCCTTTTTTGATTTGCTGAACAGCAAAATCAATTTTAGAATATGTTTCGCTATCAAAGTAATTATCAATCATTAATCAACAGCTTTTAAGCTTAAATCCATATTGTATACTGAGTGTGTCAACGCTCCAGAAGAGATATAATCCACACCACATTCTGCATATTTCCTAATTGTTTCTTCGTTAATTCCGCCTGAAGATTCAGTTAAGCACAAATCTCCAATTAAGGCAACTGCTTTGCGGGTATCTTCATAATTAAAATTATCTATTAAGATTCTATATACGCCTCCACAATCTAAAATTTCTTGAATTTCGGTTAAGCTTCTTGCCTCAACAATAATTTTTATATCTAATTCCTTTGAGGCTAAATACGTTTTTGTTTGTTCAATTGCCTGTTTAACACCTCCCGCAAAATCAATATGGTTGTCTTTAATCATTACCATATCATACAGAGCAAAACGATGGTTTTCTCCACCACCAATTTTTACAGCCCATTTTTCTAAAGCTCTAATTCCAGGTGTTGTTTTACGAGTATCTAAAACTTTGGTTTTCGTTCCTTCTAATAAATCAGCAAAAAAGCGAGTTTTTGTAGCAATTGCAGACATACGTTGCATGGCATTTAACACCAAGCGTTCTGCTTGTAAAATAGATTGAGATTTACCAGAAACATACAATACAATATCGCCATGCGATACTTTTTTTCCATCTTGAATTAAAATTTCTACTTCTAATTCACTATCAACGGTTTTAAAAACTTGTTCTGCAAAAGCTACTCCAGCAATAATTCCTGCGTCTTTAACTAATAATTTTGCTTTTCCTTGAGCATCTTCTGGAATACATGATAACGAAGTATGATCTCCTTCTCCTACATCTTCTCTAATCGCATTCGCAATAATAATTTCTAATTCTGTCTCGAATTGTTCTTGTGATATCATAAAATTTTATTGAACTGTAAAAATACTATTTTAATTAAGAATTCTCTTCAATTAATAGCTACAATTCCTAATAACATTTTTGTAATTTTACTGCATGAAAATTAAACTTCTTGCCATAGGAAAAACAGACGATAAACATTTACATCAATTGATTGAAATGTATCAAAAACGTTTGCAGCATTATATTAAGTTTGAACTAGAAATTATTCCAGATATTAAAAATGCTAAAAACCTAAGCGAACAGCAGCAAAAAGAAAAGGAAGGTGAATTGATTTTAAAGAAGCTACAAAATACTGATCAATTAGTCTTATTAGATGATAAAGGCAAGCAATTTACTTCTATAGAATTTTCTAAATATCTACAAAAGAAAATGAACTCAGGAATAAAACAATTGGTTTTAGTAATTGGTGGTCCATATGGTTTTTCTGAAAGTGTTTATAAAAAAGCTAGCGGTAAAATTTCATTGTCTAAAATGACTTTTTCTCATCAGATGATTCGCTTATTTATTGTTGAACAGATTTATAGAGGTTTTACCATTTTAAGAAATGAACCTTATCATCATGAATAAAAACTATTTTAAGTTTTATTTAGAAAAACTTAAGGTAATTTCTTTTTATTATTGCATTATCTAAAACATTTCTTTCTTTGATATCGTTTCATCCTTTTCTAAATATAAATACCTCATCAATTAAAACTTTATTACTTTTTGTTGGGTTATTTTTTCATTGTTCGATAGGTTTTTCTCAATCAAATTGGTCATCTACATCATTTAAACAGATGTCTTCTAAAGAACGTTTTAATTATGTACATTCATATCCTTTCTGGAAAGTAACCGATTTTAATGAACTCTCAAAGATTCATAAAGAAATGTTGTCTATTGCAGAATCACAGAATGATAAACGTACAAGCATTGCTATTAAATATCATTCTTCTTTAGCTTCACAAAACGCAAATTACAAGATTCCTTTTGGAAAAACATTTCTCGACTTAATAGAAGAAATTATTCATATTTCTAAAAAAGAAGGTTTTATTGTTGAAGAAATCATTGCTAATTACCACTATCAAAATCATCAAAATTGGCAAAATCAAAAAACATATTATCAAAAACAATACATAGCTGTAAAACACACATTTGAGAAAATGAAAGAAATTGGTTTTGATCAATTCAAAAACTATTATATAGAAAATCAGCTATTTTATTTTGGTAAATTTATGTGGGAATTAGAAGATTATGAACAAGCATATATTTATTTATCTATTGCAGAAAAATACATCAAACCTACAGAAGAAGGAGCTCATTTTTACACCTTAGTCAATAATTATTTACAAGAATATTGGAAAAAGAGAAAAGACTATGATCGTGCTATAATTTATGCAAAAAACATTCTAGATTTCCATACAAATAAGCTCCAAAATAGTAATGCTCATCCTGAATGGTGGTCTGATTTCTGGAAAGGTTTTGCTAATATTGAAATTGCTGGGTTCTTAATCAAGAAAGGTAAATTACAAGAAGGTGAAGTTTATGCAAACAAAGGATATTTATTAAGTAAATCTAAACAAGACATTACAGATTTATCTTCTTTTTTTGCTGAATTTGATGCACTTCAAGTGCTTATTCCTATCAAATTAAAACTTAAAAAAGAAAAAGAATACAATGCATTAATTGAACGTTCTCTCTTTTTAAAAAATGAATTAAAAAACCACCCTTCTTTTGATTATTTTAAACCGCTGTCGTTTTATAAAAATCTTACCAATTACTATGAATTTAAAAACGATGCTAACAAAGCATTAAAGTACTCAAAGTTAGCTCAAGATATTCAAGATAGCTTAACGGTAAGAAATGATGCTAAAAAAATTCAAAAGATTCAACAACGTTTAGATGCAGAAAAATATGCTAAAAAAATCCAACAAATAGAAGAAGAAAAGCAAAAAGAGCAATTAATTAGGAATGTTATTTTAGTATTAATGTTAATTGTTATTTTGTTTGCTATAATCAATTATCGTCACTTACTTTTTAAACGTCAACAAAAAGAATTTGAGTTAAAAAACACTAAAATTAATCTGGATAAGTTAACTGAAGACTATAAAGAAAAATCTGATTTAGCCGAAAAATTAAATTCAGAAAACAAAAAATTGATTGATGAAGAAAACAAAACAAAATATTTAAAAGAACTCACTAAATCTACTATTTTAACAGATGAAGATTGGAGTAATTTTAAACTTACTTTTAATAAAATCCATCCAAACTATATTTCTAAATTACAAGCTGACTTTCCTAAACTTACTAAGGCAGAAATTAGAGTACTTGTATTAGATAAATTAGAATTATCTCTAGCTCAAATTTCTAATATGTTAGGCGTTAATAAAAACACCATACATCAAACTAGAAGGAGAATTAGGAAAAAAACAGACGCCTAAGCAACTAAAATACTGCCTTTTATAAATTGTCATCTTTTTGTCATCTCTAGAATAATGTTGCTAAAAGTGAACTGATCTACATTTGCCATAAAGTTATTTAGTTATGAAATGTAAATACATTACACTTGTTATTGCTCTTCTTTTTTTTAGAGTTACATATACAACACAAGCACAATGTAATTCAGAGCAATACACAAATAGAGCCATAAAAGAGATTCCTTTTGGCTTTAATTTTTCAAAATCTTTTAAAATTGACAGAAGAAATAACAGTAGAAAAAAAATCAAATACACTTTAGTTTTATCTAAACACACAACATATAGTTTTTCAATAAGTGGCTCTAAAGGCAATTCTATTATAGCTACGATTTATGATACTAAAAAAAGAAAAATAGCAACGAGTTTTTACAATGAAAAATATTTTTCTAGCTGTTCTTTCAAGTGTAGAGCTTCTGGTATTTATTACATCGAATTTACTTTTGAAAAAAAAGGAAATGATTGTGGTGCAGCAGCAATGAGTTTTAAAAGATAGTATTTAAAAGTGCCTGCAAATTCATTTAAACATACATATACAAACTATTATGAAAAAAATATTTTTTACACTTTTAATACTTATATCGTCTTCTTCTATTTTATTTTCTCAAAGTCCAGAAGAAAAAGGGCTTCTAATTGCTAAATCTTATAAAAAAGCAAACACAGGTTTTAAAGATTTTCAAGCAAGTGTTGAAATGATTATTAATAGTCGTGGTTCACAAAAAAAGCAAATGTATTTTCAATTAAAGGTGTTAGAAACAAATGGTGGAGATAAATCATTGTTCAAATTTAATCGCCCTAAATCAGTAAAAGGAACCGCTTTTTTAAGTTTTACACAAAGAATCGGAGAAGATGAACAATGGATATTCCTACCTAGTTTGAAAAGAGTTAAAAGAATCAGTTCTCCAAATAAGTCCGCCTCTTTCATGGGTAGCGGACTTAGCTATGAAGATTTAAATTCTTTTGAACTTGAAAAATTCTCTTATAAATTTCTTAGAAATGAAGTTTTCTCAAATGAGAATTTTAAAGTTGTTAGGCAAGTACCTCAATACGAAAATTCTGGATATAAATATATAGATGTGTGGTACAATACAAGCAAAAACATCATAGGTAAAATGGTATTTTATGATCGTAAAGAATCACTATTAAAAACACTTACTTATTCTAATAGGAGACTATTTCAAAACAAGTTTTGGAAAGCACGAATGGTAAGTGTTGAAAATCATCAAACAGGAGAAACAACTGTCCTTAACTTTACAAATTTTAGATTTAATACTGGTCTAACAAATAAAAATTTTAATAAAAATTCATTAAGAAGAAGTCGTTAATTATAAAATAAATTGAAATGAAATACACATTAGAAGAAATTAAACAAGTTTTAAAAGGAAAGAATTATATTTTTTTTGAGACGATTAATATCATAGGAATTCGAAGTAACCAAATTGTAGCAAATTCATTTGACGATTGGTTGTACTTAATTTTTAAAGATGAAAATGATGAACATCATATCTATGAATTTCAAATTACTACCGATCCTGGCGCATATTGGTTAAAGAATCCCTCGAATGTTAATGGTACGGCAATTTTAGTTCCAGGTCAATATATCAACTCTCATGTTTTGGGCTATCATCAAGGAAGATACGAAGCCTTAAAGCAACAAGGTCCTTTAAAAGTTTGGAGAGACAATTCGCAAGATTTAACACTAGATAAAAGTGGAGAAATCTATGAAGGCGTTTTCGGAATTAATATTCACAGAAGCAATGCAACTTCAGAGTCTTCAATTGTAGAAAAATGGTCGGCTGGTACTCAAGTATTTAAAAAAGCTGCAGACTTTGATTTTTTTATGAATATCTGTAAAAAATCAAACCAAGAAACATTTACCTATACTCTTTTAGAAGAAACAGATTTTTAGTGCTAAAACTTTAAAATATTACAAATGAAGTCACTCCTAAAACTATTTGTACTACTTTTTATCTTTTCTTGTAAAATAGATAATGCTATTCCAGAAATTTTAGTTGAGAATGATGTTATAACAATTTCTGGAAAAAAAATTCCGTTTGAAAACTTAAAAGAATCTCTTATTGTAGAACTTAATCAATTATCTGAAATACCAGAAAAATTAACTGTTACTTATAACAAAAATAATTCTATAGATTTTAATTCAGAAATCAAAACCGAAGTACAAAATGCTATTCATCAAGTAAAAAATAATCGTAAAATATTTAGCTACGTTTTACCTACGCTTCGTTATTATAAATATAAAAAAGAGAAAGGTACAGATTGTGGAGAAGTTGGTGATAACAGGGAAAATTGCGCCATTATTAATTTTGATTACTATACTCTTGAACAAGGATCTGAAAAATTAAAAGAAACCTTGAACAAATGGATTTTAGATCACTTAACTTATTTATTAACCTTAAACAAACCTGATAATTTATCATTAGAGCAAGCTACAAAAGTTTATTATAAAAATCACGACAGCTATAAAGGTTCTGTTATTTATGGAGCTTTTGAAGCTACTAATAAAATAGAAATACTCTCTTTTAATCATGATTTTATTACTATAAAAATGACAGGAAACACTTATCAAGGTGGTGCACATGGTACAGAAATAACCAAAATGGCTACTTTTGATAATAGTACTGGAGAACAAGTAACCTTCGATATAACTATTAATAACAAAAATGACTTTAAACAACTGGTAGAAAAAAAGTTCAGAGAAAAAAGAATTGATATTTTTAAAAATGGGTTTGATTTTGATACTGTTTTTTCTTTTAAGCTACCAGAAAATTATGCTTTTGTTAAAGAGGGAATCTTAATTCATTATAATCATTATGAAATAACTCCATATAGTTTAGGAACAACTTCTTTTTTACTTCCTTTTAATGAAATTAAACATTTATTAAAAAAAGAAGAAAACAAAAATCTGAATAACATCAATCAAACCAAAAAAATTACAAAGAGTATACGAACGTTTTACCAATGGTACGGACAGTTTTTAAATGATGAAAAGCGAAACATTCCTTTTACTAAAGAGGTCAATAATCATTTAGAATTAGATCAGCATCAACTTCAACAGTATTTTAACAACATTAAAGCAAGTGGGTATATCAGTCAGCAATATGTTGACAATGAACTAATCTTCTTGAAAAATTGTGAAAAACACTGGAAAAATGAATCATTAGATGAGCCTGCTAGTTGTTTAGATTACGATCGATTTACTTGCTTACAAGATGATTTTAATTTGTTAATTGATTTTTACAAGAATGGAACAGCAGAAATTCTCTCATCAACAAATAACAAAACGACTGTTTTTTTTAAACACAAAGATTTCTCACAAAAATTTGATCTTATTAAAGAAAATGATATCTGGAAAATTGCTAAAATTTATTGCGAATAAACCAACTAATGCAAGTAGTTAGAAAAAAAGCGTTCCCCTATTTTTTTTTAAAGTTCCATGTAAATATTTACACGGAACTTTTTCTTACTTCTTTGTAAGCCTATACAGTAAAATAATTTCTAAAACTACAGCAGGTAAAAGAAAAAAGATACCAACTGACGCAAAGATTACGGTAGCTAGTGATGCTCCCACAATAACTTCTAGAATTCCTGTTGCTAAAGCCAATTGTCCTAATTTATCTTTCAATTGAATTAATGTAATTCCAAAAATTAATTGCAAACCACCAAAAAGAATGCATTCAATTACAATTTTAATTGCAATGGTTTCATCTAACATCGTTCTACTAAAAATATCGGTAAGATTACTCAATACAAAAGCAATAATTAACAGAGCACTGATTATTTTTATCCGTTGATTTTCAAAAGCTGTAGCTAGAGTATAAAACCCATAAAAGAACATTGCAAAAGAAAAAGCTGAAATCAACTTTACAAGAGCATACATGGTAATATTTAAAAAAGAATCGTCTCCTGTAAATTGATAAATATCTGCGGCAGTTTCTATAAACCCAATAATAAAATACACCACTCCAAAAATCCAAGCTATATTGAAAGCCTTCTTTTGAGTAGCACTAAAAATTAATTGTTCTTTTACCTTTTCTTCTTCCGCTTCATAATTAACACCCAATACATTTAAAATTGTTTTTATCGTGTAGCTCCTTGGGTTTACTTCACCTGCTTCTATTCGCTGAATAGTTCTAACATTAATGTTACATTGTTCCACTAACTCTTCTTGAGTTAGTCCTTTCTGTTTTCTTAATTCAGAAATACGTTTTCCTAATTCTGGTTGTTTCATAGTATGTATATTTTGATTTACCATACAATGTTAATTTAGAATTTTATGTTGCAGTAATTTTTTCATTGATTTTGACCCGACATTTACCCGACTTCCCTTTATTTAAAGTATATTAAGCTAGTTTAAACTATTTAGCAATATAGTAGATTTTTTAACTTAATCTATAATTTTCAACATAAATTAAAAGATTAAAATGTTACATTTGCATTAAATAACTTCACTAAAATGGAACTCGTTTTTGCTACCAACAATCTAAACAAACTTGCAGAAGTTCAAAAGATGTTACCAGATACTATTCGTTTATTAACCTTAAAAGATATCAATTGCTTTGATGAAATTGATGAAACTGAAACTACTTTAGAAGGCAATGCTACATTGAAAGCAAATTATATTACTCAAAAATTTGGTTATAATTGTTTTGCAGATGATACTGGGTTAGAAGTTGAAAGTTTAAACGGGGCTCCTGGTGTTTATTCTGCTCGTTATGCTGGTAAAGAGAATAATGCGGAGAGCAACATGGCAAAACTATTAACCGAATTAAGTAACAAGCCAAATAGAAATGCTCAATTTAGAACAGCCATTGTTTTAAATTTAAATAACGAGCAATTTTTATTTGAAGGCATTTGTAAAGGTGATATCCTTAAAGAAAAACAAGGAGAAAAAGGTTTTGGCTATGATCCCGTTTTTAAACCAACCAACTTTAATAAATCATTTGCAGAAATGTCTTCTGAAGAAAAAAATAAAATCTCTCATAGAGGATTGGCCATTCAGAAGTTAGTAACTTTTTTAACCAACTTATAAATCTTTGATTGTTCAAAAAACATATACAAAACAATTTACACTATTAATTATTAGTGTAATTGCTTGTTGGTTTTTAAATATTAGCTTGGGTTCTGTTGCGATACCTTTTAGTGATATTTTTTCTATCGTTTTTAATGGAGAAGCAACTAAAGATAGCTGGGAAACTATTATATTAAATTTTAGAATTCCCAAGGCAATTACAGCTATTTTAGTTGGTTCAGGATTATCGATTAGTGGATTATTAATGCAAACTTTGTTTAGAAATCCTTTAGCAGGCCCCTTTGTTTTAGGAATTTCTTCTGGAGCAAGTTTAGGTGTCGCATTATTAATTTTAGGAAGCTCTGTTTTTGGTAGTTTATTCTTATCAAGTAATTTTTCTAATTGGACAATCGCAATTGCTGCAAGTTTAGGTTCATTTTTAGTATTATCAGGAGTTATAATTGCTGCAAATAAAGTAAGAAACACCATGTCTATCTTAATTATTGGACTAATGTTTGGAAGTTTTACAACAGCTATTATTAGTGTATTGTCTTATTTTAGTGGGGCGCAAGAAATACAACAATATGTTTTTTGGAGTTTTGGTAGTTTAGGAAATTTAAGCTGGGAAGAATTAGGAGTGTTTTTTGGTATATATAGTATTGGCCTTATTAGTGTATTAACCGTGATTAAACCTTTAAACAGTTTGTTATTAGGAGAGAATTATGCTAAAAGCCTTGGAATAAATGTAAAAAAAAGTCGATTTATTATTTTAATTGTTACTAGTATCTTAACAGGAGTTATTACTGCTTTTACTGGTCCCATTGCTTTTGTAGGTTTAGCTGTACCTCATTTAACCAAATTACTTTTTACAACTTCCAATCATAAAATATTGATTCCGGCTACCGCAATTTCAGGAGCTATCATTTTATTAATTTGTGATTGCATTGCTCAGGTTCCTACAAGTGAATTTACCTTACCAATTAATGCCATTACTTCGTTATTTGGTGCTCCTGTAGTTATTTGGCTATTAATTAGAAAAAAGAAAATACACGTTTAATTTGAATCAGCAAACCAAACATATCGTTCTAAAAACCGAAAATTTAACCATTGGTTATCAATCTAAAAAAGAGCAAAATACTATTGCTGATTCTATTAATTTGGCTATCAATAAAGGAAAATTTATTGCACTTTTAGGTAAAAATGGTATAGGAAAATCAACTTTAATTAGAACTATTTCTAAAGTACAAGAACCTCTTGCTGGTAAGGTATATATCAACCAAAAAGAATTATCTCATTTTTCTAATAAAGAACTTGCCAAAAATTTAAGCTTGGTTTTAACAGAACGTTTACCAGATAGTCAACTAAGTGTTTTTGAATTAGTAGCTTTAGGAAGACAGCCTTATACCAATTGGGTAGATCGCATTTCTAATGAAGATTTAAAAAAAATTAATTGGGCAATTGAAAAAACAGAAATTGAACATTTACAACATAAAAAGTTTTTTGAATTAAGTGATGGGCAATTACAAAGAGTATTAATTGCTAGAGCTTTGGCACAAGACACAGAAATTATCATCTTAGATGAACCTACAGCCCATTTAGACATGCATCATACATTTAAAATTTTTCAACTGTTAAAAACCCTTGTTGCTACCACATCTAAAACCATCATTGTTTCTACACATCAAGTTAATTTAGCATTAGAAATTGTAGATGAATTAATTATTATGAACTCACATACACTAGTTCATGACACTACAAAAAACTGTATTAATTCTGGTATTTTAGATACTTTATTCCCTAAAGAAATTGTAAACTTTAACAAAACATTAGAACAGTTTACAATTCGAAAAGAGCATTAGTTTTTTTATATTTGGAATTATGCTTTTGCATAAACTAACTAATCAAATACCTAAAAACTTATTTAATGAAAAAATTAATTCTTTCTGCAAGTATTGCTGCACTCTTAGTGTCTTGTAGTACCAGCCAGAACGCACCTAAACCTGAGCCTGAAATTGACTATGCCATAAAATATGCGGCTACAATTACAGAGAAAGATTTAGCAAAACATTTATTTGTTTATGCTTCTGACGAATTTGAAGGTAGAGATACTGGAGAACCTGGACAAAAGAAAGCTTCACAATACTTAAAAGATTTTTATATAAAAAGTAATATTGCTTCTCCTTTAGGAGGCGATGATTATTATCAAGAAGTACCTGCTTCGTTTTTAAATAGTACAGGAAGAGCCTATGGATTAAAAGATTCTGAAAATGTTGTCGCTTTTATAAAAGGTTCTGAAAAACCAGATGAAATTGTTGTTATTTCTGCTCATTTAGATCATGTAGGAGTAAAAAATGGAAAAATTTATAATGGAGCTGACGATGATGGTTCTGGTACTGTAGCTGTTTTAGAAATTGCAGAAGCATTTAAAAAAGCTGCTGATGAAGGAAATGGACCAAAACGTTCTGTGTTATTTTTACACGTTACTGGAGAAGAAAAAGGTTTGTTAGGTTCTAGGTATTATGTAGAGAATCCTATTTTCCCATTAACAAATACAGTCGTTGACTTAAATATTGATATGATTGGTAGAATTGATGATAGACACAAAGACAATCCTAATTTTGTGTATTTAATTGGTGCAGATAAACTAAGTACTGAATTACATGATTTATCTGAGGCAATGAATGCTAAATACACGAATATTTCTTTAGATTATAAATACAATGATGAAAAAGATCCAAATCGTTTTTACTACAGATCTGATCATTATAATTTTGCCAAATATAACATTCCAATTATCTTTTATTTTAATGGTACTCATGAAGATTACCATCAACATACAGATACACCAGATAAGATTAATTACGACTTATTAGAAAATAGAACTCGATTAATTTTCCATACAGCTTGGGAAATTGCCAATAGAGAAAATAAGTTAATTGTGGACAAGCCTGTAACTCCACCTAGTAAAAATTAATAGATTTAAACAACAAAAAAGCCGAGCAATTGCTCGGCTTTTTTGTTGTTTATAAAATATGGTTTGAACTAATGCATTATTTTAAAAAGTAACTCTTTTAAGATATCTGCTTGCGGCATTCCATTTGCTCCTACACCTTTACTTTTCACATCTGCTTCTCTTAATAATCCAATAATTTGAGATACTTTTCGCATTGGGTATTTTTGAGCTGCCGTTGCATAATCACCTACAAAATAGGGGTTAATTCCTAAGGTTTTTGCAACATTCATTTTATCTTTAGATTGCAATCCGTGATATTGTAGCAATTGTGTAAAAAAACTATTTAGCAATGAAATAGTCATCACAATAGGATTACTTTTAGGATTGGCTGCAAAATAATTTATAATTCTATTTGCTTTTACAATTTGCTTCTCTCCTACTGCTTTTCTCAATTCAAAATTATTAAAGTCTTTAGAAATACCTATGTTGGTTTCGATATCTTCTGGTGTAATAATTGAATCTTCTGGTAAAATTGTAATCAATTTTTCTAATTCATTATTAATCTTACTCAAATCAGTGCCTAAAAACTCAACCAACATCAAAGCTGCTTTAGGTTCAATTTTATAATTTTTTCCACTTAACACTCTTCGAATCCAATCAGAAACTTGATTATCGTACAGCTTTTTACTTTCGTAAAGTAATCCATTCTTTTCAATGGTTTTATACAGCTTTTTACGCTTGTCTAACTTTTTGTATTTGTAATTAAAAACCAATACCGTGGTTGGTTGTGGATTCTGAGCATAAGCAACTAACTTTTCTATTGATCTACTTAAATCTTGTGCTTCTTTTACAATAATTACTTGTTTATCTGCCATCATAGGATAGCGTTTTGCAGAAGAAACAATCTCATCAATAGTAACATCTCTACCATACATAATCACTTGATTAAATCCTTTTTCAGACTCATCTAACACTGAATTTTCTATCAATTCAGAAATTCTATCAATATAATATGGTTCTTCACCCATTAAAAAATAAATAGGTTTTAAATTTCCTCTTTTAATATTAGTTACTATAGCGTTTATTTCGTTCATTTTCTTACTTTTGATTGATGCAAAAACTCAATCTTCCAACATATAATTTCAGAATCAAAAGTAACGAAAAACATACGCTTATTTTTGATAATTTGAGAAAAAAATATTTTGTCTTAACTCCAGAAGAGTGGGTTCGTCAACATTTTGTTCAGTTTTTAGTTGAGCAAAAAAAATATCCTGTTTCTTTAATTGCTCTAGAAAAACAATTGCTAATTAATAATCTAAAAAAAAGAACTGATATTGTCATCTTTAATAAAGAAGGATTACCAGATATCATTGTAGAGTGTAAAGCACCACATATAAAAATTACTCAAGATACCTTTGATCAGATTGCTAGATACAACCTAAAGTTAAAAGCGAATTATTTAGTTGTTACTAACGGTTTAGAACATTATTTTTGTAAAATGGATCTGGAAAATGAAAGCTATGTTTTCTTAAAAGAAATTCCGAATTACAATTAACAGATTATCCCTATCAAATTCAGTTTTTAACCGTAAGTTTGCAATCTTGAAAATAGCCATCGTCATATTAAACTGGAACGGAAGGAAATTGCTAGAACAATTTTTACCTTCTGTAGTAAACTTTAGCTCAGATGAAGCTACTGTTTATGTTGCAGATAATGCTTCTACTGATAGTTCTATACAATATATCAAAGAGTTTTATCCTTCTGTACAAATTGTAGAAAATGCTGTTAATGGTGGTTATGCTAAAGGATATAATGATGCTTTACAACATATAGAAGCAGATATTTATTGTTTGCTAAATTCTGATATTGAAGTTACTCAGAATTGGCTTTCACCGGTTATTGATCTTTTTAAAAAAGAGGAAAACACTGCTATTATTCAGCCAAAATTATTGGACTATAAAGATAAAACGAAATTTGAGTATGCTGGAGCTGGTGGTGGTTTTATTGATTTATATGGTTACCCATATTGCAGAGGACGCGTATTTAATCACTTAGAAACTGATACGGGACAATTTAATGATACCGCTTCTATTTTTTGGGCTTCTGGTGCATGTTTATTTATTCGTTCTAAAGTATATCATGAATTGGAAGGTTTGGATGAAGATTATTTTGCACATCAAGAAGAAATTGATTTGTGCTGGAGAACTCAGAATCAAGGATATGATATTAAATATTTAGGTAAGTCAACAGTGTTTCATGTTGGTGGAGCTACTCTACAAGAAACAAACCCTCATAAAACTTTTCTTAATTTTAGGAATAGCTTATTAAATGTGGTTAAAAATGTTCCTAAAAAGTGGTTTTTATTTGTTGTTTTTTCTCGACTTGTTTTAGATGGCATCGCCGGAATAAAGTTTTTATTTGAATTAAGACCTGTACATACTATTGCCATTATTAAAGCGCACTTTAGCTTTTATAAAAACCTGAATAAGTTTTTACAAAAACGCAAACAACTGCAAAAAAAAATGGATTATAACCAACACACAAGTGTGGTTTGGCAATATTTCTTTTTAAGAAGAAAAATATTTCGAAACTTGAAATAACTTCTGTTTCTTGTTTCATTTACAAAATATCTAAACTTCCTTTACCTTCTCTTATTACATAAGGTTCGTCTTCAGTTAAGTCTATTACCGTAGAAGCTTCATTATCTCCATAGCCTCCATCAATAACAACATCAACTATATCTTTCCATTTTTCATAAATCAACTCTGGATCTGTAGTATATTCTATTACATCATCCTCATCTCTAATAGAGGTAGAAATAATTGGATTTCCAAGGGTTTCTACAATGGTTCTTGCGATACTATTATTGGGCACACGAATTCCCACAGTTTTTTTCTTTTTAAAAGCTTTTGGTAACGACTTACTTCCCGGTAAAACAAAAGTATAAGGTCCTGGCAATGCCCTTTTTAAAAGTTTGTATGTTGGGGTATCAATTTGCTTTACATAATCTGATAAATTACTTAGATCATTACAAACAAAAGAAAAGTTCGATTTTTCTAATTTTACACCTTTGATTTTAGCTATTTTTTCTATTGCTTTAATATTTGTAAAATCACAACCTAATCCATAAACAGTATCTGTTGGGTAAATAATCAGTCCACCACTTTGCAATACTTTTACTACTTTTTCTATCTCTTTTGGATTAGGGTTTTCGTTATAAATCTTAATAAAATCTGCCATAATTCATCAATTTAAAATCCTTATTCAAAGTTAATAAAAAAGCTCAATTAAAATTAATTGAGCTTTTTTATTATGTGAAGTATGTTGTCTTTATTTTTCTACCAGCCTAAACCCTTCTCCATGAATATTTAAGATTTCAACATTTTCATCTTCTTTTAAATATTTACGCAATTTAGCGATGTATACATCCATACTTCTAGATGTAAAATAGTTATCGTCACGCCAAATTTTAGTAAGTGCCAATTCTCTTGGCATTAAATCGTTTTTATGTACTGCAAGCATTTTTAACAACTTGCTTTCTTTTGGCGATAGTTTTTGTACTTCACCTCCTTGATAAGACAAATGTCTTAATTTAGAATTGAAAAAGAACTTCCCAATATTAAACTCGAATTCATCAGATTCTTTAGCTACATCTGATTCTTTTCTTTGTAAGATTGCTTTGATTTTAAACAATAATACTTCAGAGTCAAAAGGTTTGTTTAAATAATCATCAGCACCAACCTGATATCCTTTTAAAACATCTTCTTTCATCGTTTTAGCAGTTAAAAAGATAATCGGAATCTCTTTATTTGTAACTCTAATATCCGCGGCTAAAGAAAACCCGTCTTTACGCGGCATCATTACATCTAAAATACAAAGATCAAAGTCTCCGTTTTTAAATTCGATTAAACCTTCAATTCCATCCTTAGCATGCGTAATATTATAATCGTGCAATGCTAAATAATCTTTTAAAATGGTTCCAAAGTTTGGATCATCTTCTACTAATAATATTTTTTTACTTCCCATAATATTGGCTTTTTTAAATTAATGGTATTTTAACTGTAAACGTACTTCCTTTACCTTTTTCACTATCAACAAAAACCGTTCCTTGATGATTGTCTATAATTTCTTTTACATAGGCCAAGCCTAATCCGTGACCTTTTACATTGTGAATATTTCCTTTGTGTTCTCTATAAAACTTATCAAACACATATTTCTGTGCATTCTTACTCATTCCTATTCCATCATCTTTTACCTTAACAATAAAAAACTTAGAGGTACTTTCTGAAAATACCTCAATATTTGGTTTCCCTTCAGAATATTTTAAGGCGTTTTCTAACATATTAATCATCACATTGGTTAAATGAAGATGGTTTCCTAAAACTTCTGATTGTATGGCGTAAAAATGAGTAGTGATATTTCCTTCTTTATCTTTTACTAATAAATCTACATGCGAAATTGCTTCCTCAAGTATGTCATGCATATCAATAGCAACTTTACTAATCTCAATTTGATTTTTCTCTAACTTAGAAATTCTAAGTACATTTTCTACCTGACCATGCATACGTTTGTTTTCTTCACGAATCATTTTAACATAACGTAATACTTTATCATCATCTCCCAAAATTCTTGGATTTTTAATCGCATCTAATGCTAAGTTAATCGTAGCAATTGGCGTCTTAAACTCATGGGTCATATTGTTGATAAAATCTGTCTTTATTTCAGAGATTTTCTTTTGTCTTACTAATTGATACAAAGAGCTAGAAAAAGCGATGATAATGATGAAAATAAAGAATACAGAGAGTAATAAAATATTTCTAATCTCTGCTAATAAATGCTCCTGTTGATTTGGAAAAGTAACATACAATTTAAACTTACTATCTCCATTAGAGTCTTGAAACAAAGGATATCCTATACTATTCGATTTATTAATAGTATAATATCCAGATTTTAGATTGGTTAGATATCCATCAGAACTATACACACCGTATTTAAAATCAATATCAATTCCTCGTTTAGCAAATTCTTCTTTTAAAGTTAAATTTAACTCTCTATTACTAATCCTTTTGTGAATTGGAGAATATGCTCTATAATCATTAAATGAATTTTTTAGTAAAGCTTCTTCAAGCTCAACAGATCTTTTTACTTTGATAAACCTTTCTGACTTATTATTATTTGCAAAATCATTATTTTTAAACGTATTATTAAAGTTGGTAATATCTTTTCTTGTAGTGATTCTTTTAATTACTCTATCTACACTATCGTTTTCTAAAAAATTAGTTGGCAATGGAATGGTTTGCTCAACGGTTGTTGAACTGTACGAAAAAACCTGCCTCCCTGCAGTATCAATTTGCTGTAACATGAAGTTGTGCAGCAGATTACTATTTACATTGCTTGTAGTATCTAATAATGGCTTTATTTTTCTATAATAATCGGCAAATTCTTTTTCACTAACTTGTTCAGAAACTTGGGCTAAAGAAACTTTAACATCATTTACAAATTGCTTTTTATTTGCTTCAACCGCATTACTAATCCAGTATACCTGAACCGTTACAATTCCGATTAAAGAAAAGCTCATTAAAGCAACAATAAGGACAAACATTTTTTTACCCATTATTCAAAAGTATACCTTTATTCATTGTTAATTAACGTTTTTAACGCATATTAACAAATTTACCAAGTTTTTAAGAGTTTTTTAAGAAAAAAATTGAATTTCCCTAAATTCAAGCTTTCTTTTTTGTTAAATTATTATGAATTCTAACAATTTGACTTTCAAGCATTTTTATATCGTCATTTACGATTAAATAATTAGACAACATAACCTTTTTTTGATCGCTCCATTGATTGTTCATTCTTTTTTTAACATCTTCTGAAGTAACATTATCTCGTTGCTTTACTCGCTGTATTCTTGTCTCGATATTTGCAGTTACAGTAATGATATAATCACAAAAAGAATCACTGTTATTTTCAAATAGAATGGCATTCTCATATAAGATATAATCTTTAGAAGCATTTTCACTTATAAAAGATTGCAAGTGCTTGTACACTTCTGGATGTACTGCCTCATTTAGTTTTTTTAATTTTTCCTTATCAGAAAAAACGATATTAGCAATAAAAGCTCTATTTAGCTGACTGTCTTTATAAGCATCTTCTCCAAAGAGCTTTATCAATTTTTTACAAATTACTTCTGAGGTATTCATTAGTTTTTTTGCCTCTTCATCAGCAATATAAACTGCTATTTCCCCTAACTTTTTAAAAGAATTAATCACTGTAGATTTTCCGCTTCCTATACCACCTGTTACACCAACAACCATTATTTCTGAATTAAGAATTCTACTTTATCAGGTTGTATTTTAACAGAAGTAACATAACTTGGTTTTAATACTACCTTGGGAATTAAGTAATTCAACTTATTATTAATTGATTGTTGAAAATCACAAATAATTTTAAACGAAGAAGTATTGACTTTATTAAAATTATTTAATCCAGATTGGAACACTACTTTTAAAGAAGTAGGAAAGGTATTTACAGAAATAGAATCTGGCATATTAATAATTTCGAAAGGAACCTCAAGACTTCCTTCTGTAAAGCGATCAATCTCACCAGAAATAGCAGCTTCTTTTACGCTAAAATTAATAGCAGAAGAGGCTTCTTTTATCTTTAAAGTTGTGCTAATTGATTCAGAAACATCGTCTATTTTTAACTTTTGTAAATACATGTTTTGCAAAGTATCTATCTGTTCTTGAGGACCGGAAACTATAATAGAATCTGGCGTAATTTTAATAGGCTTAGTTAAATGATATCCTAATTTATATGACAGATCAAAATCTCCAACCACAGGAACTTTTTTAGAAGTTAAAGTTCCTACATTTAAAAAGATGGTGTCTTGTACTAAATAATCTATACTATAATTTTTAGAAATCTGATTTTGTATTTCTAACAGTTGATTTTGCAATAAAAAATAATAATCTGTAGTTGATTTTCGCTGTGTCTTCGAAACATCTAACTCAATTTTTTTTGTAAAAAGTTTCAGATTTACCAATCTAAACCCAGAAGCTTTAATTTGAATATCAATGTTTTTTAAAGGTTCTTTCTGAATGAGTTTATCTTGTGGTAGATTAACATATTCAACAGGAAAAGAAATTACTGTCTTGTACTCTTTAGACAACTTAATTAACAACCAAAATAATATTGCAAAAGACAATGCGACAGTAAAAGCCTTTGGTATTTTATGTTGATCCTTCTTTTTATACATTAAAATTGAATAATTATTGCAAGCTACACAAAGCATTTTAAAAACACAACGCAACAAACAATTATCCATAAAAAAAGAGAGCAAATTGCTCTCTTTCTAACTTTAATAAAATAAGTTATTATTTTTTAGCTGGTGCGTTTAACTTGTTTGTTAGATCCATAGAAATTGCAGCTCTTTCAAACTTAATTCTCCCAGCACCAGTTTCAATAGTAATGGTATTATCATTGTCGTTTAACTCAACAATTTTACCATGAATTCCACTACTAGTAATTACCCTAGTACCTTTTTTAATTTCTGCTTGAAACTTTTTCTCTTTCTTTTGTTTGGCCATTTGTGGTCTAATCATAAAAAAGTAGATCACTACGATCATTGCTAAGAATGGTAACATACTTGTTAACCCACTTGTGCTTGCTTGTAAAAACATCATATAAATTTTAGCTATTTGTTTTTCTATTAACGGTTCCTTTTAATTTTAAGAGCTCTCTTCCAACCGCAGTATTTGTAAATAAAGTAACTGTTTTGGTTTGTCTTCCTCCTCCTTTTCCAGCGGTATCAAATTTCACTTTGATATCTGCTGTTTCTCCAGGTTGAATTGGTTTGTTTTTTGGCCAAGATGGCACTGTACATCCACAAGTAACTTTTGCATCAGTAATTACCAATGCTGATTTTCCTGTATTTGTTAAGGTAAACGTAGTTTCAATTATATCTCCATCTACAACAGTTCCAAAATTATGTTCAGTTCTATCAAACTTAATTACAGGAGCTCCCTTTTTTATATCTATATCTCTTTTTCTAGCTTCTTCTAATTTTGACTTATCAACTCTTGCAGCAGCATTGCTTTCTTTACAAGAAGTAAATACTCCGAGCGTCGCAATTAAACTAAATATTACTATTTTTTTCATTTCTCTTAAATTTTGTTGACTTAAAATAAAAGTACTTATTAAGTGAGTAGTTTTTTATTAAAGTCGTTATTTATTGGTAAAAATAAGAATTTATAGTAATCCTCTACCAATTTTATTTAGTCTTTTAGTTTCTGAATATTCTTTAGACAATTTATCTAAAACTCCATTGATAAAATAACCACTCTTATTCGTTGAATAATCTTTAGATATTTCGATGTATTCATTAATTGTAGCTTTAACTGGAATTGATGGGAATTTTAAAAATTCAGTCACTGCCATTTTTATTAAAATCATATCAATATCGGCAATCCTATCCGATTCCCAATTTGGTGTTTTGCTACTAATATCATCTTCATAAGAAGTATGATGTAGCACTACTTTTCTAAACAAATCAGAAACAAATTGTTCGTCGTCAGTGTCTTTATATAACTTATCCAATATAAAAACCTTGTGTTGTTTTAACTTACTTAATGTTTTAACAATCCAAGTATTTACAAAAGGAATATCATCTAACCAACTAATGTTTTGATCTTCATAATATTCTGCTAACTTTTCATTAGGAGCTATAATCTCTTTAAAAAATTCAGAGACAAATTTTTGATCTGCTTTAAAAGTAGTTTCTGTTGTATTTATATAAGATGTATACAAATCACTTTTTTCTAATTCAGCCCAAATAATTTTGATGTACTCATCATCTAATTCCCAATTGTTGATATTATGATCATTACAATAAGTTACAAAAGATGTACTATTAGCAATATTTTGTATTGCTAAATTGTCTATAAATTTTGTATTTGGATTTAAATCTTCTTTGGTTGCAAGATGCTTCTTCTTAGATATTTCTATCTTCTTAGCAGCCAACTTCTGTACTTCAACTAAAGTTTGAAGCTGCAATACATACAAGTCTAACAGTTTTTGAATGCTGTGTTTTAAGAATTTTTCTTCTCTTACTAAATCATCTGTTTTTGCAGTAATCATAGCATAAACAGATTGCATTACTTTGACTCTAATATGTCTTCTATTAATCATTCTAAAGAACTAGTTTAAAAAAGGGCGCTAGATAATTCTAACGCCCTGCAAAAATATAATTTTTATTGAAATTTTCTACTTGTTTTGCTCTTTTTTACGAGTATCAATTCTGTTTTGAGCAATATTAAATGCTGCTCTATGTGTAGTAATATCTTCTTTCTCAGAAAGGTTAAAAATATCTAATGTAGTATTGTAAATATTTTCTGTTTTTCTTGTGATTTCATCTTTCCCGTATCCTTCTAATTCTGCATAAACATTAATAATTCCACCTGCATTAATTAAAAAGTCTGGAGCATAAGCAATACCTTTTTCTTTTAATAATCTTCCGTGCTTAATCTCATCAGCCAATTGATTATTTGCTGCTCCAGCAACTACTTTTGCTTGTAATTGATGAATTGTATCATCGTTAATTGTTGCACCTAATGCACAAGGAGCATAAATATCTACATCCAATCCATAAATGTCATTTCCTAAAACAACATTAGCTCCGTATTTTTTACTTAACTCTTCTAAACGAGCTTCATTAATATCGTTGATAATTACTTTAGCACCTTCATCTGTAACATGCTTAACCAATGTTTCTCCTACATGACCAACACCTTGTACTAAAATCTTTTTACCATCTAAGTTATCTGTACCAAATTGATATTTAGCTGCTGCTTTCATTCCCATATAAACTCCATAAGCAGTAATTGGTGATGGATTTCCAGCTCCACCTTTACTTTCAGAGATTCCAGTAACATGTGGAGTAACTTCTCTAATTACATCCATGTCTCTAGTTTCCATTCCAACATCCTCTGCAGTAATATATTTTCCGCTTAAAGAATCTACAAACTGACCAAAACGACGCATTAAATCGTCATTCTTTTGTGTTTTAGCATCTCCAATAATAACCGCTTTACCTCCACCAAGATTTAATCCTGTAATAGCTGATTTATAAGTCATTCCACGAGATAAACGCAATACATCATTTAATGCATGCCACTCCGTTTCATAAGTCCACATTCTTGTTCCTCCTAAAGCAGGACCTAAAACCGTATTATGAATACCAATAATTGCTTTTAAACCTGTATCTTCGTCGTTGCAAAAAACGATTTGTTCATGTCCATCAAAAGAGATTTGCCCAAATACTGGATCATTTTTTAACTCTTTTGTTTCGATAATGTTTGCTGTCATCTTTGTAGTGTATTTATAAAGAAATTAAACTTTTCTTAATTTTCAAGGTGCAAAAATATGATATTAACAAATCATTTCAAAAAAAACGAAGTTTAATTATGATATTATTAAGAATCATTGTTAATTAACTTTACATCAATAATCATTAAACGCAATTAATACATCATTGTTAATGAAAGCATTACAATATTTAAATAAATACTTTTTAAAATATAAATACAGATTGTTGTTAGGTATTATCATTACAATATTATCTAAAATCTTATCTCTTAAAATCCCTAGAATTATTGGACAATCTTTTAATATTGTTGATGAGTATAAAAATGGATTGATTTCTGATACTGGAGAGGTAAAACATCAACTATTAATTAATATTTTAATGATTGTTGGAGTTACTTTAGTTGCCGGTTTTTTAACTTTTTTAATGCGCCAAACCATTATTGTTACTTCTCGCTTAATAGAGTTCGATCTAAAGAATGAGATCTACCAACAATACCAACGATTGTCTTTAAATTTTTATAAAAAGAATAGAACTGGAGATTTAATGAATCGAATTAGTGAAGATGTTTCTAAAGTAAGAATGTATTTTGGCCCTGCAATTATGTACAGTATGAACATGATCGTGCTTTTTGCTGTTGGTTTTTATCAAATGTTTAGTATTGATGCAAAACTTACTGCTTACACTCTAATTCCTTTTCCTGTTTTATCTATTTCTATATTTATTTTAAGCAAAGTGATTAACGAAAAGAGTACTATTGTACAACAATATTTATCCAAGCTTACTACTTTTAACCAAGAGTTCTTTTCTGGAATTAATGTGGTAAAAACTTACGGAATAGAAAAATCAATTATTGATAATTTTGATGAGTTAGCAAACGATAGTAAAAATAAAAACATTGATTTATACAAAGTACAAGCTATCTTTTTTCCTCTAATGATTCTCTTAATTGGAGCAAGTAATTTATTAGTTATTTATATTGGAGGTAAACAATACATTGCTGGAGAGATACCAATTGGAGTTATCGCTGAGTTCATCTTATATGTAAACATTTTAACTTGGCCAGTTGCCATTGTTGGTTGGGTTACTTCGATGGTACAACAAGCAGAAGCTTCACAACAACGAATTAATGAGTTTTTAAAACAAGTACCAGAAATTAAAAACATAGAGAATGCTCCTTCAAATGTTACTGGCGCAATTGAATTTAAAGAAGTTAGCCTAACATATGACGACACTAATATTACAGCCTTAAACAACATCAGCTTTAAAGTAAAAGCAGGGGAAACGATTGCTATCTTAGGAAAAACTGGATCTGGAAAATCTTCTATTATTAATTTAGTAGCTAGATTATATGATACAAGTAAAGGAACTGTTTTAGTAGACAATCAAAAAATTGATGAGTTAAATTTAAATGATTTAAGAAATCAGATTGGCTTTGTTCCTCAAGATCCTTTTTTATTTTCTGATACTATAGAAAATAATATTAAGTTTGGAAAAGAAGATGCCAACAAAGAAGAAATTGTAGATGCTGCTAAAAATGCTGTAATTCACGATAATATTATCGGCTTTAAAAATCAATACGATACTATTTTAGGAGAAAGAGGAGTTACGCTATCGGGTGGTCAAAAGCAACGTGTATCTATTGCTAGAGCTATTATTAAAAAGCCTAAAATATTGATTTTTGACGATTGTTTGTCTGCAGTAGATACAGAAACAGAAGAAAGAATTTTATCTAATTTAGAAAAAATATCTAAAGACAAAACCACTTTTATTATTAGTCATCGAGTATCTTCTGCTAAAAACGCTGATAAAATCATTGTTTTAGACCAAGGAAAAATCACACAACAAGGGACTCATAATCAACTAATAACAGAAAAAGGATACTATAAAGAATTGTATGAACAACAACTTTTAGAAAAAGAAAACTAAGGTTTCATTAGAAAAAGTAAAATATTTTTTTAGATTTGTTCAGCAAACAAAACAAAACTTAATTTTATTACTAAATTATTATGGCTGAGAGAGTAGAACAAGAAGAGATTTTTTCTCAAGTGTTGAGAGCAGGAAGAAGAACTTACTTTTTTGATGTAAGATCTACAAAAGCAGATGATTACTATCTAACAATAACAGAAAGTAAAAAGTTTACACACGACGACGGTTCATTTCATTATCAAAAACACAAAATCTACTTATACAAAGAAGATTTCTCTGAATTTAATGAGATGTTAAAAGCAGCTACTGATTATATTATTGAAGAAAAAGGACAAGAAGTAATCAGTGAAAGACACCAAAAAGATTATAAAAAAGACGAAGTAGTTTCTGAAACTACTACAGAAAGTTTCACAGATGTATCCTTTGATGACATCTAAAATTCAAATAATTCTCACATAAAAAACACCATCAAAATTGATGGTGTTTTTTTATATTACACTTAACATTATGTTGCTTTTTGCAATAGTTTCTTCCCACTCTTTCTGAGGATCACTTTCTTTAGTTATTCCACCGCCAACATAAATTATTGCCTTATTCTTCTTTATCTCCATACATCTTAGGTTTACAAACAACTGAGCATCATTATTAGAAATCCCCATGTTTATTTCACCTAAAAAACCTGTATAATAAGATCGATTATAATCTTCATTATCTAAAATAAACTGTTTAGCAGTTTCTTTTGGCAATCCACAAACAGCTGGTGTTGGATGTAATAAATCAACCAATCCAAATAAACTATCTCCGTTAGAGTTTTTTAACCTTCCTTGTACTTCTGTTCTTAAATGCAACAAAGAGCCCGCTTTTACTGTTTCGGTTTCTGAAAGCTTTAAATCTTTAGAAAAATGAGATAGTTTAGTAACCAAATAATCAGTTACAAATTGTTGTTCTTCTATTTCTTTCTGATTCCAATTTGGCGTTTCATTTTCTTTATACACTTGCGTACCTGCTAATGCCATAGTTGTAAAACATTTGTTTTCTATATTAAGTAATGTTTCAGGAGTTGCCCCAAACCACAAACCTATAGCAGGATGAAACCAAACATATACAAATGCATTTGGGTATGATTGCAACAATTTTTCATAAGTTTCAAAAATATCAATCTCTACATTTGATACTTCTTCTTTTCTTGACAGTACTACTTTCTTAAAGGCATCATTTTCTATGGCTTCAATTCCTTTCTTAACTAAATGTATATGTGTTTCCTTAGAGCTATTTGATGTATTTTGAAAATGCCTTTGTGATTTGTTAATGGCTTTTGTAGCTAATTCTGAAATAACAAATTCTGAATCTTCAAACGGTATTAAAACAGTAGTTAAATCTGAATGAAAAGGAGCGAATACAAAACCTTTTCTGTCAAATTTATTGGTGATTTTATGTAAATGATTATCCTTTTGAAATAACCCAAATACTGTTGTTGAATTGGGTTTATTATACACTACAAAAGGCAAGTCATTTTGATAATGTGTCGTTATTTTCTGTTGAATGTTATTCAATATTTTAACTTTAAAAGTTCTTGTTTTATAAATTCAAAATTACTCCAAACTAAAGAATGTCCAGCATTTTTTAACTTTTTTAATTCAAATTGTTTTTTAGGGAATTGGTTTTCTAAAAAAAGTGAATTTTCAAATGGTACAATTCCATCTGTATCTCCATGAATACTAATCACTTTCGAAGGATTTTGAAACCATTCATTTTCGTATTTCTTCAATTCATCCTTATGAGTTATTTTTTCTAAAGAAGCGGATTTCCAAACATGAGGTACTAACCAACGCGTTAACTTCCACTTATAAAAATTTAACATAAATGGCATCGGTTCTACTTTACTATATACTGCAGGAGCAAGTAAAACAATGTTTTTATATTCTTTTTTAGATGCAAGTGCAATAGGTCCTCCATAAGAATACCCAATTAAGATTGTGCGTTCCTTTTTTAGATTTTTGATATAATCTTCTAACACATCTACTTCAAATGCAAGAGATTGTTGAGCCAAGGTTGGATTTTTATAATTATAACCTATCCTGTCGTAAGAAAACATATTAAAATGAACTCTTAACAAAGAATCTGTCATATAACTCTTAAAATCTGTAGAAGAACCAATTGCTCCATGAATAAAAACTAAATTAGCTTTAGTTGTATCTATTTCTTTCTGAACAGCAACAGTTCTATACTTAAAAGATTGGTATTGCTTTAAATCGATATAAGATGGCACGGCAGACTCTTCAAAAGAAGCTGTAATTTCTGCATTAGATTTTGGCGACGAAAAGTTAACAAACAGTATATATACTCCAACAAGAAGCGTCAATAAAACAACTAATACAATTTTTAAAACCTTTTTAAATCGCTGCATTCATTCTATTTTTTCTCTAATATAATATTGGTTAATTTACTTATAGAAATTAAGTCATTGTTTTCATTTACCACTTTAATTTCCCATAAATGCGTAGTTCTTCCTTTATGTATCATTCTTGCAGTAGCAGTAACCTCTCCTTCTTTTACACTCTTTACATGGTTTATTGAAAGTTCAATTCCTTTAACAATAAACTTAGTAGAATCAACAAAAAAAGCTGATGCAGCACTTCCTACACTTTCAGCCAATGCCGCTGTTGCTCCTCCATGTAACAATCCATAAGGTTGATGCACTCTTGAATTTACAGGCATTTTAGCTGTTAAAAAATTATCTCCAATATCAACATATTCTATTTCAAGAGTTTCCATTAATGTATTTTTACAACGCTCATTAAATCTCTTTAACAGTTCTATTTTTTCTTTCATCAATTTCAAATTATTAACCACAGACAATCAATACTTTTACGTCTAAATAAAATAGTTTAAAGTATTAATTACTCTTTACGGAGGTGTATTACGGAATATTTTAGGTAAAAATACATATAATTTGTTGTATTTTTGCAGCGTAAAATTAGAAGAGATTTTAGATGTACAAAATACGCGTCATTTTAGATACACCAGAAGATGTAATTAGAACAATTACCGTAAACAACTCTATTAACTTAGAAGGACTGCATTTGTTTATTGCTAAATCTTTTGGTTTTGATGGTCAAGAAATGGCTTCTTTCTATAGAACAGATAATGATTGGAATCAAGGTGAAGAAATTCCTTTATTTAACATGTCTGAGTTTGGAGATGCAATTTCTATGAGTACTTGTATTTTAAAAGACACTTTACCTTTAGTAAATGACAAATTGATTTATGTATATGACTTCTTTAAAATGTGGTCTTTTTATGTAGAAGTTGTAGACATTAACAACGAACTATTATCTGAATCTAAAGTGATTATGTCTATTGGAGAAATTCCAGAAGAAGCTCCTGAAAAAGAGTTTATTGCAGAAAAAAATGAAGATACTTTTGATGATGAGTTTGGCGATAGCAATTTTGAATCTCTAGATGATTTTAATTTTGACAATTACTAAACTCCTTTTTTACTTTCCGTAAATTTTCTGTAACATTTCCGTAAATTGCTCGTCGAATTACCGTAATCGACTAAAACAATAGCCTTGGAAACTATCTTATCTTTAAAAAATTTAGACAAAAAATACGGACCAGTACACGCAGTAAATAATTTATCTTTTGATATTAAAAAAGGGAATGTTTATGGTATCTTAGGTCCAAATGGAAGTGGAAAATCTACCACTTTAGGAATCATTTTAAATGTTGTTAATAAAACCTCTGGAGAATTCAGTTGGTTTAATGGTGGTTTATCTACTCATGAAGCATTAAAAAAAGTTGGAGCAATTATTGAGCGCCCTAATTTTTATCCATTTATGACTGCAACTCAAAATTTAAAATTGATTTGTAAAATTAAAGGAGTTCCTTTTGATAAGATAGATGAAAAATTAAAAACGGTAAATCTATACGAAAGAAGAAATAGCAAGTTTAAAACCTACTCATTAGGTATGAAGCAACGTTTGGCTATTGCTTCTGCATTGTTAAATGATCCAGAAATTTTAATTTTAGATGAACCAACCAACGGATTAGATCCTCAAGGAATTCATGAAATTCGTCAAATTATAAAAGGAATTGCAAAAGGTGGCACAACCATTTTATTAGCTTCTCACCTTTTAGATGAAGTTGAAAAAGTGTGTTCACATGTGGTAGTGATTAGAAAAGGAGTAAAATTATACGCTGGTAGAGTTGATGAAATGACAGCTTCTAACGGTTTATTTGAACTAAAAGTAGAAAGCGAAGAAACTAAGCTTACTGAACTTTTAGAAAGTCATAACTCTATTAGTTCTGTAAAAAAGGAAGATGAAATACTTATCGCAACCTTAAAAGAAGAAATGTCTGCTGCAGAAATGAACTCGTTTTTATTTCAAAATGGTATTACCTTATCTCATTTGGTAAAGCGTAAACCAAGTTTAGAGCAACAATTCTTAACACTAACCAACAACAATTAATCAACCAAACGTTTGTTCTTATACAACTGAGAACTCTCTCTAAAAATAATACACATCATGTTTAGATTACTAAATATAGAATTTCATAAATTAAAACATAACAAAGCTAGTAAGGTGTTGTCTATCATATATTTTGGACTTCTTACTTCAATTGCATTAATTGCTGCCATTAAATTTGATATTGGTCCTGTAAAGTTTCATTTAGCCGAACAAGGAATTTTCAATTTTCCATATATATGGCATTTTAACACTTATATGGCTGCCATTTTTAAGTTCTTTTTATTACTTGTTATTGTTTCTATGATGGCAAACGAATACAGTAACAAAACTTTAAAACAAAACTTAATTGATGGTTTAAGTAAAAAAGAATTCATTCTTTCTAAGTTCTACACTGTAATTGCATTTGCAGCTATTTCTACACTGTTTGTATTTGTTGTTTCTTTTATTTTAGGATTGGCTTATTCTGATTATAATGAATTTACAATTATATTTTCTGACTTAGATTATTTATTAGCTTTCTTTATTAAACTAGTTGGTTTCTTCTCTATGGGACTCTTCTTAGGAATCCTTGTAAAACGATCTGCATTTGCTGTGGGAGCTATGGTGGTTTGGTTAATCATAGAAAGCATACTTAAAGGTTGGTTATTTTATTCATTTAGAGCTTATGACAATACCAGTGAAGCTGTAAACAATATCATGCAATATCTTCCTTTAGAAGCAATGGCAAACACTATTAAAGAGCCATTTACAAGATTAGGTGCTGTAAGATCAGTAGCAAATACTATTGGTGAACAAATTACCAAAGATTTCTCTGTGCAATTTACTGATTTGTTAATTGTGTCTGTTTGGACTGCAATATTCATTTACCTATCATATGCTTTGCTAAAAAAGAGAGATTTATAATACTTTTTAGATATATTTGACGTTCGAATAAAAAATCCGTCAAATGAGAATATTTTTAAGTGTTGTTTTATTTCTAATTGCATTTAGTACTTACGGACAAAAAGAAGCTACTAATTGGTACTTTGGTCACAATGCTGGTTTAGATTTTTCTACTACTCCACCTACAGCCATTAGTGGTCAGCTTGATACATTTGAAGGGTGTTCAACTATTTCTGATGACCAAGGTAACTTATTATTCTACTCTGACGGAACAAATGTTTGGAGTAAGAATCATCAGCTGATGAGATACACTAATGGAAATTTAGCAAACGATTTGTTAGGAAATCCTTCTAGTACTCAATCTGCATTAGTAATTCCTAATCCTGATGATAAAGACATTTACTATTTATTTACTGTAGGTGTTGGTTTTGCTAGTGGCTTAAATTATTATACTATTGATATTTCTAAAAATGGTGGGCAAGGAGAAATTATTGCTGGACCTGTAAATTTATCAGGTGTTGCTTCATCAAGTTGGTCAGAAAAAGTAACCGCTGTTGAAGGTAAGGATTGTGATACTTTTTGGATTATCTCATCAGATTGGAATAATTTTTATTCATATAAAGTTGACAAAAATGGAGTGGAAACAACACCTGTAGTTTCTAGTTTTGGTAGAACAATTAACACTACAAGAGGTACTTTAAAAGTTTCTCCTGATGGTAAATATGTGGTTTTAGCCAATCAAGCTACAAATACATATCTTTATAATTTTGACTCTGCTACAGGAGCAATTTCCAATTCTATGGCATTAAGCGTTCCTTCTGGAGCTTATGGAGTAGAATTTTCTCAAACAAGTAGTATGTTATATGTTTCTACTGGTGTACATAGTCAAGTAGGAAACACTCCAGATGTAGCGCTTATTTATCAGTTTAACCTTAATCATACAGCTATTACAGATATTAACAATTCTAGATTTACTGTAGCTTCAGAAAATGGTTTTAGAGGTGCGCTTCAATTAGGTATTGATGGAAAAATATATTATGCCAGAAGTAGACAAACTCATTTGGGAGTAATTAATTTTCCTGATAGAATTGGAGACGCATCTAATTATGTTAGAGAAGGAATTTTATTAAATGGTACATCTAGGTCTTCTGAAGGACTACCTCCTTTTATTCAATCTTTTTTCTCGCCTGTAAAAATATTAGATAGTGACACAAGAACCATCGACTTAACCATTGGAACTCATAAAGTTTGTGATGGCGAAACTTTTAGTTTTGAACCTGAACTTAACGGAGTAGCTGGTTCTACATTTTCATGGACAAAAACAGGAGATCCAAGTGTTAATATAACTACCAGAACAATTACCATTGATAACACTAACTTTGGTTCTGGAACTTACAATCTTGAAATGACCATCAAAGATAGCTGTGGTAGAATAAAAAAATATAACGGATCAGTAACTATTGATTTTGTTCCTACTCCAGAATTATTTTCTATACCTGTATATGAACAATGTGATGCTTTTGATTCAGATCCAGCAGACGGAATCACAACATTTAACTTAACATCTAAAGTTGATGAATTAACACGTAGCGCAACTGGATTAACAGTTGAATTCTTTGAAACTACTGATGTAACCTTTAGTACTCCCATTACAAACCCTAACAATTATAGAAATAGTATTTCTACCAATTTAGCCAATCATAAGCTAATTGTTAGAGCTACAAATGCAGATGGTTGTGAAGATTTTGGTGAAATTGAATTAAAAGCAAATGCAACTTCTCCATCTAATTTTTCTGATTTATATCTTACGGAATTAGACTTAAATGCTTCTGACCCAAATGCAAGAAATAGTATTGGTTCTGCAAATGCATTTTATGACTTTGATTTAAAAACAAATGATATCATTAGTAATTCTGGAGGAGCATTCTCTACAACAACTCATGTTTTTGAATACTATAGAACAGCTAATGATGCCATTCTTCAAACCAATCAGATTGTAGCTCCTTTTGATGATGACCTTTTTGTAAACAACTCAGATGTGTATGTTAGAATTGCTACTGTTGGAACTAGCGCATGTTCTGGAATTGGACAATTTAAAATATTTGTAAATACAAGACCGATACCACAAGGAAATACAACACCAGATTATTTATGTGTCAACAATCCTATTGACAATCCTCAATTAAGAACAATTGATCTAAACGCCGATACCGGTATTGCAACAGATACTTACAAATGGTACTTTAATGGCAATTTAATTCTCGGAGCAACCAATGCAATACATAAAGCAAATGTAGAAGGAAGTTACCGTGTTGAAGCCTTTAGAGAATATGAAAATGATCCAACTGACCCATCTGATAACACAACAAGTTTAGGTTATAATACTTTTGATGTTCTAGAATCAAATAAAGCTTTGATTGTTAAAACTGATTTAATCGATAATGTTGATAACCCTAAAAAGAATATTCTAAAAATTACCGTTTCTGGTATTGGTAATTATGAATATGCTTTAAACTCTAGTTTACCTTCTGATTTTATTAAAGGAACTGAAAACTTGTCTTTTACTTTTGAAGATGTACAACCTGGCTTAAACACTGTTTATATTAATGACAGAAATGGCTGTGGAGTTACTACAAGTCAAAAACTATCTTTCTTATTTTTCCAGCGACATTTTACTCCGAATAATGACGGTGTTTTAGATACTTGGAAAATCTTAGGAGCTAACAATAGTTTTTACAAATCTGCAAGAGTAGAAATTTTTGACAGATATGGAAAAGTGGTTGCTTTAATTACAGAAAAAGACACTGAAGGCTGGAATGGTACTGCTAATGGAAAAAAACTTCCTTCTAATGATTATTGGTTCAATGCTGTATTAGAAGATATTAACGGAAACATTAGAAAAGAGTCTGGGCATTTCAGTTTGTTAAGAAAATAAAACTATCTGTATTTTTGTTACTATGGATTTTCAATTACACTCAAAATTTAAGCCTACTGGAGACCAACCAGAAGCGATAAAACAACTTTCTGAAAATATTATCAATGGTGAAAAATACCAAACCTTACTTGGAGTTACTGGTTCTGGTAAAACTTTTACTGCCGCAAATGTAATTGAAAAAATAAACAGACCTACTCTTGTACTTGCTCATAATAAAACACTAGCAGCGCAATTGTATTCAGAATTCAAACAGTTTTTTCCCAACAACGCTGTAGAATATTTTGTTTCTTACTATGATTATTATCAACCAGAAGCCTATATTCCAGTTACTGGTACTTATATTGAAAAAGATTTATCTATTAATGATGATATTGAAAAATTACGAATAAGCACCTCTTCTTCTCTACTCTCTGGACGTAGAGATGTTTTGGTTGTAGCGTCAGTTTCTTGTTTATACGGAATTGGAAATCCAGATGAGTTTAAAAAGAATGTTATTCCTATTCAAGTAAATCAACAAATTTCTAGAACAAAATTCTTACATCAATTGGTAACAAGTTTATATTCTAGAACAGAATTTGATATTAAAAGTGGAAGTTTTAAAGTAAAAGGTGATGTAGTAACCATTTATCCTTCTTATGGTGATAATGGTTACAGAGTTCATTTTTTTGGAGATGAAATTGAAGAAATTGAATCTTTTGATTTAGAGTCTAATACCATATTAGAACGGTTTGAACAGCTTACTATTTATCCTGCCAATTTGTTTGTGACCTCTCCTGATGTATTACAAAATGCCATACATATGATTCAGGAAGATATGGTAAAACAAGTCGACTATTTTAAAGAAATAGGAAAGCATCTAGAAGCTAAACGCTTAAAAGAACGTACAGAATTTGATTTAGAAATGATTCGAGAACTAGGATATTGTTCTGGAATTGAAAACTATTCTCGTTATTTAGATGGTAGAAAGCCAAATACAAGACCTTTCTGCTTATTAGATTACTTTCCTGAAGACTATTTAATGATTATTGATGAAAGTCATGTTACCATTCCGCAAACGCATGCCATGTATGGCGGAGATCGAAGTAGAAAAGAAAATCTAGTTGAACATGGTTTTCGTTTACCTGCTGCGATGGATAATAGACCTTTAAAGTTTGAAGAGTTTGAAGCCATTCAAAACCAAGTATTATACGTAAGTGCTACTCCTGCTGATTATGAGTTACAAAAAACAGAAGGTGTTTTTGTAGAACAAGTGATTAGACCTACAGGTTTATTGGATCCTATCATTGATGTGCGTCCTAGTTTAAATCAGATTGATGATTTGATAGAAGAAATTCAAGTTAGAGTAGAAAAAGATGAACGTACATTGGTTACAACACTTACCAAAAGAATGGCAGAAGAATTGGCGAAATACCTTACCAGAATTCAAGTGCGTTGTAGATACATTCATTCTGATGTAGATACCTTAGAACGTGTAGAAATTATGCAAGATTTACGTAAAGGTTTGTTTGATGTTTTAATCGGTGTAAACTTATTAAGAGAAGGATTAGATTTACCTGAAGTTTCTTTAGTTGCTATTTTAGATGCAGATAAAGAAGGCTTCTTACGTTCTCATAGATCACTTACACAAACTGTTGGTAGAGCAGCAAGAAATGTAAATGGATTGGCAATTATGTATGCTGATAAAATCACCAACAGCATGCAACAAACCATAGATGAAACCAACAGAAGAAGAGAAAAACAAATCAATTACAATACTGTAAATAATATTACTCCTACTCAGATTAAAAAAGCAATAGATACGACATTATCTAAAAATGCTGTTTCTTCTTATCATTATGACAATGCCAATAATAAAGCTGCAGAAGCAGATTTAGAATACTTGCCAAAACCAGAGATAGAAAAACGTATACGTGAAGCTAGAAAACAAATGGAAATAGCTGCCAAAGCACTTGATTTTTTAGTTGCTGCACAATACAGAGATGAAATCGAAGCTTTAAAAAAGCATTTGTAATATTGCAAATTAAAATGTTAAAAAGTGTTAAAAAATATACTTTAAAGGCATTATCCACATAGTTTTCGTAATATCGTAATCACTAAAATAAATCAACCAATTAAAATGAAAAAACCACTATTACTATTAGCGGCAATGGCGTTGGCAGTTTCTTGTAAGAATGAGGCTACAAAAGAAGACATTGTTGCTTACGGAAGTACTATTACTCAAAAAGAGTTAAAAGATCATTTATATATCTATGCATCAGACGAATTTGAAGGTAGAGATACTGGTAAGCCTGGACAAAAGAAAGCCATAGAATATCTTAAAAAAGAATACGAAGCATTAGGAATTCCTTCAGTAATTGATGGAAACTATTTTCAAAATGTACCGTTAAACATTGTAAAAACTCCAGAAGTTTCAATTTCTGTAAATGGTAAATCATTCAATTATTTTGATGATTACATTTCTGTATCAACTCCTGATTCTGGAAATATAATGGCAAATGACATTGTATATGCTGGTTACGGAATTGACGATGAAAAATACTCTGACTACAAAGATTTAGATGTTAAAGGGAAAGTAGTTGTTATTAAAGCAGGTGAACCAACCGATAAAGCTGGTAATAATGTAATTACTGGAGATAAAAAAGCTTCTAAATGGTCTAACGGTCGTCAAGCGATTTCTGCAAAGAGAAATGCGGCTAAAAAACATGGAGCAAAAGCAGTATTCTTTATGGATAGCAACTTATTTGGACGTTATGCTAGATACTTTAAAAACTTAGATGCAAATGGAGGAAGTAACCGTTTGTCTTTACCTAAGAAGAAAGATGCTGAAGCACAAATCTATCATTTCTTAATTAGTGAGAAAATGGGGAAAGCTTTAGTTAAAAACATTAATAAGTCAAGCAAAACTGCTACTGTTAAGACAAAGTTTGAAATGAACTTTAAAAGTGTTCAAGAGCCTGTAGCATCAGAAAATGTTGCTGCTATTATTAAAGGTTCTGAAAAACCAGAAGAATATATTATCATTTCTGCACACTTAGATCACGTTGGAACAAATGAAAAAGGAGAAATCTTTAATGGAGCTGATGATGATGGTTCTGGAACTGTTTCGGTTTTAGAAATTGCAGAAGCATTTAAACAAGCTGCTGACAAAGGTCATGGTCCAAAACGTTCTATTATCTTCTTACATGTTACTGGAGAAGAAAAAGGATTATTAGGATCTAAATATTACACAGATTATGACCCATTAGTACCATTAGCAAATACGGTAGCTAATTTAAATATTGATATGGTTGGTAGAATTGATCCAAAACGTAAAGGAGATCGTAACTATATATACTTAATTGGTGCTGATAAATTAAGTACTGAATTACACGAGCTTTCTGAAGCTGTAAATAAAGAATTTACAAATATTGAGTTAGACTATAAATTCAATGACGAAAATGACCCAAATCGTTTTTACTATCGTTCTGACCACTATAACTTTGCTAAAAACAATATTCCAATCATTTTCTATTTTAACGGAACACATGATGACTACCACCGTGCATCAGATACTCCAGATAAAATTAACTACGATTTATTAGAAAACAGATCTCGTTTAGTTTTCCATACTGCTTGGGAATTAGCAAATCGTGAAAAAAGAATTGTTGTTGACAAAGCAACTGAATAATAAAAATCTTTTTATAGATATATCAAAGCCTTCCAAATTTGGAAGGCTTTTTTTATTTTTGTTTTATGACATTACAAGATTATTTTATAAAAGATGTTCAAAACTTACTAGCAAAAAAGGGCAAAGTCTTAGCTTTTGTTAGAATCCCTAATTCTGGAAATAATAGACATTACTTTTTTATTGAAAATAACTCACAATTAAATGATTTAATCAAAAAAAGTAAAACTAGCGATTCAATAACTATCTTTAAAGAAATTTCAATTCTTGATTCTGGTATAGTTACTTCAAAATTTATTCTCAGAAACATAGAACATTTATCATCTTATAACTTTAACCCTGAGATAATTATTGTTAATGATACTTATTCTGAGTATACCAATAAACAATACTCTGAATGGGATTATGCCGATAGCATTTCTGAACTTGAATCTATTCTTAATGATAGTATAGGTAAGTTTATTACAATAATTCACGAACCTGATTTCTGTGATGAATCCAATACTTTTCATTTATATGTCCCCGATAAGAATGGAATTAGTAAATCTGGGTATTCTTATTAAAAAGAAAAAGGCTTTCAAAAAATGAAAGCCCTATCGTAATCAAAAGTATAAACAAGTTTAATGTTTATGAGTTACTTTTATCTTTTTGCTGTAATATTTATAGACAATTCTACATCGTCTTTAATTAAATGATCTCCTAATTTTACAGGATCAAAAAACTTTCCAGAACTCTTTGTGATTCCCCAAACTGTTCTATCAATAGTAAATGTATCAGAAGTCAATGATAAGGTGTTATCTGTTACGTTTAATTTTACTGGAAAAGAAATGTTTTTCTCAATACCTTTCATTTTTAAATTTCCACTAATAACAGCACCTTCTACTTTTGTTATGGTAAAATATGCTTTTGGAAATTTATCTGAATCAAAAAAATCTGGATTCAATAAATGATCTGTGATGTCTTTATTATCTTCTTTTTCTTTTACATCTGTAACTTTTAATGACTTAATGTCGATCACAAAACTTCCTCCAGTAATACTATTTTCTGATAAACTAATAGTTCCACTTTCCACATTAAATGTACCATAATGCCCACCTCCTATTTGGTTCGCTTTCCAATTAAGAATGGATGTTGATGCTACTTTAAATCCGCTATCTGCAGCATCAATAACTCTTTCTTCTACCTCTACAGCTTCTTTAACTTCTGTTTTCTTTTCACTTTTACAAGAGATAAAAAATACTCCTGAAATTAGTATTGCCAATGCAATGAATGATTGTTTTTTCATTTTGATTGTTATTTTGTTATTATTTCTATTTACTGTCTATTAAAAACGTTTCTGTCCAGAAAATTCCATAGCCTCTCCTTTTCCAAATCCAAAACTGATTCCAACCGTTATAAAACGCCCTCTTCTACTATAAGATGTTTGATAAAAACTTGGCTGATTAGTAATCGATTCTCGAACACGTGAAGCAAAAAGATCTCGAACACTTAAATTGGCATTTAACCTTCCATTAAACATCTTCTTACGTAATCCTAAATTCATGAATAAATTATCAGCAACTTCGCTTTGTACGGTTTTAAATTTAGATCTGTAGTTCCCTGTAGCTTCTAGAGTAAAGTTGGCTGGTAATTTAAATTTACCTGTAACTCTAGAAGACCATTGATTTCCATTAAAATCAAAATTAGTTTGAGCAAATTGACCTCTACGTTTAAATCTATTATAGTTAAAATCACCCATAAAAGTAATTTTGTTCGTTAGACTGTATTTTGCATTTAACTCAACTCCCGTGGTATTATTGGTTCCAATATTATCAGGTTTGGATGTGGTTACATTATTTACAAATGTGGTAATTTCTTCTATTACATCTTGAGTTGCTCTATGATAAATACCAAAATTTAAAGACCCCTTTTCTATTTTAAAGATACTAGTAATCTCATACGAATCCGTAAATTCTGGTTTCAAATTTGGATTCCCAGTAGATAAATTAAAGTTATCTCTAAAAGAGGTAAATGGATTTAAATCCCACAATTCTGGTCTAAAAATACGTTTTGAGTATCCTGCTTGTAAAGAAACAGCTTCTGTAACCTTGTACGACGTATGAAAGCTTGGAAATAGATTGGTGTATTTCTGATTGTTGTTCTGATTGGTCGTTACTAACTTTGTCTTTAAATCAGTTGCTTCTAATCGTAATCCTCCTTTTATTCCCCATTTCTCTCCTTCATATGCCAAAGTTGAATACAGTCCAAATACATTTTGCTTATAACTAAATACATTACTAAAATTGGTATCTACTACCCAATTATTATTAACCAACTCTTGTACTTCATAATCATTAGAAACATCATCAATTACATACTGAGCACCCGTTTCTAAAGTAAATGTATCTTGAAATGGATGTGTATAATCTAACTTAAATGTATATTGATATTCTGCAAAACTTGTAACTGCTTTTTGTGCTGCATTAGGGTTTGCTCCAATAATTGTAGTATTGTTAAAATCTGAATTTTTATCTTTTCCAAAGGAAGTTCCCAAAGCACTAAAAAGTAAACTTCTGTCTTTATGATCTTTAAAATCTTTTTTATACTGTAATTCGTATTCCCATTTTGGGTTAGAAGCTGTAGTTAGTTCTTTTCGATTCCAAGATTGTGTTACTACTTGTGCCTGATTGGTAAATTGATAATTTTGGTCTGCATTTTCTTTTTCATCTTCAAAAGCATATCTACCAGAAAGCGTAATAACATTTTGTTCATTAATATGATAATCAGTTCCTAAAATGAAATTAAAAAATGTTTCGTTTTTTTCACTATCTCCAATAGTGGTTAGTAAATCATTTGTTGTTTTATTTAGGCTTGTATTTCTACTTGTTCTAGGGAAAGTTCTTCTTCCGTATCCTAACTGACTAAATAAATTAAACTTTTCGGTACGTCTGTTTAAACTCAACCCTATACTATGATTATTTGGCGAACCTGTGTTCAAAGAAATTCCTCCATTGATTCCTTTTTTTTCTGACTTTTTTAATACAATATTCAATATTCCAGAAGTTCCTGCCGCATCGTATTTTGCTGATGGATTGGTAATCACTTCTATCTTCTCAATCATATCAGCGGTAATACTTCCTAAAGCATTTCCTTCTTCACTAGCTAATACAGAAGGTTTTCCATTAATTAATATCTGTACTCCTTGACTTCCTCGTAAACTAATTTGCCCTTCAATATTTACATTTACAGAAGGTACATTGTTTAGCACTTCTAAAGCACTTGCTCCAGTACTACTTAAATCTTTACCAACATTAAATACTCGTTTGTCTAGTTTAAAAACTGTTTGAGATTTTTCTGCTCTAATTGTTACTTCATCCAATTGCTGTGCGTCTTCTGCCAAAGAAATCGTTTTTAAATCAATTACATTAGATTTTGAAACTGTAAGGTTTTTAAAAACCTGAGTTTTAAACCCAATAAAACTCACATTAATATAAATATTGGTTTTCTTACTTTGAACCGTAAAAGTTCCATCTTGTATAGTTGTTGTTCCTGCAACTGGTTGGTTACTTACTGCATCCATAACCATAACAGAAACAAACTCTAAAGGCTGTTTTGTACTTGCTTCTATCACTTTTCCTTTTACAAGAATACTTTTTTGAGCATAAGCCACATTAAAAAAGAAACTGACACAAAGTAATAGAAGTGCTTTTGATATTTTATTCATCATACATCTTATTTATCTAACAAAAGTCTTATATCAATAGGGTTTATGCTATTTTTTTCTTTAAACAGCTTAGTTCTTACCTCAAACATCAAGATGTTGTTTACCCTGTAAAAAATGTCGATTACTGATTTATTCTTTTTATATTTATTATTCCATGTAACTTTGATTTTCTATATAGATTTCGTGTAAATTTTAGATTGAAAGTACTATATATAGTAACATTTTACTAAATGAAAGATTTATTAAAAAGTAATAGAGTTAAAGAGTTTTTTTATCAGGGACTATTTTTGGTGCTCTTATTCTTTGTGTTTTCTCTTGACAAACACAACATGCAATTTCATTTTTACGATCTTATTTTCTTTAGTTTTTACACTATTGTTGCTTTATTTATTAGCCACATATTAATTCCGAAGTTTTTTTACAATAAAAAACTCATTGCTTTTTGGAGTAGCATAATTTGTACTTTTTTAGCTGTTTATTTTATTGAAGAATTATTATTAGAACCTTTTTTGGTTGGTGGAGATAGAGCTGAGCATATTTCTAATATGTTTTATACTTTGTTAAGTATTTTTCCTATTATTTTTATGATGGTAGGTTTTAAAATTACCTGGGACACCATAAAAAAACAACGCGAATTAAAAAAATTACAAGCAAGTATTAAAGAAAGTGAATTGCGCTTTTTAAAAACGCAAATCAACCCACATTTCTTATTTAACAATTTAAATAACTTGTATTCTTATTCATTAGAAAATTCACCAAAAACGCCCTCTATTATTTTAGAGCTTTCTTCTGTATTGCGATTTATGCTATATGAATGTAAAGAAGATGTTGTTTCTCTAAATAAAGAAATAGAACATTTAAAAAGTTTTACTGCTTTAAATGAATTGCAAATTGAAAACAGAGGAAACATTAGTTTTAGTACAAGAAATATTGGGTCTGGTTATAAAATTGCTCCACTAATTTTAATTGTATTTATTGAAAATGCTTTTAAACACAGTACAGCAAGTCAGTCTGATGCTATAAGTATTGATATTTCTATAGAAGTGATCAATAATGAGCTTAGATTTATTTGTAAAAACAGCTTCTTTAAAAACACCAATACACAAAACTTAGCAAAAGGCATAGGTTTATCGAATGTAAAAAAGAGACTTGAGTTAATTTATCCTAAAGCACATAAGTTAGAAATAACATCAGAAAATAATATTTATCTTGTAGATTTAACACTTAAATTAAATAAATGATTAGTTGTTTAATCATAGAAGATCAACCACCAGCACAGAGGATATTAGAAAAATATATTGCTGATATTGAATACTTAGAATTAGTAGGTATTTATTCAAATCCATTAGATGCTTTACAGTTTTTAAAAGAGCATTCGGTAGATTTACTTTTTTTAGATATTCATTTACCAAAGATATCTGGCATCGATTTTTTACAAATTTTAGATAAAAAACCTCAAGTAATATTAACTACAGCATTTTCTGATTATGCTATTCAAAGCTATGAGTTAAATGCCATTGACTATCTTTTAAAGCCTTTTTCTTTTGAACGTTTTACTATGGCTGTTACCAAAGTATACGATCTTATTAAAAGTAGTGTTAGCACTAAAAGTGAGGATTATAAAGATTTTCTTTTTGTTAAATCTGGACATGAATATATTAAAATAATCATCTCTGAGATTGAATGTATTGAAGCTTCTTCTGATTATTCTGAAGTTTATATTCACAATAAAAAAATACTTACTACATTTTCTTTAAAAACCTGGCTACTTAAATTACCCAATAATCAATTTGTGCAAATACATAAATCTCATATCATTAACAATCATAAAGTAGTGAAAGTTGTTGGAAATTTAGTGTATTTAGAATCTGAAAAACAGCTACCAATCGGTAGAGCCTATAAAGAAAGTTTTATAAGCAATTTTTTAAAATAAATTACTTAGTTGTATTCATAAAAAAAGCCTCACAATGTGAGGCTTTTTTACTAAATATATTTTTCTAAGAATTTTAGCTTATAAAGCTAAAACTTCTTGCACTTTATCAGCAGCTTCTTGGAATTCTGTAGCAGAAATAATTTCCATTCCACTATTGTCAATTAATTCTTTAGCTTCCTTAGCGTTTGTTCCTTGTAATCTACAAATAATAGGAACATTAATTTTATCTCCCATATTTTTATAAGCATCAACTACACCTTGTGCTACTCTATCACAACGTACAATTCCACCAAAAATATTTACTAAAATTGCTTTTACAGCAGGATCTTTTAAGATAATACCAAAAGCAGTCTCTACACGTTGAGCATCTGCAGTTCCTCCAACATCTAAGAAGTTCGCAGGATCTCCTCCAGCTTGCTTAATTAAATCCATAGTTCCCATTGCCAACCCAGCTCCGTTTACCATACATCCAACATTACCATCTAAATCTACATAATTTAATCCAGCAGCATTTGCTTCTACCTCAATAGGATTTTCTTCACGTAAATCACGTAATTGAGCATAGTCTTTATGTCTATATAATGCATTATCATCTAAAGTAACTTTAGCATCTACCGCTAAAATTTTATCATCAGATGTTTTTAATACAGGGTTAATTTCAAATAAAGAAGAATCTGATTTTACATACGCAGTATATAAAGCAGTAACAAATTTTACCATTTCTTTCATTGCTCCACCAGACAATCCTAAGTTAAAAGCAATCTTACGAGCTTGGAAAGGTAATAATCCCATTGTAGGATCAATTTCTTCTGTAAAAATTAAATGCGGAGTTTCTTCTGCAACAGTCTCGATATCCATTCCACCTTCAGTAGAATACATAATCATATTTCTTCCTGTATTTCTATTTAATAATACAGACATATAAAACTCTTCCGTTTCAGATTCTCCTGGATAATAAACATCCTCACAAATTAAAACCTGGTTTACCTTCTTTCCTTCAGCAGAAGTTTGAGGTGTAACCAACATCATTCCAATAATATCATTAGAAATTGTTTCTACTTCAGCTAAGTTTTTAGCCAACTTAACTCCTCCTCCTTTTCCACGTCCACCAGCATGAACCTGAGCTTTTACAACATACCAACTTGTACCAGTTTCTGTTGTTAATTGTTTCGCTGCATCTACAGCTTCTTTATGGTTATTAGCTACAATACCGCGTTGAATTCTAACGCCAAAGCTATTTAAGATTTCTTTTCCTTGATATTCGTGTAAATTCATTTTAAGAATGTTTTTTAACGCCACAAAAATACAAATTCAATTTAGAATAAAGGATTAAAAATGATAAAATAAAACACAATTTATTTCTATGTAAAAATTAAGAGAATTCACCAAGAAATTAACATGATTTTATGATAATTAAATTCAAACATAAATACTTTAGCTTCCGGAAACTAATTACTATAAAATTCGATGATAAAAAGCTCTCAACTACTATTTTACATCTTCGCATTGACAAGTGTAATTTCTTTGGCTCAGACCACGAAAAAGAAGAAAACTCTACACATAAATAGAAGTATTAACAAAGCACCAAAAATTGATGGAAAGCTTGATGATGATGCTTGGAAAGGAACTCAAGTAGCTAAAGACTTCTTCATGGTTAGACCAAATAATGGTGAAAAAGAAGCAACTTCTCACAGAACAGAAGTAAGTATTGTTTATGATGATGAAGCGATTTATATAAGTGCAATGATGTATGATCCTGAACCAGACAAAATTGCAAGAGAGTTCACCAACAGAGATGCTTTTGGCCAATCTGATTTTTTTAACGTAAGCATCAATCCAAATAATGATGGACTAAATACTACCGAATTTATTGTAATGAGTACTGGTACACAAGCAGATGCTTTTGTCTCTAACGGAAGAGAAGATTTTAATTGGAGTGCCGTTTGGGATAGTGCTGTTCAATTTCACAATAACGGTTGGTCCGTAGAAATAAAAATACCTTATAGAGCTTTACGTTTTTCTAATCAAGAAGTACAAACTTGGGGAATTAATTTCCACAGAAAAATGATTCGACAAAATGCTCAATATTCGTGGAGTCATATAGACAATACAAAAGGTATTTGGACTCAATATGATGGAGTACTAACTGGAATTAAAAACATCAACCCTCCTACTCGATTGGCTTTTTACCCTTATGCATCAACCACAGCTAATCATTTTGATGGTAAAACCAAATACAATCACAATATTGGAATGGATTTAAAATATGGAATTACAGAAAATTTTACGTTAGATTTAACATTGATTCCCGATTTTGGACAAGCTGCTTTTGATAACGTTCGATTAAATCTAGGACCTTTTGAGCAACGTTTCTCAGAACAAAGACAGTTTTTTACAGAAGGTACAGAACTCTTCAACAAAGGAAGAATGTTCTATTCTAGAAGAATCGGTAACAAACCTGTAGGACATGGTGATGCTTCTAATAACTTAGCTGCAAATGAAGAAGTGATAGACAACCCTAAAAAGGTAAACATGTTAAATGCTATCAAAATTTCTGGTAGAACTAAAAATGGATTAGGAATTGGTTTCTTTAATGCCATTACAGATATAACCAAAGCCACCATCAAAAGAACAATTACTCAAGGGAATGTAACTACAGAAGAATTTTACAAGAAAGTAACTGAACCTTTGGCCAATTATAATGTCTTTGTACTCGATCAACAATTTAACAAAAACTCTTTTGTTAGTTTGGTAAACACTAATGTTTTAAGAGAAGGAAAATTCCGTGACGCCAATGTTACTGGACTACTTTACCGACTCGTAACTAAAGAAAATACTTATTTTATAGATGGTTTCTTAAAAAAGAGTAGCATAAAAGAAAATGGAATGACCGATAGCGGATATTCTTTCGATACCAGTATCGCTAAAATTGCTGGAAATTGGCAGGGTGAAATCGGATATAATATGGAAGACGACCATTTTAACTTTAATGATCTTGGGTTTCAAAGAAGAAACAACAAACAGTCTATTTATTCTAATCTAAGCTATCGTATTTTACAACCTGTTGGAAATTTTAATAATTTTAGAGTCAACTTTAGAGTAGTAAATAATTTCTTGTACAAACCAGCTGTTTATACAGGTAATAATTACAGATTAAATGTTTTTGCTAGTACAAAAAAGCGACTTTCTTTTGGTGCTAATCTAAATGGTACCATTGGAAAAACTTACGATTATTTTGAACCAAGAAGAATTATTATTAAAGAAAGACGATTTTTAACAAGAGATCCTAGACTTAATTTCAACTCATTTGTATCTACAGATTTTAGAAAACAATTTGCTTTTGATTTTAGAATATTTGCTTCTAAGGTATTTAATACGGATCAAAAAGGATATGGCTTTAATTTTTCTCCTCGTTACAGATTCAACAATAAATTCTCTTTAGTATATCGATTTAATTATAATAAGAACAAAAATGTTATTGGCTATGTTACAAACGTTGATATAGACCCAAGTACAGACGAAGATAATATAAACAACCCTATTATTTTTGGAAAGAGAAAAAGAACTTCTATAGAAAATGGTCTCAATGGAAAATATAGTTTTAGTACAAATTCTTCATTATCATTATCTTTTAGATATTTATGGACAACCGTTCAATACAACCCAGAGTTTTATAGCTTAAATGCTAATGGATATTTATCAGGTCATAGTTATATTGGAAATCATAATCAAAATTTTAATAGCTGGAATTTAGATATTAATTATTTATGGCAATTTGCGCCAGGTAGTCAATTAATCGCCTTCTATAGAAATAATATATTTGATAGCAACAGTATTACCAATCAAGATTTCTTTACCAACTTAGACAGCCTACTTAAACTACCAGCATCTCATACGTTCTCTTTAAAGTTTGTCTACTTTATTGATTATAATAAAATAAAAAACGCTTTTAACATTTAATAGTTAAAAAAACTACCAAAAAAGCTTCTGTAAAATTACAGAAGCTTTTTTTAGTTACAATTCAATACATCCTTTTTACAATTCACTACTTCTCTTTTTCTTTAACATTGATTCTATAGTAGTTTTAGAGCATAAATTCATTTTAAGATTTAATTAACATATAAAAATGTGACACATTAAATTTTCTGATGTCTTTAGGGTATCAATCAAAAACTATAATTAATTCAAAATGCTATTAAGATCTCTTATCCTATGTTTATTATTTGTTGCTTCGATACAAACATCATATGCACAAATCAATAAAAACAGAAAAAAATTACCAGCTACAAGAACTACTACTTCTCCTAAAATTGATGGTTTAGTAAATGATGATGCATGGAAAAATGTACCAGTTGCAAAAGATTTTTTCATGATGAGGCCAGACAATGGAGCTCCTCAACCAGAAACTCATAAAACAGAAGTTAAATTAATTTACAATGATGATGCTATCTATATAAGTGCTGTCATGTATGCTCCAGACCCTCAAAAAATTCCATCAGAATTTACGAATAGAGACAATTTTGGAAACTTTGATTTCTTCTTAGTTACCATTAACCCTAATGATGATGGTCAAAATCCATTTGAATTTATTGTAAGTTCAGCTGGGTCACAAGCTGATGCAAAAGTATCTAACGGAAGAGAGGATTTTAATTGGAGTGCTGTTTGGGAAAGTGCCATAAGTAAAAATGATACTTCTTGGATTGTAGAAATGAAAATTCCATACAGAGCTTTGCGTTTTGCAAATAGACCTGTTCAATCTTGGGGAATCAACTTTCACAGAAGAATACAAAATTTAAATGCTCAATTTACATGGAATCATATTGATAATACTGTAGGAAACTGGACTCAATACGATGGATTGTTTGAAAACTTTAAAGACATCAAACCTCCTGTACGTTTAGCATTATATCCTTATGCCTCAAAAACAACAACAATCTTTGAAAAGGATACAGATTTTGACTGGAGTGTAGGTATGGATGTAAAATACGGAATCACTGAAAATTTTACACTTGATGCAACATTAATTCCAGATTTTAGTCAAGTTGGTTTCGACAATGTAAGATTAAATTTAGGACCTTTTGAGCAACAGTTTACAGAACAACGTCAATTTTTTACAGAAGGAACAGAGTTATTTAATAAAGGACGCTTATTCTATTCTAGAAGAATTGGAAACAGGCCTATTGGCTATTTTGATGTAAGTGGTAAACTTGGTGCTAACGAAGAAATTATTGACAATCCAGAAAAAGTACAAATGCTAAATGCCATAAAAATCTCAGGAAGAACTAAAGATGGCTGGGGATTAGGATTGTTCAATGCAATTACAGAAAAAACAGAGGCTAAAATTCAGAATACAAACACAAAAGAAGTTAGAAAAGTAACTACCAATCCTTTTGCTAACTATAACATTGCTGTTGTAGACAAGCAATTTAACGGGAATTCATCATTAACATTAATCAACACCAATGTAACTCGTGTTGGAGATGATTTTAGAGATGCAAATGCTACTGGATTATTATGGCATATACAAGATAAAACCAGTACTTATAATATTGATGGAAGCTTTAAAATGACCAACATTTCTGATGATCCTTCTGAGCCACATACAGGGTACACTTTTGACACAAGTATTGGAAAGCACTCTGGAAAATGGGCTTGGGAAATAGGTTATAATTTTGAAGACAAAAACTATAACCCTAACGATTTAGGAATATTATTTAGTAACAACGAGCAAGTTGTTTATGGTAACTTTAGATACCGTTTATTAAAACCTAAAGGATTTTTAAATAATGGTGGTATTAACCTAAATTACAATGCTCAGTATTTACACCATGATGGAACTTATACAGGAGCCTATGTTGGATTAAACTTTTGGGCTAACACTAAAAAAAGGTTCAATTTTGGAGGTAATATTAATTTCAACTTAAACGATAAAGACTTTTTTGAGCCAAGACAAGGAAGTACAAGTGGTATCTTCTTTAAGCAACCAAGAAACATCAACATAAATACTTGGGGGAATACTGATGATAGAAAAAAATTACGTTGGAATTATTTTGTCTACAGAAGCTTTATTAGCAGCGACTACGACCAAAGTTCTTTTGGATTCAATATCAGTCCAAGTTACCGATTTAACAGTCAATTTTCTATGAGCTATAGATTAAGTTATGACAAAACTAAAAATGGTCAAGGATACATTACAAAAGTATCTGCTAATGATGTAGCAAATGACAATACTCTTGCTCCTTTTCAAGATGACATTATCTTTGGACAACGTGATTGGACCTCTTATGATAATTCTTTATCTGGCCGTTACAATTTTAGCACAAACTCTTCTTTATCTTTAACTTTTAGACACAATTGGAGTAAAGTACCATACAATAACTTTTACAAGTTAAATACTAGTAACGGACAACTAGAAACTAGTGCATACGACAAAAACCATGATGTAAACTTTAACAACTGGAACTTAGATTTAAATTATGTTTGGCAATTTGCTCCAGGAAGTCAGATCATCGCTTTTTACCGTCATTCTTTATCTGGGTTTAACAACAATGCAAGACAATCGTTTTTTGAAAACTTAGACAAGTTATTTGATGAATCTCACAAACATACTTTCTCACTTAGATTTGTATACTTTGTAGATTACAATAAACTAAAAAACCTTTTTTAAATTCCATTTAAATAGTATATAAAAAAAGACCTTGAAGACATTAAGCTTCAAGGTTTTTTATTTTTTAGTAGCATTATTTTTAATACATTCGCTTAACTGATTTATAACAATGATAAAAGCTACAAACATTTATAAAACTTTTGGAGATGTAAAAGTCTTAAAAGGTGTAAATCTCCACATTAAAAAAGGAGAAGTTGTTGCAATTGTAGGCCATTCTGGTGCTGGAAAAACAACACTATTACAAATTTTAGGAACCTTAGATAAACCTTCAAGTGAATTTGAATATGAATTAAAACTAAATGATATTTCTTTACGAGGAGTAGCTGACAAAGAACTATCTAGATTTAGAAATCAACACATTGGATTTATTTTTCAATTTCATCAATTATTACCAGAATTTACCGCTTTAGAAAATGTTTGTATACCTGCATTTATCGCTAAAAAAGACAAAAAGGAAACTGAAGCAAGAGCCAAAGAATTACTTAATTTTTTAGGGTTAGAGGATCGATATGAACACAAACCTAACCAATTATCTGGAGGAGAACAACAACGTGTAGCTGTAGCTAGAGCGTTAATTAACAAACCTTCAGTTATTTTAGCTGATGAACCTAGTGGTAATTTAGATTCTGAATCTGCAAAAAAACTACACCAATTGTTTTTTGAGTTAAGAGATCAATTTGGACAAACCTTTGTCTTGGTTACTCATAATGAAGAGCTTGCCAATATGGCCGATAGAAAATTAGTAATGAAAGACGGTGTAATAGTATGATAAAAACTGCTCACGAACTTTTTTCTTATATTAAAAATCCTACTCCAGAAAAGGATTCTAATACGCAATTTATTTATCGTCTTAAAAAGCTTATTTCTTTATTATTTATCAGCTTTATCTCTTCGTTTCTATTAACAATTATTAGTTCTATAATTGAAGAATTAGGAGCAGTTAACACAGAAAATCATTCTATAGGCGAACTTTTTGATAGTAAAAGTCCATTGTATGTTTTTCTATTTGCAGTTGTTATAGTTCCTATCATTGAAGAACTTATATTTAGAGCTCCATTAACGTTATTTAAAAGAAGAAAGGCCTTTAAAATTGCTTATTACACCTTAGCAATTATTTTTGGTTTTGCCCACATTAGCAATTATGAAATTGATACTAGTATTTTACTTTTTTCTCCAATTTTAATTGCTCCACAATTACTTATTGGTTTGTATTTAGGTTTTATTCGAGTTAGGTTTGGATTGCTTTGGGCTATAGCGCTTCATGCTTTGTATAACGGTTTTCTATTTTCATTATTTTTAATAGCAAAAGATGCCATTACCTAAACCTGATTTAAAGGAGTTTTTAGATGAAAAGGTAGCATTGTATAATAATCCTAACTTTATCGAATCTGATCCTATCCAAATTCCACATCAATTCTCACAAAAAGAAGATATTGAGATTGCAGGCTTCTTAGCTGCAACAATTGCTTGGGGAAATAGAAAAATGATTATTAAGAATGCAACAAGGTTTATTGAACTCTTAGATTATTCTCCTTATGACTTTGTATTAAATCACCAAGAATCAGATTTAAGTCGATTTGAAGGCTTTGTTCACAGAACATTTAACAGTATCGATGCCATACAGTTTATTTTATCTTTAAAACACATCTATACGAAACACAATGGGCTAGAAAGCATTCTTACTCCTAAAGACAATGCTCAAAATTACCAACAAAGTATTTCAGATTTTAAAAGAACCTTTTTTGAAATACCTCATCAATCTAGATCGTTAAAACATGTATCAGATCCATTAAAAGGTTCTGCTGCAAAAAGAATTCATATGTTTTTACGCTGGATGGTAAGAAATGATCAAAAAGGAGTAGATTTTGGAATTTGGAAAACGCATTCTCCGGCAAAATTATCTTGCCCATTAGATGTACATTCTGGAAATGTTGCTCGAAAATTAGGACTCTTGCATCGAAAACAAAACGATTGGAAAGCATTATTTGAATTAGATTCTCAACTACGAGTTTTAGATAAAAACGATCCAAGTAAATATGATTTTGCATTATTTGGCTTGGGTGTTTTCGAAAAATTTTAATCAAAAAACTCTTTTTAAAAGAGGATAAATTTTAGATATTTCTCAGTTCAAAAACTGTATATTTAATACTTTCATTATATTTGAAATTCAATAAAAAAAGATGCAGTTTAAATACCCAGAATTTTTATACTTTTTAGGTTTTATTTTGATACCAATTTTGGTGCATTTATTCCAGCTTCAAAGGTTTCAAAAAACAGCATTTACCAACGTTGCTTTTTTACAAAAATTAACACAACAAACTCGCAAAAGTTCTCGACTAAAAAAGTGGTTAATTTTATGTACTAGAATCTTGCTTTTTTCTGCCTTAATTATTGCTTTTTCTCAGCCCTATAATAGCTCTCAAAAACACAGTTTAAAAACACATAATTTCATTTATCTTGACAATTCTTTAAGTTTAAATGCAAAAGGAGAAAAAGGAAATTTACTTCAAAACACGATTAAAGAAATTATAAATAGTAGTTCTGAAAAAGCAACTTATAGTTTGTTAACTAACTCAAATTTTTACAAAAAAATTAGTTCAATTGAATTAAAAAACATACTTTTAAATACCTCTTCAGAAGCAAAAAGCACAAGTTTCAATAGTGTTTTATTAAAATTTGAAAGCGAAAAAGAAAACCAAACTAACACTTCACATAAAAATATATTAATATCTGATTTTCAAAATATTAAAAAAGAAGATGTTACAAATGTAAAATCGAAATTTCATTTAATTCAGACCTTACCAAACTCAAAAAGCAATCTTTCAATAGATAGTTTATTTATTGCTGTTAACGGTGATGCTAATTTTATCTTAGATATTACTATAAACAACCAAGGAATTGCCAAAGAGAATATCCCAATAACTCTTTACAACAATAATGTTGTTTTTGCCAAACAAACATTTAACATCAACAAAGATTCAAAAAAACAAATCTCCTTCCCTATTCAAAACATTTCAAAATTCAATGGTAAAATTACCTTAGATTTTAGCGATGTTTACACTTTTGACAATCATTATTTTTTCACCCTAAACTCAGGTCAAAAAACCACTGTTTTCAACATCGGGAAAAAGGCTGATTTCTTATCAAAAATTTACTCAAAAAATGAGTTTAATTTTAGCAGTAGTTCTTTACAAAACATTAACTATAATCTACTCCAAAAACAAGAGCTAATTATTCTTAATGAGATAGACAATATCCCACCAACATTAGCTACTCTTTTACAAGAACATTTGAACCAAAATAAAAGCTTAGTGATCATCCCTAGCTCAACAATAAATTTGAACTCTTATAACTCATTTTTAAGATCTAGCACAAAGGGTCAAATTCAACAATTACAAAAAGACTCAACAAGAATTACAAACATCAATTTCAAATCTCCATTCTTTAAAAATGTCTTTTCAAAAGAGATTCGAAATTTTCAATTCCCAATAAATAAAAATTATTATTCGACTAATTTTAAAAACACCTCTTCATTAATTCGTTTTGAAAATCAACAAAATTTTCTTGAAGAAATTTTTACCAAAACTGGAAAATTATATTGGTTTTCTAGCGCTATAAATTCAACAAATAGCAATTTCACAAACTCCCCTTTGATCGTGCCTGTTTTTTACAAATTTGCAAAATTAAGTGCTCAACTTGCAAAACCATATTACAACATCCTTCAAGAAAACAACATTGCCATTCCAATCACATTAGAAAAAAATGAAGTCGTATCGATTAGCAATACACAAGAATCATTTATCCCATTACAACAGAGTTTTTCTTCTAAAACAACTTTAACCACCAAAGAAAAACCAACACAAAACGGCTTTTACAACATTACCAACAAAGACAAAACTATAGCAACCATCGCTTTTAATTATACCAAAGATGAAAGCAGCTTAAACTTTCTAGACGTAAAAGAACTTGCTAAAAACAATGAAAACATAAACTACAGCGATTCTATTAGTAAGTTTTTCAAAGAAAATTCAGAAAAAAACAAAGTTACTTGGCTTTGGAAATGGTTTTTAGCATTAGCTATTGTATCTTTGCTCTTTGAAATATTGATTCTAAAATTCTTCAAACCATGAGTACGCTACTAAAATCAGCTACTATAATAGACGCTCACAGTCAATTCAATAATCAAAAAAAAGACATTTTAATTAGCAATGGTGTCATTGAAAAAATTGAAAACTCAATTACTATCAAACCAGAATATACTGTTGTTGAATTAGAAAACCTTCACATTTCCAATGGTTGGTTTGATGCTAGTGTTTCTTTTGGAGAACCTGGGTTTGAAGAGAGAGAAACAATCAACAACGGTTTGTACACTGCCGCAAAAAGCGGATTTACCGCAGTAGCAGTTAACTCAAACACATTACCAGTAATTGACAATAAATCTGCCGTAGAGTTTCTGATTAACAAATCTTTTGGCAACGCAACCAAACTCTTCCCTATTGCTTCTTTAACTCAAAAAAGTGAAGGAAAAGAAATGGCAGAATTGTACGATATGCAACAATCTGGCGCAATTGCTTTTGGTGATTATAACAAACCTTTGCAAAATGACAACTTAATGAAAGTTGCTTTGTTATACACTCAAAACTTCGATGGATTAGTAATAAGCTTCCCAAAAAACAAACTTATTGCTGGAGAAGGCTTGGTTAACGAAGGTAAAAACAGCACCAAACTAGGTTTAAAAGGAATTCCTGCTTTAGCAGAACACTTACAGGTTGCAAGAGATTTATTTTTACTAGAGTACACTGGAGGAAAATTACACATACCAACTATTAGCACAAAAAAATCTGTAGAGCTAATTAGAGAAGCTAAAAAGAAAGGTCTAAAGGTTAGTTGCAGTGTTACGCCACACCACCTAACATTAACAGATGATGAATTACATGGTTTTGACAGTAATACCAAAGTTACTCCTCCTTTAAGAACACAAGAAGATTGTGATGCTTTAATTGAAGCTGTTAAAGATGGAACAATAGATATTATAACTTCTGACCACAATCCAATTGATATTGAAAATAAAAAAGTAGAATACAACGCTGCTAAAAATGGAACCATTGGACTTGAGAGTTTCTTTGGAGCATTAAACAATACCATTAATTTTACCGATATCATAGAAGCTTTCACCACCAAACCCAGAACTTTATTTGGTTTAGAAATCTCTAAAATTGCTATTGGAGAAAAAGCCGATCTTACACTTTTTAACCCTGAAGACAAATACACTTTTAGCAAAAAAAATATTCTATCCACCTCTAAAAATGCTATTTTCTTAGGAAAAGAATTAAAAGGAAAAACTTATGGAATATTTGCCAACAACCAATTAGTTATTCGCTAATTTATGAACACCAATTTACATTATATTGTTCGCCAACCCAAAGTTGCACAAGAACAACCGCCACTACTAATATTACTACATGGCTACGGAAGCAATGAAGAAGACCTGTTTTCTTTTGCTTCAGAATTGCCTGATGAATTACTAATCGTTAGCGCTAGAGCTCCTTACGACATGGCTTTTGGAGGTTTTGCTTGGTATGCGATTAACTTCGATGCAAACAATGAAAAATTTTCTGACTTAGACGAGGCTAGAAAATCCTTAACCAAAATAGCAACATTTATAGATGATATAAAAGACAACTACAAAACTCATCCTAACAAAACATTTTTATTAGGTTTTAGTCAAGGTGCTATTTTAAGTTATGCTTTGAGTTTAAATTACCCAAACAAAGTAAACCATGTTATCGCCTTAAGTGGTTATATTAATGATGAATTGATTCCTAATAATATTTCAGAATTACAAATTAACACAGACTTTTATATCTCTCACGGAACAGTTGACCAAGTTCTACCTGTTGAATGGGCAAGAAAAGCGCCTGTATTTTTAACCAGCAACAACTTATCACATGAATATTCAGAATATCCAGTTGGACATGGTGTTGCACCACAAAACTTTTTTAGTTTTAAAAATTGGATAGAAAAGCGGCTCTAAAAAAGATTTTAAAAAAGAAATCGCCGCACATAAATATGCGGCGATTTCTTTTTTATAGCAATAATTCTATATAATCATTAAGCTTCTTGTAATTTCATATCCGTACTTTCAAAAATTTTATCTGCTGAACCTGCAATAAAACCAGAATACAATTCTCCATTATTCATAGGATGCCTAAAAGCAAATTCATAATAACAAGAAGTAATTTCTTTAGCAGTCTCTACAAATTGAACTGGAATTTTATCCGCTAATACACTCGATTGCTCTAATAATTGTTCAGGAGTTCCTTTAATTTCTCCTCCAGAAGCATTCATCTTAAAACCATTTTCTTTTAAAAATTTGTTTACTTCCTGCAAAGAGTTAAAAGTAGTTAGTTTATTTACATCAACCGTAAAATGGTTTGCACAAAAACCATTTACATACAACCAAGCAGCATATTCTGTTTCTGATTGCAATTGCTCATAGGTCTCTAATGATGGTTGCTCCCACAAACGTCCTTTAAATACTAAATCATCAGAAGACAACTCTTCATTAGAAATACTATCAATCATTTTTTTAACTTCTCCTTGTAGCTCATAAGAAAATTCAGCTGTTATTAATTGACTAATAAAAACTCTAGGTGCATTTTTATCTGTAGTGTGTTCAAAATGTTTTGCAAATAATTTCTTTGCTTCAAATGTATATTCTCCACATTCTTTATAACCAGCAGCTATAAATGGTTTTGCCAATACATCAATATTCACCCTAGGATCATCAAAAGTTCTAAAAGCAACATGATCATTAAAAACCTCATTCCCTTTATCTTGAAATAAATCTTTTATTTTCTGTGCAGATGGAGTTCTTTCTGTATACTCTTTCCACAATTTGTCAAAAATTTCTTTAGTAGTCATTTGTATTAAAATTTACATTGCAAAAATAAATCGATTTAATTCATTAATTATCATATTTTAATTAATTTTACACTCAAACAAATATTTTTTAGTCAATATAACTTTTTATTAAAACTGAAATATAAATTTGACATTATTAACTCATACTTTCTTCCATGGAAAATCAATTTGATTATACCGATAAACAGATTTTACAAATTTTACGAAAAGATGCTCGTAAGGCTTATTCTCAAATTGCAGAAGAACTTAAGGTCTCTAACTCTTTAATTCATCAAAGAATTAAAAAACTTACAGATGCGGGTGTTATTAAAAATGCTGAGTTTATTTTAGATGAAAAGAAACTTGGTTTTAAAACTAAATCTTATACTGGTATTCGACTTAGAGAAGCGCGTTTTGCTAAATCTGTAATGGAAAGTTTGTCTAAAATAGACGAAATTGTAGAATGCAATTATGTTTCTGGTAATTATGCTATTTTTATTCTGATATTTGCAAAAGACAATGAACATTTACGTGAGATATTATACGAACAAGTTCATTTAATTAATGGTGTTGCTGGCACAGATACATTTATCTGTTTTGATACTGGCTTTAAAAGAAACATCCCTATTTAACAGTAAGAATTATGTCTAAAATATGCATACAAGGAATTCAATTTGATCAACATTCCTCATACCAACAAGGTCCTAAAAAAGCTCCAAAACTAATTAGAGAAGCCTTACATTCTGGATCTATGAATCTATTTGCTGAAAATGGAATTTCTATAGAAAATAATGCTATTACTGATTTAGGTGATTTTGAAATCAACAGTTATTTTGATATCCAAACCATTACAGAAAAGCATCTTACTAATTATGATAAAATTCTAAGTTTTGGAGGAGACCATTCTATTAGTTACCCGTTAATTAAAGCCTATCAGAAAAAATACCCTATAATTGATATTCTTCATATTGATGCACATTCAGATTTATATGATGTTTTTGAAAACAACAAATATTCTCACGCTTGTCCTTTCGCAAGAATAATGGAAGAAAAATTAGCCGTTAAACTAGTGCAAGTAGGTATTAGAACTTTAAATACCCATCAAGCAGAACAAGCGCAAAAATTCAATGTAGAAATACATCAAATGAAAAACTGGGATCTTAATAATATCAAAGCTTTTCAAAATCCATTATATATTTCTTTAGATATGGATGGATTTGATCCTGCTTTTGCTCCTGGTGTATCACATCATGAACCTGGAGGATTCAGTTCTAGAGAAGTAATTGAATTAATACAAAGTATAGATACTCCAATTATTGGAGCAGATATTGTAGAGTATAATCCTGATAGAGATTTTCAAAATATGACTGCTTTTTTAGCCGCTAAAATGACGAAAGAGATTCTAGGAAAAATGATTGAAAACAATTAAAGATGATTGCAGAAACTAACTTGCAAAATTTAAACAATTCTCTTACAGGGGAATTATTTTTTGACAATTTACATAAAACCATTTACGCTACAGATGCCTCTGTTTATCGTAAAATCCCTTTGGCTGTTGCCTATCCAAAAAACGAAAAAGATATTCAGCAATTAATTGCTTTTGCAAAAGAAAATAACACCACTCTTATTCCTAGAACTGCCGGAACTTCTTTAGCTGGTCAATGTGTTGGAGATGGAATTGTTGTAGATGTTTCTAAACATTTTACAAACATCATTTCTTTAGATGTTCATAAAAAAACAGTCACGCTACAACCCGGAATTATTAGAGATGATTTGAATCGTTATTTAAAACCTCATGGGTTGTTTTTTGGACCAAATACTTCTACTTCTAATCGCTGTATGATTGGTGGAATGGTTGGAAACAACTCATCAGGAAGTACCTCTATTAGATATGGTGTAACAAGAGATAAAGTACTTTCTATAGATGTAATTTTAAGTGATGGAAGTTTTGCTACTTTTTCTGAAATCTCTTCAGATGAGTTTACAAAGAAAATGGAATTAAAGACTCTTGAAGGAAGCATTTACAAAGCGATTTACGATGAATTAATTTTTGACTCTGCTCAAGAAGAAATAAAAAAAGAATTTCCAAAAGAAAGCATACATAGAAGAAATACAGGATATGCTGTTGATGAGTTTTTAAAATCTGACTTGTTTGGAGGTACCGAACCTACCATTAATGTTGCTAAGTTTCTTTCTGGAAGTGAAGGTACTCTTGCCTTTTCTACTCAAATCACTATTCAATTAGACGAAGTACAACCTAAAGAAAGCATCATGGTTACTTCGCATTTTAAAAGCGTAAATGAAAGCTTAAAAGCAACAGTAATTACCATGAACCACAAGTTATATACTTGTGAATTAATGGATAAAGTCATTTTAGATTGTACAAAAAACAACAGAGAACAGGCCAGAAACCGTTTCTTCCTACAAGGTGACCCAGGAGCTGTATTAATGCTCGAAGTTGCTGCTGATACTATAGAAGAAGCTGAGAAATTAGCAGATTCACTCATAGTAGATTTAGAAAAAAGCGGATTAGGTTATCATCATCCAAAAATTTACGGTACTGATATTAATAAAATTTTTGCATTACGTAAAGCTGGATTAGGGCTTTTGGGAAATATGGTTGGTGACCACAAAGCTGTTGCCTGTATAGAAGATACTGCTGTTGATTTAAATGATTTACCAGATTTTATTGAAGAATTTACCACAATTATGGATAAATACCAGCAAGAAGCTGTGTATTATGCACATGCCGGAGCTGGGGAAATACATTTACGCCCAATTCTTAATCTAAAAAAATCTGAAGATGTTGTTTTATTTAGAAAGATAACTACTGAAACTGCAGAACTAGTCAAGAAATACAAAGGCTCATTTAGTGGTGAACATGGAGATGGAATTGTTCGTGCAGAATTTATTCCATTAATGATTGGAGAAGAAAACTATCAACTACTTAGACGTATAAAAAAAGCATTTGACCCGAACAATATTTTTAATAAAGGAAAGATTACTGACGCCTTTCCTATGGATAAAAGTTTACGCTACGAAATTGACAGAAAAGAACCTACTATAAAAACCATACAAGACTTTTCTGAAAGTGAAGGTATCTTAAAGTTAGCTGAGAAATGTAACGGTTCTGGAGATTGTAGAAAACCAGTTGCTGCTGGCGGAACGATGTGTCCGAGTTACAGAGCTAGTAAAAATGAAAAAGACACAACAAGAGCTAGAGCAAATACTTTACGAGAGTTTTTAACTAACTCCGATCAAACAAACAGATTTAATCATAAAGAATTAAAAGATGTTTTTGATTTATGTTTAAGCTGTAAAGCATGTGCTTCTGAGTGCCCAAGTAATGTTGATGTAGCTGCTTTAAAAGCAGAGTTTTTATACCAATATCAAGAAACTAATGGCTACTCTTTTAGAAGTAAACTATTTGCAAATAATGTAAAATACAATCAATTAGGAAGCATCACTCCAAAGCTTACAAACTTTTTTCTTAACACTTATATTGCCAAAGCTATGATGGGTGTTGCACAAAAAAGAAGTGTTCCTAAACTAGCGCCAAAAACTTTTGAAAAATGGCATCAAAAACAACAAAAAACTACTAGTAAAAACTCCAAGAAAACAATCTATTTGTTTAATGATGAGTTTACCAATTATTATGATGTAGAAGTTGGTAAAGATGCTTTTTATGTGTTGAAAAAACTTGGCTATAACATTAAAGTTATCAAACACCAAGAAAGTGGTAGAGCTTTTATTTCTAAAGGCTTTTTAAAAGAAGCCAAAGCTGTTTGCAATCAAAATATTGATATTTTTAAAGACGTAATTAATTCAGATACGCCATTAATCGGAATAGAGCCTTCAGCAATTTTAACTTTTAGAGATGAATACATTCGCTTAGCTGATGATAAGGAAGCTGCTAAAAACATTGCTAAAAACACATTTACATTAGAAGAATTTTTAAATAATGAGTTCAAAGAAGGCAACATCAATGATAGGTTGTTTACTCAAGAATCTAAAACATTAAAAATACACGGACATTGTCACCAAAAAGCATTATCTAGCACTGTTGCTAGCTTTAATATTCTTAATATCCCAACCAACTATTCTGTAACAATACTAAACACTGGATGTTGTGGAATGGCAGGTAGTTTTGGGTACGAAAAAGAACATTATGATTTAAGTATGCAAGTTGGAGAAGACAGTCTTTTTCCTAAAGTAAGAAACTGCAACAACGATACTGAAATTGCTGCAGCAGGAACAAGTTGTAGGCATCAAATTTTTGATGGAACAAGTCGAATTGCAAAACACCCGATTAGTATTTTAAAAGAAGCATTAGTATAACCAACTTCTTAACTTAAGTCAATGTAATTTTTAGAGGTTAATTGTTCTTTTGTACAGAATATTTAACCTTTTTACAATGCCTTATTCAAAAAAGAAATTAGCCAGAATAGCTGGTATTTGCTATTTAGCTTTAATTGTATCTGGAGTTTTTGCTGAAATAATTGTGCGTCAAAAACTATTTAATCAAGCAAACGACCAAAACATTTTAGAAATAATTACTGCAAATAAACAATTATTAAAGATTGGTTTTATTAGTGATTTAATAATGCTTTGCTCCTACACTTTACTTGCTTATTTTCTTCATTTACTACTAAAAAAAACTCAAAAAGATTTAGCAAATCTATTTTTAATTTGTGTCGTAATTGCTATTGCTATTATGGGTGCAAACCTATTAAATCATGTTGCCTTAGACACATTACCTACAGTAAACTTTTCTAACGAAAACTTAATCAATCAAATGCAATACACGATAAAAATGCATCAAAATGGATATCATATTGCACAATTATTCTTTGGTCTATGGTTGTTACCTTTAGGAATTACACTCATAAAATCTAAGTTTTTCCCAAAGTTTATTGGTATATTTTTAATTATAGGTTGCTTTGGATATTTAATAGATATGGTTTCGTTTTTTATGTTTTCTAACACAAACAACATGGTTACATTACCAGCAGATATTGGCGAATTTTCTCTTTGTATTTATCTTTTAATTAAAGGAGTAAAACACCAATAGCTACTTAAAAATTCTTTTTCTGATTCTACTTAAAGATTCAGGCTTAATTCCTAAATAGCTTGCTAACTGATATTGCGGAACCCTATTAATTAAATCTGCTCTATTTTCTAACAAATCTAAATACCTTTCTTCTGGAGACATATAAATAAACTTAGAAAACTTCTCTTGTGAGTTCGCATAGTCTTGCTCTGTAAGTTGCCTACTTAAAGCTTCTAATTTTGGATTCCCTTTAAACAACGCTTCTTCATCTCCTGTTTTACAAACTGCAACTGTTGTATCTTCTGAGCACTCTAAATAATGTTTAGCTGCTGCTTTTGTTTTAAAATTAGGATGTGTGGGTGTTGACTGTTCTTCTGTATAAAAATGTGTTGTTTTCTCTTCTCCATCTAATAAATAATACTGTCGAATACATCCTTCAATAACAAAAAAAGAATTTTTAGGCACTTCTCCTTCTTTTAACAATAAAGTCCCTTTTTTAAATTTCTGGATAGAGACACTTTCAGCAATTAACAATTTTTCTTCCTCAGATAAATCTACCTGACTCATGAGGTATTCTAATATCTTATTTTCCATTTTGTACTAAGTCATTTCTTAACTAAAGTCAACAAAATCAAACTTACAAAAAAATAATTTACCTCTCTAAAATTAAACATTATCAAATCATAAGAAAAAGACACTTCAATTTATCTGAGAAAGAAAAATCCATTAGCTAAAAACATCGTTTTTAATCTTAAAAAAGCACAAGTATAGAAAAATTATTCCTTCAAAAAAGAATACCGTATATTAGGCAAATGCAACATCAAAGTAAAATCACCTCCATGCTTGCGCTCATCATTGCTGGTGAAGCCATTTTTCTCTTACCTTTTATTTTAATGAGAGTTTTTAAACCCATCATTAGAGAAGCTTTTGTTATTTCTGATGCACAAATTGGAGAAGCACAAGCTTTGTATGGTATTACTGCTGTAATTTCTTATTTTTTTGGTGGATTTATCGCTGATAAATGGGAAGCCAGAAAACTATTATCACTATCATTAATACTTACAGCTATTGGAGGTTTTTGGATGACCGTGATTCCCTCTATTAACACTTTAAAGGTTTTATATGCCTTTTGGGGCGTCTCAACAATCTTATTATTTTGGGCTTCATTAATTAAAGCGACAAGACAATGGGGTAATAAACATAACCAAGGATTATCATTTGGTTTACTTGATGGTGGTAGAGGCTTTTTTGCCGCAACTATAGCCTTATCTGGAGCTGCGATTTTAAGTTTCTTTTTCCCTACTAATGCTATTGACATTACTTTTGAAAACAAAGTACAAACCTTACAGTACATTATAGGAACCATAACTGCAATTGTGTTTTTAGTTGCCTTATTTGTATGGTTTGTTTTACCAAAAGAAAAAGAGCAAATAACAAGTAGTAATGAGTTTCAGTTTAATTTTAAGCAAGCTTTTGACTTGATGAAACAACCTAAAGTCATCTATCATTCATTCATTATTTTTTGTGCTTATAGTGCATACAAGCTAACAGGAACTTATGGTACTTATGCAAAAGATGTATGGAACTATTCTATAGAAGAGTCTACCTATTTTGCCGTATTTATTCAATATTTAAGGCCTATTGCCGCAATAACAGTAGGTTGGATTGCTGATAAATTCATCCCTTCAAAATTAATTATTCCTTGTTTTAGTATTTTAATTTTAGCATCATCAATATTAGGGTTTGGCTTTTTAGGCAATCAAGCTCTTTACTTTTCATTTACCTGTTTTGTTTTGATGGCTTTTGGTACTTACTCTTTACGCGGTTTGTATTTTGCAATTATTGAAGAAACAAAAATTCCTATTCAACTAACAGGAACTCTTGTTGGAATTATTTCTGTTGTTGGTTTTACACCAGATATTTTTATGTCTCTTTTTATTGGGTACATGTTAGGAAAAAACCCAACAATAGCTGAATATCAAAATTTATATTCCTTGTTCGCTATCATCCCAATTATTGGATTAATTGCCAGTTTAGCGTTTAGGAAATCAATTAAATAAAAGAAGCATCTCAAAATGAGATGCTTCTTTTATTATTTTAAAGTTTATTTTCGCAACAACAACCTATTGTAAACTAGCTAAACTTCCTTTAATTGTCTCAATTTTAGCTAAGGTATCTGCTTCTTTTTTACGTTCTAAAGTAATTACTTTTTCTGGTGCATTACTTACAAATCGCTCATTAGAAAGCTTCTTTTGTATTCCGAATAAAAAGCCTTCTGCCCTTTTCAATTCAGCTGTTAATTTTTCTATTTCAGCTTCAACATCAATAGCATCCACAGAAATAGGCACAAAGTATTCATTAGACTTTACTCTAAAAGAAGCTCCATCTACTTTTTCAGACACATAATTAATCGATGAAGTATTGGTTAATTTTTGTACCACAACATCTAAATCTGATGTCGATTTTTCATTATTAACCACAAACAATTCAATAGCATCTTTAAACGAAATATTTTTCTCTTTTCGAATAGTTCTAATTCCAGATACCACATCAGTAATCATTGTAAAATCTTTAATTAGATCTTCATTCACTTCTTTAGCAGTTGGCCAAGAAGCAACAATTAAAGCTTCTTCTGATGTTCTTTCTGTAATATGCTGCCAAATCTCTTCTGTTAAGAATGGCATAAATGGATGCAATAATTTTAAATTATTTTCTAATGCTTCAATTACAGCATTATACGTTTTTTGATCTATTGGTTCTCCATAAGCTGGTTTTACCATTTCTAAAAACCAAGAAGCAAAATCGTCCCAAACTAATTTATAGATTGCCATTAAAGCATCTGATAATCTGTATTTAGAAAAATGATCTTCTATTTCTGCTAATACTGTTTGAAACTTCGATTCGAACCAATCAGTTGCTATTTTAGAAACTGCTGGCTGCTCAATTGAAGCATCTACCTTCCAACCTTTTACCAATCGGAATGCATTCCATATCTTATTAGCAAACTGTTTTCCTTGTTGACATAGTGCTTCATCAAACATTAAGTCATTTCCGGCAGCAGAACTTAATAATAAACCAACTCTAACACCATCTGCACCATAATCGTCAATCAACTTTAATGCATCTGGTGAATTCCCAAGTGATTTAGACATTTTCCTACGTTGCTTATCACGTACCAAACCTGTTAAATACACATTGTTAAATGGCTTTTCTCCTTTGTATTCATAACCAGCAATTATCATTCTAGCAACCCAGAAAAACAAAATATCTGGTCCAGTTACTAAATCATTGGTTGGATAATAATATTTTATTTCTTCATTTTCTGGATTTCTGATTCCGTCAAAAACTGACATTGGCCACAACCAAGAAGAAAACCAAGTATCTAAAGCATCTTCATCTTGTCTTAAATCAGTTGCTAATAGCGAATCATTATTTGTTTTTTCTTGAGCTAATTTTAGCGCTTCTTCAATAGTTTCTGCAACTACAAAATCCTCTTTCCCTTCTCCATAATAGTATGCTGGTATTTGCTGTCCCCACCATAATTGTCTAGAAATGTTCCAATCGCGAATATTTTCCATCCAATGGCGATAGGTGTTTTCAAATTTCTTTGGATACAAATTAATATCTGTATCTTCACCTAAAACAGCTTCAATTGCTGGTTTCACCAATTCTTCCATTTTCAAAAACCATTGATCTGATAATCTTGGTTCAATAACAGCTTTGGTTCTTTCAGAAGTTCCTACTTTATTTAAATGAGATTCTGTTTTTACTAGAATTCCTTTTTCTTCTAACTCCTTAACAACTTCCTTACGTGCCACAAATCGGTCTTTACCTTCGTAATGCAATCCAAATGAATTTAAAGAAGCATCTTCATTAAAAATATCTATTACTTCTAATTGATGTTTACCTCCTAAAACCTTATCATTTTCATCATGTGCTGGAGTTACTTTTAAACATCCTGTTCCAAACTCTACATCTACATATTCATCTTCAATAATCGGAATTACACGATTACACAAAGGAACTATTGCTTTCTTTCCTTTTAAATGCGTAAACCTCTCATCATTTGGGTTGATACAAATTGCTGTATCACCAAAAATAGTTTCTGGTCTTGTCGTTGCAATGGTTAAAGTATCCTCAGAACCTTCAATTTGATAACTTAAATAGTATAAATTCCCTTGTTTTTCTATGTGAATAACTTCTTCATCAGACAATGTTGTCTTTGCTTCAGGGTCCCAATTTACCATTCTATATCCACGATAAATCAAACCTTTGTTATACAAATCCACAAAAACTTTTATTACTGCTTCAGACATTTCTGGATCCATGGTAAAAGCAGTTCTTTCCCAATCACAAGAACAACCTAATTTTTTTAATTGCTCTAAAATGATTCCACCGTATTCGTGTTTCCATTCCCAAGCGTGAGCTAAAAATTCTTCGCGAGTTAAATCGTTCTTATCGATTCCTTGTTCTTTTAGTTTAGCCACAACTTTTGCTTCTGTAGCAATAGATGCATGGTCTGTTCCAGGAACCCAACAAGCATTTTTACCTTGTAATCTAGCGCGTCTAATTAATACATCTTGAATGGTATTGTTTAGCATGTGTCCCATATGTAAAACTCCTGTTACATTTGGAGGCGGAATTACAATTGTGTACGGTTCTCTTTCATCTGGTGTAGAATGAAAATAATTATTTTTCATCCAGTACTCATACCATTTATTTTCTACGCTTGTTGCAATATATTTCGATGGAATTTCCATTATTTGGCTTAATTTTTGAGATATAATCCGCAAAAATACTACTTTTACCTAAAAAACATTCAAGATGAAGAGATATATTCTATTCCTTTTTTTAGTTAGCTTCACTTCTTTAGCTATTAGTCAAAGTTCTACTTCAACCAAAGCGCAATTTAAATTTGAAAAAGAATTTATAAACTATGGCAAAATTGTAAAGAATTCTGATGGAAATAGAGTATTTGAATTTACCAATATTGGAAAAAGTCCTTTAATTATTAAAGAGATTAAAACTTCGTGTGATTGTGCCATTCCTAAAAAACCAGAAAGACCTATTATGCCTGGAGAAAAAGGCAAGATTGTTGTTTCTTATGACACTAGTAAAGTTGGAGGGTTTTCAAAACAAATCACTATTTTCTCTAATGCTAGACAAGAAATTAAGAGGTTACGAATTAAAGGTTTTGTGGTTAAAAACAAATAATTTTTAGAGAAAATATAACTAAAATCGCTTAAGCGCGTCAAATTTTCCGAACTAATCTAAACTGGTACTTAAATTGTTTCCCATCTTTCCTCTCAATCTTAATTCTAATTTTTTTATTATTTCTAGCTTGAAACATATTAAGCAACTCTGTCAAAGTTAGTTGATGTGCTTTTATTCCATTAATACTTAATATTATATCATCTCTCAATATCCCTGCTTTATCTGCTGGCGAATCAGGCAACACATTTTTCACTTTATAAGAGGGCTTAAATCGATAAGTATAATTCGTAACTAAATTTATTGTATGATTTAAACTTGTATTAGAATTAGTGTTTGAATACGAATCTAAAATTGACACATTATCCTTCTCCATAACTAATACCTTCCCATTGTACACTACATCCAATCCGCTCATATTATACTCAAAACCTCCTCGTAAAGAAGCATTTTTTCTAAGCGTTATTTTCTTATTTGGATAATCTATCCAGAGCTTAAATCTTTTTAAAATATTTCCCCCCACACTCCCATTTCTCTCTTTAAATTGTCTAGCATAATAGGTAGAAGCTGAATCTAAAAATGAAACTGTTGGATTTTTAAACTTAAACCTTCCTAACTCCAATCCTTTAATTCTACTTTTATTACCATAAATAGTTCCACTCAAACCTTCTCCTAAAAAATCATTGAAATGTTTAATTGGAGTCTTAATCTCTTCTTTAGTATTTTCAAACAACCATATAGATTCTGATCCACCAGTATCAATTAATAATTTTACCTCTGTCATTTTAGTACCAATTGTATCCAACTGAACTTTAGCATTGATATAAGGTTTATTGCGATAAAACTCCATTGGAAAAACTTCACACTTTCTACATTTTTTATATTTAAAATTAGAAGGATTATAAAGCGTAATTCTCTTTGTTTGATAATTTACATATACAATAGCATCTTTTAGTATCTGATTGCCTATAATTCCATGAATGGTTACTCCCATTCTTCCAGAAATATCAAATTTATCTCTTAAAATAACATATAAGTTTTGATTGTTACTTACATAATTTTTCACTTGCATTGAATTCCCTTTAGACAATAAAGCTTCAATAGCCTCTCCACTTCCTAAACCTTTCAATTTAATTTTATTTATATTGTGTAAGTCAATACTATCATTTTGTGATAAATTAAATAAAATCGTTTTATCAACTCCGGTATCTAAAATAAACGACAAGGGTTTACCATTTACATTAACAGGAATAACAATTAAATTATTAATTAATTTAAATCTAAAGCTAATTTCCTTTGTATTGTTGTTTAAAAATCGAAATTTTGACTGTGCTTTTAATTCCGTAAAACTAAAAAGAAACAATATAGCTGTGAAAATGAAATATTTTTTTACCAAAGAACACTATTTTAAGTTATTAGTTAAATATACAATTTTAGAGGATTTATTTGTCTTTTTTGGGAAATCTTTAACGCTTATAATACAATAAAAAAGAAGTTATCTAGAACAAGGTTTTTTTCAAAATAAATTCAGAAATTTGCCTAACAAGTTATTAATCGAAAATCGACAAAAATCATGCCTTCAATTTCACAGAAAGGGAGCTTAATGCCAGAATCACCTATTCGTAAATTGGTGCCTTATGCAGAAAATGCTAAAAAAAATGGAACTAAAGTTTATCATTTAAATATTGGACAGCCAGATATTAAAACCCCTCAAGTAGCTTTAGACGCTATTAAAAATAATTCTATAGAGGTTTTATCTTACGCTAGATCTGAAGGTTCTGAAGAATACAGAATTAAACTAGCCAACTATTATGCAAATAACAATATTGATGTTAATGCAAACAATATTATTGCTACCACTGGAGGTTCTGAAGCTTTATTATTTACTATAGGAAGTATTACTGATCCAGGTGATGAAATTATTATCCCTGAACCATTCTATGCAAATTATAATGGTTTTTCTACCGCTTCTGGAGTTAAAGTTGTCCCAGTAATTTCTGGAATTGATGATAACTTCGCGCTACCAAAAATTGAAGATTTTGAAAAACTAATTACTAGCAAAACAAAAGCTATTTTAATTTGTAATCCAGGTAACCCAACAGGATATCTTTATTCTAAAGAGGAAATTGAAAAATTAAAGCAAATTGTATTAAAACACGATTTATTTTTAATTGCTGATGAAGTGTATCGTGAATTTGTTTACGATGGTTTACAACACCACTCTATTATGAGCGAATCTGGTTTAGAACAAAATGCCATTATGATTGATTCTGTATCTAAACGTTATAGTATGTGTGGAGCTAGAATTGGTTGTATTGTTTCTAAAAATGAAGATTTTATTGCAACAGCTATTAAATTTGCTCAAGCAAGGTTAAGTCCACCAACTTATGCATTATTAGCTAGTGAAGCTGCATTAGACACTCCTCAAAGTTATTTTGATGATGTTATTGAAGAATATGTAGATAGAAGAAATACATTAATTTCTGAACTACAAAAAATAGAAGGAGTAAAAGTAGCAAGTCCAAAAGGAGCATTTTACTGTGTAGTAGAATTGCCTGTTGATGATACCGATGCTTTTGCGCAATGGTTATTAGAAAAATTCAACTTAAACGGAGAAACTGTAATGGTAGCACCTGCAAGTGGCTTTTATTCTACTGCTGGTGAAGGTAAAAAACAAGTTCGTATTGCTTATGTTTTAAACAAAACCGATTTAAAAGCATCAGTAGCAATTTTAGCGGCTGGTTTAAAAGAATACAACAACTAGATTGACTATCTTAGAAAACATATCTTTAAGAGAATACAATACGTTTGGCGTAGATTGTTACGCCAAACGTTTTGTAACTATCAACTCGTTTTATGAGTTACAACAACTTCTTACATCAGAAAAAGATTTCTTTTTAATTAGCGGTGGAAGCAATATGTTGCTTACTCAGAATATTGACAAACTTGTTGTTTTAATTGATATCAAAGGAGTTTCTATTGACAAAGAAGATGCTAATTCTGTATATCTTACTGTAAATGCAGGAGAGAACTGGCATAATTTTGTTTTGTGGTGTATCTCACAAGATTATGGCGGTTTAGAAAACCTATCTTTAATTCCTGGAAATGTAGGCACATGTCCAATTCAAAATATTGGAGCTTATGGAGTTGAAGTTAAAGACACTATAACCAAAGTTGAAACTATTGAAATTACTTCTGGTAAATTGGTCACTTTTTCAAATAGCGATTGTAATTTTGGATATCGAAATTCTATCTTTAAAAATGAAGCAAAAGGAAAATACATTCTAACTGCTGTAAGTTTTAAACTTAGTAAAAACAATCATGTACTCAATACATCTTATGGTGCAATTGAAACTGCTTTAAAGGAAAATAATATTGTTTCTCCTACAATAAAAGACGTTTCTAATGCGGTAATTGCCATTAGACAATCTAAACTTCCTGACCCAAAAGAAATTGGCAATAGCGGTAGCTTTTTTAAAAATCCAGTAATTAGTAACACCTTATTTAACAACATCCAAAAAGAACATCCAACTGTTCCTTCTTACAAAATTTCAGAAGACTTAGTAAAAGTTCCTGCCGGATGGCTTATTGAGCAATGTGGCTTTAAAGGAAAACGATTTGGAGATGCTGGTGTACATAAAAATCAAGCATTAGTTTTAGTAAATTACGGCAATGCTACAGGAAAAGAAATTCACAAACTAGCGCAAGAAATTCAGCAAACCGTAATGAATAACTTCAACATTTCTCTAGAAATAGAAGTAAACGTTATTTAACCTTCCTTTTTAAGCATTTTTATATGCCTTAAAATTCGTTCTGTTTCTACTGCTAAAGTTCCATTATAGACACCTCTAATCCTTCCTTTTTGATCAATTAGCACAAAATTTTCTGTATGAATAAAAGCACTTTCATCTTGTGTTTTCACAAAGTCTTCATCAGCAAAATAAGAAGTTCTTGCAATATCATAAATCTCTTTTTTATTTCCTGTTACTAAGTTCCATTTTTTAGCATCAACACCATTTTCAATAGCATATGCTTTTAAAACAGGAACAGAATCTTTAACTGGAGTTACCGAATGTGACAACAACATTACCTCTTCATCGTCTTTAAATGCTTCTTGTAAAGTTCTCATGTTTTTTGCCAACCTTGGACAAATACCTGGGCAAGAAGTAAAAAAGAAATCTGCGACATAAATCTTTCCTTCATAAGTTTTATTGGTTACTTTTTCTCCATTCTGATTGATAAACTCAAATGGAGCAATAGTATGAATAGATGCATATTTATCTGAATTTTCTGCAATCCATTCTGGGGTAAATATTGCCGAATTAAAATAAGGCAATGTAGTTTGCTTATTAACCACCCCTTTTTTACATGCAATGATGCTTATAAAAAAAACTCCAAGTATTATTTTATTTATCTTCATTTGTTTTTACTGTATAACATTTTTTTAATCCTATCAACCCAAATCGTTCTCCATTTAGTACTGTGTAATTAGCTCTTATTTTTCCATTTAATAGCCACATTTTTTGTACTCCAGATTCTTTACCATTTTTATAATTAAATGCTTTTGCTGCTTGTCCGTTTTTATACCATTCATTAAAAGGACCATCATAAGTACCAAGGTCATTATATGAATATTCAAACTTTTTATTTCCGTTTTTCCACCAAGATTTATGAACTCCAACTTTTAACCCTTTTTTATAAAATCGAACCTCAGAAAGTGAATCATTTAGATAGTACTTTCTTTCTTCTCCGTGCTTTTTCCCTTCTAAATAGTTAGATTCATTATGAGTTTGGTTAATCTCATCAAAGAATTTTAAAGTTCCATTAAAAGGCAAGTTCTTATAAAATAACACTCCGTTTTTTACCTCTAACTGCTTATTTTCTTTAAATAACACTAAATGAGATTGCCCTTTATTAACACAAGATAACAAGCATACAAAAAATAATATGTAAACGAATTGCTTCAATTTATTGTGTAATATTTCCTGGTGTCCCAAAGTATCCATTACCATTAATATATGGATCTTCGTTTGGAGTTATATGATAATGATAAATTCCGTTTGGAAAATCTACTGTTGGCCCAAAATGTCCATGATAGGCATCTAAATCAGAATTTGTAATAGTTTTTCCATTTTCTACTGGCCCATAAACAGGGAATCCGTCTGCTAACAATCCTAAAAACGCATCACTTCCAAATTGATTTGTTAAATAGGTTGGCTCCATATGATAATGATATTGACCAAACTGCTGTGGATGTCCTAAATATTGATCAAAAGAATTAATCTCGTTTGTTAAAGCTTGATTGTTTGGCCCAGCATATTGATTGTAAAATACCACTCCATTTACCGCTATTCCAATTGGTCCTAAACCTGTTGCTTGTTTACTGGTTGCTTCAGATGGGTTTAAAGGCACTGTGATTGAAATATTCTGAGAACTAATCGAATTAGGATTTATACGAAAATTTGTATTAGTTCCATTATAAGCTTCGTACAAAGCGTTATTTGTTGGCCAATACGGACTCTTATGATTTGGTAAATTTTGTGTTCTAAAAGTTACCGTATTCCCATTTGTTGTTACTGTTAAACCAGTACCATTAAACTTTGATAAAATGGGTGTAATATCATAATTTGTTGCTGTTGGATCTGTAATTTCTTCTTCAGTTACTCCAGATGAACTACACGATACACATATAATTACTACTGTTAATGATAAGCATAAAGCTTTTAAGTTTAAATATTTTTTCATGATTATTGGTTTTATATATAAAACAGTCATTTTTTAATTTACCCTACCATAAAATAATAATTTTTATTTCCTTTTCTTTTCTAAGATACTTTAACGCATTTTTTTATGCTCTTTTTTTGATAATTGGGTATCTTTGTAGCATTAATTTTATGTATCATGAAACTTATCTTAATCACTGTTGGTTTATTAGGTATAGCAATCGCTGGAATTGCTATTAAAATTTGGGCAAAAAAAGACGGAAAGTTTGCTGGAACTTGCGCTAGTCAAAACCCAATGTTAAATACAGAAGGTGAAGCTTGTGGTTTTTGTGGTAAAACTCCAGATCAGTTCGATACGTGTAGCGAACCTCAACATAGCTAGTTTATAGTAGAATGATTCTAAGTGTTTTATTCTATGTTTTTATTGCTGTAGCTAGTATCCAAATTATTTATTTTCTTTGCTTCTCTACCATTTTTTCTTCTAAAGAAAAAGAAATTTCTTCTACAACAGAGCTTCCCATTTCTGTAATGATTTGTGCGAAAAATGAAGCGGAAAATCTTTCTCAATTTCTCCCAGAAATTATCAATCAAGAGTATACTAATTTTGAAATTGTACTAATTAATGATGCTTCTACTGATAATACATTAGAAGTAATGGAGCAATTCAAAGAGGAAAGTAGTACTATTAAAATTGTCAACGTAGAAAACAATGAAGCTTTTTGGGGTAATAAAAAATATGCTCTTACCCTAGGAATTAAAGCTGCTACTCATAAACACCTGATATTTACAGATGCTGATTGTAAACCTAGTTCTAAATTTTGGATTCGAACGATGGCTTCTCAATTTTCAACACAAAAAACCATTGTCTTAGGTTACGGAAAATATGCTTCAAAAACATCTTTAGTAAACCTTTTGGTTCGTTTTGAAACACTTTTAACAGCCATGCAATATTTTACTTTTGCAAAATTAGGTTCTCCATATATGGGAGTGGGAAGAAATTTAGCCTATCATAAAAGTGAGTTTTTTAAAACCAAAGGATTTATTAATCATATCAAAGTAAAATCTGGTGACGATGATTTATTCATTCAAGAAGCAGCTACAAAGACAAATACAACATATACTATAAATCCAGATAGCTTCACAATTTCTAATCCTCCAACAACATTGAAAGCTTGGTTTAGACAAAAAAGAAGACATGTTTCTACTTCTTCTTATTATAAGTTCAAACACAAGTTCTTTTTAGGAGTTTTCTTTATTACTAAGTTCTGGTTTTACCTTTTAGCTACTTTACTTTACTTTTTTTACAATTGGCAATTTATAACACCAGTGGTTGCATTGTATTTTATTAGTCTTTTTATTGTATATGGAATTTCAGCTAAAAAGCTAGAAGAAAAACAGCTAGTTTTCTTTTTACCATTCTTAGAAATATTTCTTCTTTTATTTCAATTTACTATCTTTATCTCTAATACTTTTTCAAAACCAACGCATTGGAAATAAAAGGCGAACAATTACTGGAAACCATAAGAAAAGCCAAAGAAGGTAACCAATTAGCATTCAATATTTTACTTGATAATTTTTGGAATAGCGTTCATAATTTTCAATTAAAAAAGCATCAGAATGAGAATGATGCTGAAGATATTACCATTCAAACTTTTTCTAAAGCTTTTGATAAGATTGATACCTTTGATGAAAACTATCAATTTAAAACCTGGTTAATTACAATTTCAAAAAATATCCATATTGATAGCCTACGAAAAAAGAATGCTTCTGTAAAAGCTGAATCGTATAAAGAGAAAGAAAGTGAAATTTACGGTATTGCTGATGGAAATCCGACGCCAGAAGATAAGATTATTACAGAGCAGAATTTGGCAAAGTTGCTAAAAGACATTAAGCAATTAAAACCTAAATATCAAGAAGTTATCAATCTCCGCTATTTTCAGGAATTAAGTTATAAAGAAATTTCTGATACCATTGGAGAGCCAATGAATAACGTAAAAGTAAAATTATTACGCGCAAGAAAATTACTTGCTGAGATTATAAAAAAATCATAGTTATTTTAAATTTATTGGTGTGAAAAAATCTTTCCTACATTCTCTAGGTCCAGGACTATTATTTGCTGGTGCAGCTATCGGTGTTTCTCATCTAGTACAATCTACCAAAGCTGGTGCCGAATTTGGTTTCGGCTTGCTTTGGGCTTTATTACTGGTGCATTTATTCAAATACCCTTTTTTTCAATTTGGCCCAAGATATGCAGCTGCAACAGGAGAAACGCTATTAGATGGCTATCGAAAATTAGGAAAACCTGTTTTGATTGCCTATTATCTTATCAATTTTGCAACCATGTTTACCATACAAGCTGCTGTAACAATTGTTACCGCTGGTTTGGCTTCTCAATTATTTGGATTTACTAATGATTTAGTATTATGGTCAGTTATTATTACCATAATTAGCTTATCTATTTTAGTCATTGGAAAATACAAGCTTTTAGACAATTTGATGAAGTTTATTATCATCTTGCTAACTATCAGCACTATTATTGCAGTAAGTGTTGCTATTTTTAACAATGAAAATGTTTTTAACTTTACGCAGATACTCCCAAAAGGAACTGTAGAAATTACTTTTTTAATTGCATTTTTAGGTTGGATGCCTGCTCCATTAGACATTTCTATTTGGCATTCTTTATGGACCATAGAAAAAGATAAAACTACGCTCCAAAAAACAAACCCTTCTCAAGCTATTTTTGATTTTAATGTTGGCTACTTAGGTACACTTTTTTTAGGAGTCTGTTTTGTTCTTCTTGGTGCGTTAGTTATGTTTAATTCTGGCGAAACCTTTTCTAATAAAGGTGGTGTTTTTGCTTCTCAGCTAATTAGTTTGTATACCAAAAATCTTGGTGAATTTTCTCATATTTTTATTGGAATTGCTGCCTTTACAACCATGTTTAGTACTACCATTACTACATTAGATGCATCACCAAGAGCAATGACAAAAACTAGCGACTTACTTTTTAACACAAAGACAAAACTCACATATTGGTTTTGGATTGTTCTTTTGGCATTAGGCACATTTTTGATTTTATATTTTTTTATGAGCAATATGGGATTGCTAATTAAAATAGCCACTATTTTATCCTTCTTAACTGCTCCTTTTTATGCCATATTAAATTATCTACTTATTACAGGAAAACATACACCAAAAGAGTATCAACCAAATGCAATCCTCAAAATACTAAGCTGGTGTGGTATTCTTTTTTTAATCGGATTTAGTCTTTGGTATTTGATTAACTTATAAGTCTCTTACATATGAAAAAGCTTAAAATTACTATCTTCTTACTTCTCGTAATTAATAAAATCACATTTTCCCAAACTAAAAAATGGAATACGTATGAATTAGATTCAATTGTATCAATAGACATGCCTTTTGATGTCTATGAAATTGACACTATACAAGATTTTAAAAAGACCTATCAAATATATTCCTACAAAGATTCTACACATTTTTTAGCCAGCAAAATATATTTAGGTAAAACTTATTCAAATATTGAATCAATAACATTACCAATCGATGATCAAACTTTAGGAGAATTTTACTCTAATTTGACTTCTATTTTAATAGAAGGTACTCATTATGAATTAAAACATAGTGAACCGATAAATTATAATCATCTACAAGGTTATAAACTTCATTTTAAAAAAAAAGGAGATACAACAACTATACAAGAAGCTAATTTTATTTTAGTAAATAAAAATTTTTACAGTTTTATCTATACAAACTCAAATGGCATTAATAAAATTGACCAAAAAAAATTCTTTGATTCTATTAATTTTAGCAATAGTAAAGAACTCATACAATACCCTAAAAGATCATTTTCTTTTAAAAAGATACTTATCATTTTACTTATTCTCTTATTCTTATCGTTTTTATCACAAATAAAATCGAAATAAATAAGCAAATAAATTGATTTAAAAACAGATTAGTTTCTCAACATTTTCCTTTGTAACTTTGTGCTTTAATTTTATTCTATGTCAGAACAACTTGTAGCAACACCTCAAAAAGTTAAAAAACCAAAATGGTTACGTGTAAAATTACCGGTAGGTAAAAAGTACACCGAACTTAGAGGTTTGGTAGATAAATACAAATTAAATACCATCTGTACCAGTGGTAGTTGCCCTAATATGGGTGAATGTTGGGGAGAAGGAACGGCAACATTTATGATTCTTGGAAATATCTGTACCCGATCTTGTGGATTTTGTGGAGTAAAAACTGGTAGACCAGAAACTGTAGAATGGGACGAACCAGAAAAAGTAGCACGCTCTATTAAATTAATGAATATTAAGCATGCTGTATTAACTTCTGTTGATAGAGATGACTTAAAAGATGGTGGTTCTATTATTTGGGCAGAAACTGTAAATGCAGTGAGAAGAGCCAACCCTAAAACAACCTTAGAAACCTTAATTCCAGATTTTCAAGGAAACGAAAAATTATTAGATCGAATTATAAAAGTTGCTCCAGAAGTTGTTTCTCACAATATGGAAACTGTAAGAAGACTAACAAGAGAAGTGAGGATTCAAGCTAAATACGATAGAAGTTTAGGTGTTTTAAAATACTTAAAAGAACAAGGAATGCGTACCAAGTCTGGAATTATGTTAGGATTAGGTGAAACGGAAGAAGAAGTAATTCAAACCATGAAAGATTTACGTAATGTTGGATTGGACATAATTACTATTGGACAGTATTTACAACCAACAAAAAAGCATCTTCCAGTTAAAAGTTTTATTACTCCAGAACAATTTAAAAAATACGAAACTTTGGGATTAGAAATGGGCTTTATGTATGTAGAAAGTGGTGCTTTGGTACGCTCTTCTTATAAAGCACATAAGCACGCAAGCTAAAAAATATATAGTTATATATAAAAAGTTCACAATTTGAAATTGTGAGCTTTTTTATTTTCATAAAATTTACCTGATTTTATTATTAAAACAAAAATTTACATCGCGTGATTTTACGTTTTTCACAAACAAATACTTTGCAAATGTTAATAAAATGTAAAAATCACAAGTTTTTAACTTTTTTTCAAAGAAAAATTCATTTTGGCACGCCGTTTGCAAATACTAAAAATGAAAACAAAGGTGAGAGATTGTTTTCATTGTGTAAATTATTTGAATTAGTTGATTAAAAAAAGCCACTTCGTAAGAAGTGGCTTTTTATTTATCTATATTTTCTTTTTAAATCGCACTGATAATATCATGCTTAGTTACAATATGATACTTATCGTTATCAATAGCAACCAAAACAGCTTGATTTTCTTTAGTTATTAATTTAGAAACTTCTTCAATAGAACTCCCTTTTTCTACAATAGGATACGCAGCTCCCATTACTTCTTTTATAGGTTTATCAGCAATATTAGTATCTTCTAAATAACTTCTTAGTAAAGCTGTTTCATCTACAGAACCTACAAAACCATTTACATCTTCAACAGGAATCTGAGATATTTTAAACTCTTTCATACGCTCAATCGCATGAGAAACTAATTCCTCTGTTTTAACTGTTACTAAAGGTTTATCAATATGATTCTTTATTAAGTCTTCTGCAGTTGTTACCTCTTCATCTAAAAAACCTCTTTCACGCATCCATTCGTCATTAAACATTTTACCTACATATCTACTACCATGATCATGAAATAAAACCACAACTACATCGTCTTTGGTAAATTCTTCTTTTAATTGCAACAATCCTTTAATCGCAGAGCCTGCAGAGTTTCCTACAAAAATACCTTCTTCTTTAGCTATCTTACGTGTAAATACAGCAGCATCTTTATCAGTCACCTTTGTAAATCCGTCAATTAAACTAAAATCTACATTCTCAGGTAAAATATCTTCTCCAATTCCCTCTGTGATATATGGATAAATTTCATTCTCATCAAAAACTCCAGTTTCATGGTATTTTTTAAATACAGATCCATACGTATCTACTCCCCAAATCTTAATATCTGGATTTTTCTCTTTTAAATATTTTGCTGTACCAGAAATTGTTCCTCCGGTACCAACACCTACAACAAAGTGCGTAATTTTTCCTTCCGTTTGTTCCCAAATTTCCGGTCCAGTTTGCTCGTAATGTGCTTTTGCATTCGAAGGGTTATCATATTGATTTACATACCAAGAGTTTGGTGTTTCTTCTCCCAATCTTTTAGAAACAGAATAATAAGAACGAGGGTCTTCTGGCTCAACATTCGTTGGACAAACAACCACCTCTGCTCCTACAGCTCTTAAAATATCCATCTTTTCTTTAGACTGCTTATCTGAAATTACAAAAATACATTTGTATCCTTTTACAATAGCTGCTAATGCCAATCCCATTCCTGTATTTCCAGAAGTTCCTTCAATAATTGTTCCTCCAGGTTGCAATCTACCATCAGCTTCTGCATCTTCAATCATCTTTAAGGCCATTCTGTCTTTTACAGAATTTCCAGGATTAAAAGTCTCTACTTTAGCTAATACCAAAGCATCTACTTCTTTGGTTACCGAGTTTAATTGTACCAAAGGAGTATTCCCTATGGTTTCTAATATATTTTTTGCGTATTTCATTGTCTAATTTTAGACAGCAAATTTAAGCAAATTGAATGGATTTTGACGGGTTGATTTTAGTGATTATATAAGATGGGATAATCAGCATTAAAAAGCATAAAACCAGTGTACCAATATTTAACAAGATAATTGAAAAAACACTAATATGTATTGGTACTGTTGTCACATGATAAGATGCAGGATCTAAGGTTATCAAACCAAAATAATGCTGCAACATTAATAATACTATACCTATAATATTTCCCCAAATAAGTCCTTTAATAATTAAATAAGTGGCGTTGTATAAAAAGATTTTTCGAACACTCCAATTATCACTTCCCAGCGCTTTTAAAATTCCAACCATCTGAACTCGTTCTAAAATTAACACTAGTAAAGCCGTAATCATGTTTATACTAGCAACCAAAATCATTATTCCGATAATGAACCAAACATTATTATCAAATAGTTCTATCCATTCAAAAATAACATCGTAACTATCAACAATAGTCATACTATTTAATGTAGAACCTGTACTTGAATAAATCTCATTTCCTTTTAGTTCAATCTCATCAAAATTCTCTAAAAGCACTTCAAACCCACCGATTTGATTCTCGTTCCATTTGTTTAAACGCTGAACTTGTCTAATATCTCCAATAACCATATTTTTATCAAACTGACCAAAACCGGTATCATATATTCCAACTACAACAAGTTTATATCTACTTGGTAATTTACTTCTACTTGCTTTAGCAAAAAAAACATTGATGGTATCGTTGAGTTGTAATTGTAACCTGTTTACTAAAGTTTGTGAAATAATAATATCTCGCACTCTTGGCTGGTTAAAATTTGGCAATCTACCAGCCACTAAATATTCTTTAAAAAAAGACCAATCATAATCTGTAGAAACTCCTTTAAAAATAATCCCTTCAAAATCGGTTACTGTTCTAATGACTCCAGCTTTATTTGCAAAAACTTGAACGTTTTTTATCCCATCAATTGTGGTAAACTCAGGGTAAAAATCTTGGTTTTTATCTATTGGAGTAATAGATACTTCTGAATTATTATCATCATAATTAGTAATCTGAACATGTCCTTTAAAACCAGAGATTTTATCTCTAATTTTATGTTGAAAACCAGCACCTGTTGCCATAGCAATCATCATAATAATTATTCCCAATGCAATTGCTGTAATTGCAATTTTAATTATTGGAGATGAAATACTATTTTTATACTCTTTACCAGCAATAATACGTTTAGCAATAAATAACTCGTAATTCAATTTTATGATTTCCTTAGTTCGTTTCAAAAGTACATATTTAATCTTATTCTTTAGCATTTGTTTTTCGTTCACTTCTTGTGCTCAAAATTCAACCGAAATTGAGGTCGCTGCCAATAGAACAGAATTATATGTACCTCTTTTAAAAGGAAAAAGAGTGGCTGTGGTTGCCAATCAAACTTCTACTATTAAAAAAAGTAATCAACAAAAAAGAACATTTATACATTTGATTGATAGCTTACTCTCTTTGAACATCAACGTTCAAAAAGTTTTTTCTCCAGAACATGGTTTTAGAGGAAAAGAAGATGCGGGAGCTCATGTAAAAGACGGGATAGATGCTAAGACTGGCCTTCCTATTTTATCTTTGCATGGAAAAAGTAAAAAACCTAGTGCAGCACAATTAAAAGATATTGACATTGTTATTTTTGATATTCAAGATGTTGGTGTACGTTTCTATACTTACATTTCTACATTACATTATGTTATGGAAGCTTGTGCTGAAAACAATATTCCTGTGATTGTCTTAGACAGACCAAACCCAAACGGGCATTATGTAGATGGTCCTGTTTTAGAACCTAAGCATTCTAGTTTTTTAGGAAAACACCCAGTTCCTGTGGTTTACGGAATGACTATTGGCGAATATGGACAAATGATTAATGGTGAAAAATGGCTAAAAAACAAGGTGCAAAGTAGTTTGACTGTTATTCCTTTAAAAAATTACTCACATAATTCTGAATATAGTTTAGCAATTAGACCTTCACCAAATTTACCTAATGATATTTCTATAAACTTATATCCAAGCTTAGGTTTCTTTGAAGGAACACCTATTAATGCTGGAAGAGGAACTGAATTTCAATTTCAAAGATATGGTGCATCCTTTTTTCAAAAAAGTGATTTTAGCTATACACCAAAACCTAACTTTGGTTCAAAATACCCAAAACACAAAGGTAAACTTTGTTATGGAGTAGATTTAAGTACTACAAAAAAGCTTAGTGCTCTTAATTTAAAATGGTTAATTGACGCCTATCAAAAAACTCCTAAAACAGAAAAGTTCTTCGGAAAAACATTTACTATTCATGCAGGAACCGAAAAGCTACAACAACAAATAGAAAAAGGAATTCCTATTGAAGAAATAAAAAAATCTTGGCAAAAAGATTTAACTGCCTTTAAAAAGATTAGAAAGAAATATTTGATTTACGAATAACTCTTACTCAACTATCAAAAGGGTTCTTGCAGATTAGATAAGCCAGGTTATATTTTTCTTATTTTTAAATATTCTGAACGATATCCTTCTAGAAGTTTCATTTTGTTGTACCAAACTTTTGCATTTGCCTTATCATTAGATTTATTATATATCGCTAATCTTAAAAAAGTATACAGCAGCTTATTATTAGAAGTAATTTTGTCTTCTTTATATTTCTTCTCTATTATTTTATGTGCTTTTTCATACTTCCCTCTTAAAACTTTATCGTACACATCTTCTAACAGCCCAATTCGTTGAGCATTCTTTCGTCTATTTCCTTCTTTCTTATAAAAACTATAAGCTTCTTTTAAATAATTGTTAGCGACTTTTAAAAAATCGCGCTTTACATCTTCTTTTACATAAATACTGTAATCGAAATATCTCTGAGCAATCTTTAAAGCCAAATCACCATTTTTCTTCTTATAAAAATTTAGAAAGTCATCTTTAAAGTATTTAGTACTATAAGAGTATTTTTTTAGAACCCTCATTACTTCTGCTTTTCCCATATAACTCAACTTTTTAAAAACAACTTTTCCATTGGGGTCCACTATAAAAACATAAGGAATCGCTCTTACACTATATTTACTAGAGATTTCTCGATAAATATCTATATCAATTTTTAAAGAAACAAAATTATTCATTAGCTCTTTTACTTCTGCTTTACTCCAAGAATCTTCATCCATTTTTTTACAAGGACCACACCAAGTCGCCCAGAAATCAATCAAGATATTTTTATTAGTTGCTAACGCTAATTTTTGTGCATCTTCAAATGAAGTTAACCATTGCGTTGCATTAACATTTATACAAACGAAGAATAGTAGAAAGGTAATTTTTTTCATTTTCATAACTTTTTTTGATGAAAATAATCAATTATTACACATTTTCCAAATCATAAAACTAATGACCAGCCTATTACAGTTATTAAAAAGAGCATAATCAAAGACAAAATCACTGTGTTTATTTTAAATGATTTTCTAAAAGTTATCGATTATATATCTCACTATAGAAGTAACAAAAAATACCAATCCAATAAATACGATGTAATAAATTACAAACTTTAACTCACCATTCTTTTTTTCCTTTCGATGACAAAAATCATTTTTCTTAATAAAAAAGTACCTAATAGCGAATAATGCATTTACACTAAGTAATTCAAAAAGTATCACCGTTTTATTTAAAGGGATTTTTTGAATAAGACTAATAAAGTATATGTGTAAGTACACTATTAAGCTTAATAAACCGACAGCATACATATCTGAATCTATTTTTGTCTGTTTTACATAAATAGATTTAATATAACAATACAAATAATCAAAAAAGTACATTCGCTACAAGCTATCAATATTTGTAGGCTTTCGATAGCCTTGAAAAGGTTGTTTTAGCAATTCTTTTAATGAAGAATTTGTTGCTTCATCTGGAAATGTATCTACTCCATACACAATTTCTTCTCTATCCATATAAAGGTAGGTTCCAAAAATTCGATCCCAAATAGAAAATATATTCCCATAATTAGAATCTGTATAAGGTAGTAAATTATGGTGATGTACTTTATGCATATCTGGAGAAACGATTAGATAACTCAATAACTTATCAACTCGCTTGTTCATTTTAATATTTGCATGTGTAAATTGTGCAAAAACCAAAGACATAGATTGGTACAACATTACAATTCCTATAGGTGTTCCAACAATAAAAACACCAAACAATGTAAATGAAAAACGAATTAAACTCTCTAGTGGATGATGCCTGTTTGCCGTAGTAGTATCAACCTTATGATCTGTATGATGTACCAAATGCACCATCCACAAAAGTTTTACTCTATGCTCAACTAAATGTGCTAAATAAGCCCCAAAAAAGTCCAATAACAGAACTCCTAACACTACATACAACCATAATGGCATTTCTGGTAACCAATGAATGATTCCAAAATCATTTGCTTGTACCCAATCGGCAGTTTGTAGCAATAAAAACGCTAATGCAAAATTGATAATTACAGTAGTTCCTGTAAAAAACAAATTGGGAATAGCATGTTTCCATTTTTTGTAGTTAAAATTAAATAAGGGCAAGGCGCCTTCTAATAACCAAAAGAAGGTGATTCCACCGATTAAAATAATGCTTCGGTGAAGAGAGGGAATTGTTTCGAAATAGTTTACGATTGCTTCCAAATAAAAAATAATTTTTCCTAAAAATAGAAAAAATTATTTTGTAACCAATTACCATAAAAAAAGTTAACCTACAAAGGCATTCTTCTTTTCAGCTCTTCCATAATTTCATAAGTAGCCGGGCAAATTTCAGTATTCTTTACCGTCAAAGCACCTAACTGTGTAAACTTTTTCCTGTTTGTATGAGGATATTCTGCACAAGCTTTTGGCCTAACATCATAAATAAAACAAGAATTATCAGATTCATCTAAAAAAGTACAAGGAGCAGACTTTAACACCATAAAGTCATCTTCATCTCTTTCTAAATATTGCTCTACAAACTTTACCTCTTTCATTCGTAAATGCTTAGAAATACGCTGTATGTCTTTTTCTGTAAAAATCGGACTCGTAGTTTTACAACAATTTCCACATTCCAAACAATCAGTTCTTTCAAATTCTTCTTCATGAATTTCTTGCACTAACAAGTCCAATCTTTTATAAGGTCTTTTCCTTAATTTCTGAAAATATTTCTGATTTTCTTTACGTGCTTCTGCTGCTAATTTTGGCAGTTCTTCTAATCGTTGATTCATGTCTTTCATACAACTACAAAAGTACCAAGAATTAAAGATAGAATCAGTTTAAATTTGACACTTAAAAATTGCCCTAAAAAATCAAATTAAATTATGTAATTTTGCACTTCAATTTTAAATGACCTATGAGTATTCAAACCCTAATCGAAAGTGCTGTAAAGAAAGGATTTTCTTCCTTATATCAAACCGAAATTCCAACTGTTGAGTTTCAAGCAACTCGTAAAGAATTTGAAGGAGATATTACCGTAGTGGTTTTCCCTATGTTACGCTATAAAAAAGGAAACCCTGTACAGATTGGAACTGATTTGGGAAATTACATTGTAGAAAATGTACAAGAGGTGACTCGTTTTAATGTGGTTAAAGGTTTTTTAAATTTGGTTATTGCAGATAATTTATATCTCAATACTTTCAATCAAATTTTTACCAATGACACTTATGGTTTTGTTACTCCTACTGAAGAAGATGCTGTTTTGGTAGAATACTCTTCTCCAAACACCAACAAACCATTGCATTTAGGTCATATTAGAAATAATTTATTAGGATATTCTGTCTCTGAAATTATCAAAGCAGCTGGTAAACAAGTATACAAAACTCAAATCATTAATGATAGAGGAATCCATATCTGTAAATCAATGCTAGCTTGGCAAAAATTTGGAAAAGGAGAAACTCCTAGCTCTACAGGTTTAAAAGGCGATAAACTGGTTGGAAATTATTATGTGAGATTTGAACAAGAATTTCAAAAAGAGTATAGTGAATTTGAAAAAACAGAGCTATTTAAAGAGTTATTTTTAAAAGACAAAAAGAAAACATTAGCTGATAAACTTTCAAATAAAGACGGTAGTGACCATGAAGTACTTGTGCCAAACTCAAATAGTAAAGAAAACTTAGAGTATAAATTTGATGAAGAAGGTTTAAAGAAAGTATTTAAATCTAATTTTAAAAATGAATATTTCACAAACTATAGTAAATTAGGAATTGAAGCACAAGAAATGCTTCAAAAGTGGGAAGCTGGAGATGAAGAAGTTGTTGCTCTTTGGAAAAAAATGAACCAATGGGTGTATGATGGATTTGAAGTTACTTACAAAAACTTAGGTGTAGACTTTGATTCTTTTTATTATGAAAGTAATACCTATTTATTAGGAAAAGACAATATTGAAGAAGGTTTAAAAAACGGTGTTTTCTTTAAAAAAGAAGATGGTTCTGTTTGGATAGATTTAACCGAAGAAGGCTTAGATGAAAAGATTGTATTGCGTTCTGACGGAACTGCTGTATACATGACTCAAGATATTGGTACAGCAATTCAACGTTCTAAAGATTACCCAAATGTAAACGGAATGGTTTATACGGTTGGTAATGAGCAAGATTATCACTTTAAAGTATTGTTTTTAATTTTAAAGAAACTAGGGTATTCTTGGGCTGATCAGTTATTCCATTTAAGTTACGGAATGGTAGATTTACCTTCTGGTAAAATGAAATCTAGAGAAGGAACAGTAGTAGATGCAGATGATTTAATGGTAGAAATGACCAATACTGCTAGAAGCTTATCTCAAGATTTAGGAAAGTTAGAAGGCTATTCTGAAGAAGAAAAAGAACGTTTGTATAAAATTATTGGTTTAGGAGCGTTGAAATATTACATTTTAAAAGTAGATCCTAAAAAACGTATTTTATTTGACCCTAAAGAATCTGTAGATTTCCAAGGAAATACGGGACCATTTATTCAATATACATACGCTAGAATTCAATCTATTTTACGTAAAGCAGATTTCAACTATAGTAGTCCTTTAAACGCTGTAGAACTTTCTTTACATCCAAAAGAAAAAGAACTGATTAAAATTATAGAAAATTATCCTGAAATGATTCAGCAAGCAGCTGCAAACCATTCACCAGCATTAATTGCAAACTATACCTATGATTTGGTAAAAGAGTTCAACTCTTTTTATCAAAACGTATCCATTTTAGGAGAAGAAAATCAAGATAAAAAAATAGCAAGAGTACAACTATCAAAGAAAGTAGGAGATATTATCAAGTCTGCATTTTCTTTATTAGGAATAGAAGTGCCAGAAAGAATGTAAAACAATATAACAACAAGTTAATTTGAAAATGTAACATCACATTTTCTACTATAAAACTCAAAAACAATTTAAACATGAAATACGACATCATAATTATCGGTAGCGGACCAGGAGGATATGTTACTGCCATTAGAGCTTCTCAATTAGGTTTTAAAACCGCAGTTGTAGAAAAAGAAAACTTAGGAGGAATCTGTTTAAACTGGGGTTGTATTCCTACCAAAGCATTGTTAAAATCTGCTCAGGTATACGATTATTTAAAGCATGTAGATGAATATGGTTTAAAAGCAGAAGCGATTGACAAAGATTTTGAAGCTGTTATTAAACGTAGTCGTGGTGTTGCTGAAGGAATGAGCAAAGGAGTACAGTTTTTAATGAAGAAAAACAAAATCGATATCATTGATGGTTTTGGAAAAATTAAAGCTGGTAAAAAAGTAGATGTTACTGATAAAGATGGAAAAGTAACAGAATATAGTGCTGATCATATTATTATTGCTACTGGAGCTCGTTCTAGAGAATTACCAAACTTACCTCAAGATGGTAAAAAAGTAATTGGTTATAGAGAAGCAATGAGCTTAAAAGAGCAACCTAAGTCTATGATTGTTGTTGGTTCTGGTGCTATTGGAGTTGAGTTTGCACATTTCTATAATTCAATGGGAACTGAGGTTACTATTGTAGAATTTATGCCAAATGTAGTTCCTGTAGAAGATAAAGATGTTTCAAAACAATTTGAGCGTTCTATCAAAAAAGCTGGTATTAAAGTAATGACGAACTCTTCTGTTGAGTCTGTAGATACTTCTGGTGATGGTGTAAAAGCCACTGTAAAAACTAAAAAAGGAGAAAAAGTTTTAGAAGCTGATATTGTATTATCTGCAGTTGGAATTAAAACAAATATTGAAAACATTGGTTTAGAAGATGTTGGAATCGTTACTGATAGAGATAAAATCTTAGTAAACGATTGGTATCAAACAAACTTGCCTGGATATTATGCTATTGGAGATGTAGTTCCTGGTCCTGCTTTAGCACACGTTGCTTCTGCAGAAGGAATTACTTGTGTTGAGAAAATTGCAGGTTTACATACTGAAGCTATCGATTATGGAAACATCCCTGGATGTACATATGCTACGCCAGAAATTGCTTCTGTTGGTATGACTGAAGAAAAAGCAAAAGAAGCTGGATACGAATTAAAAGTTGGTAAGTTTCCTTTTTCTGCTTCAGGAAAAGCAAAAGCTGCTGGAACTCCAGATGGTTTTGTAAAAGTTATTTTTGATGCAAAATATGGAGAATGGTTAGGATGCCATATGATTGGAGCTGGTGTTACTGATATGATTGCTGAAGCTGTTTTAGGACGTAAATTAGAAACAACTGGACACGAAGTATTAAAAGCAATTCACCCTCACCCAACAATGAGTGAAGCTGTGATGGAAGCAGTAGCTGATGCTTACGATGAAGTAATCCATTTATAAAATAAAAACAATGCTGTTTAAAAAAACCTCACATCTGTGAGGTTTTTTTTATGGCATCAATTTTGCTATTAACAAAACATTAACATTAAAGAAACCAACTATGGAAAATCCTTTACACAATTTTTTATGAGTCGGGAAATTTGTTTAGAAAAAGAGTACCCCTAAAATGAGGTAAATTAATCGAAGACTGCTATCTTCGATTTTTTTATATTTGATGCTCAATTAAATTACATGAAACAGAATCTATTCTTCGTATTCTTTTTTTATACACTCTTCGGATTTTCTCAGCAAAAAGATATTTGGCATTATATAGAAAATGAACAAATGATTGCTGAATATAAAGAAGACGCTCATGCAAGTTTTACTTCTTATACGAGTTTAAACAGTTTAAAAAACAAGACTCCAAAATACAAACAATCTTTAAATGGTATTTGGAAATTCAATTGGGTTAAAAATCCAGCCAATAGGCCAACAAAGTTTATGAACCCTACACTTCAATTAGAAGATTGGGACAGTATTAAAGTACCATCTAACTGGGAAGTAGAAGGTTTCGGAACTCCTATTTATGTAAATCACCAATACGAGTTTTCTGATTATAAAGCCATGGTTGCTGATGATATGGAATTAGTTGATAGAATTTATCCTAAAAATCCTGGTAAAGTACCACATAAATACAATCCTGTTGGTTCGTATAGAAGAGAATTTACCATTACAGATGATTGGTTTAACAATGAAATTTTCTTACATATTGGCGCTTTAAAATCTGGAGGTTTTGTTTGGGTAAATGGTAAATATGTTGGTTATACTCAAGGAAGTAAATTACCTGCTGAATTCAATATTACCAATCACTTAAGAAAAGGAAAAAACAGTATTGCTATTCAAATATTTAGATGGACCGATGGAAGTTATCTAGAAGCACAAGATTTTTGGCGTATCAGTGGAATTGAACGTGATGTTTTTGTATATGCGCAACCTAAAGTTAGGATTCAAGATATTGATATTCAAACAACCTTAGACAAAACTTATACTCACGGTTTTTTAAATGTAAGTGTCGACTTACAAAATCATCAAAAAAGAAATAAAGAACTTTTTGTGTCTTATCAACTTTTTGATGCTGAAAACTTCTTAATTGCCGAACAGCAAAACAATACAGCTGTTTCTAACAAACAACGAAAAACAACACATTTTTCTACCAACGTTATTACTCCTAAAAAATGGTCTGCAGAGCATCCTAATTTGTATACTTTAAGAGTAACTACAACTGATATTCGTGGAAAATTGATTGAAACTATAGAGCAAAAAATTGGCTTTAGAAAAGTAGAAATTACGAATGGTTTATTACTTATTAATGGGCAACGTATCACTTTAAAAGGAGTGAATGCTCATGAAGCTGATCCTGAAACTGGACATGTAATGTCTAAAGAATTACTTTTAAAGGATATCAAACTCTGGAAAGAAAACAACATCAATGCTGTTCGATTGGCACATTACCCAAGAAATAGCGCTTTTTACGAATTGTGTGATATTTATGGTATCTATGTGGTTGATGAAGCCAATATTGAATCTCACGGAATGTATTATGGGAAATATTCTTTAGCTAAAAAAGACAATTGGACCAAAGCGCATTTAGACAGAATGACCAGAATGGTAGAACGAGATAAAAATCATCCTTCTGTAATTATTTGGTCGTTAGGAAATGAAGCTGGAAATGGAACAGTTTTTTACAAAGGTTATAACAAAATTAAAGCACTAGATCGTAGCAAAAGACCTGTACAATACGAAAGAACATATACCAAAGGAAATAGTTTGTATCAAATGGATAAAAACACAGACATTATTGTTCCGCAATATCCTTCTCCTAAACTATTTGAAACCATTGGACAAAAGAAAACAGATAGACCGTTTATTCCGAGTGAATATGCACATGCAATGGGGAACAGCACAGGTAATTTTGCAGATTACTGGGAAATCATTGAAAAATACGACCATTTACAAGGAGGTTTTGTTTGGGATTGGGTAGATCAATCTATTTGGAAAACAAACAAAAATGGAGAAAAATATTATGCTTATGGTGGCGATTTCGGTACAAACATGCCAACAGATAATAGCTTTTTAAACAACGGAATTGTTTTTCCTGATAGAAAACCTCAACCTGCTTTGTATGAAGTTAAAAAAGCACATGAATTTATCAATTTTAAAGATTTAGGAGAAACTACTACTAATGAACAACATATTTTGATTGAAAATTTATATGATTTTACCAACCTAAATGCCTTTACTTTTGATGTAAGAATAAAAGCCAATGGGGAAGTTTTAAAAGAGTTTAAATTGGAAGATTTAGCTATAAAACCACATGCTAGTAAAAAAATCACAATCTCTTTAAAGGATATTAATTTTAAAGAAAATACTGAATACTTTATCGAATTTTCTGCTAGAACTAAAAAGAAATGGGGCATCTTAAATGCTAATCATGAAGTTGCTCGTGAACAAATCTATTTAGCTAAGAAGTTTAAATCTGTAGCTAAAAAAGTAGACAATGGTTGGTATTTAAAATCGTCAGATAAAAAAAACAAATTAACCATTCACAACAACTATATCAAAGTTGCTTTTGATAAAAGCAAAGGGCAAATGACTTCTTATGTTTTTAAAGAAGAAGAATTTTTACAATCTAAAAAAGGACCACAACTCAATTTTTGGAGGCCGCCAACAGATAATGATTTAGGCAACAAAATGCAGGTTGGAAATATTGAGTGGAAAAATGCTAGTTTACATGCAAAAGTGACCAATTTCACTTATAAAAAGTTAGAAAATAATCTAATGCAAGTTACCATTGACTTTGAATTACCTGGAGTAAATACAAGTAGTAAAACCATATATACTATTAATGGTAATGGTGTAATTAAAGTAGAAAACACCTTAAATGAATCTGCTTATAAAGGAGATATTCCTAGAGTTGGAATGCGCATGCAAATTCCTAAAAAGTATCACAATGTAATCTATTATGGTCGTGGTCCATGGGAAAATTATCAAGATAGAAATACTTCTACTTTTATTGATGTTTTTACAAGTACTGTTTCTGATTTTTACGTACCTTATATTCGTCCACAAGAAAATGGTAACAGAACAGATGTTCGTTGGATGGCATTGATGGACTCCGAAAATATTGGTTTACTAATAGCATCACCAGATCAAAAAGGGTTAAGTATTTCTGCTTTACATATGCCTAACGAAGATTTTGATATTACCAGTGATTTAAATTATAAAAAAGAAAATCCGAAAGCCAATTTTAGCAAACACACAATTGATATTAAAGAACAAAATTTAATTCAGTTAAATATAGATTTAAAGCAACGTGGTTTAGGCGGTGATGATAGTTGGTGGTCTAAACCTCAACAAAAATACCGAATAAACAGTGCCCAAAAACATACGTATTCTTTTTACTTAATTCCGTTTACTGGAGGAACCACAAAGAAATTTGTAGACTTACAACAACAATTTAAATAATGACACAAACCAACAATCAACAAAAAAAATCTTTGATAAAAATACTAGCAATAGCCACATTAAAAATTACAATTGCTGGTGTAGCAATTGGTTATTTTCGTGAATACGATGCCGTTTTAGCTGCTTTGGTTGCTGCTTATATTTTAAGAGTGTTTTATAGAGAACTGGTTAGTAAACCAGAAAAGGAATGGGTTTTATTTATTGGAATGTTACTAACTGGTGGATTGGGTATTTTAGCAGAAAAATGGGGTGTTTATAATTATTTTTGGGAGTATCATGACTTATCTGATAACAGACAATTACCTTATTGGTTGCCTTTTGCTTGGATGTATGCGTTTAAAATTATCTATGATTTAGAAAAGAAGCTTATCAAAGTCTTGGCAATAACACAGATGTCTAAAAAAATTGGGATTGCTGTTTTAGTTACTGCCTTCTTCCCTGTTTATGGAGAAGTAATTACGGTATATTTGGGCGTTTGGACTTACCATTGGCCATATCAGTTTTTAGGTATTCCGCTTTATGCTGTCATTTGCTTAATTGCATTGCATATGTTTGTCAATTGTATTTTATACGCTATTACACGTAAATACAAAATCACTAACGAACTTTTTAATCCAAAGAATTAATACTTCCAAGCAACAATTCGTGTGACTTTATTTCCTTGATGCATTGGAATAATTTTAAACGTTTTTACGCCTAGTTTTTTAGCAGATTTTTGCAAACTCTCTACATTTTCTTTTTTAGAGACTAAACTGGTAAACCAAATACAATGTTTTTTAAATAATGAACTTTGGTATAAGTAATTATGTAAAAAAGCCTTTTCTCCTCCAACATACCACAATTCGTTATTATTACCTGCAAAATTACGTACAGCATTCGTTCCTAAGTTTCTTGTTTTTCTTCTATTGGCTCCTCTTGCTTCTTCTGCTGATTTGTAAAATGGTGGATTACACATTGCTAAAGTAAATCGATCTTCTTTTTCTATAATTCCTGTTAAAATATTATTTTCATCTACTTGTTGACGCAAGGAAATCTGAGTTTCTAATTCATTATCATCAATAATATCTTGAGCTGTATCTAAAGAATTTAAATCGATATCAGTTCCTACAAATTTCCATCCATAAACAGCATTACCTAATAAAGGATAAATACAAGTTGCTCCAGTCCCAATATCCAGTACAGAAATGTCTCCATTCATTTTTGACTCCTTTAATAAATCATTTAAATAATGAATATAATCTACTCTACCAGGAATAGGCGGACATAAGTTTTCATCAGAAAATTCCCAATAACGAATATTATAATATGCATAAAGCAATGAACGATTGATTTCTTTAACCGCTTTCGGATTGGAAAAATCAATACTTAAATTTCCGTATGAATTCTTTTGAACAAACGTTTCTAATGATGGATTTGCTTTTATCAATTCATCAAAATCATATGCTTTTAAATGAATGTTATTCTTATGGAATTGCTTTTGGGTAGGCTTCATGACGCAAAACTACATCAAATCTTTGTTATATTTGAGAAACCCTTTTTCTATTTCGGTCAATCAACTAAAAAACATCAATATTGATCAAACTATTATCAATGGTAATAAGGTACACTAAAAAACACTTATAATGATTCTGTGTAAAAACAAAAACGAGCTAGCAAATTGCTAGCTCGTTTTTTATAATTCTAATATGGTAAACTCTAAATCTAAAGGTTTTAAAGTTTCTTTTAAAGCCTCTATAAATTGCTCTCCATATTCTAAATAATATTCAGAGAAATTACGCTGACGTTCTTCCAAACTTAGATTTGGGAATAATTGATTTTTAATCTCAGAAATTCGCTGTACCAAATCTTGTTGCCTTCTTTTTTCGGCAACTAACAAACGTTTTTCTAACTTATCCAATCCGTTTAATTGCTTTTTCTCTTGTGCATTTACGGCTCCTAAAAATGAAACGTCAGTTTTTTGGGCAGTGTCTTTTAGTTGATTGAACTGCTCTTGAAGCTGAGCTCTTTGTTTTGAAAAATCCATTTGTATAGCTGAATTCTCTTTCACTTTTACAGCTAATAAATCATTCAGTTTAAAAAACAATTCTTTGTGAGAAATAGTTAAGCGATCTAATTTACCTTGTTGTTTATGTGAAATTACCTGAACAGAATTACGCAATAACAATATTGGAAAAGGAATAGCTACAGTATTAAAATAATCTTTAAGTTGCATCCAATATGCCAACTCTCCTCCTCCACCTATATAGGCCAAATTTGGTAAAATTACTTCTTGATAAAGAGGCCTCATAATTACATTTGGACTAAATCGCTCAGGATGTTTATTCAATTCTTGTAATATTTCCTCTTCTGTAAAACTAATATTAGTATTATTTACTTTATAGACTCCCTCTTCAAAAACAATACGTTCTCTAGAGTTTTCACTTAAGTAAAACTGATTTATTTCTCTGGGATTGACCTGAATTTTATAATCTTTCTCTAATTCTTTTATTGTATTTGAAACAGCTTTATATGATGTGTTCTCGGTAAGTTCTTTAGCTACAATTGGTGTAAATAATTGTTTTAAGTCTCGATCATCACCATCTACAATTACCAAACCATATTTTCCAAATAATGTATTGGCAATATATCTTGTTGCTGCTGTTAATGTAGTATGCTTTACATAAGCTTCGTTAAATAGTTCTTTTAAATAATTGGCATTTTTTGTGGTTCCTAGTTCAGCAGAAAAAATAGCTAAAACTTCTTCCAATCCTTTAGTATTAAAATGTCCTACAGCACCTCCATCTTCTCTATTCCATTGAATCTTTTTACCATTAAAATTGAAATAGTTGATTTCTTCAAAATCATGATCTTCAGTTGCCATCCAATAAACAGGAACAACATTTTTCTCTGGAAATTTAGCGTTCAATTCTTCTGCTAAATTAATTGTAGAAATAATTTTATACAAAAAGTACAATGGTCCAGTAAACAGATTTAATTGGTGTCCTGTAGTTACAGTAAACGTATTTGATGCTAATAAGCTATCTATATTTGATTGTGTTTCTTCAGAAATAGCAGTGGTTGCATATTGGTTGTGCAATGCACTTACCAAAACATTTCTATGGCTTTTAGAAAAAGACGATTCCTTTTCTGTAATTTGCTTTTCAAAACCTTTAATATCTGGAAAGTTATTATAAAACGGTTTAATTGATTCTTTTTTTTCTAAATAATCAATCATCATTTTTGAGAAAAAACCGGTTTGCTGAAATGGTATTTGTGTAACTTTCATTAGTCTATTGTACGCTTAAATAATGTGTAAATATAAGGCCTTGGATCTTTATTTGGATTGGTAAATGTATAATGAAAACTTTCTACCAGTTCAAAACTTTCACCTAAATAACTGACTAACATTTCTGTATTGTATTGATGAATATTTAGTCCGCAACATTTTTTAGCTCCGTCAATAGCAAAAGTTGCTATGATAACAAAACCGTCAACTTTTACTGTCTTTTTTAATAAATCAAAATAGGCTTTTCTTTGCAACTCTTCAGTAAAAAAATGTAGTACAGCTCTATCATTCCACAAATCTACTTTTAGTTTTTGCAGCTCTGTTGGTTGGATTAAATCATCTTCGATATATTGTACCTTATCCTTATCAACTCCCAACCTTTCTTCTAACGAAATTAAGGCTTCACTAGAAATATCATTTGCAATAATATTTGTATAACCTTTGGCTAATAAATCATCTATTAAGGTAGAAGAACCAGAGCCAACATTTAATATAGTTGCATCTTTAGAAAGCTGTGTTTTGGTTATTAATTCTAAGGTTGGAGTAGATTTTTCTTCATACCAACCTAGTTTTTCTGTTGGTGATTTTATATATGCTTTGTCCCAATGATTTTTATAATTGATTGTGTCTTTAATACTACAATCACTTTCTGAGTTAGAAGTCATGTATTAATAATTTTTATAAAAGTACAACATTTTAAGATTTGACTCTAAAGTCTATGTCAATCTAACAAATTTTTAACGCTTTAAATAATCAGAAAGTTTGATTTCTAAATAATAACAAGTAGCTTTGGAAAACTTAATTAAAAAATTTCCTAATGAAACACAAATCATTACTATTTCTTTTTATTTCCCTTTTTACCTTACAACTAACTGCTCAAAATATTCAAACACCAAGTGAGTTTTTAGGGTATAAATTAGGATCACGATTTACACGACATCATAAAGTAGTAGATTATTTTAAATACATCGCTCAGCATTCTAACAAAGTGCAATTCCAAGCTTATGGAAAAACCAATGAGTTAAGAACCTTAGCTGTTGCATTTGTTTCTTCTGCTGCAAATATTTCTAATTTAGAAAGTATTAGAAAACAACATCTAACTAATGCAAAACTAGAAAATACATCAGAACTAAATAATAAATCAATTGTTTGGTTAAGCTATAATGTTCATGGAAATGAAGCTTCTTCTACTGAAGCCTCTATGTTAACTTTATACAAGCTTATTACAGAACATAATAGTTATCTAGAAAATACCATTGTTATTATGGACCCTTGTATGAATCCTGATGGTAGAGATCGTTATGTAAATTGGTACAATCAAGTGGCTAGTGCTCCTAATAATGTTGACCCAAACGCAAGAGAGCATAATGAACCTTGGCCAAGCGGAAGACCAAATCACTACCTATTTGATTTAAATAGAGATTGGGCTTGGGCAACTCAAATAGAATCGCAATCTCGATTAAAAGTATACAATAAATGGTTACCACATATTCATGTAGATTTTCACGAACAAGGAATTAACAATCCTTATTATTTTGCTCCAGCAGCAGAACCTTTTCACGAAGTAATTACAGATTGGCAACGTGACTTACAAACACAAATTGGAAAAAACCATGCAAAATATTTTGACAGAAACGGTTGGTATTATTTTACCAAAGAAAGTTTTGATTTATTGTATCCTAGTTATGGAGATACCTATCCTACTTATGTAGGAAGTATTGGAATGACTTACGAACAAGCTGGTCATGGTAGAGCTGGTTTAGGAATAACCAAAGCAGATGGAGAAGTGTTAACTTTATGGGATCGTTTAATTCACCATACAACTTCTGGAATTTCTACTGTTGAAGTAGCATCAAAAAATACTGCAAAAATTAACGAAGAGTTTAGAAAATATTTTAATGACAATAAGTTTACTTATCAAAGTTATGTACTTAGAGGGAACGAAAGTAAAATACAAAAACTTACAACTCTTTTAGACAAACATGAAATAAAATACGGAAGAGGAACTGGTAAAAATGCTAGTGGTTTTGATTATGATACAAAAAGTAAAAGTAGCTTTAAAACTACAGCAAGAGACTTGATTATTTCTACAAATCAGCCAAAAGCTAGATTGGTAAAATCTTTATTTGAACCAGCAGCAAAATTAAGCGATTCTATTACTTATGATATTACTGCTTGGTCTTTACCTTATGCATACGGACTGCAAACTATTGCCAGTGAAAAATTAGTACCGAGTAATGCCGTTAAATTAAATACTACTCCTGCCTCTACTGCAAATAATTCTTATGCTTATGCTTTTACTTGGAATCATATTTCTGATGCTGAATTATTAGCTGATTTATTAAAGCAAAATTTTAGAATTCGTTTTACAAGAAAAAATATGGTTAATAGTGGGCAGCAATTGAATGCTGGATCGTTTATTCTTACTAGAGGAGATAATAAACACATCGCTAATTTTGACACTAAATTAATAGCTACTGTTAACAGATTTGATAAATCTACTAAAACGCTTAATTCTGGTTTTTCTGACAAAGGACCAGATATGGGATCTTCTTCTGTTAGAGAAATCAAAAATCAAAAAATAGCTGTTTTAGCTGGAGATTATACTTCTTCTTTAAGCTATGGAGAAATTCAATATTTCTTTGAACAAGAATTAAAATATCCTTATACCGCTATTAATACGAGTTCTTTTTCTGCGAGCAGATTAGATGCTTATCATACATTAGTTATTCCAAATGGTTATTATGGCGGTTTCTTTAATAAAAGTAGATTAGATGCCTTAAAGTCATGGATTCGTAAAGGAGGAAAAGTTATTGCAATTGGAGGAGCTAATCGTATTTTTGCTAATAAAAAAGGATTCGATTTAAAATCAAATGAAGATGATAGTGATGATGATAAAGATGCTCCTATTGTTCGTTACGAAGATTTAGAAAGAGAAGGAATTCAGCATTCAATTACTGGAGCTATTTTTAAAACTAAGATTGATAATTCTCATCCTTTAGGTTTTGGATATGGCGACTCATACTTTACTTTAAAACAAGGGAGTACTTCTTACAAATATTTAGAAAATGGGTACAATGCTGTACGTTTAGAGGACAATACTGTATTCTCTGGTTTCGCTGGAAGTAAAACCTTAGAAGGCTTAAAAAAATCATTGATTTTTGGAGAAGAAAACTACGGAAGAGGAAGTATTGTTTATATGGTAGACAATCCGTTATTTAGAGCTTTTTGGGATAATGGAAAATTATTTTTTGCCAATGCTCTCTTTTATACAAATCCAAGTATGAAAAAATTATAATATAAAAAGTACATTAAAAAAGCTCGCTTATTGCGAGCTTTTTTAGTTTAAGATTAAATCACAATACCAAAAACTTGTATCGTATGTTTTTTTTGTTGACTGATGTTCTTTATCTGTATCATCGTCTTTTAAAGAATACGATTTTAAGATCTTCTCTCCCATTCTAAAATCAATGGGAAAATCAAATAGAGGTCCGTCAAAAACAAAAGTATGAAATTCACCATTTTCTCCACAGACATCTACTTCTTCGGGTAAATCATTTATAAACTGTTCGTCTATAATTCTCCCAACAAACTCCTCACCTAACAATCCTGCATTTACACAAACAGTAATGGCTTTAAAGCCTAAAGACAAAAATTCTTTGAGTACTTTTTTGGTATCCTTTTTCCATAAAGGAAATATTCCTTGTATTCCAACTTCTGCCAATTTCATTTCTCGATACTTCTTTAAATCTTCTAAAAAAATGTCTCCAAAAACCGCATGCGTATATCCTTTTTCTATCAATGCTTCCATTTTTTCTTGCATGGTTGCATTGTAAGTTTCCATAGTTACTTCTGCTGGAAAATAATTTTTCTGTAGAGGAAGTCCAATACTTTCTGCTTGTTTATCTAATAAATTTTGATGTAAACCATGCATAGAAACACGTTCATATTCTTGATTAACATTGGTAATTAAAAGATCTATTTGATAAGTACTGTCTTGTAAAATCTTATACAACGCTAAAGCAGAATCTTTTCCAGAAGACCAATTGAAATATGTTATGTTCATGATTAAATTAAATAAATAGGCTTAATATGTAGAAATATATAATTCCAATAAATAGAATTCCTATATAACTTAATTTAAAAGAAAACTTATTTAAATCTTCCCAGATAGTTTTTAGTTTTTCTTTTTCTGATGAAATTACTGTTGTGTTTGCCAAGAAGTCACCAATTCTTCTTTTAGGGTTAAAATAGCAAATCACTACTTCTAACGGCCAAGCAAAAATTATTGTTAAATTGCGAATAAAGCATTGTCTTTCTGAGGCTTTTCTTCCTGTTTCTTTATCTACAATTTGAAAACCTAATAACCTCTTAGCTGGACTTTTAGCATTAAGAAAGTCTTTATTGAGATAAATAAATAAAATAAAAAAGAAGATATTATTGCTTTCTTCAAAGCTAAAAAGTATTAAACAAATAATTATTGGAATTACTAATATCAATGACAGAATTATATGATCCAATAACATACTTAAAACTCGATGAATCTTAGGATTTTCATCTATAATTCTTTTTAATTCATCATAAAAAAATCCTCTATTCTTCTCCATTAAGTTATTTAACAATAAATTATTTTTTCCTCTTTTGATGTAACGGCACAGGTTTTTCTGTTTTCTTCAATGGAGTACCATACAAGTCAAAATCTCCTGCTTCATCAATTTTTACATCGATAAACTCTCCTAACTTAATATAATGTTTGGTTGCATCAACCAATACATCATTATCTACGTCTGGAGAATCAAATTCTGTACGTCCATAAAAATACTCTCCATCTTTTCTATCAAACAAACAACGGAAAGTTTTTCCAACTTTTTCTTGGTTTAGTTCCCAAGAAATTTGACTTTGTATCTCCATTATTTCATTCACTCTTCTAAACTTCACATCTTCAGGAACATCATCTTCCAATACATAAGCTCCAGTATTTTCTTCATGAGAATACTCAAATGCACCTAAACGTTCAAAACGCATTTCTTCTACCCAATCTTTCAGCTCTTGAAACATCTCTTCTGTTTCTCCTGGATATCCAACTATCAATGTAGTTCTTATTGCCATATTAGGAACTGCTTCTCTAAACTTATGAATTAGAGCTGTGGTTTTTTCATGTGTAGTACCACGCTTCATTGACTTTAACAACTCTGTATTGATATGTTGTAAGGGAATGTCTAAATAATTACAAACTTTAGGTTCGTTTTTCATAACTTCTAATACATCCATTGGAAAACCAGTTGGAAAAGCATAATGCAAACGAATCCATTCCAAACCATCAATTTTCACCAATTCTTTTAGCAAGTCAGCCAAGGCTCTTTTCTTATACAAGTCTAAACCATAATAAGTTAAATCCTGAGCAATTAGCATAATTTCTTTAATTCCCTTTTCAGCTAATTTTGTTGCTTCTATTACTAATTCTTCAATTGGAGTAGATTTGTGTTTTCCTCTCATTAAAGGAATTGCACAAAAAGAGCAAGGTCTATCACAACCTTCTGCAATTTTTAAATAAGCATAGTGTTTTGGAGTTGTAGTTAAACGTTCTCCAATTAACTCGTGTTTATAGTCTGCTTCTAATACTTTTAATAAATCTGGCAAATCGTGTGTACCAAAATATTGATCTACATTGGTAATTTCATTTTCTAAATCTGGTTTATAACGCTCACTTAAACACCCAGAAACAAATACTTTATCTACCTCTCCACGCTCTTTCTTTTGCGCATAGTGCAAAATTGTATCTACAGATTCTTCTTTGGCTTTACCAATAAAACCACAAGTATTAATCACAACAATATTACCCTCATCATTTTCATCTTCATGTACAACGTTTTTACCATTGGCTTTTAATTGTCCCATCAATACTTCACTATCATATACATTTTTAGAGCAGCCTAATGTAACTACGTTGATCTTATTTTGTTTTACCGTTTTTGTACGCATTAACTATAAAAAATTTAGAATGCAAAGATACAGTTTAAAATATGTTCTGCATAACTTATCTTCATAGTTACATTTCTATCATTGTTATTTTCACCATATAAAATAAACATGTAAAATTTTTATCTCTACAAATACTTGTATGTACAACTATTTTTATATCTTTGCCAAGTTATGAGCAATCAAAAACAAGAAAACTATACAGAAGTCTGTTTGTTTTTTACAGCAAACTCTTTATCTCGTGCAATAAATGAAATTACTGAACGAGCGTTTTCTTCTATTGGAATTACTGCTTCTTATGGTCATTTAATGCTTTTGATTATTGATAATCCTAATCAAAAACTTGGAGAATTAAGTGAACAAATGCACGTGAAGTCTTCTACTATGACACGTTTAATTGACAAACTTGAACATAAAGGTCTGGTAGAACGTAATTTATTTGGTAGATCTGTTAGTATTACTCCTACACCAAAAGGAATAGCATTAAGAACAAAAATTATGGAAGCCCTAAAAACATTATACAAAGAATATTGTGAGCTTTTAGGAGAAGAATTTGCCATTCAATTAACCAAAGATATTTATTCAGCTAACGAAAAACTATATAACTAAAATTTTTTAATCTAAAATACTTGTATGTACAACTAAATAACATAATTATGAAAACATTAATCATTTTAGCTCATCCAAACATTGAGCAATCTATAGCTAATAAAACTATTATTACGAACATTAAAGAAAAAAGAAAAGATGTAGAAGTAAGAAATATTTATGAGCTTTATCCTGACTTTAATATTAATAAAAAGGCAGAACAAAAAGAATTATTAAAATATGATACTATTGTATTTCAATATCCTTTCTTTTGGTATAATATGCCCGCAATATTAAAACACTGGTTTGATGTTGTATTTAAATATCAATTTGCTTATGGTTCAGAAGGAGATAAATTAAAAGGAAAATCATTCCAAATTAGCTTCACAATTGGTGGGCCTATTGAATCCTATAAATCAACAGGTTATAACACCTTTGAAATTTCTGAGTTTTTAAAAAACTTGGAACAAACAGCAAATCTAGCACAAATGAAATACCTTGCTCCAATATACACCCACAGTATGGTTTATATCGAAGGTGTGTATAATGTAAAAGAAGAAGTAATAGATAGAGCAAATAAACATTCAGAGAAACTTCTTAATGTCATATAATTGCAAAAAAATAAAAGCCTATACATTTCTGTATAGGCTTTTTATAAATAACTATTCATATCCTTTTGGCATTTTTCTAACTTTGGTTAGTTGCTCAAATGCATAACCTACTTTTAGCAAATTACTTTCAGAAAGCGGTAGCCCTATAAAGGTTAAGCTAATCGGTTCTCCACTTTCTTTATAGCTCATTGGCACAGTTAAAGTTGGATATTGTGCAACAGCCGCTACCCCAGAATGGTAATTATTAATTGATAAAATGGCATCTAGTTTTTTATCATCTAAGTCTTGTAAATACTTTTTTCCGTTTGATTGTAGCTGCTTTTTTATTGTTGCAAGCGTTGTTAAAGAAGTCGTATCATTTACAATTCCCTCAAACAATTGCTGCCCGTAAGGAAAGCGCAATACCGAATCTTTCCTATTAAATACAGTGACGTCTTTTACAGATGTAACCTTAACATTTTTATCTGCTTCTTGCTTTAAATATTTAGGTAAATCATGTTTCATGTCTATATTTAACAATGTTAAGAAACCAGGTAAGCTAGCTCTTTCAGGATTAATCTCTATAATTTCTGCTCCAGCATTTCTAATCTTTTCAATAGTATTTTTATAAATTGAATCACTCAATAAACCTTTTAATACTCCAAAACGTTTGCCTTCTAATAAAGTCTTTTCTATTTGATCATACGATTTTTCTAGTGTAAAATTTTTAGTTGTTGAAGCTTCATCTTGTTGATCATATCCTAACATTGCTTGCAAAAAAATTGCATTATCTATTACATTTTTTGTCATTGGTCCTGGTGTATCTAAAGTACTAGATATGGGCACAATTCCAGTCCTACTTAATACACCGATAGTTGGTTTTAATCCAACTACAGAGTTTTGACTTGAGGGAGAAGTAATAGAACCAGAAGTTTCTGTTCCAACTGCAGCAACAGCAAAATTAGCGGCAACTACTACTCCACTTCCTGCAGAACTTCCACCTGTTTCAAAAAGTCTTCTTCCATATGGGTTTAGTGTTTGTCCACCAATAGCAGAATAACCTAACGGGCAACCAGAACAGAAAAAGTATGCCCATTCACTTAAATTCACTTTTCCTAAAATTAAAGCACCATTTTCTTTTAGTTTACTTACAATAAAGGCATCATTGGTATTTTTATTTTCTGCTAAGGCAATGGCACCAGCAGTCGTAGCCATATTATTCGTATTGATATTATCTTTGAGTAAAATGGGCATTCCGTATAAAGAATACTTAGATTTTGCAGCTTTTTCTTGATCCTTTTTTCGTGCTTCTTTTAGTATATTCGGGTTTAAAGCAATAATAGAATTCAGTGATTTTGTAGTATCACTCTCAAACTTTCGAATTCTATACAAATAAAACAATACTAATTTTTCATACGACAAATTCCCTTTATTAATATGTGTTTGTAAAGTTGGAATATCTTGTTCTAAAATGAGTGGTTTTAATGTATTGTAATCTGTTTCTGTAAAGCTTGATAATTCTTTATTAAAAGGTTTAAAGATTTCATTCATATCTAAATATTTAGACTGAATGAGTTTAAATTTCATACGATTATTCTGATGTTTTTGATTCTCTGCTAATTCAGCAGTTTCATCATATTTCGCAAAAAATTTTTCTTGTGATTCTTCTTTACATGATAATATTAAAAAAGAGATTCCGAAAAGTAATAAGGCTTTTTTCATGGTTAACAGTTTGATATTCAAAGATACTACTTTATAAAAAACAAAACTCTTTTCTAAATTTAGAAAAGAGTTTATATAAATACTTTGAGCTTATATTATTAAAAAAACTATTTATAAACTCATGCTTATTAAATTTGCAATCCTTTATTTAAGTTTAAGATCTATACTTTTTACCATTTGATTTATTACCATGTTCTGAATTTCAAATTCTAAAAAATAGATGATTAATATAATTAAAGCAATAGAAATAATCATAATTTTATTTTGACTTATCCTTTTTAATAAAAGAATAAAAATAGAAAGAATTATTAAATATAATATGAGAGTTATGAGTAAAGGTTTAATTACAATTCCTCCTAAAAAACTAGCTCCAAATGGTCCTTCAGGTGATCCAATCATGAAAGCCCTTATTAAATAAACAATATCAACAACACGGTATCCTATCATTAATAATATTAATAAAAGCAACCATTTATTTTTATATGAAGCTAACGCTTTCAATCTATTTAAAAAAGCTATCTACAAATTCATGTTTATTAAATACTTGTAAATCATCAACACCTTCTCCAACACCAATATATTTTACTGGAATCTGAAACTGATCAGAAATACCAATAACCACTCCTCCTTTTGCTGTTCCATCTAACTTCGTTACTGCTAATGACGTAACTTCAGTTGCTTTTGTAAATTGCTTGGCTTGTTCAAAAGCATTTTGTCCTGTAGATCCATCTAATACTAATAACACATCATGTGGGGCATCTCCTACTACTTTTTGCATTACCTTTTTAATCTTTACCAACTCATTCATTAAGTTGATTTTATTATGCAAACGTCCGGCAGTATCAATGATTACCACATCAGCATTTTGAGCTGTAGCAGATTGTAAGGTATCATAAGCAACAGAAGCTGGATCTGATCCCATTTCTTGACGTATAATTGGGACATCTACTCGATCTGCCCAAACTTGCAACTGATCAATTGCAGCTGCTCTAAACGTATCTGCTGCACCTAATACCACTTTTAATCCTTTCTTTTTAAACTGAGAAGCTAATTTACCAATCGTTGTTGTTTTACCAACGCCATTTACACCAACTACCATTAATACATATGGTTTGGTATTATTGGGTATTTCAAAATCTACAGCGTCTTCAGTATTTGTTTCTGATAATAAACCTGCAATTTCTTCTCTTAAAATCTGGTTTAACTCATCAGTACCTAAATATTTATCTCTAGCTACACGCTCTTCAATTCTATCAATAATTTTTAACGTTGTATCTACTCCAACATCAGAAGTTACTAATACCTCTTCTAAATTATCTAATACATCATCATCTACTTTAGCTTTACCCGCAACAGCTTTCGATAATTTATTGAAGAAACTCGATTTAGATTTTTCCAATCCTTTATCTAAAGTTTCTTTTTTCTCTTTTGAAAATATCTTCTTAAAAAAACTCATTCTTGTTCTGTTATAATGGTTTTATATTGTTAAAAACTATACCATTTTTAATATTGAGTCAAATTGTCATCTGACATTCACAAATATAAAAAAAAGCTACTCTCAAATTGAAAGTAGCTTTTAAATATTTTTGTAATGACTGCTTATTTCTTTGCTAAAAAGTCATTTACTTTAGATGGATCCATGATTGCTTCAACAAAAGTATAAGCTCCAGTTTTTGGAGATTTTACCATTTTGATAGCTTTTGATAATCTTTTTGATCCTGTCTGTAACGATGCTACTGATTTCTTTGCCATGTTCCTATGGGATTATTTGACTTTTACTTTCGTAAAACTCTAATTATTTAATTTCTTTATGAACTGTCATTCTCTTTAAGATTGGATTAAATTTCTTAATCTCTAATCTGTCTGGAGTATTCTTTTTATTCTTTGTTGTAATGTATCTAGAAGTTCCTCTCTCTCCTGAAGCTTTGTGCTCTGTACATTCTAAAATTACCTGAACTCTATTTCCTTTTTTTGCCATCTCGGTTTATTTTTAAATAAGGTGGATTATTTTGTTAAAAATCCGTTAGCTCTAGCTTCTTTTAAAACAGCTGAGATTCCTTTCTTGTTAATATTTTTTAAAGCAGAAGCAGAAATTTTTAATGTAATCCATTTATCTTCTTCTGGAATATAAAAACGCTTTACCATTAAGTTAGCGTCAAACTTTCTTTTAGTTCTATTTAATGCGTGAGATACATTGTTCCCAACCATTGCTTTTTTTCCTGTAAGTTCACAAACTCTAGACATCTTCTTGACAGTTTTTAGTGTTATTTCTAAACGAGGTGCAAATTTATGAAATTTTTACTCATAGAACAAAACTATTTTAATTATTTTTTAGTAATTCTTCTTGTAATATTTCTAAAGCTTTATTTACGGTTCTATTTATTACCTTTTCTCTTGGCTGACCAAAGTTAAACTCTTGTACAATAACTCTTTCTTTTGTAGCTAAAGCAATATACACATCGCCTACACTTTTATCTGTTTCATCTGTTGTTGGACCAGCATTTCCTGTAACCGAAATCGCATAATCTACCTCTAACTTTTCTCTAGTAGAAGCAGCCATTTCAGAAGCAACTTGAGTACTTACTACAGAATGTTTTTCAATTGTTTCTTTGCGAACTCCTAAAATAGATTGTTTTGTTTCTGCAGAATAGGTTACAAATCCTCCTTTAAAATAACTTGACGCTCCCGGAACCTCAACAATGCTTGCAGCAATCTTACCTCCGGTTAAACTTTCTGCCACAGCTAATGTTTTATGTTGGTCATTTAGCAAAACTCCCACTCTTTTTTCTATAGAATATCCATCTTCTAACCCAACAATAACATCAGAAATTTCTTGCTGAATTTTAATTACTTCTTCATTCAGTTCTCTTTCTAATACTTCTTTATTGGTTCCTTTTCCAGACAAACGTAAACGTACTTTACCAAAAGACGGTAAATATGCCAACTTAATATGAACAGGTAACTGCTCTTCAATAGAAGCAATTCTTTGTGCAATGATACTTTCACCTTGCCCATAAGTCATAATTGTTCTATGGATAATAAAAGGCAAATGAAATTGTTGCTGAATTCTAGGTAAAACTTCATGAGTCATCAAACCTTTCATTTCATAAGGAACACCTGGTAAAGACACAAAAACAGTTTCATTTTCGTAAAACCACATTCCTGGCGCTGTACCGTAATGATTTTTTAAATAAGTGGCTTTTGATGGCAATTTGGCTTGATACAATTGTACATCACTAAATGGATGATTGATCTTTTTAAAAAGATGTTTGATATGTTCTACTACTTCTGGGTAATCTATAAAATGAGTATCCTTAAAATAATCTGCAATTGTTTTTTTAGTGATATCATCTTTTGTAGGCCCCAAACCTCCTGTAATGATTACAATATCTGCTCTATTTTCTGCTTCATTTAAAGCATTTAAAATATGTGCTCTTTCATCTTGTATAGAAGTAATTTGGTATACAGAAACCCCAATATCATTCAATGCTTTTCCAATCCATTGCGAATTAGTATCTACAATCTGACCAATAAGAATTTCGTCTCCAATAGTAATTATTTCTGCTTTCATTTGTATCCTGAAGTTAACTTGTTAAAAGTTATTTAAATTGAATGATTTTGTAAATTACTTATTCTTTTTTTTCCAAGTTAATTCAAGTAAGTGGAATATTATAAAAACAAATGTTAAACCTATAACTAAAGATTTTAATGACATAAAAGTTAAATCATATTCATCTATTTTATCAACTACAGCTATTTTTATATATAAAGGGTATAATATTGCGCCTAAGAAATAAAATAAAATTCCTAAGAAACCAAATAACCATTTGTTACGATTGTAATTTTCTGCCAATCTATAATAATAGAAACCTATATAAAAAATAAGTATGTAACCTAATGCGCTCACTTTTCTTAACTAGAAAACTTTAAAAACTTTTACACTTTACAACTTTACAACTTTTAAACTTGCTTTTTTATTTGACTCTAATTTGAAACGCTTGTCTACCATCAATAATTCCGGTTAATTGATCGTTAATCGCTACTTTTCCAACACCTGCTGGAGTACCAGTAAAAATAACATCTCCTTTTTTTAAGGTAAAAAACTGCGATACATAAGCAATTAGCTCATCTGTTTTCCAAAGCATTGCATTGGTATTTCCATCTTGAACTACCTTATCATTTTGCAATAACTGAAACTTTAAATTCTCTAAATCAAATTCTTCTTTTGGATAAAACTCTCCAATAATTGCGCTACCATCAAATGCTTTTGCTTTTTCCCACGGCAACCCCTTTTCTTTGCATTTTTGTTGCACATCTCTAGCTGTCATATCAATTCCCAAACCTACCTCATCGTAATATTTATGAGCAAATTTTGGTTCAATATGCTTTCCTACTTTATTTATTTTTACCAAAACTTCAACCTCATAATGTACATCATTAGAGAAAGGCGGAATAAAAAACGGATTTTTTCTAGGTAAAATGGCAGAATCTGGCTTTAAAAAAACAACAGGGTTTTCTGGTCTTTCATTCGCTAATTCTTCTATATGTTTGGCATAATTACGCCCAATACAAATTATTTTCATCTTTATGTACGAATTTCCTATTATGAATGATGCTCTTTAGTAAACCTAAAAAGTTCAATTCAAACTATAGCTTCTTTTACTTTTTACTTTTTAACTAGATTTTATGGAATCCATTGTTTAGGGAAATTAGGCTTACGTTTTTCTAAAAAGGCATCTCTTCCTTCTTTTGCTTCATCGGTCATATAAGCCAAACGTGTTGCTTCACCTGCAAATACTTGTTGCCCTACCATTCCATCATCTGTTAAGTTCATCGCAAACTTTAACATCTTTATAGAAGTTGGCGATTTTGCTAATATTTCTTGTGCCCATTCAAAAGCAGTATCTTCTAATTCGTCATGCGGAATCACAGCATTTACCATTCCCATTTCAAATGCTTCTTGAGCAGAATAATTTCTACCTAAAAAGAAAATTTCACGGGCTTTTTTCTGCCCCACCATCTTTGCTAAATAAGCAGAACCATAACCTCCATCAAAAGAAGTAACATCTGCATCTGTTTGTTTAAAAATAGCATGTTCTTTAGAGGCCAATGTTAAATCACAAACTACATGTAAACTATGTCCGCCACCAACAGCCCAACCTGGAACAACAGCAATTACAGCTTTTGGCATAAAGCGGATTAAACGTTGTACTTCTAAAATATTTAAACGATGATACCCGTCGTCTCCAACATATCCTTGATGTCCACGTGCTTTTTGATCTCCTCCAGAACAAAAAGAATACACACCATCTTTTGTACTTGGTCCTTCTGCAGATAATAATACAACTCCAATAGAGGTATCTTCATTTGCATCGTAAAAAGCATCGTACAATTCAGAAGTTGTTTTTGGCCTAAATGCATTTCTAACATTTGGTCTGTTAAATGCAATTCTTGCAACACCATTAGACTTTTTATAGGTAATATCTTCGTATTCTTTTACAGTTTTCCAATCTGCTTTTATCATAATAGCTGTTTTTTATCGTTATGATTTAAAAATATTTAAGAACTATTTTGTTCTTGTTACAAAAATAGGTTTTTAAGTAGGATTAATTACAATTTTATACAAGGTTTATAAATCTCCTTGTTTATCTGAAAAAAATAGTATTTTTAACCTCAACTATTAATCGAATATGAAAGCAAAATTTCCCCTACTTACATTGTTATTATTGTTCAGTTTTTCTTTTTTTGGTCAGAAAAAAATCACCAAAAAATACGAATCTGAAGAACTTCAAGATATTAGAAACATCCAAATTCATTTGCCTAAAGGATATGATAGAGATACGATTTCTAATTATCCTTTGTCTATTGTATTAGATTCAGAATACTTGTATGATTTATACGTAGGTAATTCAAAATTATTTTCTCATACTGATAGAGCTCCCAAGCAAATTGTAGTTGGAATAGAAATGGCTGAAACTCGATTAAAAGATGCTTCTATTGATGAAAAGCGAAGAAGTTCTTTAACAGCAGATAGTAGAAGTTTTATGAAGTTTATTAAAGAAGAACTTCTTCCTTATATTGAAGGGAACTATAGAACTTCTCCGTTTATAACTATTGTAGGAAACGGTATTTCTGCTAATTTTCTTACACACTTTTTAAGAGATGAAACGCCCATTTTTAATGCCTATGTTTGTTTAAATCCTACATTTAGCCCAGATATTGTAACACAAATGCAATCTTATGATTTAAATAAACTCGGTACCATTGATAACACCTATTATTTTTATATGAATGATGGTGAATTTATTACTGGAGTTAAAAAAGAGCAAATTCAAAATTTAAATAACTACTTACAAACATTAAAAATCAAAAACTTTAATGTAAAGTATGATTTTTCTAAATCTTCTCCAGGAAATGTTTCTGCAATTGGAGAGTCGGTTCCAAGAGCAATGACTAAAGTTTTTGAAATTTACTCTGGAATATCTAAAGATGAGTTTGAAACAAAAATTAAAGATCTTTCTCCGCTAGATGCCATTGCTTATTTAGAGAATAAATACATCGAAATTGATTATTTGTTTGGCTCTAATTTAGGAATACGAGAAATTGATATTATTGCTATTGAAAGCATTATTATTGAAAAAGAAAATGGAGATCATTTAAAAACCTATGGAGATATGATTTTAAATCTATATCCATATTCTCCTTTAGGACATTATTATTTAGGTCGTTATTATGAAGCTGGAAAAGATTGGAGAAAAGCTTTACAAGAATATAGATTAGGATATGGTAAGATGGATCCATCTGACCCTAATGCAGATAAGTTTTATAAAAACGTACAAAGAATGCTAAAGAAAGGATAAACTTACCTTAACAATTCTAAACCGTTTTCTTTAATTAAGATTACCTTTTCTTTATACAAACTACCAACAGCTCTTTTAAATGCTTTTTTACTCATTAGTAATAAACGTTTAATATCTTCTGGTGAACTTTTGTCTGTTAAAGGTAAAAATCCGTCATGATCATAAATTGCTTCCACTACTTTTTCAGTATCAAGTTCAATAACATTTCTAAATCCCTGAGGTTTTAAAGAAACGTCTATTTTACCATCTTCTCTAATTTTTTTGATATAACCAGCAATACGTTGACGCTCTCTTATTTCTTGAAAAATTTCGTTTCTATATAACAATCCTTCAAATTCTTCATCAATTAATACTGTAAAACCTAAATTGGTTTCTGCTCCAATAATTAATGATACCTTATCTCCTACTTCTAAATCCATATTGTTTATTTTAAAAAATTGAAATATTCTTTTAATACTTTTTCATTGACTTCTTTGTCTGTAAAAACCTCTAGTACTTTTGGCTGATTAGAAACTTCATAAAAAGTATCTAATGTTTGTATTAGTTCCTTTAAATCTGTTGCTTTTACGTATTCAAATTGATACATTTCACACAAATGCGCTGCTGTTAACTGATGTGGTGTTTCAAAATAATCTAAGGCATTTGTAGATTTTGGGCCAGGAATAAATCTAAAAATTCCTCCTCCACTATTATTTATCAAAATAATTCTAAAATTAGCAGGCACGTACATATTCCACAGTGCATTACTATCATAAAAGAAACTCAAATCCCCTGTGATAAAAACTGTTTGATTTTCTTCTACCAAAGCAGCACCAATAGCTGTACTTGTACTTCCATCAATTCCGCTGGTTCCTCGATTACAAAATACCTTTAATGTATCATTTACATCAAATAATTGTGCATATCTTACAATAGAACTATTAGACAACTGCAATTGTGAATTGTTTGGAATGCTTTTTAAAATAGCTTCAAAAGCTTTTAAATCAGAAAAATCTATTTGAGACAAATATTCTTTGTGTTTTTGAGCTCTTTTTTCTTTGATAGACAACCATTTTTGCTGATAATCACTTGCTACAAAACCATCTTGTAATAAATTTGGTAAAAAATCTAACGGACTTGCATTAATATATTCAGACAAACAATGATATGTGTTCATCGATTTTAATGCATCAATATGCCAATGGTTTTCTGGTTGATAGGCTCTTAAAAACTGTTTTATCTTTTTAGAAACCACCATTCCTCCAAAAGTAATTAACACTTCAGGCTGTAACTCTTTAAACTGTTCTTCTCTAAACGGAAATATTAACTGATCTATAGAATTTATTGTATCCTCTGCGGCAATATTAGAAGTAGTTTCTGTAAGAATTATTACCGATGGATCTTTTTCAAACTCGTTTAAAACCGCTTGCAATGCTTCATCAGGATAATTTGTCCCAACTACAATCATTTTTTTTGCAGCTGTATTCCAAATCTGCTGTAATTTTTCAAGCTCAGAATTCTCTTTTACAACATCAAATGATGCCACTACTTCATTATACGTTTGCTCCACTTTATTCGCAATCAACATATCCATTTCATCAACAGTTTCATACAAAGGTTCATCAAAAGGTACATTAATATGAATTGGTCCTTTTTTACTAGTTGCCGTTTGTAAAGCTTCTGCAACGAGGTTCATATTGAACTCTTTTTCCTTTTCGATTTCAATCAGATTCGCAGAAAACAAAATATGATTGTCAAAAACATTCTCTTGCCTAATTGTTTGACCATCTCCAATATCTATTAAATGCTTAGGTCTATCTGCTGAAATAACCACCAGAGGAATTTGACTATAATATGCTTCTGCAATTGCTGGATAATAATTTAATAAGGCAGAACCTGAACTACATAAAATAGCTACAGGTTTCTGAGTTTGTTGTGCTATTCCCAATGCAAAAAAAGCCGCACAACGTTCATCTACAATACTCATTGTTTTGATTGCTGGATGATTCGAAAACCCTATAGTTAAAGGTGCATTTCTTGAACCTGGAGAAATAACTACTGTATCAATTTTAAATTGACTACAAGCAGTCACAATAATTTGTGCGAGTTCTTTTTTTGGATACATTCACTTCTAGTTAGAAAGTTTCAATGTTACAATTTCAAAATGTTAAGAACAAAGAGAAATAATAACAGAGGGCAAAGTTACTATCTTTATTTCTGAATCTGATCGTTGTCTAAAAAAAAAATAAGAAAGTGAAAAACTATTTTCACTTTCTTATTTAATATACTAAAACCAATTGTGTTGGTTAGTTTCCTTTTTTGTAATCTGCTAAGAATTTAGCCAATCCAATATCTGTTAATGGGTGTTTTAACAATCCTTCAATGGCAGATAAAGGTCCTGTCATTACATCTGCACCTAATTTAGCACAGTCAATAATATGCATTGTATGACGTACAGAAGCAGCTAAAATTTCAGTTCCAAAACCATAGTTATCAAATATTTGACGAATTTCTGCGATTAAATTTAATCCATCAGTAGAAATATCATCCAAACGACCAATAAACGGAGATACATAAGTTGCTCCTGCTTTTGCAGCTAATAAAGCTTGTCCTGGAGAAAATACCAATGTAACATTTGTTTTGATTCCTTTAGATGCAAAATATTTACATGCTTTTACTCCGTCTTTAATCATTGGTAACTTTACAACAATTTGTGGATTTAAGGCAGCTAAGGCTTCTCCTTCTCTTACCATACCTTCAAAATCTGTAGAGATTACTTCAGCAGAAACATCTCCATCAACTAAATCGCAAATAGCTTTATAGTGATTGATTATATTCTCTTCTCCTGTAATTCCTTCTTTAGCCATTAATGATGGATTAGTGGTAACACCATCTAAAATTCCTAAGGCTTGTGCTTCTTCAATTTGAGCTAAGTTAGCTGTATCAATAAAAAATTTCATGTTTAATATATATGTGGTTCTGTATTTTATATAATTGTTTTGCTTTGCAAATATACTAACTTGTTAGTTTTTAAGTACAGGTACAAATTGCATTTCTTTATCATTTATAAACAACTTTAAGGTGTCTTTTTTTAATAACTTTAAAAACTTTCTGTCTTTTATTCTAACATGTATTTGATATTCATAAGTCTCAAAAAACTTTTTATATTCAAAAGTTTCACAATCATCTTCAAAAATAATAGAGCAACCTTTTATGCTTAAATTTTTAGGGGCTTTAAAATGATAAGTTTTTATTCTTGGTGTATCAAAAACATCTACTCTATCTACAAATTCATTTTCTTTCACAGGCTTATAACTATGATAATGAGGTGCTCCTAAAGGCATCAAAAAACAAGAAGTAGCTAATAGCAATATAAGACAGTATACTAGATATCTCATAGTTTGTAATGATTCATTAATAATTTTTCGTACATCTTATCTGGTAAAATTCTCTTTAACACAATAGAAAATTTCTCCATAAATCCACCAACTTTATAGTGTCCTTTCGGATGTTTGGTGTTGATAATCTTAAAAATAGTTTTTGCCATTTCTTTTGGATCCATTCCACTATCCACATGAGCATCCATCAAAGCTAAGTTTTCGGCATAAATCTTTTTATAAGCTGAATTCTCGTATACAGGTGTATGATATCTTCCGGCAGCAATATTAGTAGCAAAATCTCCTGGTGCTACATTGGTAACCTGAATTCCAAAATTCTTCACCTCCATTCTCACAGATTCTGTAACCAATTCTAAAGCTCCTTTGGTAGCAGAATACATACCTCTAAATGGTAATCCCATATATCCTGCAATTGAGGTTACATTTATAATGGTTCCTGATTGTTGTTTTCTCATGATTGGCAATACTGCTTTCATTACATCAATCGCTCCAAATAAGTTGGTATCAAAAACCTTACGCATTTCGTCAGTTGGTGTATCTTCAATTGGCCCAGTAATTCCCATTCCTGCATTATTAATTAACACATCGATACGTCCTTCTTTTTCTATAATTGAAGAAACCACTTTTGTTATAGATTCAGTATCTAACACATCCAATACCACAAAAGATAATGGAATATTTTGTTCTTTTTGAGGTTTTCTACTTGTGCCATATACTTTATATCCTTTATCAGATAAAAAGTGAGCAATGGCTTTACCAATTCCAGATGAAGCTCCAGTAACAAGAACAACTTTAGACATATAATAATATTAAATAATGATAGATGTTAGAATTAAAAAAATCAGTTTTTAACGCTTAAATAACTGATACAAATATGATAAAAGAAAATGGAGAAATCTAAATTTAGCGCATAAAAAATGGCAAGCTATCTACATCACACTGCTACAACCTAATACCCTTGCTGCGTTCCCGCCCTGGGGGATTCAAAGGGAGCTAGTTGTGTAGGACTTGCCGCTGCAAATTTACAATCATTTTTAAAGTTGCACAATCTTTTTTTATCAATTTTGTAACATTTTTTATACTTAGGTTACTAATCAATTGTTTAAAGATGTAAAAAGCATCTTAAATGAATTCAATATATTTGTGTAACTAACTAAAAACTAACATTATGAATCAAACTATCAAATCTAAAGGAATCAATTTCGGATTAATCTTCGGGCTAGCACTTATACTACCTGTTCTTTATGCTTATGCAGTAAATTTAAATTATTTTGTAAGTTTCTGGTCATTAGGTGTATTAGTTTTAACCTTTTTTGTACATGGTTTTTGGGTAGTTGGAAGCTTAAAAAAAGCTCAAGGTGGCTATGCAACTTTTAAAGAAGCTTTTTCTGTTTTCTTTTTAGCAAATGCAATTGGTTTATTAATTTCTACATTAATGACCGTATTAATATTTATAGTTATTGACCCTGAACTTCAAGTTACAGTAAAGGAGCTAACTATTAACACTACTACTGAGTTTATGCAAAATATGGGAGCCAATACTGAACAAATAGATGAAGCCATTAAAGGGATTCAAGAACAAGATAATTATTCTGTTGGAGCTCAAATAAAAGGATACTTTACCACTCTAGTTGTATTTTCTATTTTTGGATTACTTATCTCTTTAATTTTAAAGAAAAAAAGAGAAGAGTAAACACTTTTTAAGAAAAATTTAAACGAATTAAAGGTAAAACATCTTTAGATGTTTTACCTTTACGTTTTTATATACTTTATTATATGGATATATCGGTAGTTATACCTTTATTAAACGAAGACGAATCTTTACAAGAATTATTTGGTTGGATTGCAAGAGTTATGCAATCCAATTCTTATGAATATGAAGTTATTTTTATCGATGACGGAAGTACTGATAATTCTTGGAAAATTATAGAGCAGTTATCTTCTGCTCATAAAGAAGTAAAAGGAATACGTTTTCAAAGAAATTATGGAAAATCTCAAGCCCTAGATGCTGGATTTGAATTGGCACAAGGTAAAGTTGTTATTACTATGGATGCTGATTTACAAGACAATCCAGAGGAGATCCCAGAACTTTTTAATTTAATCACTGTAGAAGATTACGATTTAATCTCTGGCTGGAAAAAGAAACGTTATGATAATGTAATTACCAAAAACTTACCATCAAAACTTTTCAATGCAGCTGCAAGAAAAACATCGGGTTTAAAACTACACGATTTTAACTGTGGATTAAAGGCGTATAAAAACATTGTTGTAAAAACTGTAAAAGTAAGTGGAGAAATGCATCGTTACATTCCTGTGCTTGCAAAAAATGAAGGTTTTACAAAGATTGGAGAAAAAGTTGTACAACATCAAGCTAGAAAATATGGTGTTACCAAGTTTGGAATGGATCGTTTTATCAATGGTTTTTTAGATTTAATTACCATCTCTTTCTTATCTAAATTTGGCAAACGACCAATGCATTTTTTTGGCCTTTGGGGAAGCATGGTTTTTGCAGTTGGCTTTTTAGCTGCTGCCTATATTGGCTTTATGAAACTGTACAAATTATCTCAAGGAATTAAAGCTATTTTAGTAACCAATAACCCTTGGTTTTATATTGCTTTAATTGCTATGGTTATTGGTACTCAGTTATTTTTAGCTGGATTTTTAGGAGAACTTTTAATCAAGTCTAAAAGTAGCGAGAAACACTATTCTATAAAAGAAAAACTAAATTTCTAATCCCCTATCTTTATCTATTACTTTATTCTCTATTATGGAAGAAATTTTAAAAAATGCTACATTATGGCTTTCTGATACTTTTGATTCAGAAACAAGAAAAGAAATTCAACAATTAATTGACACTAATTCAGACGATTTAGCAGATCGTTTTTATAAGAATATGGAATTCGGAACTGGTGGAATGCGCGGAATTATGGGCGCTGGAATCAACCGAATAAACAAGTATACTTTAGGAAAAGCAACTCAAGGGTTAAGCAATTATTTGCACAAACAATTCCCTAATAAAACATTAAAAGTTGCCATTGCTTACGATTGTAGACACAATAGTAATACGTTTGCCAAATTAGTTGCAAATGTACTTTCTGCAAACAATATCCACGTGGTTTTATTTGAAGATTTAAGACCTACTCCTGAGTTATCTTTTGCAGTTTCTCATTTAGGCTGTGATGCCGGAATTGTTTTAACTGCATCACACAATCCTCCAGAATACAACGGATATAAAGTATATTGGAATGATGGAGGACAAATTGTACCTCCAAATGATAGCGGAATTATTGAAGAAGTAAATCAGTTAGATTTTTCTGAAATTAATTTTAATGCCAATCCTGATTTAATCAACTATATAGGAGCCGAATTGGATGAAACTTTTTGGCAAGCTTCTATTAAAAATGGAACTTTTGATATTAAAGGGAGATCCGATTTAAATGTAGTGTTTACTTCTTTACACGGAACTTCTATTACTTTAATTCCTGAAGTATTAAAACGAGCAGGATATACCAATGTTCATGTGGTACAAGAGCAAGCAACACCTGATGGAGATTTTCCTACAGTAGCTTCTCCAAACCCTGAAGAACCAGAAGCTCTAGAAATGGCAATTGATTTAGCCAATAAAACCAATGCAGATATTGTTATTGGAACTGACCCTGATTCTGATAGAGTTGGAATTGCAGTTAGAGACTTAGATGGAAATATGAAATTAATGAATGGTAATCAAACCATGAGTTTAATGACAGATTTCTTAATTAATAACTGGGAAAAAGCAGGAAAATTAAATGGAAACCAATTTGTAGGCTCTACTATAGTTTCTACTAATTTAGTAAACGAAATCGCTGCCAGTTATGGTGTAGAAACCAAAGTAGGCTTAACTGGTTTTAAATGGATTGCCAAAATGATAAAAGATTTTCCTGAACTGAATTTTATTGGTGGTGGAGAAGAAAGTTTTGGATATATGGTTGGCGACTTTGTTAGAGATAAAGATGCCGTTACTTCTGCTCTATTAGCTTGTGAAATTGCTGCAGATGCGAAAGCAAATAACAGTTCTTTTTACAATGAATTATTGCACTTGTATACAAGACATCATTTTTACAAAGAACATTTAATTTCTATTGTTAAAAAAGGAATGGATGGCGCTGAGCAAATCAAACAAATTATGGTTGATTTACGTAATAACCCTTTGACAAAAATTGATGAATCTAAAGTTCTTTATTTATGCGATTATCAATCGTCAATCCAAAAAAACCTAATTACTGGAGAAGAAATAACAATGGATATCCCTAAGTCAAATGTACTTATTTACCATACAGAAGATGGTAGTAAAATTGCAGCCAGACCAAGTGGAACAGAACCTAAAATTAAGTTTTATTTTAGTGTAAAATCGAAATTAGATACTATTGAAAATGCAACAGCAGTAGAAAAAGATTTGGATGCTAAAATACAACGTATTATAAAAGAAATTAATTTATAAGAACTCAAAATACAATTAAAATAGTTGTTGTTTTTGGGTGATGAAATTTTTAATGAATGAAATATTTTAAAAGAATATTAATATTTGGTAAACCTTATGTTGGTAAAGCATGGCTTACAACTATCTTCAATGTTTTTTATGCCATTTTTAATATTTTAACCGTATTGTCTTTTATTCCTGTTTTGTCTATTCTTTTTGAAACAGACGACACTAACAAGTTAGAAAAGCCTGTTTATAAAGGGTTTACTAGTAGTTTTGACTATGCCAAAGACAGTTTTTATTACGAAATAAATCAATACATAGAACAAGGCAATAAAATTGACGCATTAGCAATTATTTGTGTTGTATGTTTAATTCTATTCTTCTTAAAAAACCTCTTTCGTTTTTTAGCCTCTTATCAAATGGCTTTTTTAACAAACGGAATTGTACGTGATTTAAGAGACAGTATTTATAAGAAGATTGTAGAATTGCCTATTTCTTATTTCTCTGAAAAAAGAAAAGGGGATCTTATTTCTAGAATGACAGCTGATGTCCAAGCTGTAGAAACTTCTTTTTTGTCTTCTTTAGAAGCTGTTGTTAGAGAACCTCTTACTATCATTATTATCTTAATAATGATGTTTTTAATGAGTCCGGAATTAACATTCTTTGTATTTATTATGTTACCTGTTTCTGGACTTATTATTTCTTTTATAGGAAATAAACTTAAGGCTAAATCATTAAAAGCACAACAAGAAAGCGGTCAGTTTTTATCTTTTATAGAAGAAACCTTATCTGGGTTAAGAGTTATCAAAGCCTTCAATTCAGAAAAGATTTTGCAACGTAAGTTTAACAACTCTACCAATCGTTTTGCAAAACTAATTACCAGTGTAAATCAACGTCAAAAATTGGCATCACCAACAAGTGAATTTTTAGGCGCTTTAACCATTATTGGTATTTTATGGTTTGGTGGTAATTTGGTTTTATCTAAAGAGAGTAGTTTAGATGGCTCAACATTCTTTGGGTATATTGGTTTATTTTATTCTGTATTACAACCAGCTAAGGCCATTTCTACTGCTATTGCTAATATTAAAAAAGGAGATGCTTCTGCACAAAGGGTGCTAGAAATCTTAGATACTAAAAACGATATTGTAGACAAACCTGAGGCCATTAACAAAACAAGTTTTGATGCAGAAATAGAATTTAAAAACATTTCTTTTAAATATGATAATGAGTATGTTTTAAAAAATTTCTCACTAAAAATACCTAAAGGAAAAACAGTTGCGTTGGTTGGACAATCTGGAAGTGGAAAATCTACCTTAGCCAATTTAGTTACTCGTTTTTATGACGTAAATGAAGGTGCTGTTTTAATTGATGGTAAAAATATTAAAGACATAACTAAATATTCTTTAAGAGAATTGATGGGAATCGTTACTCAAGATTCTATTTTGTTTAACGATACTGTTGAAAATAACATTAAACTAGGTAAAGAAGAAGCTACAAAAGAAGCAGTGATTGAAGCTTCTAAAATTGCCAATGCTCATGAGTTTATTCAAGACTTAGACAATCAATATGACTTTAATATTGGAGATGCCGGCACTAAAATTTCTGGAGGACAAAAACAACGTTTAAGTATTGCTAGAGCCGTTCTTAAGAATCCTCCTATTATGATTTTAGATGAAGCTACTTCTGCACTAGACACAGAATCTGAACAGCTAGTACAATTGGCTTTAGAAAAAATGATGGAACATAGAACTTCTTTAGTTATTGCTCATAGATTATCTACCATACAAAAAGCAGACACTATTGTAGTGATGAAAAAAGGAGAAATCATTGAACAAGGAAAACATGAAGAATTATTAGCCAACAAAGGTGAATATTACAAACTGGTAAACATGCAATCTTTATAATCACTCTTATTTATGTTGTTTGAAAGAATAAAACACTTTATCATTTCTTTGTTAATGCAGGTAAAAGAAAAAATGAATCCTCCTAAAGAAGTTCATTATTCTGAGATTCCTATCATTATCAATAACTTTAATAGATTAGAATACTTACAGCGTTTATTAAATGGTTTGGAAAAAAGAAATTGTAAAAACATTATCATTTTAGACAACCAATCTACTTATCCTCCTTTATTAGAATTCTATAAAAACACTAAACATAGAGTTGAATTCTTAGATAAAAATTATGGATATAGAGCTCTATGGAAGTCGGGAATGTATCAAGAATTCAAGTATAACTTTTTCGTTTATACAGATTCTGATTTAGAAATTGTAGATGAATGTCCTGATAATTTTATGGAGTTTTTTAGAAGTATTTTACAAGCTCATAAAACCTGTAAAAAAGTTGGTTTTTCTTTAAAAATTGACGATTTACCAGATGCATACATTCTTAAAAAGGATGTTATTGAATGGGAATCTCAATTCTATAAAAAGAAAGTTAATGACACTTTGTACAGAGCCCAATTAGATACTACCTTTGCTATGTATAGGCCTTTTAGCTTTAAACATACTGCATCACATATTCCACTAATGTATCGTACAGCTTTTCCTTACCAAATTAAACATTTACCTTGGTATGTAGACAGCAATAACATTTCTGAAGAAGAACAATATTACATGAAAACAACACATGTTAAAAGTTGGGCTAATAAATTAGATGAAGAAATTAATCAACAATAATTAGCAAAAATGAAAGTATTATTTACCGTTGATTTTGTTTATTCCCTAAACATTTCTAAAGCTCAAATAGATTTAATAATTGAGCTCCAAAAAAAAGGATTAGAAGCACATGTTTTAGGACGATTTAACGATGAAGTAAAAGAGGTATTAACTAATAATCAAATACGTTGTATTTCTTTGTTTCCTAAAGGAAGTTTTGATTTTAAATTTGTAAAAAAAGCCAAAGAGCTACTTCGTAAAGAGCAATATGATATTGTACAATTTTTAAACGGTAAAACTTCAAGAAATATCTTACTAGCCATAGAGAAAGACAATCCAATAAAGAAAGTTTCTTATATGGGTTCTGTTAGCATTCACTGGTATGACCCTTCTGCTTTGTTTACTTATTTAAGTCCAAAATTAGATAAGATTATTTGTAATAGTAACTATGTGTATGAACATGTAAAAAAACAGTTTTTTGGAAAAAGCAAAGACAAACCTGTAATGATTTACAAAGGTTATGATTCTTCTTGGTTTAATAATATCGAAGCCTTTGATTATTCACAATTAGGAATTCCAAAAGACGCCATTGTTGTTACTTATGTAGGCACCCATAGAAAGGTAAAAGGAACCAAGTATTTTTTACAATCTTCTTTTCATTTAAATTCTAAAAAAGAAATACATTATGTAGTTATTGGTTTGCATTCTGATGCTCCTAGTTTAGTTAAAATTGGTAGGAAAAGCCCAATTGCTAAAAACATTCACTTTTTAGGATTAAGAAATGATGCTGTTTCTCTTATTAAAGGTTCAGATATTTATGCACAAACTTCAATTACTGAAGGTTTTGGTAGAGCAATTTCAGAAGCTATGTGTGTAGAAGTTCCAATAGTAATGACTAATGCTGGTGGTTGTACAGAATTAATTGATGAAAGTTGTGGTGTTGTTACTCCAATAAAGGATCCAAAAAAAATTGGTGAAGCTATTTCTAAACTAGCAGATAATGATGACTTAAGAAATCAAATGGGAAAAAATGCAAAAAAAAGAATTGATACAGTATTAAATGCAAAAAAATCTATTGACAATTATTACGAATTATATTTAAATTTGATTAAATAATTTTATTAGAAAAATAATGAAGCTACAAACTTATTATATATTATGTTGATAAAAGTCATTAAACAAAAGTATCGTACAAAAAGTAGTAAAACTTACGTAAAATACCTCAAAAGAAAAGGAATTAAAATTGGAGAAAACTGTTTCTTCAGAGGTCCTAATACTACTGAAATAGACCTTACAAGACCTTCATTAATTTCTATTGGGAATAATGTCGATATGAATCGTTATTTTACAATAATGACTCATGATTATACAACTTCTGTTTTTTTACGAAAATACAATGACTTTCTAAATTCTTCGGGTAAAGTAATTATAGGTGATAACATTTACTTTGGTATTGGCTGTACAGTATTAAAAGGAGTAACAATAGGGAATAATTGCATAATAGGCGCTCATTCATTAGTTAGTCAAAACATACCTGATAATTCAGTTGCAATTGGTTCTCCTGCAAAAGTTATATGCTCTATAGATGAATATTATGCTAAACGGAAAAAAGCTGCTCTCGATGAAGCTTTAGAATATGCTTTTAATATTTATGAAAAACAAAACAGGATACCTATTCCTTCAGATTTTCAAGAAGAATTTATTCATTTTTTAGAAGGTGAAAATTTGTATAAATTTCCCAAAATTAAAGTAAAAAAACAACTTCAAGAAGCTTATCCCATATGGAAAGAAAAACATAAAGCTACTTTTAATAATTTTGAAGATTTTTTATCGGCAGCAGGTATTCCTATTTCATAAACTATTTTTATTGTAAATACTAATACCTGCCGTCTACAAAAATATACTTTACAATTTTCTTATCTCACTTCTAAACCTAAGGCTTTTCCTTTTTCTAGCATAAACGCATAAGAAGCTTCATATTCATTGGGAATTTCTCCATCTAAAATAGCATTCTTTATTGCTTCTTTAAGCTGCCCTATTTCTCTACACGGCTCTAAATCAAAAGTTTTCATGATTAACTCTCCAGAAATTGGTGGTTGAAAATTACGAACATGATCGCGTTCTTCTACTTCTTTTATCTTTTTACGAACCAACTCAAAATTCTTATGATAACGTCTAAATTTATTGGGATTTTTGGTGGTAATATCCGCTTCACATAAAGTCATTAAAGAATCAATATCATCTCCAGCATCAAAGATTAATCTTCTAACTGCAGAATCAGTTACTTCTGTGGCCAATACAATAGGTCTAGAACTTAGCAATACCATTTTTTGCACAAATTTCATCTTGTTATTTAATGGCATTTTTAATCGCTTAAATAATTTAAACACCATTTTAGATCCCACAAACTCGTGTGCATGAAATGTCCATCCTTGTTTCTTATGAAACTTTTTTGTGGGTGCTTTTCCTATATCGTGCAATAAAGCTGCCCAACGCAACCATAGATCTTCTGTGTTTTCAGAAATATTATCTACCACTTCTAAGGTGTGATAAAAATTATCTTTATGTTTTTGTCCTTCTACCTCTTCTACTCCTTTTAAAGCAATTAATTCTGGTAAAATTTGCTGTAGTAACTGAGTAGATTCTAATAGTAAAAAACCAATAGAAGGTTTTGCTGATAACATAATTTTATTCAACTCATCAACAATACGTTCTCTGGTAATAATTTTTAATCGATGTGCATTTTTAGAAATCGCTTTTAGAGATTCCTCTTCAATCGTAAAATTTAACTGACTTGCAAAACGAATGGCACGCATCATTCTTAAAGGATCATCAGAATAAGTAATGTTAGGCTCTAAAGGAGTTCTAATAATTTTAGAATGCAAATCCTTAACTCCATTAAAAGGGTCTAGTAACAAACCAAAATCTTCTTTATTTAGACTTAAAGCCAATGCATTAATGGTAAAATCTCTTCGGTTTTGATCATCTTGTAAACTTCCTTCTGAAACTTCTGGATTTCTACTATCTTCTGAATAAGATTCTTTTCTAGCTCCAACAAACTCTACTTCAATGTCTTTGTAACGTAACATGGCAGTTCCATAGGTTTTAAACACCTGAACTTTGGGTTTGTTTGGCAATAATTCTGCTACCTTTTGCGCCAGTTCTATTCCGCTACCAACAGCAACCACATCCACATCTTTTGCTGTACCTCTTTCCAATAAATAATCACGTACAAAACCTCCAATAACATAACTTTTTACTTGAAGCAATTGTGAAGCTTTGGATATATAATTGAAAATTGATGCAGAAACTGCGTCTTTGTAAAATTGTTGTTGCATAGAATTAATCTCTAATAACTTCTACTTGATTATCATCTGTAATTCTAAGAATTCTTGATGAAGCAGTGGTTATTTTTTCTCGCTGCAAATTTACTATATAATCTACGCTATCCAAAATTGCTGGACTTATTTCTGAAAATGATTTTGGAGTCGGTTCACCACTAATATTTGCTGATGTAGACACAATAGGTTTTTGAAATTGTTTTATTAACTCTTGGCAAAACTCATTTTGTACAATCCTAATAGCTATGGTATTGTCTTCTGCAATACAGTTAGCCGCAATTCCTTTTGGATTTTTATATATGATAGTTGTGGGTTTACTCGCTTCTTGCAAAGCTTTTGTTGCTTTTTCTGGAATTGACTCAACATAATTAGAAAGCATTTCAAACGAATCTACTAAAATGATTAAACTCTTCGATTCTTCTCTATTTTTAATAGCATAGATTTTAGAAACTGCATCAGAATTTGTTGCATCACAACCTAATCCCCAAACTGTATCTGTTGGATATAAAATAGTACCACTATTTATAATTGCTTGCTGAGTTTTCTCTATTTCTATTTGCATACTATTTATTTCTGTTCATTGATCTTAAACTTAACCAAGATCCGTGTTTATAAGAGGTATAATAATAGGATATCATTTTTAAAAACAAAAACAAATTCAATCTCAATTTAGGAACAAAGAAAAAGAGTAATCCAAAGATTGCTGTTATACATTTAGAAATACAAGTAAAAACAACTACTAAACATAACAGAAGTTTTCTTTTAATTCCTTTAAAATGGTTTCTTAAGTAAATATGCTTAGAAATTAGCACTTCTGTTTTTGTAATACTTGCTGTTTTTATATTGATTCTGGATGCTCCACCATGATTGTGAATAATGTTTACATCTTTTAACAAGGCTACTTCTCCTCCACAATCTCTTACCTTTTTACTTAAATCTACATCTTCAAAATACATCCAATAATCTTCGTTCCATCCTTTTATTTTCGCAAACCATTTTCTACTAATAAAAACGACAGAACCAGAAACCCAATCAGGAAAAATGATGTTGTTTTCTTCTGTTGTTTTCTTTTTCACCTTACGATAAATTGCTCTAATTAAACCAAAAAGTGTAAAGCTATCAGGAAAAATACGATCAAAATCTTCGTACGATCCGTTGTTATTTAATTGATTACAAGAAACGATTCCGTAGTTTTTATTCTCTTGTAATGTCTTTAACATTTTAAAAACAGCATCTTCTTCAGCTAAAGTATCTGGGTTTAAAAACAATAAATGTTCTCCAACAGCATTCAGTGCCCCTTGATTACATCCATTGGCAAAACCATTATTTCCACTGTTTTCTATAAACCTAAATTGAGTATACTTCTCTGAAAATTCTTTCAATTTCCCATCATCAGATTTATTATCAACAATCACAACTTCAAAAGAAAACTGTTGTTGAGTAAAATGAGTTAAAGCATCTAAACAATTCTTTAAATGCTTCCAGCTTTTATAGTTTACAATTATAATAGAAACATCTTTAGTATATGCATCTGTCTTAAACTCTTTGATTGAATTAATCGTTTTATGAGGTGCATATTTTCGCTTTAACACTTCAATATACCTTCTCCAAACTCCAAATGCATGCAACCAAGAAATTACAAAACCTTTGGCTCCATCTAAAAATCCAAACTGAATAATGTACTGAATGATAAAACGAACAATAGGTTTTATCAATAAATGATAAGGCGTAACAAACTGCCCTTTTTCTACTAGTTCTTCTGCTTGTAGTTTTGCATAATTTCTTAGCTTATTCTTATAATGTCTGTAGTTTTTATATGAGTAATGATTGATCTTTTTAAACAAAAAACCAACTTCTCCTTCAGTTACAATTTTTTCATGTACTTTTCCTTGATATGTACATGCTGTTTTTTTGAATAAGCGAATTACCTTATCTCTTTGCCAACCACTATAATTAATTTTCTTATCCTTAAAATAGAAGTTTCTATAAATATAAAAAGCAGAGAAAGGGATATTAGAATTTACTGTTTCTACTAATTCTTTTTCTAATTCTTTAGTTACTATTTCATCAGCATCTAATAAAAATATCCAATCATTAGAAGCTTTACTAATAGCAAAATTCTTTTGATCAGAAAAATTATCAAAAGCTCTTTGCAATAATACCGCAGAAGATTTTTTTACAATCTCTACGGTCTTATCTGTGCTAAAAGCATCTATAACAATAACTTCATCAGCAAAACTAACAGAGTCTAAAGCCTTTTGAATATTAGCTTCTTCGTTATACGTTGGTATGATTGCTGTGATTTTTTTCAAAAAAATTCAATTTTGTCAAATATACTTTATTAACATAAAAAACGCACAAATAAATTTGTGCGTTTTTTATATTGTTTTCAAATTCTTTTTACACTGCTACGTCGTACTCACGTAAAGCATCATTTAAAGAGGTTTTCTTATCTGTACTTTCTTTACGCTTACCAATAATTAATGCACATGGTACATTGTATTCACCAGCTGCAAACTTTTTTGTGTAACTTCCAGGAATAACTACAGAACGTGCAGGAACTCTTCCCTTTAATTCTACAGGTTCATCACCAGTAACATCGATAATTTTAGTAGAAGCAGTTAATACTACATTTGCACCTAACACAGCTTCTGTTTCAACTCTTACACCTTCAACAACAATACAACGTGATCCAATAAATGCTCCATCTTCAATAATAACTGGTGCTGCTTGTAAAGGTTCTAAAACTCCACCAATACCAACACCTCCAGATAAATGTACATTCTTTCCTATCTGTGCACAACTACCAACAGTTGCCCAAGTGTCTACCATGGTTCCCTCATCTACATAAGCACCAATATTTACATAACTTGGCATTAAAATAGTTCCTGCAGAAATATAAGCACCATGTCTAGCAACAGCATTTGGCACTACTCTAATTCCTTTTTCTTCGTAATTTCTTTTTAAAGGAATCTTATCGTGATATTCGAAAATACCAGCTTCTAAAGTTTCCATTTTCTGAATTGGAAAATACAATACAACTCCTTTCTTTACCCATTCATTTACTTGCCATCCATTTTCAGTTGGCTCAGCAACTCTTAAAGTTCCTGCATCTAATAAACTAACAACTTCTCTTATGGCATTTATGGTTGTTTCTTCTTTTAATAACTCACGGTTATCCCAAGCATTTTCTATAATTTGTCTTAAATTTTCCATCCTATTATATTATTTCTGCAAATATAAATCTATCCTTAAAATTCTTAGCGAAGATACATTTTTTAAACAGATATTCTTTGCTTGTTTAAAATGCTTATTTTTGCCCAAAAGATTCATTAATGAGTAGAATATTAGCTATTGATTTTGGGAAAGTTAGAACAGGAATTGCAGTTACAGATGAATTGCAAATTATTGCTTCTGGATTAACAACTGTGGCAACATCAGAATTGATTTCTTTCTTAAAAGAATATACTTCTAAAGAAAAAGTTTCTCTTTTTTTGGTCGGATTACCAAAACAAATGAACAATACAGCAAGTGAAAGTGAAATCTTAATTCAGCCTTTTCTACAAAAATTAATCAAAGCTTTTCCTAACATTCCTTTAGAAAGAGTTGATGAACGCTTTACTTCTAAAATGGCCTTCCAGTCTATGATAGATGGAGGTTTAAAGAAAAAAGACCGTAGAAATAAAGGACTAATTGATGAAATAAGTGCCACCATTATTTTACAATCTTACTTGTATAATAGATAACTTGTTTATCAATAGAAATACAATAAATTACTTATAAATCGTAAATTAAGTCTTTAAAATTTGTATTTCAAAAATCGCAATTCATAATTCTAAAGTTGTATTTTTGCAGGCATTAAAATTTTAAACAAATGATTTTACCAATTGTAGCATACGGAGATCCTGTATTAAGGAAAGTGGGAGTAGAAATTGACAAAGATTATCCAAAATTGGATGAGTTAATTGCAAACATGAGAGAAACCATGTACAAAGCAAGTGGACTTGGTTTGGCTGCACCACAAATAGGAAAATCGATTCGTTTATTTATTATTGATGCTTCTCCTTTTGAAGACGATAAAGAATTAGAAGAAGAAGAAAGAAAATTCTTAGCCAACTTTAACCATGTATTTATCAATCCAAAAATTTTAAAAGAAGAAGGTGATGAATGGGCTTTTAATGAAGGATGTTTAAGTATTCCTGATGTGAGAGAAGATGTATTTAGACAAGAGCAAATCACCGTAGAATATCAAGATGAAAGTTTTGAAAAACACACCATAACATTAAATGGTTTAGCTGCTAGAGTTTTTCAGCACGAATATGACCATATTGAAGGTGTGTTATTTACTGATAAATTGTCTTCATTAAAGAAACGATTAATCAAGAAGAAATTAGAAAATATCTCTAAAGGAAAAATAAAAGCAGATTATAGAATGCGTTTTCCGAATGTAAAAAGAAAATAAGTCCCAAAAGACCTAAAAAATATCAAATGGAATTTAATAAAATTATTGCCGTAACTGGTAAGCCAGGTTTGTTTCAAGTTGTATCACAAACCAAAACAGGAATCATTGTAGAATCTTTAACAGATAAAAAGCGTATTCCTATTTTATCTACTCATAATGTAAGTTTGTTAGAGAATATTGCAATTTTCACTTATGATGAAGAAGTACCTTTATTAACTGTTTTTAAATCTATTTTTGAAAAAGAAGAAGGTAAAGAAACAATTAGCCATAAAGAAAGTGCTAATAAATTAACTGCTTTTTTCTCTGAAATTTTACCAGAATACGATCAAGAAAGAGTATACACTTCTAATATAAAAAAGGTAATTCAATGGTACAACGCTTTAATTGCTGTTGGATTTGATTTTGCCAGTGCAGAGTTAACAACAGATGCTAATCAAGAAGCATAATGAACTCTAGAGAGCAGCAGTTAAAAGCCTTTAATAGGTTATTGGATATCATGGATGATTTAAGAGAAAAATGTCCATGGGATAAAAAGCAAACCTTAGAATCTTTGCGCCATTTAACTATTGAAGAAACTTACGAACTCGCTGATGCTATTTTAGACAACGACTTAGAAGAAATAAAAAAAGAATTAGGCGATGTGTTATTACACATCGTCTTTTATGCTAAAATAGGAAGTGAAAAAAAGGCTTTTGACATTGCAGATGTTGCCAATACAATTTCTGACAAGTTAATTGATAGACATCCTCATATTTATGGAGATGTTGAAGTAAAAAATGAAGAAGAAGTAAAACAAAACTGGGAGAAGCTTAAACTAAAAGAAGGTAAAAAATCTGTTTTAGAAGGTGTTCCAAAAAGTTTACCCGCTGTTGTTAAGGCTAATAGAATTCAAGATAAAGTTGCAGGAGTTGGTTTTGATTGGGAAGAACCTCAACAAGTTTGGGAAAAAGTACAAGAAGAGCTTTCTGAGTTAAATCAAGAAGTAAAAAATAAGGACAAAGAGAGTATTGAATCAGAATTTGGAGATGTTTTGTTCTCTATGATTAACTATGCACGCTTTATTGGAGTTAACCCTGAAAATGCCTTAGAAAAAACCAACAAAAAATTCATTCAACGTTTTCAATACTTAGAAGAAGCTGCCAAAAAAGAAAACAAGCAACTTTCTAACATGTCCCTATCTGAAATGGATGTCTATTGGGAAAAGTCAAAAGACTTTTTCAAATAACAGCATTGGGAAAAGTCAAAAGACTTTTTCAAATAACACATTGGGAAAAGTCGAAAGACTTTTTCAAATAACAGCATTGGGAAAAGTCAAAAGACTTTTTCAAATAACAGCAGTAGGAAAAGTTGAAGAACTTTTTCAAATAACAACAACATTTAAAAAGTTATACTAAGTAATTTTTTCTTGCTACTTTTACTTATATGAATGTACTGATTATAACTGGAGGCAGCAATGGTATAGGAAAAGCTATTGCTCAAAAATATACTACAGAAAAATTTCTTGTTTTTTCAATATCAAGAAGTAAAACTCAAGAAGTAACTTACCAACAAATACAAGCAGATTTAAGTAACACAACAGCAGCTATTAAGGCTTTAAAAACAGTCTTTTTACAAATTGATAAAAAAAGAATTAACTCAATTACTTTACTAAACAATGCCGGTAGTTTAGGTGAAGTACATACACTTGGAAATTTAGATTCTAAAAAAATTGAGCAAGTAATTCATTTAAATACCACTACTCCGCTTGTTTTATCTAATGAGTTTATCAAACATACTCAAGAGTTGCACTGTAAAAAACAGATTCTAAATATTTCTTCTGGAGCAGCGGTAAATCCATATTCAGGTTGGTCTGTTTATTGTAGTTCAAAAGCAGCTTTAGACATGATTACCAAAACCATTGCAGTAGAACAAGAAACAGTTAAAAACCCTGTTAAATGTATGGCTATTTACCCAGGAGTTGTAGATACAAACATGCAAGGTATAATTAGAAAAACAACTAGTAACGAGTTTAAAAATGTAGCACGTTTTAAAGCTTTAAAAGAAAATAACGAACTGTATTCTCCAACATTTGTAGCTAATAGAATTTATCAAATTGACAATTTAAACCAGCTACAAAACGGAGCTATTATTGATATAAGAACTTATGAATAGAATTCAAGAAATAATTAATGCATTAGATTTAAAACCTCATCCTGAAGGAGGTTATTATAAAGAAACTTACAGAAGTGAAGGAATCATAAAAACAGATAATTTAAATGCTAATTACAATGGCAATAGAAATTATAGTACTTGTATTTATTTTCTATTGACATCAGATAATTTTTCTGCTTTTCATAAAATAAATCAAGATGAAATTTGGCATTTTTATGAAGGATCTTCTATCCTTTTACATACCATTTCTGAAAAAGGAAAACATGAAGAGTTTATTATAGGGAATGATATTACTCATGGAGAAAATCCCCAATTAATTGTACCAGGAAATCATTGGTTTGCTGCTTCTATTATAGAAAAAGATGCTTACGCTTTAGTAGGTTGTACCGTTGCTCCTGGATTTGACTTTTCTGATTTTATTTTAGCTAAACGAAAAGAATTAACAGCGCTATTTCCAGCACATAAAGAACTTATAAATAATTATACTCATCAATAAAAAAAGCCACTCAATGAGTGGCTTTTTTATTATACTAATTTCTTAGCGTTTTTTACTTTTTGTTTTGTAAGTGCTAATTCAATCACCTCATGCATTTCAGATACATAATGAAATTTCAATCCTTTTAAATACGATGCTTTAATTTCTAATACATCTTTTTCATTCTCATTACACAAAATGATTTCTTTAATATTGGCTCTTTTAGCTGCTAATATTTTTTCTTTAATTCCACCAACTGGCAATACCTTTCCTCTTAATGTAATTTCGCCAGTCATGGCTAATTTATTCTTCACTTTTCTTTGAGTAAATACAGAAACTAAAGAAGTAAGCATTGTTACTCCAGCACTTGGTCCATCTTTAGGAGTTGCTCCTTCTGGTACGTGAATATGTACATTGTATTTATCTAAAACTTCAGCATTAATTCCAAAATCTTCTGCATTTGCTTTGATATATTCCATTGCAATAGTTGCAGATTCTTTCATTACTTTACCTAAATTTCCTGTAATAGAAAGTCCACCTTTTCCTTTAGATAAAATAGATTCGATAAATAAGATATCACCTCCAACACTTGTCCAAGCTAAACCGGTTACTACACCTGCAACATCATTATTTTCATATTTGTCTCTTTCTAAACGAGCAGGTCCTAAAATAGTTTCGATATCTTCTAAGGTTAAAGAAATATTATATTCTTCTTCTAAAGCGATTGATTTTGCTGCATAACGTACTACTTTAGCTACTTGCTTTTCCAATCCTCTTACTCCAGATTCTCGTGTATATCCTTCTACTATTTTTTCTATTTGAGCTTTCCCTAATTTTAAATGATCAGAAGATAAACCATGTTCTTTAAGCTGTTTTGGTAATAAATGCTTTTTAGCGATTTCTACTTTTTCTTCAATCGTATAACCTGTTACATTGATAATTTCCATACGATCACGTAATGCCCAAGGAATTTGCCCTAAATTATTTGCTGTTGCTATAAACAACACCTTAGACAAATCATAACCAACTTCTAAATAATTATCATAAAACTCGGTATTTTGCTCAGGATCTAATACTTCTAACATGGCAGAAGAAGGATCTCCTTGATGACTATTACTTAATTTATCAATCTCATCTAAAACAAAAACAGGATTTGAAGTTCCGGCTTTTTTCAGGTTCTGAACTAATCTACCTGGCATTGCTCCAATATATGTTTTTCTATGTCCTCTAATTTCGGCTTCATCTCTTAATCCTCCTAAAGACATTCTTACATACTTTCTTCCTAAAGATTCTGCGACAGATTTTCCTAAAGAAGTCTTACCAACTCCCGGAGGTCCATACAAACAAATAATTGGAGATTTCATATCACCTTTAAGCTTTAAAACTGCAAGATGTTCTATGATACGCTCTTTTACTTTTTCCAATCCAAAGTGATCTCTATCCAATACCTTTTGAGCATTTTTTAAGTCAAATTTATCTTCAGAATATTCTCCCCAAGGCAATTCTAACATCAATTCTAGATAGTTACGTTGAACTCCGTATTCTGCCATTTGTGGATTCATTCTTCGCAAACGCCCTAACTCTTTTTCAAAAGTTTCTGCAACTTCCTTATTCCATTTTTTAGTCTTGGCTTTAACGCGCATTTCTTCTAACTCTTGGTCATTAGAAACACCACCTAATTCTTCTTGAATGGTTTTTAATTGCTGATGTAAATAATACTCGCGTTGTTGTTGATCCATATCCGTTCTTGTTTTAGATTGGATATCGTTTTTCAACTCTAAACGTTGTAATTCTTTATTTAAACGCTTTAAAGTTAATAAAGCACGTTCTTTTAAATTGTGTTGTTCTAATAGCTCTTGTTTTTCTTTTACAGATAAATCCATATTTGATGAAATAAAGTTCACCAAAAATGAGCTAGATTGAATATTTTTAATGGCAAATGAAGCCTCAGATGGCAACATAGGATTTACCTTAATAATCTCTAATGCTTGCTCTTTAATCGATTCTATAATCGCAGCAAATTCTTTAGAGTCTTCTACCGACTTATCTTCTAAAGCTTCTTTTGTTGTTGCTTTTAAATAAGGTTGAGTTTCCACAACCTGATCTATTTCAAAACGCTTTTTTCCCTGAATAATTACGGTAGTATTTCCATCAGGCATTTTTAACACTCTTAAAATCTGAGCAACTACTCCTATTTTATAAATATCATTTTCGGTTGGATTTTCTACCTCTGCATTTTTTTGAGCAACAACTCCTAAAATTTTATCGCCTTTATTTGCATCTTTTATAAGTTGAATTGAGGCATCTCTACCAGCAGTAATCGGAATTACTACACCTGGAAACAACACTGTATTTCTTAATGGCAATATGGGTAATACTGCGGGTACTTCTTCTTTATTGATAATCTCTTCATCTTCTGGTGTCATCAACGGAATTAATTCCGAATCTTCATCCAACATATTATGAAGCGACAAACTGTCTAAACCTATTATTTTAGCTTTACTCATGATCTATTTTTCTGTCAAGTTGACATTTAATCTTTTTATCTTCTAGTACACAAAGTAACCAACCAAATACAAAACATTGATTTACAGATGTTTAAAATCAATCAATCACCTTGTTATACCTCTATAAAACAATTGTTATGCCAAGCTTGTAGATATACTAGTAGTAGTTTATTTCATTTTTTATTTACATTTTTTTCGAGTACTTTTCACCATGTAAAACTCAACTCTTAAAACAAACGCTATGTATTCTAGAAAACTTTTTACTTTCTTTTTAACTTTTACTTTAGTTTTTTCTATAAATGCTCAACAAATGACATTAGAAAAACTAACAAAACTTCCCGATTTTGAAACAAAAATTATTGCTAATGGAGGTTTGAGTAAATATCTTGAATTAGGAAAAATAATTAATGAACAAACTCAAAGCTTTAAAAAAGGCAATAGGCCTACTCTAAAAAGAGTAAAACAAACAGATTTATATAAAAGGTATAAAAAGTCTTTACAAGACATTGAATTAAAAAAATCTCTTATAAAACAAGGAGAAAAATCATATGCACTGGCTAAAGTTGTTTACGAAACTTGTAAAGCAAATACGAATAGAAATTGTACAAAAGAGAAAAAAAGGTATGACGGTTGGGCTTCTCATTTAAATCTTCTTACCAATGAAACCAATCAATTAATTAATAAATCGAATAAGATGAATCGCGAAGTTTCTGCTTATGTAGAAAGGTATAATGCTCAAGTAAGAAATAAAAAGAGTCGTGATAAATTAAAAAACTTCCAGGTTAACTACACACCTAAGTTAAAACAGCTAATAAATGAACTTTATACTATTTATAAAAAAGGAAAAACTAGTTCAACAAAAAATTAAATCAGTAAAATAACTGACAACTTGTAATTTAACTTTACAAATCACAATAATTTTAGACTCTCTAAAATAAACTATAATCAACTGAAAATCAAAACAAAAACTTCCATCCTATTTTCAAAAGGATCACTTACAACTAAAAAAATGTAATTTTATTGTATAGAACTGTCACAATTTAAAAAGTACTGTGTCTCTAGAATAGAAACGTTTCCTTGAAAGAAAATAACCAACATATCAACCAATTATTAGAGCGCTGTAAACAAGGCGATAATGCTGCACAAATGCAGATTTATAAAGACTATTACAGAGCAATGTATAACACTTCTTTAAGAATTCTTAAAGATGAGTTTGAAGCAGAAGATATTATGCAAGAAGCATTTTTAACTGCTTTTACTAAGCTAGATACATTTAAAGGTGAAGTTACTTTTGGAGCTTGGCTTAAACGAATTGTCATCAATAAAAGTTTAACCCAATTAAAAAAAAATAACAAATACCAAGATGTAAAAATGGAAGTGATTAAAAATACTTCTATAGAAACTGAAGAAGCTATAGATTATTCATCATTACATGCTAGCAAAGTATTGGAAACTATAAATTCTTTAAAAGAAAATTATAGACTAGTACTTAATTTACATTTAATAGAAGGATACGATTATGAAGAAATCGCACAGATATTAGGTTATACTAATGAAAACGTTAGAACCACAGTTTCAAGAGCTAAAAAGAAATTAAAACAACAATTAGTTTTAGAAACTGCATAAAAAACCAAGTAATGAAAGATCAGTTTAATCAATTTTTTAAAAATACCGACTTCGACCTCGAAGAGCCAAGGTTTGGCCATATGGATAGGTTTCAAGAGCGGTTAAAGAATCAGCAAAAAAAGAAAAAAAAAATAACATCTTATAAATGGATGAGTATTGCTGCATCTGTAATTTTACTCCTCGGATTTTGGCTTGGATCTACGACAACAGAACAAACCATATTACTTGCAGATGTCTCTCCACAAATGAAAGAAGCAGAAACTTTCTTTGTTAGCACCATTAAGCAAGAGTTAAAAGAAATAGAAAAAGTAAGAAACCCTAAAACAGAACAAGTTATTGAAGATGCCTTGGATCAATTAGAGGTTTTAGAAGACCAATATAAAGAGTTAGTTGTTGCTCTTAATAACAATAACGATAACAGACGTGTTGTCTTTGCTATGATAAGTAATTACCAAAGTAGAATAGAAATTTTACAAGATGTACTTAAACTAATTGACCAAATTAACAGCCCAAATGAAAATAAAAATGAAGAAATATATTTATAATATCGTAGTACTATTTTTACTTACTCCTCTTGTAAGTTTTGGATTTTCTGATAACAAAGGTAAACCTAAACACGAAAGAAGTAAAACCATAAAAAAAGAATTTAAAGTAAACAGTGATGCTCTTGTCTCTTTAAAAAACAAATATGGTAATCTTAATATTACTACTTGGAATAAAAACAGTGTTGAAATTACTGTAAATATTATTGTAAAAGGAAACGATTTAAGTACTGTTGAAGATAAATTAAATGATATAGAAATTGCTTTTGACGCTAGCTCTTCTATGGTTTCTGCAAAAACAATGATGCCTAAAAGATCTAGTAGCTGGAGTTTCTGGGGAAAAAAATCTAAAAACATTAGCTATAAGATTAATTATATCGTAAAAATGCCAAAAAACAACAATTTAAGAGCTAGTAACGATTATGGTAATGTTTTATTAGATGAAATTAATGGAGCCACAACAATTAATTGTGATTACGGAAAAATTGTTTTAGGTGATCTAAACAACTCAGACAATACAATCAACATTGATTATAGCAAAGGATCTTCTATTAACTTTATGAACTCAGGGGTGATTAATGCAGATTATTCTAGGCTTACTGTAGATAAAACTAATAAAGTAAAAGTAAACTCAGATTATTCTAGAATTTCTTTAGGTACTGCTAATCATGTAAACTTTAATTCTGATTATGGAACAATTAAAGTTGATGACTTAGAAAATATTACAGGAAACTCAGATTATGTTAGTATTCAGCTTGGAACCGTAAGAAAAAACTTAGATCTAAAAGCAGATTTTGGATCAATCAAAATTAAAGAATTGGCAAGAGGTTTTAACAAAGCACAAATTAACAGTCAATATGCAAGTATTTCTATTGGTACAAATAGAAGTAGCAGTTTTAACTTTAGCATTAACTTACAATATGCTAGCTTAAGATATAACGACAATAATGTTGATATGAGAAAAAGCATTAGAAACTCTTCTAAAAAATTCTATGAAGGTACTTACGGAAACGGCAATAGTAATTCTACATTAATTATTAAGTCACAATACGGAAGTGTAAAATTTAACGAAAGATAACAACAATATTAAATCAATTTAAATCATGAAAAAATTAATCATAACTTCAATCTTTTTAACATTAACAATTTCTGTTAGTGCACAAAGTTGGTGGAATAGTAAAAGAGTACGTGGAAATGGGAATGTAACTACAGAGGTTAGAAAAACTTCTGACTATGATGCTGTAAGCTCTGCAGGTAGTTTCGATATTAGATTAGTTCCTGGTAAAGAAGGTAAAATCACTTTAAACGGTGAAGAAAACTTAATGAAATACATCATTACAGAAGTAAAAAGAGGTAAACTTGTTATTAAAGTAAAAAAGAATACCAATGTAAGATTTACAAGAAAATTTGTAGTAACTGTACCTTATAGAGATATTGAAAAAGTATCATTGGCTGGTTCTGGAGATATTTCTAATAAAGGAACCATAGAAGCTAATACTTTTGGTATTTCTTTAGCAGGTTCTGGAGACATCAATTTAACACTAGATACAAAAACTGTAAAAACCAGTGTCGCTGGTTCTGGTAATATTAGATTAAATGGAGAAACTAATGTTTTATCATGCTCTATTGCAGGTTCTGGTGACATCCATGCATATGGATTATCTACAAAATCTACAACTGTTAGTGTTGCGGGTTCTGGTAATGTAAAAACAACAGTAAGCGAAAGTATTAAAGCTAGAGTTGCTGGTTCTGGATCTATCTATTATAAAGGAAACCCAGATAAAATTGATAGTAAATCAAGTGGTTCTGGAAGAATTATTGACAGAAATTAATTTCGACCTAATACAAAAAAAAGCCTTGGAATTTCCAAGGCTTTTTTGTTATTAATAATTTCTATATTTTGATGTTTCTTCAAAAATATGTGATAGTATTTTTTGTTCTTGTTCATCAAAAACAACGGCTCTTCTCTTCATAACTACCTCTGCAACTTCAAAAACCTTTCTAGTTTGATAAGTGGTAAATCCAGAAGCTCCTCCCCAACTAAAAGATGGCACAAAGTTTCTTGGAAATCCACTTCCAAAAATATTTGCACTCACACCAACAACAGTACCTGTATTAAACATGGTATTGATTCCACATTTAGAATGATCTCCCATAATTAATCCGCAAAATTGCAATCCTGTTTTGGCAAAACGCTCCGTTTCATAACTCCAAATTTTTACTTCTGCGTAGTTGTTTTTTAAGTTAGAATTGTTAGTATCTGCACCTAAATTACACCATTCACCTAAAACAGAATTCCCTAAAAACCCATCATGACCTTTATTAGAATATCCAAATAACACCGAATTATTTACTTCTCCTCCAACTTTACAATATGGTCCTAAAGTTGTTGCTCCATAAATTTTTGCTCCTAACTTTAATACTGAGTTATCGCACATTGCTAAAGCTCCTCTTACAACACAACCTTCCATAATTTCTGCATTCTTACCAATATAAATTGGTCCATTTGTAGCATTTAATGTTGCAAACGTTAGCTTTGCTCCTTCTTCTAAAAAGATATTCTCTTTATGAATACAATTAACTGTTTCTGGTATTGGTTGTGATTTTCTATCCTCAGTTATCAAATCAAAATCTAATTGAATGGCTTTAGCATTTAATGAAAAAATATCCCAGGTATTTTTTACTTGCATTAGTTCTTCTTCAAACTCAATATGTGTATAGGTAGAAAAATCTACTTCTTCTTGAGAATCTTTTGAGAAAAATGCTACTACATCATCCCCCACAAATATTGCTTGATTTTCTTCTAGATTTTTTACTTTTTCTACCAAACTTTTAGTAGGTATAAAAGACGCATTGATCAAGATATTGTTTTCCAACTCTACCATTGGATATTTCTCTTCTAAATATTCTTCTGTAATGGTTGTAGTTGTTAAACCTAAATATTTTTCCCATTTTTCTCTTATGGTTAAAATACCTACTCTAATATCTGCAACTGGTCTTGTATATGTGAAAGGTAGCAATGCTTTTCTTACATCACTATCAAATAAAATGTAGTTCATCTTTTTAAGTGCTTTATGCAAATATAAAGCAATGCTTATAATTTTAGACAAAAAAGAAAGTCTATATTTTTCAATATAGACTTTCTTTTATGCTTAAGTTAAGTATTAAAATACTCTCCAAATATTAAATCCAAAGAAAATATCTCCTTTACCCCAATCTCCATTAGCGCTAGTTAAATAACCAGATTCATTCATTAACTGAGCATTGGTTACATGCAATTGAAATACATGTCCACCAGTTTCAATATCAACACCTAAAGACAAAGGATTGCTAAATTTACTACTTGCAGCTCTATTCATATGAGCATGATATTCTGCATTAATAGTTACTCTCTTACTTACTTTATATCTTCCTCCAAAACCTAGAATATATTGCGCATTGTCTTGCAAATCATTTTCTACAAAATTTTGATGTAAAAAAATTGGAGAAAGCTCTAAGGATAAGTTCTCATTAAACTTTCTAGAAATTAAAAACTCATGCGCATATGTATATCTGTGCTTAGACTCTAATAATGGGTAATTTACTTTATCTAAACCTGTATTGTATTCTACACTATTAAAACCAACAATAGTCACTGGAGATTTCCCTTCTTCTTGTTGTAGCAATCTATACTTTAAATGTGCATCGTATGTTTTATTAGAAGAACTTCTAGAAAAACCTGCATTTAACCAATCATTAAATCCGTAAACAAAACTAAATCTAATATTGGAGTTATCTAAACCAAAAAGATCTTTGATTCCAGATTTTACTGAACCAAATCTATGAGAAATCACAAAATAAAAATCCTTTTTTGCAGCTAGCTTTGTAGACTCCATATTAATGATTTTTAACCCTTTAAATACAGAGGTTGCTTTTTTACTTATTACAACATCGCTATCTAACTCGTTCAATAAATCATCTTGTGCTTGGATTACAGTACTTACTAAAAAAGCACCTAATAGAAACCATATTTTTTTCATGAATTTTAAATATGAAAAAAGCCAATCTACATAAAGATTGACTTTATAATTAATTGTTTAATTTTTTATTCTTTGATAAATTGTTTTGCACCAACTTTTCCTTCAGATTGAATTTTTAAGACATAAACTCCACTGCTTAAATCTTTTACATCAACTAATTGAGAAGAAGAAGTAACAGTTGCGCTTTTTACCAACCTTCCAGAGATATCAAATAAATTTACTTCTGCTTTCGAAACGCCTGTAGGCAATTGTATATTGATATTATTTGATGATGGATTTGGATACAGAGCAAAATCTAATTGCTTTTCTTTTGCAATTCCTAACACAGAAAAATCACTTGTACTTGTTGTGACTGTTTTATCTCCTGAATCAGCGCCACCATTTCCATTAGCAGCAACAGAAGCAGCATAAAACTTTACATTTCCAACATCAGTTGCTGGAGAAGTCCATTTAAATGTCCATGTATTTTGAGCGGCGTTAGAATGAGTAATTCTATCACCAGTAACTCTAGTATTTGCTCCTGCAGTAAAAGAACCTACTTTTCCATTATCGCTCGTTTTTTCTGCTGTTAATTGGAATCCATGTCGAGAAGCCGACGATGTAGTAGTTACTGTTATATCATATTCTGTACTTGTTTGATAACCTCCTGCTGGAATATTTGTTGTTATCGCAACCGATGTACCAGAAGTTCCTCCAGTATGACAAGCTGCACAAGAGGCATTTCCATCTCCTGGCGAACCAGTTCTTCCATCATCTCTTCCTCCTGCATTTGACATCAGAATAAACGCTGAAAACGGAATTAAGAATAAAATAAATTTAAAAAAGTAGTTTTTTTTCATGCCTGATTAGTTTAATTGTTAGAAATAGTTACTTGATCTAATTTTATTAAATCAAGTAGTTCGTCGTAACCAATGCTTCTTCCTTTCACATTAATTAACTTATTTTTAATTAGTTGCGTTATGGTAATACTATCTGTATAACACACAATAGTATTATCTAACATAAAATTGTCTTTTTCTATTTCTGTAACTCTACCATTTAACTCAATGGTTTTGTCCAAATATTTTTTTATTGATGCCTCCATATCAGCAGTAAATTCTTTTGTTAATTCAGAAGAAGTTAGTACAAAAGCCGCTTTTTCTTCTGAAATATCTCTATGTGATTTATACATGTAATTATATCCAATTACTCCCGACAAAAGAATTGCAATACTAACAGTAATCAATAATTTACGCTTATTCATAAAGCTAATATAATAAGTTTTTATTACTTTAGCTCTAAAGAGCTAATTATTTTCAATAAAAAAACAAAAACTTAACATTCAACCAATTACAATGAAAAAACTCTTAATCCTATCTATTTTCACTACATTCTTTTTAAGCTGTTCTAATGATAGCACTGACGATGTAACTACTCCAATCCCAACAGTAATTACTTATAATAAGGATATAAAAGCTATTATGGATACCAGTTGTGCGACTAGTGGTTGTCATAATGCAGCATCAAATGCCGGAACCTTAACCTTAGAAAATTTTACCCAAGTTAGAAATGCTTTTGTAAATAGAAATGCACTTGGTAGAATGGAAAGTACAACTGCATCAATGCCTCCTGCTGGAAATTTGCCTAGCACAAGTATTCAAAAAATTAAAGATTGGAGAGATCAAGGTTATTTAGAGAATTAAAAAGCAATAGTTATGAAATCTAAAATTCTACTTATTTTTCTATTTTTCTCTTTATCATTTTATGCACAAGAAAAATATTACACAAAATCTGGAACCATCATTTTTGAATCTTCTGTTCCTGCTTTTGAAGAAGTAAAAGCAAGCAATACTAAAGTGACTGCGATTCTTAAAAAAGAAACAGGAGAAATTGCTGCACTAGCTTTGGTAAAAGCATTTCGTTTTAAAATTGCCTTAATGGAAGAGCATTTTAATGAGAATTATGCCGAGTCTGATAAATATCCAAAAGCAAGTTTTTCTGGAAAAATAAAAGACTATACAACAAAGAGTTTAAACGCTAAGGTGATGATTCAAGGAAAACTTACTTTTCATGGAGTTACCAAAAATATAGAAGTGCCTGCTACTATTTCAAATAAAGATGATAGTATACACTTAAAAGCTTCCTTTTCTTTAAAACCTGAAGATTTTGGAATTGAGATTCCGAAATTGGTTCGAAAGAAAATTGCAGAACGAGTTGATGTTCGTTTGGATTTTGAACTAAAGAAAAAATAAAAAAGCCTCCGTTTGGAGGCTTTTTTATTTTTAGAAAATGTATTGCTATTTATTTAAATACATTTTTCTTCTAGAATACAATTCGTAAAAATCGTCATCTTTTAAATCATCAATAAACAAAATACTTTCTCCTGTAGATTTCATCTCTGGTCCTAAGTTTTTATTTACATTAGGGAATTTATTAAAAGAGAAAACTGGTTGTTTAATTGCATATCCTTCTAATTGAGGATTGAAATTAAAGTCAGTTACTTTCTTTTCTCCCAACATTACTTTTGTTGCATAATTTACATACGGTTCCCCATAAGCTTTTGCAATAAATGGTACCGTTCTAGAAGCTCTTGGATTCGCTTCAATAATATATACTGTATCATCTTTAATTGCAAACTGAATATTAATTAAACCAACCGTTTTTAATTCTCTTGCAATAGTATGTGTATGATCTTTGATTTGCTGCATAACCAAATCTCCTAAATTAAAGGCTGGTAAGGTTGCATTCGAATCTCCAGAATGGATTCCACAAGGCTCAATATGCTCCATAATTCCGATGATATATACATTACCATCTGCATCACATATGGCATCTGCCTCTGCTTCTATCGCTCCATCTAAATAATGATCTAATAATAACTTGTTATTTGGAATTTTACGTAGTAAGTCAACTACATGTTCTACTAATTCCTCTTTATTAATTACAATTTTCATTCCCTGACCTCCTAATACATAAGATGGACGTACTAAAATTGGGAAATTTAATTTATCTGCTAAAGCTAAAGCTTCATTTGCACTTTCTGCAACTCCAAATTCTGGATATGGAATGTTGTTATCTTGTAATAATTTAGAGAAACTTCCTCTATCTTCTGCTAAGTCTAAGGCTTCAAAACTAGTACCGATAATTTTGATTCCGTATTTAGTTAATTTCTCTGCTAGTTTTAATGCTGTTTGTCCACCTAATTGAACAATTACACCTTCTGGTTTTTCATGCTTGATGATATCATAAATATGTTCCCAGAAAACAGGCTCAAAATATAATTTATCTGCAGTATCAAAATCTGTAGAAACAGTTTCTGGATTACAGTTAATCATTATCGTTTCATAACCACATTCTTTTGCGGCATAAACTCCGTGTACACAACAGTAATCAAACTCAATTCCTTGTCCAATTCTATTTGGTCCAGAACCTAATACAATAATTTTCTTTTTATCAGAAACTACACTTTCATTGTCTGCAAAACGCTTTCCATCAGCAGCAACCACATCATTCTCAAAAGTTGAGTAATAATAAGGTGTCATCGCTTTAAACTCAGCTGCACAAGTATCAACTAATTTGTAAACTCTGTTAATATTTAATTCTTCACGCTTTGTGTATACCTGACTCTCTAAACAATTTAGCATATGAGCAATTTGTCTGTCTCCATATCCTTTTTGTTTCGCTTCTAATAGCAAGTCACGCTCAATTGTATCAATAGTAAAAGTAGAAATCTCTTTTTCTAATAAGAACAACTCTTCGTATTGCTTTAAGTACCACATGTCTATCTTAGTAATATCATAGATCTGACTTAGTGGAATTCCCATCGCAATCGCGTCATAGATAGCAAAAACTCTATCCCAACTTGCATTGGTTAGTTTTTCTATAATTTGATTGTAGTTTTTATATCCTTTACCATCAGCTCCTAAACCATTACGTTTAATTTCTAATGATTGTGTTGCTTTGTGCAATGCTTCTTGGAAAGAACGTCCAATTCCCATTACTTCTCCAACAGCTTTCATTTGTAATCCTAATGTTCTATCAGAACCTTCGAACTTATCAAAGTTCCAACGAGGAATTTTTACAATTACATAATCTAAAGTTGGTTCAAATAAAGCAGAAGTAGATTTGGTAATCTGATTATCTAATTCATCTAAAGTATAACCAATTGCTAATTTGGTAGCAATCTTTGCAATCGGATATCCTGTTGCTTTAGAAGCTAATGCCGATGAACGAGATACACGTGGGTTGATTTCAATAGCAATAATTTCTTCTTTTTCGTCTGGAGAAACTGCAAACTGTACATTACAACCTCCTTCAAAATCTCCAATAGAGCGCATCATTTTAATGGCCATATCTCTCATCTTCTGATAGGTTTTATCAGAAAGCGTCATAGCTGGAGCAACAGTAATCGAATCTCCAGTATGAATTCCCATTGGATCCATATTCTCAATAGAACAAATAATTACTACGTTGTCGTTTTTATCGCGTAATAATTCCAATTCATACTCTTTCCATCCCATCATTGCCTTATCAATCATTACTTCATGAATTGGCGATGCTTCTAAACCTCTACTTAATAATTCGTCAAAATCTTTTGGATCATATACAATAGAAGCTCCTGCTCCACCTAAAGTATAAGAAGATCTAATTACTAATGGAAAACCAAATTCTTGAGCAATCTCTTTTCCTTTTAAGAAAGAAGTAGCAGTAGCTTGAGGCGCCATTGGCACATCAATCTTACCCATTAATTCTCTAAATTGCTCTCTATCTTCAGTAATATTAATTGCATCAATATCAACTCCAATAAGTTGTACTCCAAAATCTTCCCAAATTCCTTTATCATCAGCTTCAATACATAAATTTAACGCAGTCTGACCTCCCATGGTTGGTAAAACAGCATCAATTTGTGGGTGTTCTTTTAATATTTTTATGATAGATTTTGTTGTCAATGGTAGCAAGTATACATGATCTGCCATTGAAGGATCTGTCATGATAGTTGCTGGATTAGAATTGATTAAAACAGTTTCAATTCCATCTTCTCTTAATGATCTTAATGATTGTGAACCAGAATAGTCAAATTCACAGGCCTGACCGATAACAATTGGTCCAGAACCGATAATTAAAATAGATTTAAGGTCTTGTGTTTTAGGCATTTTAGTTTGTGTTGTATTGTTTTGGTAAAAATAAAAATTGCTTGGGTATAAAAAAAGGTGTTACTAAAAATAGCAACACCTTAATTATTAACAATTGTTAATCATTATTTCTTATGTCTAGTTTCAGATGAAACAGTCAATTTCTTTCTTCCTTTAGCTCTTCTTCTAGCTAATACTTTACGACCATTAGCAGAAGCCATTCTATCTCTGAAACCATGTTTGTTTCTTCTCTTTCTTTTCGATGGTTGGTACGTTCTTTTTGGCATTACTTATATTTTTAAATATCTTCTTTAAATGTTTTGCTTTTTGTGAAATTCCGTCTGCTAAAAGCGTGGGCAAATATACAACTACTTTTGTTTTTGACAAACACTATTCTAAAAAAAAATAAATTATTTTTTCAAGAGGCTAAAGTACAATTATTATTAAGGTTTTTAAAGATTTTTGTTTGTAAAAAGTTCTAGAGTTAGTACTTTTGCCCAAACCTAACAACCATGAAAAACACCAAATACGTTTTTGTAACAGGAGGCGTAACATCATCTCTAGGAAAAGGAATTATTGCTGCATCTTTAGCAAAACTTTTACAAGAAAGAGGCTATTCTGTAACGATTCAAAAATTAGACCCATATATTAATATTGATCCTGGAACCTTAAATCCATACGAACATGGAGAATGTTATGTTACGGATGACGGTGCTGAAACCGATTTAGATTTAGGGCACTACGAACGTTTTTTAAACATTCCTACTTCTCAAGCAAACAATGTTACTACAGGTAGAATTTATCAATCTGTTATTAATAAAGAACGTAAAGGTGAGTTTTTAGGAAAAACAGTACAGGTTATTCCACATATTACTGATGAAATTAAACACAGAATCCAAATTTTAGGAAAAACTGGAGATTACGATATTGTAATTACTGAAATTGGTGGAACTGTGGGAGACATCGAATCTTTACCTTATGTAGAAGCGGTTCGTCAAATGCAATGGGAATTAGGAGAAGACAACGCTATTGTAATTCACTTAACATTAGTTCCTTATTTAGCGGCAGCTGGTGAATTAAAAACCAAACCAACGCAGCACTCTGTAAAAATGTTAATGCAAAGTGGTGTGAGTCCAAATATTTTGGTATGTAGGTGTGAACAAGAAATTAACGATAGCATTAAACGCAAACTTGCGCTATTTTGCAATGTTAAAAAACAAGATGTAATTCAGTCTTTAGATGCAGAAACAATATACGATGTACCTAATTTAATGTTTAAAGAAGGCTTGGATTATGTGGTTTTAGACAAATTAAATCTGTCTACCAGAAAACAACCAAAATTAAAAGCCTGGAATAATTTTGTACAGAAACATAAAAACCCAACCTCTACTGTAGAAATTGGATTGATTGGAAAATATGTTGAATTACACGATTCTTATAAATCTATTACCGAAGCTTTTATTCATGCTGGCGCTACTAATGAAACCAAAGTAAATGTTCGTTGGATTCATTCAGAAGAATTAACTCCAGAAAATGCCGCTTCTAAACTAGAAGGTTTAAATGGTGTATTGGTGGCTCCTGGTTTTGGAGAAAGAGGTATTGAAGGTAAAATTGCCGCTGTGCAAATGGCAAGAGAAAATAACATTCCTTTTTTCGGAATTTGTTTAGGAATGCAAATGGCAGTGATCGAATATTCTAGAAATGTATTAAACTTAGCCGCAGCCAATTCTACAGAAATGGCAGAAAACCTTGAGCATCCTGTTATTAATTTAATGGAAGAGCAAAAAGAAGTAACCGAAAAAGGTGGTACCATGCGTTTAGGAGCTTGGGATTGTAAAATTTCTAAAGACTCTAAAGTATTTGAAGCCTATAATGCCGAAATGATTAGCGAGCGTCATAGACATAGATATGAATTTAATAATGCGTATTTAACACAAATTGAAGCAGCCGGAATGAAAGCTACTGGTGTAAATCCAAAAACGGGACTGGTAGAAATTGTAGAAATTCCAACACATCCTTGGTTTGTTGGTGTACAATACCACCCAGAATATAAAAGTACTGTATTAAATCCACATCCTTTATTTGTAGATTTTATAAAAGCAGCAAAAACACAAGCAGAAAATAACTAGCATAGTTTTAAGAAGTTTGTAACCATAAGATTACAGGTTTTATTTCTGTTACATCTATTTTTAAACACTTAAATTATAGTACACTCTTACTTTAGTTTAAGTGTTTTTTCATTTTATCAATACCCTCCTATCTTATTTGTGGTTTATTGTACAAAAAATCTTTTATACTATTAGAATTTATAGTACATTTAACCAAGCTAAAAAAGGAAAACATCTTACCACTTAAAAAATTGTTGTGATACTCCCCTTTTAAAAGGATTTGTATTTAATATAGAACAGATAAGCAGTATATATGTATTTTTCTGTTTAGCTGTCAGAAATATTATGTCTCTTGCAAAAACAAAGAGTCATTTAGATACTTTTTAGAGACATAAAATATTGATATAAAAATTATTAACTATTAAATTGATAAGGTAGAAATAAATATAACTTTTCCATTTAGCCACTAGTTGTGAGTAATCTTAAATGAAAAACGAGAAACAAAATAGAATATCACAAGACCCATCGAAACCTAGGAAAATTGTTCTTAATCATGAATTGGACTCACTAGAAGAGTATTATTATGAAGATAATAACTTTATTACTGAACGATTACATAGAAAAGTTCATTCCGAACGTAACTGGTTTGAGAAAATCATAACTCACAATCCTTCCATTGGAAGCTTTTATGAAACACTGATTAGGAATACTATCAGAGAAATTGCACCTTCAAATAATACAGTCACAACAGGGTTTATTTATGATTCTGAACGTAATAAACATGGCAAACAAATAGATGTGATGGTTTATGACGGAACAGATAGAAATGTTATACTCAAAAGTGAAGATTTTAGCATCGTCTATCCGGGAAGTATTATTGCTATTAGCGAAATCAAAAAAAGCTTAACGAATCAGAATGTTAAGAAAGTTATAAATTCCACATTCTTTAACTCACTTGGGTCATATCGAGAAGATATTTATGGAGTTCAAAAATTAAATATTTTTGGATTTGAATTAAAAAATAAAATTGACAGGTTCTTCCATTCTGTTTGTGATGAAATTGAAAAGTGTGTACACGAATTAGTCAACCCTCAAGGTATTACACCTGTCTCAACAATTGTCCTTCCTCAAGTATACTTTCTTGATGAACCTTACATTATAGAAACCAAGATAAAACAAAAGGAGGGTATTGCCTTTGAAATATCTGTAGACTTACATAAAACTAATAAATACCAGTCTTTTGGGAATTATATAGTTGAAATGATTCGTGAAAATAAAACAAAAAAATCTAGATTTGAAAGCAACTATCTAAGTTCAAACATTAGAGAGATGCCAATAAAATCGAAAATTATAAAAGAATCTATCCTTTTATATAAAAAGATAAGTTTTTCCGAATGTGTGAAATTATTCAATTTGGATAAAGAAGGAGTTAAAAAAACTCACTTTGAAGATTTTAAAATAATAAGTATTAAAGTACCTATTACTTTAGATTTTAAGAAAATTAATAAGTTGAATGATCTTCTAACCAATGAAAGCACATTAATTGAATACATGAATATCAAAACAGGTAAAATATCACTAAAAAAAGGAAATAACTAAACTAAATCTAATTATCAATAGATACAAAAATGAATTTAATGATAGAGCTTTAAACTTTTTGATAAATCACGGTAGTGATGTAAGTGAATACACTTATTCAAGTAAAAATCGACGAAAAAGCACTGAAACCAATATCTTAGATTATTATAAAGAAACGTTTAAGAATGACATTAAATATTTAGACAAGAAAAAAGATGATATAAATATTGTATTCAAGAACATTGAGGAACTAAATAGCTACAGGACTAATTTCATTTTGCAAATTGTGTCCTTAATTGTTGGGATTCTAGCGTTCATTTTTGCTTTCGAGAAAGTTTGAGATTTTATATTATCATTATTGAATAAATAAAATACTACTGGCAACAATGTCAGAAAAATTATGAACAGAATTTTAATTATTTTTCTAATAATCGGATTTTACTCTTGTGGAGAAAAGCAGAAATCTGAAAAGAAAACGAAAACTTCTATAATTGAAAAAACTGATTCCGAACTTAAAAACTTTGAATTACTTCAAGATTTTGGGAAAAATAAAGCGAAATTCGGAACACCAGACACTTTTGAACTTAACGACCATTCTACTAATGGTGGAGAATTAAAGGTATTTCACGACAAAGACTTTGATTACATTGTATTTGACTTTTGGTTATATGGAGAAACTGGAAAATTGAATTATACATATTGGACTGATAAAAATAGAAATATGGAATTCAAATTCGTAAAAAAATTAAATTACGAATACAACAAACCATATTACGAAGAGGATTTTAAAATTGATTCAACTATTTGCTATCTATCATATTCAGGAATGAAAAGTAGAATGTTTGATCTCAATCGGAATGAAATTCAAAAAGTGGAATTGATTGATAGCACAAAAAATGAGTTGGAATCATTTTTTAAAGATGTAACAAAAGGAATTAAAATAATAAAATAAAAACACAGTTGCCAACAATGTGTATAAGTAATAAAACAACAGTATAAATATAAAAAAAGGTCAGCGCCAGACTAAAAAGTTAGTGAGTAGAAATCCGCTATCACACCATAAACTAAACCTTAGCGACAATGATGAAGAAACTCTTGTACACAATATTAATTTTAGGATTTTCGATTTCGGTTTCTGCTCAAAACAAGCAACTGAATTTTGAAAAACAGCTCATGAATTATTTTCAGAAACAAAGTTGGGATAAAATCACAATTACTCGAGATAGTCTCTACACGAGTCCATTTAAAGAAAAATTCAATGTTTCTATCAGCAAAAATTTTGTAGAATTCGATACAACTCATATTGTCGTTAAAAATCCATATTTCGCAGAGAAGTATGAAGAAGGTAAAGATTACGTTAAAAATTTCCCCAAATCATTTTCAGTTATATATGAAAATTCACTGATTTCCTTATTCGAGAATGGTAAGTTTGCTTGTTTTAAACTTGATAGTTTTGAAAGAGACACAAAACTTGAGGATAAACTAAATACTAAAAAGTTCAAATATCATTGGATTATCGACAAACAATTAAGAGCATTATCTGGTAATTCAATTTATAAATGGAATGGAAATAAATGGATAAAACATAAAGGCTATTTTCCTTTAAAAAATCAACCTAAACTATTTGAAGATGATGAATTCATTGTTTACAAAGATTGTCACGGTGAATGGGGTGGAACAATTTATTTCTTCGAAAAAAAATCTTCAAAAACATTTTTCACCGAATCTACTTGTGCTAATTCAATTATTAAAGACAAAAATGGATATAATGTCTTGGCTCATTTGGGACACGGTGGTGGTTCGACTGAAATTAAGACTATAGCTAACCCAAGAAGATTGACTTTAGCAAAACCAAGTGAAATCAGGAAAACAGTAAATGGTGAGGCTTTAGGTTATGTTGACAAATCGAATGCTTACAAGAAAAAATTTGATTTTTATGGAGTTCAAATATTCTCATCTTTCAAATACCAAAACAAAGAGTTATTTATAGTTCATCTTTCTGACTTAACTTTTCTTGCAGAAATTAAAAACAACGAAATTGAGATTGTAAATCCTTTATTTTTTAATAATTTATATACACACAATCCAATTACCAAACAATATGGGAATTACATTTTAATGAATTTAGACCATTATGGAAAAGGACTTTATAGAGAAGTTTCTGTTTTGATAATAGACGGAAATAAAATAATAAAAGTGGATTGGAATGAAAATAACAGTCGCAAAAAACGTATATGAAGAATAGCGGTTTAATCGCTAAAACGAAATGAAATAATAAAAAAAGGTCTGTGTTTAGCTGAAAATTTAATGCTTAAAAAACCGCTACTATTCTTATACGAGACCGTTGTAGTATATTTGAGAAAAATGGAAATAGAATATAAAACAGTAAAAAGCAAAAACTATTTCGAAAGATTCAAAACCGAATTTTTCTCACCAGTTATCACAGTTACAATTATATCATTGGTTGGTTTTAAATTGACTGACTTGAACTTAATTCTCTTTATGATAGTTGGTTACGCAATTATATGGGCAATAATCACTCATTTTATGGTTAGAAATGCTATAAATCGGATTGAAATAAACAAAGGAAACATTATAATAGAAGGAACAAAAATTAACAGAGGTTGGAGCGAATCGGATAAAATTGAAAATACTTCAATAAAAATTAAATCGCAAGGATATGGAAGAGGAAATGTTGAATATTATCTGAAAATTTTTCTTCCAGAAAGCACTCATTTAGTTAACAAAAGAAAAGAATGGAATTATAATGACTTAATTAAAATCTTAAATCATTTTCAGAACAATAAATACAAGAATGAAAATAAATATCTTTTAGAGAAAATGAAATTGAAAGCTAAAGGTTATTCTTCTTTTGAAATTGCTTTTGGAAAGAAAAATAAATAAATGCACAACAATGACTATAATTCATTGTGTATTGGAACAAAAAGGATAAATTTAACAAATCAATCGGCAGATTTCTATGCAAAATCATAGCTTAAACCGTTAGGGCATATATGAAAAAACTGAAGTTCATCTTGATTATTATTATAGGATTCATATTTGTTTCCTGCGGTAGAAATTATCGAATTGACAAAAATGATTTGACCTATATTCCTTATAATGGAGAAGAGATTTTAATACTTAAATCTGACTTAAATAGAAAGGATACAATTTTCATCAAAGAATTACGGAGATTTAATGGTTGTTATGACCCTTTGTCCTTTTCATCAGATGATTGTGAGGGTTATCAAATTGTAACAAAAACGACTGACCCGAATCACGACCGATACCTTGAAGGTAAAGGATTGGTAAGTATTGTAAAATCAAAAGATGGAGAAACTTATATAAACTTTGGAATTACTATGAAAGGCTCTAAGTTTTATGGTGCTAACCTGAACCCTTTAAGCTTGAACCGATTTGACAGTATTCCGATTTCGTCATTGGAAATCGAGGATAAAATATATAACGATGTTAAGATCTTAAAATCAGACGGTAGATATAGCAAAAGAGATAATTACGTGGAAAAGATTTATTGGAGTCTTTCAGAAGGTTTTTTAGGACTTGATAGACGAGATGAAAAATGGAGATTAATAAAAAAATATGTGCCCTAACAATGACTATACGTAATGCGGGTTTTGGTGCTAACCTAAAGGTAATTACAAGAAAACCGCTCGCAATTTATATATTAGTAAACAGAAATTTAACCAATAAACAAAAGGCTCGCTAAGTACCGTACTAAGTCCGAAACTATCGCTTTCAGACATCCGCACTACGCATAGCCTGAGCTGTTGTGCTTAATATGATAAAATGAGTGAATTAGACTTTGGAATATTTAAAGATTTTTGGAATGGACATCCAAATCACTTGCCTTTAATGGGACTTAATAATGATAATAATGAACCTGCTGAATGGAACCTGAATAAGAGTTTAGAGAGGCTTGACATCATTTGTGATGGAATTGACCAAGGGTTAATTATTGAAGGAATTCATAAACTACTGAATAACGAAGATTGGAGACCTCATTTAGTTGCAATTATGGCATCTTTTAAATTGGAGCAAACGGAGCAAAAGAAATTAATTCCTGAATTATGGAATAGGTTAAAAAAAGGTTCTTGGATTAGTCCGCAAATTCTATCTGTACTTTCAATTATTGACAGTGAATTTGAAATAAAAGCTGAGGAAATTCTGAATAACGGATTTAAAGTCAATTATTCACCTATGGAAATGGCTAAACATCATAGCGCAAGAGGACCTGAAGGCTCTAAAGGTGCATCAGAAAAAGTAATAAGTTCCATTAAATCATTACTTGAACACAAAAATGATGATTTTGGATGGAAAGGAAGATTGACTAAATTAATTGAAAGTGAAAAATTTAAAATAAATACTATCCACAACAATGACTATAAGTAATTGCTTGTTCTCGCCTGCTTTGAAAATTTCTACGGAATTTCAGCCAAGTATACACTTATATAATTTATTGTTAAATTTACGCAACTACTCTTAGCCAAGACCGTTATGTATCACCGAAAGGCAAATAAAAAACCGAAAATTTGAATAAGAAAATACTCTTCACGATCATTCCCAAAGGTTACTGGATAACCTTGGCTGTGGCAATTTTCTTTGCCTTAATTGGAGCTGAATTCTCAAAACTTGCAAACATTGGATTAAACCTTGTGATCTTCTTGATTGGCTTAAAACTAGCTGTTCTCATTCACGAAATTGGACACCTTCTATTTGCTAGATTTGTAGGTGGAACACCAAGACGAATGGTGCTTGGTAAAGGACACAAGGTTAGTGAAACTAAGTTTATGGGAGTTAAGATTATTTTGAACTCCAATTTCAATTCTGGGCTTGCATATGCCGCTTTTGATAATTTGAACCTAATACGATTAAAACTTCTGTGTTATATCTCAGGAGGTTTTCTAACCAACTTTTTTGTTGCGTCTGTATTGTTACTAGCCTTTAACTTCTCAACCGAAGCTTCAAATGGAATTCAACTTTCGTCAGCTATTGTTATTTCGAACTTAATAATTGGGGGGTCTGTCTTGATACCGTATTACTCTAGCTATCAAGGATTAAGGATTTACTCAGATGGTTTATCACTTTTAAGAATTCCATTCCGTAAAAAATCTCAGTTGATAGAATTAAGCTCTGTTAACGAATTATTGGATGCATTTGAACTATTTGAATCCAAGAAGTACCAAGAGGCCATTGCAATTTATGAGAATTTTCAAAGGAAGGCAGTAGAATCGAAAACCGCTAATGTCAATTTAAGCATAGCCCATATGAAATTGGGCAACTTTGAAAAAGCAATCGAACTGATGGAAGAGTTATTGCCTTTGGTTGAGGAAGAACCATTCAAATCTTTTAAGACTTACATCTACAATGGAATTGCATGGGAATATTTACTAGTTAATAATTTGAGTAAAGCAGATAAGTACTCTGAATTGGCTTACAAAATTGACCCTAACACGGAATATATAAGAGGTACCAGAGGGTCTGTTTTAATTGAAACCAGCAAATATGAAGAAGGTAAGAATCTATTGATTAATGATATAGATTTCAATTTCCCGAATAGTCAGACGCTTGCGGCATCAATTTATGTCGGGTTGGCTTTTCATGAGATAGGTGAGCTAAAGAAGGCTAAGAAATATGTGAATTTTGTTGAGGATAACTTAGAGCTATTGGATATTGACGAGCGAACTCTTTACGAACGTTCAAAGCAAAAATGGAAATAAATAACAACAAAACCTAAACTGTATTAAAACACAGCTTAGCCAAACCGTTGTGTGTAATTACCAAAATCCTTCAATAATAAATAAATTATGATAATAGGAGAATTAACATGTAAGCTGAATAAATGAAACGATTTAATATTTTAGTTTTCTTAACAATAACTGGTTTAATAGGAGTTTACCAATACTTTCCATTTTATGAAACCTATACGGTTGGATTAATAAACTCAATTTATTTTTTTGGGTTATCCATTATATATACATTATTATTGATTTATGAATTATACCTGAATAGCCAAGAGGTAAAATACGAGAAAAAGAAATTTGATAAATCATCAGTTTGGATAACTGTAGTTTTGTTTCTGACTTTAGTCCTATTCTGGAACATTGAAAAATTTGAATCAAAAACTATATTGCAAGCTGAAGAAAATCACAACTACACTCTGAATTTAAAGAAAAACGGAAGATTTAAATTAAAACAATGGGCAGGAGATCATTCTGATATATATAAAGGAAAATATGTTATAAAAAATGACACTTTAAAATTATTTCAGAATTATGAATTATCAAAGAATTTTGTAATTGACACTATTTACTTAAGAAAAAATGATAGTTTAATACCTGTAAGCCATACAAATGGATTTGTTATATTAAAATCGGATTTACATAAATAAAATAACTACACACAACATTGTATAAAAATAATGCTTAAGTTTAATCTTAAATCAAAAGGTTAGTGCGTATTTGGTCACTCCGATTTTCTTGCGGAAAATCCTCGGACACAAAACCCCGCTATTCTTATACGAACCGTTGTGCGCAAGTTGAATCAAACTAAGTGAAAAATGCTATTGAGAAAAACCCCACAATTATCAATTGATATTGATAAAGAGACTATTGAGATAATTGATTTATCTCAATTGAAAAACTGCGGAGTATTTGAAAGAAATAAAATCACCAAAGTTCAAATCGAAAAAAATAAAGCTAGTTGGCTAGGAACAATTTTAAGTTTTATTGCTTTATTACTTGAACCTTCTGCAGTTGGCGGAAATTCAATAAAAAAGAATCCTTCATTAAAAATTGAAGTTGATAATAAAATAATATCTTTAGATATAAGTGGAATAAATATGAAGACTGTAAAAAAAATTGCTACGGAATTAAATAAAAAAACAGCACACAACATATATAATTAATTGCTATATTTAAAACAAAAATTGAAAACACAAACAACTTAACATAATTTGTAACTGTGGTGGAAAATTCTTCGAATTTTCTTACCGTACAAATCATACACTAAACGTTGCACGCAATTAAAACAAAACATTGAAAAACAAAACATTACTGATAATTACCATAGCTTTAACTTTCAATTCTTGTGGGATTTTTAAGACTCATCATAAGGATAAACTTATTGATTTTGAAAATAATCAAATTCCAAAAAATAGTTTAAAACTTAATGGTTATTATTTTGCTGAATTAGAAGTTGAAAATCAAAGATTTAATAAAATTTATGGAAAAAAAATAAAGTATCTATCTGTAATATTCATTTATGAAGATGGTTTTATAATTAGAAAGAGCTATAATGGACTTTCTAATTACTACTGTGCAGAAAATAAAACACATCAAAACACATATGAAAGCGCACATAAAGCTCTTGAATTGATACTTGAATCTCAAAACTCTAAAGAAAGAAAAATCAAACGTATTTGTTCTTTTAAACCTAAAGATATTATGAATAAAGGTTTAGCAAAGATTAAAGGTGATAGCTTGAAAATTCAATTTTATCAAATTGAAAGTCAAAACCCAAAAATGGATTCTTATAACTCTGCTTATTTATATGAATTAAACGGAATTATAAAATCTGATTCAAGTTTTGTAATTAAAAGTAAGACTAGATATAGAAATCGCATAAAAAATCCTGAAAATATATTATACAAATTTAGACAAACTAATAATAGACCAAAGATTGAAAATTATTTTAAAAAAAATAAAACCCGATTTAAATAACTGCTTACAACACCATGCATAATTAATTGCTATATTTAAACAAAAATTGAAAACACAAACAACTTAACATAATTTGTAACTGTGGTGGAAAATTCTATGAATTTTCTTACCGCGCAAATTATACACAGAAATGTTAGCATTCATTTAAAACGCATCGCTATGAAAAACAAAATTTTAAAATTAGACAATCCTTGTAATGAAAAGTGGGAGAATATGAAGCCCAATGAAAAAGGAAGCTATTGTGATTTGTGTTCTAAAAATGTTGTTGACTTTACTAATCTAAATCAAATTGAGATTTCAGAGGTAATAAAAAAATCGGGAAATAAAATTTGTGCAAGACTAACACATTCTCAATTGAATTCGCCATTATTAAATATAGATAATAGTTTCGGTATAAATTTTCCGAAATCTAAGGTAGCCGCAGGATTAATACTTGCAACTTCGTTAACAATTGGACAAAATTTACACGCCGAAAATCAAAATATAAAAACCGAGTTCATCCAAAAACCAGAGTCAAAAATTAATTCAAAAAAGGAAAAACCTACTTCTAACCCCAGCCTACCAAAACTTGATGATATAATTATATTTAAAGGTAAAGTAACTTCAGAGGAATTAAAAGAACCTGTCAAAAATGCAAAAATCACCCTTGTAACTTCACAAAAAATATTGAATGTTTATACATTAACAGACGGAACATTTTCAATTGAAATACCTATAAATTTAATTGATGATGATAATGTAATAAGAGTTTCATATAATGATGTTAGAGAAAACGAAACGTTTTTTAGATATGAAACAAAAGATTACATATTGTCAAAAGAGGAGTTAAAAACTGACTTTTTAATAGAAGCCAAACCTGAACTAATATATCTTGGAGGAATTAAAGCCTACTCTAAAAAAAGAAAACCGATTGTTATAAATAATGGAGTTGAAATTAAATATCGTGAATTTGTAAAGGCTCAAATGGGAAAAAAAAGCAGTTGTAGTCTCGAAAATAAAGACTATTTGTATTTCAATTCAAAATTCGCAGTAGCGATTTATGGGAAAAAAGCAAAAGATGGACTTTATATATTAACCGATAAAACTGAAAAGTAAAAAGAAATGTAAACAATAGCTATAAGTAATACAGGTTTGAGAGCTAACTCAAAGGTAAGCGCATTTTAATCCTTTACCACTTATACAAACCCTCATACATCATTTAAGACAAATCGAATAAGACAATGACAAGAATAGAGTTTATTGATTTTTTAAAGGAATTTAAAACCGACTTTGACCAAAACAAAGAAAACTGGGAAAACGTCAATCTTTCTGATTTTTTAGAAAGTATGATTGCTTATACAGAAGATATTCAAGGGTTTTATGACAATATGAAGTTGGATATTAATGCTGACAATCCAACTTGGGAAAATTTTAGTCAAATTTTAAAAGGAGCTTCAATTTATGAATAAGTTTATTGACTTTTATAAAAGTTTAACAGATGGAAAAAAAAGTGCCTTAATAGGCGGAATATTAATTCTAGTAATGTTTTCCCTGCTTTTTTATGTAGCCGAAAAAAGAAAAGAAAAATTGGAATCTGACTTTGTTTGGACTGAAGCAACAATTACAGAAATTAAACTGAATGTTTCAAAAGGAACAACAGGAAGACGAAATGTTTTCTTATTTGAATTTCAACACAATGGAAAGAAAATAATTAAAATGCGTGAAACTTATAAACCTGAATTGCTAAAGGTTGGACAGAAATTTAAAATAAAAGTTCATCCAGAGGATTCTGATTTAATAGAAATTGATTTAAAAGGAACATAAACTGAATATAAAAAACGAACGCACAACAATTTACAACAGCAGATTCGACTATGCTCAGCACAGGCTAAATCTACTCAGAATTGCTAAAGCTTAGTTTTGAATCAAAAATTAATTTAACTTTAACCCATAACTAACGGTTATACAAGACCGTTGCAGCTAATTAAAAAAATGCTTAAGAACTTATTTAATAAATTATTCATTTCGGAGAAGAAAAGGAATGAAATATTGAAAGATATAGAATTTGCTCAAAAGAATTCACAAAACAATATTTCAAACAAAAACCAAGAAGATGTTCGTGATTTGAATGCAGGAGAAATCCTATCCATCACTCTACCAAATTTTGGAAAACAGAAAGGTTTTGTATTAAAGAAAATTAACTTTAAGGTTGGAGATAAAATCAAAAAAGGAGATATCGTTTGTGAGATTGAAAACGAAGATTTAATACTTGAACTGGAAAGCTTTGCTGAAGGAAAAGTAATTTATACCTGCCAAGTGAACCAAAACTTAACTGCGGGAATTGAAATACTGAAAGTTGAAGGAATTAAAAATTAGCTACAACAATAACTATACCCCATTACTAATCAACTCTTAAACAAAAGAAAATAGTTACTTTTAACCAGTTTGATTGCTACGGTGGAAAATCCGAAGGGTTTTCTTGCCGCACAAATTATACACAAAACAACTAGCTACAATTGAAAAAGGTGAAAAAAATATTTTGTAAAAAAACAAGAGAGATCCCTTCTTTGGAAACAATTAAAGAAGAATTAAGAAAAAATGATAGAGTCAGAATAGATTACAATTCTAAATTCAATTTTCTTTTTATTAGAAACTTAAAAAGGCAAATAAAAAATATTGAAGATTCACTGAACGTTGAAATTCACAAAGGAGAATTTAAAGACTTGAAATTTTATAATATATATAATCTATTATCTAAAACTGAAGTAGAAAAAATTGCAGAACCATTGGAGAAAGCAACTCAAAGTTATAGATTGATTTCAGAAAAATTAATAAGGACTTTCGAAAAAAAATACGACTATAGTTTTACCGATACAAATAGATCGTTTTCAGAAATAGAAAAACAAATAAAACAAGATAAAAATCAATTATCAGAAAATTGGAGTTATCGATTTCATGGTGGAGATATTTGTTTTTCAAACTCTAAATCTGGTCAAGTTGTTGATATTAATCTTAAGTATAATGGATTTTATGGAGTATTAGATTTATGGTTTTTTCAATATTACATGAAAACCACAAATGAGTTCAAAAATTTAAGTTCTATGTATATTGACAATACTCCTAAGTTACTTCAATCCTTAGATTATCTCAAAAAGAAGAGAAAAGTAAAATTAGTATCCTCGGAATATGATTTCTTAGATTCTGATAAATTAATATGGAATAAAATCAACTGATTGGGCATTTTCAATATTAAATCCAGGAGATGGAGATCCAGTTTCAGAATAAAAACAAAATGAAAAAATTATTGAATTGAACATATGTAGCAGTAAAGCTAAAAATGTTGAGTTCAAAAAAGTAAGTGAATAAAAATTGTACATAATAATAGCTATAAATAATTACTAGTTCTCGCCTACATCTAAAAATCCTAACGAGTTTTTAATCTGTGTGTGTGTGTGTGTGTACTTGTAAGGAAACACTAAACGCAACAAAACAATACAACAATCATTAAAGTTTGCATTTTTTTTTTTAGAAAATACTTTGTAACAATTAGCAAAGCTACTAGTCTAACAAAAACCTATAGTTGAATTGACAAAAACAAACTCCTTATAAATTTGGAATAGCATTTGAACTATAAGTGACAACAAAAATAAATCTAGTAAAATCGGCTAAATGCAGTACAGTTTTGCTAAATTTGTCCGGTTTTCTAGATGCCTAGAAAACAAAATGACAAGTTGACATTTAATTACAATCAATGGAACAAAAAAAATTTGACGCAAATTCGTTTATCGGAATTCTTTTATTAGGAGCCATCATGTTATGGTTTATGTATTCTAACAAAGAAGAAGTTGTACCAACCGATAACACCACAAAGCAAGTTGTAGATACTACCAAAACCACTACACCTACACTTACTACAAATACCAACAATATTATTAACGACTCTTTAAAAAACATCGCCCTAAGAAATAAATTAGGTGCTTTTGCTTATGGAGCTCAAACTGCAACTGAAGGAACAACGGTTTTAGAAAACGAAGTTTTAAAGTTAGTAGTAGACAACAAAGGTGGACAAATTGTAGAAGCTTTAGTTAAGAACTATAGAACTTACGACTCATTACCTCTATATATTATTAAAGATAAAAATGCGTCATTCAATATCAATTTTGGAACTACTGATAACAGAATCTTAAACACCAAAGATTTATTATTTACCCCAACAAAAACTAAAAACGGAGATACTGAAGTACTTTCTATGAAGTTGAAAGTATCAGAAACACAATATTTAGAATACCGTTACGAAATGAAACCTAACGATTATATGTTAGGTTTTGCAGTACGTTCTCAAGGCTTAGGAAATATCATTAACAATTCTAATCAAATTAACTTAGATTGGAACTTAAAAACCTACCGTAACGAGAAAAGTATTTCTACAGAGAATATGTACTCTGAATTAAAGTTCTATACAGATGAAGCTGATTATTTATCTGCTGCAGGAACTGATAATGAAGTGGTAGATGATGTACAATGGGTTGGTTTTAAACAACACTTTTTTACTTCTATTTTATTAACAGAAAAACCATTTAATCAAGCTGCCTTATCTTCTACAAACTTGGTAAATGACGAAGCAATTGATACTGTTTTTACCAAACAATATGGTTTAAAAACTCCGTTAGCTTTAAACAATGGAGAATTAAATTATAGTATGAACTGGTACTACGGACCAGCAGATTACAAAACCTTAAAATCGTACCAAGGTAAAAACTTAGGTGAGATTGTAGACTTAGGTTGGGGAATTTTTGGATTCATTAACCGTACAGTATTTATTCCTGTATTTGATTTATTAAGTGGATGGTTATCTAACTACGGATTGGTTATTATTTTGATGACCATTGTAGTTCGTATTTTAATGTCTCCATTAGTATACAAATCGTATGTTTCTAGTGCAAAAATGAAAGTGATTCGCCCAGAATTACAAGCAATAAACGAGAAGTATCCTGGAAAAGAAAACGCTATGAAGCGTCAGCAAGAAACCATGGCTGTTCAGCGTAAAGCTGGAGTAAGTATGATGTCTGGTTGTATTCCGGCTTTATTACAAATGCCAATCTTCTTTGCCTTATTCCGTTTCTTCCCATCTAATTTAGAATTAAGACAAAAAGGATTTTTATGGGCAGATGATTTATCATCGTATGATCAGGTATTTAAATTACCATTTGAAATATGGTTCTATGGAGATCACGTGAGTTTATTTCCAATTTTAGCTTCTGTGGCTATTTTCTTTTATATGAAAATGAACCAGAGTCAGCAAGCAAATATGCAAGCTCCACCACAAGAAGGAATGCCAGATATGCAAAAGATGATGAAAATGATGATTTATCTTTCGCCAATTATGATGTTGTTCTTCTTTAACAATTATGCAAGTAGTTTAAGTTTGTATTACTTTATTTCTAACTTGTTAACGATTGTAATTATGTTAGTAATTAAAAACTACGTAATTGACGAAGCGAAAATTCACGCTCAAATTGAAGAAAACAAAAAGCGTCCAGAAAAGAAAAAGAGTAAGTTTAGACAACGTATGGACGAAGCGATGAAACAAGCGCAAGAGCAACAAGCGCAAAATAAAAGAAGAAAATAGAAGGTAATGCCTTTAGATAAAATAAAATCCCGAAGTCAATGACTTCGGGATTTTTGGTTTAAGAATCTCTCTTTACATCTTATAATAACTATAGATTTCTCGACTGCGCTCGAAATGACAGTTCTATTTTGTCATCTAGACCATCGCGGAGAGATCTATATCCTATTCAAAGATTTTAGCTTTCCAAAAGTATTAATATAAGCATAACATATGATAACCAGTACAAATGCTATTTTAAATCCAAACTCGTCGGTTAATAATCCATATACTGGCGGAATCACTGCTCCTCCAACAATCATAGTACATAAAATTCCAGATGCCTGAGGTTTTAATTCATCCAAACCATCTATTGCCAATGTAAAAATTGTTGGGAACATGATTGAATTAAATAAGCCTACCGAAAGAATTGCCCACATAGATACAAAACCTTCAGTTAACATCGATACAATTACCATAACCATAGCTAACAAAGCAAAAATTCTTAGTACAAATGCCGGATTTAATACTTTGGTTAAATAAGCACCAATGAAACGCCCAATCATAGCTCCAGACCAATAAAAAGTTACAAAAGCACCTACTATTGCCAAGCTACTTACTTCTGCCAAATTGGTTCCAATAATAAACTCAGAAATACTAGACATGGCGCTGCTATTTTTTATTGCTTCTGCCATATTCATATCCATAAAATAGTTTACCAAATAGCTACCAATTGCTACTTCTGCTCCAACATATACAAAAATTCCTATGGCTCCCATTTTTAAAGATGGATGTTTCAATGCTTCCACAAAACCACCTTTTGGTGCATTGCTACCTAATATTTTTGGCAATTGTACAAACATAAAAATCACTGCTAACACTACTATAAAACTAGCAATTCCTAAAAATGGAGATTGCACAGCCGATGCCTCAGAAGCTAAATAAGTTTCTTTTGCTGATGGTGAAAGTGCCGCAATTTCTTCTGTAGATTTCACTTTATCAGATAGAATTAACATAGCACCAATTGCTGGTGCAATAGCAGTCCCTAACGAATTAAATGCTTGCGATAAATTTAAACGACTACTAGCGCCTTCTTCACTTCCTAAAGCTGCTACATAAGGATTTGCCGCTACTTGTAAAATAGTCATACCGCCAGCCAATACAAAATAAGCTACCATAAAAATACCAAACTCACGATACGAAGCTGCTGGATAAAATAACAAACAGCCAACTGCCATAGTAGCTAAACCTAAAACAATTCCTTTTTTATAACCAATTTTTGAAAGGATAAATCCTGCTGGAATAGACAATAAAAAATAAGCGCCAAAAAATGCAAATTGTACCAATCCTGCTTGAAAAAACGATAAGGTAAATAGTTCTCTAATTCTCGGGATTAAAGAATCTACTAACACAGTAATAAATCCCCATAAAAAAAACAATGAGGTTAAAAATATAAATGCAGATTTGTAAGATTTGTTAGCTGACGTATTCATCTATTTTTGGTTTTTCTAATTTTTATGATTACAGATTTCTTTTTGTGATTACACAATAATTATGTTTTAGGAATATAAGATCCAGATTCTATATATGTTTGTTTTCCTTCTTGATATTTACTAATTCCAAATCCACCGTGAATACAATAGCAACCATATTCTCCTTGTTTATTTAATGCAACATAACCTACTTGGAAATTCTTATAATTTGGATTGGAGCTAACAATTCTTTTTACTCCTTCTTCACAAGCTTCTTGCGGACTTCTTCCTTGGCGCATTAACTCTACAATCAGATAAGAACCTACAGTTTTTAATACCTCTTCTCCCATTCCAGTTGCCGTTGCTCCTCCTACAGAATTATCAATAAACAATCCAGAACCAATCACAGCAGAATCTCCAACTCTACCGGCCATTTTATAAGCCATTCCGCTTGTAGTACAAGCACCAGAGATGTCTCCATTTTTATCAATAGCTAACATTCCAATAGTATCGTGGTTTTCTATATTGATAATTGGTTTGTATTCTGATTTAATTTTCCATTTTTCCCAAGCTTTTTTAGAAGCTTCTGTCAGTAATTTTTCTCTTTTAAATCCTTGTTCAACAGCAAATTGTTCAGCACCTTTTCCTGCCAATAAAACATGTGGTGTTTCTTCCATCACTTTTCGAGCTACAGAAACGGGATGTACAATGTTTTCCATACAAACAACCGCTCCATAATTCCCATTTTTATCCATAATACAGGCATCCAATGTAACATTTCCGTCTCTATCTGGCGCACCACCTTTTCCTACAGTAGTATTTTTTACATCTGCTTCTTCTACTCTACAACCTTGTTCTACTGCATCAATCGCTGTTCCTCCTTTTTCCAATACTTCCCAAGCTGCTTTCGTAGCATTATGAAAACGCCATGTTGCTACTGTAATAGGAACAACTGCTTTTCCGATAGCCGCAACTTTTTGTTCTTTTTTATTTTCTGTTGTACAAGAGGCAATACTTGGGGTTACTGCCAATCCTAAACCTGTAATTGAAGCTCTCTTTAAAAACTTTCTTCTTTTCATTGTGTTATATATTCGGTTGGTTAGACATTGTAAAAACAAATTCTCCACCATTCATAAGTTCATTGTGCAAAATATAATTTCTACCTATTTCTTTACCGTTAATTGTTAAACTTTTCACGTAGATGTTTTCTTTAGATTGATTTTTAGTTGAAATCACTAAAGTCTTTCCATTCTCTAAATTTAATGTAGCCTTTTTTACTAGAGGACTTCCTAAGGCATATTGATTTGAACCTGGTAGCACTGGATAAAATCCTAATGCACTAAAAATATACCAAGCGCTCATTTGCCCAGCATCGTCATTACCGCATAACCCTTCTACTCCAGGACCATACATAGTATCCATTATCATACGAACTCTAGCTTGTGTCTTATACTCTTTGCCTGTCCAATTGTATAAATACGGAATATGATGACCAGGTTCATTACCATGAACATAATTTCCAATAATTCCATCACGAGTAATGTCTTCATGCTTTGCAATGTATTTATCATCTAATTCCATCGTAAATAAAGAATCTAAATGCTGAGAGAAACGCTCTTTACCACCCATCATTTTTACCATTTTATCTAGTTGATGTGGTACATATAATCCATAATTCCAAGCATTACCTTCTATAAATCCTTGTCCATGTGTATCTAAAGGATCAAAGTTCTTTCTAAATTCTCCATTTGATAACCTCGGACTCATGTATCCATTAACAGGATTAAATACATTGTTATAGTATTCAGATCTTTCTAAAAACCTTTTCTCAGTATTTGCATCTCCTACGCTTTTTGCGATTTGAGCAATTGTCCAATCATCATACGCTAATTCTAAGGTTTTTGAAACCGAAGAATGACTTTTATCATCAGGCACATATTTAAATTTTATATAATCACCCAATCCATCAAAATATGGAACACTAGCCGTTGCAACTGAAGCTTTCAGTGCTCGTTTTTTATCAAAATCACCTACATTTTTCACAATAGCATCAGCAATAACAGAAGTTGCATGATACCCAATCATACACCAATTTTCATTAGCATAATGCGACCAAATTGGCAACATATTATGTACACTTTCTTCTTGGTGAGCCAACATCGATTTGATCATATCGTTATTTCGCTCTTGTTGAATTACATTAAACAAAGGATGCAGCGCTCTATAAGTATCCCATAATGAAAATATCGTATAGTTAGTAAATCCTTCTGACTCATGTATGTTTTGATCTAATCCGCGGTACTTCCCATCTACATCTTCGTACAAAATCGGACTCAACATAGTGTGATACAATGCTGTATAGAATGTTTCCTTTTGAGATTCTTCAATGGTTTCAATATCAATTTTAGACAATTCTTGATTCCATTTTTGCTCTGTCTCCTCCTTGACTTTATTAAAATCCCAATGTGGAACTTCTATTTCTAAGTTTTTCATTGCTCCTGCAGAACTTACAGGAGATAGTGCAAATTTCAATTTGATTTTCTCTCCTTCTTCAGTATCAAAATTAAAATATGCTCTGATATCTTTTCCTGCCATTTCAGGAAAGTTTTTTTCTTGATTAAAACGTCTGTAAAATCCATCATAAGTTAATTTATCATATTTCTTATGACCATAACTTTTAAACGGCTTAGAAAATTTAACTGCAAAAAATACTTTCTTATCTCTAGCCCATCCTTTGGTTTGTCGATAACCAGTTAAGGTTGAATCGTTTTCTACTCTAAGAAATGTCCATACGTTTTTATTATCATGATGATATACATTGTAAACCAAATCTAATAAAATGTGAGATTCTGTAGATTTTGGAAAAGTATATTGATGAAAGCCAACACGTTCTGTAGCCGTTAATTCAGCTTTGATATTGTAATCTTCTAAATCAACTTTATAATACCCTGCTTGTGCCGTTTCATTTTCATGTGAAAATTTTGAATAAAACCCTTTAGCTCCTTCTTTAGTTTCTATAGGATCTAACACCAATTTACCAACTGTTGGCATTACTAATAAATCTCCTAAATCTGAATGCCCTGTACCACTAAAATTAGTATGTGCAAAACCAATAATAGTTGAATCTCTATATTGATATCCTGCACAATATTCATAGGTACTTGTATTGTATTTTCCATCTTTAAACATTACTTCAAAATTGGTTTGTGGACTTAATTGTACCATTCCAAATGGTGCAGTTGCACCCGGAAAAACATGTCCCATTTTGCTTGTACCAATCATTGGATTCACAAACTGCACAAAATTTTTACTTGGTACTTCTTTTTTGGGATTTTGATTATTACAACTTATAAGAACAAATCCAAAAATTGCAATTACTATTTTCTTTAACATGCTGATCTATTTTATTATTATTTCATCAGCAAATAACCACGATCTACCGTTGTGTTTGTAACCTAAATGCCAAGTTGGAAGTACACCTAGCTTTTTAGCAACAACTTTTATATATCTAGCTTCTTTTCCAGATATATCAAATGTCATATTACTTATAGATACTTCTTCTGAGGGTTTTGTGGCATTTACTTTTTTTGAAGCTACTTTTGTAAAATTCTTATTGTCTTTACTGATAAATATTTCAACTTTTGTAGGTAAGAAAATCCAAGATCGCTGATCTTCTAAAAATCCGATTTTTGTCGTTGTAATATTTTTTGTTTTTCCTAAATCTATGGTTGCTACTAAATCAGTATCAGAATATCCTTGCCAAGTTCCTGTTCTAAAATCTTCTGCTCCTACGATTCCGTCTATCAAAGCGTTTTTTCCTCCACCATTATATTGATTGGCATATTCGTTTTGTAAAGTAATGGTTACATTCGGATCAATCTTAAAAAATTCTGTACTAACGATGGCACTTTTTTGACCATCTCTTTGTGCATAAACTTGTAACGTAACTTTTTCTGAAATAGCAATTGGTGTTGAATATTTCTTATAATCACCTCCAAGTGAGTAATAAATTTCTGTGTTCGTATCTACTGTACTTAACGTAACTTTTGTACTTCCTTTAAAAGCAATATCTCCACTTTTAATAAAAGGAGCAGAAACAATAATATGCTCTTTGATTTCTGTAACAGGAATATGCTTATCATCGGTTCCCCAAGTTGTTGGTTTATTGGTCATTTTAAATACCAAACTACCTCCAGCTACAATATCTTTATGCTTTAAATATGAATAAGGATAATCCTTACCATTTAATTGTACAGACTCAATGTATTTATTTTCTTTTGATAAAGAGTCAGCAACAATTGTAAACACTTTTCCGCTTTCTAGATTGATACTAGCTCTGTCAAACAAAGGAGTACCAATAATGTATTCGTTTGATGCTGGAGTAACCGAATAAAAACCTAAAGAACTTAAAATATACCAAGCGCTCATTTGTCCACAATCTTCGTTCCCAGAAATTCCGTCTGGAGTATTGGTATACAATTCTGTTAATATTTGACGTACTTTTTCTTGTGTTTTATGAGGTTTATTAACGAAATTATACAAATATGCCATATGGTGACTTGGTTCATTTCCGTGTGCATATTGTCCAATTAAACCAGTAATATCTACTTGATGACGACCAGAAGTTTTGTCTTTTGCAACAAACAATCGATCTAATTGATTTTCTAATTTGTCTTTTCCTCCTAGTAGTTTAATAAACCCAGAAACGTCTTGTGGTACATAAAAACTATATTGCCAAGAGTTGGCTTCTGTATAATTAAAGTTTACTTCATAAGGATCAAAAGGTGCAAACCAAGTATTTCTAAAACGACCTCTCATAAACTGTGTTGATGGATCATAGACATTCTTATAATACTGCCCTCTTTCTGTATAGGTTTTATAGTCTTGTTCTTTTCCTAAAGATTTTGCCATTTGCGCTATGGTCCAATCGTCATAAGCATATTCTAAGGTTTTAGAAACAGATTCTGATTCTTTTTCAACAGGAATAAATCCGAAGTTTTTATAGGAATCCAAACCTAGTTTATCTCTCGTTGCTGAATGTTTCATGGCTTCAAAAGCTTTTTCAACATCATAATCTTGAATCCCTTTTAAATAAGCATCTGCTATTACCGGAACTGCATGATACCCAATCATACAACCTGTATAATTTCCAGATAAATCCCAAATTGGCATTATACCTCCATTCTCATATTTTTTTATAAATGTTTTGATAAAATCATTCGTTCTTTCTTGCTCTATAATTGTATATAATGGATGTGCAGCTCTATAAGTATCCCACAAAGAAAAAACGGTATAATGTGTATGTTCTTTAGACTCATGAATTTTTAAATCCATACCACGATAACGTCCATCAACATCTTGGTAAAGATTAGGAGCAATCATTGTATGATACATACTCGTATAAAAATTGGTTTTGTAATCAAAATCATCTGATTCAACAACAATTTTATGTAATTGTTTTTCCCAAGTTTCTTGTGCTATTTTTTTTACTTCTTCAAAAGTTTTGCTTCCTATTTCTAATTGCCAGTTGTGTATAGCTCCTTCTTCATCAACAGGAGAAATTCCAATTATTATCTGTATCTCATCTCCAGTAGTATTGTCAAATTCAAAGGCGGCTTTTACTTTTTTCCCTTCTTTTTTATCGTCTAAAAAAGTAACTTTTGTATAAGGTTTAGAAAACTCCATATCAAAAAACAATCGTTGATCTGTTGCCCAAGCTTTTGAATGACGATATCCTGAAATAGCAGTTTTAGAATTTAGGTTAACTTTAGAATCCAATACCTGATCTCTATGCTCTAAATCTAAAATGATGATTTGTTTTTCTCCTTTGGCAAATTGGTATTTATGAATTCCACTTCTTTCAGAAACAGTCAATTCTACATCTATCTCTGTATCTTCTAAATGTACTTTATAAAAACCTGGTTCTGCAATTTCTTTATCATGAGAAAACTTTGATTTATATCCTTCTTTTCCATCAGCTCCATTATTAAATACCACTTTATTGGTTGGCATTAATAAAATATCTCCGTAATCAGATACTCCTGTTCCACTTAAATGTGTATGTGAAAATCCATAAATTTCAGAATCAGAATAATGATAACCAGAACAGCCGTCCCAACCATCCAAACGTGTATCAGGACTTAATTGCATCATTCCAAATGGCATCGTAGCTCCAGGGTAAGTATGTCCATGTCCACCTGTTCCAATAAATGGATTTACATACGAAATAAGTGGTTGGTCTTTTATGGCGCTTTTTACGGGCAAGTTGGTTTTACAAGCAGCAAATAAAATTACTCCGAGTAAGAGAGAGAGAAAATATTTTTTCATCAAGAGTTTGAATTAATTTTTGCCTAATTTAGCAAGATAACGATAATCAACCTATTAAATTTATGAGTAATTTAAAACTCGCCTTTCGATTCTCTCTTTTAACTACTGTTTTTTTACTTTTTTCTTCTTGTGCTGATGAGCAAATTACTGCGGTAAAACCTGCCATTATTCCTGTTCCTACAAGTCAAGAAATACATAAAGGTACTTTTATGATTAGCAATACAACTAACATTAATTCTGACGCAGAATTTTTAACTGTTGCTAATTTTTTAAAAGCTTTTATAGAAAATGGTAGTCCGATTGAATTACAACAATCAAAAGGAGAAAATACCATTTCTTTTGTTAAAGACAACTCACTTACAAATGATGAAGCTTATACTTTAGAAGTAACAAGTTCTGCAATTACCATTAAAGCCAAAACGGCCAAAGGTGCTTTTTACGGAGTACAATCTTTGCGTCAATTATTACCTATTTCTTTCGAAAATGGTTCTTATTTAGAAAATAAAGTTCCTGTACAAAATATTAGTATTAAAGATTCTCCTCGTTTTCGTTATAGAGGAATGCATTTAGATGTTGGTCGTCATTTCTTTTCTGTAGACTTTATAAAAAAGTATATCGATTTATTAAGTATGCTTAAAATGAATACGTTTCATTGGCATTTAACAGAAGATCAAGGCTGGCGAATCGAAATAAAAAAATACCCAAAGTTAAATGAGGTTGCTGCCTATAGAAAAGAAACGTTGATTGGACATTATAGTGATCAACCTCATCAATTTGATGGTAAAAGATATGGAGGTTATTATACACAAGAACAAGTAAAAGATATTGTTGCTTATGCAACAGAAAGGCAAGTAACAGTAATTCCTGAAATAGAAATGCCAGGACATTCGCAAGCTGCTTTAAGTGCGTATCCTCATTTAGGATGTACAGGAAAACCAATTGAGGTAGCTACAAAATGGGGTGTTTTTGAAGATATTTATTGTACCAAAGAAACTACTTTTAAATTTTTAGAAGATGTCTTGGATGAAGTAATGGCATTATTTCCTGGAAAATACATTCATATTGGAGGTGATGAAGCTCCTAAAACTAGATGGAAAACCTGCAAGAATTGTCAACAAGTAATTAAACGAGAAGGATTAAAAGACGAGCATGAATTGCAAAGTTATTTTATCTCTAGAATGGAAAAATACATCAACTCTAAAGGAAAACAAATTATTGGTTGGGACGAAATTTTAGAAGGTGGATTGGCTCCAAATGCAACGGTAATGTCTTGGAGAGGAACTCAAGGAGCCGTTACAGCAGCCAAGCAACATCATGATGTTATTTTAACGCCAGGCTCTCATTGTTACTTTGACCATTATCAGTCAACAAAAGAAGATGAACCTGTTGCCATTGGTGGTTTTTTACCTTTACAAAAAGTATATAGCTTTAATCCTATTCCGAAAGAATTGACACAAGAAGAAGCGAAATATGTTTTAGGTGCTCAAGGAAATGTTTGGACAGAATACATGAAAACTTCTGAACATGTAGAATACATGGCTTTTCCTAGAATGGTAGCTTTAAGTGAAGTAGTTTGGTCTAGTCCAAACAACAAAAATTTTGAAAATTTTAGAGAGCGTTTGGAGATCTATCAAAAAAGATTAGATGTTAGAAAGGTAAATTATGCCAATCATTTGTATGAAGTTTCTGGAAAATCGGAAATTAAAGATGGTAGTTCGTATCTAACATTAACAACTTCCTCTAAAAAGAAAAAAATTAGATATACTACCGATGGATCAATTCCAAATTCTAATTCTACTGTTTATAGTAGTCCAATAAAGGTTGATAAAAATACGATTATAAAAGCGGCTTCTTTTGATAATGATTTAAAAGTAAGTAGTGTTTTTGAGCAAAAAATACGTTTACATAAAGCCGTTGGAAAAAATATAACGTTAAATGTTGAACCTCATCCTAAATACAATGCTGGTGGTACAATTGCATTAATTAACGGAATTAATGGTAGCAACAAACGTTTTGGAGATAAAGAATGGTTAGGCTTTAGTGGAAAAGATGTAGAAATGACTATTGACTTAGGAAAAGCTACTGAAATTAATACCATCACCACACGTTTTCATAACGGAAAAGGACAATGGATTTATGCACCTTCTCAAGTAATCATTAGCTTTCCAGGAAATGATGAGTTTTTACCAATTGAACTTGAATCTTCAGATGAATTAATGGTAGATCTTAAACTTTCTACCAAAGTGACTTCTCAATTTGTAAAAATTAAAGTCGTTAATTATGGTGTTATTCCAGATGGAAAACAAGGAGCAGGCCACAAAGCATGGACTTTTATTGATGAAATTATTATTGAATAAAGCATGTATATAGAAATTTGTGCAAACTCTTATCAATCGGCCATCAATGCAGAAAAAGCTGGTGCGCATCGCATTGAGTTATGTAGTGAATTGGCTGTAGGTGGAATTACTCCTTCTTATGGATTAATTAAAAAAGTAGTTCATAAACTAACAATTCCTATCCATGTTTTAATTAGACCTAGAAGTGGCGATTTTTGTTTTTCTGATGATGAATTTGAAATCATGAAAGAAAATATTTTGCTTTGTAAAGAATTAGGTATCAAAGGAATTGTTTCTGGAATATTGCATCAAGACAATACTATTGATTTGAAAAGAACAGAAGAGCTAATTCAACTTTCTGAACCTATGAGCTTTACTTTCCATAGAGCTTTTGATTGGGTTTCTAATCCTGATCAATCACTTAAAGATCTAGAAAAAATAGGTGTAAATCGTATTTTAACTTCAGGTCAAAAATCATCTGCTGTAAAAGGAATTAAAGATTTATACAAATGGAATACAACTAGCAATATTGGTATATTACCAGGAGGCGGAATTAATGCAGAAACTATTTTACAATTTCAAGAAAAAGGGTTTCCTGAAGTGCATCTTTCTGCTACACAACTCATTAAAACCATAGAAACACCAACAATTTCTATGCATAGTTCAAAACATTTTGACGAAACCTCTATTGCCATTTCTAATATTCAAAAAATAAAAGACTGTATTGATATCATATCCAATGAAAAATAAATTTCTACTCTTTTCTCTTGTTATATTTGTTTTTGTTAGTTGCTCAAAAATCACCAAAGACATTCCTTTTTCTAAAGAAATTCATACTAATTGGCAATTTAAATCTAGTGATTCTCAAGACTGGAGAACAGCTTCAGTTCCTGGCAATGTATATACTGATTTGTTACATCATCAAATTATTCCTGACCCATTTATTAAGACCAACGAAGAACAAGTACAATGGGTTTCAGAGAAAAATTGGGAGTATGTTACTTCTTTTACTTTAGACAAAAATACCTTACAAAAAGAAAACATAGATTTGGTGTTTAAAGGTTTAGATACCTATGCAAATATTTCTATCAATGGTCATTCCATTGGCACAACAAATAATGCGTTTAGAACTTATACTTTTGATATTAAAAAATATGCTAAAGAAACGAATGAGTTAACAATTAGTTTTACGGCTACTGATAAAATAGCAACCAAAAAAGAGCAAAACAATCCATACAAACTTCCTGAAGGCAAAAGAATTTACACTAGAAAAGCACAGTTTCAATACGGTTGGGATTGGGGACCAAAACTAAACACATCAGGTATCTGGAAATCTGTACAATTAAGTGCTTGGAATACGCTTAAGTTTGATAATATTTACATCAACCAACAATCTGTAAACGCAAATAATGCAAACTTTACCATTGAACTCACTATCGAAAGTTCCGTGGACAAAAGTGTTACTATTTTCACCAATGCAAACAAACAATCTCAAAGTAATTTATTACAAGTAAAAAAAGGGAAACATACCTATAACATTCCATTCAACATTAAAAACCCTAAGTTATGGTGGACACATAATTTGGGAACTCCACATTTATATCAATTTGATTTTCAACTCATAGAAAACGACCGCATTAAAGATGAAATCTCTATAAAAAAGGGAATTCGTACGATTAAACTAATCACTAAAAAGGATGCCAAAGGAGCAACCTTTCACTTTGAATTGAACGGAAAACCTGTTTATATGAAAGGGGCTAATTATATTCCGCAAAACAGTTTCCAAAACCGTGTGAGTGATGCTCATTACCAACAACTACTTTCTGATGTCGTGGATTCTAATATGAATATGCTACGTGTTTGGGGTGGTGGAATTTATGAGAACGATATATTCTATGAACTTTGTGATGAAAAAGGCATTTTAGTTTGGCAGGATTTTATGTTTGCGTGCGCAATGTATCCTGGAGATATGGATTTCCTAGAAAATGTAAAACAAGAAGCGATAGATCAAGTTACTCGTTTAAGAAATCATACAAGTATTGCTTTATGGGCTGGGAATAATGAAAACTCTGAAGGTTGGCATCGTTGGGGTTGGCAAAATGATAGATCAGCAAAAGAAAAAGAAGCTATTTGGAAAGATTATCTAGCTGTATTTGATAGCATTTTACCTAAAACAGTTGCCAAACTACATTCAGAAATACCTTATTGGGAAAGTTCTCCAAAATATGGAAGAGGAAATCCTAAATACGAATTTGAAGGAGATGCTCATGATTGGTGGGTTTGGCATGATGCAGCTCCATTTGAGCATTTTAAAAAAAGAGTTCCTAGATTTATGAGTGAATTTGGGTTTCAATCTTTTCCAAGCAACGCTGTTTTAAACTATATCAATCAATCTGAGCAAATAGATTTACAAACAGAGGCTATTCAATCTCATCAAAAACATAGTAGAGGCTTTCAATTGATAAATGATTATATGCAACGTGATTATAAAATTCCAACCAATGATGCTGATTATACTTATGTAAGTCAGTTAGTTCAAGCGAAAGGAATAACGATGGGAATTGAAGCTCACAGAAGGGCTAAACCTTATAATATGGGAACTTTATATTGGCAATTAAATGATTGCTGGCCTGCAATTTCTTGGTCTAGCATTGATTTCTTTGGTAATTGGAAAGCACTACAATACAAAGCAAAAAAATCTTTTAAAAACCTACTCATATCTTCTAAAATAAGTAATGATAGTATACAAACCTATATTGTAAATGATGCTTTTGAAGGGTTTCAAGATGATTTTAGTCTAGAATTACAAGATTTTAATGGAAAAACAATTTTGAGCTCAACCCAAAAAATAAATGTAAAGCCTAATTCTAGCGAACTTTTTTATACGCTTCCAATAGATCACATCAAAAAAAACAATACTGTTCTTATAGCTAAATTTAAAGAAACTCGTTCTTTGTTTTATTTAGAAAAACCTAAAAACTTAGACTTACCAAAAGCTAAAATTCAAAAAAGCATTACAAAAATTGAAGGCGGATTTTTAATTGAACTTGAAAGTAAGGTATTACAAAAAGATGTTTTTTTAGCTAGTAAAAACAAAGGGCATTTTTCTGATAACTATTTTGACCTATTACCTAATCAAAAAATTAGTATTGAGTTTACAACTAAAGCTAATTCTTTAGATGATTTAGGAATTAAAAGTTTGAATAATATTTAGGAAGATTTCTTAAAAAATGTACTTTCTAGAAAGCCTAATCCATACCCTAAATGTTGGGTAAATGTGGTAACAATACTAAGAACTGCTACATATATATTCTTATTTTCAAATAAAGAACCTATAAATATTAGTACAAAATAAAAAGCATACATAGCACTTAATTGCCAATAACCAAAAAGAGCAGCTATTATTGAAATATCAAAACCAATAATAAATAAAGACGGAAACCAAAAAGTAATTTTTGCCGTTTCTGGATAACGTTTATTTAATTGTGGCCTAGCCGTACCAAAAGCAAATGTTTGTTTATAGAATTGCTTTAACGTACTTCTTCTTTTATGGTATACAAAAGCCTTCTCTATTAATTGTGTTTCAAAACCTTGTTTCCATAATCGAAAAGTCAAATCAATATCTTCTCCAACTTTCAGTTTAGAAAAACCTTTTGTGTTTTCAAAAGCTGCTTTAGAGATTCCCAAATTAAAACTTCTTGGTTGAAACTTTCCTACTCCTTTCTTCTTTCCTCTAATTCCGCCAGTAGTTAAAAAAGACGTCATTGAATAATTAATTGCCTTTTGTAAAGGTGTAAAATTAGTATGTGCTGCATCGGGTCCACCAAAAGCATCTGTAAAATTTTTGTTCAATGCTTTTGCTACTTCTGATATATATTGTTTTGGCACTATCACATCAGAATCAAGAATAATAAAGTAGTTTCCTGACGCTTTTTCCATTCCGAAGTTTCTACTTGCTCCTGCTCCGCTATTCTCTTTAAAAAAATAGTGGATTTGTAATTGAGAAGTATATTTCTTCACTAAATATTCTGAAGATTCTGTAGAACCATCTTCTACAACAATCACCTCAAAACTATTGGTATAATCTTGTTGAGTTAAGCTTTCTAATAACTCGTCAATTTCTTGTGGACGATTATAAACAGGAATGATTATGGAAAAATCTAGCTGCAATTTATTCTGGTAATTTAAATTCTGGATTGTAAATAATTCCTATAACATTGTTCCAAGGATCCAATACAGAAGCCATGGTAATTTCTCCTCCAACATTCATTGGCGCCTCATGTATTTTTGCTCCTAACTCTAACAATCTTTTATACGATTTTTCTAAATCATCAACTCCCCAATAGCTTAGTAGATTATCTATTTTTTCTGAAGCATATTCTTGAGGCATTAACCCTAATTCATAACCTTTGATATTGAAACCAACGTAGGTTGGAGCTTTAAAATATGGGCTAACTTCAAATACTTTGCTATACCATTCTACTGCTTTTTCTAAATCTTCTACTTTGTAAATAGTTGTTCTTAATCCTAACATTTGTTTTAGTTTTTGCTAATGTAATTAAAAAAATACTGAGCCTTGGGTAATTTATTTTATATACTTAATATACTCTCTTGTTCTTTTATTTTTTTATGAATTCCATTCCATAGCTCAATTCTTTTCTGTAAAGATTCTTTAGAATATTGTAAGACATCATTCCATTTTTGATCATCTTCTCCGCATAATTCTTGAATCATTTTTAATGATAGTGGACCATGTTCATCTCCATCTAATTCAATATGCCTGTGTAAATAATACGTTAGTTTATTATACGAAACTTGCTCTTGTTCTTCAGCCTTTTTTACAATTTCTAAAAACATATCCGGAATCAAGTCTTCTCTACCAAAAGTAAAACTAGCCGCAATAATATGAGGTTTATTAGTAGCAATTACCTTAAATGTAAAATTGACAAATTTTTTTACTTCATTAGGCACATCAAGTTTGCTTAATGCTTCAGACAACTCTACTCCTTCTTTTATTTCTTTAATAAAAGTATTGATTTCTATTGTTGATGCTCCAACTTGACACATTGCGTCCAAGTACATTTCAAAATGACTTTTAGGTTCACCAAGTTCATTAATATCACTTTCTTCTCCATGAACAATTTCATTAATAAATCTAGCAATTGTTGGATTCGAAGCAGGAATCCAAGGTAAATTTACGCAAGTTAATTCTTGTTGTAAAGCTTTTAAAAGTGACATAAAATCCCACACTGCAAATACGTGAGATTCCATAAATAACTTTACATCTTCTAAACTCTTTAAGTTATTATAAAGTACATGTGTTGTTAATTCGTTTCTTAGGGGCTTTATTTCTTTTTCTATTTGTAAAATTCTATTCATAATCCTTTCTCAATTTACAAAAAATGCAAACCTTTCGATTTGCACTTTATTGCCTCTTATTTTGTTCTTTTTATTCTTCTGTAAACTTATCCATTACTTTATCACTAACACCTACATTTGAAAAACCTCCATCGTGGAATAAGTTCTGTAGCGTTACTTTTTTAGTCAAATCAGAAAATAGCGAAATGGTATAATCTGCACAATCTGCTGCTGTAGCATTTCCTAAAGGAGACATTTCATCAGCATATTTAATAAATCCGTCAAAACCTTTTACTCCGCTTCCTGCTGTTGTTGGTGTTGGCGACTGAGAAATAGTATTTACACGTACTTTTTGATCGCGTCCAAAGAAATATCCAAAACTACGAGCAATGCTTTCTAAATAAGCTTTATTATCTGCCATATCATTATAATCTGGAAATACTCTTTGTGCAGCCATATAAGTTAGAGCAACAATACTTCCCCATTCGTTCATTGCATTTTTATTGTATAACACATTCATAACTTTATGAAATGATACTGCAGAAACGTCCCAACCTTTGGTTGTAAAATCATATTTAGAATCTGTATAATGACGTCCTTTTCGAACATTAACAGACATCCCAATTGAATGCAATACAAAGTCTATTTTCCCTCCTAAAATTTCCATAGATTTTTCAACTAAATTTGTTAAATCTTCCATAGAAGTTGCATCAGCAGGTATAATTTGCGAACCTGTTTTTTCTGCCAATGTATTTAATGCTCCCATTCTCATAGCTATTGGTGCATTAGTTAGCACAAATTCAGCTCCTTCTTCATGAGCTCTTTCTGCAACTTTCCAAGCAATAGAATGCTCATTTAATGCTCCAAATATGATTCCTTTTTTTCCTTTTAATAAATTATACATAATCTTTAGTTGTTAGATTTTAGCTATTCTTTTGTTGTATTATTTCAGATAAAACAATACTAATTTAATAATTCTTTTGCATGAATTATTGCTGAGTCTGAAATATCTTTTCCACTTAACATCTCAGCAATTTCTACGATACGCTCGTCTTCTGTTAATTGCTTTAAATTAGTGGTTGTGACACCATTTATTTCTTCTTTAAAAACTTTATAATGTTGATTTCCTTTCGCTGCGATCTGAGGCAAGTGGGTAATTGTAATGACTTGCATATTTAGAGACATCTGCTGCATAATGGCAGCTATCTTATTAGAAACTTCTCCAGAAACTCCGGTATCTATCTCATCAAATAAAATAGTTGGTAACTGCATATTCTCTGACAATACTTTTTTGATTGATAACATGATCCTAGACAATTCTCCTCCAGAAGCTACTTTTTTCAACTCTCCAAAGCTTCCTCCTTTATTTGCAGAAAACAGGAAATTTAACACATCTTTCCCGTTTGTTAGGTAATTTTCAGATGAACTTACACTGATTGAAAAACGAGCATTTGGCATTCCTAATTCTGTTAGTAAGGCTTCTAACTGTTTTTGCAATTTAGGTATCACCTTTGTTCTACTTTTAGAAATCATTGCGGCAACTTCGTCTAGCTTTTTAGAAACTTCTGCAATTTCTTTTTTCTTTTCTTCAATAACCTCATCTGCATTTTCGACTTGCTCAACTTTTTGTGCTAAACTCAACTGAATATCAATCAATTCTGAAATTGTAGTTACATAGTGTTTCTTTTGCAGGTTATATATTAATTGCAAACGATCATTTAACTCTTCCAATTCATTTGGATTTGATTCTACACTTTCAGAGGCATTTTCTAACTCAGTAATAATATCGTCAAACTCTATCTTAACACTGGTAATTCTATCTGCTAACTCTTGATACTCTTTAGAAAACGAAGCAATTCTTTGCAAATTATTCTGAATTGTATGCAATAAATTCTGTACACCAATTTCGTCATTGATTCCGGTTTCTAATGCTTCAGATAAATTCAATTTTATATCTTCAACATTATTCAATTTTTCAATTTTCTCTTCGAGCTCTTCTTGTTCGTTTTCTTTTAAATTGGCTTCTACCAACTCATTGTACAAATGTAAGTTATAATCGTATTGTTGATTTGCTTCACGTTGACTTGTTTCTAATTCTTGTAAGTCCTTTTTAAAAACATTGAGTTGTTTTAATCCTCTTTGGTAAGAAGCAATCTTAGTACTGTTTTTAGCCAAGGCATCTAAAATTGAGAACTGAAATCCTGAATCAGACAGCTGCATTGTTTGATGTTGAGAATGCACATCTATCAACTTTAATTTTAACTCATTTAAAACAGATAAGGTAACAGGAGTGTCATTTACAAAAGCTCTTGATTTTCCTGAAGGTAAAATTTCTCGTCTAATAATGGTTTCAGCTTCATAATCTAAATCTACAGATTCAAAAAAAGTACTTAAATTATAATCTGTGATTGTTAGTTGTGCTTCTACTACACATTTTTTAGCAGTATCTTTTAAAGTATTGGTATCTGCTCTATTTCCTAACACCAAACCTAAAGCACCTAATAAAATAGATTTACCGGCTCCAGTTTCACCTGTAATAATAGATAAACCTTTTGTAAAATCAATAGATAACTGATCTATAAGTGCGTAGTTTTGTATGGATAAAGATGTAAGCAAGTCAACTAGTTTTAAGCGATAAAATTAATTAATTTTCTTCAAAAAACTTCCTTTTTCTTTAGTTAGAAAAACTATTAAAGTAAAATATTGTTGTGTATTTAATAACTCTTAAAAAGAAAAATTAATTATTCTTAAGTCTAAACACAAAAGAAATTCTATTTTTGTTTAAAGATTGCTTTGCCCCATTTAGAATTGACTTCAATTATGAATAGGGAAGAAAAAATTAGAAAGAGGATTAAACTTACTAGATTAGAAAAAGGTTTTACACAAGATTATGTTGGGAGACAACTCCATATGAGTCAAGTTTCTTATCAAAAATTAGAAAACGGAAAAACGTCACTAAAAGTTAGTACTTTATTAGATTTAGCAAAAGTCTTAAAAGTTAAAGCTTCTTATTTTATAGATATAGAAGATTGACAATACTTATTTATGTTTATACAATTGGAATCTGTTGTTGCCATAAATTATAATAATGTTCTTTTTTATCATATAATACTTTATGATTTCCTTGTTCTAGAATTTTACCTTTTTGTAATACAATTATTTCATCTGCATTAATAACTGTACTTAATCTATGAGCAATAAGAATGATTGTTTTGTTTTCTTTACGCAACTTTTCTATTGTTTTTTGAATATAGTTTTCTGAAGTTGAATCTAAGGAAGATGTTGCTTCGTCTAAAATTAAAACTTCTGGTTGTTTATATAAAGCTCTAGCAATTGCGATACGCTGCTTTTGACCTCCAGATAATGTTGCTCCATTTTCTCCAAGATAAGTATTAAATCCATTTGGTAAATCCTCAATAAACTGTAAAATTCCAATAGATTTACAAATATTTAAAATCCGCTCCATGTTAGGATAAAAATCACCTACAGCAATATTATCAATGACATTACCTGCAAATAAATCTATTTTTTGAGGTACAACGCTTATAATTTCTCTTAAACTATCTAATTCTAGATATTTTAAATCTAATTCTCCAATAATGATTTGTCCTTTTTGCAGAGGATATAAATTTTGTAATAAAGAAATTAATGTAGATTTACCAGAACCACTTTCTCCTACAACAGCAGTAATACTCCCCTTTTTTATTGTTAAATTAAAATTTGTAAAAACTTGCACACGTGAACCATAACGAAAATCTAAGTTTTTAAATTGAATATTTCCAATTTTATACTTATCCAAAATTATTCTTTCTGAATTATCTTCTCGGTCTAAATCCATGATTTCAAATAAACGATCTGCTGCAATTAGTGCATTTTGTATTTGTTTATTTGCTCCAATTAAAGCAGCAACAGGACTCATAAAATACCCAATGATTGCATAAAATGACATCAGTTCTCCTGGTGTAATTTCTCTTTCAATAACAAAATAAGAACCACTCCACAATAAAATTATAGTAAACAATTGTGCTATAAAAACTGTAGAAGAGCTTGAAAAAACTGCATTTAATGCTGATTTATAACCAAATTGCAACAGATTAATAAACCGTGTTTCTGTTTTTATATTAGCAAAATTTTCAAGCCCAAACCTTTTTATTGTTTCAATAGAATTTAAAGATTCTACCAATTGGCTTTCTAAATCTGCCGAGCTTTCCATTATTTTACGTTCAGTTTTCTTATTTAACCTATTGACAATTAAATAAACGATAAAGTATAAAGGAATAACTAATAATATTATTAAAGCTAGTTTCCAATAGTACATAAACATAATTCCAAAAGAAAAGAATAAGATCAGTATATTAACTGTTAGACTTAATGAAACATCGTTAATAAATGTTCTAATTTTAACAGCATCATTTATACGAGAAATAATCTCTCCAACTCTCATGGTATCAAAAAATTGTTGTGGTAATTTAAGTAAGTGTTTATAATAACCTAAAATTAAGCGAGCATCAATTTGCTGGCCGCTTTTAATTAAAAAAACATCTTTAAAAACTCCAATCAACACCTGTAATACTAAAAGAATTATCATTACAATACTTAGTAGGTTTAAAAGATTGGTATTTCCTCCAACCAAAACATAATCTGTTATTTTTTGTATGTATATAGAAGTAGAAAAACCCAGCAAAGTATAAATTACAGCACCAACTAAAGCTTGTAACAGCACAAATTTATGCGGCTTTAATAAAAACCAAAAGCGTTTTAAAACTGACACTTTTTCATTGGTAGGTGTAAAATCTTCTTTTGGCATTAACAATACTAATACACCTGTCCATTCTTTTAAAAATTCATCATGAGATTTTTTATGGATTTTCCCATCTCCAGGATCCATAATTTTTATGAAGTTTTTAGCAACTTGATAAATTACAATATAATGATGAAGTTTTTCTTTTACAATTACGTGTGCAATTGTTGGTTTAGGTATTTTAAATAAACTCTCTAAATCACCACGTACACCTTTAGCATCGAAATTAAGTTTTTCTGCAGCTTCAATTAACCCTAAAATATTAGTTCCTTTTTTATCTGTACTTGCATATTGTCTTATACGAGCAATAGGGATTTGTAAATGATAATATGAAGCTATTGAAGCTAAACATGCTGCTCCACAATCTGTAATATCATGCTGTTTAATTGTAATCTTAGCCATTTTAAATTTTTATATAGCAAAGAACTTTGTTTTTACTGCAAATTTTATGCAACGAAAGATTTAAAATAAAAAAGAGAATTAGCTAACCTTCTTATTTTTAAGCAAGCAATAAATAATAATTAGAATAGATATAAATGCATTTATAAATGCGTTTTTATTTAAACTAATAATAAAGAAATTATCAAAATCAATTGATAAAATATTAACAGTAAATATTATAATTGCCAGAAATAGAATATATTTCATAATGATAACTATTTTTTGACCTTTTCTTATAGAATAAAAAAGAGGATCAGCTCACCTTATTGTTTTTTTATAAAGGTAAAAACAAAATGTATATTTAATTAAGAGTTAATTATTCATTTTTTAAAAAGAAGTAATAATATAGTACATACAGCCAATTAAAAAAACCATGAATTGTTGCCCATAATATTGATCTATTTCTTTCCCAAGAAATAATCATGGCTAATATGGCTCCAATAATTGCTCCAATATTTAATTCTGTATTTGTATTTTCTAGAATCATTTTACAAATCTAATATTTAGAATTGAATAATTTGTCTTTAAATCTTAAAAGCACATAATAATATATTATTATATGCTTTTTTATTTTGATATCCTTATCTTACTTAAACCAAGAAAAAGGATTTAAACTTTTCAGAACAGCCCCAAAGTCTGAGATTGTTTGACCAATAACTTTTCCTGCGTGATATCCAATCGTATATCCTATTTGAACATATCCATTTTTACTAACTTTACATTCAGGACAACTTCCACCATTAATTTCTATTAATTCAATATTATTTAAATTTCTCATTTTATCTTTTTTTTATTTTCCCATACCTTTTCTTAAACCATCTCCTAATCCTGCTAAAGCCCCCATTAAACCTAAACATCCTTTAACAGCATTTGCTCCCATATACAAAGTAGAACGGAAAAGCGAACCAGTAAGTCTACCTAACCATCCACCATTTGTCTGATTAATTTCATTTGCGCTCAATTCTTGAACGCCAAAATTTTCTAAATTTTTCATAATTAAGATTTTTTAATTTATATTATTTTTTTGGTTGAAAAGTTTTACCTCTCTTTTTAAAGAGATTCTTTTTAATTGACTACGCTCAATAAAAAGAAGAAGTTACATTTATCTTTACAATCCTATCAAAATATATAATAAGTTACGTCTAACTACACCTGCTACGTCTAGCAATTATTTTTTTGATACTCAAAAATAATTGGATTCACTGCAACTAACTTGCAACGTACCAACTGTTTTGTAAAAATAACTACCACCAAATATTTGAGTTACTTCATTATTACTCATAACTGTTACAGAAATAGTTACATTAAAATTAAAGTCTTCATGGTAATAGTATGTTTTTCTACTTCTACTATAACTAATACTTGCTTCATAATCTTTTAATTGATCAATTAATAAATGAACAGATCGTTGACTTACCCTTAATCTATTTGCCAATTCTTTTGGAGTTCCTGTATTTTCATTTGCAATTAAATGATGTAACTGTTGCAATCTTTCTAAAATCTTTAAATTTTTCATAGTATTTAATTTTTCTCATTAAACAATTCTCTCTACTTCTAACAATTTTAAAAGAACATCACCTACTTAGCAACAATTAAAGTTGCTGGGTTTAACCAATCATCTATTTTATCATATAATAAATCAAATAAGGTACGTTTCGTTAATTCAAACCTAGCATTTACCATCATTCCTTTTTTTAACTCTCCTTTAAAACCATTCTTTAATTGTAAAAACTGTTCATTTAAAGAGCAAAATACTTTAAACATTGGAGCATTATTAATCATTTGTATATCATTTCCTATTTCAATAATACTTCCATTAGCTAATCCCCATTGATTATAATTAAAAGCTGTTACCTGAAAAGTTACTTTATTTCCTTTTTTTAGCAAACCTATATCTGATGGTGCTATATAGCATTCCACAATTGTATTTGATTTTGGAGATATTTCTGCTAATTGTATTCCTTGAGAAATATAACTCCCTTTCTCTATTCCTTTTACATTTAAAAGTGTTCCAGAAATTGGCGCTTTAATTACAGATAAATTTTCATTCTCTTTTAATTGAATAATAGAGCTTTCTAAATCCTTCAGTTGATTATTATAATTTACTATTTCAACCTGCCACATATTTTGTTTTTCTTTTTTATATTGATTTATTGCATTTAAAGCTAAATCGTATGAAAATCTTACATTATCAAACTCTACTTTTGCTATAACCCCTTTATAAAATAGTTTTTGACTCCTCTTATAATCTGTATTTATTTTTCGAAATCGAGTTGTTAACTCATCTAGTTTTTGTTTGTAAAGGTTATATTCTTGCTTATACTTTAATGTTTTTAATTTGTTAGAAACATTTTTTTTACCCACAAAGCGTAATAATTCTATATCATCAATAAAAGTATAGTTGTCAGCTATCTGACTTTCTATTATTCTTATTTTTTGAATTATAACAGTATTATTAATACATAATAGTGTATCTCCTTTTTGTACTTGTTGATTATCTTTTAAAGATACTTGAATTACATCGCCTGAAGTAAGAGAACTAATTGATACTCTTTCTTTATCTGGCTTTATTAACCCTTGAGAATTGTTATAAATAGTAACTTTTACAAATGGTAATGAAATTAAAAACACAACCAGTATCAACAAAATCAAACTATAAATGATTTTACTCTTGTTGGTATGTTTAAATTGGTGTACTTCTATAGTACTTCCAATAATTTCTTTTGGAAATAGTTGTTTTTTCATAACAATAGCAATTTTTATGAATCTTTTAAAAGTAAATAGACTCAAATCTTTGCAAAGATTATAATTAAAAGGACATCTGTCAATACACAAAAAGTTATAAATTATAACTTTTAAGATAGGTACTTACTAAAATTATATAGGATTGAATTGCAAATCGAAAGAAACTTAACGTATCTTTTGCCACTTATCATTATTGGTAGGAGAAATTCTTTGCAGTAGCTTTTGCAATCGAGTAGTATCGCTAGCTCTCGGTCCATCAGAAAAAACGTTGGCAATTTCATCTGCTTTTGCATCAAAGAAAAAACGCAAAATAAAATTCCCGATTACCTTATTGTGTAAACTTTCTAATTGCAATACTGCATTAGAAATATTGCTTTTTGCTTTTTGTTTGTCTCTAAAAAACTCGTCCAATCCTTTTCTATGATAAGAATACAATACGTTTTTAAAAACGCTCAATTTTTGAGAAGTTAGATTATCTATCAAAGAAAAACGATTTTGTGTTCCAACCTCATCATTCCAACCTAAACCTCCACTTTGTTGAGCCAATAGCATTACATCTTTGGCTTTTTTATAATATGGATTTCCTCCATTTAATTGAAAAGTATCTGCATCAACACCTAAAATAACATATACATAATACACCAAAGTAGAAACTAAGTTAGATTCAAAAGCAGTTTCATTATAAATTAATGGCTGAAACTCATCATATTTAAAATTAAAATCTGAATCGTTAATATTAATAATTGGCGTTGCATAAGTCGATCCGTAAACAGGTCTAGCAGCTTGCACTTGAATCGTTGCTTCAAAACGATTCGCTGCAGGTTGCTTATTTATGGTGATATTAAAAGCACAGTTAATTTTTTCTTGAGGTTTATAGGTTTTATTTGTCCATTGCTTTTGATTTACAAACTCATCTAAAGCAGTTTGTAAAGTTGTAAATACCTGCCTATTAGAACCTGATATTTTATCAGAATTAATGGTTACAGTACAATTTAGTTCTTGAGCATTTGTACTTAATGCAAAACAAAATACTATAAAAAACTGTAAAAATTTACGCATCAATTCTGTTTAAAATTTCATTAATTATATCTATTGCTACTGCTGATTTTGACTTTAAGTCAAACGGAATTTCATTCAATTCCTTATCAATAATAGTAATTTTATTTGTGTTAGTTGCAAAACCTGCTCCTTTATCTTGTAATGAATTCAATACAATCATGTCAAGATTTTTACGAGTTAGCTTTCCTTTTGCATTGGCAATCTCATTGGTAGTTTCTAAAGCAAAACCTACTAAAAACTGTGTTGTTTTTTGAGCTCCTAAAGATGCCAATATATCTTTTGTTGGTGCCAACTCAATCTCTAACGCTGCATCTTTCTTTTTTATTTTCTGAGAAGCAGTATTTTTTGGTTTATAATCTGCTACGGCTGCAGAAAGTATGGCAACATCTGTAGAATTATAATACTGATGTGCTGCTTTGTACATTTCATCAGCAGAAACAACATCTATTCGCTTAATAAACGCATGTGCAACCTGTTGATTTGTTGGACCAGCAATTAATGTAACTTCTGCACCTAAACTGGCAGCAGCTTTTGCAATTTCGAATCCCATTTTCCCAGAAGAATGATTTCCAACAAAACGAACAGGATCAATTGCTTCGTAAGTTGGTCCTGCAGTAATAAGCACTTTTTTTCCTTTTAAGGGAAGTTTAGAAAGAATATCTTTTTCTATAAAAGCGACAATATCTTCTGGTTCAGCCATACGCCCTTCACCAACTAATCCACTAGCTAATTCTCCACTTGTAGCCGGAATTAATATATTTCCAAAGCTTTGGAGTTTTTCAATGGAGTTTTTTGTAGAGCTGTGTTGGTACATGTCTAAATCCATTGCAGGAGCAAAATATACTGGACACTTTACTGATAAATAGGTTGCTAACACAAGATTATCACAAGTACCATTAGCCATTTTAGAAAGTGTATTGGCTGTAGCTGGAGCAACTAATAATAAGTCTGCCCAAAGTCCTAAATCTACATGATTATTCCACAATTCATTCTCATCTTCTTTGTCATAAAAAGTAGAAGCAACAGGATTTTTAGAAAGTGTGGAAAGTGTTAGTGGAGTAACAAAATCTTTAGACGCAGGAGTCATGATTACTTTAACTTCTGCGCCAGATTTTATAAATAAACGAACCAAATAGGCCGTTTTATAAGCGGCAATACCAGCACTAATGGCTAGTAAAACTTTTTTACCGCTTAAGATTGACATTATTTTTTGTCTTGAGGTGATCTGTGATAAACTCTACCTTCTAACCACTCTTCTACTGCAATCGCTGTAGATTTTGGTAATTTTTCGTAGAACTTAGAAACTTCGATTTGCTCTTTATTTTCAAATACCTCTTCTAAACTATCATTGTAAGTAGCAAATTCATCTAACTTATCTAACAACTCCTTTTTTAAATCTCCATTGATTTGTGAAGCTCTTTTTGCAATAATAGAAATTGCTTCATAAATATTGTTTGTTGGAGCTTCAATAGCGTCTTTATCATAAGTGATTGTAGATACTGGTGCTTTTGTTTCTTTATAATCCATCATTAACTTTTTACTAATTGTTTTTGTTCTTTCTCTAATGCTGCTAACATCTTATTAGAATCTTCTAAATATTTAGACTTAGGGAAATTTCTCTTTAATTTTTCGTAAGCTTTAATCGCATCTTTAATACGAGCTCCTTTTTTTAAGTCAGAACTTCTTAATGCTAAATCATGAGCTGCTTTCAACCTGTAATACAAAGCCTCTTCTTTAAACTCAGAACCTAAATAATCTTCTAATAGATTATCAAACGCTTGTATTGCTGCTGTATAATTTCTAGAAGGATCGTATTCTGCTGTTGTATAATATACCTTAGCTATCTCAAAAGCCTTCTTTTGTAATTTATATCTAATTTCTTGATAATGCTTATTTGCTTCAGGAATTCTTTTAGAATCTGGATAATTATCTATAAACGATTGAAAAGATTCTAATGCCTTATTTGTATCCGTTGGATCTAAACTAAACACAGGCGATGCTAATTTATAACTATATGCCGATAAATACGCTGCCTCTTCTTTTTTAGAACTTTTGGGGTAAGTTTGTGTAAACCTGTTAAAATAATATCCAGCTAAATCGTAGTTTTTAGTATTAAAATTTGATTGAGCAATCATATACTGAATCCTTTCCATTTGAGGTTTCCCTCTATAGCTAGCCATAATTTTTTCAAACAAATTCAATGCTTTGTTGTACTTCTTTGCTTCATACATTCTAGTTCCTAAGGCATACTGTTGTTCTACAGTTCCTTTATTTAGTACTTTTTGATATTCACCACAAGAAGTAAGAAGCAGCCCTACAAAAGCTACATATATTATTTTTTTCATCTTAAACATTTTGCAAAATTAGTGATTAATTATGGATTATTAAAACGTTTTTAGTACGCTAACATTGTGCAGCGCAATAAACCATAAAAACCCTTAAATGATTCTTATTATTTTACTAAAAGTTTGTTAATCTTAAATTTGAGGTGGTTCAGGGTTTACTATTAGTTGTTTGATGTCATTATCAAATAAGTAAAAACCACTTTTATCATCACCAATTAAGTTAATTTTATCTAAGATGTTTCTTGCTAAAGCTTCTTCTTCGATTTGTTCAGAAACATACCATTGTAAAAAGTTATGAGTTGCATAATCTTTTTCTTGTAAAGAAATATCTACTAAATCATTGATTGATTTTGACACCATTACTTCATGATCAAACAATGTTTGAAACATATCTTTAAACGAACCAAACTCTGTTGGAGGTGCAGCTAATTGAGATACTTTTGCATGTCCACCACGCTCGTTAATAAACTTGATTAGTTTTAACATATGCTCTCTTTCTTCATCAGAATGTGCATACATAAATTGCGAAACGCCTTCAAAACCTAAGTTTTCTGCCCAAGAGGCCATGGCTAAATATACTTGAGATGATTCTGCTTCTATAGTTACTTGCTTATTTAAAGCTTCTTCTATCTTTTTTGATAACATACCTTTTTAATTAAAAATTGTCTACAAAACTAGCAATTTCTTTTTGTAATTGCTCAGAAGATTTTACTAAAGGTAAACGAACGTTGTCTTTTGTGATATTTAATTCTTGTAATACCGTTTTTATTCCTGCTGGATTGTTTTCTGCAAAAATCAAATCAATGATTCTCATTAGTCTAAAATGTAAGGCATAGGCTTCTTGGTTTTTCCCTTCTAACCCTAACTGTATCAACGTAGAAAATTCTTTTGGATATGCTTGCCCGATTACAGAAATTACTCCAGAAGCTCCTGCTAAAGTTACGGTTAACGCTAAATCATCATCTCCAGAAATAATTAAAAAGTCTTCTGGTTTGTTCTTAATTAATTCTAAATATTGCTGTACATTATTTCCTGCCTCTTTTACAGCTATCACATTTTCAAAATCGTTTGCCAAACGAATGGTCGTTGATGGCTCCATATTTTTAGAAGTTCTTCCTGGAACATTGTACAATATTACTGGTATAGGGCTTGCTTCTGAAACTGCTTTAAAATGCTGATAAAAACCTTCTTGTGTTGGTTTGCTGTAATACGGTGCCACCGATAAAATAGCATCAATCTCTGATAAATCTCTCGTTTGTAACTCATGTACAACTGTTGCAGTATTGTTTCCTCCAACTCCTAAAACTAAAGGAACTCTTTTGTTAGTTACCTCTGCAACAACTTTTATAATCTCGTTCTTTTCTTCGGATGTAATGGTTGCACTCTCTCCTGTCGTTCCGTTAATTACCAAATAATTTATTCCGTTAGAAATATTAAATTCTACTAAGTTTCTTAAACTTTCAAAATCTACTGTATTATCTGAATTAAATGGTGTTACCAACGCGACTCCTGTACCAACAAACTTTTGCATTTCTTTACTTTTTAAAATAGGATTACAAATTTATAGCAATATTAAATGTTATAACTACTTTTTAAGACTTAAATTGTACAATTTTAAAAATTACAACTAAATCAAACCAGATGTTATATTTTAAACTGATTGTTATATTTTACCTAGCAGCTTTAAATACTTCTTAGCAGTTTCGATATACTCTTCACTGTTTTCAATATCATTATGAATCACAAGATCAAATATATTATCATTAACATTAGCAAATCCTATTTTAAAAGTTGCCATTGATTTTACAGAGGCATATTCCAAATACAAATGCTTTTTATTAAAATAACCAATTAATAAATCAAACGGGGTTTCTAAAAAGTTTTCTAAACTTGCCTCTTTAATATTTCCAGACCAATCAAAATCTCTTTTTGTAAAATGTTTATAGGTAATTTCATCAGATGCGTTATAATTTCTATAACTGTAGATGTTCACATGTCTTACATCTTCAACTTGCGCTTTTACAACTTCAACTAAATCAATTTTAGACGAAATTTCATTAGTTATTAAAATACCAACAGAATGTATTTTCTTAGGACTCGAAGTTCGTGCTTCAGGCAATTCTTTTATATTTTTCTGAAGTTTTTTATATAATAATTGTTCTTTAAATTTTCCTAACAGCATAGCATCCTATTGTCTAATATTGTATATTCGTCTTTCACAAATTTAACTAAAAAAATGTCTATCCCGTTTAAAAAAATAGCACTCATTTTTTGCAGTAGCATTCTGCTAATCAGCTGTAAAGAAGAAAAAATGGTGCTTACTAAAATCACAGCTAAAACCATTGCTGTTGATTCAACTTTACAATCCAATAGCCAATATACAACTGTAATTGCTCCTTATAAAGAGAAAATGATTACAGAAATTAACACGACCATATCCTATGCCAAAAAAGATTTGGTTAGAACAGACGGAATATTAGAAAGTAGCTTAGGAAATTTATTAGCAGACTTAACCTATATAAGAGCAAATCCGTTATTTCATAAACTAACCAATAAAAACATTGATTTTGCCATGTTCAATTTTGGTGGAATTCGCGCTGGAATTACTGCTGGAAATGTAACCAATAAAAACGCATTTGAATTAATGCCTTTTGAAAACATGTTAGTGGTTGTTGAGTTAAGTGGCGAAAAAATAATTGAACTGGTAAATTATTTACAAAAGCACAACAAGGCGCATCCTTTGTCAAAACACATTCGATTAACGTTGAGTAATAATGGGTATGATTTAAAAATAAATCACAAAAATTTCGATAAAACAAAGAGTTATTTTGTACTAACCTCTGATTATTTGCAAAGTGGTGGAGACAATATGGTTTTCTTTAAAAACCCTATTCAAAAATTTAATTTAGAATACAAAATGCGTGATGCCATTGTAGATTATTTTAAAAGTGTAGATACATTAAATAGTAACTTAGATGGACGTTTTAAAAGAAAGTAATATGAGTACGAATATTAACAGAAGAAAATTTATCAAACAGACATCTGCAGCAGCTTCTTTAGCAGCAGTTGGTGGATTAACTTTACCTTCTTTTACCACAAAAAAACAAAAACAAATTACCATTCTACACACCAATGATACGCACAGTCATGTAGAACCTTTTGAAGCAACACATTACAAATATGCTAACAAAGGTGGTGTTGCTAGGAGAGCTAATTTAGTAGAACAAATAAGAAAAGAAAATCCGAATACCTTATTATTAGATGCAGGAGATATTTTTCAAGGAACTCCTTATTTCAATTATTTTGGTGGCGAATTAGAGTTTAAGTTGATGAGTATGTTAAAGTACGATGTTGCCACTATTGGAAATCATGATTTTGATAATTCTATTGAGGGATTATACAAACAATTACCAAACGCTAGTTTTGATTTTGTTTCTGCTAACTACGATTTTAAAAACACTGTTTTAGATACACATGTAAAGCCGTATAAAACGTTTATTAAAGACGGAATAAAAATTGGTATCTTTGGACTAGGAATTCAATTGGAAGGTTTAGTACATCCAAAAATGTTTAAAGAAACAAAGTATTTAGATCCTATTGAAATTTCGCAAGATATGAGTCGGGTTTTAAAAGAAGAAGAACACTGTGATTTGATTATTTGCCTTTCGCATTTAGGATATTATTACAGAAATAACCCAACAATGATTTCTGATTTAAATCTTGCAAAAGCCTCTAAAGATATTGATTTGATTATTGGAGGACATACACATACTTTTTTACCTAAACCAACATTGGTAAAAAATATAAATGATGAAAATATTTTAGTGAACCAAGTAGGTTGTTATGGCTTAAATTTAGGGCGTGTAGACTTCTTTTTTGATGCCGAAAACAACAAAACTTCACAAGGGAAAACAATTTTAGTGTAAGGTTTTCAAAATACCATCGTCTAAATTCGCAAATCAATGTTAGACAATGAAAAGAAAACTACCATTAGTATTAAAATTAATCGCTGCAATAATCATGTTGCAAACATTATTTTTTAAATTTACTGGAGCAGAAGAAAGCGTTGAATTATTTACAAAAATTGCTGGTGAAAATGAAGCTTTAGTTAGAATTGGAACAGGAGTATTAGAGTTAATTGCTTCTATACTTCTTTTCACTCCTAAAAAAACATGGTTAGGAGCATTACTAACTATCGGATTAATGGGTGGAGCAATTATGTCTCATATAACCATACTAGGCATTGTTCATAACAATGATGGAGGTGTGTTATTTTTGGGAGCTGCAATAACCCTAATAGCAGGAGCAATTTTGCTATTTTTAAGTAAGAGAGATATTCCTTTAATAGGATCTTAAAAATAGGTGTAAGTTTTGAATTTGTTATCAAAATGCGAAGGCGGTTTTCTTTATTGAAAACCGCCTTTTTAATTTATTTTTGTGTTGACTTAACAATCATTGCCTTACAAATTAAAAACTGTGCCAAAATATAGGTAATCATAATTGACACTCCATAAATTTCATTAGGCTCATAAAATTTATTTAGAGCTATTAAGCTATCAGAAAAAATAAAAATAATAGCACCTATAAACAACCATAAATTTTCTGTTGTCTTATTTCCTCTATAATTCAAAAAAGCTACAGAGCCAAAAGTAGAAATTACAATTCCGTATACAGCAACTGGCCATAACATTTCACCCAAATTTGGATAAATCATATACATTAATAACGCAAAGAAAAATACAAAAGGTAGTGCTGATGTTATCATTTTAGAGGTCAACTCATTTTGCAAAAATTTACTCGTTATCTTGATATAAATTATATGAGCAATTAAAAAAGCACCTATTCCGTACATAAAAAATTCTGCGCCTTTAAACATCAATAATACATCACCTAAAAAACAGAAAAACATTCCCAATACATACCAAAAATTGGGTTTTGTTGCTGCTGCCAAATACACAACAGCCAATAACGTTAACAACATTGGCTTTGCATACGTTTCTATAATTTCATTAGCGGTAATTATTGCATAAATATCTGCAATCGCAGCTAATAAAAATAGCGCAATCGCAATATTCGTTTTTAAAGTTTTTGTCATTGTTAGTTGATTTATATGTTACGGTTTAGACTTTTCTACTTAAAAAATGTTACAGATAAATAACATTACACATCATATACTATTTGTAGTATAATCGTAATTGCTAAGTAAAGAACTCCAGTTAAAAAACCTAAGTTTTTCTTTTTAGTACTTGACTCTTTCCTTGCTTTATAAAAATGATACACTATTCTTATACTCAAGAAAAAAGCATAAGTAGCCATAAATGAAGCGATAATTAATAATAAGAACACTAAACTTGAGTCTCTAAATAATACTGCTAAAAAATACGTCATTACATTAAAACCTGTAAACGCAATCACTTGCTTTGTTTTCCAATGAATTCTTTCTGTATATGTCTCCTTTTCTTTTAGCATCTAACTTTAATCTACACTTACTCCTTTTTCTATGATATCATTTCTATAAATTCATCTTCAGAAATAATCGGAATTCCTAAGCTCTCAGCTTTTGCCAATTTACTTGGCCCCATATTATCTCCAGCAACCACATAGCTTGTTTTTTTAGAAATAGAACTACTTACTTTTCCGCCATTGTCTTCAATCGCTTTTTTCAATTCATTTCTACTCATTTGATGAAAAACTCCAGAAACCACAAAAGCATTTCCTTGTAGCTTATCTGTTTGATTTTCTATGCTTTCAGCAGAAACCTCTAATTGAACTCCGTAAGATTTCAATCTATTTACCAATTGAATATTCCCTAAATCATTCGAAAAATCTATAATACTTTGTGCAATTCTATCACCAATTTCATCCACAGCAATCAATGTTTCAAAATCTGCTGCCATTAAATTTTCTATAGATTTAAAATGCTTTGCTAATTTCTTAGCCACGGTTTCTCCAACAAAACGAATTCCTAAAGCAAACAATACTTTTTTGAACGGAATCTCTTTTGATTTTTCAATTCCAGCAATCATATTCTGTGCCGATTTTTCTGCCATTCGCTCAAGCGGAATGATTTGTTCGACTTTTAAATCATACAAATCAGCATAATTCTGAATCAGACCTTCTTTTCGTAATAAATCTACTGTTTCTCCACCCAAACCATCAATGTCCATAGCTTTTCTAGAAATAAAATGCTGAACTCTTCCTGTGATTTGTGGAGCACATCCAAACTCATTTGGGCAATAATGTTTTGCATCTCCATCAGTTCTAATCAACTCAGTATTACATTCTGGACAATGAGTAGCATATTGTGTTGGAGTTGATTCTTTTGGTCTTTTATTAAAATCTACAGCAATAATTTTCGGAATAATCTCACCGCCTTTTTCTACAAATACCGTATCATTTACTCGAATATCTAATTTTTCTATCTGATCTGCATTGTGTAGTGAAGCTCGTTTTACAATTGTTCCTGCCAATTGTACAGGTTCAAGATTTGCAACTGGTGTAATTGCTCCAGTTCTACCAACTTGGTAGGTAATTTCATTCAATACTGTTGCAACCTGTTCAGCTTTAAATTTATAGGCAATTGCCCAACGCGGTGCTTTAGAAGTATAACCTAGTTCTTCTTGTTGCTGTAAATTGTTTACCTTAATAACTACTCCATCAGTTTCATAAGGCAATTCATTTCTTTTAGAATCCCAAGCATTTACAAAATCAAAAACAGCATCAATAGAGCTAGCTAATTCTATCGTTTTTGGCACTTTAAATCCAATATTTCTAGCAGCTTCTAAGCTTTCATAATGTGTTTTATACTTACGTTCATCAGTTACAACCTGATACAACAAACAATCTAAAGGTCGTTTAGCAACTTCTGCACTATCTTGTAGTTTTAAACTACCACTTGCAGTATTTCTAGGGTTACGATAAGCTTCTTCTCCATTTGCAACTCGCTCTTCGTTCATTTTTTGAAAACCATCTAAAGGCAAAATAATCTCGCCACGCATTTCAAAATCATTTACAAAATCACTATTTAAATTTAGTGGAATCGATTTTATGGTACGAATGTTTGTAGTAACGTTATCTCCTTGAAAACCATCACCTCGAGTAACGGCTTTAATAAATTTTCCATTTTCATAAGTTAAATTGATAGAAGCTCCATCATATTTTAACTCACAAGTATATTCAATATCTGTGGTGCCAAGGATTTTCTGAATACGTTTTTCCCAATCCAATAAATCTTCTTTAGAATATGAATTATCTAAAGAATACATACGGTTTTTATGTGTTACGGTTTCAAAATTTTTAGTGATTTGACCTCCTACTCTTTGTGTTGGAGAATTAGGGTCAAAAAACTGCGGATGTGCTTCTTCTAATTTTTCCAATTCTTTGAGTTTTATATCAAACTCATAATCAGAAATTGTAGCATTATCTAATACATAATAATTGTAATTATGTTGACTCAATTCGTCTCTTAACGATTGTATTTGTTCTTGGATATGATCCATTCAATAAAATTATAGTTGCTTAATCTCTTTTCGTCCCACGCAATACACTTACTCCTTTTGGAAAAGGATTTCCAGAAGATCTTCTAAAAGACACTACTTGTCCGGTATGCCATAAAGCATCTGAAATTGGTCCATTTATTTGATTCCAAAATGGAAACTCTGTAGCATTATTACCACGTTTAAAAATGATTTTATATTCGTCAATACTTTTAGAACCTCTTAAGATTTTACTTGCTTTTTCTAGGTTAGCTAAGGTAGCATTTCTTAGTTTTTCAAAACTCATTTCTGGTACTTTTGCTCCAACATTAGGTTTCTTTTCTACAGAGTTTAAAATCACTGTTGTTAAATCATAAATATGTTTTATGGTTTCGAAACTTGTTCTTGCTTCTTTATTAGGTCTAAAATCTAAATCTTTTTGAGTAAGTCCGTGTGTTGCCCAATAAAAACGAAAACCTAGTCCATCTACCATTCTGCTAGCTACAGTTGCTGCAGTATATTCTTTTGGTGCTTCTGGTATATTGTAATAGTAATCGTCTTTTTGTGCCATAGTTGTTTGGAAAATCATTATTGCTAAAAATAATGTGAATACATTTTTCATTTGATTCGATTTAATAAGTTCATATTTCTTATACAAATGCTAAAAATAAAACATTCAAAACAAATTCACTAACCTAACTCACTTTTTAAATTCACGTTACAAATTCTTATGTAACCATTGTTACATAAGGAGTTAAGCATGACATTTATCATAATTTCTGCTTTAATGCTTTGCTAAATTTGATGTATAAATTAAATAAGCATGAAAAATCTAGTAATATTAGGAGCAGGAACATCTGGTACGATGATGGCAAATCACCTTGTTTCAAAACTCCCAAAAAACGAATGGAAAATCACCATCGTAGATCAGTACAAAACTCATTATTACCAACCTGGTTTTTTATTTCTACCCTTTGATATTTACACAACCAAACAAGTAAAAAAGGATGGTAAAAAGTTTATTCCAAAAGATGTAAACTACATTCAAAAGAAAATTGAATTTATTATTTCTGATAAAAACGTAGTTACTTTTGAGGACACCACAACTTTAAGCTATGACATCTTAATTGTAGCTACTGGAACTAAAATTGCTCCAGAAGAAGTTGAAGGAATGAAAGGTCCAAAATGGTATCAAAACATTTTTGATTTTTATACATATGAAGGCGCAAAAGCTTTACGAAATAAGCTAAGAGAATGGAATGGCGGTAAATTGGTTATTCATATTTCAGAAATGCCTATCAAATGTCCGGTTGCACCTTTAGAATTCGCTTTTTTAGCCGATTCTTATTTTAAGAATAAAGGAATGAGAGACAAAGTAGACATCACTTTTGTTACTCCGTTAAGTGGTGCTTTTACAAAACCTAAGGCCACCAAAGCATTACATTACTTATTAGAAGAAAAAAATATTAAAGAAGTAGTTGATTTTGACATTGAGCGTGTTGATTATAAAAACAATAAAATCATTGATTATGCAGACAATGAAGTTGCCTATGATTTATTGGTTACTGTGCCTCCAAATTTAGGAGATGCTTTATTAGAACGTTCTGGTTTAGGAGATGACATGAACTATATTCCAACACATAAAGCTACTTTACAAACCTTAGACAATGAAAATATTTTTGCTTTGGGTGACTGTACCAATTTACCTGCATCTAAAGCTGGTTCTGTAGCGCATTTTGAAGCTGAAATTCTTACCGATAATATCTTAAGATACATCAACGGAGAAGAATTAAAAGAAGAGTTTGATGGACACTCTAACTGTTTTATTGAAACGGGTAACAATAAAGCTTTATTAATTGATTTTAACTACAATCATGAACCTGTAGAAGGCACATTTCCTTTTCCTGGAGTTGGTCCTTTAAAACTCTTAAAAGAAAGTAGGGTAAATCACTTAGGTAAACTTGCTTTTAGATGGATTTATTGGAACATGCTTATCAAGGGAATTCCAATTCCATTTGTCTCTTCTACAATGAGTAAAAAAGGAAAAGTATTCGATTAAAAACAATATAAATAATTATAAAAATGGACAAAATAATAGCACAAACAACTATACAAGTAACAGAAGAAGGATATCTAACAGATTTCTCTCAATGGAATAAAGAAATTGGAAACGAAATTGCTAAAGAGCAAGAGATTGAAATGACAGACAAACACTGGGAAGTAATAGATTATATTCATGACAAACACCAAAAACAAGAAGCTCTTTCTATTAGAGGTATTAAAAAGAGTGGTGTCATAAATATCAAAGAATTTTATCAACTATTTCCTGGAGGTCCTTTAAAAAAGGCTACCATGATTGCTGGAATTCCAAAACCAAAAAGTTGTATTTAAAAAGTTAAAATCATGGGAAAAACATCTGTAAAAAAAATGCTTTTTATCTTATCTAAAGCAACTATTGAAAATGTATATGCTGCGTTTATCATGGCCAATGGAGCTAGAATGGAAGGTATTGATTCTGAAATCTTTTTTACCTTCTTCGGATTGGAAGCTATTCAGAAGAAAAAATTAGAACACTTACATGTTGCTACGGTAGGAAATCCTGCCATGCATATTCCAACAATGCTTGGAGGTTTACCAGGTATGGAAGCATTAGCTACCAAAATGATGAAAAAAGAAATGGAAAAATTAGACATGCCTCCTGTGGGTGAATTTTTAGAAATTCTATCTGATTCTGGCTGTAGACTTTGGGCTTGTAAACTAGCCGTAGACATGTTCCATTTAAAAGAAAACGATTTGATTGATGACTTGGATGGCATCTTAACCATTGGTGATTTCTATAATAGAGCAGATCAAGAAAACACTCAAATTGTATTTATCTAAATTTGAAGAATAAAAAAACCGAAACAAATGTTTCGGTTTTTTTATATATCTAAAAGACAATCTACTAATAGTAAGTATAACGTCTTACTTTTGCAATGTGCTTTGCCAAACGAATTACTTGGTGAGAATACCCATATTCGTTATCATACCAAACATAAATAACAATGCTATTCCCGTCTGTTAATGTAGCTTTACTATCAAAAATTGACGGTGCAGAAGATCCTACAATATCAGAAGAAACCAATTCATTATCTATAGAATATTTAATTTGCTCTACTAAATCTCCTTCTAATGCATATTGTTTCATAATTGCATTTACAGACTCAACAGTAACATCAGAATGTAATTGTAAATTTAAAATTGCTAAAGAACCATTTGGCACTGGTACTCTAATTGCATTTGAAGTTAATTTTCCTTCCAATGCTGGTAATGCTTTTGCAACTGCTTTACCTGCTCCAGTTTCTGTAATTACCATATTTAAAGCTGCTGCTCTACCTCTACGGTATTTTTTATGCATATTATCAACTAAATTTTGGTCATTAGTATATGCATGAATCGTTTCTAAATGTCCTTTAATAATTCCGAAATTATCTTCTAACACTTTTAAAACTGGTGTAATTGCATTGGTAGTACATGAAGCTGCAGAGAAAATATCAATCTCATCTGGATTATTTTCTATATGATTTACTCCATGAACAATATTTGGAATCCCTTTTCCTGGTGCAGTTAACAATACTTTACTTGCTCCATTTGGCACTAAATGTCTACTTAAAGCTTCTTTATCTCTAAAGGCTCCTGTATTATCAATAATTAATGCATCGTTAATTCCGTAAGCTGTATAATCAATATCTTCTGGTTGCTTTGCAGAAATCATATGAACAGTAGTACCATTAATAATCAATGCTTTATTTTCAACATCAACTTCTACAGTTCCTAAGAAATCTCCGTGTACAGAATCGATACTTAATAACGAAGCTCTTTTTTCTAATACAGTTTGGTTAATTTCTCCACGAGTAACTACAGCTCTTAAACGTAATTGAGAACCTTTACCCATTTTATTCATCAACTCACGAGCTAACAAACGTCCAATTCTACCAAATCCGTATAAAACTACATCTTTAGGTTGAATATCATCTGCCGTATCAGCATCTTTTAATTGATTTTTTACAAAAGCAACTTTATCTTCACAAGCCTCCTCGTTTAATTGACACTCATAAGCCAATTTTCCGATATCTAATTTAGAAGAAGGTAATGTTAATTCTTGAATAGCCTTAGCAATATCTAATGCATCAAAAATAGTAATTGCTTTAGCAACAAACTCTTCAGAATACTTTACTAAATTTAAAACCTCGCTCGCTCTTTTATCTACTAATTGGTTTCTAAAAAGCACTAATTCGATAGACTTATCGTACCATAAATCATTTACAATATTGATAAACTCTACAGCTGCTCTTCTAGTTTCTGCTTGTAAGGCAACTTCTTTTTCGTAATTTGTTATTGTTGACATAGTTGTGTTATATCTGTTATTTTGAAATTTGGTGCAAAAGTATTGATTTTTATTCGAAAACGAAATCGATTTCGTAAAGTTTTCGTAAATAAAAAACTTCAATAATTACCGAAGTCTTTATTGAAGTTTAAAATCCATTTTTTAGAATTTTATTGAATATAATATTGTACTAACTTTCCTTTCAGATTTAGCATCTCTATTTTTACTCTATAATTTTTCTTGGCATCCAAAAATTTAGCTACTTGTGATGCGCTAGATACTTTTTTATTGTTAATTCTTGTAATGATAAAACCTTCAATACTTGATTCTCCATTACCTTTTGCAGCTTCACTCTTAATTTTCACACCAAAATCAATACCCAAAGCTTTTTTCTCTTTTTTGGTTAAGTCTCTTAATTCAAGTCCATAACTAGAAGATACATAACTGCTTTTAATAGACAACTTGACCTTTTTCACCAGATTTTCTCCATCTCTATTTACAGTAATATCTACAAATTCTCCTGGTCTTTTTGCTTTTAATTGCCCAGCTAAATCAGAAAACTTAGAAATTTTTACATGATTAACTTTTACAATTATATCTCCAGATTTTAAACCTGCTTTTTTAGCCCCACCATCACTTGTTACAGAAGAAATCTGTACTCCTTCTCCATTAATTTCTTTTGCTCTATTATAAGTAATTCCTAATACAACTTCTTGCACACTTCCAAACTCCATTAAATCTTCAATCACTTTTTTAGCAATATTAGATGGCACAGCAAAAGAATATCCTACAAAAGATCCTGTTTTAGAAGAAATTGCTGTATTAATTCCAACTAATTCTCCTCTAGTATTTACTAATGCTCCTCCACTATTTCCTGGATTTACTGCAGCATCAGTTTGAATAAAAGAATCAGTAATATTACCATTTCCTTTCAAATCTCTTCCCTTTGCACTAACAATTCCTGCTGTTACAGTAGAAGTCAAGTTATATGGGTTTCCAACTGCCAATACCCATTCTCCAATTTTCACAGCATCAGAATTTGCAAAAGGAATTGAAGGCAGGTCTTCATCTGCATCAATCTTTAATAAAGCAATATCATTTCCAGGATCAGTTCCCACTAATGTTGCTTTGTATTTCTTTTGATTATTTAACGTAATCTCTAATTCTGTAGCATTATCAATTACATGATTATTAGTAACAATATAACCATCTGGAGTAATAATTACTCCGCTACCGGTACCAACTTGTTCATATTTTCTTGTTCCATTTCCTCTACCAAAAAAATATTCTGCATAAGGATTTGTTTGGGTTCTTATTGCTGTATTCTTTACGTGAACCACAGCATGTACTGTTTTTTCTGCTGCTTCGGTAAAACTTGTTGGAGTACTTGTGGCAAAATTTCCTGTAGTTGTATAATTTGCCTGTACTGTTTTTAATGCTGGTTCTACAGTTCTTTCTATAACTACTTGTGGTTTTTCTAAAAACACTTTATATCCTCCAAGTGTTAACATTCCTCCTAAAACTGCAATTCCTAATAAACTGGCTGTTTTTTTCATATCTATAAACTATTTTTTCAACTAATCAAATATACAATTTTAACATTTTAAATAAATCTGTTTAACGCTCTTTAACGAACTTTAACCCGTCTTTAACAATCCATTTACAGCAGATAAATTAGTATCTTTGATGCCTATGAATTTTTCTTTTTACAAATACCAAGGAACGGGTAATGATTTTGTGATGATTGACAATAGAGATCAATCATTTCCTAAAGATACTATTTCTTTAATTAATCACATATGTGATCGACATTTTGGAATCGGTGCTGATGGTCTTATTTTGATTGAAAATGATACCACATCAGATTTTAGAATGATTTACTACAATGCCGACGGAAGTGAAACTTTTTGCGGAAATGGAGGAAGATGTGCTGTTGCTTTTGCTCATTTTTTAGGTATCATTGATGACAAAACAAACTTTATTGCTTTTGACGGACTTCATTATGCTGAAATTGATAATGGAATTGTTTCTTTACAAATGATTGATGTAGACTCGGATACTATGGAAATTACCAAAGAAGCTGTTTTTGCTAATACAGGAACTCAACATCATGTACAGTTGGTAAACAGTTTAGAGAATTATCCGGTATTCCAACATGGAAAAGAAATTAGATATAGCTATCCATCACCAGGAAGCAATGTAAATTTTGTACAACAAATAAATAATGATACTTTTAGGGTAAGAACTTATGAAAAAGGCGTAGAAAATGAAACATTGGCTTGCGGAACTGGTGTTACTGCTGTAGCAATTGCCATGCACAAAACAGGTAAAACAAACGCAACCAAAATAAATTTACCAGTAGAAGGAGGTAATTTACAAGTAAAATTTACCGTTGAAAATAGCCTTTATACTAATGTTTTTTTAACTGGACCTGCTACATTTGTTTTTAAAGGAACACTAGATTATTAATGAATACACTACAAGGAAATACCGTTACACTAAGAGCGCTAGAGCCAGAAGATTTACAGTTTCTATTTGATACAGAAAATGATGAAGCGTTTTGGGCTGTTAGTCATACACAAACTCCTTTTTCTAAATTCCTTTTAAAACAATATTTAGAGAATGCTCATTTAGATATTTTTGAAGCCAAACAATTGCGATTAATGATTGTAGAAAATCTCAATAATCAATCTGTAGGTATGATTGATTTATTTGATTTTAATCCACAACACTTTAGAGCTGGAGTTGGTATTTTAGTGGCTAAAAAGTATCAAAAAAACGGTTTTGCTTCTGAAGCTTTACAACTGCTGATAAATTACAGTTTTACACACTTAAATTTACATCAGCTATATGCAAATATCACATCTGACAACACGAAAAGTATTGCCTTATTTCAAAAACATGGGTTTTCTCAAATTGGTATTAAAAAAGATTGGATTTTCACCCAAGGAAAATTTAAAGACGAACTCTTATTTCAAATGATAAATGAATAAAAAGAAACTTATTTTATTAATTGTTGGTTTACTACTTCTTACTGGAGGCTTTTTTGCTTACAATACTTACAACAAAATTTATGCTCCAAATACTATAAAAGAAGGATATATCCATATTAAAACCAATAGTACATTAGCCGATTTAGAAAACGAAATAAGACCTTTTTTAAAACGTGTACAACCTTTTATTTGGGTGGCTAATCAGAAAAAATACAATAGCAATATTAGAGCTGGAAAATTTAAGATTCCAAAGGGAATTTCTAACAATGATTTAATTAACTTATTAAGAAGCGGAAAACAAACACCCGTTAAATTAGTATTTAACAATCAACATTCTCTAGAAAAACTTGCTGGTAGAATTGCTTTACAAATTGAAGCGGATTCTACAAGCATACTTAATGCCATGCTAAATACAGCATTTTTATCTAAGAACAAATTCTCTAAAAAAACAGCTTTGGGCATGTATGTTCCTAACAGTTATGAACTGTATTGGAATACTTCTGCTACTCAATTTAGAGACCGTATGCTAAAAGAATACCATCGCTTCTGGAATCAGAAACGTATTGAAAAAGCCAGAGCGTTAAAACTAACAAGAACTCAGGTTATTTCATTGGCATCTATTGTACAAAAAGAAACGGCAAAAGTTGCTGAAAGACCTATTGTTGCCGGTTTATACCTAAACAGAATTAAAAGAAGAATTCCTTTACAAGCAGATCCAACAATTATTTATGCTTTAAAAGAAAAACATGGGCAAGATTTTACGGTAAAAAGAGTTTTGAATAAAGATTTAAAAATAGACTCTCCATACAATACATACATACACAAAGGTGTGCCACCATCATTAATTGCCATGCCAGATATATCTTCAATTGATGCTGTTTTATTTCCTAGCAAACACAATTATATTTATATGTGTGCCAGTGTAGATAAAATTGGATATCATGCTTTTGCTTCAACGTTAAGGCAACACAATCGAAATGCTGCCAAATATCACCAATGGATGAACAAACAGGGAATTAACCGATAAATCATGTTAAAAAACTGCATTTCTTTTGTATGTATTTTTTTTATAAGCTGGAGTTTTCAAGCACAAACCTCATCTTTCTATAAGAAATCTGACAGCTTACATACCAAAAGAAGAAATGGAGTTATTATTACAAAAGCTGCATTATCTGTTGGTACTTTAGTAGCTTTAGACAGACTTTGGTATGCAGATCACCCACGTTCTTCATTCCATTTTACCAATGACAACAACCAATGGAAACAACTAGATAAAATGGGACATGTTATGACCTCTTATTATGTTGGAAAAATTGGAATGAAAGCATTGGATTGGTCTGGAGTTAGCAAAAAAAATCAACTTATTTATGGAGCCACTTTTGGATTTACCTTTTTAACAGCAGTAGAAGTATTAGATGGTTTTTCTAAAAGATGGGGCGCCTCTTGGGGAGATATTTTAGCCAATGCTAGTGGTACAGGTTTGTTAGTTGGTCAGGAATTACTTTGGGATGAACAACGCATTTTATTAAAATATTCATTTAGTCAAACAAAATATGCCAAACAAAGACCTAATGTTTTAGGTAGCAATTTTTTAGAGCAAACATTAAAAGATTATAATGGACAAACTTATTGGCTTTCAGCAAATATTTGGTCTTTTAATAAAGATGGAAACTTTCCAAAATGGTTAAACATAGCCTTAGGTTATGGAGCAGACGGAATGCTTTATGGAGAAACACTTCCGAGTAATCCAGTTGCCCAAAATCCTTATCGACAATTTTATTTAAGTATTGATGTAGATTTAAGTAAAATAAAGACCAATTCGAAATTCTTAAAAACTTTGTTTTCTACTATCAATTTCATAAAAATTCCTGCTCCTGCTTTAGAATATAATACTAAAAATGGATTTAAATTTCATTTTTTACATTTCTAAAAAATCCAAACTCACTGTATATCAGTTATTTAAAAAATATTTTGTAATTTTGCGCCCGCTTAACGGAAAGTAAACTATTATTAGATATTTTTTATTGATTTTTGGTATTACTCTTATTGCAAACAACAAAATAGTTGTTGACTTAAAAGAGGAAAAGATTTCAACAGAAATTATTACAGTGATTGAATATAGTCACGAAGAGATATTGTTCTTAGACAATAATTTTACAGCTTTTAAAGAGGCATTAGCATTTAAAGAATCTCAAGGTAAATACTCGGCCATTAACACTTTAGGCTATTTAGGAAAGTATCAATTTGGGATCACAACTTTAGAGCGATTTAACATCAAAAACCCCGAATCTTTTTTAAACAGTCCTGAATTACAAGAAAAAGCTTTTGCTGCCTTGTGTTCTGTAAATAAATGGATTTTAAGAAAGGACATACAACGTAAAGTTGGTAGCACTATAAACGGAATCACAATTACAGAATCTGGAATCTTAGCAGCTGCACATTTGAGTGGTGCAGGAAATGTAAAAAAGTACTTGCGTTCTAACGGGAATCACAACCTAAAAGATGCATATGGTTCTTCTATTGAATACTATATGAAAAAATTTGCAGGCTACAATCTTACAGAGGTTAAAGGAGACAGAAAAGCAACGATTTAGTATTCTTTATGAATAATAAAGATCGCTGGTCTTTTATGCAAATCTGGTTTTTCATTTTTCCAAGCTTTTACAGACTTGGTTCTGATGTATTCTGTAGATAAGGTAATATCTGCAGCTACACATAAACTAGTATTTGGAGATAAGATGGTCTTTAAATCTGCCAATAATTTTTCATTTCTATAAGGAGTTTCTATAAAAATCTGAGATTGATTTTTATCTTTAGACAACTTCTCTAATTCTTTAATTGCTTTCTTTCGATCGCCTTTATCAATTGGTAAATAACCATTAAAAGCAAAACTTTGCCCATTCATTCCAGAGCTCATCATTGCCATTAAAATAGATGATGGCCCAACCAATGGAACTACTTGAACACCTTTATCATGTGCTAATTTTACAATTGTTGCTCCAGGATCTGCTACTGCTGGTACTCCCGCTTCAGATAACAATCCTACAGAAATACCTTCATTACAAACATCTAAATAAGTACGTGTTTCTAACTCGTCTGCATACTTATCTAACATCATGATTTTTAAAGAAGGTTGTGATTTTTTTGGAGTAATTTTTTTGATAAATCTTCTTGCTGTTTTTTCATTTTCAACAATAAAAAAATCAACCTCCTCTATTACTTTTTTAACAGATATTGGCATTACTTCTAAAGGTTCATTATCTCCTAAAGTAGTAGGTATTAAATACAACTTTCCTTTCATAATTTGTTTATTTTATTAGCAATTATAATACAAGCTTCATCTAACATCTGATATACATTTTCAAAACCATCATTTCCTCCATAATAAGGATCAGGCACACTATTATCTAAATTAGAATCAACTTCATTTAAAATCATTTGCACTTTTTGCTCATCTTCTTCATTTCTAGCTAACGCTAAAATATTTTGAAAATTACTTGCATCCATTGCATAAATTAAATCAAAAGCATCAAAATCATTTACGGTAAATTTTCTAGCACGTTGCGATGTCAAATCGATTCCATACTTTCTAGCCACAGCAATAGAACGTTCATCAGGTAATTCACCTACATGATAAGCAGCTGTACCAGCAGAATCTACCTGTGAATACTATCTGAATTCACTTTTGCTTGTAAAATACCTTCTGCTAATGGAGAACGACAAATATTTCCCAAACAAACCATTAGTACCTTCATCTTTTAAATATTTAGTAATTTTTAAATGTGTTAGGAAAACTTTCTACTAAGCATATCACAAATAGTAATGAGTTTCATGCTTATGTTAAAATTTACAAACTAAAATGTTAACTTCTTTGTTAAGTCGTCTACATATTTTCTAAACTGCTTGTCAGTTTCTGTTAAGTTATCTACAGTTTTACAAGCGTGTAGTACAGTTGCGTGATCTCTATGTCCTATTTGAGAACCAATACTTGCTAAAGAAGATTTAGTCATACGCTTTGCAAAATACATTGCTAATTGACGTGCTTGCACAATATGACGCTTTCTTGTTTTAGATTGTAAAGTAGCAACATCCATATCAAAATATTTAGAAACTACTTTTTGGATATAATCTATAGAAACTTCTTTTTTAGTGTTTTTAACAAACTTATCTACAATTTGTCTTGCTAACTCTAAGGTATATTCTCTTCTATTAAAAGAAGCTTGTGCTATCATAGAGATGATTACTCCTTCTAATTCTCTAACATTAGATTTAATATTCTTTGCAATATACTCTACAATCTCTTCTGGCATCACCACACCATCTCTAAATAGTTTATTTTGCAATATCGAAATTCTAGTTTCGTAATCTGGTGATTGTAACTCAGCAGATAATCCCCATTTAAATCGAGATAATAAGCGTTGTTCAATATCTTGCATATCTACAGGTGCTTTATCTGAAGTTAAAATTACCTGTTTTCCATTTTGATGCAAGTGATTGAAAATATGGAAGAACACATCTTGTGTTCCTGTCTTTCCAGATAAAAATTGAACATCATCTATAATCAACACATCAATCATTTGATAAAAATGAATAAAATCATTCCTTGTATTTGATTTTACAGAATCTATAAATTGTTGTGTAAATTTTTCTGAAGAAATATACAATACAGTCTTATCTGGATATTTATCTTTAATATCAACACCTATTGCATGTGCAATATGTGTTTTACCCAAACCTACTCCTCCATAAATTAACAATGGATTAAAAGAAGTTCCTCCTGGTTTATTAGCAACAGCCATACCAGCAGAGCGAGCCAATCTATTTGAATCTCCTTCTACAAAATTATTAAAGTTATAGTTTGGATTTAATTGAGACTCAATTTTTACTTTTTGCAATCCAGGAATCACAAATGGGTTTCTCAATTCTCTATCTTTTGTTTCAACAGGAACAGTAACCTTTTGTGGTTTAATCGGATCTCTATTTGAGCTCGGAATTTTTACAGTTTGCGGACTATTACTACTGTACGTATTTTCCATACGTACATCATAAATCAGTTTTGCATCTTTCCCCAATTCTCTAACCAATGCAACTCTAAGTAGCTTAATATAATGTTCTTCTAACCATTCATAAAAGAATTTACTAGGCACCTGAATTGTCAATGCTTCTCCCGACATTTTTATTGGTTTGATAGGTTCAAACCAAGTTTTATACGCTTGTGGTTTTATATTGTCTTTTATAAAATAAAGACACTCATCCCAAACTGAGTCAGCAGTTTTAGTCATTCTTATTTTGGCAGATAATTGGATTAATAAATTGTTTCTTTTCTCGGATTTTCATCCCCCTTCAAGAGCCTTACAAAAGTGTGAATAAAATTCAGTATAAAAAAATGATTTTACTATTGATTATTAACTTTTTTTTTCGTAAAATCAGCACCATATAATTTTTAAAATCAGTGATTTCACATTCCACCTCATTTAGAATACGTTACGGCGAAACCGACCAAATGGGAGTCGTTTATCATGGTAATTATGCCCAGTTTTTTGAAATTGGCAGAATTTGCTGGCTCAGATCATTAGGAATTTCTTACAAAAACATGGAAGAAAATAACGTAATGCTTCCTGTTATTTCTTTACAATGTAATTTTAAAAAATCCGCTGAATTCGATGATGAAATTACGGTAAAAACTACATTAAAAAAAATCCCTGCTGTTAAAATTGAATTTGATTATGAAATCTTCAATCAAAATGGTGATTTGTTAACTACAGGAAATACAGTGTTGGCATTTATTAATATGACTACATTAAAACCAATGAAATGTCCTGACTATATTTTAGAAAAACTAAAAGAATTCTAATCTAGTCTTTTAATTTCTACCTTATATAGGTTGGTAAAAATTTCAAAAATACTCTCAGCTTCTTTTTTTCTAATAGAAATAGTATAATTACAGTCTAATTCTAATTGTTGATTAATAATTGTAATGTTTTTCTCCTTAATAATACGCATTACTTTATTCATTAAATCGTACCCAAAAGACAATTGAAATTCTATATTTATTGTTTTCTCTACAATTTGCGAAGCTTCTAAAGCCAATTGTGCAGAATTCTTATACGCATTAATCAACCCTCCAACTCCTAATTTTGTTCCTCCAAAATAACGAACAGAAACAATTAATATATTGGTTACTTCATAAGCTTGGATTTGCCCATAAATTGGCATTCCTGCTGAATTACTTGGTTCTCCATCATCATTTGCTCTAAACCGAATTGTTTCTGTTCCAAATTGCCAAGCATAACAAAAATGACGTGCAGCATGATGTTTTTTCTTTAACTCATCAATAGCTGCCTTCACCTCGTCTTCATTCTTTACGGGAAAAGCATAACCAAAAAACTTACTATTCCTGTCTTTAAATAGCGTCTCTTCTGATGCTTTCTCTATTGTTTTATACGTATCTTTCATTAAGCAATTGCTACTAAAATAATTCCGATTATTGCCAGCAATATACCTACTTTGTTTTTAATGCTAAACTTTTCTTTAAACAATAGTAAACCTACTAATGTAGAAACAATAACAATACTTACATTATTAATGGTAAACAGTGTAGAACTCTCAAAGCCTTCTGTTTGTAGCGCTTTAATTAAGAACACTATTGAGTAGTAATTTGGCACTCCTAATACAAACCCAGCAATTATATTTTTTACACCAAATGCTTCTGGCTTTTTAATTGTTTTTATAATTAAAATTAAGAGTCCAAAAATTGCTGCAAATCCAAATAAGCTTCCAGAAAAAATTTCTACTTCGTTTGTTGCTACATGCGTATTTTGTACATATTTCAACGTTGTATCTATAGCTCCTGATCCAATAAAAAGAATCATAGGAAGCAATAAACCTGCTTTTTCATGTTTGTCTTCTTCGGCTTTTACCGAAGCTAAATACACCGCTGTTAGTGCAATCAAAATTCCAATAATTTTAAAAACCCCAAGTGTTTCATTATACAAATACACTCCAAAAAGTATGGGGATTACTACAGACATTTTACCTGCAACGGATACAACAGACACACCATTACGCTGCGCCGTTAATGCCATTACAAAAAAGATAGAAACAAAAAGCAAGCCTAAAGCAATTGCTCCAAATACCCAAGATTGATTTGGAATCTCTGTAATGGGTATTTTCTCTGTTGCTAAGACAAATCCCAAAGTAAAAGCTACTAAATAATTTACAACAATAGCCTTTAAAGTGTCAATTTTAAATACTTCAAAATATTTAAAAATCACAAATAATGATGTTGAAAAAACAACACTCAATACTAAATAAATCACGTGTTAAATTCTGTTTTGGTTAACAAAGTGGTCACATCTTCCTTTTCTGGATTGATGTTCCATACTTTAATTCCTAATTTTTCTGCAGCCAATGTATTTTCTAAAGTATCGTCTATAAAAAAGGTTTCTGCAGCATTTAAGTTATTTTCGTTCAATACAAACTCATAAATATCTGCATTGGGTTTTCTTAAACCTATTTCATGAGACAGGTAAAATTTTTCAAAACAATTTTTAAATTCTTGGTACAACTCTTCTCCCCAATCATTACGAATCCATTCGATATGTAACTCATTGGTATTACTTAACAAAAACAATCTGTATTTCTCAGATTTTGCCAGTTCTTTTAAAAAGACCAATCTATGAACTGGAAAATCTAATAGAATAGCATTCCACATTTCAATAAATTTTTCATTAGATGGCAAATGAAAATAATCTACAAATCGATGTACAAACTTCTCAGTTGTAACTTCTCCTTTTTCGTACCTTCTACTTGTATTAATAATAGAACTATGCACTTCTTTACCTTTAACTCTATAAGGTGCTAAAGCTTTTGATGTTGCTTCTTTATCTAAATTGATAAAAACATCTCCAAAATCAAATACGACATTCTTAATCATTATACAACACTTTTAATACATCCTTTTTAATCCTTTTTTCTTCTATTAACTCTCCTTGAATTATCGGAGCTTTAACACCGTCTTCAAATTCATTTCTCCCTATAAATATTCTTGCTTCATCCCAAAGATTCTCATCAATAAAGGTTTGTAAAGTTTGTACTCCTCCTTCTATAATTACAGATTGAATTTGGTGTTTTTGTAATACTTCACATACTTGCTTTGCTAGGGACTTAGAAAAGTCTATCCTTTCAAAACAATTAGTTTCCTCTTGATTATCATTAATTGAAGTACTTTTATCAACTATAAAAATTGTCTTTACAGATTCATCAAAAACATGAGTGCCTTTTGGAATTCTCATTTGACGATCCAATACAATTCTTATTGGATTATTACCTTTCCAATTTCTTACATTTAACTTAGGATTATCTGCAATTACTGTATTTGTCCCTACTAATATTCCATGTTCTTCAGATCTCCATTTATGTACCAACTGTTGTGAATATGTATTCGAAATCCATACAGGCTCTTGCTTTGATTTACTTTTAGGTGCAATAAAACCATTCCTAGTTTCTGCCCATTTTAAAATAATATATGGTCGTTTTTTCTCCTGAACAGTAAAAAATCGTTTGTGATGTTTTCTACAAGCCTCCTCTAATACACCAACAGTAACTTTGCATCCTGCATTTTTTAATCTTTCAATTCCTTTTCCAGCTACTAAACTATTAGAATCTACACAGCCAATTACTACATGCTTAATTTGATGCTTTACTATTAAATCTGCACAAGGAGGTGTTTTCCCATAATGAGAACAGGGCTCTAAAGTCACATAAATTGTAGCCTCAGATAATAGTTCTCTGTTTTTTACTGCATTAATTGCATTTACTTCTGCATGATTGCCACCATAAGAACTTGTATAACCTTCTCCTATAATTTCATCATCTAAAACAACCACAGCACCAACAGCAGGATTAGGACGTGTAGTCCCAATTCCGTTTTTAGCAATATCTAAACAACGTGCTATGTATTTTTCGTGATTCAATTCTAAAAATTAGGTATTAAAAAACAGCAAGTATTGTTTAAAATACTTCTAAAAAAAAGCTAACTTGCTCCTGCAAAAATAGTACATTAGAATGACACCAAACAATTATATTTTTAGAGAAATACAACAAAAAGACAATCAAGAAATTGCCCAAGTAATTCGAGATGTTTTAATTGAAATGGGGGTTCCAAAAGTAGGTACTGCTTATGAAGATAAAGCGCTAGATGAAATGTTTGAAACCTATGATAAACCAACTTCTACTTATTATGTTATTGAGCATGAAGGAAAAATTATCGGAGGTGCTGGTGTTGCTCAATTAGATAATTATGAAGGAAGTGTTTGTGAGTTTCAAAAAATGTACTTTTTACCCGAAGCAAGAGGGTTAGGTTTAGGGAGTAAAATGATTCATATTTGCTTAGAAAAAGCAAAAGAGTTTGGCTTTAAACAATGTTATTTAGAAACCATGCCATATATGGATGCTGCTAGAGCTTTGTATAAAAAAAATGGGTTTAACTCATTAGACAAACCTGTTGGAAATACAGGACATTATTCTTGTAATGTATGGATGATTAAAGACCTGTAAAATGCTTTTAAAAGATTTTAGAATTCTTTTTAATCAAAAACTAGCAAATGTTTATCCACAAACAGAAATAGATTCTTTTTTCTTTTTATTGATAGAAAAAGAGCTAAAACTACAACGAATAGATCTTGCGCTAAACACTTCTATAAAATTAGATAGTAATCAATTATCTTATTTTGAACAAGTAGTAGATCAACTCCAAAAACAAGAACCAATACAATATATTTTAGGAGAAACAGAATTTTACGGACTTACTTTTAAAGTAACAAATGACACATTAATTCCCAGACCTGAAACCGAAGAATTAGTTGATTGGATTTTAAACGATGTACAAGATAAAAGTAAACTTACAATTTTAGATATTGGAACAGGAAGCGGTTGTATTCCTATTACACTAGCTAAAAACTTACCAAATGCGATTGTATATAGTATCGATGTTTCAAAAAATGCTTTGGCAATAGCTAAACAAAATGCAACATCAAACAAAGTAAATATCCACTTTATAGAACAAGACATTCTTTCTGTCAAAAATTTAGAAGACATTATCACATCTCAAAAATTTGATATTATTGTTTCCAATCCACCATATGTTAGAGAATTGGAGAAAAAAGAGATCCAAGCAAATGTCTTAAACAACGAACCTCATTTAGCTTTATTTGTTACCAATGATAATCCTTTAATTTTCTATTCTAAAATTGCTGATTTGGCAAAAAACAACTTGACAGAAAGCGGGGCACTTTATTTTGAAATCAATCAATATTTAGGAAAAGAAACCATAGAAATGCTTTCTAAAAAAGGATTTACTAATGAATTAAGAAAAGATCTTTTTAATAATGATCGAATGACAAAATCTACTATTTAAATTTCATTCGGTAAGAAATTCCTAAAGAATAAATTAAAAAATAATTTCCTCTTGAATAACTCTTCTCTTCATGTGACAAACTAAAAGTTGCACCCCAAGCATTTTTTTTACTTAAAGAAGTAAAATAAAACCCTAATCCTATATTTTGAGATTTCAAATCAAAAACAACTTGCTCATTTTCATTTATAGGAAACCTATCTATTTCTGGAGAAAAACCAATACCAACATAAACACTAAAATAATTATCAGCATCACTTCTATATTTCCTATAGCTTAACCTTCCAGACTTACTCGCCCCTGGTTCTCCTGGCGTAACATAAGCTCTAAACACCCAATAACTATTTCCTGTATACCATCCTATTGAACCTGTATAAATAGTTGTTGTTTCAGTAAACTTCATACTTCTAAACCCTAAAGAAGCTTCAAAAGCATTGGGCAACGATTTGTACAATTCACCTCCCATTCTAAAACTAGGAAATAGCGCTGTATTAGAAAAACCAAAACTAACGTAAGCATACATACCTTCAATAATTCTAGGATACATATCAACCTCATACTGTATTCCATTTCTTTGAAAACGCCTATTCACATTTACTTTTCCAGTAATACTACCATACTTCGTTTGCCTAGTGTACTTTGCTGTTATGTATTGCATTGGATCTCTTTCTTTATTTCGAAATAAATCTACAGCATAACTAAGTCCAACTGCATTTAAACTTAATCGGTCTAACAAAGCTATTCTGTAAGATTTCGCTTTAGTGTTATTTGGTGATTTCTCTAATAATTCATTTAAAGTACCCAAAGCATCTTCTCCTCTTCCTAAGCTTTCTTGAGCAGAAGCTTTTAAATACAAGATATCTTTATCTGTAGGGAAATGCACCAAAGCTTTTTCTACCAACTGCATTGCTTTATATGGTTGTTCTCCCCAGTTCTCATTGTTAATTGCCGCAATCCAATCCAATCTTCTCTTAGGGTCTTTTGACAATATAAAGCGAAATTCTTTTCTTGATTCTTTATAATTTCCATCCCAAGAATATGTGCTTGCTAAAAATGATCTAACATCTAAATAATTTGGATACTTCGTTAAGATCAAGCGCAATGTATCTTGTGCTTGTTTACGTTGATTATTAAAAGCCATATCTCTAGCTTTTTCAAATGCTGTATCTGGGTTTCCTTTAAATACTTTTTGCTGAGCAAACCCTTGAAATGCAAATAATACTACTATAAATAAAAATCTAATACGCATCATTTCAAACTCTCTTTAAAATTTATATATGCCGTATTGTTAGGATGTATTTTTAAAATACTATCTATTGTTTGTAATGCTAGTGTTTTTTCGTTTATTCTCGCATAAGCTTTTGCCAACTTAAACCCCACCTCTGCATTTGATATCTTATTCTTTTTCGCTCTTACTCCTAATGATTTTGACTTTATATCTTGACCAGACCACCAATATAAATCTAATAATGCTGAATATACATCATCATAAAAAGGTGATCGCTCTAAGGCTTTTACAAATTCTCCCTCTGCTTCTTTATATTTACTATTCCACGCTAAAACTCTACCTTTTAAAACACGAGCATCGACATGATTTGGCAAGTTGTTTAAAATATAAGTACACAACAAAATTGCTGTCTCAAAATCTTTAGAAAACGCTTTTTCTCTTGCTATATTAAATACCTCATCAAAATTATAGCCTTTTGTAATCGTTTCAATTTTTTGTTTCTCTTCTTGGGTAAACTTATGGTTTCTTACCACATAAATATTTAAGGAGTCTGGAAAAATTTTATCTCTCTTAGTTACATAAGCATTCTGCTTTTTATAAGCCTTTAATTTAGCATCTATAATAGCAGACAAACTGTCATTTTCTATTTTATACGTACCAAAATTTTCTTTTATCTTATACAACTTTTCATCGGCATAAAGATATTCCTTGTATACAAAATCATTAATCATCCCCTTGTATTTCATTAAAGGAATTTCATGTACATTCCTAAAAGCCGCAACAGTATCAATTTCTTTACCAACCCAAGCTGTTTTCTCTAAAGGATTAAAACGATAATTATTCATTAAAAAAGACAGTAATGAAGGTGCTACATTTAAGTGAGAAGAAACAGACTTAAAGGTCTTTGCTCGTTTTAACATCGGACTATAAATGTACATAGGAACATGATATCTACATAGCTGATCTTTTTGTGCAATTGGAATCAATCGATGATCTCCAGTAATAATAAAAATAGTATTGTTATATTCTGGTCTTTTTGCATAACCTTGCATAAATTTTGCTAAAGATTGATCAGTGTACAAAAGACTCGCATAAATTTCTTTATTGGCTGCTATATTAGCTCTATCTGCATTTATATTTTGCCCAGAATTTAACATACTATCAACCTTAACTAAATAGGCTTTTTTTTCTGGAAATTCAAATGGCTCATGGTTAGAAAGTGTTACTAGAATGTCTAATCGTGGCTGTTTTCTTTCGTTTAAAACACTCAATGTTTTCTTATAAATTTCTGCATCTGGATACCCCCAAGAATACCCTCCAGAGTTTGCTTTCGATTTCTCAAATTCTTCTCCAAAATTATTTTCATCTACCACATAATCTATTCCGTTATAATTTAAAAAACCTATTTTCTTGTCAAAACTAGATTGATGTCCTGCATAAAAAGAAGTAGTATATCCATTGGCTTTTAAAACACTAATCAATGAAAGATGAGATGGTAATTCAGGTAACTCTAAAAAACCTTTTTCTCCATAAGGCAATGAACCCAATAAAGCAGGTAAGACTCCAAATGATCGTCCAGTTGTACTCAAAAAATTTGGCCAATACAAGGATTCTTTTGATAATGCATCTAAATACGGTGTAAATCCTGCATAACTATTATCTCCAACAAATTCACCACCTAAACCTTCTAAAACAACAATTACCACATTAGGCTTTTCTTTTTTTAAACTAAAATAAGGAGATAATACATCTTTAATATTTTGAGTAGACTTTAAATATGGATAATCGCTTCTGCCATCAAGATTAGTTTGAACCTGACTTTTTCTTATTTGATACTTTACGATATCTACTGTTAAAAAAGAAAGCTTGTTTTGATAATCGTTTTTAAAGAATTGCGAATACAACAATCCAAATCCTACAGAAATCAAAAACACAAAGCTCCCAAAAACAACAATATTCTTTATAGCAACTCTTCTTTTAAGAAGTCGATATAAAAGAATAAATACCAGCGGAACTAAAAGTAAAGGCAAAAAATTTACCACTGAAAATGATTCTGAAGATTTTACAGTTAAAAAAATATCATCAAAAGAATATCCAAGTATATCAGCACCAAGATTTAATAAAGTTGTGGTACTGTATTTTACCAAACCTAACTGTATAAAAATTAAGATTACAAACACAACTTTCACTAAGTACAATCCCAGTTTGTTTTTAACCTTATCAGCAATAATATAGAATGGCATAAAAAACAATGCAATAATAAAAACAGTTATAAAGTCATTCATCCATTTAAAAACCAATACTTGCAAGTGCTCAAAAAAACTGCGTTCTTTAGAATAAATTTCTATCAATTCAAATAAACTTGATAACCAAAACAGCACTAATAACGATGTACATAAGAAGCTGTAATCAAGTAGCTTTTTTTTAATTTGGGGGAATGTTTTCATAAGTGATAATTTTTAATTTGCTTGTGATATTTTTGTCAATCCTTTTCTTGTCATTTTTCCCCATTTCTTCTTTTTATTAAAGTAATAATCGTAATTACCTCTTAAAGCAGCATATAAAATAAATGGGTGAAAAATTAAAGGTTCAAGTATAGCTACTAATACAAGTTTTATTCCTGTACCTTTCTTTTTATATTGATGAAAAGTAAACTCTTCATAAAAAATAGCAGTTAAAGAATACAACACCGTAAATAGATAAGCTGCTAAAAAAATAGCAATAGCAAATTCCCATCGTATTCTATCTGTAAATGCTAAAAACAATAAGTATAAAATACCTACGGTTTCTATTAGTGGAGCCATCCTTTCAAAAATGTACCAATAAGGATAACTTAACATCCCTAAAGACTTGTATTTAGGGTTTAATCCTATATTTCTATGAGCTTTTAAGGTCTCAATAGTTCCTCGAGTCCAGCGGTTTCTTTGAGAGATTAATATTTTATAATTATCTGGGGCTTCTGTCCAACACAAAGGATCTGGAATATAAGCTACTTTATATTCGGTCTTTGTATCTTTCATATGTTTTCTCATACGAACTACAATTTCCATATCTTCTCCAACAGTCGTGATATCATATCCTCCAACATCAATCATTACTTTTTTATCAAACATTCCGAATGCTCCAGAAATAATAAGCAATCCATTTAACCTACTCCAAGCCATTCTTCCCAATAAAAAAGATCTTAAGTATTCTAAAATCTGTGCTCTTTCTATCATCTTATCAGGAAAATTGATGTCCAATAATTTACCATCTTTAATTACACAAGCATTGGCAATTCTTATTACTCCTCCAGAAGCAATTACTTGTTTATCTGCTACCTCAAGAAAGGGCTTTATCATTTTTTGAATGGCATCTTCTAATAACAAGCAATCAACATCAATACAAGCAACATATTTACTGGTACTTACATTAAGTCCAAAATTTAAAGCATCTGCCTTACCTCCATTCTCTTTATCAACTACAATTAGTTTTTCAAAAGCAGGGTTTTTAGATTTAAAAACTCCTTCTCGTAACTCTTTAGTTTTTAATTGTTGATGTATTAAGTAATCTACCTTTTCTAAATCATAAGCTTTAATCAGCTTCTCTAAACTATCATCACTACTACCATCATTAACAATAATTACATCATAATTTACATAATGGCAAGAGAGCAAGGAACGAACGTTCTCTACAATATTTAAACTTTCATTATATGCAGGAGCAATAATTGAAACTGTAGGTGAAATATTTGAATACAAAATTTCACTATAGTTTACAAAGCTGTTTTTCTTCACATACTCCATTGACTCTCTTGCAGAAAGTACTGCTAAGATTACATAAGAAGACACCACCAATATTGTATACACAATAAATAGAAAGTGAAAAACAAATAAGATTGTATTTATTACATCACTATTCATATTAATTGTATGCTACAAATTCTACAATACGACTATACTCCTTATCTTCACAAGAGTCTCTAATCATTTTAAATTTCTCTTTATCGAGAACTTTCAAAATCTTCAAAGCAGAAATTTTAATCTGAAAATTGACATCTTCAATATACCTTAACACAAAAGAAACATCCTCTTTTTGAGATAACTTTTCTAACATTAAAAAAAAGGCAATCCGCTCGTCTAAATTCAACTTTGCATATTTTTCTTTTAAAATATTTTTTGCTTTTGATACTTGAAAATATGTCAACAGTCTAATTACCGCTACTCTAACTTTTACATTGCGATGCGATAGCAATCTTAAAGCGGTATTCTTAGTATCAAACAAATTGTAAAGTCTACACAGCTTTATAGCAAACAACACTACCGTGTCATTGGAAGAATTTAACCAAGATTCTACATCAGTAATTTCTTGACTTTCAAATTTATCCAACACAGCAAGTAATTGAACTTGATCCCATTCTGATAATGGACTACTTATTTTATTTAAAAAATCGAGTCCTTCAAACTCAAATAATTTTAAAAAATACAATTGGACTTCTCTACGAACTTCTACTCTTGAATGATTAATATGTTTTAAAACCTCATTAGAAACACTTTCAATTTTAAAAACTGTTAAATGCTTAATTCCCATAGCAACAATATGCCATCTAGAACTCTTTAGTTTTTGCTTCGCATATTCAAATAGTTTTGTGCTTAGAAACAGCTCTTCTATAGATTTTGCTGTTTCTCCAACAATCTCTACCCTTAACTTTACCATTACAGAAAGAATAACCCTCCTTTTCAGTTTATTTCTAATTTCTTTTTCAAAAAAATATTTGGCCTTTTTTCTACTTTTACCTTCTTCAACATTATAGATATACTCTATCAAATAGCTTTCAATTTCACTTTGATAACTAGCTTTAAAACGATCTCTTTTTCTAAGTCTAGCTCTAAGAATTTTTAAACCAAAAACAAAAAGACTAATAAGAAACAACAATACAAATACTACCAACCAAACAATTTGAATCAGTTTAGGGTAATATTGAAAACGTTCTAAAAGGGGCTCTATTCCAATCATTTTTTTTAGTATAAATTAAGCAAGCAACCTCTTTATTCGTATCAACAATTCATTAATACTTATTGGCTTACTCATAAAATCATTTGCACCTAAATCAAATGCTTGTAATACATTTTTTTCTTGCCCTGCAGCAGAAAAAATTAGTATTGGTGTATTTCTATTTAATTTATTTCTCACATAACTAGTTAGTTCTAAACCACTAACAAATGGCATCATGATATCTGTTAAAATGATATCTGGATTTTCTCTTTCAATCAATTCTTTAGCTAATTTCCCATCTTCAGCAACAAAAAGTCTATAAGACTCCTTCTCTAATTTAAATTTTAACAATAATGATAATGCCGAATTATCTTCGGCCAAAACAATCTTTTTTGACATAGTGAAAACTTACAATTTTTAACCCAACAAAAAGCACGTATAAATACCTGTTATTATGATGATTAGCCTAAAAAATAGCCATTTTCTTTAAAATTGACTCATTTTTTAAGTAACTTAACAGTCAACATAACAATCACTTACTCAAAATACACTCATTTTGATTATAGAAAATAACGACATCGCTATAGAAAATAAACTAACCAGCTCTATTGTTAATTTAGAGTACCTAAACGAGTGCTTTAATGGAGATTCTGAAATATCTGCCCAGGTAATTGACATCTTTTTAAAACAAGCAGATGAAATTATAAACCGCCTAAAAGAAGGTGTTCAAAATAAAGATTACAAAGAAATTACCTACACTTCTCATTTTTTTAAAACTTCATTTACAACTATGGGAGTTAATTGTCTTGAAAATGTATACGAGATTGAAACATTAAGTAGAAATCATGAACCTATAGAGAGAATTTCTGATGCATTAAACCGTATGTTACCTTCTTACAACGAAGCCATAGAAGAATATGAAACTATATTAAAAAAGCTAACTACTTTTTAACTTATAGCAGGCTTTAACATTCACAATCATTATTTTATTTCTTCTAAAACTTTAGCTTTTTTTATTAAAATAGGTATCTTTCCAAACAACAAATCCAATTTGCACTATGGAAAACTCAAAAAGCAGAAGAAATTTTATCAAAAAAGGGTTAGCAGCTAGTGTTGCAATCCCATTTTTAGGAAGCAGTTTATTAGCTTGTGATGCAAAAGAAAAATCAAAAAAACTAAAAATTTTAATTCTTGGTGGCACAAGTTTTTTAGGACCACATCAAATTGCTTATGCATTAAAACGTGGACATTCTGTTTCTATTTTCACACGAGGCAAAACCCAACCTACAGTTCATAAGGAACTTTTTGACAAAGTAGAACACTTAGTTGGAGACAGAAACAACAATTTAAAAGCTTTAGAAAATGGCAAATGGGATGTTGTAATTGATAATTCTGGAAGAAGGGTACAATGGACAAAAGACACTGCCGAATTATTAAAAGATAAAGTTAACTACTATTTATACACCTCTTCTACTGGTGTTTATTATCCTTATTTGGGAAATCATATTACTGAAGATACCAAAACGCTTACAGAAGAACCTGCAGTAATAGAAAATGAAGATGAAAAATTAGAATATTGGTATGGTGTTATGAAAACCAATTCTGAAAATGCTGCGATTAAAGCTTTTGGAAAAGATAGAACCATCATTGCTAGACCAACCTATATGTTTGGTCCCGGAGACAAGACCAACCGCTTTATTCATTGGCCAGTTCGTTTAGCCAAAGAAGGAAAAGTATTAGTTCCTGGAAAAAAAGAAGACTTGGTTCAATATGCTGATGTTAGAGATGTAGCAGAATTTATGATTCGGTTAGCAGAAACAAAAACTACTGGAAAATTTAATATTGCTGGGCCAAAGAGTGCACAAACCATGCTAGATTTTGTTACTGAAGCACACACTGCTTTTGATGTAAAAAATGAATTGATACAGATAAATGATTATAACTTTTTACAGAATAATGGTGTTCCTTATTTAGTTTCATGGATTCCTCCAATTGGCAAAAACTACGGCTCTTCTAGAGCAGCTAATACAAAAGCAATTGCTGCAGGTTTAACCTTTAGAGATTTAAAAACTTCTGTTAAAGACATGTATAACTGGTGGTATTCTGATGCTATTACTCAAGAGCAACGCAATCAATTTGAAAAAAATCCTAAAGGTGTTTTAGTTAATGAACAAGAAATTATAAAAAAGTGGGAAGAACAAAATAAATAGTTACTTGTTTTTGAATTTATGATTCCGTTTATATCTATCACTTCATTTTTTATAATTAGCATATACCTCTTTAATAAAAACAGAAAAAAATTAATTTGGAAATCACCTAAAACAGTTTTTCCAAATAGTTGGAGAGTTATTTTATTAAAAAATGTTGCGTTCTACAATTCTTTATCTGCTAATGATAAAGAAAAATTTGAATATCAAATTCAAGAATTTATTCTCAATTATAAAATTATTGGGGTAAAAACCACCATTGATATTTATGATAAACTTTTAGTAGCTTCTAGTGCAATCATTCCAATATTTGGTTTTGAAAATTGGAGGTATACCAACTTAAATGAAGTTTTAATTTATCCAACAACCTTTAATCAAGGTTTTGAAACTGAAGGAGGTAATCGAAAAATTTTAGGAATGGTTGGAAACGGTTATATGGAAGGTAAAATGATATTGTCACAACAAGCCTTACATCACGGTTTTAGTAACGAATCAGACAAAGAGAATACAGCTATTCATGAATTTGTTCATTTGATTGATAAAATTGGTGGCACCATAGATGGGATTCCCTCAATTCTAATGGAAAAACAATATACCATTCCATGGATAGATCTGATGAATAAAAAATTAGATGAAATTTATCAAAATGATTCTGACATTAATCCATATGCAGGTACAAATAATGCTGAATTCTTTTCTGTTGCCAGCGAATATTTTTTTGAAAGACCCAAACTTTTAAAAAAGAAACATCCTAAACTCTATGAAGCATTAGAAAAAATATTTAAACAAGACATGTCTTCTAGAAAATTGAGTATCACCACCAAAGAAATTAGAAGAAATAGCAAATGCCCATGTAATAGTGGCAAAAAATATAAAAGATGCTGTGGCATTTGATTCCTTATTGGCACTACTAAACTTTTAATATCTTATAACTCTCATAAAAAAATCACAACATTAATTTCCCTATTTTTGCCACATGGTAAAAGAGCTACAACTTCGCATACAATTAAAAGAAGAAAAAATAACAGATATTCTGCTAAAAAAAGCAGCACATCATTTAAGTATAGACCCAAAAACGGTTAGCGGAGTAAAAATCTTACGTAAATCTATTGATGCTCGTAAACCCCAAATCTATTTCAACTATAAAGTTGCTGTTTATATAGACGAGCCTTTACCAGAAAATTCTGCTTATCAGTTTGAATATAAAGACGTTTCAAATGCTAAAGAAATACATATTGTTGGTTTTGGTCCTGCAGGAATGTATGCAGCATTACGTTGTTTAGAATTAGGATATAAACCTATAGTTTTAGAACGTGGAAAAAATGTACAAGACAGACGTAGAGATTTAAGAGCAATCAATCAAGAACATTTTGTAAACGAAGATTCTAATTATTGTTTTGGAGAAGGTGGAGCAGGTACCTATTCTGATGGAAAATTATATACACGTAGTTTAAAAAGAGGTGATGTACGTAAAATCTTTGAAAACCTTGTTTTTCATGGAGCAACAGAACAAATTTTAATTGATGCTCACCCACATATTGGTACCAATAAGTTGCCTAAGATTATTCAGAATATTAGAGAAACCATCTTAAAACATGGTGGCGAAATTCACTTTGAAAGCCGAGTTACAGATTTTGTTATCAAGAATAATAAATTACAAGCCATTCAATTATTAAATGGTACAGAAATGACGGTAAATGCAGTTGTGCTTGCAACAGGTCATTCTGCCAGAGACATTTATGAATTACTTCATAAAAAAGAAATTGCACTTAAAGCAAAATCTTTTGCCATGGGAGTTCGTGTAGAGCATCCACAACACATAATAGACTCAATTCAGTATCATTGTTCTGGTAAAAGAGATGAATTATTACCTGCTGCAGCTTATAGTTTAGTACAACAAGTAAAAGGAAGAGGTGTGTATTCATTTTGCATGTGCCCTGGCGGATTTATTGTTCCTGCTGCTACTGCTAACGGAGAAGTTGTTGTTAATGGTATGTCTCCAAGTAGAAGAAATAATTTATATGCAAATTCTGGTATAGTCGTAGAAATTAATGTAGATAAAGACTTACCTAAATATGAAAAATATGGTGTTTTAAAAGGTTTACAATACCAAAAAGATTTAGAACGTTTAGCATTTACTTCTGGAGGAAGAACCCAAACCGCACCAGCACAAAGACTTACCGATTTTGTAGAAGGAAATTTATCTACTGATTTAAATACCACCTCCTACCAACCTGGTTTAAAATCTGCTCCACTACACTCTCTTTTACCTAAATTAATTGGTGGTCGATTGCGAAAAGGTTTTGAAGCATTTGGTCAAAAAATGCATGGTTATTATACTTCAGAAGCAAATATTGTTGGAGTAGAATCTAGAACTTCATCTCCTGTAAATATTCCTAGAAAAGATAACTTAGAACACCCAGAAATTGAAGGTCTTTTTCCTTGTGGTGAAGGTGGTGGTTATGCAGGCGGAATCATTTCTGCCGCTATGGATGGAGAACGTTGTGCTGAAGCAGCCATTGAAAACTTATAATTATTAGTTAAATCTAAGTAAGTTCTCCTTTTTTCAATCTATAAAAAACGTATATTTGCAGCTCGTAAAATTGAACTACAGGCAGCATGAGCGAACAAAAAAGGAAAAAGAAAAGAAAAAAGTCGAAAACAAAATTACTTCACCAATACTACTCTTATACTGGTTTTTATAAGTTTATTGGTACAAGTTTACGTAAAGCAATTATACCAATTGCACTTTTTGTTATTGCTTTAATTCTTTTTAACAAATACGTTTACAACATTAATGATGGTTTGGAAAGAATGACCGAAACATTTTCTACTGTTGGTGTATTAGTAGTTTTCTTTATTTCTGAAACATTGTTAGGATTAATCCCCCCAGAAATTTTTATCGCTTGGTCTAAAAAAACAGATGATCCTGTTGTTACTTTAGCCATTTTGGCAACCTTATCTTATACTGGTGGACTGATTACTTTCTTTATAGGTAAAGCTTCTTTACGCATCAATTCTTTTAGAAACTATTTAGAAACTAAATTAACCAAACACTTAAAAAACACTAGTAAATGGGGAGGTTTCTTAATTGTTGTTGGTGCACTTTTACCAATCCCTTTTTCGATTACTTGTTTAACAGCCGGAATGATAAAATACCCTTTTAAAGGAGTTGTTCTTTTTGGACTGTTTCGTTTTTTACGTTTTGCTGTATATGCTTTGGCTATTTTCCAAATGGTTGATTAATTAAGTAAATATCAATTACTGATATCTTAAATAACTTTATAAACAAAATGCTATGAAAAAATTATTATTACTTGTTTTACTTACTATCACTTTCAGTTCATTTGGACAGAGCTCTAACTTTACATTTGTTGGTAAATGGAAAGGTGTAGATAAAAAAAATGAAATTGGCTACATTGTTTTTGATAAAGAAGGTTATGCTTATTTTGAATTTCAAGGTCAAAAATTTGGAGGAAAAGAGTTTGTTTATGATGGCAAAAAAGGGAGTATGTCATATACAATTAATCTTTCTAAAACTCCAATAGAAATTGACATTACCCTTACTAAAATTGAGGAACAAAAAACAAAAAAGATTTTATGTATTGCTCAACAAATTAATAAGGATGAAATGAAACTAAATATGAATTTTGATGGTGTTAGACCTAAAGATTTTTCAGGTAAGATTGCTATGGTTTTTAAACGCGTCAAAGAATAAGCTGTAGTTTCTTTTTAGTTTACGAATTTAAAACACCTACCTTTGTTATATGGGATTAACAAACAACGATATTTTTAAAAAATTACGTGTTGCACATAAATTAAGAGATACTGACATTATAGAAATTTGTGCTTTGGTAGATTTTAAAGTAACCAAAGGAGAACTTGGAGCTATTTTCAGAAATGAGAAACATCCAAAATATATGGAATGCGGTGATCAGTTTTTACGTAACTTTTTAAACGGATTAATCATTCACCTTAGAGGTCCAATGCCTTCAAAAGAAGAGCAATCAAAATCACCAAAGAAAACTACAAAAAAGAACTTTTCTAAAAACTAACAATACTTCTTTACTTTTTTAAACATTTGTGTTTCAGTAATTTTATTCGTTACTTACTAAGTAAATTCATTTCACAAATTTCAATATGGAAAAGAAAGAAAAATCGTTTTTTGTACATCCACTTGCAGATGTAAATAGTGTATCAATCGGTACTGACACTAATTTTTGGCAATTCAGTGTTGTCTTAAAAGGAGCTGAAATTGGCAACAATTGTAATATTTGTTCCCATACCTTTATTGAAAATGATGTAAAAATTGGCCATAGTGTTACTGTAAAATCTGGTGTCTTTTTATGGGATGGTTTGCGTATAGAAGATTTCGTTTTTATTGGTCCAAATGTTACTTTTACCAATGATAAATATCCTAGATCAAAACAACGCTTAGAAAAATTTCAATCTACACTTATAAAAGAAGGAGCTTCAATTGGAGCTAACACTACTGTTTTGGGCGGAATAACTATTGGTAAAAATGCCATGATTGGCGCAGGAAGTATTGTCACTAAAGATGTTCCAGACAACGAACTTTGGCTAGGAAGTCCTGCGCGATTTATTCGTAAAATTACTTAGATTCACAACTTAATAAAGTATCTTTACCTGTATCAAAAAAACGTTTCATATGAAAAATACAAGCTGGTTAAAAGTATTAACTATAGGGGTCTCTATTATAATTGCTGGTTTCTTTGTTGGAGAAATGAATTGGAACTCTTTAAAAAATAACCGAAGAGTACAAGTAAAAGGATTATCTGAAAGAGAAGTAAAAGCAAACTTAGCTGTTTGGCCAATGCAAATTACCATTACCAACAACAACCTTAATAGCTTAAATAATGAAATTGAATCTCAGAAGAAAAAAGTATTAGATTTTTTTAGCTCTAAAGGTTTTTCTCAACAAGAAATTAATATTGGTATTTCTAATATTACAGATACCAAAGCCAATCTTTATGGCAATAACAATAAACAAAACTTTAGGTATTTAGCAAGAACAGAAATTACCTTAAGAACTACTGATATTCAAAAAATAAAAAATGCTCAAAAAGAATCTATCAATCTTGCATCAAAAGGAATTTTAATCAATTCTAAAAATCAATGGAGACCTGTAGAATATTTATTTACTGATTTGAATTCTATCAAACCAGAAATGATAGAAGAAGCTACCAAAAAAGCCAAAGAAGTTGCAGAAAAATTTGCTAAAGATTCCAATTCTAAAGTTGGTAAAATTAAATCTGCTACTCAAGGTTTATTTACCATTAATGATAGAGATTCTAATACTCCTGATATCAAAAAAATTAGAGTTGTAACCACAGTTAATTATTTTTTAGAAGACTAGATTATTCTTGTACATTTGCCAAATGCGAATAGATATAATTACAGTTTCACCAGAATTATTACAAAGTCCGTTTCAACATTCAATGATGAAACGCGCTATTGATAAAGGATTGGCAGAAGTTCATTTTCACAATTTACGTGATTACGGAATTGGTTCATACAAAAAACTAGATGATACTCAATTTGGAGGTGGTGCAGGTATGGTTTTAATGATTGAGCCTATTGATAAATGTATTTCAAAACTACAATCAGAAAGGAACTATGATGAAATCATTTATATGACTCCAGATGCTCCAACCTTAAACCAGACAATTGCGAATACACTCTCTTTAAAAGAAAATATCATTATACTTACAGGACATTATAAAGGCGTAGACCAACGAGTAAGAGACCAATTTATTACTAAAGAAATATCTATTGGAGATTATGTTTTAACAGGAGGAGAATTAGCAGCTGCTATTTTGTGCGATGCTGTAGTTAGATTGATTCCAGGAGTTTTAGGAGACGAACAATCTGCTTTAACAGATTCTTTTCAAGACAATTTATTATCTCCGCCAGTTTATACCCGGCCAGCAGAATATAAAGGACTCAAAGTTCCTGAGATCTTACTTTCTGGGAATTTCCCTAAAATAGATGCTTGGCGAGCAGAAAAAGCACATGAAAGAACAGCTCAAATTAGACCAGACTTATTAGAAGATGAATAAATTTACCGTATTAATAAAAAAGCATCCAGCATTAGCTATTGTTTTTGGATTTCAATTGTTTCGTTTAGGCTTATTACCTTTTATGGGATTAATGCCACAAGATGCTTATTACTATTTTTACGGAGAACACCTTTCTTTATCATACTTTGATCATCCTGGAATGATTGGATACATTTTAAGAGGATTTACAGAAATATTTGGCAAGTCTGTTTTTACTATAAAATTTGCCGATTTTTGTATTAGTTCGCTTACATTACTTAGCTTTTATCAATTAGCTCAGTATTTTTTATCTAAAAGAAAAGCGCTTGTAGCTTTAGTGTTAATTAGCTCGACCTTATTTGCATCAATCATATCTTTTAATTCTACTCCAGATGTCCCTTTATTACTTTTTTGGACACTAAGCATTATCTGTTTATACAAAGCTATTTTTGAGCAAAACAAATGGTATTGGATTATTGGTGGTATTGTAATGGGAATTTCCTTTGATAGCAAATACACCGCTTTATTACTGCAAATTGGTTTATTGTCTTTTTTAATCTTTTCTAACAAGTACAGAAAGTTGTTATGGTCTCCTAGGTTGTGGTTGTGCTTAGCACTTTCCTTTTTAGCAGCCTTTCCTGTTTGGTGGTGGAATTACCAAAACGATTTTGCTTCTTTTGCTTTTCAAGGTTCTGAAAGATCTGGTAATATTTCTAAGTTTGAATTATCTCCTAATTTCTTTTTTGGGGCTATCGCTCATCAACTTGTATTGTTATTACCAATTCTCTTTTTAAGTTTTGTTTCGTTTACATTTAAATACATTAAAAGAGCTTTATTAAAGTTTAAACTACCTAAGTCTAAAACACTTTTCTTACTAGCATTCTTTGTACCTACTTTTGTTGGGTTCTTTGCAATTACTCCAATTTATTGGGTAAAAATGAATTGGTTAATGCCATCTTATATTACAGGAATAATCATTGCTGCCATGTTTATAAAATGGAAATGGGTTAAAGTACAATTATATTTCTCTGTCGTTTTTCATCTATTAGTTGCACTACAAGTTTTATTTTACTTAGCTCCTATTAAAAGTGATGACACATGGATTGGTTGGGAAGAATTAGCTAAAGAAACTAAACAGTTAATAATAACTCATCCAAATAGCTTTGTTTTTTCTGCAGATGATTATAAAACTACCGCAGTTTTAAATTTTTATTTAGACGATAAAATTTATGGTAAAAATATTATTGGAATACCAGCTTTACATTATGATTATGTTGGTGATGATTTATCGCTTTTAAATGGAAAAAATGCGCTGTTTATAGATTCTGACAAGAGATTTAAGAACTCAGATAAAAGAGGTGAATTAGAGCTACCGATTATGTACAATTATTTTGAGAATATTACAGAGCTATCACCTATCATTATTAAACGTAAAGGAAAGGAAGTAAGAAAATTTTGGGTTTTCTATTGTACTAATTATCAGCACAAAAAATAATCTTCTTTATCCTTTTTAATCAAAAAAGATTTTGTAAATTTGCAACCTCAAAATTAACCTCTGACGAGAATCGTGAATGTTAATCATTGAAAAACCATAAACTATATAAAAATGGAATCTTTAGTAAAATTTGTACAAGACGAATTTGTAACAAGAAAAGAATTACCAGAATTTGCAGCTGGTGATACAATTACAGTATACTACGAAATTAAAGAGGGAAACAAAACGAGAACTCAGTTTTTTAGAGGAGTAGTTATTCAACGTAAAGGATCTGGAACTTCTGAAACATTTACAATCAGAAAAATGTCTGGAACTGTTGGTGTTGAGCGTATTTTCCCAGTAAACTTACCATCAATTCAAAAAATTGAAGTAAACAAGAGAGGTAAAGTTAGAAGAGCAAGAATCTACTACTTTAGAGGTCTTACTGGTAAGAAAGCTAGAATTAAAGAAAGAAGAAATTAATTTTAGTTTCCTAAAACATATTAAAAAGCATTGTGAAATCTCACAATGCTTTTTTTGTGAACAAATGTTAATAACGTCTGTTTATATTTTGTTGATTTCTAATTGGTTAAATATTTTGTTTTAGTCAGGTTAGATTCTATATTTGAAGTGTATTAGAAAAGTAATACGGCTTTTATTGAAAAATAAAAGTGTTATTATTGAGTAATACAATAAAGCAACGTTCTTTATCATAGTTTTTCAAAGCAGAAGTGGAATAAGTTACAGCAATGATAATTTATCTTAGAATTGGAGAAAGTATTTCAGTAAAATGAAATAAAGACAATAATTCAGAAATATACTGCAATGTATATTTTTAACTTCTTTAGGGTTGAAAAACACAGCGAATTATCAATAAAAAGTACGCTTATACAAAATGTGTAAATTGTATGTTGATAGTTCAACACTGAAATAAAGAATATAAATTCTTTAATAGTACACTATTCGCAAGAGTAATACTGGCAAAGCGTTTGTAGCAATACAACGATATATATAAGCTTTATTTCAAAGAAGCCATATCATAACAAGCAATTGTTGGATATGGCTTTTATTTTTAATAACAAATTCTGTTTTTAACGCTTCTTTTTTACGAATTTCTCAATAAATACAACTCATTATTACTTTTTTGATAGATTTTTTCTCGTCTTTAATTAGTAAATTTGCATCAGTTAAACTTTACACGAAATCTTAAAAGTTTAACAAGGCTATTTAATATCAATTTTCAAAATTTTAAGTAATGACAAAGACTGCTAAAATTATTTATACAAAAACCGATGAAGCTCCGGCTTTAGCTACCTATTCTTTTTTACCAATTGTAAAAGCATTTACTACTGCTTCTGGAATAGAAATAGAAAGTAAAGACATTTCTTTAGCTGGTAGAATTTTAGCTAATCTTTCTGATTATTTACCAGAAAACCAAAGAGTAAATGACGCTTTAGCTGAATTGGGAGCTTTAGCAAAAACTCCAGAAGCAAATATTATCAAATTACCAAATATTAGTGCTTCTGTTCCTCAATTAAAAGGAGCTATTAAAGAATTACAACATTTAGGATTTGATATTCCAGATTACCCTGATACTCCACAAAACGATGAGGAGAAAAAAATCAAAGCTTGTTATGACAAAGTAAAAGGTTCTGCTGTTAACCCTGTATTAAGAGAAGGAAACTCAGATCGTAGAGCTCCAAAAGCAGTAAAAAACTATGCTAAAAAGAATCCACATTCTATGGGAGCATGGAGCAAAGAGTCAAAATCTCATGTAGCAACTATGAGCACTGGTGACTTTAGAAATAATGAAAAATCTACTACACTAACCGCTGCAACAGATGTTAGAATTGAACATACTGATACAAATGGTAATATAACAGTATTAAAGGCTTCTACTCCATTATTAGCTGGAGAAATTATTGATGCTTCTGTAATGAACAAAAAAGCATTAGTAGCATTTTTAGAAGCACAAGTTGCAGATGCAAAAGCCAATGATATTTTATTTTCTTTACATATGAAAGCAACCATGATGAAGGTTTCTGACCCAATCATCTTTGGACATGGAGTAAAAGCTTTCTTTAAAGAATTGTTTGACAAACATCAAGAAACTTTCAATCAAATTGGAGTTGACGTAAATAATGGTTTTGGCAACTTATTAAATAAAATAGAAGAATTGCCTGCAGATAAAAAAGCAGCCATTGAAAAAGATATTGAAGCTGCATATCAAAATGGCCCAGCTTTAGCTATGGTAAATTCTGATAAAGGAATTACAAACTTACACGTTCCAAGTGATGTTATTATTGATGCCTCAATGCCAGCAATGATCAGAACTTCTGGACAAATGTGGAATGCTCAAGGAAAACAACAAGACACCAAAGCTGTAATTCCAGATAGTAGTTATGCTGGTATTTATGAAGCAACTATCAATTTCTGTAAAGAACATGGTGCTTTTGATCCTACAACTATGGGAACAGTTCCTAATGTTGGACTAATGGCACAAAAAGCAGAAGAATATGGTTCTCATGACAAAACTTTTGAAATAAAAGCTGAAGGTATAGTTCGTGTTATTGACAGTAATAACAACACGTTAATAGAACACAATGTATCTCCTGGAGATATTTGGAGAATGTGTCAAGTAAAAGATGCTCCTATTCAAGATTGGGTAAAATTAGCTGTAAATAGGGCAAGAGCAACAGATACTCCTGCTGTTTTTTGGCTAGATGAAAATAGAGCTCATGATGCAGAAATTATTAAAAAAGTAACTACTTATTTACCAAACCACAATACAGAAGGTTTAGATATTAGAATCTTATCTCCAATTGATGCTACTACATTTACTTTAGAACGTGTAAAAGCAGGAAAAGATACCATTTCTGTAAGTGGTAATGTTTTACGTGATTACTTAACAGACTTATTCCCTATTTTAGAATTAGGAACTTCTGCTAAAATGTTATCTATTGTTCCATTAATGAATGGTGGTGGTTTGTTTGAAACTGGTGCTGGAGGTTCTGCTCCAAAACACGTACAGCAATTTGAAGAAGAAGGTCATTTACGTTGGGATTCTTTAGGTGAGTTCTTAGCTTTAGCTGTTTCTTTAGAACATTTAGGACAAACAACTAATAATGAAGAGGCTTTAGTTTTAGCAGCTGCATTAGATGATGCTACTGATAAATTCTTAGACAATAAAAAATCTCCATCAAGAAAAGTTGGTGAATTAGATAATAGAGGTTCGCATTTTTATTTAGCTAGCTATTGGGCAGAAGCTTTAGCAAACCAAACTAAAAATGAGACTTTAAAAAATCGTTTTTCTGAGGTTGCTAAACAGCTAATTGAAAATGAAAATACGATTATTGATGAGCTAAATGCTGCTCAAGGAAATCCAGTAAACATTGGAGGATATTATAAATCTAACGAGGCATTGACCGAAAAAGAAATGCGTCCAAGTAGTACTTTAAATGAGATATTAAGTACTTTATAAATAAAACTTATTGAAATTTAAGGCGATGTAAAATTACATCGCCTTTTTTATTTATTTTTGATTTATGAGCTTTACTAAAACAACAGAGCAAGATTCTAAATACAATCATTTAGAAAAAATGAATGCAGAAGAACTTCTAATGCATATCAACAATGAAGACAAAACGGTCGCTTTTGCAGTGGAAAAAGCTATGCCACAAATTGTTTCTTTAACTCAACAAATTGCTAACAAACTAAAAAACGGAGGTCGCTTATTTTATTTAGGTGCAGGAACAAGCGGTAGATTAGGTATTTTAGATGCTTCTGAATGCCCTCCTACATTTGGTGTTCCGCATGAGTTGGTCGTTGGACTAATTGCTGGTGGTGATTCTGCCATTAGAAAAGCAGTAGAAAATGCTGAAGATTCTACAACTCAAGGGTGGATTGATTTACAAGAGCATCAAATAAGCACTAAAGATATTGTAGTTGGAATTGCTGCTTCTGGAACTACTCCTTACGTTATAGAAGCTTTAAAAAATTGTAATGAACAGCAAATTATTACTGGATGCATAACCTGTAATCAAGGGAGTCCATTAGCTCAAGCAGCAAAGTTTCCAGTTGAAGTTGTAGTAGGACCAGAATTTGTAACAGGAAGCTCTAGAATGAAAGCTGGAACAGCCCAAAAAATGGTGTTAAATATGCTTACAACATCTAGTATGATTCTTTTAGGAAAAGTAAAAGGTAATAAAATGGTTGATATGCAATTGTCTAACAATAAATTAGTAAATCGTGGTGAATTAATGTTAGTTAATGAATTACAGATCGACCAAAAGACTGCAAGCGAGCTCCTAAAAAAATATAAAAGTGTAAGAAATGTAATTTTAAATTATAAAAAATGAGTGTGAATCAAGAACTAATTGGAAAAGGTTTAAAAAAACTAATGCTCTTAATTTTATTATTGATTGTTTCTCCAATCACTTTAAATATTGCTTTTAAAGCTTTAAATAAAATGCAAGATACAACGCCCTTTATTGCCTATGCAATTTTAGGTTTAGCAATTGTGTTAATTATTCTCACATTATTTCTTGCTTTTAAAACTTTTAAAACTTTTTTAGACGCTCTTTTTAATAAATAAGAGATTGAAAAAAACAAGTAAAATACAGCGATTTACAAACTGGGAATATTGGCCTTCATCAATGTTTTATATCCCTAATTTGCCTTATGCTTTTTATTTAGCAGCAAAAGCAAAGCACTCTGCATTTTTTAGTGCTGCAAATCCCTGTATTAAAAGTTCAGGAAATGGAACTGAAAGTAAATACGAAACCATTAAGTTAATTCCTGAAGAATATAGACCTAAAACAATTTTTGTAGAAGCTACTACAGATTTTAATTTAGTTGTAAACCTACTAAGAGAAAAAAAGATTAGCTATCCAATTATTGCCAAACCAGATATTGGATTTAGAGGCTTACTTGTAAAAAAAATTCTCTCTGAAAGTGCTCTAAAAGCCTACTTAAAAAAGTACCCTATAGATATTATTATCCAAGAATTTTTAGATTATAAAAATGAATGTGGTATTTTTTATCTGAAAAAACCTAACCAAAAACAAGGTAAAATATCTTCTATCACATTAAAAAAATTTTTATCTGTTGTTGGAGATGGTGAAAAGAGTATTAAAGAGTTAATTCTCTCAGATAATAGAGCTTGCCGTTACATCGATTTATTTAGTGAAATACATCAAGAAGGCTTAACTAAAATTCCTGTCAAAGGAGAGGAAATTAAATTAACTTCTATAGGAAATCATTCTAAAGGAACACAGTTTTTATGCGGTCGTAATCTCATTAGCCCTAAACTAGAACAAACTTTTGATACTTTAAGTAATCATATAAAAGGTTGGCATTATGGCAGAATTGATATTAAATACAATAGTTTTAAAGAATTGGAAGCTGGAGTCAATTTTAAGATTTTAGAAATCAACGGAATTATTTCTGAGCCTACTCATATATACGACAGTGATAATTACTCTTACTTTCAAGCTTTAAAAGCCATCCGTACACATTGGAAATCGCTATATGAAATTGCTACTGCCAATCATAAAGAAAACAAAGTAAAATATAAAAGTGCTAAAGAATTTATTCAAGAAATGTTTGAATTAAGAGCATATACTAAAAGAATAAAAAGCCTTTCAAACTAATTTCGAAAGGCTTTCTTTTTCTTTATTTATAAGATTGGTACGTAAAAGACTTATGCAACACTTTCCATTTTCCTTTTATTTTTAAGAGCAATAAGTAATCTGTATACAATCGTTTTGCTCCAGGCATGTCTATTTCTATCTTTACCATTGCAGCATTATTTACATAATCTATAGAAATGATTTTTCCAATTCTATTACTCTTTCTACCTGGTTTAATATTGGCTATATATTTTTCGCCTTTCCATACATTCAATTCGTCATTTTTTACAAAATATAAATTCAAGTCTTTATGAAATGCATTTTGTACTCGTTCTGGTTCTCCGTTTGCAGTACCTTCAATATAATCGTACAAGGCTTTTTTAATGGCTTCTTTTTCTGATTGAGCATTTACATTTACAACGCTTATTAAGAACAATACTGTTAAAATTATTTTTTTCATGTTAGATATTTTTTAATGTTTCTACTATTTTTTCGGCTACAATTTTTGCTGCTGATGGATCTTGACCTGTAATCAGTCTACCATCTACCAAATAGTAACCAGCTCTGTTTTTTTGAGAATACGAAAAGTTACCTCCATTTTTTATTATTTTCTTTTCTATAGAAAAAGGAAATTCTTGGTAATATGCAGCATCCATTCGTTCAAACTTATCTGGAAAACCATTCACATTTTTTCCTTTGTACACATATTCTCCTTTAGATGTTTTTAGATTTACTATTCCAGCTGTTCCATGGCAAATAGCAGAGATTACTCCGTTGTTTTTCTCATAAACATCCATGGCTATTTTTTGAATCTCTTTATTTTCTGGAACTCCAAACATTGCTGCACCTCCACCAACATAATACACCGCCTTATAAGCCGATACACGAACTTCTTTTGGTTGTAATGTTTGCTCTAATTTTGTTAATAGCTTTGTGTCTTCTAAGTATTTTTTCTGAATCAAATTTGACTTATTTACATATCCAAAAATTACTTTTCCTCCTTTTGGACTTACAAAATCTACTTCATAACCTTCATCTACAAAAACATCATATGCATACACAATCTCTCCAAAATGATTGGATGTTTTTATAGAAGATTTCCCATAAGTTTTCTGATTTGAAACAATAAATAAAATTTTTTGTTCCTTCTTGTTTTGTACTACAATGGTACTTGCCTCTTTTGTATTCTCTTTAGATTTACAACTAAAAATAATCAATAGTAAGAGTGCAAATTTTACTACATATCCCATAATTATTATTTTTTTGAGCAATATGAAATGATTTGCCTAGAATAAGATATTCTTTTATAAAATAGAAGTTCGGATTTATAAATTACAACCTACAAGCTTTTTCTATATTGAGCTGGTGTTACTCCTGTAATTTTTTTAAAAGTTGTATAAAAAGTAGATTTTGAATTGAAGCCACATTCATATCCAATAGATTCTAGAGTTAAAGGAGATTTTTTTTGTATCAATATTTTTGCTTCTTCAATTCTATATTCGTTAATAAACACCGCAAAATTTTTCCCTAAATTATCATTTAATAATTGAGAAAATTGATGTGTAGTTAACCTCATTTTTTTGGCTAAATCTGATGATTTTAAATTGGCATTTTTAAATAATTTCTCTTCTCTTAAGAAGTTTTGTAAATTTTCAATCAATACATTCGCTTCTGACTCAGCTATCTTTTTAGAAGCATATTTTTCCTTAATTACACTATTTGTTTTCCCTTTACTTCGTCTAAAAATTAAAACTAGAAATAACACATACACTATAAATGTAAACGAAATAGCTCCAGTAATATAAGAAGTATATGCAGTCGTATTATAAGCTATCCAAATAATAAACACTCCTATAAAAACACTAATTTTCCAAATAGCTATTTCAGTTACTTTTTTCTTGTTAAAAAACACTGTTCTTAAAGAATGTCGAATATAAAATCCTCCTGCTATTATATAGGCAAGCCATTGCCAATATATCATCGGAATAAAATAATCTTGCCATAAATCTTTATACTCGTAATACGAATAATTAACACTTAATACTCCGATAAGAATTAAAAAGGGAACTAAATGTACCCACCAGTTTTTTACAGACCAATTTTTTGTATTAATAGCTGAACTTACATATAAAAAGAATGCTGGACCAATTAAAAAACAAGCAGACAATCCAATTTGGATAAAAAGTTCAAATAAGTTTTTGTTAAAAAACAAAAAGGTAGATTTTCCAATTCGAATACTTAATAGCAATAAAAGCAATCCTAAGAATATATGTTCTTGCTTTTTACTCTTTATAAAGAATAAAAAATAAATTCCTAGAAGTATTCCGTTAAACGCTCCTAAAGCACTAAAAAAAAACAATAATTCTCTGCTAAATTCCATTGTAAGTATAAAAAACAACAAACGAAAATACATATTGAAAATTAAATTATCAAAACTCTTTTTATAGTCCTTTATTTTTTTGGCACGCTCTTTGGAATTCCATTTACAACGTGGAAGCTGAAAACCGAAAAGAGTAAGCAGAATTTAAAATGTAGAAATTATGAAAAAAGTACTACTATTATTTTTAGGAATCTTATCGTTTAGTTCATTACAAGCAAATGATTTTAACTTATCAACTAAAAAAACCATTATTAATAACCGTTATGATAATGCCATTACTTTTATTGAAAAAGGTGTACAATTTCATGTTTTCTTAAATGGAGATTTTGATTTTGACACTCCTTATCGTAACAGAAGATATTATGATTACAATGGTAATAGAATTCGAAGAAATACGCTTAGAATAGACAGAGATTACAAAGGAAGAATAAAACGTGTTGGAAGCAACTATATTAGATATGACTATAGAGGAAATGTTACTAGAATCGGAAATGTAAGATTGTATTATAGAAGAGGATTATTAAGAAGAGTTGGTGATTTAAAAATATCTTATAACAGTTGGGGTGACCCTTACTTTAGAGGAAGTGTAAACAGGTATGATTATTTTGATGATGATTTCCACTTTTCTATAAATATTGGACCAATCTTTGATTATGATGATCGTTACTTTTATAGAAGAGATTTTAGAAGAAACTATAGAAAGTTTAAAGAAGATAGAAACTATTATTACTACAAAGCAACACCAAATGCTAAAGTAGGAAAAAGAAATACAGTTATTAAACGTAGAAAAGCAAACGTTACAACTAGAAGAGGAAATTCTACTTATCAAAAAAGAAAGACAACTCCTCAAAAGAGAACTAAAAGAAAAGTAGAAAAAAACGAAGAAAGAAGAAGGCGTAGTTAAATTTATAGATAAAAAAAATCCCGCAAAAGCGGGATTTTTTTATCTATATTATCTAATCAATTTCTTGTATTTGATACGTTTTGGAATCATATCTCCACCTAATCTTTTCTTTTTATTTTCTTCATAATCAGAGAAAGAACCTTCAAAGAAATATACCTGACTATCACCTTCAAAAGCTAAAATATGTGTACAAATTCTATCTAAAAACCATCTATCGTGACTAATTACTACAGCACAACCTGCAAAGTTTTCTAATCCTTCTTCTAAGGCTCTTAAAGTATTTACATCCAAATCATTTGTAGGCTCATCTAATAACAACACATTACCTTCTTCTTTTAATGTCATAGCTAAATGCAATCTATTTCTTTCTCCTCCAGAAAGCGTAGAAACCTTTTTATTTTGCTCACTTCCAGCAAAATTAAATCGACTTAAATATGCTCTAGAATTTACTTGTTTTCCTCCCATCATCACCAATTCTTGGCCATCAGAAAAGTTTTCCCAGATTGATTTTTCAGGATCAATATTTGAATGACTTTGATCTACATAAGCTATTTTTGCAGTCTCACCAACTTTAAAAGATCCCTTATCTGGAGTTTCTTCTCCCATGATCATCTTAAAAATAGTTGTTTTTCCTGCTCCGTTAGGTCCAATAATTCCAACAATTCCGGCTTGTGGCAAATTAAATTCCAAATTCTCATATAGTAATTTGTCATCAAAAGCTTTAGATACACCAGTAGCTTCAATAACATTAGTTCCCAATCTTGGTCCATTAGGAATGTAAATTTCTAATTTTTCTTCTACTTGCTTTTGATCTTGGTTCATCAATTTATCATAACTCTTCAAACGTGCTTTTTGCTTTGTTTGACGTCCTTTTGCTCCTTGACGTACCCACTCTAATTCTCGTTCTAAAGTTTTTTGTCTTTTAGATGCCGATTTACTTTCTTGTGCTAAACGCTTTGATTTTTGATCCAACCAAGAAGAATAATTTCCTTTCCAAGGAATTCCTTCACCTCTATCCAATTCTAAAATCCAACCTGCAATATTATCTAAGAAATACCTATCGTGAGTTACTGCAATTACGGTTCCTTTATATTGAGCTAAATGATGTTCTAACCAGTGTACAGATTCTGCATCTAAGTGGTTGGTAGGCTCATCTAATAATAAAATTTCTGGTTCTTGTAGTAACAATCTACATAAAGCAACTCTACGTCTTTCTCCTCCAGATAAAACTCCAATCTTCTTATCTGGTTCTGGAGTACGTAAAGCATCCATTGCAATTTCTAATTTTGTGTCTAATTCCCAAGCATTTGAAGCATCAATTTTATCTTGTAACTCTGCTTGTTGATTCATTAGTTTTTCCATCTTATCTGGATCAGAATATACCTCTTCCAATCCAAACATGTCATTAATTTTGTTATATTCGTCTAACACAGCAACAATCTCTGCTACACCTTCTTTTACAACTTCAATTACTGTTTTATTCTCATCTAATTGAGGTTCTTGTTCTAGATATCCAACTTTATATCCTGGAGAAAAAACAACATCACCTTGATAATTCTTTTCTACTCCAGCAATAATCTTTAACAAAGTAGATTTACCAGATCCATTTAGTCCAAGAATTCCAATTTTTGCTCCGTAAAAGAAACTTAAATAGATATCTTTTAATACTTGCTTGTTTGTACTTTGATAGGTTTTAGAAACCTTATTCATCGAAAAGATGACTTTCTTATCGTCTGACATAATTTTTAATTAAATTTGAATGTATTTTTGAAGATTATACTCTTCCTTTAAGTGCGTTAAACACCCATGCCACAGCAAAAAATCCAACACCAACAGCTCCAAATCCCCAACCTGCAATATCATCATATCTAAATGCGCCTAAGCTACATAAAAGAATTCCCATCAATACCATGATAAAAGTTGCCCAGCTAAGTACTGTATTTTTATTCATTGCCATAATCATTTTGTTTTAATAGTTGAAAGGCAAATATAGTAAAGTTAATTTTTCTTATTACAATTTTGCCGCTAATCTAGCTCCTTGATTTATGGCTCTTTTTGCATCGAGTTCTGAAGCCACATCTGCACCTCCAATTACATGTACATTTAATCCTTTTGCTTGAAGTGGCTCTAATAGTTCTTTTAACGGGTTTTGGCCTGCACAAATTACAATATGATCTACAGCTAAACTCTTTTCTTGCTCATTTTGAATATAATGCAATCCTACTTCATCTATCTTAGTATATTGAACTCTATTGATAAACTGTACATTTTTCTTTTTTAACGTAGAACGATGAATCCAACCTGTGGTTTTACCTAGTTTTCCTCCAAACTTTCCTTTACTTCGTTTAAACATAAAAATTTCTCTTGGAGAAGATGTAATTTTTGCTTCTATCCCTTCTATTCCACTTCTTGCATTAAGGGATTTATCTATTCCCCATTCTTCTAGCCAAGCATCAATATTTTGAGAAGTACTTTCTCCTTCATGAGCCAAATATTCTGCAACATCAAAACCAATACCACCAGCACCGATGATTGCTACTCTTTTTCCTACGTTTTTTTTATGTTTTAATACATCTATATAACTTAGTACTTTCTCAGAATCAACTCCTTTGATTTTAGGAGTTCTTGGTGATATACCTGTTGCTAAAATAATTTCATCAAAATCGGCATTTATTAAATCTTCTTTGGCAACTCTCGTATCTAACTTTAGATTTACTTTATGCAATTCTATTTGTTTTCTAAAATACCTTATAGTCTCATAAAATTCTTCTTTTCCTGGTATTTGTTTGGCGATATTGAATTGCCCACCAATTTCAGAAGCACTATCGTATAATGTCACGAGGTGGCCTCGTTCAGCTGCTATGGTAGCAGCAGCCAATCCTGCTGGCCCAGCACCAATGACAGCTATTTTCTTTGTATTTTTGGTAGGTTCATAGTTTAACTCAGTTTCATGACAAGCCCTTGGATTTACTAAACAACTTGCTACTTTTTGTTCAAAAACATGATCTAAACAAGCTTGATTACAACCAATACATGTGTTTATTTCATCTTCTCTTTCTTCGGCTGCTTTTAGTACCCATTCTGGATCTGCTAAAAATGGGCGAGCCATAGAAATCATATCTGCATCTCCAGCTGCCAATACTTTTTCGGCAGTTTCTGGCATATTTATTCTATTTGTTGTCACTAGAGGAATATTTACCTCTTCTTTCATCTTTTTAGTTACCCAAGTAAATGCCGCTCTTGGAACAGAAGTTGCAATAGTCGGAATTCTAGCTTCATGCCAACCAATTCCCGTATTAATAATCGTTGCTCCAGCTTTTTCAATTTCTTTAGCTAATTGAACTACTTCTTCCCAACTACTACCATTATCTACCAAATCTAACATAGACAATCTAAAAATAATGATAAAGTTGTTCCCTACAGCTTCTCTAATTTTTCTAACAATTTCAACAGGGAATCGCATTCTATTTTCATAATCACCACCCCAATCATCGGTTCTTTTATTAGTTCTTTTTGCTATAAACTGGTTGATTAAATAGCCTTCAGATCCCATAATTTCTACACCATCATAACCAGCTGATTGTGATAATTTTGCACAGTTTACAAAGTCATTTATCGTTCTTTTGATTCCAGAAGTAGTTAATTGAAACGGTTTAAAAGGAGAAATTGGTGCTTTGATATTTGATGGTGCAACAGCTATTGGATGATAACCATATCTTCCAGAGTGTAATATTTGCATACATATTTTCCCTCCATACTTGTGAACTTCTTCTGTAATTCTCTTATGATTCTCTGCATGTTTTTTTGTAGACATTCTAGCTGAAAAAGGGGCCGTCCACCCTTGTCTGTTAGGAGCAATTCCTCCTGTAACGATTAACCCTACGCCTCCTTTTGCTCTTTCACCATAATACTTCGCAATTTTTTCGATCCCATTTTTTTCTTCTTCCAATCCTGTATGCATCGATCCCATTAATATTCTATTCTTTAAAGTAGTAAAGCCTAAATCTAAAGGTTCGAAAATGTGCTTGTATTTTGTCATAAGTAGTGTTTTTTATTATGCATGCATAATACTTTGCAATTTACCATAAATTTATCAAAAACAAAAAAGCCCAAGAAATGAATTCTTGAGCTCAGTTGTAATTTGGGGATTTATTTTAATATAGATAGCCCATTTTTCCTTGTTGATAATCTCTCATAGCTTCCAATAATTCGGTTTGAGTGTTCATAACATAAGGTCCATATTGCGCTACTTTTTCTTGTAATGGTTCTCCAGAAAGTATGATAAAAGTACTTTTCTCAAGTACTTCAAACTTAAAAGATTTTCCATCATTGTTAAAAATTACTAATTGATGTTCTCCTTTTTCTAGGATTTCTGAATTATTAATTTTCAATTTTCCGTTTAACAAATAAAAAGCTGTATCATGGTTTTCTGGAATATCAATAATCATCTCTCCTACTTCATTATCTTGCCCCATAAAAACATTTACTGGAGTTTGCGTTGTAATCAAACCTACTTTTCCTTTTTGTTCACCAGCAACAATTCTTAACTTAATATTTCCTGTAACGTCTTCTAGTACTGGCATCATGTTACTTTGAACATGTTGATAATTTGGTGTTATCATTTTGTCCTTTGCAGGTAAGTTTAACCATAACTGAATTCCTTCCAATTCTCCGCCTTTCTTTACAAACTCTTTAGTTGGGCCTTCTGCATGAATAATTCCACGTCCAGCTGTTGTCCATTGTACATCACCTGCTTTTATTATACTTTCATTACCTAAAGAATCTCGATGTAATTGTTCTCCTTTAAATAATAAAGTAATGGGTTCAAATCCTCTGTGTGGATGTGGTCCTAAATCAAACGGATTATTAAACTCACTGATAGCATAAGGACCATAATGATGTAGTAATAAAAAGGGATCCACATTTTCTACTTCAGCTGTTGGAATAGGTTGACGCAAACGAACAGGTCCCATATTTACCCACGGACTTTCTCCTAAATGTTTAATACTCTTATATGTTTTCATCTGATTATAAATTTTTAGTTTCTAAAATGATCGAACTAAAAATCCTTTTTCATCTGGAGATTGAGTTCGCTACATTTATCTTATTTTATCTAACAAATCACTTAATAGTGTAGCTTCTTCTTCAGTAATATTATCCATAAAAAGCAAGTTCGAATTGGCATCTATTTCTGATAATAGCTTTAGTCCTTTTTTAGAAATATTAATAAAAACAACTCTTCTATCGTGATCACATCGTGTTCGTTCTATTAATTTTTTATCGCACAGCTTATCCATTAATCGAGTAGCGTTTGGAGCTCTTTCAATCATTCGTTCCTTTATAACTTGAACTTTAGTAGGTTCTCCTGCTCCTCTTAAAATGCGTAAAATATTATACTGCTGTGGAGAAATTCCATAGGGCTTAAAATGTTCAATCTCTATACTATACAACCAATTTGCTGTATACTTTATATTGATAAATGCTTTAACCTTGTTATTTGCGAATTTTGAATTGATGTCTTTTGCAATATCTCCCATTTGATAATTTTTATACAAATTTACAAGTATTTCCCTTGGGATATAATGTATTTACATATTATTTGCTTCTAAAGCACTTTTAAATTCTTTAACAGCAGCTAATAAATCATTGTTTAAAGTAGAATCATCAATTTTTCCATCTTTAAAATTGTCATAAAAGTTTGGTAAAGAAAAAGTAGCGGCAATGGCTCCTCCTAAATGAGGAAATGTATTTTTTGCTGTATCTAAAACAGAAATTCCACCTCTACCTCCTGGTGATGTTGCCATTAACAAAACAGGTTTGTCTTTAAACACTTTTCTGTCTATTCTAGAAACCCAGTCAAAAATATTTTTAAATACTGCTGCATAAGAACCATTGTGTTCTGCTAATGAAACTACAAAACCATCATACGAAGCTAATTTGTTATTAAATTCTTGTGCAGCCAAAGGAAACCCATTTTCCTCTATCTCAAAACTATAAATTGGCAATTCAAAATCATTTAAATCTACGGTTTCAAAAGTGGTATTATCAACTTTTGAAGCAGCATATATTGCTAACTGCTTATTTATTGATGTCTTACTATTACTTCCTGCAAATGCTAATATCTTTTTCATCTTATGCGTTTATTTTTTTACTAAAAAAGTATGATGTCATTAATAATACCATTGCCATTACTGCTCCCATTTGTTCTCCGTCTCCAATCATATAATGTGCAAAAAATGCTAACAATGCATTAAAAAAGAATCCTGCATAAGCCCATTCAACAATATTTTTCTTTTGAAAAAACCAAATAGCAATTAGTCCTAAAACTTTAGCTGTTGCTAGTGGGTAAATTAAATAAGCAGGATAACCAAAACTTGTAAAAGCTTTTATAATTTCTTCATGGTTAAAGATGTACATGCTTGTAGAGAAAAGCATTAATAGGGTAAATAATCCCGTTGAAGCGTAAAATACTATTTTAGTAGTTTTCATAATTTGTGTTTTAAATTCTGGACAAAGTTACAATTTATTTTTTTATTTTCCTAGGAATATATTTCCATGTTTTATTTTGTAAGAAAAGAATAGCATTTTTTGTAATTTAGCGAACATAAATAAATGCTTGTATGGACATAAACTTCAATAAAAACGAAGATCACAATAAACTCTTATTATCAGATTTAAAAAGAAAGCTTCAAAAGGTGAAGCTAGGCGGTGGAGAAAAAAGAATTGAAAAGCACAAATCAAAAGGAAAACTTACTGCAAGAGAGCGAATAGCTTATCTTTTTGACGACAATACCAAAAGTATAGAAATTGGAGCCTTTGCTGGAGATGATATGTACCAAGAACATGGTGGTTGTCCTTCTGGAGGTGTTGTAGTTAAAATTGGTTATGTAAAAGGCAAACAATGTATTGTAGTAGCTAATGATGCTACAGTAAAAGCCGGAGCATGGTTTCCTATAACAGGAAAAAAGAATTTACGTGCTCAAGAAATTGCTATAGAAAATAAATTACCAATTATCTATTTAGTAGATTCTGCAGGTGTGTACTTACCAATGCAAGATGAAATTTTTCCTGATAAAGAGCATTTTGGGCGCATCTTTAGAAACAATGCCATAATGAGTAGTATGGGAATTACCCAAATTTCTGCAGTTATGGGAAGTTGTGTAGCTGGAGGTGCTTACTTACCTATTATGAGTGATGAGGCATTGATTGTTGATAAAACTGGAAGTATCTTTTTAGCTGGAAGCTATTTAGTAAAAGCTGCAATTGGAGAAACTATAGATAATGAAACTTTGGGTGGTGCAACAACGCATTGTGAAATATCTGGTGTTACAGACTACAAATCTAAAGATGATAAGGATGCTTTAGATACCATAAAAAACATCATGGATAAAATTGGTGATTACGATAAAGCTGGTTATAATCGTATCACTTCTAAAGAACCAGCAAAAGATGAAAATGAAATTTTTGGATTGTTGCCAAAAGCACGTAATGAACAATACGATATGTTGGATATTATTGAGCGTCTGGTTGATGATTCTGAATTTGAACAATACAAAGAAGGTTATGGGCAAACCATTTTAACAGGTTATGCAAGAATTGATGGTTGGGCTGTTGGAATTGTTGCCAACCAACGTAAATTGGTAAAAACTAAAAAAGGAGAAATGCAATTTGGTGGAGTAATTTATAACGACTCTGCAGACAAAGCTACACGTTTTATTGCCAATTGTAACCAAAAGAAAATTCCACTAGTCTTTTTACAAGATGTAACTGGTTTTATGGTTGGCAGTAAATCTGAGCATGGTGGCATTATAAAAGATGGTGCTAAAATGGTAAATGCGGTTAGTAACTCTGTGGTTCCTAAGTTTACTATTGTGGTTGGAAACTCTTATGGAGCAGGAAACTATGCCATGTGTGGAAAAGCTTATGACCCAAGATTAATTGCAGCTTGGCCTAGTGCCGAATTAGCAGTTATGAGTGGTAATTCTGCTGCAAAAGTATTGCTACAAATAGAAACGGCATCATTAAAAAAGAAAGGGGAAGAAATTACACCAGAAAAAGAAGCTGAATTGTTTGAAAAGATAAAATCTAAGTACGATAAACAAATATCTCCGTATTATGCAGCAGCCAGAATTTGGACAGATGGAGTAATCAATCCACTAGATACAAGAACTTGGATTTCTATGGGAATCGAAGCTGCAAATCACGCACCAATTGAGAAGCAATTTAATTTGGGAGTTATACAAGTTTAGTTTTAATTTGTAATCCGAATTACGTAACATAAAAATTAACAATTAGAAATGGGAAGAGCATTCGAATTTAGGAAAGCAAGAAAGATGAAACGTTGGTCTGCAATGGCTAAAACATTTACTAGAATTGGTAAAGACATTGTAATGGCTGTTAAAGAAGGAGGTCCAAATCCTGAAACAAATTCTCGTTTAAGAGCAGTTATTCAAAATGCGAAAGCTGCGAACATGCCTAAAGACAATGTTGCTCGTGCCATTAAAAAAGCAACCGATAAGGATACTGCTAATTATAAAGAAACATTGTTTGAAGGATATGCACCACATGGAATTGCCATTGTTGTAGAAACTGCAACCGACAATAATAACAGAACAGTTGCTAATGTAAGAGCTGCTTTTAATAAATGTGATGGAAACTTAGGAACTTCTGGTTCTGTTGTTTTTATGTTTGACCATGTATGTAACTTTAGAATTAATGAGGCTACATTAACGATGGATTTGGAAGAGTTTGAATTAGAAATGATTGAATTTGAGGTTGAAGAAGTATTTAAAGATGAAGACGGGATTTTAATCTATGCTCCATTTGATCAAAACGGTTCTATTCAAAAGTATTTAGAAGACAATAATATCGAAATCTTATCTTCTGAATTTGAAAGAATTCCGACAACAACAACGAAACTTTCTGAAGAACAACAAGCAGATGTTGAAAAGCTATTAGAAAAATTAGAAGATGATGATGACGTAAATAACGTTTATCATTCTATGGAAATGTAGGTTTTTACATTTTTTAGAATTAAAATATCAAATCCAATGTTTTAGAACGTTGGATTTTTTTTGTCTCAGTTTCTATAAAATTAGGCACAAAATAAATTTGCTTTGGCACTTCGTATTTACTTAAGTTTTTCAGCGTCTTAATACTATTATTATACAATTTTGTATAATCATCAACTTCATTAAAAGCAACATCTAGCTCAATAATTAATACCAATTTTTCTCCTAAATTCTCATCAGAAATACCCGTAACAAAAAAACGTTTTGTAATTACTTTAGATAGTTTTTTTTCTATTTCTTCTGGATGTAATTTGATTCCCCCAGAATTAATTACATTGTCAAAACGCCCCAACCATTTAAACTCTGTATCAGAAATAAACGCTACAACATCATTCGTAATAATCTGTTCTTCAGCAACATTGGGAGCATTAATTACCAAACAATTTCTATCATCTACAGATATTACAACATCAGATAAACATTGATAATGAGCTTCTAAAAGAATTCCCTTTTTTTCAAAATGATTGAGTTTTTTTACAGCAATATGTGTAATCGTTTCTGTCATTCCGTAAGTAGCAAAAATTTCGGTTTTACTTTGCTGAATCTCCTTTACTAATTCTGAAGACACAACTCCGCCACCAACAATAAGTTTTTTGACCTTATTGATCTCTAAAAGCGAATTTTTCAATTGCAAAGGAACCATTGCAGAAAAATCATACGATTTATTTAGCTCTTTTAAAGGAGAAGTACTTGGAGTGATAATATCTAAATGCCAACCTAAAACCAACGCTCTTACTAACATCATTTTCCCAGCAATATAAGCTGTTGGCATACACAGTAGTGCTGTAGTTTTTTGTGGTAAATTAAAGAAATTACCAGTAGCTTTTGCAGAGTTTATCATAAACTCCTTTTTAAGCTGAATGGGTTTTGGTTTCCCTGTTGACCCAGACGTTTTTACTGTGATGACAGCACTCTCAGAAAACCAATCTTCTAAAAACTGATGCGTATCAGCAGATAAAGATTTTGAATACTCCAATAATTCGGTTATAGAAGAAAAAGCATAACCGTTGAGTTTAAAATCAATATGCCATTGATTATTGCTCATCAATCTCTGGAGTTGTTACTTTACCAAATAATTTATCTTTCCAATTGGTCCATCCATATTTTTTAGAAAAAATAATTAATAGAATTGGAAATAAAATACAAATCGGAATCAATACATCAAAACCTAATGCTGGTTCTGATACATCTTTAAATACAGAATTCGTCTGAAAAGCTGTCCAATCTGCAGTTACTAATAATGCCGTAATCAGATTATTAGATGCATGAAAACCTAATGCTAATTCCAAACCTTCATCCATTAAAGTTATAATTCCAAGAAAGAAACCTGTACCAATATAATATACCATAACCAAATTACCTAGTTTAGCTACTTCTGGGTTTCCTAAATGTAACAATCCAAAAACTGTTGAAGTTAAAAATAATGGAATCCATTTATACTTAAACGTAACACCTAATCCTTGCATCAAATATCCTCTAAAAAAGTATTCTTCAAAGCTTGTTTGGATAGGCACCAAAATAATTGCGATTAGTACCAATGTTAAAAATGGCATTAATTCAAAATTCCATTGGTAATTTTCTGGAGAAGAAAAATAATCTATTCCTAAAATTATTACTGTAATTATGGTCCATAATCCAAAAGCAAACCAAATTCTTTTCCAATCAATTTTTTTTCGACTAGTTGTTAATGAAGTTAAACTTTGTTTATGAATATATTTTACCCAAAGAAAAATCATAGCTAATCCAACAGCAAAAGGCATTAAACTTTCTATCAAGAATCTATTTTCACCTTTTCTTTCTATTTCCTTTTTTATAATTTCTTCTACATCTAAATCCAAAACTACAATAGCTAAAAAATTCAACCCCATTAAACCAAAAAATAAAATTGGTATAATTAAATACTTCCATTTTCCCAAATCGCCTTTGTATGCTTGCTGTATATAATTCATTTCTTATAAATTAAAATTCCATTTTTTGGAATTGTTGTATTGTAATGCTCCATTAATTACTTCTAATGGGGCTTCTATATTATTTGTATATAAACCTCCAGTTCCTAAACCTTGAGGCATGTTATTATTTAATGTAAACGTAAATTGAGCAATCGCATTTAGTCCAATATTACTTTCTAAGGCAGAGGTCATCCACCAAGCAATATCTTGTTTTTCTGCTAATTGTATCCATTCATTACTACCTTTAATACCTCCAACTAAACTTGGTTTTAAAATGATGTATTGTGGCTGTATGGTTTGTAGTACTTTTTGTTTTTCACTTACAGAAAATACTCCAATTAATTCTTCATCTAGTGCAATTGGCAAAGGTGTTTTACTACATAAGTTTGCCATTTCTTCTAACTGACCTTGTTTTATTGGTTGTTCAATAGAATGCAATTCTAACTCAGACAAACGTTGTAATTTTTCTAAGGCTTTTGCTGGAGTAAATGCGCCATTTGCATCTACTCGCAATTCTATTTCTTTTGCAGAAAATTCTTTTCTAATAGATTGCAGTAAATCAATCTCTGTTTCAAAATCAATCGCCCCAATTTTCATCTTAATACAAGAAAAGCCCGTTGCTAATTTTTCTTTGATTTGGGTCTTCATAAACTCCTTATCTCCCATCCAAACCAATCCGTTAATCGGAATTGCTTTTTCTCCTTTGGTAAATGAAGATGGAAACAAGTCAAACCTTGTACTACTTTCTAGTGATAAAAACGCCTGTTCTAATCCAAATTGAATGCTTGGAAACTCATATAATTCTTCTAATAAAGTCTCTAAACCTAAATGAATATGTTCGCAAGTCCATTTTAATTTTTCTTCATAATCTGGACGGTCATCTATACTTAAAGTTCTTAAGATCCCACATTCTCCAATACCTTGTTTACCATTTTTACTTAAGATAATAAACCAAGTTTCTTTGGTAGTTAAGATTCCACGTGAAGTGCCACTGGGTCTTTTAAAGTTTAGAATATATTTTTGGTAAGTTGCTTTAATCAATCTTTGATGAATTGGATTCTCAAAAATAACTTAATTATTATTTATAATAAAAAAAACCCTTATAAATTATAAGGGTTTCAGAAATCAAATACACTAACAATCACATTAGCCTACTTTTTTGTAAAACACTTTCGATTTCCCTTTAATAACTGATATCCAAGCAATAAATAACTTATTATTTTTTGTTGTAGTAATTACCGCGTGGTCGCTATCTGTTCTTTTTTGAGAAATGATCTGCTTTTTTAATGTTTGATTTTTTCTAATTGTATGAAGCACTATTTGACTAAATAGCTTTTCTTTTTCTTTATAAAACTCTTCATAAACTACATGAAACTGCTCATCTTTTGAAGCAATCATTTGAGGATGAGCTCCTGTAGCTGTTAACAATACCTTGTTTTCAAAAGCCGTATATTCTTTTGTTAACTCTTTAAAGAAAATACCATCTCCACTTTCTGCACCAGTATACCAAACTGCTGCTAACGACTTATTATTTCCCGCTAAACTAGGTCCTGTATGCGGACAACCATCAAGTTTCCAATTGTCTTTACCAATTCTTCTAAGTTCAGAAAATGTATGTCCATTATTCGTAGAAACAACACTATACATATCTCTTATTGAGCCTTCTGTAATATTTCTAAAAGCGATATGTATATTATTTTTTGAGTCTCTAAAAATTTCTGTTCTACAACATTGACAAGTAGATCCTGCGATAGGTTTTCCTTTTACAAATCCATTAATGCCATTGGTTTTTGAAAAATAAAGTGTGCTTCCGTCTTTATTTTTTTCCAACTTTCTGCTATCCAACCAACTTATTCCTACTTCTCCATCAGATAATAAAGTCACATCGTAAAAACTTTGACTTCTTGTATTTTTAATTTTCACAAGCTTTTGTTTTTTATGCCACGTTTTTCCATTATCTGTAGACATGGTATAATAGATATGTCCACCAAACCTACTCTTGGGATTTGAAGTTTTAATTCTAAAAACTACATACAATATGCCTTTAGCACTACGTATTATTTTTGCCATGCTTTCTGCATGCGATTGCATTCCTAAAGTTGGTAGCACAGTTTTTATCTCTGACTTTCTATTTCCATAATCATCAAACTCTACATATTTTAAAACAAACTGATTTTTATTGACTTGTTCAGACCAGTTTAATAAAATAGCTCCTTTATCATCTTTAGATATAAAAACTCCTTTTGCGTTTGATGCTATTTCTGTTTGTGATACAACCTTAAAAGCCCCCAATACAATAAATAGCAAAATTATCTTAGCTAATTTCATCATTAAAATATATTGTATTCGATTCCGAAATTATACGTAATTGGCGGTCCTGGAGTATATGTAGTTTTTCCATATCGAGTTGCAACTCTAGGAGAATATAATTTATCAGTTAAGTTATTTACTCTTAACCAAGCATATACTTTCTTAAGCTTATATCCAATTCTAGCATTATAGATATCATACCCGTTGTAAGGAATTGTATTCTTTTCATCGGTAAAGTATTTTCCTACATGTTGCCATTCTACAGCAAGACTTAAATTTTTAACAAATGATGGCTTATAAACAATCTCGGCATTAGAAACCCAATTTGGAGCTCCGGGCATTTCATTACCACTAAAATCTGTCTTTACTCCTTCATTAATTTTTGTAACAAAATCTATGTATTTGTGTTTAGAATAGCTTCCACTAAGTCTAAAATTAATAGTACTAAATGGTTTATACTTGAATAAATATTCTAGACCGTAATGTTCTGTCTCTCCTACATTTTTATTCTCTCTAGTTTCATCGCCATTCACAATTGTAGTAACAGAAACAACTTCATTCTTTCCTTTCATATAGTAAGCACCAAGTTCTATATACACTTTGTTTTGAAACAATCGCAACCAATTTCCTATTTCGTAATTATTAAAAGTTGCTGGATCTAATAATGGCACATCGTTTCTTCTATACAATTCTCCTACACTTGGAGGAATAAACCCGTTACTATAATTTAAATAAACTCCGTTATTCTTACTTGCTTTATAAATAAGACCGATTCTAGGAGTTAAAGCTGTAAAAGAATTTTTAGAATCTGGGGCTTTATAATCTGTAGCATTATTCCCTATTAAATTTGTAAAATCGTAATTAAATTGATCTAAACGAATTCCTGCATTTAATTTAAATTGCTCAGATAAACTGTATTCTCCAGAAGCATACACACCAATATTGAATAAATCTACATCGTAGTGAGATAGTTTCTTATTATTTAAGGTATAGCTTTCAAATATTCCTTTAGTATTTCTATAGACATTAATTTCATCAGACACATAACTATTGGGACTATAATCTAAGCTAAATCCAGCATTTATTTTTGCTTTATCAAATGTTAAATTGTGTTGAGCAATTAAACCAAAACTGGTAAACTTATTGTCATTAATTTGTCCTTTTGTATAAGTATCTGGAGCTGTTCTACTACTAATTCTGTAACTAGGATTTTGCTCCATTCTATTGTATCTATTTAAAAAAGTTAACGATGAATTCTGAGAATCATTCCATCGATATTTTAATGTAGAGTTTAATCGAAAAACCTTAGCATCTCTATAGGTAAAAGTATGATCTGAAGCATAGTCTTTCTTTAAAAACTTATCCTCACCAATGCTTCCACTCATTTCACTAAAATAACTCACATAACTTAATGTGTTTGTCCAAAACATTTTATCAGAAAATTGATGAGTTATTTTAGCTGTTAGCGCATTTTTATCATTGTCTCCATAATCTCTATATCCATCTTTTGTTTTGGCTTTATAAGCTGCTAAAAGGATTCCTGTTTTTCCAATGATATCAGAATATTTGAAATCTAGTCTACTATAACCAAGGTTATTTGCTCTAACAGAAATTGTAGCTTTTTTATTTTCTGACGGATTTTCTGTAATAAAGTTGATAGCACCACCAATTGCTTCACTACCATATAATGAAGAATAAGGTCCTCTAATTATTTCTATATTCTTAGTTGCAGCTAGATTCATTTCTAGCAAAGCATTGTGATTAAAAACACCTGTAGGTCTAATTGCTACTCCGTCTTCTAAATACAAAAAGACACTTTTAGTAGATATTGGTTGTCTTATAGCCATCATATGTTGTTCTCCTCCAAGTGGAACCATTAATACTCCGCTGATTTGATTTAATACCTCATCTGCTGTGTTAGGTTTCATCTCTGCCATTTTCCCACTTGTTACTGTTGAGATGGCAACAGGTACATCTTCTCTTTTTTGGCGTGTTCTAGAAGCACTCACTACAACAGTTTCTAGTAATTCTTCTTTAACTGTTAGCTCTATGATTCCGTTTAAATTTGTAATCAGTACTTCTTTTTCTTCATAACCGATATAAGAAATAACTACTTTTTCATAGTTCTCTTTGGTTTCAATTTTAAATTCTCCAGATGCATTGGTTTGTACTCCAATAGTGGTGTTTTTAATGATTACTGAAGCTCCGTTTAAAGGTATTTTTGTTTGTTTATCAATTACCTTTCCTTTTATTATTTGTTGTGACTGCACCCATAAACTACTTAGTATGAATAGCACAGTAACTATTTTTTTTAACATTTCTTTATTTTTATTGCATTCGTATCCTGTACACTATAATTTTATAGCATACCTATATCTTTTTAAAAGAGTAAACTCTTAAAAAAAATCTAATTATGTTATTTATCAATAGGCATAACGCTCCTATTCTCTTCAAAAAAGTACATGACAATATTGTTTAATTCAATTATAAAACAATACACAGCTTATGTTTTTGAAGTGATAATTTAAGGTATCACAAAACACATCTAAAAATTAGATGCATTTAATTACCCTATGTGCAATAAAGGTGTTGGTGGGTGAAATACTTTAGACAAATACTTTTTCGTTTTTCCTAGTTCTTTAGGGAAACACGTTTCTTTTAAATTAAAAAAACTACTTAAAGAATATGAAAACATACCTAAAGTAGTAACTGGATATTTGTCTAAATCTATTGAAAGGTGATTTGTACTATTTTTTTCTTGAGAAGATTCTTGTTCTTTTAATTGCTTTTTTAAATAACATTTCCCTTTACAATCTAGTTCAGGTTCATCTTTATTAATACATAAAACCTTTGAAATATAATCGTAATTAAAATAGTATTCAAAAAAAGGAGCTACTGGTCTAAACATGGCCAGAAGGTATAAAAAACAAAGAAAGTATGTTGTAATTCTCCTCTTCATAAGATATTACAAAAATACGCTATTTCTCTATAAAAAGAGTAAATTTTTTGGCTGTTTTTTACTTAAAAAGAGTATTTATTTTTCGATATACGTCTTAAAATCATTTAAATACTTTTGGTCTATATCTTTAAAGAAACCTTTAAAATAAGGAAACATACAACTCATAATATAAGAATCACTTTTACAGCTTACATCCTTAACAATTGTAGTAACTCCATTAGCTTCAGAAAAATTATAATCATCCGTTTTTAACATATCATCAGCATCAAAAAACAACGTTACTTTTTGATTTGGAACGTATGCTAGTACTTTCTCTTTCATAATAACTGTTTGTCCATTATTATCTACCGTCATCTTATATTCACTACCAACAATTCCTGGTTTAATATTTATGGGCTCAATAGATTTAACTTCAGGTAACCAAACCGTCATTTTTTCTTGATCATTAAAAACAGTAAACACCTCAGAAACAGGTTTATTAATTGTAACTTTTACTTGATACGTGGTTTCTTTAACGAATAATCCTGTTGAAAAAAAGACGACAACCAAAGCCGTAACAATTCCTAAAATTATTTTAACTGCTTTCATTTTTATATTAAATACTTAATGAGTTTCCTATATCCAACAAAATTAATTCTTTTGACTGAGATATAAAGCTCTTTTTTGCCTTTTCTAAGTCAATTTCTATAGGAGGAAACGTATTAAAATGGCAGCCAATAATCCTATCACACTCTACAAAGTTACTCGCAACAATTGCCTCATCAACACCCATAGTAAAAGTATCTCCAATTGGTAAAATTGCAATATCAATTTTTGTAAACATCGGAATCAACTTCATATCAAAATGCGCACAAGTATCACCTGCAATATAAATAGATTTATTATTCGCAGTAAAAACAAACCCTCCTGGTTCTCCTCCATAAGTACCATCTGCAAAAGAAGAAGTATGTATTGCATTTACATATTTTGCAGAAAATTCATCACAAGAAAAAGTTCCTCCATGATTTAAATGGTGACCTTTTAAATCTTTTGCTAAAAAATGATTGACAATTTCGTAATTAGAAATAATTACTGCACCTGTTCTTTTTGCAATAGCTTCTACATCTAACACATGATCTTGATGTGCATGCGTAACTAAAATATAATCTGCTTTTAGTTGATTAATATCTATATGTGAAGCTTTTGAATTGGCAGAAATAAACGGATCTACTATGATGTGTTTTCCGTTTACTTCAATACCAAAACTTGCATGTCCGTAAAAAGTAATATTCATTATGTGTTATGATTTTGTTCTCTTAATTCTTTTTCTAAAATAGAAAATTAGTAAGAACAAAATAATAATAAATGGCCAAATAGTAATCATTGAAACGAAAAAAACTTTTATATTTTCAAAACCTTTTTTAAAGGCTTCACCGATTTTACCACCAAAACCAGTTTCGCTTTCTATAACTTTTTTATAAAATGTAATGTTTAATGTAGAAAAGGCTACTTGGTTTTTTAAATATTTAAGTCTTCCTTCTGTAGCTTCAATATCTCCTCTTAGCTTTCCTAACTCTCTTTCTACATCTAAAATTTCTCTTACTGTTTTGGCTTTTTTAAGAATTTCTAAATATTTAAGTTCTAAGGCCTTTTTTGTTTTTAATCTAGCTTCAACATCTAAAAATTGTTCTGTAACATCAGAAATATGAATGTTTTTATGATCAAATTTCTCTACACCTTTTACGATACCTTCAAGTATTTTATCAAAGCTTTCTGCAGGAATCCTTACCGATAAAGTTGTACTTATTCTATCATAAGATTTGTATTGATTATCTCTTGCGATATAAGCATTGTATTGTTTTACAAGGTTTAAAATTGTTGTTTTAGTAGTTTCTAAATCTTTGGTTTCAAACTCTACATTACCTGTTTTAATTAATTTTCTTTTTACGTTTAAGTTGTCTACTTTACTAACAGGTGATGATTTCATTTTTTTTGCTGACATACGACCACTCTTAACATCTGCAACTTCCATTGCCTGAGTAGCATTAGCATCAAATCTATAATTACCTAATGCAGCATCGTTTTGTGAATCATTACAAGCAGCTAGTAATAACACAACACTAAATAATAGCAGTATTTTTTTCATGATTGGTTTGTTTTATTGTTATAATACTTGTCCTAAACCAAAAAGAATGCCAAACAAAAAAGTACTCAATACTACTTTCTTTAATTCGCCATCTAAAGCGGCTTCATCTTTATTTTTTACCACAAATAATAGGTGTTTTATTAAAGGTAAATAAGCGATGATAAATAAAAACTGAAACGGACTTTGATACTTTATAACAATGTATAATAAAGCAAATAAAAAAGAGGCGGTAATTAAATAGTAATGGTAATATTTGGCAAACTCAGCACCAATTTTAACTACTAAAGTATTCTTTCCTGCTTTTTTATCATTCTCTCTATCTCTCATATTGTTCAAGTTCAATACAGCTGTACTTAGCAATCCAATAGAAAAAGCTGGCATAAAAATGGTAAAGCTAACCTCTTTTGTAAATAAAAAATACGATCCAACAACACTTAACAAACCAAAAAATACAAATACAAATACATCACCAAAACCACTATATCCATAAGCAGATTTTCCTACCGTGTATTTAATTGCTGCTGCAATAGAGGCAATTCCTAGTCCAAAAAATAACAGAGAATATCCAAAATTGTCTTTGCCAAAAGCCTTATAAATTAACAAGCTTGCCACTACTAATGTGATCATCGTTGTTACTACCATTGCTGTTTTCATTTGTTTTGGCGTGATGGCTCCAGAAGCTACTAAACGTTTTTCTCCAATTCTATTGTCATCAGTTCCTTTAACACCATCACCATAATCATTGGCAAAATTAGACAGTACTTGAAAACCAATAGTAGTTAAAATTGCCAACCAGAAAATTGGAGATTGCCAAATAGAAGAAGTAGTACTATCTGCAAGTAATACCTCTTTAAATCCCAAAGAACATCCAACAATAATTCCTGAAACTGATAAAGGAAGCGTTCGTAAACGTGCTGCCTGTATGTATTTTTTTACATCCATGATTCTTGATTACTTTCTACTTTGTATAAAATATAATTGTATAAAGTGGTGGCTCTTTCTTTTTCTATACAGGGAATTCTAATTTTACCTGAAGCTGTTTGTAATACTAAATTTACCACATTTCTTCGCTGTTGAAAAATGGTTTGTTTCATCGCAATATTTTGCACTTTAAATAAAGGTAAATACGTTAAGTGTGTTTCTATTCTTCCTTTTCCTACCAGCAATAAGTCGTCATTAAACTGGTAAAATGCTTTCTTATATTTTAATTGAACCAATACAATAGTTATCGGAACAAAAAGTGCATTTACACAAAACCAAATTGGATCTTCTATCAAAAAGAAAATAAGTAAATTAATAATTAATAGTCCAATCCCACTTCTAAAATACATTCTAAACAAATAATAAGTATCTGGTAAATAAGAAGTTTGATTATCTATAGATTCGTTAGTATATAATAATTCTTTTACTGCTTTTACTTGATCTGCTTTACATCCAATAATACGAATCAGTTTGCTTTGTTGCTTTTTTACTTTCCCACTAACTGCTTGTTTAAATGTAATGAAAGAGATTCCGAGTTTTCTTTTAATAGGATTAGTAGAAACTGTAATATTCTGTACTTTTCCTTTACTTAAAATGATTGATTTTTTGGTCAATAATCCTTGTGTGATATCAAAAGATTTTTCTTTAATAAACAATGTTAGATTAAAATGAAATAGAATCACTCTTACAAAAGAACTAACCAAACCAATTAGCAATAATAAAATAACGAGTACAACTAAAATGATTAAGCTACTAAAAAGACTTTCTGGATTTACTTGAATATATTCACTCAGTACTTCTTCTTTTCCTAAACCATTAAATACATCTTTTAATTGTTGTAACAACCCAAATAATAAGGCTATAAAAATGAGTAAGTTTTGTAAATGATTTTCTGTTAAACTTACCTTTAACAACTCTAAAAAACCAATCTTTAATAATGGTTTGGGAGCTGTTGGTTCTTGAACATCTTCTTTAGTCTCTACAGTTGTTTTCTTTACGTTAGAAATTGTTTGTTTTAGTGCTTGGGCTTTATCAAAACTTAAAGCTTTAATCGCTATTTCAGTATTCTTAGATCCTGCTGTTTCAATACTAACTTCATAAACATTTATTACTTGTTGTATAATATTTTGTTTAAAGTTTATATTCTGAATTCTATCAAAAGAAATTGAAGTATTCTTTTTCTTAATGATTCCTTCTTTTAAGACAAAATGATCGTTATCTATTTTAAATAAAAAGTTTTTGTATATCAAATAAGCTCTAACAAGGAAGAGTATCAATAAACCTATGGCTCCTAAATAGACATAAGTAATTGCCATTTCTGGCAATTTAGAAAATCGTTGTATAAAGATGATTAATAATACCCATGTTGCTTTAAATACTTTATATAACAACTGAATATAAATTACGAAAATCCCTTTTGGAGATTGCCTCGAAAACTCATGAAATAACGAATTCTTAGCCATTTATTTGCTGGTTAATGAATTCTTTAATTTTTAAAGCTTCTTCTTTTTTAATTCCTTTAATTACCAAATCATTACTACTATCTCCTGCTGTAAATACATCTAAAGAAGCCAATTTAAATAATCTTGATGTTGGTGCTTCATTAATTTCTACATGTTGTATTCTAGAAAAAGGAACTGTAGTAATTGTTTTTATCAATACACCACTTTTATAGGTAATATCTTTTTCTCTAAGCGCATATTTTCTTCGAGAAAAACCTATGTAAATCCATGTTAATGATATGATAAACAATCCTCCCAATAAAAAATAAATGAAGTTTAAATACTCATAAGAACCTATTTTTTCTACATAAATATCTAATACATACAAACCTATAAATAAGACTAAAAATGTTAGTATTGTTGTAGCAATCAACACTTTTAAATAATCTTTATGAATTTTTTTAAAAGTTAAGTTTGTAATATCAGGTAATTGTAAAACTTCAATATTTGAAAATTCCATAATACAGTTTTATTTTAGTGCAGCTGCAATAGAAATTGGTTTGTTATCTTTTATAGCTTGAATAAAAACTCCTGAATATTTTTGTTGCAATTGTTTTTTATACGCTTTTGCTTCTTTGTAAGATGTAAATGCTCCAACTCTGTATTTAAACATTCCGTTTTCATTAAACACTTGAACATCTTTTACTGAAGAAAATAGCTTACTTTTTCTTTTAGTTGCCCCAATTTGAACAGTAAAAACAACTACTGGCTTAGGCACTTCCTTCACCTCTTCTGTTTTTGTTACTTCTTCAACCTTTTGAACAGGCACTACTTCTTTTTTTGTTGCTTTTTTTTCTCCACAAGAAGCCAGTATGAGGGCAAAAATTAATAAGGTAACTATATTTTTCATAACTTTTTTACTTTATAATTGATTGGCTTGCGCTATTAATTCTGCAATATCCAATACTTCAATTTCAGATTCTTTCTCTTTAAACTTTACACCATCTGTCATCATTGTATTACAATATGGACAACCAGTAGCAATTATTTCTGGAGAGACTTTTAAAGCGTCTTCTGTTCTTAATACATTAATGTCTTTGTCTCCTTTTTCTGGTTCTTTAAACATTTGAGCTCCTCCGGCACCACAGCATAAAGCCGTAGATTTGCTACGTTTCATTTCTGCTAAATTAACTCCTAAACGCTTAATAATTTCTCTAGGAGATTCGTATTCATCATTGGCTCTTCCTAAATAACAAGGATCATGAAAAGTAACTCTTTTATCCTTTAAGACAGTATCATCAATAGAAAGTCTCCCATCAGCAATTAGCTGTTTTATATATTGTGTATGATGATATACTTTATAATTACCTCCTAAACTAGGATATTCATTTTTTAAGGTGTTAAATGAATGAGGATCACAAGTAACAATCGTTTTTACTTCGTAAGCATTCAATACTTCAATATTAGTAACTGCTTGCATTTGAAATAAAAACTCATTTCCTGCTCGTTTGGCAGCATCACCAGTAGAGCTTTCTTCGGTTCCTAATACAGCAAAATCTACTTTAGCTTGATGCAATATTTTTACAAAAGCTCTAGTAATTTTTTTTGCTCTATCATCAAAACTTCCTGCTGCTCCAACCCAAAACAACACCTCTGGTTGCTTTCCTTGAGCCATCATATCTGCCATTGTAGGTACATTCATACATCTCGTTTTTAGTAGTTGGTAATTAATTCTTAGCTTTTTTTCTTTCTAACAAAAGATCTTGACGATATGCTTTTGCTTCTTCTAAAACTTTTGTTGGTATAATTTGATAAAACAATGGTGAATCTGGATCATAATTTAAAATCCTCCATTGGTTATTGGTAAATTCATCTTTAATAACAATATTTACTCGATCATTCATTTTTACATTCATAGCATTGTCTGCTGTAAATGTAACATCCATGCCTTTGGCTTTCATAATATTTGTCATCATTTTCTTTCCATCTTCATCAAATTCTTGATTGTGGAAAGTCATGTTCATACTCATATCATAAGAAACAAAGGCAAATTGCAAGTTTTCTTTCGAATCTTTATAGAGTTTGGATACTTTATAAACAGGTTTTATTTTTGGAATCTCTAATTTAAAATCCTCGTCTCCTTCAAACGTACTTTTAAAAACTAATTTCATTTGTTTTTTAGGAAGAATCTCAAAAATTTTAGGATAAGATATCTCTAATATTCCATCATAATTTTTGGCATTCACATACGAAAACATCTGTTTAGTAACCGTATGTACTCCTTTAGGTACATTGGTATTTTGAGCTATCAGTTGAAAACTAAAAAGAACAAATACACTACTTAAAGCTATTTTAAAAATACTTTTTCTCATCATCATACTTACAGTAATTTTATTCATCTTTCCAATTCAATCTATCCATCTGATTGTATTGCCAAGGCGCTCCATTATTTTCGATATTTGTCATCATCATATTTAATTCTTGAGGAGCAGCACTTTGTTCCATTACCAAATATCTTCTCATATCCATAATAATAGATAAAGGATCTATATTTACTGGACATTCTTGTACACAAGCATTACAACTTGTACAAGCCCAAAGCTCTTCTGGTGTAATGTAATCGTTTAATAATTGTTTTCCATCTTCTTTAAATTCACCGCCATTAGCATCCATATTTTTTCCAACTTCTTCAACTCTATCACGAGTTTTCATCATAATCGCTCTAGGCGATAACTCTTTTCCTGTTAAATTTGCTGGACATGAAGATGTACATCTACCACATTCTGTACAGGTATATGCATTCATTAGTTGTACCCAATTCAAATCTGTTACATCACTAGCTCCAAATTTTTCTGGCACTTCATCTTCTGCACCTTCTTCTGGCATTGCATACGGATCTGCACTTGGATCCATCATTAATTGTACTTCTTTAGTTACCGCTTCTAAATTATCTAATTGCCCTTTTGGTTGTAGTTTTGCATAGAATGTATTTGGAAAAGCTAATAAGATATGTAAATGCTTTGAGTAATATAAATAGTTTAAGAAAATTAAAATTCCGACAATATGCACCCACCAAGCAGACTTTTCTATAATATGTAATGTTTCTGGAGTAGCTCCACTAAACCAAGGTGCTACCAATTGACTGATTGGATTTCCGATTCCTGCTTCTTGAAAAGGAACATCGGTAGCATTCATAACAATGAAAAGAGTCATTAAAACCATTTCAAAGTATAGGATAAAATTTCCATCATTTTTAGGCCACCCTTTCATCTCTTTGCTTAAGAAACGTTTCAGTTTTATTACATTTCTTCGAATCCAAAAAATAATTACAGAGACAAATACCAAAGCAGCAAGTATTTCAAAAGTTCCGATTAAAAATCCATAAATAGCATCACCCAAAATTGGTTGAAATACACGATGAGTTCCAAACAATCCATCGATAATTATTTCTAGTACTTCTATGTTAATAATGATAAAACCAACATATACAATTACGTGAAGAATTCCAGATACTGGACGACGCACCATTTTGTATTGCCCTAAAGCAATTTTTGCCATGTTTTTCCAACGAGCAGATTTATTATCTGATCGATCTACTGCTTTCCCTAATTTTATATTTCGGATTAAGGTTTTGATATTTTTTACAAAAAAACCGATTCCGGCTACTAAAACAATCGCAAAAATTATGTTTGGTAAGTATTGCATATCTATTTATTCAGTTTTTATTGATGATTCCAATTGTTTTCATCATCACTATTGTTCGGAGATAAGCCTATAATATCTCCAGTTGTATTTACTCCTAAACCTAAAACGGTTCTATTGGCATAATTAAAATAACTAACCACTTGATTAATTTCTAAAATCTCTCCATCAGTTAATCCAGAAGTTCTTAAAGAAATTACATCTACTTCTTGCATTGTTGATGCATCTTTAGTTAGTTTTTCTGCATATTGTAATGCTTTGTTGTATTTATCTTCTTTAAAAGGAGCCTTTCCCTCTTGTAAATCTACTTTTATTTTTGCAGATTTTTCATCATCATTAACTAATCTTTTCAATCCTTGAAAATGATGATCAATACAATAATCGCATTTGTTTAGCATACTTACATGTACTCCTATAGTTTCTAAAAACCATTTTGGCAATGTATTGTTGCTATTGTGCAATACATTCTTATACAAAGACATATGTCCTGTCATTGTATGAGGTCTTAAACCATAAACCATCATAATATTGTCTACATTATTATTAGGTCCAGTAACTTTTTCGTAGAGTCTTTTTAATTTTCCAGTCGCCTCATCAAAAGAAATAATTTTAATCCAACTCATTATTTTTTATTCGTGTTGGTTACATTCTTTTTATTCTTTTCTGGATCATAAGGTACAGCTCTTCTTCCAAATAAAGAAAAATGTACAAATCGCTTCGGATTTAATTTCATTTCTCTAATTAACTCTTCCAATTCTTTAGACATATTGGTTAAGTTATTATACATGGTTTCGTCCTTTACAAACTTACCAAATGAACCTTCTCCTTTTTGGATTCCAGCCATTAATTGGTTTACATAATCCAATGATTGCTGTGCTTTCTTAACCATTAAACCAATATTAGCATTCACCAAGGTATCTGATAATTTTGCAAAATTTTCTGTAATAACTTTTGTTTTATCAAATGTTACTTTGATACCAACCTTACTAGAATCTAATAACTGATTTACAGAACCAATTGTTTTTCGAACATCTCCAATAGTGTATTCTAAACCTTTAATACTTCTATTTAAGCTTTTACGTGACTCTATAGTTAAGGTTTGATTTAAGCCTAATAATAGTGAATCTGCACTTACAATTACACTTTCTAATTTTGCTTGTAATGGATTTAACTTTTCTCCAACAGCAGAAAAAATATCAGACTCTACTTCTCCATTTAAAAAATCTCCAGAAACAGCAAGTTCCCCCTCATAAGAAGGTATAATTGCCATCGATTGTCCACCCATTAAACTGGCACTGTATATTTTAGCTATACTCTTTTTAGAAAATTCAAAGTCATTTTCTATCAATAACTCTACAATTAATTTTCCTTTTTTTTCTGGATCTTTATTAAATTTAATGTCTACAACTTTACCCACCTGTAATCCATTGATAGTCACACTACTAGACTTCTTTAATCCTTGTATATTATTATACTCAACAAAAAAGTGACGTTGACTTTTTGCAAAAATATTTTCTCCTTTCAAGAAGTTAAATCCCCAGACAAATAATGCAATAACAATTATTGCTATTAATCCTGTTTTTAATTCTCTAGACATACGTTCTTATTTAAGTAACAATATTACTAATATTTTTGGAGATGGATGCTTATTTAGCGTGATTTTAAAGCTTCCTTAACCGAAATTTTATCTCCATTTTTAAATGCAGCAATAAATGCTGATTTATACCCTTTCTTCTTCACTCTTCTCAATAACGATTTAATATTTTGATAATTAGAGGTTTTACCATAATAATATTTATAATAAGACTGTACTTTTACCCTTTCTACATTCTTTAATCCTCTGAAATTATACGACTTTGTAGCGATTCTTCTTTTACTTGATGAAATCTGAATTTTAAAATAAATATCCTCTTTAACATCAATACTCTTTTTCGGTGTAGGAGTATGTATTACAATTGGCTCTTCTTCATTCACTACCTCAACGGTATTTAGTTTTAACTGATCAATATAGCTCTTTATAGACAAAGCAATGCTTTTTGCCATTGATTTTTGTCCGCTTTTTGAATTTAAAAAACGTCCTTCTTTTTTATTCGTTAAAAATCCTAACTCTACCAAAACACTTGGCATGGTTGTTTGATATAACACAACAAAACCGGCTTGTTTTACTCCCCTGTTTTTCCTTTTGTTTCTTTTTGTAAAGTTTTTTTGAATACTACTAGCTAACAATAAACTTTGTTCTAGATTTTCTTCTTGTAACAACGACAAACCTATTAAAGATTCTGGGGAATTTGGATTGTACTTATAATTTTGTTTGTAATCCTTCTCTAAAAGAATAACACTATTTTCTTTTTTAGCAACATTAAAATTTTGTTTATTGGCATCTAATCCTAATACAAAAGTACCTGAACCATAAGCTCTTGAAGTATGTGCATCACAATGAATTGAGACAAAAACATCTGCTTTTACATCGTTAGCAATATCTCCTCTTTTCCAAAGATCTACAAATACATCTTTTGTTCTGGTATAAACTACTTTAATGTCTTTTCTAGATTTTAATATTTTACCAACTTCTAATGCTGTATTTAAAGCAATATTTTTTTCTCTATAACCGTTACCTATATTACCTGGATCTTCTCCTCCATGACCAGCATCTAATACAACTGTGTATTTCTTTTTTTGGGCAATATTTGTTTGGATTCCTCCAAAAAGAAAGCAGCAGTTTATTAAAATAAATAAAAGCTTATAATTATCTATAAATTTAGTCTTCGTTAACAAGGGCATCAATAATTTTTACTTAATTTTGGCAACTCAAATTTGGTGCTTCCATATTTGAAGTATATTTTTACATTAAACACAAAAATAGCATTAAAAGTATTGCAATCAAACATACGTCATATTCTTTTATTCAGCTTTCTTAGCTTTTTTTGCTTACAAATTGGTTGGTCTCAAAATACAAACCCAAAAACCAATCCAAAAACATCTAATAAAGATAAAAAAAATACAATTAAGAAAGATAGCTTAGCACTAACTAAGGTTACTGATACCATTAAAAAAGATAGTATTATCAAACCTAAAAGTTCTGTTAATAGCAAAATTACTCACGATGCTAAAGAGTATATCAAACAATTAGCAAAGAAAAAACAAGTTGAACTTTATAACGAGGCACATGTAACTTATGAAGATATTGACTTAAAAGCTGGTTATATTTTAATTGACAATAAAAAGAATACTTTATTTGCTCGCGGAATTAAAGATAGCTTAGGATATCATCAAAGACCAGTCTTTAAACAAGGAAGTCAAGAATCTGAACAAGATTCTATTTTGTATAATTTCAAAACCAAAAGAGCACTTATTTACGGAATAAAAACCAACCAATCTGGAATGATTACTTATGGTAAGAAAACCAAAAGGGTTAATGATTCTACAATTTTTATAAGAGACATTAAGTTTACAACATCAGACAAACCTAATCCAGATTATTATATCAGAACAAACAAAGCCAAACTGGTACCTGGTAAAAAAATTATTGTTGGATTAAGTAATTTAGTAATTGCAGATGTACCAACTCCATTAGCACTTCCTTTTGCTTATTTTCCTATGACAGAAAAAAGAGCTTCTGGATTTATTATTCCAACCTGGGGACAAAATAGCAATCAAGGATATTTTTTACAAAATGGTGGTTATTATTTAGCCATGAACGATTATGTAGACATTACTTTATTAGGAGATGTATATACAAATGGAAGTTGGGGATTAAGGGCAGAATCAAGCTATGTAGTACGTTACAAATTTAATGGTAATTTCAGTTTTAAATTTGAAAACTTAATCAACAGTGTTAAAGGGTTTGACGATTATAATAAAAGAACAAATTTTAATATTCGCTGGATACATTCTCAAGATTCTAAAGCAAATCCTAATTCTCGTTTTTCTGCTTCTGTTAATGTTGGTAGTAGTAAATACTTTAGAGAATCTCTTAATGAAGTAAATAGCAATGACTTTTTAACCAATACATTAAATTCTTCTATTTCTTATTACAAAAAATTTGTTGGAACTCCGTTTAATTTAAATGCCACAGCTCAACATTCACAAAATACAAATACGCAACGAATTGACATGACTTTACCTGCTTTACAGGTTAATATGGATCGTATTTATCCCTTTGCTGGTAAAAATGGCGTTAAGAAAAATGCTTTTCAAAAAATTGGCTTGAATTACAACATGAGAGGTGAATACAGAATCAATACAACCGATGCAGAGTTCTTTAAACCTATCATGTTTAAAACTGCTAAAGCTGGAGTACAACACACAGCTTCTACCAATACAAGTATGAAGGTTTTAAAATATTTTACACTTTCTCCAAGTGCAAGATATAAAGAGGTTTGGAATTTTGATTATATCAATAAAAGATACGATCCTACCGTTCCTAACTCAGACACAAAACTAGGTTTAGGTGCAGCAGTAAATGATACTATTAGGGGTTTCAAAAGTTTTAGAGAATACAATGTTGGTCTTTCTTTAAGCACCAATGTTTATGGTAATTTTTCTTTCAACAAGGGAAAGCTTAAGTTTAGACATACGATGAGACCATCTATCTCTTATACTTACAGACCTGATTTTGCTGATAAATACAACCAACAAGTACGACAAAGCAGTGATCCTAATGATATTTTAACCTATACACCTTTTGAAAGTGGCTTGTATGGAAGGCCTTCACAAGGTTTATCTAACTCCATTGGAATTTCTGTTGACAATGTATTAGAAGCTAAAGTTACCTCTAGAGATTCTACAGAAACTGAAGCAAAAAAAATAACTATTTTAAACAATTTAAACTTTAGAACAAGTTACAATATTGCTGCTGATAGTTTACGATGGAGTACTGTTTCTATGACAGGTGGTACTCGCTTTTTTAAGGACAAACTTTCTTTAAATTTTGGAGCTATTTTTGACCCATATCAGATTACTAGTCAAGGGATAAGGATTAATAAATTTAACAAAGGTATTTTACGCTTAACAAATGCCAATATCACCGCTAACATCTCTCTATCTAACAAAGATTTTGAAAAGAAAAACGATAACAATTCTTCTAACTCTAATAAAAATAATCAAAATCAGTTTGGAGGTAATATTAATAATATTAACAACAAACAGAATAACGAGGTAAAGAAAACCAAATTATATAAAGCCACAATTCCTTGGAGCATCAATCTAGGATACTCAATCAATTATTCTGATAATGGTTATAATTTTAGTGGTATTGGTGCCAATACACTAATGTTTAATGGAAATTTAGAACTTTCACCTAAATGGAAAGTACGATATAGTTCTGGTTACGACTTTAAAAACAAAGGTTTTTCTTATACACGACTAGGTTTTACGAGAGATTTAGATAGCTGGAACTTTAACTTTGATTGGTCTCCATTTGGAGACAATAAATCTTACTTCTTTAGAATCGGAGTTAATTCTAGTTTGTTAAGCGACTTAAAATGGGATAAACGTAGTTTACCAGACAGATTATTATTCTAACACAAAACACTTACAAATGAAAACTATAATTACAACAACAAAAGCACCTGCTCCAATTGGTCCGTACAATCAAGCAACGTTAGTTGGAAACACCTTATATACTTCAGGACAAATTGCTATTAATCCAGAAAATGGCGAATTGGTTTTAGACAACATTGCTGCTGAAACCACGCAAGTAATGGAAAACTTAAAAGAAGTATTAGCAGCGGCTGAAATGACTTTTGAAAACATTGTAAAGACTTCTATCTTTATTTCTGACATGCATAATTTTAGTGCTATAAATGAAGTATATGCGAAATACTTTAACGAAGAAACAGCACCAGCTAGAGAAACGGTAGAAGTAGCTAACCTTCCAAAATTTGTTAATGTAGAAATTAGTGTTATTGCAATTAAATAAGAAACTATTAACAATAGACATAAACTAAAAAGGCTTGGTAATTAAAAAATCACCAAGCCTTTTTTATGTTTTGAAAAACTATTTTACGCTAAAACAGATTCTTCTTTATTTTCTTTTTGACTGATAGTATCTGCATATTCAATTAAATCAACAATTTTAGCAGAATATCCCATTTCATTATCATACCAAGAAACAACTTTTACAAAATTATCGTTTAAAGCAATTCCTGCATTAGCATCAAAAATTGAAGTTCTTGTATCTCCAACAAAATCTTGAGATACTAACAACTCTTCTGTGTATCCTAAAATTCCTTTCATTTCATTTTCAGAAGCTGATTTCATTGCCTCTTTAATTGCCTCATAAGACGTTGGCTTTTCTAACTTTACAGTTAAATCTACTACAGAAACATCCATAGTAGGCACTCTAAATGCCATTCCTGTTAATTTTCCATTCATTTCAGGAATTACTTTTCCAACAGCTTTTGCAGCTCCTGTAGAAGACGGAATAATATTATGTATTGCTGCTCTTCCTCCTCGCCAATCTTTAGATGAAGGTCCATCTACAGTTTTTTGTGTAGCTGTGGTAGCATGTACAGTCGTCATCAATCCTTCTGCAACACCAAAATTATCATTCAATACTTTTACAATTGGCGCTAAACAATTGGTAGTACAAGAAGCATTAGAAAAGATAGTATCTTCTGCTGTTAACTTCTCATGGTTAACTCCCATAACAAACATTGGAGCGTCTGGAGAAGGTGCAGAAATAACTACTTTTTTAGCTCCTCCAATAATATGTCTATTTGCTTGCTCAATAGATTTAAAAATACCTGTACATTCCATTACATAATCAGCACCAACTTCATTCCATTTTAAATCTTCTGGATTTCTTTCTGCGCTTACTCTAATTTCATTTCCATTGACAATCAACTTTCCATCTACAACATCTACCTCTCCATTAAATTTACCATGTACAGAATCATATTTTAACATGTACGCTAAATAGTCTACATCTAATAAATCGTTAATAGCAACTACTTGCATATTCTTTCTCTCAGCAGCTATTCTAAAAGCCAATCTTCCTATTCTTCCAAATCCGTTAATTCCTATTTTTATCATTGTCTTCTTTTTTTAAATTGTCATAATATCAGATACTCTCAATAACTCATTATTAATGGTATGCTGACCTTTTATTGCTTTTTCTAAGCTTGTTGATTTCACTTCGTTATTTACCAAACCAACCATTAAATTTGTTTTCCCATCCAATAGCAATTCTACAGCTCCTACTCCTAATCTACTTGCTAAAACTCTATCAAAGCAGCTAGGAGATCCGCCTCTTTGCATGTGCCCTAATACAGAAACTCTTACTTCATATTCTGGTAAATTTTCTTCAACATAATCTGCTAATTCGAATACATTTTTACCAATTTTATCGCCTTCTGCAACTACTACAATACTTGATGATTTCCCTGCTTTTTTACTCTTCTTTAAAGATTCTAACAAGCGATCTAACCCTAAATCTTCTTCTGGAATTAATATTTCTTCAGCTCCAGCTCCAACTCCGGCATTTAATGCTATAAAACCAGCATCTCTTCCCATGACCTCTACAAAGAAAAGTCTATTGTGCGAAGAGGCTGTATCTCTAATCTTATCAATGGCTTCTACTGTAGTATTCAACGCAGTATCATACCCTAATGTATGTGATGTTCCATAAATATCATTATCAATAGTTCCTGGAATTCCTATAATTGGAAAATTAAACTCTTCATTAAACACTACTCCTCCAGTAAAAGTTCCATCTCCACCGATAACTACTAAACCATCAATATTATTTTCGGTAAGGTTTTGATAGGCTTTTTTTCTACCTTCTACAGTTCTAAATTCTTTAGATCTGGCAGATTTTAATATCGTACCTCCTTTATTAATAATATTGTTTACACTTCTTGCTGTTAGGGGAATAAAATCTCCCTCAATCAACCCTTGATATCCTCTATAAATACCCACACATTCTTTTTTATAAAATGCACAGGTTCTAACTACAGACCGAATTGCTGCATTCATTCCAGGTGAATCTCCACCTGAAGTCATGACCGCTATTTTTTTAATTTCTCTCATAAATACTTGTGTAAAATTACGGATTAAAAGGATTGTTTTTTGAAAAAACATCGAAAACGTTTTCGGTGTTTCTTTATATTTTTAGGAGAAAAAGCACTTCTTTTAAGAAAATTCTTTTCCTATAATTGCTTCTATTTTTGAATACTTTTTTATGATCGCATTCACATAAGCAAATTGATTTTTGGCTCTATCCAAGTTGTGATTTTCATAGGCAACTTTATAATACACATTACCATTTAAAAAATCTGTCAAAAATCGTGCCCCCATAATAAAAGGCATCATCTTTACACTTGTTGCTAAGTAGTATATTTCTTTTTCAGAAATATTTTTTAACTCTGAAAAGAAACCTTGAGTATAACTTTTAAAGAAGTCTAGATTAAAATCTACTAAAGCTATGTCTTTTTCATCTTCATTTGCTGTAGCACAAATGGTTCTTATGGCATCTCCATAATCAAAATGAATAACACCATTCATCACGGTATCCGTATCAATTAAACACAATGCCTGTTCATTCGAAAATAAAATATTAGAAATTTTAGTATCAGAATGTGTAAGTCTCAATTGAATTTCGTCGTGTTGAATTGCCTTATCTATCTGAAGCATTTCGCTAATGTGCTTTTCTACAAATTCAATTTGAAACTTAGCTTCTTCTATAGCTTCATTTGTTGCTTTTGACAAAGCCTCTTTAAATTGTTTGTACCTATAAGATACCGAATGAAATTGCGGTAAAATATCTACCAATTTTGAAGCATCAAAATCTGTTGTACTTTCTAAAAAAAAACCTGTTGCTTTTCCTGCTTCATAAGCAATTTTAGAAGATGGTGTTTTTAAATAAGTTGTGGTATTCTCTATATAAATAGAAAGATTCCAAATACCTCCAAATTCATCTTCATAAAAAAAAGTATTGCGTTTCGTTTTTACAAAACACAATACTTTTCTAGAAATTTCTTGTTCACTTAAATGTGCAAATTTATCTTGTAGATAAGCACTAACAAGTACTTTATTTTTTACTAAGTTTTTAGCATCTTTAAATACATTTCCGTTTATTTTTTGAAGCACATAATTTGGTTCTCCAAATGTTTCAATCAAATAAGTATCATTGATGTGTCCAGAATTTAATTCTTGATACGATTGATACTTAGATTGTACCTGAAACTCATTAAAAATACCTTCTAACAAAGTATTCATTACCAAAGTTTTGCTGGATAAGCTCCTTTAGCAATTAACTCTTTTACCTTATTAACTACAATTTCTTTATCTTCTTTGTAGGTAACTCCCATCCACATTGCATCGGTACCAATTACCTCTACATCTGCTAATTTATCTTGAATTAATGTATCTACTACAAATGGTAAAAAGAATTCTGTTTTCATTTCTTTGTAATTCTCTTCTAAGAAATTATCAAATTCAGCTTCTAAAAAGTTTAAAAATGCTGGAGTGAATCCCCAAAAATTCATAGAAACTAAAGTCTCTTTAGACATTTCTGCTTCTTCACCATTTTCTGTATTGTACACAATTTTATCTCCTTGCTTGGTAATCGATGTTCTCTCTATAATTTGATATAACTTTTGGTTTTCATCTACAAAAGTTTCTCCTCTAGATACGCTCCCATTATCTGATAATGTATTGGTTATAGGAAAACCAACCATTGCATAATTATTAGCTGTTTCTTCTGTTGATTTTAAGAAAGATAAGATAGAAACAAAAGCATCATAACCATAAAAATCATCTGCATTAATAACACAGAAATTTTCTTTAATTGCCTCTTTAGCAACTAACAGCGCATGCCCAGTTCCCCAAGGTTTAGTTCTTTCGTTATTTTGGTATTTTTCTGGAACTTTATTCGTTTCTTGAATTACATATTCAACTTTCACTTTCCCTTCTAACTTAGTTCCAAAATCTGCTTTTACCTCTTCTACAATATCCTTTCTTAGAATAAAAACAATTTTAGTAAATCCTGCTTTAACAGCATCAAACAAAGAAAAGTCCATGATTGTTTCTCCATTTTCAGAAACAGCATCTAATTGCTTTGTTCCTCCGTACCTACTTCCCATTCCGGCTGCTAAAATAACTAGCGAATAATCCTTCATATTTAATTTTTATTTGTTGTTGATTTTAATTTTATAAACTTCGATAATTTTGCGGTTTTTACCGAATCTTTTTTAACTTTCTTTTTATTTTTTTTCTTCTTCTTTAATCCGATTTTTTGAAGTAGTTCTGACAAGTTATTGAAATCTACTTGATAAGTTAATCCAACACCTTGTGTATACCCTTCTTCTTGAGTGGAATATTGAATTTCATTTTGTCTATTAAAAATGACTCCTCTAAAGTTTCCTTTTTCATTTAACAACACCTCTACTTTTACTTCTCCAACCACACTAGATTGTGTTTTAGATCCTACAGGAACCCCAACTTTACCATTCACCACTACTCGATCTGAAATTTGTGTTCCCACTTCTACATTTACCAAATCATCATTAACAACATTGCTCACATCACTTCTATCTGCAATATCATAATTTACATTAAACTGTACTTTTCCATCATTACTACTAATTAAATCTGATAAAATACCTGTAATCGCATTAGAGGTAGTTCCTAAAATGGCATTAGAACCATCAAAATTAGATTGATCTGGATTGTAAAATGTATTTAATGCTAATAATGATAAAAACTGTTTCGTTCTTTCATCAACATTATTATCATTCAACTTAAATTCTAACTCGGAAGCAATTGTATTATTTACATTCGGAATTTTTATATCAAAATCTTGTGTAGAACTAAAAAGTCCACCTGTAATTTTAGTAATTAAGTTCACCGGAATTTTTCTACTAGAGTTAAAATTCTCTAACAATACTGATGGATTTGCTGTTGTAGTATAAATAGCCGTAATATCTAATTCTGCATCATACGGATTTCCATCCCAAGAAATAGTTCCTCCTTTTTCTACAGTAAATGTTTTATTAACTAGTCCTCCATATTTAAATTCATATCGACCTTCTTCAACAGTAAAGTCTCCATCCATTGTAAAATTGTCTCGAGTATCAATCTTAATTTTTAAATTTCCGTTTCCTCGTCCATTCAGTAAACTTCCGTTATTCTCATCAATTACAACCTCTGCTACAGCATCATTTGTTACCTCTAAATTGATATCTAATTTTAATCCTTTTAAGGCATTTAGTACAAAATCATCTTCTTTCTTTTCTACGATAACATTATTATCTGACTTAAATCGAATTAATTTATAATTGTCTATTGTTTTAATGTCTTTTAAAGGAATGACAAATTTTGTATCTGGATTTGTGGTGGCATTTACATCAATAAATAAATTATCTGTAAGTCCGTAAATTCTAGCATTCCCTTTAATAAATGCTGTTCCGTAGTATAAAGATTCTTCTGACTGCTCTGTATCTAATACTACAAGGTTGTTAGAATCTATATTAAAATCCATATACCAAGATTTAAAATCTTGATGTGTAATAGAACCGTTAAAGTTTCCTCTTGTTTTATGTTTTGTATCTAATAGTTTTAAATCTTGAAAAATGAATGATTGATCTTTTAATTTAATGTTCGTTACTCCATCAAAATCATAATCAATATTTAAGTATGGGAACAATAAGCCTGCGCCTCTTAAATTCAGTTCCCCATCCATTGTTGGATTTCTTAAAAAGCCAGTAACGTCAAAATTCCCAGAAGCTTCTCCTCTTATTTTTGATAACACATCTTGACCTAAAGGGCTAAAAGCGTTTAATTGAAATTTATTTAAAGCTACTTTTAAATCTAAAATTGGTCTTTGCTGAGTAAAATCTACCGTTCCGTTGGCGGTAATACTTTTTCTATTCGCATTTTCTAATGATAAATCTACCGAATACTTTTCGTAAGAATTCTCTCCAACCACATCTAATAACAAATCTCCTTGCTCAAAAGAATTAATTTTAAAGCCTTTAACAGAAAGGTTTCCTTTTGGGCTGTACTGTCCTTCTTTTTGTAAAAAATCTATGTTTCCACTTAAAATTCCATTCATTGATAAACTATCAATTGGAGGTAAAAAGCTAGATAGTTTTACATCTTTAAAATTAAACTTTAAGTCTTTGTAGGTAGAATCTCTTAATGAACCTTGAAATGAAATTTCTTGATTTTTCGATTTTAAATTAAACGGGCTAAAGTCAAACTCACTCTTTTTTAAATCAAAAACAACTTTATTATCCTTATTGTCTTTTGGATTGATTCGCCAAGTATTTTCTTCGAAATTAAAGGTTGATTTCTGTATTCCTAAAACTGCTTTTTTATCCTTATCAAACGTATAGAAAAAATCCATATTAAAGGTTTCGTCTAAGTTTCGATCTCCTTTAAACTCAGATTTCACAAACAATGTATCATTCTTTGTTAAGTTAATTAAGTTTAACTTGGTGGCATTAAAATATTTGGTATTTATTTTGGCAACTCTTAAGTGAGTATTAAAAGCCGTGTTCTTATTATTGATATATAAATCTACAGAATCTAATACATTGCCATAAGCAATAATTTTTGGTGATTTCAGATTCAACTTAAAAATGTTTTTAGCTGTAATTATTTCTCCATTTAAATTGGTGCTTTCATCAATATAAATGTCTGGAAAAAACACATCAATTACCTGATTGTAAACATCTAGATTATATTTAATTTTTTGATTTGGTGCAATTTTATAAGGCGTATAATTTGCATAAATACTTCCCATTGCATTTTGAGTAAGCGGAATCAGCTCGCTAAATTTAAAGTCTCCAGTTATCGATCCTTGTGCTACTCCATTTGCATCAGAGTTTTTGTTGATATCGATTGTCTTTATATCTCCTTTTACAGAAGATGACACAATAAACCTTTTAAAATTATAGGTTTGTTTTTGATTCTTATACTCTACATTATTAAAGGTTGTCTTCCCAATAATATCATCAAAGGTGTTTCCTACAATATCAAACTCTATTTCTCCTTTTAGCTTTGCAATACTATCTCTAGTATACAAATTGGTTTTATTCAAATCTGCTTCAAGAATATTTGCCGTAAAATCGAACTTATTTACTTTAGAAGAAAAATCTGCCAACCCATTAAAACGCATTTTAAAGAGTGAGTCATTTACATTTAAGTTTCCATTGAATAGTCTATTTTGGAACAAACCATTTACATTGATATCCTTATAATTATAATCGTTGAATTCAATTTCTTTAATGGTTCCAATAATTCCAGAATTGATATTATCTATCCTAAACCCTTTTCCATTAACATCTCCAACCAATGTAATTTTACCAAAATAAGGATCGTTAAAAAAGCGTCCGATATTAAAATTAATCAATTCAACATTTCCTTTGTAATCAGCATCATCAATTGTTGTAATATTGGTTAATTTTAAATCTGCTTTGGTGGTTCCAATTATAGAATAAATAGACACATCAATATCTAATTCTTCTTCATTTACAAAAGTATCTCCAACCAACGTAAAACTTCCTAATCGTCTAAATTCTGTTGGTAATGTTTTCCCTAAAAGATTGGGTAAAATTTGTTTTAATTCCTCATAATTTGCCGTTACCTTTTTTAGTTTTCCATCAAAAGAAAAACCATTTTCTGTATTTACAGCATTTTTAAAAGCCAAGTCACCGTTAATTACAATTCCTTCATTAGACATTATATCCAACTCTTGTACTTTAAAATCGTTTAATGTACCTCTTAATTTCCCTGTTAAATTTAACACATCAGTACCACCAAGTTCTCCGTATAATTTAGCTAAATCTTGCACAGAGACTTTGCTATATAAAAAATCTGCTTTGATAGCTACTTTATCGTTAAAGAACTGCAAATCTTCTCGTTTATAATTAAAAACAATATCTGATTTTATACGAGATGTTTTTGTTTCTAAAACAGTATTATAAAACAGCATGTGCGTTTTTGTGTAGGTAAAATCTGTGGTCAAATTGGTAATTTCTATTCCTCTTTCATCTTCAAAATACAATCCTCTAATTTTAGCAGTAACATCTGGACCTAATATTTTAAAATCACTTAAACTTCCTCCACCATTTTTTACCATAAACTGAAGCTTGTCTTCTTTATTTTCGTCTATCAGCTTAAAATTTAAATCATTTAAATACAAGCTAGCACTGTTTAATAAAAAGGGTTCTGCTAAAGAATCTCTTGGAGTATCGTCTTCAAAAAGATCTACAAAAATGGATAGGTTATCATTGTCTTCTCCTTTGTATGTTTTTAAGCGAAAATCTATTCCGTCTAAAGACACACTTCCTAGGTTTACTTTGTTATCAATAATCTTTTTAGCATTTAATAAAGAAGTGCTTAAGTTTTTTACAAAGATTAAGGTGTCATTGTGGTGATCTCTTACCTCTACTCCTTTAAGCTGTACAGAACCTAAAAAAGACAAGTCTACTCTTTTAATTTCAATATTTGCTTTGTAAGATTCTTTTAAGCTATTGGTGAGTCTTTTTGCAAGCCGAGTTTGTACACCTGGAATTGAGAATATGATACTAATTAAAAATAAGAATAATAGCACATATCCTAAAAACCTAGCGAATATTTTAATCTTGTTTTTAATCTCAGTATTTTATTTGTGTAGTTCGTATATCTTTAATCAAAAATATTGCCACTTTTTGCAAAGAAAGTTGAATTTTTTATAACTATTGAATTTGAATCAATATTTTTGCAAAAGCAATTTAAACTTTTTAATCTTTTGAGCCAAAAAACAATCTATATTTTAGGAATAGAATCTTCTTGTGATGATACAAGTGCAGCAGTAATTTGTAATGGTAAAGTGCTTAGTAATGTTGTTGCTAATCAAGAGGTACATTCTAAGTATGGTGGTGTGGTTCCTGAGTTAGCTTCAAGAGCTCACCAACAAAATATTGTTCCTGTTGTACAACAAGCTATAGAACAAGCAGGAATTACCAAAGAAGATTTAACAGCCATTGCTTTTACTAGAGGACCAGGACTTATGGGGTCATTATTAGTTGGAACTTCTTTTGCAAAATCTTTAGCATTAGGATTACAGATTCCGCTTATAGATGTAAACCATATGCAAGCACATATTTTGGCGCACTTTATTGAAGAAGAAGATGCTAAAATTCCACCTTTTCCTTTTGTTTGTTTAACCATAAGTGGAGGACATACACAAATTGTAAAGATTTCTAATCATTTTGATATGGTAATTTTAGGAGAAACAATTGACGATGCCGTTGGAGAAGCCTTTGATAAATCCGCAAAAATATTAGGATTACCTTATCCAGGAGGTCCATTGATTGATAAATATGCTCAAGAAGGAAATCCAAAAGCTTTTCAATTTTCGAAACCTAAAGTTGGGGATTTAGATTTTAGTTTTAGCGGACTTAAAACAGCCATTTTATACTTCATTCAAAAGCAAGAAAAAGAGAATCCGAATTTTATCAAAGAGCATCTTGTAGATATTTGCGCTTCTATTCAGTATACCATTATTGAAATTTTAATGGACAAATTGAAGAATGCAGTAAAACATACCGATATAAAACACATTGCAATTGCTGGTGGAGTTTCTGCCAATTCAGAAATAAGAAAACGTTTGCAAATTGCAGAAAAGCATTGGGGATGGACAACCTATATTCCTAAGTTTGAATATACCACAGACAATGCTGCTATGATTGCCACTACAGGATATTTAAAATTCTTAAACAATACCTATTCAGATATTTCTGTTACCGCACAAGCTCGATTAAAAGTTACAGAATAGTTTTTTCTAGCATACTTTAAAAAAGTCTTTTATACTATTAGAATATATAGTACATTTAACCAAGCTAACGAAAAGGAATATATCTTACTACTTAATAAAAAATTGTTGTGATACCTCCTTTTAATAAGGGATATTCTATTATTAATATAAATAAGATCTAAATGTGCTTTTCTATTTAGTCATAAGTTGTGCATAATTAAAAAAACTATATGAAAATTAAAATATTAATAACTCTTTTACTATTTGGAATAGCAAAAAGCCTATTTATTTATCCAATTACACCTAGACCTTTACGAAAGTTAATAATTGAATCAGAGTATATTGTTTATGCCGATGTAATTGAAATAAAATCTCTAAAAACAAACAACAACTGGAATGACACCAAAGCCGTTTTAGTTTTAAGAGAAATTCTTCAAGGAAAAATCAAAAATGATACTATTGAAGTTTTTTTCTCATCAGGAATGATATGTCCAGCTCCTGCTATATATATAAAAGGCGCAAAGGTTTTAGCTTTTTTAGACAAACACAAAAAAAGGTATTCTACTCACGCACTATCTTATGGCTCAAAATTAATTAACGACGAGGGTTTTAAAATTTACAAAAGTAGAATTATTGAAATGCAGAATATTCTCAAGATTAACAACAAAGACCAAAAAGTAAAAAAAACAATAAACTGGCTAATAGATTGTGCTGTAAATCCAAGTACGAGATGGGAAGGAGTTTATGAATTATCACCGCAAAGTGATTTTATGTCCTATTACGACCAAGATAAAAGAACTTTTATCCGAAAATATGAATTGAACGATAATCAAAAGTCAAAACTAAGACAAGCTTTTTTTCAAATAGAAAATTTAAGATATACAGATATGGGACTTATTGATTTGGTGGTAAAAAACAATGACACTGAATTAATTGATTTTCTAATCAAACAACTTAAAGAAAGTGATCTTGAAAAATTATGGTATAAAGATTTTTTAATGATGAGAATTGCAAAATTCACTAATAGAGATGATTTAAAAGAAATCGTTAAAAAGATTGAAGAACTTGACTATATGGATAAAAAAAGAGATGATAAGGCAAACGAATTAGCCAAAAAGTTTATTGAGAAAATATAAAACCATTATACAACTATGGCTATACGTAATGCAAGTTTTGATACAAACTCGAAAGTAATGGCATTTTACAACATTCATATTGCTTATATTTATGAATAAATAAATTTCAAAAATAAATCAAGGTTCGTTAGCAAACGTTCAAATTTCGATTCTCCTCACTACGAATAGCCGTAACTGTTGGTTGTAATAAAAGAAAATGTAAAATTGAAAAGAGAGATTCCTAAATCAATAGAAAATGAATTAATAGAAACTCAATTGCTATTTAATCTAGCAATTGGAGAAATGAGAGATACAGTTAACAATTTATTTTCTGAAGACAAGATCAATGATAATTTTTACAGAAGATTAATTATTAAAAATACTTTTTCAATAATAGAAACACATATTCATATTGTGAAAAAAATTATCAAATTGTATTTATCACTTGAAGAATCTAATAACATCTCTGTTAATTGGACTGAATTGATTATATTAAATGAACAAAAAGTTATTTTAGATAATAAAGGAAATGTAAAATTGAAAGATGAATTTCAAAAATTTGAACCGAATTTAAGGTTTACAATAAATACATTTTCAAAATTATTTGAAACTAATAAACCTGATTATGGCAATACTGAATTCCAAAGATTGATTGAATTATCTAAAAGAAGAAATCAGATAACTCACCCTAAAAAAACTAATGATTTAAATATTTCAAAAGAAGAAATTTCTGATTTAATAAAAAGTTTTGGTTGGTTCATGAAAATAAATAATAGAATTCACAATTCTTATTCAATTTGGCTGAAAGAAAAACTAAATACTTAATGAAACTATTCCCAACCAAAGATCTGAAATTTAAGCTTATAAACGACCAAGCAGAAACCTTGAATAGATTGAATAGGAGAACGGAAAAGTCAGAAAATTGAACTTCTCAATATACCGACAAATCATTTCGTGGAATCATAAACAAAAACGAATTTAGAATTATATCATCTTCTATCGGAAAAGGTGCTTTTTGTGTAATGAGTGGAACAATTGAATCCGATAAAGGAAATGTAAAAGTAGAAATTCATAACGTTTTTCGTGTTCTATTAAGTATCATTCTTTGTTTTCCAATTATTGCAGTTTTATTAATCCTATTAACCGAACAAGAAGAGCAGAGTCTAACTTTTATTTTAGCTGTAATTGGTCAAGTTTTTATAATTCGATATGTTTTTATTGGACTTGCTTTTAAAATTTTATCAAAGCAAAGTTTAAATAGATTGCAAGATGTACTTGATGTTGAATGGATAAAAAACTAAGCTGTCATTCATAATACTGCCGCTACCTTCTAAAAAGCCATTTCTTCTAACACAACTACTCTTACACTCTCTTTTATTTTTATTTGCCATAAATATTCTAGTTGCTAATGAATTTAAGGCTATAAGAAAAAATCTAAGAAATAAAAAAACAGGTATAAACACCTGCTTCTAGTTCTTTTAATTTCATAATATTTGATGTATTAAAATTTTATTTTAACTCGGCTAAAGAATAAAGGAAGACTCCTAAACTACTTAATAAAAAGTTGTTGTGATATTTTTCTTTAGAAGGATAATATTATGGTTATTAAATATAAATTACGTGTAATAAATAGTAATTATGGAACCAATAGATTACGAAAAACTAGCAATAATAAGCCTGACACTTCATTTCTTCCTAAGGATTACTTGTTTCATATTAGGTTTTCTAACAATCAAATTAGGATATAAACTAATTCTTCAAGGTGCGAAAGGAGAGTTTAAATTTTCAGGTTCCTTAGTTGGCTTAAAATCGAAATTAGAGAGTTTTTCTCCTGGACTTTTGTTTGTTCTCCTAGGAATCATTCTAATTGGTTATGGCATGTCTGTAAAAAGAGAGGTAGTTATTGTGGAGACAAACAAAAATAACAAACGTAAAATTGAATTACCTAATAATTCAGATCTACTAAATGATAACTTATGAAGCCACTAATAATCAACATTCTATTATTATTTTTCATTACTATTCAATCTTACGTTTTCGATTATAAAAAGGATTTTAATAAGGCTTTAAAAGAAATCAAAAAAGAAAATTATTCAGAAGCAATTCTTTTATTAAAAACTGCTCAAAAGAAGAAAACACATTCAAAAATTGCATTTTGGCTTTCTTACTCTTACGCTCAAATTAACAATAAAGAACTTAGTAAATCTTTTGCTCTTCTTGCTCTTGAATACGAACCAAAATTAAATAAAATATATAAAGACAGAATCAAGCAAATAATAAATTGGTGTAAAAATAACGAACAAACTTCTAGAAGTGGCAGGTTTCCTGCAAGCAACGGCCCTCCATATTTTGAAATTGAAAAATCAGATAAAATAAAATAGACATAAATAACATTAATACTCCTTATATACTAACCATTATAGGCAATTAACCAAAACCTGACAAGAAGATTATGATGAATACTTACGTTAACAAAACACAAGAAAACAAAAACCAATCAGTGTCAAAATCTGTTTCTCAGAAAAAAAGCAGTAACAGAGCTTCTTTTCAATTTAACGATAATCGTCCTGTGGCTATTGCTCAAAGAAAGCTGCAAGAGATAGCTAATAATAGTCAGCAAGTTGCACAACTCAGAGGTTTTCATCACAATGCAAATCCTAATCCTCAAGTTAAAAAGCTAAAAGGTATTATTCAGTTAATGGAGGTTTCAGAGACGGACATAGGCCAGGCTTTTAATATCATACCAAATAATACAAATACCCAAGTTGTTGGTGAATTAGTCCAAATATCAGGTAGCGGCTGGTATATCTTCAATGTTGGAGGTCAAGAAACTAAAGTACGGGGTAGAGATCATATTCTTTCTCACGCAATCCAAGATAGACATGGGACAGCTGAAGATAGACTTGAACGAATGAGGGAAAGAGGAGAAAGAAGGAAAGAAATTCACGGTAGAATCCCCACAGGGCGTTACGATACTCCAACTGGACCAACAACTTTATCAGGTCTCTTTAAACAACGAATGACACAAAGTAGAAAGGGTGATTATGGAGGACAAACTTTCGGAAGCGTACCACCTTACTCTGGACTACAGGCTGTTATTCCTCCAAATGCACTATCAACACTGAGCGACAGGCATTCTCCAGGACCTCAAGGATTATCAGATCGTCAAAGATTGGCAACCTCTCTTGCACACACACTTACTAATGCTTCTGAAGAAGACAGAGTACCAGGTACTTCATCTTACAATCGAGCAATAGTACGTGACTATGTTAGGACTGGAGGACAAGGCTACCACCCTCTATCAACCGCTTTATTACCAGCAAGGAGTTCGGCTCAAGAACAACGTGATCTCATGGAAGGACGTATTTCTCTAAGTGACCAGCAAAGACGAGCACTCGAGGAAGATTCTGCATCATCTAGCGAGGCGGAAGATAACCACTTTATAAATAGATAAAAAAGCCTATAACAAAAAATAAACACCATTAAAACGGGTGTTTATTCCTACCGTTATAGTTCACTTTTCTACTTCAACGTTTTAATAGAGCAACCAATAGCTCTTGTAGAAGCTTTTTGAGGTTTATTACCTTTTAATAAAGCATCAATAGCATCTTCTACATATCTTTTAGTGACCGCATTTTCATTTCGAGAATTGTTGTCTATAGCTCCAATATACGCTACTCGTAATTGCTTTTTCTCTTTCTTTAAAATATACACATGTGGTGTACGAGTGGCTCCATATTGAGGATATACTTTTTGGTCTTTGTCAAATAAATACGGAAAAGTAAATCCTTTTTCTTTCGCTCTTACTTTCATATCAGCCATACTATCTCCTCTAGATGCTTCTGGGTCATTTGGATTGATCGCAATTACTGGATATCCTTTAGACTTGTACTTTTTATCCAAAGCAATGATTCGATCTTCATAAGCAACCGAATACGGACAGGTATTACAGGTAAAAATCACCACAAAGCCTTTTGCTTTTTTAAAATCTGCCATGGAAACCATACGACCATCAATATTTTCTAAGCTAAAATCTGATGCAATATCTCCAACTTCATAGCCTGCTACTGGTTTTATAGTAAATGCAGTAATTAATACGAATGCACCAACTAATAAAATTGATTTAATTGTTTTCATATATACGTTATTTTAAAAATTTCTGAACTTCTGTTTCTAATTCTTCATAATGAAAAGACTGCTCGTAAAAAGCCCTCTTCTTAGAATTATATATTAATGTTGCCGGAATAGCTCCAGTCCATTTTTCACTAACTTTCGGAATCCAAGTATCTTGATCTGGATCGTCCAATAACACTACTTTAGATTGCAATTGATTCTTTTTAATAAATGGCAATAACTTAGTTTCTATCTGTTTCGGAAAATCCAAACTCACCAAAAGTACCTCTACATTTTTCCCTTTATAATTGGCTTGTAATTTTTCAAAAGCAGGCAATTCTTTTACACAAGGAGCACACCAAGTTGCCCAAAAATTAACCACATAAGTTTTATCATCTGCTACAGCTAACAAAGGAGACAATTCTTCGTAATTATAGATCTTAATCGCCTCTTTTTTTACCTGTTTTTGTACTTTCTCTTTACAAGAAACAAAAAACAATACTCCAATAAATAGATACATGCATTTTCTCATACCGCAACTAAAATAACAAATAACTCATTAACCTATAAATGATTAACTAATAATTAACACTAAAAAAGCCTCATTTTCATGAGGCTTTTTTTATCCAAAAATTTCTGTTAGTACTTTTGCTAGTCGTATTCCACCTTTTTGCAACTGCTTTCTTACCGTTTCAAAATGATCATACATGTAGCGATATCTTAAATTTTCATCTGACTTTGCAGAGCCATAAATTTCTTGAGCCAATCCTTTTGATTCATTTACCCAATCTACAATAGTTCCTTTTTGTAAACTCTTTATTTGCGCTTTACTTAATACATCTGTATTGCTTGCCAATTCTGTATACGTCATGTTAAAACTATTGATCATTTCACTATCCCAAACTCTATGCATATTGCTTCCTTTGTAAAACCATTTTACTTTAAAATCGTTTCCTCCTCTATCGCTAACTCTTCCTACATGCATTGGCTGATGCAAGTCACCTATTAAATGTACCAGCATTTTAAGATGAAAGATTTTATCTTCTCTAGAAGCATTATCGTCCATCAAAACTGCTTTACACTTTGCTATTCCAGTTACCAAATCTCCTTTCGGATTCTTTTTTGATGTTTGATAGGTTTCGTCATCATTTAAATTTACATAATGCCATGTAGAATACTTTCTATATGCTTTATCAGATTTTATATCATCTGCATAAGTAGAAACCATCGCTAAACTTTGTCCGTTTAACAACTTTCTAATTTTTCTTTTGATTCTTTTTGACAAATGCTTGTTGGCAATCTCACCAACTGCTCTATGTCCAGTATTTCCCCAATCGTCGCCGTTTCCAACATCCTTAGCAAAAGAAATTGTTGTTATAAATAGCAATGCTAATACATATATAATTCTAGTTTTCATACCACTCATAATAAATTAAGTTTTGGCTAATTTAAAAAAATAATGCTTGCGAAATTTGGAAATATCAAAAATTATTTTATATCTTTATGATATCATTTTAATATCAAATTAAAACTCATCATCATGACAAAAGAAAAAATTATAAAACCCGCTAATGGATATCTAATGTTTGCCATTGTACTGATTACCTTTATTGGCGGAATCCTTTTAGCAATTAAATATGAAAATCCAGGTTGGTTACTAGCAACAGTTACAGCTTTTATCTTAGCCTTTGGTTTTATCTTAGTAAATCCAAACTCATCTAAAGTATTATTGCTTTTTGGAAAATACATTGGAACTGTAAAAAACAATGGTTTGTATTGGGCAAATCCTTTATACAGAAAAAGAAAAATCTCTTTAAGAGCAAGTAACTTTGATAGCGAACGTTTAAAAGTAAATGACAAACTAGGAAATCCAGTTATGATTAGTACTATTTTAGTTTGGAGAGTTACAGATACACACAAAGCCGCTTTTGATGTAGACAATTATGAAAATTTTGTACGTGTACAAACGGATGCTGCAGTAAGAAAATTAGCGAGTATGTATCCTTATGACAATTTTGCTGACGAAGGTTTGGAAGAAGACATCACTTTACGATCAAGTGTAAACGAAGTTAGTGAAGCTTTAGAAAAAGAAATTGAAGAGCGTTTGTCTATTGCTGGTATTGAAGTACTTGAAGCAAGAATTGGCTACTTAGCTTATGCTCAAGAAATTGCAAATGCCATGTTAAAAAGACAGCAAGCTACTGCTATTGTTGCCGCAAGACATAAAATTGTTGAAGGTGCTGTTAGTATGGTAGAAATGGCATTGGAAGAATTAGGTAAAAAAGAAATTGTTGAACTGGACGAAGAGCGTAAAGCAGCGATGGTTAGTAATTTAATGGTTATCTTATGTGGAGATAAAGATGCTTCTCCAGTATTAAACACAGGAACTCTAAATCACTAAAATGATATCCATTATTTTAAAAATGATCCTATTTGTTTTACAAGTTAGTGTGGTATTAATTTTATATCTAATCAAGTAAAAATGTTAGGTTTTCAAATTAAAAATAAAAGAACGGCATTTATTCTTTTTGTAGTGTTTATTGCTACAATAAGTTTAGGAGTATTAATCCTATCTAATCAATAAAATTACAGATGCATCAAAAACAACTATTATACATAGCAATTGGTTCTGCAATAGGTTCAAGTTTAGGAGTAATTTATGGTGTTGTTTTTAACAATATTGCTATAGGAATTTCTATAGGATCTGGTGCTGGTACAGCTATTGGTGTTGCACTTGCATTTACAACAACTAAAAAAACAAAAAATAACAATGAAAGAATATAAAGTAGTCGTACCTAAATTAGGTTTTATGAATAGAGCTGAGACTTTTCAAGACATACTAAATCAGTATGCTAGAGAAGGCTGGGTTGTTAACCATGTTGGACAAGGTTGGTCTAGTATAGTTTTTGAACGAAATAAAAATAGATAATGAAAGTTTTTAAAGAAGAACAGCGATTTACACAATGGTGGATATGGATTTTAGTCAGTTGTTTGGCTATCATTCCTATTTACGGAATTGTACAACAGATTGTTTTTAAAATTCCTTTTGGAAACAATCCAATGTCTGATGTTGGACTGATTATTTTTCTTGTGTTTATGCTACTTTTTGTTGCTTTTTTCTTTAAACTGAAATTAAAAACCAGAATAGACGAAATAGGAATTCATTATTATTTTTTTCCTATTCAATTAAGCTGGAAAACAAAAAGATGGGCAACCATAAAAAATATAACTACTATAAAGTACAAACCTATTCAGCATTATGGTGGCTGGGGAATTAAAAGTAACAGTTATAGTGTAAAAGGAAATATTGGTATTAAAATAGAATATAAAAATGGAGAGTCTTTTTTGATTGGAACTCAAAAAGAACAAGAAGCAGCAATTGTTTTAAAAAACTACAATCATAAACTCACAACAGATGAAAGCTAAAAAAATGAAACGTCAATTAACATATATATTCCTTCTGTTTACAGCAATTACGCTAGCACAAAATATCACATCAGAAGAGGTGTTGATTAAAAATGATTCTATTGAGCTTCCAGGGACTTTAACCTATACCACAACCCAAAATCCCTTAGTTATTTGGGTACACGGTTCTGGAAATGTAGACAGAAATGGAAATCAAGGAAGTTTAATTAAAGGCAATTATATCAAACAGTTTAGAGATGCGCTGAATAAAGAAAATATTTCATTTTTTAGCTATGACAAACGAACAGCCAATGCTAAAAATTTTAAGTTCTTAAAGGGCATCCTTTATGAGGATTTGGTGAACGATGTAAAAAAAGTAGTTGCACATTTTAAAAACGATACTCGTTTTAATCAAATTATCTTAATTGGTCATAGCCAAGGATCATTAACAGCAATGCTTGCTTTAGAAGATATTGCTAAATATATTTCTATTGCTGGCCCTGGCAACACCATTGATAAAACAATGATTGCTCAAATTTCTAAGCAAAATTCAGCTTTAGGAGAAATTGCTAAAGCACATTTTAAAGAACTTTCAGAAACGGGTAAAATAGCACAAGTAAATCCTTTTTTGGCGAGTATTTTCTCAAAGCAAAATCTACCTTTTATTGCGAGTTGGGCAAAATACAATCCTGTAAATGAAATTAAAAAAGTAACAATTCCTACGTTATTAATTAATGGAACAAAAGACATTCAGGTAAAAACTGAAGATGCTAAATTACTACACCAAGCAAAACCAAATGCTTCTTTGGTAATTATAAATAACATGAACCATGTTTTAAAACATATTGAAAAAGATGCTGATAATATGAAATCATATTATTCGCCAGATTATGCATTATCAAAAGAATTAATTACTACTATTGTAGGCTTTATAAAAAAATAAGAAATGGCTAAAAAGAAAGCTTTTGCTTTACGGATTAATGAAGACATGATTAAAGCTATTGAAAAATGGGCTTCAGATGAGTTTCGATCTACCAATGGTCAGATTGAATGGATGCTTATGCAGAGCCTTAAAGAAGCCAAAAGAGAACCAAAAAAGAAAAGCGAAGAATAAGATTCTTCGCTTTTCTTTTTCTTAACATATTTTTAAGAGTTTTATCTTTTTTAGATTTTGTAACTTCAAACGCCAAATAACTAATCAATTTATTATGAAAAAATTACTCTCAATAATTTTTCTACTAAGTGCCACCATCTTGTTTTCGCAAGAGTTTTCTATGGACTTAGTAAAGAACATGAAACCAAGAAATATTGGTCCTGGTGGAATGAGTGGTCGTGTTACTTCAATAGATGTAGTACTATCTGATACTAACATTATGTATGCTGGTACCGCTTCTGGTGGATTATGGAAATCTACTTCTGCTGGAATTACTTGGAAACCTATTTTTGACAACGAAGCAACGGCCTCTATCGGAGCAGTTGCTGTTCAACAATCAAATCCAAGTGTAATTTGGGTTGGAACCGGAGAAGGAAATCCTAGAAATAGTTTAAATGGAGGTTACGGAATCTATAAGTCTTTAGATGCAGGTAAAACATGGAAACTAATGGGCTTAGAAAAAACACGTCATATTCATCGTGTTATTATTGATCCAACAAACCCCAATATTGTTTATGCTGCTGCTATTGGTTCTCCTTGGGGAGAACATCCAGAACGTGGTGTTTACAAAACTACAGATGGAGGAAAAACATGGAAAAAAATCTTATTCAACAATAACAAAACTGGAGCAGCAGATTTGGTAATGGATCCATCAAATCCAAACAAATTAATTGCCGCAATGTGGGAACACAAAAGAGAACCTTGGTTTTTTAAATCTGGAGGAAAAGGAAGTGGAATGTACATTACACATGATGGTGGTGAAAACTGGAAGAAAATTACCGCTAAAGAAGGATTTCCTAAAGGAGAGTTAGGTAGAATTGGTGTTGCCATTTCTAGAAGCAACCCAAATACCATTTATGCTTTAGTAGAAGCAAAAAAGAATGCATTGTACAAAAGTGTCGACGGAGGATTTAAATGGCGTAAAATAAATGACAAACCTGGCATTGGAAATAGACCTTTCTACTACTCAGAAATTTATGTAGACCCACAAAATGAAAACAGATTGTATTCTGTATTTACTTATGTAAACGTATCTGATGATGGTGGTAAAAGCTTCCGTCAGTTAATGCCTGCTTATGGAGTTAACAACGGGGTACATCCAGATCATCATGCGTGGTGGATTCATCCAAAGAATGGATCTTTTATGATAGATGGTAATGATGGAGGTTTAAATATTACCAAAGACAAAGGAAAAACTTGGCGTTTTATTGGAAACTTACCTGTTGCTCAGTTTTATCATATCAATGTAGATAATGATTTCCCTTATAATGTATACGGTGGTATGCAAGATAATGGTTCTTGGGGTGGTCCTGCTTATGTATGGAAAGCACAAGGAATTAGAAATTCTTACTGGCAAGAACTTGCTTTTGGAGATGGTTTTGATGTAGTTCCAGACAAAGATGATTCTCGTTATGGATACGCAATGAGTCAACAAGGATATGTTTCTAGATATGATAGACATACAGGATACAGCTACTCTATTCAGCCAACACATCCAGATCCAAAAGTTAAATTACGTTTTAACTGGAACAGTGCTATTGGACAAGATCCATTTGACAATGCAACTGTATATTTCGGAAGTCAGTTTGTACATAAAAGTACTGACAAAGGAACCACTTGGAATGTTATTTCTCCAGATTTAACAACCAATGATCCTAACAAACAAAAACAATCTGAAAGTGGTGGTTTAACCATGGATGCTACTGGAGCAGAAAACCATACTACTATTTTGGTTATAGAACCTTCTCCATTAGAAAAAGACATGCTTTGGATTGGTACTGATGATGGTAATGTACAAGTAACAAGAAACGGAGGTGCCACTTGGACAAATGTTTCTAAAAACTTAAAAGGATTGCCAAAAGGAAGTTGGATTGCACAAATAAAAGCATCAAACAAAAATAAAGGAGAAGCCTTATTAATTGCCAACGATTACAGACGTTTTAACTATACTCCTTATGCATACAGAACGAAAGATTATGGTAAAACATGGGAGCGTATTGTAGATGCTAATGATGTAAAAAGTTATACATTGAGTATTGTTGAGGATATCGAAAATCCAAACCTTTTGTTCTTAGGAACTGACGATGGATTATATGTTTCTTTAAATGCTGGTAAAAAATGGACGAAATGGACTAACGGATTCCCAACAGTTTCTGTAAAAGATTTAGTGATTCACCCAAGAGAGCACGATTTAATCATTGGTACTTTTGGTAGAGCTGCATGGGTTTTAGATGATATTAGACCGTTAAGAGAATTGGCTAAAAGTCCATCTAATTTTGCTTCAAAATTAACTTTATTTGAACCACCAGTAGCTTATCAAGCTTCTTACATTCAACCAACAGGAAGTCGTTTTGGCGCTGATGCTTTATATCAAGGAGAAAACAGAAGAGGTGGAGCTCCAATCAGGTTTTATATTAATAAACCAGAAAAGAAAAAGCCTGTAGCTCAGAAAAAATCAAAAAGAAAATCTAGAAAGAAAGCGAAAAAAGAGCTACAGAAAAAAGCTGCCGAAAAGTCTACCGTAAAATGGGATTCTATCAAATTAGAAATTTATGATGGTACTCGTTTAATTAGAACACTTAAACAAAGAGCTCCAAAGAAAAATGGTGTGCATACAATGCGTTGGTATTTATATGAAAAAGGAGTTGATAGACCTTCTAGAAGAATTAGAAAATCTAGAAGAGAACCTGTCGGAGTTAGAGTGCTACCAGGTACTTATAAATTAAAAATGAGCTTTGGTAATGTGACTTCAGAGCAAATGATTAAAGTTGAATTTGACCCTAGACGTAACTATTCTAAAGCAAACCTTTCTTCTCGTTATACTATGAGCAAGCAATTGGAATCAAATATGAAAACGATTGCCGATGTTGTTAAACAATTAGTAGAAAGTAAAAATACAGCAAATACAATGGCTAAGAAATTAGCAAAAGCTCATAAGAAGAAATACAAAGATCAAATTAAAGCTTCTAAAAAGATAAGCAAAGACATCGAGAAATTAATCAGTACTTATTTAGGTAAGATTGACAGAAGACAAGGTATTACTAGAAACCCTGAGGTAACTGTATACCAACGTTTAGGAGTTGCCAGAAGGTATTTGGGTTCTCGTTATGGAAAAATCACAAAAACAGAAACGGAGCTAATCAATAATTTTAGAGATGCATTAAAAGAAGCATTAAAAGCTTCTAACAACTTCTTTAATAAAGATTGGAAAGCTTATAAAGATAGTGTTGATACTATTAAAATTTCTGATTTTAAAGAAGTAAAGAATTTCAACTTAAATTAATATATTTGAAAACCCAAAATGGGATAACACAGATTTTATATTTATAAGAAAACTGTAAGTAAGAAAATATTAAAAAATAGATGAGTATTATATCATCTTTTAACAAATCTCCTACCATGCGTAGGAGATTTTAATTTGTCTAAACCAAAAATAATGAGAAAATTAATTATTGCCTGTACAATACTTTTATCAATAAATAGTATTGCTCAAACCAATCCAGAAAATGAATTAGGTCTTTGGTACGCTTATGGCGGATCACACAAACTTTCTGACAAAGTAAGTTTAAAAACTCAAGCACAATTTCGCTTTTTTGATGTTGCAAGTGATTTACAGCAATTAATGTTACGTGCTGGAGCAAACTACAAGATTAATAAAACTTTTAGCGCTTATTTAGGCTATGCCTTTTTTAGTACCGATGCAACCTATGACGTTGATGGTGGTGATGTTAGCGAACACCGATTGGTAGAAGATTTTAATATTAACTACAAGCATTCAAAATTTGGAATTGCACATAGATTTAGATTCGAGCAACGTTTCTTCTCTAATGATACTCGTCATTGGTTTAGATACCAAATAGGAATCAATCATCCAATCACAGAAAAGTTATCTGCTTATGTGTATGACGAAGTATTTTTAAATTTTAAAGGAGATACCTATTCTCAAAACTGGTTTGGAATTGGTGTAAAACACAAATTATCTAATACGGTAAAATTACAATTAGGATATCATAATATTTCTTTAAACGGAGGTAGTAACTTTAATAGAATTTTAGCAGGAATCAGCATTTCTACAGATCATACAAAAAAGAAATAATTCTATTACCTTAGCAAAAAATCAAAATATATGAGTATTTCAGAAATCAACAATGACATTCCTCTATTTGCGGGAGACACAACCATTTTTGGTATTTTATGTGTCATTTTAGCCTTAATTTTTTACACTTCTAAATTAGAATCTTTTAAAAAATTCTATGGAATTGTTCCTGCGTTATTATTATGTTATTTTGTTCCTTCCATTTTTAGTTCGTTGGGTTTAATTGCCGACAAATGGATTGATGTTTCTGAAACGATAAAACATTTAAGTAGTTTATACGGTAACTTAGATGGTGTAACCAACTTAGAAACCCTAAAAGCCTATATTTCTGAAAACAATATAAAATCTAGTGATTATAAACAGTTTGTTGGCGGTAGTAAATTATACTACGTCTCTTCTCGTTTTTTATTACCTGCCTCTTTAGTATTACTTACTTTAAGTATCGATTTAAAAGGCGTTTTTAAACTTGGCCCAAAAGCATTAATCATGTTTTTAACAGCCACTATTGGAGTAATGATTGGTGGACCAATAGCAATCTTATTCTTTAATTATGTTGCTCCAGATATCTTAGTACAAGTAGAAGGTACTGAATTATGGAAAGGTTTATCTACTGTTGCAGGTAGCTGGATTGGTGGAGGTGCTAACCAATTGGCCATGAAAGAACAATGGGAAGTTGGAGATAGTTTGTTTAGCATTATGGCTGTAGTGGATGTATTGGTTGCAGAAGTTTGGATGGCATTCTTATTATTAGGAGTTGCAAAATCTAACAAAGTTGATAAATGGCTTAAAGCAGATAATTCTTCTATAACCAACCTTCAAAATAAAATGGAAAAGTTTACTTTAGAAACTGCCAGAATTCCGTCTTTTAATGACTTAATTATTTTAATGGGAATTGCTTTTGGAGTAACTTCTATTGGACATTTAGTAGGAGATAATTTAGGTGGATATATTGCAGATAACGTTCCTGCTTTAGTAGATTTTGGACTAGGTAGTTCTTTCTTTTGGCTAATTATTACTGCAACTACTATTGGAATTGTTTTATCATTTACCAAAATTAAAAGTTATGAAGGTGCAGGAGCTTCTAAAATAGGAACTGTTTTTATTTACATCTTAGTAGCTTCTATCGGAATGAAAATGAACCTAAATGCTATTGTAGAAAATCTAAGTTTATTTGCAATTGGTTTTGTTTGGATGATTTTCCATGTAGGTTTATTATTTTTAGTAGCAAAAATTATTAAAGCACCTTATTTCTTCTTAGCTGTAGGATCTAAAGCGAATATTGGAGGAGCAGCATCTGCTCCAGTTGTAGCTGGAGCATTTCATCCATCATTAGCACCTGTTGGTGTTTTATTGGCTGTATTAGGATATGCTTTAGGAACTTATGGCGCTTTTGCTTGTGCTTTGATGATGAAATGGGTAAGCTAAGCTTTTCTTAAAATCATTATTAAAAACGAATAGAATTACGCATATTTGCAAACACAAAAATCATAGATAAAACAGAAGTCCGTATTGGACAGTTAACTAACCCAAACCTTTACATACAGTTCTAATTACAACTGATAAAAGGTGATGAAATTAAGAATAGATGAAAAAAGTACTTGTTATAAGCTTAGGAATATTGATGGCAGCTTGTTCTGCTCCGAAGAAAGAAGGAAATATGCTTGTTAATGGGCAAATTAAAGGCTTAAAAAAAGGAAAATTATACTTACAGAAAATAGAAAAAGATACCATCTTAAAAACAGTAGATTCTGTAAATGTTTTAGGAAACGATCAGTTTTCTTTAGCAACAAATATCTCTGAGTCAGAAATGTATTATTTAACTTTTGATGGAAACACTACTAATAAGTACATCACTTTCTTTGCTGATAAAGGAACAATTACAATTAATGATGATGTTTCTAAATTTGGTTTAAATCCAGAAATTAAAGGTTCTAAAAACCAAGACATTTTAAATAACTATACTAAAATAGCAAGACGATTTAACAACAGAAATTTAGAGTTGATCAAATTAAAATTCTTAGCTCAAAAGAACAACAATAAAGACTCTGTTGCAATTGTAGATAAATTACACGAATCTTTATTGAGAAGACGTTATTTAACAACGATCAATTTTGCCATTAACAACAAAGACAATCATGTGGCTCCATATTTAGCTTTAACAGAGTTAGTAAATGCCAATGTTAAATGGCTAGATTCAATTAACAATTCATTATCTAGCGATGTAAAGAACTCTATTTACGGTAAAAAATTAACTAAGTTTATTGCTGAAATAAAAAAGACAGAAACAGCGAAGTAAGTTTCACAACACATAACAATAAAAAAACTCGTTTCAATGTAAACGAGTTTTTTTGTTTTTATACTATATTTATGAAAATTATAACCCTTACTATATCCTGATACATCAATATTAATAGATGCAATATAGCAAGGTGTTTTACTAAAACCCCTAAATGAAATCACAAGTATATAACGTTCAATCTCCTATTCTTAAACCCTATATTCAATACATTTTATTTAACCAAAATCCAACCAATATACAAGCTACAGTTACCTCATACCCTAACACCAATATCTGTTTAGGAATTTCTAATGGAAACGGCTTACTACAAAACAATCATACCTTTATTAGCCAAACCAATAAAGATGCTGTTTTTTTATACACAACAGGACTCTATAATACTCCAAGAGAATTTCAAGTAGGTCCAGATTGGGATGAAATTTGTATCGATTTTCATCCGAATGGTTATTTTCATTTTTTCGATGTGCCAAGTATGCCAGAAATTATTGATAACAACTTTGCTTCTGCCCTATTCTCTAACGAAGAATTACAGGTAATTCAAGATATTTTTAAAGAAGTAGATTTACATAAACGTGCAATTGCCATTGAAAAATTACTAATTACAAAACTCAAGCCTTTTACTGAAAATAATTTGCAACTAGCCATTCAATTTATCAATCAGAAAAAAGCAAAACTTACAGTAAAAGAATTACTTGTTTATACCAAATGTAGTGAACGAAAAATGTATCAACTCTTTATGAGTTATTTTGGAGTTACTCCCAAGCAATACATTCGTATATTAAAAATAAGAAATGCTATTGATGCCATTACTAATAACCCAGAACTTTCATTAACCCAAATAGCATATAATGCTGGTTATGCTGATCAAAGTCATTTTATTAAAGAAGCCAAACTAATGTGCCAAGTGCTTCCTAAAGAAATGAAATCCAAATTAATTTCTATTGATAATCAGGTAGTTGTAAGCTTGTAATATTTTTTGCAGGTTTTTTACAATTTTGACTTTTTTAGTTCTCCTATTTTTGCCAAAATGACTAAAAAATCTCATTAAATTTTAACTATTTATTCCCACTTAAAAACATGAAAAAAACACTATTTTTTTTAGCTACAATTTTATTTTTTGGTAGTTCATTTGCCCAAACAGAAATACCAAACACCATTTCCACAACCGATAAGATTTATGGTTTATCAAAATTCTGGAATCTAGTAAACTACAATTTTGTTTACCTAAACAAAATAGACAAAAAACAATGGGAAGAAGACTATAAAAAATTCATTGAAGAAGTACAAAAAACAAAAAATGATTATGAATATTATCTTGTATTGCAAAAGTTTGTAGCACTGTTAAAAGATGGACACACCAACATCTTCTTACCAGGTTCTTTTAGCAAGTTTATGTTAAATGGAGAATTTAGCGACTATAAATTTGCTATGAAAAATATTGAAGATAGAGCAATCATTACTAAAGTTAATAAAAGTAAGAAACGTGAAATTCCTGTTGGAACAGAAATTATTAAAGTAAACAACCTTCCTACAAAAGAATACATAGAAAAATACATTAGTCCATACATTGCTTCAAGTACAGAACATTTTATAAAAGTATATGCTGTTTCGTCAATGTTTTACCAACCTATGGGAACAACATTTGATTTAACTTTTAAAAAGCCTAACGGAAAAATCTTTTCTAAAAAACTAACTATTAGTACTGCTAAAGAAAAAGAAATGTATCCGAATAAAAAAAAGGAAGGAATCTTTGCCTTTAAATGGCTAAAAAATAAAACAGCCTACGTTGCTTTAAATAGTTTTGAAAGTTATAAAGTAGATTCTTTATTTAAAAGCAAACTTCCTGAGTTAAAAAAAGCAAAACGATTAGTTATTGATTTACGAAAAAATTTAGGAGGAAGTTCTGACCATGCTTTTTCAATATTAAGAAACCTAATGCATGACAATAAAATTGCATATTCTAAATCTCTTATTTTAGACTACAATCCTCTTTTTAATTATTACGGTACCCAATTTAATTTAAAAGCAAAAGACACAATCCAAGGAACACCAGAAAATATAAGATTGTTAAGCAGAGCATATTTAACAGCAAGAGATAGTTATTTCTATAAAATACCTTATTACCCTCTTGATAATAACCTAAAAAAGGAAGACAGAGTTGTTGTTCCTACAGCAATTTTAATAGGACCTTATACTGCTTCCTCTTCAGAAGATTTTTTAGTAGGTACTGAAAACCAAAAACACATGATAAAAATTGGCGAACCAACATCTGGTTCTACCGGAATGAATCTACCTTTTCAACTTCCTGGTGGTGGATGGGCTAGAATCTGTATAAAAAAAGACGTATATCCAAATGGAAAAGAATTTGTTGGTTACGGAATTCAACCAGATATTTTAGTAAAGAAAACCTACAAAGATTATTTAAAAGATAGAGATCCTGTCTTAGAAAGAGCTCTTAGTTATCTAAGTAAAAAGTAATTATAAAAAAATGGCAGGTGATAATTTAAAAAGTTTTACAACAAATTCTTTTTAGAAGCGTTAGGCTACTTAAACACCTAAAAACTCAACCATGAAAAAACTCCTAATCTTACTTTTAGTTTGCAATTTTGTCTCTTGTAAAAAAGAAATAACCATTGCGCAAATAGATCAACCTACCCCTAACTATACGTTTAAAAATATTTTAAACAGCGAACAACAGGAAATCTCTATTAGCGATTTTAAAGGTAAAACAGTAATTCTAGAGTTTTGGGCTACTTGGTGTGGTCCGTGTATCCCTGCCATGAAAAAATTAGACAGTTTACAAAAAACATTTAAAGATGAATTGGAGGTAATTACCATCTCATCTGAAAGTAAAGAACGTCTCAATAAATTCATTAAAAGCTCTAACACTTCTTTAAGAATAGCTATTGATACAACTCATAGAAATCATTTTAAATACAAAACGATTCCGCATTCAATAGTTATAGATAAAAATGGTATTGTGAGAGCCATTACAAATCCAGAGAACTTATCCAAAGAAGTCATTAGCAATCTTATTAAGAATAATGAAATTGATTTGCCTATAAAAGATGATTTTTATGTTGATCCAACATTAAAAGTTACTACCATAAAAGAAGAAGCTACCAAAGACTATAGAATTATATTAAAGAATTATGACCAGACAAAAAGAGGTGGTTATAAATATTTTAAAAATACAGAAAATCAAACCAATGGTATAGAGATGTGGAATAGTCCTATTCCTAGAATGTATCAAACTTTGTTAGCGGTATCTTCTCCAAACAGAATCGTTTTTAAAGATGGTTTAAGCTACGATGATTTCCCGTATAAAAAAGAGCATCAATACAATTTTACTATAGAAACTTCTGAAAACTACAGTAATACTTGGAGGCAATTAGGAATTGACTTTTTAAACAAACAGTTTGATGTCAATGGAAAAATCAGTACAGAAAACATGATTTGTTATGTTTTAAAAAATGACACAAATAGTCTTAAAGAATCTACTTCAGAAGCACCAGAATATATGTTTAGGGGTACAGTCTTAAAAACTAAAAAAATCAAGATGTCTCAACTAACTGAGTATATAGAGAACTTTACTTCTATTCCGGTTTTAGACAAAACAAACCTTAAAGGATTGTATGATATTGAATTAGAATGGCAAGCAGAAAAACCTAAGTCACTACATACAGAATTAAAAAAATATGGGTTAAAACTTGAAAAGTCAAGTCAAAAATTACCAGTTTCTGTTTTAGAGATTTACAGAAAAAAATAATCCTATTCTAGATTTTATTACTACCTGTTTTTATTTTAGTGAAAACAGGTAGTCTTTTATAACTTATTTAATAATCTCTATAAAAAACTAGAGATCATTTAAGCAAGAATATTTACTGACACAAATAAACAAATATAAGATGTTGTCAGACTTCAATTTGCAATCCGTCATAAGCTAAAAACACGTTTTCTGGCAATGATTTTTCGACTTCATTATGGAAACCCAATCGGTGGCTAATATGAGAAAAATAGGTTTTTTCTGGTTGAATCTCTTTTACAAAATCCAAAGCCTCTTCTAAGTTTAAATGTGTAGGGTGTGATTCAATACGCAATGCATTAACTACTAAAGTTTTAATTCCTTTTAGCTTCGCTTTTTCTGTTTCAGAGATGGTTTTTAAATCTGTGATATATGCAAAATCATTAAATCGATAACAGGTAATTGGTAAACTTCCATGAAGTACTTCAAACGGAGTAACAAGAACACTGCCCAAATGAAAAGACGCATCTTTTACAATATGTGCAACCACTTTTGGAGCACCAGGATAACGATTCTCTGTAGCAAAAATATATTCAAAACGCTTTTGCAAACTGGTTAAAGTTCTTTCATCAACATAGATAGGTACTTCTCCCATTTGATAACAAAATGGTCGCAAGTCATCCATTCCAGCTGTATGATCTGAATGTTCATGAGTATACAAAACTCCATCAATGCTTTGTACATCTTCTCTTAGCATTTGTTGTCTAAAATCTGGACCACAATCAATTATATAATTCTTCTTTTCCCAAGAGATCATTATAGATGAACGCAATCTTTTATCTTTAGGATTACTTGACAAACAAACAGGATGATTATTAGCAATCATTGGGATTCCTTGTGAAGTTCCTGTGCCTAAAAAAGTTACTTTCATACTTAAAAATAATGATGGGTTATCTAACAAAAATAACACAAAAATTAACTAGAAATGTCGATTTTTAGTACATTTGTTGTATAAATTTTTACCCATGGCAATTACCTTAAAAGGAGACCAAAAAATAAATACAGTACCAACTACAAAAAGCAAAGCGCTACGTGTAAACCTAAATGCACATATTTATGGAACTTTTGCTGAAATTGGTGCAGGACAAGAAACAGTACGTAATTTTTTTAGAGCTGGAGGAGCATCTGGAACTATCGCAAAAGCAATGAGCGCTTATGATAAAGATTTTTCTGACGCCATTTATGGTGTTGAAGATGACAATAGATATGTTACCGAACCTCGATTAAAAAGAATGCTTGGACATGAGATTGACTTAATTGAAGAGCGTTTAAGTAGAAAAAAACATCCTGAAAAACTATTTTTTAGTTATGCTAACACGGTAGCAACCATTAATTTCACTAAGAAGTTTAAAGGTCATGGTTGGGTTGGAATTCGTTTTCAGTTAGATCCTTTAGAAGATTATAACGAAATTGTATTGCACTTACGTTTTAAAGAAACGGATGCTCGTTTACAACAAGAAACTTTAGGTGTTTTAGGAGTAAACCTTATCTACGGTGCCTATTATATGAACGATAACCCTAAAGAATTAGTTAAGTCTTTCTATGATAATCTAGATAAAGATCAGTTAGAAATAGACATGATTAACTTTTCTGGACCAAGGTTTATGTATGTAGACAACAGGTTAATGAGTTTGCAATTGGTTAAAAACGGAATGACAAATGCCGTAATGTTCGATTCTGATGGGAACAACTTATTACCTGCACAAGTTTTATATAAAAAGAACATTTTAGCTTTACGTGGTAGTTTTAGACCAGTAACTAAGGTAAACATGGATATGTTTGAAAAATCTAAAGAAATGTTCTTTAGTGAGAAAAAAGTAGATCCAAACAATACGCAAATTATTTTCGAAATTACGCTTGCTAATTTAAGAGCAGAAGGAGAAATTAATGAACGTGACTTCTTAGATAGAGCTGAATTATTATGTTCTCTTGGTCAAAACGTAATGATTACCAATTTCCAAGAATATTACAAGTTGGTAGAATACTTTAGCGAGTTTACTAAAGAACGTATGGCTTTAGCAATGGGAGTTTACAACTTAATTCAGATTTTTGATGAGAAATACTATCGTCATGTAAGTGGTGGAATCTTAGAAGCTTTTGGAAAACTTTTTTATAGAGATCTAAAAGTATATATGTATCCATATAAAGAAGAAGAAACTGGAGAATATATTACCAGTAAAAATCTAAAAGTACATCCAAGAATGAAAGAGTTGTACAAATTCTTTAAACACAACGGAAAACTAGTTGATACTGATGACTTTAACCCAGAAATTTTACACATTTTCTCTAGAAGAGTACTTAAAATGATTATGTGTAATGAAGAAGGTTGGGAAGAAATGTTGCCAGAAGGTATTGCAGAAATAATTAAAAAAGATAGGCTCTTTGGATATACAAGAAGAAAAAGATTAACAAAATAATTATCAACTTAGGTTAAACCTTTTTCAATTCCTAGCGTCTAAATAAATAAACACAACGCAAATCTTCTAAGATTTGCGTTGCTTTTAAAAATAATTGGTTGGTAGACGAAATTACATTTATTGAACAATTACAAGACGCTAAAACAAAAGAAATCGCTTTTAAAAAGTTAGTTTCTGAGTACAAGGAGCGTTTGTATTGGCATATCAGAAAAATTGTAATTTCTCATGATGATGCTGATGATGTTTTGCAAAATACTTTTATCAAAATCTTTAGAGGTATAGATAATTTCAAACAAGAAAGTCAGTTATTCTCTTGGATGTATAGAATCGCTACTAATGAAGCCATTAGTTTTATTAATAAAAGAGCCAAAGAAAAAAACGTAGATATTTCTGATTACAATCAACAACTTACTTCTAACTTAAATAGTGATAGTTTATTTAATGGTAACGAAATTGAAATACTGCTTCAAAAAGCAATTAAGCTTTTGCCTACTAAGCAGCAGTTAGTATTTAATATGAAGTATTTTGATAATTTAAAATACAAGCAAATTGCAGAAATACTAGAAACATCTGAAGGAGCCTTAAAAGCATCCTATTTTCATGCAGTCAAAAAAATAGAAGAGTTCATAAAAAACAACACACATTAATTAAACCTTTTTAAACCTTTGGAGTCTAAAAGTTATAATGAATAAAGAAAATAAACATATCAACAATAATCTAGACAATTTCTCTACAGAGAAAAACTTGTTTTCTACTCCAGAAAACTATTTTAATTCTGTAGAAGATACTGTGTTGTCTAAAATTATTGAAGAGCAATTACCTGGTGAGTTTAGCTATAATGTACCAGATAATTATTTTGATCGTTTAGAAGATTCATTAACTACGAAATTAGAATTACAAAGAAAAAAGGGAAAAGTCATTTCTTTAAAATCAAGATTACTTAAAATAATTCCAGCTGCCGCTGCCGCATGCATTTTGCTTTTTGTTGGATTGAATTATTTTAATATTTCTAATATTTCTGATTCTTATAATCTAGACACTATTTCTAATGATGAAATAGAAAAATGGATTGATGAGAATTACAATGAAAACGCTACACATTCTATGGATTTTGTAGATGCAGATTTTACAGAAAGTACTGTTATTGAAGATGATTCATCTTTAAATGATGATGATATCTTAGAGTATTTAAATTCAATCGATAATTCAAGTTTGTTAACTGAAATAGAATCATAATGAAAAATAAAACATCTATAATAACTTTAGTCTTGGCTTTATTTTTTTGTATAAACCTATTTTCTCAACACAGAGGTAGTAGAAAAAAAATTAAAGCTTTAAAAGTTTCTTATATCACAGAAAAACTAAACTTATCTGAAAAAGAAGCAGCTAAGTTTTGGCCTGTTTATAATAAGTTCGAAAAAATATTTTACGAGCATTATCATGAAAACAGAGTTGCTCTAAAAAAGAAAATTGAAGAATTAGGTGGAATTGATAACCTAACAGAAAAGCAAGCCAAAAATTTTGCAAAACAACTCTTAGATTACGAAAAAAGAGAATTTTTAGCACATGAAAATTTTCAAAAAGAATTGAGTAAAGTTATTTCTTATAAAAAGATTGTAAAGTTAAAGATTGCCGAAAGAGATTTTAACAGAAGACTTTTTAGAAGATATAAAAATCAGAAAAGAAAAATAAAAAAGGAGAACTAAATAGTTCTCCTTTTTTATTTTTCAATTATGGCTAAACAAGCATATAATTCTGGTTTATTAGATGTATACTGCTTAATCCAAATTGTAAGTTCATTTATTTCGTGAGGTAATAATCTTTGTAATGCTTTTTCTAGCTCTCTACAGAATAAATCTGCGTTAAAACTCACTTTCTTTAGTACCGTCTTTGTGTACTCAAACATTGCTCTTGCCATTCTTAATTTTGGGGTATTATTAAGATTAACGAAATACTAAACTCTTTAGTATTTAACTGATATAAAAATACAAAAAAAAATCATCTTTTGAAAAAGATGATTTTTTAAAATTAAGTTAAAAAGAGTCTTATAACTTATTTATTTTTGCTACTAAATCTTTTGCTTTAGCTTCTAACTCTGTACTTACAGCTTTAAAATGAGCTTTTTTATTCTCTACATTTTTTGCGTGTACTTTCACCATTAACGCATCAAATACCTCAATAGTTTCATCTATAATTGCTTCTGCTTTTTCTGCTTTAGCAGGATCTAATTGTACCAAATCACAAACACCAATAATGTCTCCCAATGTATAATTAATATCCTTTTTTAAATTTTTTATGCTTGCCATAATTTTGTTATTTAAGTTGCAAATTTACTACAATAAATTGATTTAAAATGTAATTATTCAATTACATTTTTTCATACATCGCTCTTAACTTTTCTCTTGTAATGGTCTTTTGCCAATCTGCTCCTAAAGCATTTTCCCATAATGGAACTAAGCTTAAAGAAACATCAATCATAATATCAAACTCTTTATCAGTCAAATCTTTACAAAGTCCTTTAGGAATATCGATATTATGCTTTTTAACCATTTGTTTAAACTCAGCAACTCCTTCTGGATAAAACTCTTCTAGCTGGTCAAAAACGATACAGTTTCCTATTCCGTGTTTTGTTCCTAATAAGTAAGATAATCCGTAACTCATTGCGTGTGCTACTCCAACTTGTGAGTATGCAATACTCATACCTCCATGCCAAGAAGCCATCATTAATTTATCTTGTCCATCTTCATCTCTTGCATCCTTTTCTAGATATACTTCTCTACATAAATCCAATGATTTTTCTCCGTAACTTTCGCTAAAAGCATTTAAATAAGTACCTGTTAAAGATTCAATACAGTGAATATAACAGTCCATTCCCGTATAAAACCATTGATTTGTTGGTACGTCTTTCGTTAATTCTGGATCTAACACTACTTGATCAAACGGTGTATAATCAGAATTCATTCCTAATTTACGTTCTGGCCCCGTTAATACAGTTGTTCTAGAAACTTCAGCTCCAGTTCCTGAAATAGTTGGTATTCCAACATGATATACTCCCGGATTTTTAACCAAATCCCATCCTTGATAATCTGCAGAACTTCCTGGATTTGTTAACATTAAAGAAATTGCTTTTGCATAATCTAACATGGTACCTCCACCAATTCCGATAATTCCAGACGGAATCTCATCAAACTCTTCTACCAACTGATCTCTATAGGCATCTACATAAGAAGTTTTTGGCTCTTCTTCTGCACTTACATAAATAATTTTATCATTAAAATGTAATGGAATTCTACTGATTAACCAGTCATTTCCTTCAAAAACATCATCAACAATAAATATAAATGGTGCTTTTTCGCTTTTACGTTTTGGTGTTAATATTTCATCTAATTGATTAAAACATCCTCTACCGAAAACTACGCGAGGAACCATTGGAAAATTTCTAAAACTCATAGTGTGTTATCTTATTTGCTGCAAAAATATGCAAAGTTTTTTGGTTATTGAATGCTATCTAATGATTTTTGAAATTGTTCAAAAAACAAACCGATGTGATAGCCATCTATTAAAGCATGATTGACTGTAATTGAAATGGGCATTTTTAAATTTCCTCCTTGCTTTTCAAATTTTCCAAATGCCAATCTTGTTACAGAATCATTAATACTACTTTTTGGTTCTTTATGTCCTGTAAAATTTACCCAAGGAATCGCAGAACAATAAATACAATTATCAGAATTCACTGGAGGAAATAAATTGGTTGAATTTAATATTCGGGTTTTCTCATTTAAAAAGTTTTGATAAAACTCATTTAAATCTTCTGAATAGTGAATGAATGAAAATCCAAATGTTTTGTTTGGGCGCATAATTGTTGCTGAAGCGTGAATTATATCATGAATTACAATCTTTTCGTCTTCTGTAATTCGATATTTAAAATTCTCCACTCCATTAATTGCCTTCATACATGCATGTAAATACAAAACAAAAAAAGGAACATTATTGTCTTTCGCATATTGATAAGCTTTACTTACATCTACATTAGCTGTAACCGCAAAATACGGATCTACCAATTGCTTAAAATGCTCGTAATGCTCTTTTCTATTCCAAGTTGTTATATCTAAATGTTTCATGCAATTATTTTTAATAAGTCCGTAATAGATCCAACAGTTTTATAAGCTGTTGTTGATTGCTCATTTGAAGAAACCTCTTCGTGAGCCCAAGTAGTATGAAATGGAACATGAATTGCTGTAGCTCCAATGTTTACTAATGGCAATACATCTGACTTTAAAGAGTTTCCTATCATTAATAATTCATTGGCTTTGATATCTAAATGAGCTAATAGTTTTTCATAGTCTGCTTCTTTTTTTTCACTCATTACTTCAATGTGATGAAAGTATTTTAGCAAGCCAGATTTTTCTAATTTACGCTCTTGATCTAATAAATCTCCTTTGGTAGCAACAATTAATTTGTATTTGCCATGCAAAGATTTTAACACCTCTTCTACTCCATCTAACAACTCTATTGGTTTTTCTAACATCTCTTTACCAATATGTAAAATTTCGTTTAAAAGTTTCGGATTGATCGTATAATTAGACAACTCTAAAGCACACTCTATCATAGACAGCATGAATCCTTTTACTCCATAACCATAAAGTTCTAAGTTCTTAATTTCTGTTTTAAACAGTTCTTGATCAATTTTATTTTCAGTTTCATAAGCTGATAATAATTTAGCAAACTGACCTTCTGCTTCTCTAAAATAAGTTTCATTAACCCAAAGTGTATCGTCAGCATCAAATGCTATTACTTTTATTGATGTATTCATTTTTCTGTTAATTAAATTGCTTTAGAATACATTCTAAAGACTACTTTTTTATTTTACTTAGAATAAAAAAACCTCATGTTGTATGAGGTTTAGCTATTATTTGTTTAAATATTGTTGTGCTTTGATTAAATCTTCTGGCGTATCAATTTCGATACCCATAAAATCTGTTTCTACCATTTTAATTTTCTTCCCGTATTCTAAATAGCGAATACATTCTATTTTTTCTGTAGCTTCTAACGATCGCATTGGCAATTGATAAAAATCTAAAATCGCTTGTTTTCTAAATGCATAAACGCCAATATGCTCAAAATATCTAGCTCCTGCATCTTTATCTCTTGGATACGGGATAGGAGAACGAGAAAAGTACAATGCATAATCGTTCTGATCTACAATTACTTTTACATAATTTGGATCTGTAATATCTTTCCAATCTGTAATTTCTTGCATTAATGAGGCCAAATCTATTTGATCAGCATCGTCTCCTTTAAAAACTTCTAAAACTTTTTCTAATGGTTCTTTTTTAACAAAAGGTTCATCACCTTGAACATTTACTACAATATCAACATCTAAGTTTTCTACTGCTTCTGCAATTCTATCAGAACCACATTCATGTTCTTTAATGCTCATTATTGCTTTTCCTCCGTATTTTTCAACTTCTCCTTTTATTATTTCACTATCGGTAACAACATAAACATCATCAAATAATGCTGTAGCTACTGTAGCTTCATATGTTCTTACAATAACAGGTTTACCTCCTAAATCTGCCATTAACTTACCTGGAAATCGAGTTGCTCCATAACGAGCAGGAATCATTGCAATAACCTTCATTCTCACTATTTTCTTTTGATTAAAATCTAATTATTTATAAAACAGATTGTATTGCTGCTACCATTTTGGCGGCTCTTTCTTGTACTTCTTCTTCTGTCCAAGACAACTTAATTAAACAAGAAATATTTCTTGCGATTAAATCATCTGACTGTGGAAATTCTGTGGCATTTAAATCTTGCATTCCATTTAAAATTTGATCAGATAAAGGGAATAAAGATGTTCTATCTTTTAAGTGATTCCATTTACGTACATAATGCCAGTTGTTTTCAAAATAGTTCCAGTAAGCATCTACTCCATGCTCTTTAAACGCAGCAACTACCTTATCTGTTAACTCTTTGGTAGGCATAAAGAAAGATAAAAAACCAGCACTATCTCCTTCTTCATCCGGAATTCTTCTAAAAGAAACTTCTGGAATCGTTTTTAGTGCATCTTTCAATACCTTTTTATTTTTACGTTGAATGGCTACAAAATCATCTAATCTTCTAACTTGAGCTAATCCAACAGCTGCATTTAATTCAGAAATTCTAAAATTATAACCAATAAAAGGGTGTGCTTCTGCTCCTCTATCATTTCCTACGTGGTCATGACCGTGATCTGTATAATGATCTGCATTCACTGCTAAATTAGGATCATTAGTTACCATTGCTCCTCCTTCTCCACAAGTTATTGTTTTTACATAATCAAAAGAAAAACATCCTGCATCTCCAATAGTTCCTAATTTTTGTCCTTTAAAGGTAGCTCCAATTGCTTGACAAGCATCTTCCAATAAAATTAAATTATGTTTATCACAAATAGCTTTTAATGCATCTAAATCTGCCATAGAGCCACACATATGAACTGGCATAACAACTTTTGTCTTATCAGTAATAGCAGCTTCAACTGCCTTAGGATCTAAAGTTAATGTGTCATCAATCTCTACTAAAATTGGAGTTGCTCCAGCTGCTAAAATAGACTCAAAACTTGCAACAAATGTAAATGTTGGCATAATCACCTCATCTCCAGCACCAACACCTAAAACAGCTAATGCTACATTCAATGCTGTTGTTCCACTACTCGTTAATTGCGCATGTTTTACACCTAAGTTATTTTGTAATTCTTGTTCTAATTCTTTTGCTTTCCAATGTCCGTTTCTAGCTCCATCAAAACCATAACGCATTAAAACTCCACTTTCTAAAACGTCGTTTACTTCTTTGCGTTCTGCGTCTCCAAATAATTCAAATCCTGGCATTTTTTATAATTTTAAATGAGGATTCAAAGATAGAGAATTAATCCTTGATTTTATAATGAAAACTAAGGCGAAGTTTTATTCAGTTACTCACAATTTCTAAATATGAAAATCTATTTTAAAAATAACTAAATTTACTTGATATATACTTCTAACAATTCGGCCTCTTCTGTAGTTAAAATTTCAAAATATTTCATACTTGCAGGTACCAATAAGGTTTCTCCGTAGTGCAATTCTTCTTGGTGATTTTGATAAGAAAAACGAACATTTCCTTTTACACACATATAAATAACAAAAGAATCTTTGTCTGAATGATCCACACTCATATCTTTTGTTATTGGCAAAACATTGGTTGTAAAATAAGGACAAGAAACAATTTCTGAAGTTGCATTTTCTTTCTTCTTGTAGTTTGTACTATAATTATTTTGTGCTTTATAGTCTATCGCATCTAATGCTTGATCTGTATGCAGTTCTCTGTACGTTCCATCTGGGTTTGGTCTATCCCAATCATAAATTCTGTATGTAATATCTGAGGTCTGTTGGATCTCTGCTAAAAGTACGCCTGCTCCAATCGCATGAATTCTTCCAGTTGGAATAAAATACACATCGCCTTCAGAAACTTCGTCAACATTTAAAATTTCCAACAAAGATTTTTTTTCTAAATGCTCTAAATATTCCTGCTGATTACTATCTTTTTGAAAGCCTACAATTAAATTCGCATTTGGATCGGCTTGCATAACATACCACATTTCGGTTTTACCAAAAGAATTATGACGCTCTTGTGCCAGAGTATCATTAGGATGTAACTGAATACTCAACGCCTTTTTTGCATCAATAAACTTTATTAATAATGGAAATTTTTCTCCGAAGTGTTGAAAAATCTTTTCTCCAACTAAAGCACTTTTATAAGTTGCAATCAGTTCTTTTAAGCTTTTTCCTTTTAAGGCTCCATTTGCAACAATAGAAGTATCATTTTCAACATCAGAGATCTCCCAACTCTCTCCTATAGTTGTTTTGATACTATTCTTCCTTAAAATTGTAGTTAACTTTTCTCCTCCCCAAACTTTTTCTTTAAGAATGGGAGTAAACTTTAAAAATTGATTCATATTGGGGTAATTACTACAAAACAACAAAGCTATTTCTTTTTTAAATAGCTTTCATTATTTTTTAATTATTCTTACTTAAAGATAAGAAACTTTTTTAATAGGAAAAATTTACATTTGTCTTCCATAAAATTTTACACCCAATGATTCGCTTTTTTTCTAAACAAAGGTTTCAATTTTTTAGCCAAAATAAAACGTTCAAATATTTAAAATATGCCATTGGAGAAACTACCTTAGTTGTTATTGGTATTTTAATTGCGTTGTATATTAATAATCTTAATGAAATTAATAAAGATCGAATTAGAGAAAAAGCCATTTTAAAAGAGGTCCATAAAGATTTTAAAAAGAATTTAACCAATTTTCTAAATGTTAAAGAGTCATATGAAGAGCTTTTATCTGCTTCAACAAAATTTAAAAAATTCATCAATCACCCAACACCTTTAAAGGTTATAGACAGTATTGGCAAATACTATTCTTTAGCTTTTAATGGTTATACTTATAATCCATCTAATGGAGTTGCAGAATCGTTAATTGCCTCTGGAGAATATCAACTAATTAGAAATGATGCTTTACGGAACTTATTAATTTCTTGGAAAGACGTATTGGAAGATTATATTGAAGAAGAAAAAATTGCCAATGCTTTTTGGTCTGAAAAAATTGAACCTTACATTATAGAACATGGTGATTTCTCCAACCTTTCTAGTAAAGAAAACCTAAAAATTATGAATTCTCGAAAATTTAAAAACTTAATAGAGAGATATATTTATAGTTTACAAATTGTAGTAAGTTCTATAGAAAATGAACCTTTAAAAGAGCATTTAACCCAAATTGTTATACTTTCAGAAACAAGTTTAACAGAACTTTACCCAGAATAAGTTACATAGTTTCTTGGAGTCTCATACAATGTAATCGAAATATCTAAAGAAGCTCTAATTTTGGCACGCAACTTATTGTAAATAACCACAGAAATATTTTCTACAGTTGGATTTAATGTTTTAAACTCCTCTACTTCAATGTTTAAGTTTTTATGATCAAAAGCTTCTTCTATTTCACTTTTAATCAATTCTCTTAAAATAGATAAATCCATTACAAAACCAGTTACTGGATCAACTTCTCCTGTAACAGACACAATCAATTCATAATTATGACCATGATAATTAGGGTTACTACATTTTCCAAATACTTCTTTATTTTTAGCATCAGACCATGCTGGATTAAACAATCGATGTGCTGCATTAAAATGTGCTTTTCTATGTGCTGTAACTCTAGGCATGATGCTATTGTATTAAATGGTAAACTTCTTAATCTTCTCGTACGATTCTTTAAAAATGATTTTAAACCATTCTGTATAAATTTCTGGTTGCTTTTCTATATCTAACTTTACATCTTCTAAAGGCATCCATTTAAAAGCTTCTACTTCTTCTCTATTTATTACTGGATCTTCATTATAAAAACCTACCATAACATGATCTAATTCATGCTCAGTAAGTCCATTATCAAAAGGAGCTTTATAAATAAATGAAAATACTTCTTCCAATTCACAAGTAAATCCCATTTCTTCTTGCAATCTACGCTTTCCTGCTTCTAAAGAAGTTTCTCCATTACGTTGATGTGAACAACAGGTATTTGTCCAAAGTAAAGGTGAATGGTATTTTTCTGCTGCTCTTTGTTGCAATAACAGCTCTTTTTTATCATTGAATGTAAAAACAGAAAATGCTCTATGTAACAGTGCTTTTTCATGGGCTTCTATTTTACCCATCAAACCAATCTGATTGTCATTTTCATCTACTAAAATTACTTGCTCTTCTACCATAAAACAAATGTAGCAAAATCAATTATCTTTGCAATCAAATAACGCTAATTATAGTCATGAAAAATCTTAAACTTTTTATAAATTTTATTTTTATTCTACTGATTGTTTCTTGTGGAGAAACTAAAAAAGAAATTGTTATACAGCCTGCAATTAAAAAAGAAATAAAACCTGTAGAAAAAGTTCAAAAAAGTTGGGATAGTTTAAAAAAACATAATGTTGAAGCGTTTTTTACTGAATACGGTAAAACCAATAAAGAAACTAAAGTGCTCATTAAAACCGATTTTGGAGATATCAAACTCCGTTTGTATAACGATACTCCTATTCACCGAGCTAACTTTATTTTCTTAACCAAAATCAACTATTTTAATACTACTGTATTTTACAGAGTTGCACCAAACTTTGTAATTCAAGGAGGAAATTCTGACGAATTTCATACTATGAAACAGCGCCATAAATATGGCAATTATTTAATCAAACCAGAATTTAGAGCTAATAGAAAACACAAATACGGTGCTTTGGCAGCTGCTAGACGTTGGGAAAACAACCCAAATAAACTCTCGAGTCCATTCGAGTTTTATATGGTTCATAATAGAAAAGGTGCCCATCATTTAAACAATGAACATACCGTTTTTGGAGAGGTAATCTCTGGTTTCTCTACACTTGATAAGATTTCTAAAGTAAAAACTGATGTAAAAGAGTGGCCTTTAAAAGATGTAAAAATGACTGTAGAAATTATAGAATAAAAATCTATACTTAACTTAGAGTAGCTATAATTATTCACAAAAACTAAATGATAAAATTTCATTAACAATGCTATTTTATTTTTCTACTACCTAACAAAAAAACAACTCAACCAACTCATAATGAGGTTTTTATATTTTTTTAAGTATTTTTTTTGAGCTAATGATTTTTTTTCGACAATAAACATCGTTCATTAATAACTTTATAGAACAAGAAGAAAATCTAGAAGTTATGATGATGATGAAAAACCTAAAAAGAATAATTTTAATATGCTTCATATGTTTTTATTTAAACATATACTCTCAAAGAGGAATGGGAACAAATACACCTCATCAATCTGCAATATTAGAATTAAAATCTACAAATAAAGGCTTTCTAGTTCCTAGAATGACTAAACAAGAAAGAGATTTAATTGCAAATCCTATCCAAGGATTAATAATTTACTGCACTAATTGTACTACTATTGGAATTAATTATTATGAAAACGGAAAATGGAATGAAATTGAAGCACCTTTTACAATTGGAGATATAAAAAAAAGCATTAAAACCTCAGATCATGATGGTTGGATTTTGCTAAATGGTCGCTCTGAGACACTATTAAGTAGTACTCAAAAAACCAAAGCTCAATCATTAAACTTAATAGAAAATGCTAAATTATTAGATGCTTCTGATGCATTTTTAGCACAACCAAAAAGTACTGAAAACACTAAACTAGGAAAAATACTAGGTAGCAATACTTTGTTATTGCATAAAGATAATATTCCTTCATTTAGCTTAACTTCAGGAGCAGCCACTGAAAGTTTTTCTCCTTCACAAGTATCCGATTATTATATGGCGTTAATTAGGGGTAATCTAGAAGCTTCTTCTACTGAAGTTTATTTTACACGTAATCCTTTATCTGCTACAAGACTGGTAATAATGGGAGGGTACAATGGAGCTTGGGTAGGTATACGATTTTATCTCGAAAATTTTAACAGAAATGTTAATTTTAATGGATCTTCTCACTCACATATTAACTCGCATATAAACAATTCTCAAACTGCTATAGATATTTCACCTAGAAAAAAATTATTTGTAAATATGTTTGTGTATTTAGGTGAATAAAGTAAAAATTAACAACTAAGTTTTAATGTATGAAAAAAATAAACAAATTATTATTAATTATTTTAGTTAGTAGCTGTATTAAAACCTACTGCCAAGTTGGTTTTGGAACTAATGCCCCACACTCATCTGCTGTATTAGAATTAAAATCTACCAATAAAGGTTTGTTAATTCCTAGAATGACTAAAATACAAAGAGATCAGATAAATACTCCTATTTTAGGTATGCTATTATATTGTACCAATTGTAGCAATCAAGGTTTATATCATTATGTAAATTCTAAATGGACTTTTTGGGGTGGCAAAATAGATAAACTAGGAGATATAAAGCAAAGTTATAAAGCTAATGATCATCAAGGTTGGATTAAATTAAACGGAAGAGAAATATCAGAATTAACTCCAACTCAAAAAAATGTGTTAGAAAATATTTTAAATCTTACTGCTTTACCTAATGCAGACAATGCCTATTTAACACAACCAACACAATCAACTAATTTAGGAAAAACTATAACTAGTTCAGCCCTTAAATTAATTTCTAGTGATATTCCCAGTTTAGGTAATCTTAATGTTAGTAACAGTTACTCTGTTCAAAATACATTAAACTATGATGATTTTCATATTAGCAGAGTTCAAACTAAAGATGATAATGATAATTTAAAGGGGAGTGAAGTTTTCTCTGATAATAATGAAAATACATGGTCTGACTGGATTGAATCTGCGGGTAGAGCTGGAGATTGGACTAAAGCAGGGTTTAAACTATATAATTACACTCACAATATTAGTATTAACTCAAGTTCTCATAGTCATTCTGCAATTTATAACCCCAATAATACTCATGAAGAAATTCTTATCAACCATAAAAATTTCTATTTAAATACTTTTATTTATTTAGGCAATTAGCTATATAACTACTAATATCATTATAAAATTATGAAAAATATTTTTTGTCTTATTCTATTTATTTGTTATTGCGCAAGTAATTATGCACAAAGAGGTATTGGTACCAATACACCCAATGCTTCGTCTATCTTAGAGTTAAAATCCTCTAATAAAGGGGTATTACTTTCAAGGTTAACTCAGGCTCAAAGAGATGCTATTCAAAATCCTGCAGAAGGTTTAATTGTGTATTGTACAGATTGTAGCATTAAAGGGTTATATATATATATTAATAATTGGTTATCTATAAGAGGTATTGCTATTGGAGATATAAAACAAAGTATTCAAATATCAGATCATAAAGGGTGGGTTAAATTAGATGGTAGAGCGTTAAACGAGCTTACTACTTCTCAAAAGGCCAATGCTATGAATCAATTAGGAATGACCACTCATTTACCAAACACTACAGAAACCTATATAACACAGTCTAAAGTAGATGAAGTAGCATCTAAATTTGGAAAAACTTTGGGAAATAATTATTTACAATTAAAGACAAATCATTTACCTAAAATAACTCTAAACACAAATAATTCTACCCCTAATAGTACAAATATAACAATTAACGATTATGTTCTTGATGAGGTAAAATTTAAAGGGGTTGATGAAAGCTTTCCTTTCAGTGACTCTCAAGAAGCTCTTTTTACAACTAATTTTAGTTATCATACAACTGGAGGTATTTCTGGCACCAAATATGGACTTTTATTAGAAAGAAGTAGTAGATCCGCCACTAATATTTATGCTCCTTCAGAGAAAAAAATCACAACTAACCATTCACATATTCACAATATAAGTTTTAATCAAAACAATTTTAAAAATATAAATACAACTCCAAAAAGTTTTTACGTAAATACTTTTATTTTTTTAGGTAATTAACTTTTATAACAATGGCTTAAAAGTTAATTTATAAACTATCAATATCAACTTTTACAGATTTTAATTGTTTTTTACCATCAACAGAAGTTGTCCAAACAAAATAAGCAGCCCCATTTAACACCTCTAATTGAGGTACTCCTGTATTTCTTCTAGAATCTACTTCTGCTATTGTTATTGATTTTGAAACTACGCCATTTTTTGACACTTTTTTGCACCTTAAATAAGTGATATCCTTTTCCGTTTCCATAAAACTAACAAGTACATCACTTTCATTTATAAAAGCTATATCTACTCTGCCTAATGTCTCATAATCATTTATTTTAACTGGAGTTTCAAAACGGTTTTCATTAGACATAAATGCCACTTTAACCTTCGATTTTTCTTCTTGAACTGTAAACCAAGCTACAGCAGTATTTTTTGAACTAGCAGTAATTTTAGGACCATTAACTGGACATCCATTAATTTTCCAATCATCATTAAAAACAGGTTGAGGAGTAGACCAAATATTCTCTTTTTTTTGAGAAAAATAAATATCTCTAATCTCATGTCTACTACGATCTCTATAAACAATTACAGGTCCGTTTTTTGACATTGTTATAGATGTTTGACAACAATCACAAGTTCTTCCATCCAATTGTGTTTCATTAAAAATAGTTCCATCAGAAGAAACTTCTGCCGTTCTAATTGTCATGGCTTTATGATCACTATTAGACATTTCTTTTACAGTATTTCTACCATCCAACCAAGTTATTAAAAAACCATCTTTTTTATTCGGAATCACACTTACAAAACCATGCTCTGCTTTCATTCCATCTGTATTCAATAAAAAATTTTCTTTAATTACTTCTCCTTCTAAAGTTCTTAAATTTAAAACAATATCATAGGTATATGTTCCGTTAGCAGATTTTTGAAGATGACTTGTTAACAATACATTTCCATTAGTAGCATTAGTTGGGAAATCTGCCCAATTTACAAACCAATCATTTCCAGAAGTAATTTTAGTAGGAGATTGCCAACGATTATCTTTTAACTGACTATAAAACAAGGTTGCTTCTTTTCCTTTTATAGAACTTAACCAAGACAATGATAATTTTCCATTTTGACTCACCAAACTTGGTGCTGCATTGTTCTCTCCAAAATTAAAGGAAATCGTTTCTATTTTAAGCTCTTTTTTTGCACATCCAAGAACAAATAAAAACACTGTAAATACTATGATCTTTTTCATTTTATCTTTTTTAGTTTATCAATCATTTTTGCAGTATCCCAGGTTATTGCTCCTACTATTTTATCTACTTTTTTACCAGACGAGTTAAATACAAACGTTGTTGGTAGTGCATAAATCTTTTGATTATTGAGAGGTTTTATCGACTTTAAAAAAACAAAATCATATGAATGTTTTTTCTTAAACGCTGTTATTTCTTCAACAGGTTCGTCAGATACTAAAACAAAAAGGTAATTTTCGTTTTTTAGTTTTTCTTTTGCAGAAAGCATACTTGGCATTTCTTCTTTACATGGTGAACACCAAGTTGCCCAGTAATTAAGTACTACTTTCTTTCCTTTTAAAGATGACAAATCAAACGTCTTGTTTTGTAAATCAACTAAATGGGTAAGTTTTTCGATAGCATTATACGTATCATTATCTTTTTGAGATTCTTTACAGCTCAAAAAAATGAAAGTAATTACTAAAAAAACGATTCTTTTCATCACTCAAATGTAATTACTAAAATTTAATTAATCGACATTTTAAACTTTAAAAGTGAAAGATTTTATCTTACTGAGTTAAAAAAAATTATAGAATAAAAACGTACATTTGCACCTCAAATTTTGTAGATGAGTTTATTAGAAGAAATACAACGTAGAAGAACATTTGGAATTATTTCGCATCCAGATGCAGGTAAAACAACTTTAACCGAAAAGTTATTACTTTTTGGTGGCGCTATACAAGAGGCGGGAGCCGTTAAAAACAATAAGATTAAAAAAGGAGCTACTTCTGACTTTATGGAAATTGAAAGACAACGTGGTATTTCTGTAGCTACTTCTGTGTTGGCATTTATCTACAAAGACAAAAAAATTAACATTCTAGATACTCCTGGACATAAAGATTTTGCTGAAGATACTTTTAGAACTTTAACTGCTGTAGATAGTGTTATTGTTGTAATTGATGTTGCAAAAGGAGTTGAGCCCCAAACAGAAAAACTTGTAGAGGTTTGTAGAATGCGTAATATCCCGATGTTAGTTTTTATCAATAAACTAGACAGAGAAGGAAAAGATGCTTTTGACTTGTTAGATGAAGTTGAACAAAAACTTGGTTTACGAGTAACTCCTATGAGTTTTCCTATTGGAATGGGATATGATTTTAAAGGAATTTACAACATTTGGGAAAAGAAAATCAACTTATTTTCTGGAGATAATAAGACTACTATTTCTGAAGGAATAGAATTTGATGATGTTTCTAATCCTGAACTTGATAACGTAATTGGAGATGAAGCTGCAGAAACTTTACGTGAAGAGTTAGAATTGGTTTATGAAGTATATCCAAAGTTTGATGCTCAAGAATACTTAAACGGAACTTTACAACCTGTATTTTTTGGTTCTGCCTTAAATAACTTTGGAGTGAAAGAGTTGTTAGATGCATTTATAGAAATTGCTCCTACTCCACAACCAAAAAAAGCAGAAGAACGCTTAGTAGATTCTAAGGAAGAAAAAATGACTGGATTTGTGTTTAAAATTCATGCTAATATGGATCCTAAACATAGAGATAGATTAGCCTTTGTAAAAATTGTATCTGGTACATTTAAAAGAAATGCTCCTTATTTACATGTTAGAAATGGCAAAAAAGTAAAATTCTCAAGTCCAAATGCTTTTTTCGCAGAGAAGAAAGAAATTGTTGATGAATCGTATCCTGGGGATATTGTTGGATTACACGATACAGGGAATTTTAAAATTGGAGATACTTTAACAGAAGGAGAAAAATTAAACTTTAAAGGAATTCCTAGTTTCTCACCAGAGCATTTCCGTTATGTAAATAATGCTGATCCTATGAAAGCAAAGCAATTATACAAAGGATTAGATCAGCTAATGGATGAAGGTGTTGCCCAATTATTTACTTTAGATATGAATGGCCGTAGAGTTATTGGAACTGTTGGAGCCTTACAGTATGAAGTAATTCAATACCGATTAGAACACGAGTATGGAGCTAAATGCTCTTATGAAAATTTACATGTTCATAAAGCTTGTTGGGTAGAAGCAGAAGATGAAAAAAGTGAAGAATTTAAAGAGTTTAAGAGAGTAAAACAACGTTATTTAGCAAAAGACAAACAAGGACAATTGGTGTTTTTAGCTGATTCTGCTTTTACCATTCAAATGACACAAAGCAAATTTCCGTCAATAAAATTGCATTTTGTTAGTGAGTTTAAATAAAATGTTTAGAAACGATTCATCCTTAATTTCAACAGTTTAAGTACTTTTACTATCATATTCAACTAAAAACACGCTAATAAACAAAAGCCTTATGAAAAAAGTTGCCTTATTATTTTTAATTTTTATTGGTTTAAACGCCTTTTCACAAACTAATAATGATACCGACATTGAAGGCAGAACTCTTCATAATAAAATTCGATTAAACTATATTTTAATTGAACAACCCTTAGATAAAGTTACTTATCCTTTGGATGCTAAAATGGGCTTTGTTGGATTAAACTATAATTTCACCTTAACAGATTGGTTGTATTCTGGAGTTGGATTTCATACTGCAATTACTGGAGATCAAGGTGGACTTTTTACTTTGGGAGTAAACTTAGGTATTAATAAAAAGCTATATAAAAACTTATACTTCGATGCCAATGTACATTTTGGTGGAGGTGGTGGATATCGATCTCTAGTAAATGGTGGTGGAATTCTATTTTCTAATATTGGTTTACAATACAAAATGAAAGGGTATTCTTTTGGAGTACAATATGGATTTATGAACTTTTTTACTGGAATTCAAAAAGACGATAACTTTTCTTTCTTTGTAGAAATTCCAACAACATTACGATATAGTTCATATAAAAAAGCTCAAAAAGAATTTAAAATTGCCAATCAAAAGAACGATGCTTTTTGGAAAGCTCCAGCTGTTAAGAGTGTACAACAAATTACTTTTGATTATTTTTTCCCAATTGGAATGTCTAGGACAGATGCTAGTACAACTCCTAAATTTAAACCTATTAGACAGACCTTATCTGTGTTAGGTTTTGAATACCAACGTTACTTAACCTCTAACACCTTTATTTATGCACATGTAGATGCTATGTATGGTGGGTTAACTTCTGGTTTTATGGATTTATTTTTTGGTATTGGTAAAAACTTTATCGAGACAAAATATGTAAACTTTTTTGGTAAGTTTGGTATTGGAGCTGCAGGAGGAAGAATTTATCCTGAAGGTGGTTTAACCATGTATCCAAATGCTGGTTTTGACATTAAACTTTCTAAAAAAATTGGAGTTAGTGCTCATGGAGGTTATCATAGAGCTATTGGTGGTACCTTTGAAGCTTATACAGCTGGTTTTAGTTTAAAATATTATGGATTAACTGGTGGATCACATCATCCGTTTACCAAAGAAAAAATGACGACTATAAAAACCCAAGGAATTGGTATTAATTTCCAAAATCAGACCTATTTTGATGTTGCTAAATTTGGAATTCCTGATAGTAACCTACAATTAATCGCTTTAAAATTATTATACGATATCAATCATCGTTTTTATATTTCTGGAGAAGCTTCTTTTGCCTATGAAGGAAAATCTGGTGGTTATGCTCACGGAGTTTTTGGACTAGGAATACGATCTAATAAATTTTTGGACGAAAAGTTTTCTTTATTTTTAGAAACTGGAGTTGGTGTTGCTGGTGGAGGAAGAGTTGATGCTGGTGAAGGAATTTTAATTAGACCTATTGCTGGAATAAATTATCATATTAATGACGATTTTGCTGTAAATGTTTCTGGAGGACAAATGATTTCTCCTTTTGGAAATGTTAACTCAACAAATATCAATATCGGACTTACATATAGTTTGTCTGTTTTAAACACAAAAAAATAAGAATACAAGAATAAATAATACAATTATGAATAACGGAATCTATGCTAAATTCAACACAAATAGAGGAGAAATCTTAGTGAATTTAGAATTTGAAAAAACTCCTGGAACAGTAGGTAACTTTGTTGCTTTAGCTGAAGGAAATTTAGAAAATGCTGTAAAACCACAAGGAACTCCTTATTATGATGATTTAACTTTTCATAGAGTTATTTCTGATTTTATGATTCAAGGAGGATGTCCTCAAGGTACTGGAACAGGAAATCCAGGATATAAATTTGACGATGAGTTTCATCCAGAATTAAAACACGATGCACCAGGTAAATTAGCCATGGCAAATGCAGGCCCTGCAACCAATGGTTCTCAATTTTACATTACTCATGTTCCTACTCCTTGGTTAGATAACAAGCACACTGTTTTTGGAAGCGTTGTTGAAGGTCAAGATATCGTTGATATCATTTCTCAAGGAGATAAAATTGAAACTCTAGAAATTATTAGAGTTGGTGAAGCTGCAGAAAACTTTAATGCAGTTGAAGCTTTTAGAACTTTTGAAGGAGCTAGAGCAAAACGCGAAGCTGAAGAAAAAGCAAAACAAAAAGAATTGTTGGATCAAGTTGCTGCTGGTTATGATGAAACACCTAGCGGATTACGTTATAAAATTTTACAAGAAGGAAGCGGAAAACAAGCTACTAAAGGAGCTATGGTTTCTGTACACTATAAAGGCCAGTTATTAGACGGAACTGTTTTTGACTCTTCTTACAAACGCAAACAACCAATAGATTTTGCTATTGGAGTTGGACAAGTTATTGCTGGTTGGGATGAAGGAATTCAGTTATTAAAAGTTGGTGATAAAGCTCGTTTAGTTATCCCTTCTGATTTGGCTTATGGAGCAACAGGTGCCGGTGGAGTAATCCCTCCTAATGCAACCTTAATTTTTGATGTAGAATTAATGAATGTTAAATAAATACATTTTCAAATAAAAAAAGCACTCAAATTTGAGTGCTTTTTTTATTTATTACCAACTTTAATCTCTTACATTTACCTTTCCAAATACTCGTAGTTCTATGGAAATAAAATTTATAAATAGAAAAACCAATAAAGTACATACTGAAACACCTCCTTCAGAGGGACTATTAAAGTTTTTGTATGATAATCCTTTTGGAAAAAAAGCTATTCTTCCCATAGCAAAACGTAAATTTATTTCTGAGTTCTATGGAAAAAAAATGGATAAAGCTTCTTCTACAAAAAAAATTGAAGGTTTTGTAAATCAATTAAATATAGACATGTCAGAGTCTGCAAAAAAGATTTCTGAGTTTACTTCTTTCAACGATTTTTTTTATAGAAAATTAAAACCCAATGCGAGACCTATAGAAGAAGGATTTGTTTCTCCAGGCGATGGGAAACTCCTTGCTTTTGAAAAAGTTTCTGATGTACATAACTTTTTTATCAAAGGAAGACAATTTACGCTTGCAGAATTTTTAAATGACATCAAGTTAGCAGAAACCTATAAAAATGCCTCTCTGCTTATCTTAAGGCTCGCTCCTAACGATTATCATCGTTATCATTTTCCTTATGCAGGAACTCCATCTGTATCCACAAAAATAAAAGGAAGTTACCTCTCTGTTTCTCCTTATGCTTTAGCTCAGAATTTTACCAAAGTATTTTGTGAAAACAAACGTGAGTTTTGCACTTTAAAAACAGAAGATAAAGGGAATATTCTTATTGCTCCTGTTGGCGCAACTATGGTGGGTAGTATTTTTGAAACCTATACCGCCAACACTCCAATAAACAAAGGTGATGAAATGGGCTATTTTGCCTTTGGTGGTTCTACTATTGTTTTGTTAATTGATCGAGATAAAATTACAATCGATGCTGATATTTTAGAAAACACTAAAAATAAATTAGAAACTTTTGTAAAAATGGGTGAAAAAATTGGCATTTAAAGCTCATTCATTTTTAGTTTTTCTACACATTAAATTATAACAGTTAATCTAACCATATCTCTTATTATGGTAAAACCTCTACATACAAAATAGCTCTTTGTATGTATTCTCACTAATTACAGTTAGGTAACTCTACTCTAAATTAAAAACAGGAGTTTCACCGCTATTTTTCATCTTTTTAAGTCATTAATTTTAGTACTCAAATTAACCTTAAAAAATTTTAATCATGTCATTAGTACAAGAACAAACACAATTGGTTGGAGCTTTTTCAACATTTTCATGCAACATTGATAACCAAGCGGAACAAGCGTTTAATGAAGCAATGGAAAACATTATTGGAGTTGAGTATTCTCCTGTAGCTGTATCACAACAAGTGGTAGCTGGAATGAACTACAGATTTTTCTGTAATTCAAAAATTGTAACTCCATATGCTGCCAATGGAAGTGCAATGGTAAACATTTACAAGCCTTTAGAAGGTAGAGCACACATTATTTCAATTAAAAATATTGATTAGTTTCTACTAAGTTTAAACCTTGTTTTTTTAAAAGCATCGCTAATAGCGATGCTTTTTATTCAGGTAATAACACCTGATTTACAAGTATTTACACGTGTTTTCAAGTTGTTTTGTTTGATTCAGCTTATAAAAACATTATATTAGCTTAGAACGCAAGTAAGATAAGTCTCCATTGTGCCCCTCAATATTACTTATTAATATTTAAGTATAGTTACTTCGTTAAAGATAGAGATTTTAACCCCCAAAAATAAATATTATGAAAATTGCTGTAATTGGCAATTATTTGCCTCGTCAATGTGGAATAGCAACCTTTACTACCAACTTAATAAATGCTATTTTAGAAAGTAATACAGACTCTAATACAGAGGTTTTTGTTGTTGCTATGGAAAATGACATTCAACAACATGAATATCCTCCTATTGTTAAGCATACAATTAGGCAACACGAACATAAAGATTATAGTAAAGCTGCTGATTTTATTAATCAATGTAAACCTGATCTTTGTATTGTTCAGCATGAGTTTGGAATTTTTGGTGGAGAAAGTGGATTGTTTCTTTTAGATCTACTTACACAGATAAACGCACCAATTGTTACTACTTTGCATACCATTCTACAAACTCCAAACTATCACGAAAAGCACATCATAAAAAAAATGGCAGAGCTTTCTGAAAAAATGGTTGTGATGAGTAATTTGGCTGTAGAATTCTTAGTGAAAATATACAAGGTTCCAAAATACAGAATCTCTTTAATACAACATGGTGTCCCTGATTTTTCTCTTGTAAAGAAAAGCAGTATCAATCAAAAATATCAAGGCAAAAAAATATTAAGCACTTTTGGTTTCTTAGGAAGAAGTAAAGGAATTGAAACTGTTATAAATGCACTTCCTAGCATTGTAAAAAAACACCCAAATGCGGTATATGTTGTATACGGAAAAACACATCCTAATGTAATAAAGCATTCTGGAGAAGAATACCGCAACTATTTAAAAACATTAGCAGAAAATAATAAGGTAGCAAATCATCTGTTTTTTGAAGATGATTTCTTAGATGAAGAAGAACTAAAAACAGTATTAAGTGAATCTGATATTTATATTACTCCTTACTTAAATGAAGCCCAAATAACAAGCGGAACTATTTCATATGCTGTTGGAGCTGGAGCTTGTATTGTTTCTACTCCATTTTGGCATGCTAAAGAATTATTAGCAAATGGCAGAGGAAAAACATTTGATTTTGGAGAAAGTGAAGAGCTAGCAAATATTGTTACAAATTTACTAGACAATCCAGAAGAAATAAAAGCAATAAAAAAGAATGCTTTTAGCTATGGAAAAAACATGTATTGGAAAAAAATTGGACAACTATACAATAGTACTTTAAACAAAGTCATTAAAATGAATCTTATTGCTCGTAATAAGAGGAAAATTAATAATCCAGCAACTTTACCCCCGTTTAGTTTAAAGCATTTAAGAAGATTAACGGATGACTTTGGTATTTTAGAACATGCAAATTATTCTGTTCCTGATTATAAAGAAGGTTATTGTTTAGATGATAATTCAAGAGCATTATTGTTAGTACTATCAGCCTATGAAACTGGGCTAGATAAAGAAGCAATAACTCTGGTAGATACCTATCTAAGATATATTAAACTAATGCAAAAGAATGATGGTTATTTTCATAATGATATTAGTTATGATAAACATTTTTTAGATGAAGTTGGTTCTGAAGATTCTTTTGGAAGAACCATCTGGGCAATGGGATACCTTATTCGGCTAGCTCCTAACGACAGTCATTTTCAGTTTGCTAAAGATATTTTCTTTAAAGCATTCCAACATTTTGACAACATAAAGTCTATTAGAGCAATAGCGAATATTACTATTGGAATTTGCCATTTTCTAAAAAGATTCCCAGATAACGAGTCTGTAATTCATATGATGAATACACTGACAAATAAACTTATTGATGAATACAAAAAAGAAAGTAATGAAGACTGGGATTGGTTTGAACCGCTATTATCTTATGACAATGCAATCATTCCATTAGCTTTATGGCATGTGTATGGTTTTTCTAGAAGTTTAGAAGTATTTAATATCGCTACAAAAACCACTGCTTTTTTAAGCCAACAAACTCAAAGAAAAGGAAAAATTTCTATTACAGGAAATACTTGGTATTACAAAGGAAAGTCTATGCCGGCAGTTGGTCAACAACCTATAAATGCAATGGCTATGGTAATGATGTATAAAAAAGCATACACCATTACAAAAGACCAGAAATACTTAGACAGTATGAATCTTGCATTTAGTTGGTTTTTAGGGAATAATGATTTATTTATTCCTTTATTTGATGAAGAATCTAAAGGATGTTGTGATGGTTTAGAATTAAAAAGTGTAAATAGAAATCAAGGTGCAGAAAGTACGATCTCTTATTTACTTTCTTACGTAACAGTTTGGAGTACAAATCCTAAAAACAATGCCAAAGTTAATGCGCTCCCTCTTGAAAGACCTGTGTTAACTTATGCAGGTTAAAAATAAATGTTAAACTCTTAGATAAGTTTCTATAAAAAATTGTATTAAGAATTAGATTATAAATTATTTTTCAACATCATCCCCCACCGAAATTTAATTTTAATTCTTAATACAATTTATCTTTTTATTCATTTTGAATTATTGAAAGATCTTTTTCAAACGCAGTTGTACCAAATCTTTCTGTATTGGTTTCTTTAGATATTCAGCTGCTCCTAATGACAATCCTTTAACTTCATCAGCATCTGTATCATAACCACTAATAAATACAACTGGAATTTCAATTCCTTTGCTTTTTACAAACTCTAATAATTGATATCCATTTAAATTTGGCATTTCAATATCAGATAGAATTAAATCATATTTTTTCTTTTCAAAAGACATCAAAGCTTCCAATCCGTCAGATACATGCTCTACAAAATAACCATCATCATTTAAAACCTTAATTAGTAACGAAGCACTTACATTATCATCTTCTACCAGTAAAATTCTTTTCTTTGCCAGTGCACCATTACTCATTTGTTTGGTAGCCTCATCGATATATTCAAAATTATCAAACATTTCTTGTAATGAAACATAAGCAAAACCACTACTAGAATCGCTCATTGCATACGGAATTATTACATTATCATTGTGTAAAATAGCTCCACAAGAATACACCACATTTGGCACATAACCTTCACGCTCTTTTTCATTAGCCATTAATAATGGCTGTGTTAATTTTGCAAGTACTTTTCTTGGATCATTTAAGTCTAATAAAATTGCTCCAAGAACATATTTTCTTACTGCACCAACTCCGTGAGTTAACACCAACCAACCTTGTGGTGTTTCAATTGGAGAACCTGAATTACCGAGTTGTACAAACTCCCAAGGCATTTCTGGTTCTTGAATTAAGGTTACTTCTTCATTCCAATTATTAATTTCATCGCTAAACATAATGTAATTGTTTTCTCCATCATGCCTAGATAGCATCGCATATTTACCGTTTACTTTTCTTGGAAAAAGTGCCATTCCTTTATTTTGAGCATTCTTTCCGTACATAGTCATTACCTTGAAGGTATAAAAATCGCTGGTCTCAATTAGTTGTGGCATAATTACAGATCCATTATATGCAGTATAGGTTGCATAATATTTCTGTGTCCCATCTTCATCAACAAATTTTACAAATCTAGCATCTTCAATTCCATTACTTTCTGCAGCTGTTACTGGAAAAATTACACGTTCGCTAATAGTTGTATCTAAAGAAAAACATATTTGATACTGTGCATTGGCAATTAATCGTATGGCTTGCAACATTTTATCTCTTTCTACAGAAATAATATTTTTATGTTCAAACTCACGAAGGTTGTGTACTAGTTCCTGGAAAGTGAACTCATTATTTAATCCATACAAAACTCCTTCAAATACTTCTTCATCATGAAAATTCATATCGGTTAACTTATGAATAAAGTCTTCTTTTACATAACGATGTATTTGTATTGTTTCTGCAATATCTACTAAGTTACTTACAGAATTGAGTTCTATATTATTATTCTTATCAATAGTTCCGCCTCTAAATACAATAGAAGATACATGTCCTTCTCCTGTTGCTCTAAAACTAACAATAACTCTTTTCTTTCCTTCTTCTATATGAGATTGATCCGGGTCATCTACAATGGAAGGATTAAAAAAAGCAGCAGATTCAATAGAGTACTCATGGGTAAAATAAGCTCCCATAAGTAATTTCTCTTCTCTAGATAATTCAGATTCTTGAATATCTAAGTCTTTTAGTAAATGAGCTACTCTTTGATAATGATTGAGAAAAACTTTAGAAATGTTTCTATGACGCATACTAAAATCTCTTAGCGTATTATTCAATACTTCAGAAACTTCTACATCACTTAAATTTCGAATTCGAGTAATAATTTTCTTTGCTCTTTGCTCACCTCCTGGCATAAAAAAACGCACTATTACTCTTTTAGGATTGGGCAATAAATTAAAATCGAGCCTATTAATTCGTATAGCCATAGCTTAGGATATTTTTTTTGTTTTTTTTACGTTATGTATAGTTAAGAATAACTTATCAAAAAAGCAAATAATATCGAACCTAATTCACTAAAAACTAAAAGATTATACAGATTTTACACTTTAAAAAAACAACTACTAATTGAAGCTAAAAAATAAGCAGTATTTATACCCAAGTAGAAACACCTAATTTCTAAAAATAAAATATTAATTCTTAATTTTTGCTGCTTCAGCTTCCAAATCTGCTTTTGCATTTGCTGCTTCAGAAGACAAAGTTGTTCCAATCAAATTTGAATTTTCATAAGGGTCACTTTCTAAATGATAAAACTCTTCTGTTCCATTATCAAATTTTATCAATTTATAAGAATTATTTCTTATTGCATATCCAATGCCATTATTAGAAATTTCTGTAAATACATAATTTCTATTACCCCCGTTGCTCGAATTAAATAAAGAATAAAAGCTACTACTATTTTCATAACTTGATGTAGCAATACCTGCTGCAGATACAATAGTTGCAAACAAATCTGCAGTATGGGCTAAAGCATTTTCTGTTTCGTTAAATCGAGTTACTCCTTTTCCTGCAATAACCATAGGCACATTAACACCTCCTTGATATAAAGAGTTTTTAGCTTTTCTTCTGCTATACGGGAATTGTGCTACTTGATTTGGAGTACCATTATCTCCAATAAATATAATCAAAGTATTGGCTCTTTCTTCGGTAGATAAACTACTTAAAAATCTTCCTAATTCTGTATCCATTGCTTCCATAGCAGACAAATAATAAGGCATTGGATTTGCATTGATACTTGCATCATCTGTCGGTAGATTTCCTTGAGAATGCAAATTTGTTGGTGCTAAATGAAATGGAATGTGTGGAGCATTATAAGCCAACCATAAAAACCATGGTTTATTTTGTTTTTCTACCCAATTAATTGCCAAATCGGTAAATTTTGTAGTAGTATATTCAGTAGAAATTGACGTTTGACCATTCTCTGTAAAATTCCAATTGGTATAACTTTGAACTCCGCCATTTAGTAATCCGGCATAATAATCAACACCCATTGTTATAGGATCTGATGCCGTACTTGACAGATGCCACTTCCCTATAATTGCTGTTGCATACGCATTGTTTGTGTTTGTATTTAAAAATTTTTGAAGAGACGTTTCTGTTGTGTTTATCTCATCTCCGACTTCTAACATACCAGTTTTTACAGCATATTTTCCTGTAAAAATAGACGCTCTTGTTGGTGTACAAACAGCATAAGACCATAAATTTTGAAAACGAACTCCTGTATTCATTAAACTTTGTAAAACTGGCATATTAGGTTTGATAGCTCCTTCAGTATAACCAGGTGTTGCATCCAATCCCATATCATCTGCAATTACCAAAAGTATATTAGGCTTGCTAGTATTTGTAGTATCATCTGGAATTTCAGTAGTATCTACATTTGATGAGCTACAGCTAATTAATAGTGCAATAAATCCCGTAATTATAAGTTGATTTTTCAAATTCATATTCATTGGTTTTCTTTTAAATATAACAATTAGTAAAGCAAATACCCTACTAAAATAATTTATCTTTATTTTTTTGTAACGAATCAAACATTTTGGTTGTCTAACTAAATAGTTAGACCCAAAAACAAAAATTTACACTTATGAAACGTATTCTTCTAATCCTGTTTGCTGTTGTTTTGATTTCTTGTGGAAATTCGAAAAACAGTGAAGAATTTATTAATACAGTACAAGGAAACTACTTATTTAACTCAGATGAATCTATCGGGATTCGTTTTAATGAAGAGGGAGAAATGAATATTAGATGGAGAGGAAAGGAAAATATTGAACCTTTAAAAGTAAACGATAGTACTTTTTACATTCAAGAAATGAATGAGAAATTTATTTTTAGAACACAACCAAAAGTACATATTGTATTAGCTCCAAAAAGAGAACATGATGGTAGAACTTATCAATTTGATAAAATGGCAAAAGGAGAAAAAACACCTAGAGAATATTTACTAAACAAAGAATACGATAAAGCATTAGCTGGTTACCAACTTATTCAGCAAAAAGACTCTTTAGATAAAACGATAAGAGAAAGAAATTTTAACCGATTAGGCTATAAAATGATTAGAGCAGGAAAATTTGATGAAGCCATAGAAATCTTTAAGATCAATACCATAATGTATCCTAAAAGTTCTAATACTTATGATAGTTTAGCCGATGGTTATTTACAAAATAAAGATACTGCAAATGCTATTTTATACTATAAAAAAGCTTTATCTATCAACCCAGAAAATAGAAGTTCAAATAGAATGTTGAAAAAGATTACTGAAAAATAATGGAGCACTTAAAGTACCCAATTGGGCAAGTTGATATTCCGGATAATATCACTTCAAAAGAGCTTTCTAAATGGATAGAAGACATCGAAAGCTTTCCTTCTAAATTAGAATTTTTAGTAAAAAACTTAACACAAGAACAACTAGATACTCCTTATAGAGATGGTGGTTGGACAGTTAGGCAAACCATACATCATTGTGGAGATAGCCATGTTAATAGTTATATTCGTTTTAAATGGACATTGACAGAAGAAACGCCAACGATTAAAGCCTATTTTGAAGATCGATGGGCATTATTGTTTGATACTGAAGAAGCACCAATAGAATTGTCTTTACAATTTATCAAAGCTTTGCATGCAAAATGGGTGTATTTGCTAAAAGGTTTGTCTGAAGAAGATTTGAATAAAAGTTTTGTACATCCAGAAAGTGGTGCAACCGTTTCTTTAAAGGAAAATATTGGAATTTATGCTTGGCATTGCAAACATCATTTTGCACATATTCAGAACTTATTAATTCGTAATAATTGGATTTTATAGGCATTTTTTTATCTTTAGAATTCTAAAATTCTATTTATGAAAACGGCTCAGCAATGGTTTGATGAATATGCAGTTAGTCATCAAAATGAAACCAACAAAACTATCCATTATATTTGTGTACCTGCCATCTTTTTTAGCGTAATTGGTTTGTTATTTAGCATTCCAAATACTTTCTTAAAAAGTACTTTTGGACTCTACAATCCATTAATAGAAAATTGGGCAGCCATCGTTGCTGTTTTTATTTTTATTTTTTATCTACGCTTAGGTTTTTGGCATTTTTTAAACATGCTATTCTTTACAATCCTATGCATTATTGGTAATTATTGGCTTAGCGGATTTGGAAATCTGGCCTTAATTTCTCTAGCTATTTTTGTAATTGCATGGATTGGGCAATTTTACGGACATAAAGTAGAAGGTAAAAAACCATCGTTTATTAAAGATCTACAATTTTTATTGATTGGCCCACTTTGGGTATTAAAAAAATTATCAAAACAATGATTTCAGAAATTTCTTTTGACGACTTTTTAAAAGTTGATATTCGTATTGGAACTATTATAGAAGTAAACGATTTTCCGAAAGCTAGAAAACCTGCTTATCAATTAAAAATTGACTTTGGAGAACTAGGAATAAAAAAGTCTAGTGCGCAAATTACAGACTTGTATACTAAAGAAGATTTGGTAGATCGTCAGGTAAGTGCTATTGTAAATTTTAAACCTCGTCAGATTGCTAATTTTATGAGTGAATGCTTAGTATTGGGCATTTATAATGAAGAAAAACAAGTGGTATTATTACAAGCTAAAACACCTATTAAAAACGGAGAACAAGTTCGTTAAGTTTGTTGGAGTATTTTATAAATAAAAAGAAATCGATAAAAATTTGCTGTAATTCTAGTTAGTTATTATTAATAATGGTTTCTATTTCCGTATCCAATACTATTAACAATTCTTCACTTATATCATAAGAATAATTTTCAATACTATTCTTTTCTCCTATTTTATAAAAAACAGTTGCTATTTGAATTCTTTCATTTGATTCAAATTCCATTATTAATTCAACCAATTTAGATTCTTTTTTGGTAGACATTGTATAATCTAAAATCACATCGTATTCTAACCATTTTAATTTAGCTTTAGTAACCTTTTTTTGATTTAAACTTTTAATAAAATCAGCTTTAAGTTCTGTGAAGTTGTCTTTATTATATATTTCCTCAAAACGTTTATTTTCAAAGGTAAAAGAAGCTTCATCCGGATTCCATGCTAAACTAAACGTTGTATTTTTAAACTTTAATTCAATTCCTCCATCAATGATCCAACGCTTTTGTTTAGGGAAACCAAAATAATTATCATTTACTTGAAATAATCTAATCTCAATCAAATCATTAGATTTAACAATTGATTGAAATTGTTTTTCGATAAAGTTTATATGCTGTTTCTTTTTCATCCGTTATCATAAATTAAGGTCATTGTTATAGATAAGTAGTTTAATCATCACTTTCAAACAAATTCTTTGTCCAGCATCTCATATACATTGATTCAATTTTTCCATTTGGATAGAAAACTGTATAAAATGTATGACCTCCATCAAAACACTCATCTGTTCCATATTTTTCTGGTTGTATATTCCAGTTTTTTCCTTTTTTTATTGCTTTAGATAATATATCTAAATCTACATACTTATAACCTTTAGAATCTCTCATATCTTTTGATAGATATTCAAAATTTCTTTTGTAGAAGTTTTTCTTATTGATAATCTTTCCTGTATTATATTCTTTGAATGATATTAGTTTACTTTTTACAAATAACTGAACATTATCAGATGGACACCCGAAACATATAAAATCATAATTTTCAATTAGTATAACTGTGTCTTTTTTAATCAAACTTTTGATTTCTTTCTCATACAATTTGCGAAACTCTTTCTGCATCTTTAATTCCGGTGTCAGTGCATTTGAGGTTTTAAAAGGAGAATTTACCAATGATTCTTTTTGACTTTTATCTATTCTATTATTTAGTTTATAACTAGTTGAACAACCAATAAATAAAGTAATAAGTATTATTAAAGAAAGTTTTTTCATTCAAGTCAATTTACAATTAAATACAACGATCTCATATATCAGTAGTAATAAATTTCTATTTACAAATCTTACGATTATGTATTAACCTCTGTTATATGTTTAAATTTTCCTTTTATTACTTTAACTACTAATTTCTTAGACTATATCAGGCTTATGTTCTCTTTATATTGTTTTTACATTTTCAACACTAAACCATTTATTTATTTTATTCATTGCTAAATCTCCCATTTGAGAAAGAGCTAATACAACTAAATTTTCTTTAGCCCTTGAGCAAGAAACATAAAATAGGTTTTTGGTTCTTAGTTTTCTATGCTCCTTATCATCAGTATCATCAAAGAATTTTTCAAAATTATACATAGAAACCCAACTTGTATCATCAATTACAACCAGAACATTTCTATACTCCTCACCTTTTGTGCCATGCTTCGTTGAATATGATGTCTGCTCTTGGATATGATTAAAGACAGATACCACCTCTCCATAATTAGTTTGCATCAATGAGGTGTAAAATGAATTATTCCTTTCAGCTTTTTTCCTTTCATCTTCATCTGAGATAGTTGAAGGGTCAATTTTCACTTTTTCAAGAAATTGTTGTAAGCTTCTTGAAGGAATTGATAATTGGTTTTCTGCGCAGAATTCAAATACACTTTGAACTGTGCCAGTTTCTCTCAAACTAATTAATGTTGTTAATTTATCTTCTATTTCTTTTTTGTCTGAATGTTTGGAAAGTGAACTAAATATTCCTTGTCTCTTTAGAAACTTTATAACACTATTATAATCTTTATTTACCCAAAAAGAAACTAAATGTTCAATTCCTATTTCACGTTCTTTCGAAGTTTTTTTGTCTTTAGAACCTAGAAAGTAAGATGCAAAATGATTATCTCTATTTAATAATTCAGCTTTTGGGTCAAAAAAACGATTATTAAATGTTTTATATAGGTTCCCAAAACCAGCTCTATCTGCTACTTTACTATTTGCAATAATTAAAACCTTATCGTTGCCATTTACCGAAAAATCCCATCCATTATTTTCTAAATCACTAATTACATTTTCGTAATCTGAATCTTTTTTTGGTGAAATTCTTTCTCGATAAGCTTTGACCTTTTCACCCTTAATTCTTGTTTCGTTTGTGCAGTTAATAAACTGAACACACCCATCTACGGATTCTTTGCTTTCAGGTATTATTTGAGTGATATTATCTCTAATATTATTTAAAAGACTTACTACACTTTTTGAAGAACGGTAATTGTCATCTTTTGAAACAAATTCGATTTTAGAAGAATCAATAAATGATTGTAATGAGCCTACACCTTCATCATATATATTTTGATAAGAATCACCATAAAAGCCTAATAGTAGTTTCGACTTATTTCTTTCTAATAAATAATCGATTAACGCTTGAACAGTTTCGGTCGCTGTATCTTGATATTCATCTATGAAAATGTAAGGGTATTTTTGTCCTAAAATTTGAGTTAAAGATTTATAATTTCGGAACATTTGAAGAGATAGTGTAATTACATCATCATGATGTAAGCTTCCTTGTTCAAAATCTCTATATCCTCTATCGTCATATGTAACTTCAGTAATTCTATCTTTTAATCCTGTGGTATATTTCTGTGGTTTTTTAAATAGCATTTCCTCATTCAATAAATCCAATTCAATAATCAATTGCTTATTGTACCTTTTAATACAATCCCATAAAAACTCATGAATTGTAGAAACAAGAACTAAGGGATTGTTTTCAAGTCTTTCAATAATTTCATTTTTAGCAACATTCGTATATGTAATACAAACAATCTTTTGATTATTTAACTTAATACTTTCACTTCTTGTTTCTAGTACATAGTTTAATGTCTGAATTAACGTGTAGGTTTTACCAGACCCAGCCCCAGCTTCAAGAACATAACTTTTGTTTGCCTCTATATGTTGAATTATTTGTTCAATAGCTATCATATCTAATCATTTTTAGCCAACCAAATCAAGCCTTCATTTATATATTCTGGCACTTTCCAATTTCCATATTCTTCATTAAATGACATTATGTCAAATGTAAACTCTGTTTTCTGTTTAGAACTAAATTCAGTAGGTATTTTATTAGATATATCAATACTAGGATTACTTAGATAATGAAATTCATCCTTTATGTATTTTCCTTGTTCAATAGGGTGTTCGGTTAAAAGAAAGTTTTTATTTGTATTTATAAAAGCATCTTCAAAACTTCTTGCATTGAAACCATTTTCTTTAGTTTGATATGTCACACGAATGCTTTCTTGTATTTTATCTTTAAGTTTGCAATTGACTAATTCTGATATTTTAGTTTTTTTAGGCAACCATTTAATTAAAGTATAATTTGTTGTGTATTCACCTTCTGAAACAGGACATTTACCATCTTTTTCATTACTAGAATCAATATCTGTAATTATCAATGTTTTAACATTAATAAATTCTAAGATTTCCCTGAAAGAATGTGCATATGCTCCACCAACTTCTAGAATTGATACATATTCATTACATAGTGAAGGTGCTGATTTTTTAATCATTTGAGGTAAAAGCATACGTTCAGTTGTCCCTTCTACTAGAATTACTTTGTCTGCAAAAAATAAATCTGATTTATGCAAAGTTAAATATTGTCTCAAAAACCTAAATGTTCGTTTATCGTCTTTAATTTTTAGGTTGTTAAAATCTTGATTAGTTATTTTAAATCCACTCTCTGTATTCAATCTGTTAAAATACCTAATTCTATTAAATCCCCTATCAGTATCGATTCCTGATTCAGACAATATGTGAGAGGAATGTGTAGTGATAATTACTTGAATTTGTAAATCTGTTTCTTGTTTTGCCTCTTTTAGAACTTCAGTAACTTGACTTATGAACACTTGTTGCATTTGAGGATGCATGTGAGCTTCAGGTTCTTCGATTAGTACAACAAGAAAATTAGATAATTTTTCTTCTTTAGAGTTTTTAAATTTTTCAATAAAACTAGAAAGCTCAAGAATCATATATATTAGATTGCTATAACCAAGTCCATTATAGCTTTCGGGTAGATTAATCTCATCTTGTCTATAGAGGTAGTGAATGTTATTTTTAATAACCTTTTCAGAATCAAATCTTGAGTCAATTGTTATTGGTGGAATTGCAATAGGAGTTTTAGCGCCAAAACTTTCAAGTTTTGTTAAAATATTCTTCAGAACTTTCTTATACTTAATTTTTAATTCTTTTGAAACCTCTTCTAATTTGTTTTCTAGTTCTTTTACATCTGTATTGTTTTTCTTATCTCTTTGCTTGTAGTAATTTGAAAAACCTAGAGCTAAAGAATTATTTGAATCACTTTTTATATCATCCAATATTCTCAATGCCTTTATGCTTTCAAAGAGAACTACTTTTTGAATCTTTGCAACGAAACTATCTTCTATTTTTCTACAATAATCAGATTCCTTATCTACAGCATAACAAACAGTTTCGTATAAATGATTAACATTTTTATGCAAATATTCGATTAACTCTATAGATTTTTCTTCTCTGTTGTCAAAAGATTGAAATACTCTTAATGTATTTTTAGGTTCATATGAAATAGAAATAGTTGCATCATTTCTTGCATCTTCTAAATCTGTAATAAACTCATTTAGTTCAACTAGTGATTCATTGAGTTCTTTATCATATTCTATTTCAAAGTTGATTTTAATTTTTGGGGTATTAGAGATAAGTTGCTTTTCAAGTTCATCTTTAGTTTCTTCTGAAGTTTCTTTTTCAATTTCGAGATACTTTTGATATGCTGTTTTGAATACTGAGTAAGAGCTTTGAGAAAAATCTTCAAAGATGAATTTACCATCATTTGAAGTAGCTATTTTAATCGCTTCAAAAAATGAAGTTTTTCCGGTATTGTTTTTTCCAACTATGAGGGTTATATCATTTTCGAGTTCACATTTGATATTTTCAAGTAACCTGAAATTCTCAACTTCAATTTTTTTTATTTTCATTTAGTTATTGATTTTGTGTACTATTTTTCTACATGAAACCTAACATATTCCTAAATGGAAAAGGCACATTTACACTTCTTATACAGTTATAAGACAACATCTTTACTTAAGGTAAGTATCACAACAATTTTTTATTCAGTAGTAGATATTTCCTTTTCTTCAGCTGGTATAAATATAAAACAAATAATTAGAATTAATTATCTGGGTTGTTTAAAATTACAAGGGCAGCAATAACTCCAGGAACCCATCCGCAAAGTGTTAGTAAAAAAACAATAACGAAAGAACCACATCCTTTTCCTAAAACTGATAATGGTGGAAAAAATATGGCTAATAAAACTCTTAGTAAACTCATAGTATTTTTAAGTGTTAACACTAATACGACGAAGCTTTTAAAAAAATGTTACAAAAAAAAGCTCTTGAAAAATCAAGAGCTTTTTTAATGTATTCGTAAATACGATTACATAGCGCTACTAAAGAAAATAGCATTCATTAGTAACTTATTTGTTCCGTACCAAAAAGCTCTAAAGTTGGTATTGTCTGTAAAAACCACAACTCTACCTCTACCGTTTCTTTGAATTTGAAATGGCACTGAGTTTTTTAATTGTTCTAAATTTGGTTTAGAAATATAACCTGCCAATAACGGATTGTTTGTATACTGAATTGGATTGTTATAACTACGCTTATTTGGCTTTATAAAAATCGTTGTATTTCTAAACATTGGTAAGGTATTGTTCTTATATCCAAAGTTAATTGGATGCGATAAATCTAACTTCGTATTAAAAATAGCTCCTCCAATAAACTGTGCTCCAGACTGCAAGCTTCTATTTTCAAAAGTAACAGGAGCTGTTGGCGCTTTTGCAGATTTAAATTCTAAATTGATAAACTTTTTAGAAGACAACCATCTCGTTGCATAACGATATCCAATTAAAGTTCCTCCATTACGAACCCAAGCTTTTAATTTTGATTCTAAAGCTTTATTACTTGTACTTCCATTCGCAATAATCGTAGAATACTTACTTAAGTCTACTCTACTTGCATAATCTGTATCAAGTTTAGTAATTTTCATATTGTAACGCGTATCAAACAAATGCCAAATCTCTCCTGCATCGTAACTAGAAAAACCTCTTCCTACTAAAATTGCTACTTTTTTAGGAGCCACATTTCTAAAATTATTAGAACCTAAATCAATTCCCTCGTTTAATCCAGTTTTGGTTCCATAAATTTCTAAAGCACTTTCTTTCGCTACTTTTTCTAAAAATAAAAACAAATCTCTTGCATTTAATTTTTGATTTTGAACCGGAATAAAGATGGTTCCATAATCATACGATCTTCCTCCGTTTTTAAAACGCTTCATAGCTACTTTAGCTCTTATTCCTTTGTCTAAAATGGCATTTAACGCTTTTGGACTATAATAAGCATTCCACGGCATTAAATAGCCATAATCGCTTTTATAAGATACATTTCCTTTTGGCAAGGTTAAGTTCGTTACTTCTTTACCAATTCTACTATTTGAAATGTTTTCTTCGTAATCTAAATTAAATGCTAAAGGAAAAGTCCATGCAGAAATATCATAAAATAAACTATCTTTAAAAGTGGTACTTTTTTGGAACATCGCTTTTACCAAACGGCTATTTTTTTGGTTCATCGGAATTACATAACTAAACCCTTTTTTATAGGTTTTTCCTTTAGAAGTAAAGTCAGACTTTACCTCGTTAAATGTAATTTTATGTCTCTTTAAAATTTCTGCTAAATGATATGTTTTAGCAGCATCTTTTTCATCTCCAAAAACAATTGCTTTGGTTTTTGCTGATTCTCTTTTTGCTTTTTTATAAAAATCTTGCTGATACTTTTTAATTTTTACACGCATGCTTTTTGCAGCTTCTAAAGTAGATAATGCTGCTGTAAATTGATTGCGAACTGTAAACGGGAATCTTAAAATTCCATTTACTGTTTCTTGTGCATGACCACGAGAACTTCCTTGTTCAAATAAAATTCCGATACTTCCATTTATATCTGGAAATGTAGAACCTTTACCATAGTAAAAATCGTCAAAGCTTTCTTCTGAATAATACAACGATCCTATTTTATCTAATGCTTTTGCATGATAGGTTGCAATTTCTTTTGTTAAATCTTGATTTAATTGCGGGGTTAAAGGATTGGTTCTAGACGGAATTCCTGGTTGAAAGAAAAACGATGAATTCGATCCCATTTCATGATGATCAGTTAAAATATTTGGCAACCATTTATGAAAAGTAGCAATTCTTGCTCTAGATTCTGGTAATTGTACTGGTAACCAATCTCTATTCATATCAAACCAATAATGATTGGTTCTTCCTCCTGGCCAAACCTCATGATATTCTCTATCATTTGGATCTGGGTTAATATTACTCGCTTTGTTTGTATTTGCCCAATACGCAAAACGTTGCAATCCATCAGGGTTTAATGATGGATCAAATAAAATTACTGTGTTTTTTAACAAAGCATCAATTTTTGCTCCTTCTGCTGCAGCTAAATAATAAGCAGCTGCTAAAGATGCGTTAGACCCGCTTGGTTCATTTCCATGAATAGAAAATCCTTGATACACCACAATTGGATCATTAGAAACATCTACAGAAGCATCATTGGTTGCTTGGATATGACGCTCTCTAATTGAAGCTAATCTTTGGTGGTTATTTGGCGAAGTGATTGTTAATAATAACAAAGGTCTTCCTTCGAAAGTTGTCCCTCTATTTTCTATAGAAATTCTGTTAGAAGCTTTGGCCAAAGCTTTCATATACTCTACAAGCTTATCGTGAGTGATATGCCATTCTCCAACTTCGTGACCAATTACAGATTTTGGGGTTGGAATGTTTTTATTATAAGATACGTCTTTGGGTAAATAATACGATAAATCTATTTGCTGTGCTGAAACCATGCAGCTAACAAAAAGAAATAGGAATGCTATTTTTTTCATTAAGATTAAATTGATTATGAATAATGATGACAAGGTAGTAAAAACTAATAGGCGTTAAAAATTTTAACAAAACCATTTAACGTTTGTTTAACAAAATATTGAGAATCTGCTTTTTAATCACAAACTTTTTTCTAATTTTAGTTTATTGTTGTACGAATTCGCAACTAATTATATATGAAAAAAATAGCAACAACTATTTTCTTAGTACTAATTGGAATTGTGCTTATAGGAAAAATCTCTAATTGGTTTCTTCATTATGATGATGCAACCAATAAAGTATTAAACACAGCTATGTTTTGCCTTATTGGTGTCGCTTATCTTGCTATCTCCATAGGTTTTAAAAAACTATTACTGAATATTGCTTTTGGGCTTTGCGGAATCTATTTAATTATCATGAATTTTATTCCTGATTTTGGATTCAATGCAGTGCTAGGTATTATTTGTGTTATTATTCCAATGATTATTGGCAAATTCTTACCTAAAAAGGATACAATTTCTACTGCTAAATAAGCTTCAGTTTAATTTTTCACAAACTTCTCTTTAAAATATTGAGAATAACTAGTTCCAATTGGCAATGCTATTTGGTTAATCTGCAACCTATTTCCATCAATTCTATCTACATGTTTTAAATTCACCAAATAACTTTTATGAACTCTACAAAATTCAAAAGCATTGAGTTCTTCTTCTAATTTGGTAATAGTACTACGAACTACTCTTATAGTATCATCATCTAAAAATAGTTTCGCATAATTTCCATACGATTGTACATACAATAAAGAATCAAAGTTTATTTTATGAATCATTTTTCCTTCTTTTATACAAAAATAAGTAGTGTTATTATCAGTTGGTAAAGTAGCTACGTACTCACTCTTTTTATTGTTCTCTAAGGCTATTGTTTTTTTAGCGCGCTCTATCGCTTTAACAAAACGTACAAACTTTATCGGTTTTAATAAATAATCTACAACCAAATCGTAGTTATAGGTTTCAATTGCATAATCAGAATAAGCAGTAACCATAATTATTTTTAGGTCTTTTTTTCTAATAGTATCTAGCAATTCTATCCCTGTAATTTCTGGCATTTGAATATCTAGTAAAAGTATGTCTACCAGTTTTATTTTGAGCATTTCTAATGCTTCTAAACCGTTATAACAATTACCAACAACCTGTACATTTTCTAATTTATCACAATAACTTTCTAATAAATTATGAGCATAAGGTTCATCATCAACAATAAGAATATTATAGGTCATTTTCATAAATCAATTATTAATTCTACAGTATATTTTTTATCCGTTTCTCTTATTCTAAGCTGATGTTTTTCTGGATAAAGAAGCTGTAATCTTTTGATTGTATTTTGTTGTCCAATATTAGTACTGCTTACTTTTTGATTTTTAAACAAACTATTCTCTACAAAAAATTCTAATTTTTCATTTTTATACATCAATTTTATATTAATAAAACACGGATGTGAAGTATGTGTACCATGTTTAAAGGCATTTTCTACAAATGGCAATAATAACAAAGGAGCAATAGCTAGATCTAATTTTTTCTCTGACTGCTCAAAAGTTACCAAACAATTATCTCTCAATCGCATTTTTTCCAATTCAATATAAGCTTCAATTAATTGAACTTCTTTATCAATCGGAATCTTTTGCTCAACGGTAAACTCTAAATGATATCGTAACAATTCTGCCAAATTGATTAACATTTCAGTACTTTTTTCTGAATCTACCTGATTCACTCCACAAATATTATTAATCGTATTGAAAAGGAAATGAGGATTCAATTGTCCTTTTAATAATTGTATTTCCATTTTAAGCTGTTCTACTTGTAGCTTTTGAAGTTGAAGCTGACTAATGATTCCTCGTTTGGCTATCTGAGAAACCAAGACAATAAACCCAACAATACTCATATTTTGAATCCATTGTCTGATATTTAATTCGGCTCCTTCCCCATATAAAAAAGCATTAAAGTGTGCTGTTAAATAACCAGATACACTTATAATTACTATTGCCAATATCACAAAAATCACAAACTGCTTTTTAGCAAATAAGTACTCTTTACAGAAAAATAACACATAGGTTAGTATAAAAGATGGAATAACAATACCAGAAGTATCTTTTACTTTTTCAATAAAACCAACACCTGCTGTAGACCAAAAAGTAACTACAATCAATACACTCAACAACCAAATTAGGCTATGATAATATATTTTTCTCTTAAGTATTTTTTCTAGCAGTTCCATCAAAGGCTAAAGTAAGCATTCCTTATTACAACAGGCATTTTTTGTGACCAACAGCGTTCATCACATATTTTACAAACCATATCACAAAGCGTATTTGTACTCATCACATTAATTCTAAAAAAGCTCTTTTCTACCATTAATTTGTCTGTATAAACACATAAACATGAGATCAAAAAAACACAAAATCCGATTCATAACTTTTATCTGTCTTTTCTTTTTTACAAGTATGTTTATATATGGTCAAACAACAATAAAACAACTTACTACCAAAGAAAAAATTGATGATTTCAACTATCTATATCAAGAATTAAAAGCGTCTTATCCTTATTTCGGAATCAATAAAAGAGTATTTAATACCGATTGGATTGCTAACAAAAAACAGTACCTATCACAACTAAAGAAAACAAAAAATGACATTGCTTTTTTTAAAGTTTTAAATGGAATTCTAAATGATTTAAACAACGGTCATACAGATGCATATCCTACCATTATCTACAATTATTTTCACAAGGCTTATGTTTATGGAGCTTCAAAAGATTCCATATATCGTATTTCTTTGCAAGAATTAGAAAAGACAGATTCCATCCGATCTGCTTATTGGAAAAAAATAAATCGCGATTTGTTTTTCCCTGAACGAAAAGAAAAGAATACACCTTTGGTAGAACAAGCTATAAAAACTAAACATCAGAATGTTACCACTAGTTTTGATAACACAACTTCTACAGCTCTTGTTCATATTCGTTCATTTAGTTATGATTATGTAGAACAAGATGCAGATACGCTACAGCATTTTTTTAAGAAGGCACATCTGTATAAAAATCTAATTATAGACATACAAGGAAATGATGGTGGTAGTACAGAATACTGGATGGAAAATATAGTTCCGTTTTTAATTAAAGATAGCATTCAATATCCGTTGATTTATGCTTTTAAAAATTCGAAAAGGTTGAGAAAATTCAAGCCCAACTATTTTAAAAATACAATTCTTTATGAGCAAATTAACCTACCAAACATGCCAAAAGAACTTAAAAACGGTTCTTATTTATTCAGAAATGAACAAATTTCAATTCATTCTACAACTCAAAAAAAATACGAAGGCACCATTTATCTACTTGTAGATAACAAGGTATTTTCTAGTTCTGAAGCACTCGCTTATTTTTGTAAAGCTACTGGTTTTGCTATAGTTGCTGGTGAAAAAACAAGTGGTGATGGTGTTGGTACTGATCCATTATTAATAACATTACCTAACAGCGGAATTGTAATTCGATTTACTGGAGAAATGGGTTTAAATCCTGATGGAAGTGCCAATGATGAAACAAAAACAGTTCCTGATGTCTTAATAAAAGCTTCAACAAAAAAAGAAAGACGTCACAAATTACTTAAATACATCCTTCAAAAAAAATAAGAGTTATTTTATATAAAAATCCCCATCAAAAATTGATGGGGATTTCTTTTAAAATCTATTATCTCCGTCGAGTAAATCTCCTATTCCGCCTAAAATACTTCCTTCTCCTCGATCTCCTTTTCCAGTTTGTGGTGCCATTGCTAATACTCTACCTGCTAATCTGCTAAAAGGTAATGATTGGATATATACTGTTCCAGGTCCTTGTAACTTAGCAAAAAACAATCCTTCACCACCGAAAATTGAATTCTTAATTCCGCCAACAAATTCAATATCATAATCTACTGTTTGCGAAAAACCAACAATACATCCAGTATCTACTCTTAAAATTTCTCCGGGTTGTAATACTTTTTTAGACATGGTTCCTCCAGCATGTACAAATCCCATTCCGTCACCTTCCATTTTTTGCATGATAAAACCTTCACCTCCAAACAATCCTCTTCCTAACCTTTTAGAAAACTCAATTCCAATAGAAACTCCTTTGGCTGCACATAAAAATGCATCCTTTTGACAAATAAACTTTCCACCAAACTCTGACAAGTCAATCGGAATAATTTTTCCTGGATAAGGAGAAGCAAAAGAAACTTGCTTTTTACCATAACCACTATTGGTAAATACAGTCATAAACAAACTTTCTCCAGTTAACAATCGTTTTCCTGCTGAGAATAGCTTTCCTAAAATTCCTTTATCTTGATTAGTTCCATCACCAAAAATGGTATTCATTGTAATGCCATCATGCATCATCATAAAACTACCAGATTCTGCCACAACACTTTCTTGTGGATCTAATTCTATTTCTACATATTGCATTTCTTCACCATAAATATGGTAATCTATTTCGTGTGCGTTCATTCTTTTATTTTTTTGTGTTAGAAGAAAAAATATTGCTTTTGTTACATTAAATTATGATTTAACTTTTATACTCCATTCATAAATAAACTCAGAAACTAATTCTTTGTTAGCATTATAACCTTCAGTTTTTAAATGAATCGTTTGCCCTTCTTTTGTGTCGATTGCTTTTTGAATCGCTTCTTGAATTCGTTTTCCTTCATTACATTCAAACAAAATAGTTCCTGTTGCTTTTTTAGTAAAACGCCCTTCTTGATGTGTAACTAACATCGAAATTTTTTGATTGGATGTTCTAATTGCGTTCATAACCAAAATACCACTTGCAAATTCAGATGCCATTCCTTGCACTGCCCAATACAAAGATCTGAATGGGTTTTGGTTAATCCATCGATGCTTAACTCTTACAACAGCTTTTTCATTAGAAATTGCTCGAACTCTTACTCCGCAAAAAAACGCAGACGGGAGTTTATACAACATAAATAAGTTAATTTTTCGTGGAGTAATCTTCATATTCTGTTTAAATTTTAAAGTTTGTTTTCTTAAAATGTTAAAATTTACATTTTTATTTTCTCATTCAAAAAACAACTACATTCTCTTTATTAATGGGCAATTTAAGCATAAAACACTAATAATCAAAACACAAAAAAACTGTTAAATTTTCAAAAAATATAGTACTTTGTTTTGCATAGTACCATTTTTTATACATATATTTGCATAGTCAAGTATTATATAAATCAAAAACAATGAGTAGAAATAACGAAAATACCAATGCTTTTTTAATACATATATCTGCTTTTTCTGGATATATTATTCCGTTTGGAAGTATTATAGTGCCATTAGTTTTATGGCAAACGATGAAAGACAGAAGTAGATTTTTAGATGAGCAGGGAAAAGAAGCTGTAAATTTCAATATTAGTTATGCGCTTTATATTTTCATTTTAGGATTATCAATTGTTCCTTTTGCCTTTGGTTCTTTACTTAATCACCTACGTCATTATAATGATTTTAATTTCGATTTTCATATCGGAAACAGCGGAGGTTTGTTTGGCTTTTTAGGAATTGGCGCATTAGTAACTATCGTAGGTTTATTAAAAATAGCATTAATCATTATTGCGGCTTTAAAATCTAAAGAAGGAGAAAACTACAGATATCCTTTGACTATAAAATTTATTAAATAACACGTATAAAACTCTTTATATGAAGATAGAAAATACCAAAGCACAAATGCGAAAAGGAGTTTTAGAATTTTGCATCTTATCTATTTTAAAACATGGAGATGCCTATACATCTGAAATTCTTGAAACATTAAAAAGTGCAGAAATGATTGTAGTTGAGGGTACAATTTATCCGCTACTTACAAGACTTAAAAACGCAGGTTTGTTAACATATCGTTGGGAAGAGTCTACATCTGGACCGCCAAGAAAGTATTATGTATTAACAGAAAATGGAGCAATGTTCTCTAAAGAATTAGACAAAACATGGGGAAACCTTGTTGCAGCAGTAAACCAAATAACTAGTAAAAAAACAAAATAATGAATAAGACAATAAACATAAATTTAGGAGGATTCTTTTTCCATATAGATGAAATTGCTTTTCAGAAATTAAAAAGATATTTAGATTCCATATCAAGATCACTTAGTGATGATCCTCAAGGGAAAAATGAAATCATTTCAGATATTGAAGCTCGTATTAGTGAGTTATTATCTGAAAAAATAACAGACGTACGTCAAGTAGTAAATGAAGGAGATATTGACGAAGTAATCAAAATAATGGGGCAACCAGAAGATTATGCAGAAGCAGAAGAAGGATATGCCAATGAAAACTACTCTTATAAAAGAAGAAAATCTTCAAGTAAAAAATTATTTAGAGATGGTGATGATAAATTCTTAGGAGGTGTTGCTTCGGGTATTGGTCATTACTTTGATGTAGACACAGTTTGGATCCGTTTGGCGTTTATTTTATTAGCTTTTTCTGGTTTTAGTGTTATTACCTATATCATTCTTTGGATTGTAATACCACAAGCAGAAACTACTGCTGAGAAATTACAAATGGAAGGTGAAGCTGTAAATATTGATAACATTGAAAAAAAAATTCGTGAGGAGTTTAGCAATGTTTCAGAAACGATAAAAAGTAGTGCTTCAGAAGTGTCAGAAAAAATTAAAGATGGCGCTAATGATGTTACCAAAAAAGTAAATGAAGGATTTAAAAAAGGAAGCAAAAAAGCTTCGTCTGGTTTACAGGATTTTTTAGACACTTTAGGCTCAATAATTCTAACAATTTTTAAAGTAATTGGTAAGTTTATTGGAGTGATTCTAATGTTTGTAGCCGCGGTCACATTAATTGCACTAATCATATCAGCATTTTCAATTGGAAGTTTAGAAATCATTGGTTTTGATAACGATTTTGTTACTTATCCACCATTTTTCTACGATTCAATTTTACCACATTGGCTATTAACAATTTGTGTCTTTGTAGTATCAGGAATTCCTTTTTTAATTCTATTTGTTTTAGGTTTAAGAATCATCTCTAGCAATGTAAAACAGTTTAGTAAAACCACTTCTTTAACCTTGTTAGGTATTTGGTTGGCTGCTTTATTAACCTTAGTATTTACTGGAATTGAATACGGAACTACTAGAGCTTCTAATGGATACAAAATAGAAAAAACACCAATTACTACTGTGGCTAATGACACACTAACTATAAAAATGAAAAAAGATGATGACTTATATTATCAATACAATTTTAGAAGAACAAACGATTATAATATCGTATATAAAGACGATATTAAACGACTTTATTCTACCGATATTTACATAGATATCGAAAAAAGCGAAACCAATGAGGCTTATGTACAAATAAGAAAAAACTCTGAAGGTAGAAACCGATTAAAAGCAAATCAAAATGCAGATCGTTTAACTTATAATTACAAAATAGAGAACAATCTATTACAATTAGACAGCTTCTTTTTAAGAGATTATAAAAGCATGTTTAAAGATGAAGACATTAAAATTGTAATATTTATACCAGAAGGGACACAAATACATTTAGACAAGTCTACCAGAAATTATTTATACGGAATAGCAAACGTAGATGATGCCTATTCTAGAAGTTTGGCGGGTAGTTATTTTGTAATGACTCAGGATGAAGGTTTAAAAAATACTGAGGTAAAAACAATAGAAAAAGAAGATGAAATTGAAGAGATAGACTAACAATTCATCAATAAAAATCAACAATTGAGTAACCAAAAATAGTTTCAAAGCGTCTATTATATGACATTTGAATATTAAAAATAAACAACCATGAAAACATTAATCACCAAAACCTTTGCATTATTATTCATTGCAACTGTTGCTAGTTCTTGTATGATAGACGGATTTAATACCGTTACGGGAAATAGAAACGTTGTAACTGAAGAACGATCTATTGATGAAAACTTTGACAGAGTTAAAGTTGGTCAAGGAATTGAATTATACATTACGCAAGATTCTAAAACTTCTTTAGTAGTCAAAGCAGATGAAAATTTACATAAGTTAATAAGAACAGAAGTAGAAAATGGAGTTCTAAAAATATCTTCAAAAAGAAATATTAGAAGAGCTAAATCTAAAAGAATTTACCTTTCTGCTCCTGTAATTAATGGTATTAAAGCAACAAGCGGTAGCGATGTTTTTACAGAAAATGTAATTACTGCCGATACTTTTGATGCTTCTACAAGCAGTGGTGCAGATGCTAGAATTCATGTAAATGCAGAAACTGTAAATACGAGTTCATCTAGTGGTGCTGACTTAAGAATTAAAGGAAAATCACAATACCACAATGCAAGTGCTTCTAGTGGTAGCTCAATTAAAGCTTTTAGTTTAGTGAGTAAGACTGTAACAGCAAAAGTTAGCAGCGGCGCAGATATTGATATTCACGCTTCAGAATCTTTAACAGCAAAAGCAAGCAGTGGTGGAGATATCGATTTTAGAGGTAACCCTAAAAGAGTAGATAAAAGAAAATCTTCTGGTGGTAGCATTTCTAAACACTAATTATAATTAGTAAAAATTGCACAAAAAAATGATACGATTTATTCTTTATGTAGTTACTTTATTAATGTCTTTTTTTGCAGTTGCTCAGGTAAAAGAAATACCTGCTTACAAACCTGCAGACGTCAAATTATACAATGAAATTGTAAAAATGGATGCCAAGTATTTCAACGCTTACAATACTTGTGATATGAAGACTCAAGAAGAAATGTTTGATGATGCTATTGAATTTTATCATGATAAAGCAGGACTTGCTACTGATAAACAAGGCTTATTAAATGCTCTTAAAGAAAACATTTGTGGAAAAGTAACTAGAACATTAATTAAAGGTAGCATTGAAGTGTATCCAATTAAAAATTATGGAGCTGTACAAATTGGTTATCATAAGTTTTTTAACAAAGAAGAACCCAATGCTAAATCAATTCCTAGTAAATTTGTTGTAATTTGGAAAAAACAAGAGAACAACTGGAAAATTGCAAAAGTTGTTAGCTTGCATAATTAAAATATTTAAAATTCTATATTAAGGATTCTTCAACCTTAATTATAGTACTAATACTTGGTTTTATTAGTTTACTTGCAAGAGTCATATTATTCGTTTAATATGGCTTTTGTTTTTTTATAATACTCTTAACATAAATAAATGTTAATGTAAAGTAACTTTACCCATTTAAAACCAATCTATCATGAAAAAAATTATTACTTCTTCGGTGTTTATCATCTGCTTATTTTTTAGTAGTCAAATAAATGCTCAGTTTGAACACCCTATAAAATTGCCTGCAAATAGTCCAAAAGCAAAAATATTTCAACAAATCGGAGTCACTGATATTGTAATTTCTTACAACAGACCTTTGGTAAAAGGAAGAGAAATTTTTGGAAAATTAATTCCGTTTGGAAAAGTTTGGAGAACAGGTGCAGATAAAAATACAATCATCAAATTTTCTACTGATGTAACCATCAATGGAAATAAAGTAAAAGCTGGTAAATATGGATTACATACCATTCCTAATAAAAACAGCTGGACAGTTATTTTAAATAAAGAAACAGAAGCTTGGGGTAGCTATTTTTACAATAAAGAAAAAGATGTTTTACGCTTTAATGTGACTCCAAAAACGATTGCTAATCAAGAAGCAATGACTTTTAATTTCTCTCAAGTTTCTGCTGATAAAGCTACTGTAGAATTAAGTTGGGCAACTACTAGCATTAGTTTTGATGTAAAAGTTGATGCTGCTAAACTAATTAATGAAAACATTAAAGGTCAATTAAATTCGTTGCCTTGGTGGGGTTGGACAGGTTTGTATAACGCTGCACAATACAACCTTAACAACAATGTGTATTTAGACGATGCAATGACTTGGATCAATAGATCTATTCAAAACAACAGAAACTTTACTAACCTAAACTTAAAAGCAAGTATTTTAGAGAAACAAGGAAAAAATGATGAAGCTACTAAATTAAAAGCTCAAGCTTTAAAAATTGGAACTATTAGTGAATTACAAAGAGCTGCATTCTTTAAGTTTAGAGCAAAAGATACTAAAGGCGGAATCGAATTATTAAAAAACGTACTTAAAAACTCTCCAAATAACTACCAAGCTTATACAGCTATGGCCTGGGGATATACACAAATAAAAGATAATAAGAAGGCTAAAAAAATGTATAAAAAAGCATTAAAAATGGCTCCTTCTGATAGAATAGAAGCGATTCAAAAAGCAATGGCTAACTTAAAATAAGTTATCTATTTAATTTGTAATACTTACATTTGAGAGGAAACTCTTAAATGTAAGTATTTTTTTATGCAGAATTTTAACCACTTATTGCTATGTTTTTTAATTAGTTGTTCTACGCTATTTGCGCAAAAACAAAATTTACCTAAGGGATTTGTATATTTACATGATATTGATGCAACTATACAATCAGAATTACGCTACCTATCCAATAATAATTTTATTGGGAAACCTATTAATGGTTATAAAAACAATGTTATAATTGTAAGTAAACCTACTGCTTTAGCATTGCATCAAATTCAAAAAAAACTACTTCCATTTAATTTAAGTCTTAAAGTTTTTGATGCTTATAGACCTCAACAAGCAGTAGATCATTTTGTAAAATGGGCAAAAGTATTGAAGGATACTTTAATGAAACAGCAGTATTATCCTAAAGTACCTAAAAGCAAATTATTTAAATTAGGATATATTGCTTCTAAATCTGGTCATACTAGAGGTAGTACAGTAGATTTAACCATTGTTGATTTGATTACTGGCAAAGAACTAGATATGGGTAGTCCTTTTGATTTTTTTGGAGAAGAATCTCATCCTAAACAACCTAATTTAACATACAAGCAAAGGGCAAACCGACTTTTACTTAGAAATTTAATGCTAAGCAATGGTTTTAAACCCTACGAAAGTGAATGGTGGCATTTTACCTTAAAAAAAGAAGCCTTTCCAAATACTTATTTTAACTTTCCCATAAAATAATTTAAAAGAACAAACTTGCTTCTTGATAAAACGGTATTATATTTGCTGTCAAGAAATTAGATAATTTCAATATGGTTTTTCAAAAAAACAACTATTTCCTGTTTGTGTTTACACTTTTTATAAGTGCATCTATGTATGCACAAGATGTTAGCACTGACAAAAAAAAGGAAGTTAAAATAAAAGCTAAAACTACTATTAAACCTACAGATCCTTTGTATATAGATGCAAAAAATGGATTTAAAAATGCGTATAAAAATTCTCAAGCTAAATATAAAAAGATTGCTAAAGAAAAAGCATTACTAAATAAAGGAATCTTAACCCAAGAGCAATTAAATAATTTTAAGGCAAAAGAATTATATGGTAAAAGAGATATTCCGAAAGTAGATAGTCATCAAGGAGATTTTTTAACCTATTCTAAAAGTGTTACACTTGCTTTTAGAGATTTTGGACAAATAGATGGAGATGTTATTGCTATTTATGTAAACGATATTCCTGTTGTAAAAAAAACCACTTTGAATGGTCGCTATAAATCTTATCAAATACAATTAGAAAAAGGCAATAACACCATTAGTATTATCGCACTAAATCAAGGAGCTTTGGGTGCCAATACAGCACAATACAGACTTACAAGTGAAGAAGGATTAACAATTGCCTCTCAACATTGGTTTTTAGCGACAGGTGCAAAGGCTACTTTTAGCATTTATAAAGGCGACTAAAACCCCTATTTTTTACATTTAAGAAAACCTTGTCGTAACTTTTTTAATTAGGTCTTTTTTTAATTCCAGAAAACAGTTATTTTTGCGATTACGTTTCGTTGATATGTGACGAAAAAAGATAAAAATAAACAACTTATAGAATGAAAAAAATCACCAAAGAAACTTATATCAATTGGTATAGAGACATGCTATTTTGGAGAAAGTTTGAGGACAAATTAGCGGCAGTTTATATCCAACAGAAAGTAAGAGGTTTTTTACACTTATACAACGGACAAGAAGCTGTATTAGCTGGTTCTTTACATGCAATGGAACTTGGTAAAGATAAAATGATTACTGCTTACCGTAATCACGTTCAACCTATTGGAATGGGCGTAGATCCTAGAGCTGTAATGGCTGAATTGTATGGAAAAGTAACTGGTACTTCTCATGGTATGGGAGGATCAATGCACATTTTTTCTAAAGAAAAAGGATTTTATGGAGGTCACGGAATCGTAGGTGGACAAATTCCTTTAGGTGCTGGAATTGCTTTTGGTGATAAATATGCTGGAAATGACGGTGTAACTTTAACTTATTTTGGTGATGGTGCTGCTAGACAAGGTTCTTTACACGAAACTTTTAATATGGCAATGAATTGGAAGTTACCTGTAGTATTTATTGTAGAAAACAATGGATATGCCATGGGAACTTCAGTAGAAAGAACAGCTAATCATACTGATATTTGGAAATTAGGATTAGGATATGAAATGCCTTGTGGTCCTGTAGATGGAATGAACCCTGTTAAAGTTGCTGAAGCTGTTGATGAAGCTATTCAAAGAGCTCGTAGAGGAGACGGACCAACTTTCTTAGAAATGAAAACTTATAGATATAGAGGTCATTCAATGTCTGATGCTCAACACTACAGAACAAAAGAAGAAGTAGAAGAATACAGAAAAATTGATCCTATTACACAAGTATTAGATATCATCAAAGAAAATAACTACGCTACGGAAGAAGAAATTGAGACTATCAATAAAGAAGTAAAAGATTTAGTAAAAGAATGTGAGAAATTCGCTGAAGATTCTGCATTCCCAGAAGTAAATCAATTATACGACGTAGTATACGAACAAGAAGATTATCCTTTTATCAAATAGATTATGGCAATAGTAGTAAACATGCCGCGTTTAAGCGACACAATGGAAGAAGGTGTTGTGGCAAAATGGTTAAAAAACATTGGAGACAACGTTGAAGAAGGTGATATTTTAGCCGAGATAGAAACAGATAAAGCTACAATGGAGTTCGAATCTTTTAATGAAGGGACTTTATTACATATTGGTGTACAAGAAGGAGAAAGTGCTCCTGTAGATACATTATTAGCAATTATTGGTGATAAAGGAGAAGACATTTCTGCTTTATTAAATGGAGGAGCTTCAGAAGAAACTCCTGAAACGGTTGAAACCAAAGAAACACCAGCTGAAGAAACAAATACCACTTCATCAGTAGCTATTCCAGAAGGAACTATAATTGTTACGATGCCAAGACTTAGTGATACCATGACTGATGGTACTGTTGCTACTTGGTTAAAAAATGTTGGAGACAATGTTGAAGAAGGTGATATTTTAGCTGAAATAGAAACAGATAAAGCAACCATGGAGTTCGAATCATTTAATGAAGGAACTTTATTATATATTGGAGTTAATGAAGGAGAAAGTGCTCCTGTAGATTCTTTACTAGCTATCATTGGTAACAAAGGAACAGATGTTACTGCTTTAGTGGCAGCTCAAAAAGCCGGAACTTTAGCTACTAACAATACTACTGAAACAACAGAAAAAGAAGCTGCTCCTGCTAAAACTGAAAAAGCTCCAGTAGAAAAAGTTTCAGAAACAACATCAGCAACAACAAAAAGCGGAAGAATCTTAGCTTCTCCTTTGGCAAAAAAAATTGCCAGCGACAAAGGAATCAATTTAGCAGACTTAAAAGGTTCTGGAGAAAATGGACGAATCATTAAAAAAGATGTTGAGAATTATACTCCAGCTGCTAAGGTAACAACTCCAACTGCAGCTCCTACTCCAGCTGTAACTAATTTTGCTATCGCAGGTGAAGAAAATACTTCTGAAGTTAAGAACTCTCAAATGCGTAAAGCAATTGCTAAAGCTCTAGGAAACTCTAAGTTTACAGCTCCACATTTCTATTTAAATATAGAAGTAGATATGGAAAATGCTATTGCTTCTCGTAAGATGATCAATGCAATTCCAGACACTAAAGTGTCTTTTAATGATATGGTTGTAAAAGCTTGTGCAATGGCATTAAAGAAGCATCCACAAGTAAATACTAGTTGGACAGAAACTACAACTTTATATCACAGCCACATTAACGTAGGTGTTGCTGTAGCTGTTGATGAAGGATTAGTTGTACCAGTTGTAAATCATACTGACGCCTTAACTTTAACACAAATTGGAGCGCAAGTAAAAGACTTAGCCGGAAAAGCAAGAAACAAGAAAATTACTCCGGCAGAAATGCAAGGAAGTACTTTTACTGTTTCTAACTTAGGGATGTTTGGAATCGAAAGTTTTACTTCAATTATTAACCAGCCAAATTCAGCTATTTTGTCTGTAGGTGCAATTGTAGAAAAACCTGTAGTTAAAAATGGTCAAATTGTTGTTGGTAACACAATGAAACTGACTTTAGCTTGTGACCACAGAACTGTTGATGGTGCTGTTGGAGCTCAATTCTTACAAACACTAAAAACCTATTTAGAAAATCCGGTTACAATGTTAGCCTAAAAACTAAATAAATAGATATAAAAAAAACCTCGAGAATTTCTCGAGGTTTTTTTATAGAGTTTTCCTAACAACTAAAAAAATAAAAAAAACAGCTATCCAACCTACCTATTTACAATACATTAAGTATTAAACTTATAAATTAATCTTAGCCTTTTTTACTTCTTTTTGTAAAGTTTTTGTTTTGCTTCGACCAAATTGGCAACAAATAAAAACAATGAAGCATTTAAAATTAATTTTACTATTTAGTATTACAGTACTTACTCAAAGTTGTATTAATAATGATATTATTAATGACCGAGTAGATGAAAAATTTTCTTTTAACAACAGTATTGATGAGCTTACCATTAGCCAAACATATCAATACACTACAAAATACACAGATAATGTTGGCGAGGTACAAACTCCTCAAATAACTTGGTCTAGCTCTGCTCCTACCATTATTTCTGTATCTAATACAGGTTTATTAACATCATTATCAGCAGGACAAGCTACAATCAGAGCTACAGTAAACTCTCTTGAAGGTGGTATTTTATCTATTGAAGATGTAGTTACAGCAACTACTGCAATTGTTGACAATAGTGGTCCCAAAGAAAAAAATGGTACTATCAAAACAACAAGTAGTTATACATTAAGAGGAAATTTTGTTTTAAAAGAGATTCCAAATACAAACGATTTAGAATTAACTGTTGATGCTAGCTATATTGCTTCTTCTAATTTACCAGGCTTGTATTTATACTTTACAAACAATCCTAATACAATTAACGGAGCAAAAGAAATAGGAAAAGTAGCTGTCTTCAATGGAGCACATACTTATATTATTAAAGATACAGGAATCAATGATTTTAGTCACCTTTTATATTGGTGTAAGCCATTTAGTGTAAAAGTGGGTGAAGGAGAAATTAAATAAACATTATCTAGAGATGACGAAAAAAATTATATTATCAATTAGTTTGGCCGTTTTATTTTCAGCAAATACTACAGCTCAATGGTCAAAAGGGAAGAACAAAGGTTATTATAAATTATCTGCTTGGTATTTAAAATCAGATCAGCATTATACAGATACTGGCGCTATAGATCCAAATGTTACCCGAACCCAATTTAACACAAATCTTTATGCAGAATATGGTTTAACCAATACAATTGACATTATTGGATATGTTCCATTCTTTTCTAGAACAGCTCAAAACAATCAGGTTTCTGGAACAAACAATACAACTATTCAAAAAGGAGAAGCTTTTAACTCTATTGGAGATATTGACTTAGGAGCAAGATATGCTTTTCTAAAAAAGGGAAATTGGGCTGCAGATGTAAAACTTTTATTTGGATTACCAACCGGTGATAATAATGGCGGTAGTGATGGTAGTTTCCAAACAGGAGATGGAGAATTTAATCAACTACTAACAACTTCATTAGGATATTCTGGTCTTTTCAAAGACATCCCTTTTTACGCCAAAACTTACATTGGAATTAATAATAGATCTAAAGGTTTTTCAGATGAGTTTCGATTTGGTTTAGAAGGCGGGTTGAATTTCTTAGACAAAAAACTTTGGATAATTAGCAGATTAAACATTGTAAAATCTTTTAAAAACGGAAGTTTAAATGCGCAAACCAATGTTCAAGGAAGTATTTTTGCTAACAATGTAGAATATACAAGTTATGGTTTAGAAGCAGCTTATTATCTTACCAAAAAAATTGGAATTTCTGCAAGTGTTGACTCAGCCTTTTCTGGAAGAATTATTGCAGCAAACCCATCATTTTCTGGCGGAATATTCTTAGACATTAAATAAAAAGTACACATATTAAAAAAGCCTCGAGAAATTCTCGAGGCTTTTTTATATACTAATAATAGTTACTATTGCTTGGTAACAGATGTAATTACGCTAATCATAATTTCTTGACCTCCAGCAGTCATATCTGTATCAATTTTAGATTTACGTGGAACTCCAGTTTTAGCATCAATAGTCATATTCCCAGAAATAGTTCCTTCAGCAATTCCACCAACTTTACCAGAAATATCCACTAATACTTCTGAACTTGTAATTGTTTTTACAGTATATACAAAGTTCATCTCTACTCCTTTGTCTGTTCTTGTCATTTTCCAAGTGTCACCAACTCTTACGGCTTTTTCAGGGTACTCAACACCATTCATTTGGTTTTTAAGCTCACTTGTTGCTGGAATATCTGGATCGACTTTCATATCAAGTACTTTCCCTAAATTATTTCCTTTAGCAGTAACTACAGCTTTTAACATTGGCCCCATTTGAGCTTTCATCATTTTACCTGTTTCGTCTAATTCATCATCACTTTTTGTAGAATCATAACTAACTGACATACCACCTTGATTCATATTCATTTCCATTGAAACAATTTTCATGGTTGAAGTATATTCATTTCCAGTTACTCCTGTGATTTTTTGAGACATTTTTGTATTAATGTCCATAGACATCATAGTACCTGCATCTTGAGACATTTTTACGCTAGTAATATATGTTTCTCCTTTTTTATAGTTTAACCTTAATAAAACAGATTCTTGGGCAACAACATTAATGGCAAATACCATTGTAAATAAAATAGCTAATTTCTTCATGTATAATTTTAATTGATTTACCCCAAAGATACTACCATTATATTTATTAATTGCAATAATTTAAAAATCAAATCGGTAATTCATCTTAAAAGCAACTCCCCAATTGGTTCTATGTACATATTTGTCAAAATTATCTGACACTACTAAATACACATAAGATAACGGTTTGTACTCCCACTGTAACCTACTATTTACATTAAAATTATTTCTTTGTGTATTGTATTGTACATAAGTGGTAAGATTTAAACGGTTGTTAAAAAACAATTGCCCAGTAAACCTTGTTAAATGAAATGTATCTTTTCCTAACTGACCTAAATCAATTTTATTAACATCATAACTCAGCTCTAAATTTGAAAAAGGCAATAATTGATAGTTTAAATAAGCTCCAGCCGCTGTTCTTTTCCCTCCATAATAAGTTCCTTTCTGCAAATTAAATCGATATCTAAACTGTTGGTTATTTGCCGAATTATATCCTACTTTTAGTACCCCGAATTTATAATTACCTGGCTGTAATGAATTTCCATTTCTTAAAGGATCAAAACCGTATTTTAAGTTTACCTCATCATAATTTACCACATAATAAACAGCAGATAAGTCCTTAAAAAACACTGCAGAATTTAAAAAATAAGTCGCTTGACTCAATGCTCCTTTTTCATCATAATAAAAGCTGTTTTTATAATTTAAATAACGTACAGAGTTTAATGTTTTTGATTTTTCATAAAACTTTTGATATTCTACACCAGCATCTATTTGTTTATACCCTTCTCTAACAACTACATCATTAATTGCATCATAATTATACAATCTAGGCACAAAACCAACATCTGTTATATAGTTTTCCTGTATACTCTTCAAAGCTGCATTCCATCTAAGTCCTCTTCTATTATACCAAACTTCTGCATTGTAAAAATTGTTGTCTTTAGAAATTCCATCACTAAAACTTTTTCCGTAATTAAATAATCCAATCCATTTATTATTTACTGACTTATAATTAAGATTTAAACCAGCTACTCTATTATAATCTCCTAAAAAGTTAAATTGATCTGTTTCTTGTCTATTGATTAAAAAACTGGTTGCTGAAAAACGTTTAGACAATTGCTGTTCTAAAACCAACGTACCATAATTTTGTGAAGCCTTTCCATTTTCTTTAGATGTTTGTACATTTAACACACCTATTCTAGATTTTGAAGAAATATTACCCGATAGCTTTAATCCAAATTGGATTCCCGTATCCGCTCCAATTCTTCTAGAATAAAATGGATTTACTCCATTTACCCCTAAGTTAGAGAACAAATCAGAGTTTTCTAAAAAGAAACTTCTACGCTCTGGAAAGAATACAGAAAACCTTGTTAAGTTTGTCACCTGTTGATCTACATCAATCTGTGAAAAATCTGGATTTAAAGTAGCATCTAATTTTAAAGAAGAAGTAAGATTATATTGCCCATCCAAACTAAGTTGTAAATCAGAATTTTCATTATTTGAAGCAATATCTTTCTGAAAGTTAGAAGTAATTGACGGAATAACAACAAACCTAGAGTTAGAAGTTTTGGGAAGCTTATCAACAGCAAACTTCTCTGTAAAACGCAAATCAAAATTGGCATAATTACGTTTCACATTTTTTAAAATTGTCCACGAATTATTCTTAATATCTCTAACATAAAATTGGATTCCAAAAACATTATTTTCTCTATTAAAATTCAATGATTTTAATGGAATTGCAACTTCGTAATGTTTTTGAGTTCCTTTTAAGGCTGTTTTAGCTTCCCAAACTGAATTCCAACTAAAGCTTAAATCATAACCAGAACTAGTTCTCCCAACCAATCCATCTGTTTGATTTCCTAAGGAACTTACGGCAAAGAAATATCCACTTTGCTCTTGATTTTGTGTATCTATAATCATTACCAAAGCATCACTAAATGCTATAGATACATCTCTTTTTAAAGTACTCACTTGCGTTCTTTCTGTAGTATCGAAATAAATAGCTCTGATATACAGTTTTTCTCCATTGTGAAACAGTTTAATAGAGGTTTGATTCTTTGCCAAACCAATATCTGTAGGTAAATAATTGTAAAAATCAGTATATTCTGGTAAAGATTCCCAAACCGCTTCATCAAACTTTCCGTCAATCTTAATTGTAGTATCTACAAACTTTATTTCTGGTTTTTGAGCGCTAACTTTAAATACAAATAAGAAGCAACTCAGTAAAATAAAAAAAAGATTATTTTTCATCATTTACTCTTGTTGCAGTTTTACTAATAATTTTCCATTCTCCTTTTGTTTTCTTTAGTAAAAACAAGTCTATATATATCCATTTTCTCTTCGGAATAGCAATTTCTACTTTTGCCCAAGCAATATCTTTTATCACTTCTATTGCTAGAACTTTTGCATCTCGACCATTAAATTCTCCAGCTTTTCTATTTTTAAAAAAATTAGCATATTCTGATGGAGTATATCTTTTAAAACCATCTCTTCCTGTAAGATATAAAGTGGCATTTTCTGTAAAGGCGCTTTTTATAAGATCCATTTTACTATAAGAACTACCTTCCATATATTTTTGAAGTGTTTGTTCTATTTTAGAACTTTCTGATTGTGCTTGTGATAATTGTATCGACAAGATTGCTGCGAAACAAATAATAACTCTTTTCATTTTTTTAATCATTTTGATAGTTTTTGTTAGATTGATAAATATCAAATAGACATTTTTAATTTTTAATCGTAGCAAATCTATCTTATGAGTTTCTAAAAAAAGTGATGGACTATAATTGAGGCGTCCGAAATTATAATCTTGGACAGGTAACTATCTAAATATCAACTAAAACACAAAAATCTAAAAAAGCAGTAGAGGCTACTAAAAATGAGGTTTCATTGAAGATGTAAGGTTTAAATTTCGCCTAGATAATCATTGATTTTTTAATGTATAAAGCAGAAACTTATCTGAAATAAAGTTTAAGAAAATTGCTTTTTGTATTCTGATGGAGTTAATCCTGTTTCTTTTTTAAACCTAGCATAAAATGTAGATTTAGAACTAAAACCTGCTTCAAAACCAATAGCTTCTAAAGTAAATTGATGGTTCTCTTTTAGCAATCTTTTTGCTTCATTAATTCTACACTCGTTAATAAAAGCAGCAAAACTTTTCCCCAAATTATCGTTCAACAACTGAGATAATTTATGTGAAGATATGCTTAATTCTTTAGCAATATCATTCAGTTTTACATTGGCATTCTTATAAAGTTCTTTTTTTTCTGTAGTAAGATACAAGGCTTCTATTAATGCATTTGCTTCTTGTGTTTCGATTTTTTTAGCTTTGTATTTCTGAGGAATATCCTTAAAGATTGCAGCTCTATTTTTCTTTGATATAAAAAAGAAAAGCAAACTATAAAAAACAAATGAAAAGGTTAAAGTACCTATTAGATACATCCAAAAATATCCAATTAAATAAGCCAAGTAAATTAATAAGTTTCCTATAAAAACAGCTACCAACCACAATTCTGGAGTTGTACATTTGGTATTTTTATCTATGATTTTTTTAAAGATTTCTTTTAAAAGAATACCAGAAGCTAATACATAAACACCCCAAACCCCATAAATCACGGTGACAAAACTTCTCCAAAAATCTACATAAATTCTATAGGGTTTAATCAATCCAATAATTAGAACAATTAAAAAAAGAAGCAAAACATGAACTTTCCAAATCCTTGGAGTATTCTTTGTGTTTTCTATTGATGATTTTAAATAATAAAATAAAGAGACACCAATTAAAAAACAAGCTGATAATCCGATTTGCATGATTAACAAATCTTTAGTTTCACTAAAAAGAGAATACACCGATTTTCCAATTCTTATTGATAGCATTAGCACCAAAAAACCAAATAAGGTATTTTGAACTCTTTTCTCTTTTTCAAAAAATAAAAGATAAAGACTTAACAGTAAACCATTAAACACTCCTAAAGAGCAAAAGAAAAATACAAAAGGATTATTAAAAACCATGAAATTAGTAATTCACAACATCCAAAAATAGCAAAAAAAACGCTCGGAAAATACCGAGCGCTTTGTTAATCTATTCACAATTTCTATTACAACATTTGTAAACTTTCAAATGAGTTTAGAATTTTTAAAAATCTTGATTTACATCCCAAGCTTCTAGAGTTTCTTTTAAGGTTTTAATAAACATACCTCCTAAAGCTCCATTCACTACTCTATGATCATACGAATGTGATACAAACATCTTCTGTCTAATTCCGATAAAGTCACCATCAGGAGTTTCGATAACGGCAGGCACTTTTCTAATAGCTCCTAAGGCTAAAATAGCAACTTGTGGTTGGTTAATAATTGGTGTTCCCATTACAGAACCAAAACTACCAACATTGGTTACGGTATAAGTTCCTCCTTGGATTTCGTCTGGTTTTAATTGATTTCCTCTTGCTCTAACAGCCAAATCATTCACTGCTTTGGTCATTCCTACTAAATTTAATTGATCTGCATTTTTAATTACAGGTACAATTAAGTTACCGTCAGGTAAAGCAGCAGCCATACCTAAATTGATGTTCTTTTTCTTAATGATATGATCTCCATCAACAGCAATATTAATTAATGGAAATTTCTTTATTGTTGATGCAACTGCTTGCATTAAAATAGGAGTAAACGTTAGCTTCTCTCCTTCTCTTTTTAAGAAAGCATCTTTTACTTTATTTCTCCACTTAACAATATTGGTTACATCAATTTCTATAAATGATTGTACATGAGCAGAAGTTTGTACAGAATCAACCATATGTTTAGCAATCAATTTCCCCATTCTACTCATCTCAATAACTTCATCTTCGCCATTTACCGAAACAGGTACTACTTTTGGAGCTTCTTTTTGCATTTTTGGTTTTGCTACTGCAGCTTTAGGTTCTGCAACTTTAACAGGAGTATTTCCTCTGTTTTCTACATAAGAAAGAATATCATTCTTTGTTACTCTACCATCTTTTCCTGTTCCTGCAATTGCTTCCAACTCTTCCATAGAAACACCTTCTGTTTGTGCAATGTTTCTTACTAATGGCGAATAAAACTTACCGCTTTCTGAGTTTTTAACAATTGGTGTAGTAGTTTCTTCTATTGTTTTTTCTACCTCTTTTGCTATTTCTACAGCTTCTTTTGGAGCCTCTTCTACTTTAGGCTCTGTAGTACTTGCCGCAACTTCTCCTCCTTCGGTTTCTATTACCGCAATTGTAGCACCAACTTCAACAACATCATCTTTTTCAAATAAAATTTCAACTAAAGTTCCTTCCACTTCACTTGGCACTTCAGAATCTACTTTATCAGTAGCAATTTCTACAATTGCTTCATCCATTTCAATAATATCTCCTACTTCTTTTAACCAAGATGTAATTGTTGCTTCTGCAACACTTTCGCCCATTTTAGGCAACTTTAATTCAAATCTAGCCATTATTTGTGTGTTTTGTGGATTGCGAAAATACTAAAAATCGATGATTTTTCAATAGATTTTATAATGAAAATTCTTATTTACCTTTTTACAGTTTTTGAATTATTCGCAAAAAACACATCTATATAAGCATATAATATCCTAAAAATTTCAAAACAACAATAAAACATTATCAATTTAACAAATAATTAATTTTGTTGTTTAATTAAATTCATTGGCGAATCAATTCCCATTAATTTAATTACTTGACCTTTATCATTAAAAACAAACCGAATTCTTTCTTTGATATTTTCTACTACAAATTCTTCCTTATTCTTTGGTATTAATCTGTATTTTCCTTTTTGACCAGTAATCATTGCATAGAGTATTTGATTATTCTCTATAATTGTAATTTCTAATCCTTTTCCTCTATAATTCCCTAAATATTTTTGTAATGACTTCTTATCTAAAGAAACTTTTCCATGTAAAGGCAGTAACTCAATGATTTTAGTATAATACGATTCGTGTTCTTTGTACTTCTTTTTTAACTGATTTAAACCAAATTGATATGCCTTGTAAAAAGCCAATTCACTTTTAACTATAAAATCTGGTTTTACTCCTATACCTTCAAAACTTGTCTTTGTTACTGCATTGATGGTTTCTTCGCTAGAAATAGTTACTGTAAAATTATCTGTAACTCTATGTTTCATGGCTCCATTACCTGCTCCTACTGTTATTTCTCCAAAAACCAGACCTCTTTTCATATGTTTAAGCATATAAGCTAATGATTCTCCTGCAGAAGCTGTAAAACTGTTTGTTAATACATAAACAGGTATTTTAGGCATTTTTTTTCTTGGTAATTTTTGGGTTGTCCATAAACTTGTTTTAGTATTATTAAAACGTACATAATAATCCGATAAATGCGTCTTACTTTCTACCAAATAGCTAATTAAATACCCAACAATTGCTTCATAACCGCCCTTATTATTTCTTACATCAATAATTAATGCATCTGTATGCTTGATAAAATCAAAAGCACTATCTACCACTTTTTTATGCTCCTCAAAAAAATCTCCATTTGAAAAATGACTGATTTTAAAATACCCAATATTTCCATCTAATATCTTTACTTCATCAAATCCATAATTTGATTTTTCCCCTCTAAGATTCAGCTGAAAATTATTCGTTGTTTTTTTAGCTATAGTTTTTGGACTGTAATGAACTGACATGTGCATATCTCCATTAATGGCACGTAAATCTTTTGTTAGTTGAGTGGTTAATTGACTCGCATTTTCTATTGAATCATAATTCCCATCTTTTAGTTTTTCTTCTAACAAAGTACTAATTAGTTTCCCTGTTTTTAAGGATAAATAATACTTCTTTACTAATTGAGAACTTTTTTTAATTACTGTATAAACTTCTTGCTGATCAATCTTTTTTTGAGCTGTAATTTTAAACGAAATCAAAAAGAAAATGCTTAATACATAAATACTAGCTCTCATATTAGTTTCTCTTCTCTAGTTCTTCTAACCTTTCAGTAGCACGTTGCAATTCTCTTTTTGCAGCTGCAACTCTTCGTTTAGCTTCTCTTATTGAAGAAGAATCGTAGCTGTATGAATATTGATATTTATGAGCACTTATATAACTCCTTAACTCTTCTCCTAGTTTTTTTACTTTCGAAATATCTCTGTAACTCGCAAGCTTTTTATGCAATACAATTTTTAGTTTATTTCCATAGAAAGAACACTCTAAAAATACCTTTCCATTTTTTTCTTCAACATAATCCTCATCGGCAGCATTCCATTGCTTAAATACTTTAGCTATTCTTTCTTCAACACCTCTTTTTTTAGAGCGTTCAAACTTGGCAGTAAATCGATATGTTTTATTAGAGTTGGAAATACTTGTATGATTGCTAATACTAGAAGTAACCTCGGTATGTTTGTTGTTAGAATTTGGTGTTTTTGGTGTTGGTGGTGGAGTTTGCCCAAAAGCATTGACTACTAAGATCATTGCTATAATTGTTGCTTTAATTTTTATTGTTTTCATAATGTTATGGTTTTTAATTACACCACAAACCTATGAGTGATTTTTTATTAAAACACAATAAAAGAAGGCATTAACCTAAGATTAACTCTGATTACAAACTACATTAACCTATTTTAAATTCCAAGCCTATTCCTCTATAACTATTGATAGAAATTTCGGCGTCATTTTTTAAATACTTTCTTAATCTACTTATAAAAACATCCATGCTTCTTCCCGTAAAATAATCGTCATTTTTCCAAACAGACTGTAGAATTTCTTCTCTTTTTAATAGTTGATTTTTATGTTCAAAAAGGAATAATATCAATTCGGCTTCTTTTTCTGTTAATTGTTGGACAGTGTTTTTATTTTTTAATTCCAATCTACGCTTATCAAATGTATATTTTCCTATTTCTACAATTTGTTCTTGAAGTATTTTTGGAGCAATTGACGCATTTGATCTTTTTAAAATATTGTATAAACGCAATACCAATTCATCAGCCTCAAAAGGTTTTACAATATAATCATCGGCTCCTAATTTTAATCCTTTGATTTTATCTTCTTTGAGTTTTCTTGCTGTTAAAAAGAGAAATGGCATTGTTGGTTTTTCTTGCACTATTTTTTCTGCCAATGTAAATCCATCCATCTTTGGCATCATAATATCTAATACACAAATATCAAATTGTTCTTTATTAAATATTTCGAAAGCTTCTTCTCCATTTTTTGCCCAAGTAATTTGATAGCCAGAAATTTCTAAATATTGTTTTAAAATATTTCCAAAATCTACATCATCTTCTGCTAATAAAATATGATATTTTTTCTCCATTACTTTAAAGGGATTTTAATTACAAAAGTAGCACCTTGTTCTTCTTTACTGATTACATGAATATTTCCTTTATGAGCTTTTAGTACTTGTTTACAATAATACAAACCAAGTCCCAATCCTTTAACATTGTGAATTTCTGTGTTTTCTATTCTAAAAAACTTATCAAATAACTGTTGTTGATTTTTCTTAGAAATTCCAATTCCGTTATCTTTTATTTCAATTGTAATTGCTTCGGGTGATTCAAGCTTTGCAAACACTTTTATTTTTGTGCCTCCATACTTTACAGCATTTTCTAAAATGTTTAAAAGCGCTGTAGTAATATAAAAAGTATCAATAAAAAAGTGTTGTGATGTAATCGATAAATTTCGTTCTAAATCTATATCACTTTCTTTCACAGATAACAAAAAGTCATCCAAAACCGAATTTAAATAAGTATCAACTTCTATACTTTCTTTTTTTAATGTAATAGTGGCGTATCCTAAACTATTATCCAATACTTGATCAATTAATTTTTGTAGTCTTACATTTTGTCTTTCAATCGTTTCTACAGTATCATTAACTAATTTAGGTTGGTTAATGACTTCATCTTTCTTTAAGATTTTTGTTGCCAAAGTTAAGGTTGCTAATGGCGTTTTTAATTCGTGAGTAATATTATTGATGAAATCTGTTTTTACATCCGCTGCTTTCTTTTGACGAATCAAACTTTTAATTGAATAGTACATAATCCCAATAACAAATAAAAACACTAAAAAAGACAATAAGAGTAAGCCTTTCATTTGATTAAGAATGATGCTATTCCATTTTTCTATATTGATATAATCTCTGGTTTCAAAATACAACTGATATTCTCCTCTTTTTCTTTCACCATTAAGATCTCTAGTAAAAGAGCGTTCTGTATTCCAAACAGAATTACTTATTTGTAAGTCTTTATTACTCTTAAAATCTGAACCAAGCAATTTAAAAAATGGTTTTTCTCCTCCTTTAAAAATAGTATCTGTTTTTACACTATCTACCAACCTAATATTAGTTACTATCTTATGAAATTGTAAGTCAAAATCCAACCTCTTTGTTGCCAATTCTTTTTTGTATTCTTTTACAAATAATGGATTTAATGAATCTGTAACGCTTCTCAATCTTTTTAACAATGCCTCTTTAGAAATCTCTTTCAAATGATAATCATCTAATTCTTCAATAAACAAACTTTGCCAGGTTTCATTAATAGCGTCGATTGCTGGTGTATAATCATCTATTCTAGATACTTCTTGGTTTACTTTATTTACAAACGATTCTTTATTTAACTCGTAGGTTTTTTTAATCAAATATCCTTGTACTAAAGACAAGGCTAACAAACCAAAAATTGAAGCAAAAATTAAGAGCGTAATCTTTTTTGTCATATTTCAAAAATAAGATAAATAGATGCTACATAGGTATTCTAAATGTTTATTAACCTAGCATTAACCTAAAAAAAGCTTTTATTGATTAGATAAAGTTTCTAGCAACCAACTCAATTATTACACTATAAAAGTATTATTAACTCCTCATTAACCAAGCATTAACTCATCCTATCTTGTTTTAGTTTCATATTTGTATTTCTAAAATTTCACATTATGAAGCTTTTAAAAAACGTTAGATTCTTTACCCTGCTTGCAGTTATTTTCCTTAGTTCTTGTCAGCAAGAAAAACCAACAACAACTCAAACTAGCGAACTTAGTAAAGAGCAGTTATATCAAGATTTTGAAATATTGAGAAGCACTTTTTTACAAGCAAATTCAGGCCTTTACAAATACCGTACAAAAGAATCTATAGATAGCATTTTTAGCACTATTAAAAAACAAATCCATTCTAATATGAGCTACCGTAACTTTTACAATCTTCTTTGGAAAGTAATTGATTATACTGGTAGTTGTCATAATACATTAAGATATCCTGACTCTTTAGACAAAGCATTAAATCAACAGAAAATATTCTTTCCTATTCCTTTAAAACATATCAACGGAAAATTATTTACCAATCTTAAACATGATAATATTCCTTTAGGAAGCGAAATTATTTCAATTAATACTATTCCACAACACCAATTTTCTAAGTTAATTAGTAATTATGTTAGTACAGATGGATTTAATAAAACAGGAAAGTTTGCAAGTATAGACACTGATTGGCTTGCTTTTTATATCTATTTGGCAATAGGAGAACAATCTCAATTCACCATAAAATACAAATCAAAAGAATCATCTATAAAGAAGGGTATTCTAAACGCCGTAAATTATAAGCAGTTCCTTACAAATTACAAAAGCCGTCATTCAAAAACTTATGAAAACAGGAAAAATAAGGATTATAATTATCGATATATAGATAGTATACAAACAGGATATTTAGAAGTAAACACTTTTGCTCTCGGAGGAAAAAACTCTGATGGTCATAAAAAATATGCTGCTTTTTTACAGACAATTTTCACCAAGTTAAAATCAGAAAACACACCATCTCTTATTGTAGATATTCGTGGTAATGGCGGTGGAAACGACCCTAATGATTTACTTTTATATTCCTATTTAACAAAAAGAGTGTTTAGAGAAAATACCGCTGCGTTTACAATCTTTCAGCAAGTTCCTAATATCAACTACTATATAGATGATGATGCTAAAGAATTAAGTAATGAGCTACGAGAAGAATTCACTATTTATAAGCAAGGTAAATATTATCAACAGGCAAATTTTAATAAGGTTTGGCAACCAAATAAAAATGCTTTTAAGGGTACTATTATTTTACTAATTGATCCTTATGTGGCTTCTGCTGGATCTTTATTTGCTAGTTTGGTAAAGAGTGATGAACAATCTACTCTCATTGGAGAAGAAACATTAGGAGGTTATTATGGACACACTGGACACATTCCTGTTTCTTATCAATTACCCAACACAAAACTAACACTTACTTTTTCTATCGTAGACTTATTACAAGATGTTAAGCAGTTAGCAGATCAAAAATTTGGTGATGGTGTACAGCCCGACATAAAAAGTAGACAGACTTATCTCGATTTTTTAAATCACAAAGACACACAACTCAATACTGCAATTGAGTTTATTCAAAAACAGCAAGTACTAAAACAAGAAAAAAAATTTAGCGGTTTATACCCATTCTTTGGGAGTTGCCAATACTTTTAAAAGTTCAGCTTCTTTTGTTCCTTCTTCTGGTTGTTGATTATACACCCATTGAACCGTTGGCGGCAAACTCATTAAAATACTTTCAATACGTCCGTTCGTTTTTAAACCAAATAAGGTACCTCTATCATGTACTAAATTAAACTCTACATACCTACCTCTTCTTACTTCCTGCCAATCTTTATTTGCTTTCGTATATTCAATATCTTTTCTTCGTTCAACAATTGGCACATAACTTTCTAAGAAACTATTTCCTACCTCTGTAACAAAATCATATCGATCTTGCATTGAAAACTGTTCGGTTTCTTTTAAATAATCAAAAAATAATCCTCCTAATCCTCGTGCTTCATTTCTATGTTTGTTCCAAAAATATTCATCACACACCTTTTTATATTTCGGATAAAAACTTGTATCGTGTTTATCACATGCCTCTTTACATACTGTATGAAAATGAATCGCATCTTCATCAAACAAATAGTAAGGTGTTAGATCTTGACCACCACCAAACCACTGTGTAACAATATCACCTTCTTGATTGTACATTTCAAAATAGCGCCAATTTGCATGCACAGTTGGCACAAATGGATTTTTTGGATGCAATACCAAACTTAATCCACAAGCAAAAAAGTTTCCTTCTTTTACACCAAATTGTGTACGTAAAGCTTCTGGTAATTCTCCGTGAACCGCAGAAATATTTACTCCACCTTTTTCAAAAATATTTCCATTTTCAATAACACGAGTTCTTCCGCCACCTCCTTCTTTTCGTTTCCACAAGTCTTCTTGAAACGTTGCTTTTCCATCTAAAGCTTCTAACTTAGATGTAATGGTATCTTGTAATTTTTGTATATAATTGTAAAATTGATCTTTCATAATTTAAACAGTAAGTTGACTCTTTTCTAATCTCTCGATAGTTCGTAATGACGATGCTGTAACAGCATAAGGCAAAGCTATAATAAGTCCTATAATTGGAGTAAATAAAAGCAATAGATAAAATGCTCCGTTACCAATAGCAATTCCTCTATTTCTCTTTACAAAACGTACACTTTCTTTATAACCTAAACGACGTTCTAATGTATAATCCATGGTTCCAAAGCCTGCGTAATATGCTTGTAGTACAAACAGTAAAGCTGTAGAAAATATATTAATAACTGGTATTACTTTTAATAACAATATAGGAACAGTTAAAAACAATTCCATCACTAAATTTCTGGTATTTAATCGGATTCCTCTCCAAAGTTGTTCTGTAAATGTTGAGTTATTTGGATGATGTACTTTACCTAATAAATGAAGTTCAATTTTTTCAGAAACTGGACTCATAAATGGTGCTGCTAATGCCATTACAATATGTTTATACAAAATCAGTCCAATTGCAATAATCACTATCCAACCAATTACAACTCCAAAAGCAGCAAATGTTTCTTTTCCCCAATCCCATTTCCAAATTTGAGCTATATACGCCCCAATATCATCTGAAAAACCATAAGCAGTAACCAATACTAATACGGCCACAATTGCACTAATAATAATTGGAATTACAAAAAATTTCCAAAGTTTTAATTTAGAAATTAGCCGAAAAGCTTTAAAATAAGCTTCAATGCTTTTTAGTATATCTTGTATCATAGTCTCTTTTTATAGCATGGTTTTATTACAATAAGATTCTTTGGTAAAATCTCTAATATTCATTGATATAATTGGTACATCTGGAAACAAATCATTCAACACAGTCACTATCATTTTAGACAAATTGGCTTTTTGTTCAGCTGTTCTTCCTTCCATAATATTTCCAAATACATGTATAAAATCTGCATCACCGCTTTGTACTAATGAATATTTAAAAGGGTTTAAGCGTACTTTAATATCATTTTTAGCAAATAGTCCAGAATCTATTGCAGCTTCAAATACTTTTTCGATAACTTTTTGAGGGTCTTGTAATTCTAAAATTCTTTCTGAACAATCTAAAATAAAATGAGGCATGTTAATCTTTATTTATATAAACCATTTTCTCTGGATGATAATCAATTTCTTTAAGAGAGTTTACCCAAATACTTTCTTGCATCATCTCTTCTAATTTTACAATCAACTCTTTTTCTGTTATAGAGCTATGCTGCTTAAAAACAGCTCTACCAATAACATTATTATGTAAATCCATAGCTCTAGCTAAAGCTTCGTTAATAAACACTTCTTCATGCCAATCGGTAATTTCTTTTGTCCAAGCAATTACTTTTTCTAAATCTTTATCACTTTTAAAACAATTTCTTGCAATAAGAGCATTCCAAAGTGCATGTCTAAATGCATTGGCTTTATTATCATTTCCATGAATATTAGGAAACTTTTGCTGTGCAATTTTTAATGTTTTTAGAGTTGCTAAAATACTTAATACTGTAAATATTGGATGCTTAAAAAAGAAAAACAGCAAATCTACAAATTGCTTAAAACGTATTTCTCTTATTAATTTCCATGCAAACATTTGAGCAATTTAAAACTATTCTTTCTCTATTCTTTCTCCTTTTTTTAAAAAGAAATATCCAGCTGTTAATGAAATAATTAACGAAGCCAAACCTATTAAAGTTAAGGGAGCTACTTTCTCAAAATCTAACAATACTATTTTTCTTGCTAGAGCAATTACCCCTACAAGCACAATATATTCTGCATGAAAGACATGATCTTTTAAATAAACTCGAACTGTTTCAAACAATTCAAAAGCAATTAGTACAATAAAAAATAAGTCTAAAAACTTTTTAACCTCAGACAAACTTAACAAGACGCCTTGTTCAGTTTTATTGGTGCTAAAAATTTCTGTAAAAATTAAATAGCCTAATTCAAAAACAGAAACCAGAATAAAAATTCCTAAAATGCATCCTAATACTATAATAACCCAGTCTTCAAACTTTTTAAAGATTTTTAACATAACTCTATAGATTTAGTAAGCAAGTTAAGGAATTCTTATTTCTTATACTCTTTTACTGCATCTACAAATGCTTTGGCATTTTCTAAAGGAATATTTGGCAAAATACCGTGCCCTAAGTTCACAATATATTTATCTTTTCCAAATTCATTAATCATTTGGTGTACCATCTTTTTAATCTCAGCTGGCGGAGACAATAATCTTGATGGATCAAAATTTCCTTGTAACGTAATATTTCCTCCTGTTAGATAACGTGCATTTTTTGGTGAGCAAGTCCAGTCAACACCTAAAGCAGATGCTCCAGAACGAGCCATTGTATCTAAAGCAAACCAACATCCTTTACCAAAAGCAATTACTGGTGTTTCGTCTTTTAATGCATCAATTATTTGTTGAATATATTGCCAAGAAAACTCTTGATAATCTGTTGGAGATAACATTCCTCCCCAAGAATCAAATACTTGAACAGCATTTACACCTGCCGCTACTTTTGCCTTTAAATAAGCAATGGTTGTATCTGTAATTTTTTGTAATAAACTATGAGCAACAACTGGATTTGTAAAGCACAATTCTTTTGCTTTATCAAAGTTTTTAGAACCTTGACCTTGTACACAATAACATAAGATTGTCCAAGGAGAACCTGCAAAACCAATTAATGGAACTTCATCATTTAGTTTTTCTTTGGTCGCTTTAATTGCCTCCATAACATAACCTAACTCGTCATGTACATCTGGAATTACTACCGAATCTAAATCTTTTTGATTTCTGATAGGATTTGGCAAATACGGTCCAAAATTTGGTTTCATTTCTACTTCAATATTCATGGCTTGTGGAATTACCAAAATATCTGAAAATAGGATTGCAGCATCCATACCATACCTTCTAATAGGTTGTACAGTAATTTCTGATGCTAATTCTGGAGTTCTACAACGAGTAAAGAAATCGTACTTCTCTTTGATTGCCATAAACTCTGGTAAATAACGCCCAGCTTGACGCATCATCCACACCGGCGGACGATCTACCGTTTCTCCTTTTAACGCTCTTAAAAATAAATCGTTTTTTATCATAATTCTATCTTGAAAAGTTGAAAAGTTCAAAGTTTAAAGTTTAAAGTTTACTTTACAACTAATTACTTTTTTACTTTTAGCTAGCAGCTACTTTCTCCATTGCTGCGTTAATTGCCTTTTTAATTTTTTCTAAATCTTTTTCACTCAATGCTGATGACAAGAACCAGGCTTCAAATTGTGATGGTGGTAAAAACACACCGTTATGCATCATCTCCCAAAAGAACGTTGCAAATTTTTGAGTATCAGAACTTTGCGCTTCCTCAAAATTAGTCACTGTTTTACTGGTAAAAAATGGATTGATCATAGAACCAAATCTATTTACAGTAATCTCAACACCATGTTCTCTAGCAGCTTCTATCAAGTAAGTTTCAATTGTAGCAGCAACTTCATTAAATCGCTCATAAGGATTTTGTTTATTCAAAGTTGTTAATGTAGAAATTCCAGCTGCCATTGCAATTGGATTTCCTGATAGGGTTCCTGCTTGGTACATACCTCCTAAAGGTGCTACCATTTCCATAATCTCGTTTCTTGCTCCATAAGCTCCAACAGGGAAACCTCCTCCGATTACTTTTCCTAAACAAGTAATATCAGCTTCTACATCAAATAATTCTTGTGCACCACCAAACTTAGAACGGAAACCGGTCATTACTTCATCAACAATTAACAAAGCTCCTTTAGCATTTACATATTCTTTTAGTTCTTTTAATAAATTATTCGTTGGAGTAACCACTCCCATATTTCCTGCTACAGGTTCTAAAATAACTCCAGCAATATCGTCATGGGCTTCAAAATGTGCTTTTACACTATCTAAATCATTGTAATTAGCAATTAGTGTGTTTTTAACAGCTCCTTCAGGAACTCCTTTAGAACCAGGTAAGCTAAGTGTTGCTAATCCAGAACCAGCAGCCACTAATAATGCATCTTGATGTCCGTGATAACATCCAGAAAACTTAATAATTTTATCTTTTCCTGTAAAAGCTCTAGCCAAACGAATTCCGCTAAGTACAGCTTCTGTTCCAGAGTTTACAAAACGTACTTTGTCCATTCCTGGAAAAGCATCACAAACTATTTTTGCTAATTTGATTTCATTCTTTGTAGAAGCTCCAAATGAATAACCATTCTTTAATGCTTTTGTAATTGCTTTTTGAACTTTCTTATGACGATGACCTAAAATCATTGGTCCATAAGACAATACTAAATCTATATACGAATTACCATCTACATCAGTAATTTTAGATCCTTTCGCTTTTTTAATAAACAATGGATTTCCTCCAACAGATGCAAATGCTCTTACTGGTGAATTTACAGAACCTACTAAGTTCTCTAATCCTTTATTATATAATTCTTGTGATTTTTTAAATTCCATATTTACATGTTTATTTGTTGATTTGTTTAACTGTTAAACGATTAAACAACTTAACGTTTTAACAAAATCCTAGCTGCTTCTTTTGCAAAATAGGTAATGATAATATCTGCTCCAGCTCTTTTCATAGACAACAGACTTTCCATCATAACGCGCTCACCATCAATCCAACCTTTTTCTGCAGCTGCTTTTACCATTGCATATTCTCCACTTACATTATAACAAGCAATAGGTCTATCAAAATTATTCTTTAAATCTCTAATAATATCTAAATAAGATAATGCAGGTTTTACCATCAGAATATCTGCCCCTTCTTGATCATCAAAAGTAGCTTCACGCAATCCTTCATCTCTATTTGACGGATCCATTTGATAAGTTCTACGATCTCCAAATGTTGGTGCAGAATCTGCTGCATCTCTAAATGGTCCATAAAATGCCGAAGCATATTTTACAGAATATCCCATAATTGGTAAATTCGGATATCCAGTATTATCCAGTGTTTGACGAATCATATCTATGGTTCCATCCATCATTCCAGAAGGAGCAACCATATCTACTCCTGCTTTTGCATGCGAAACAACTTGCTTAGCCAAATTAACTAAGGTAGCGTCGTTCTCAACATCATTGTCATGGATAATTCCACAATGGCCATGAGAAGTATATTCACAAAAACACACATCAGTAATTACATACAAACTAGGATACTTCTTTTTGATAAAACGAATTGCTTGTTGCATAATTCCATTATCATTCCAAGTTTCTGTTCCTTCATCATCTTTTTCAGAAGGGATACCGAATAACAATACAGCAGGAATATTTAATTCAACAACCTCGTCTAATTCCTTAGAAATTCGATCTAATGAAAAACGTTTAATTCCAGGCATAGAAACAATTTCTGTTTCAATATTTTCTCCTTCTTCTATAAATAAAGGATAAATAAAATCATCTACAGACAATTTGGTTTCTCTTACCAGTCTTCTTATTCCTTCTGTTTTTCTTAGTCTACGTGTTCTAAACATCATATTGTGTTTTTTATCTTCTTTCAACGAAAGTCAAGAACTCTCAACTTTGTTTAAAAGTGACATATTTATTTCTTCACAAAGTGTAAATTCACCATTTCAATTACACTTTCTACAGTAGGTAAATTAGCTACTTGCACTTCTTTAAAATGTTTTCTTGCTTCTTTTGCGGTACTTTCTCCAATACAAAAGGCAATTTTATCTGCAGGATTTTCTAACAAATAACTTTCTACAGTAGAAGGACTATAAAACAATACTCCATTAATATGTTCTCTAACATTAACAGGGCTATACATGGTTTTATACGCTTCAATTTCATTTACTGTAATTCCGTTTTCTGTTAATACTTTAGGCAAAGTATCTAAACGTAAATCACTACAAAAGTAAGTTACTTCTTTTCCTTTTATTTCTTCTGACAAATAGGCTGCTAACTTTGCTGCATTTCTTTCTGCATGGGCAACAGGTCCTATTTTTTGTTCTATCAGTTTTTTAGTTCTCCTACCTACACAGTAAATATTTTTAAAGTTTAATTCTTGTTTCACAAAACTGTTTAACAAAGATTCAACTCCATTTTTGCTGGTAATAATTACGTTTTCTATCTCATCTTTTATCACCTTAGGAGCAATTCTATTAAAACGAATTTTAATAAAATCACTGTCTTCAATTCCCATTGAAGTTGGCAATAATTTCTTCTGTGCTTCTGATAATTTTTTAGTAGAATAGATGGCAAACTCTTTTTCTTCTGCTTGATCTTCTAGCATTAACTCTTTACCACCTTTATTAATTACATAATCAGCACAATCTTTTGCTAAATATCTGTGACGTCCTAATTTGGCAGATTTAGAAACACTAATTTTCTTTTGTCCATCTCTACTTAAAAGAATTCCTTTAAAATTGATTTCTTCATTTTTCTCGTCGATATAAGCATAAGCTCCAATTGGTGCTGTACAACCACCTTCTAAACGATTTAAAAATTCTCTTTCTATATCTGTACACACTTGAGTTTCGTAATGGTTCAATTGCTCACAAGCATCTTTTATAAAATCATCAGAATCTAAAGCAGTAATCATGATTGCTCCTTGTGCTGGTGCAGGAATCATCCAAGAAAGATTGATTGCTCCTTTGGGTCTTTTCCCAATTCTTTCTAAACCAGCAGCTGCAAAAATAGCTCCGTTCCAATCGTTGTCTTTTAGTTTTTGCAAACGTGTATTTACATTTCCTCTTAAGTCTGTAACACTATGTGTTGGATAACGATGTAACCATTGGGCTTTTCTACGTAAGCTTCCTGTAGCAATTACGCCATTAGGTTGTCCAAAAAACTCTTCGTTATCTTTTAAAACTAAAATATCATTTTGATTGGCTCTTTTTAAAACAGCAGCTTGTATAATTCCTTCTGGTAAAACTGTTGGTACATCTTTTAAAGAGTGTACAGCAATATCTATATCGTTATTTAACATAGCGATATCTAAGTTTTTAGTAAAAATTCCAGTAATTCCTAATTCATACAAAGGTTTATCTAGTACAATATCTCCAGTAGATTTAATAGGAACTAACACTGTTTCATACCCTAACTCCTCTAACTCTTTCTTTACTTTGTTTGCTTGCCAAAGTGCCAATTCACTTTCTCTGGTACCTATTCTAATTACCTTCATGTATGTTTTCTAATTCAGTTCCAAACATTTTACTAATTACCTGAATACTTTGTGGTATTGAAGTTTCTTCGTCTTTTAAATGCTTTACAAACTGTGTTGTTATTTTTTGTATAAATCTAGAAGTGATTACTGCTGCTTGATCTTCGTCAAAATCTTTGTATTTCTTCTTATGAAAAGCGATTTCATCTCTCTGGATCGTTTCTAATGATTTCTTTAAAGCATAAACTGCAGGAGTAAATCTTCTATGGTGCAACCACTCATTAAACTCTGCTTTGTGTGTTTCTATAATTGCTTCTGCAACAGGCACTTCTTTTTGTCTTATTGCTAAGGTTTCATCTGTTACTTTAGATAACTCATCTACATTTACCAAAGTAACATTTTCCATATCATTTACCTCAGGTGCTACATTAGCTGGCATTGATAAATCTAAAATAAGTATTTGTTTATCTGTTGGAATTTGTTCTTTAGTTACCGTTGGTGTATTTGCACCAGTAGATACAATTAATACATCTGTATTATCTATTTCTCCAGAAAGATTTTGAATGGTAGATTTTCTTATTGACGGATGTTCTTTTACAAATGCGGTTGCTTTTTCTTCAGTTCTATTGATCAAACAAACCGATTTATTCTCTGTATACTCTGCTAAGTTTTTACAGGTATGCTTTCCCATTTTCCCCAATCCAAATACCAATACATTCTTAGCATTGTAGTCAGACAGGTTATTAATTATGTATTGTACTGCAGCATAAGAAACAGAAGTTGTTCCAGAACTTAAGCGTGTTTCATTCTTTACACGTTTGCTAGCTTGCATAACATGATTTAGCAATCGTTCAAAATATGCATTGGTAGTTCCTTGTTGTTTGGCTAATTTAAACGCTTGCCTTAATTGTCCAACTATTTCGTAATCTCCTAAAATCTGACTATCCAATCCTGTTCCCATTCGAAACAAGTGCATGATAGCTTCTTGATTTTTATAAACATTTGAGACTTGTGCAAATTCTTCTACGCTACCATTTGAGTATTTACACAATAATTTTATCAACTGAAAAGGGTGTTCTGCAAAACCTGTAACTTCTGTTCTATTACAAGTAGACAATACAAAAATTCCATCAACACCTTGTTCTTTAGCTTCGGCTAACAATGCTAATTGCGCCTCTTTTGTTAAAGAAAATTTCCCTCGTATATGTGCATCTGCCTTTTTATAACTAACTCCAATGTTGTATAAATTTGCCTGATGTGTATTTCTATTCATGTACTATTCTTCAAAAAGTCGGTCAAAAATATAAACTTCATTCGAATAAAAGTATCGCTAAAAGAACTATTAATGTCGTTTGCTGTTTTTTCAACTACAAAACTTCTTTAAACGTATAAAAATGTGTATTTTCGCAGCAAAACAAGGAGATTCAGACATTCTTATATAGAATCATTCTAAATAAAAAAGGATTCAATTAAAATTTGATTTATGTCAAAAAGTATCGCAGGAAGTTCATTTAATGAATTTAATATTGATAACAAATTTCATCTACTTCATTTTCAAAATGAGAGTACAGACATTCAACGCTTTGAAAGAGACATAGATAGTAGTTATATTCAATTGCATTTTTGTTTAAAAGGAGATGCTAAATTTCTTTTTAATAATGGGAGTTATACTTTTGATGTAAAACAACAGCATTGTATTTTATTATACAATCCACAACAAAAATTACCCATCAATTTAGAAATCAATCAAAAGACCACTTTAATTTCTTTGTTAATTTCTATTGAAAAGTTTCATTCATTATTTTCTAGAGAAGCCAATCATATTCATTTTTTAAGTGAAGAAAACATCAATAGAAAATATTACAATGATGATGAAATTAAGCCAACTGTATTGATGGTATTACAGCAAATTATCAGCTCTAGCTCAAGAAGTAATGTAAAAGACCTATATATTAAAGGTAAAATATATGAGTTACTGAGCTTACATTTTCAAAATGACGAAGCATCAAATGTTGAATTTTGTCCTTTTTTAGTTGATGAACAAAATGTTTTAAAAATCAGAAAAGCAAAAGACATAATCATTGCACGTATGGCAGAGCCACCAAGTTTACAAGAATTGGCTAATGAAATTGGATTGACCTTAAAGAAGTTAAAAGAAGGCTTTAAACAAATCTACGGAGATACTGTATACAGCTTCTTGTTTGATTATAAAATGGAACATGCTAGAAAGTTATTAGAAAGCAATCAGCATAATGTAAATGAAGTTGGATTAAAAATTGGCTATAGTACCTCAAGCCATTTTATTGCAGCTTTTAAAAAGAAGTTTGGCACTACTCCAAAAAAATATGTTAGTTCTTTACAGCAAAATTAAATGAAGCAACTACACCATACAGAAATAGACAATACACAGCAAAAGTTTCCAATAACTATTGTTTGTGATGCGATAAGAACTCCAGAAAATATCGGAATGTGTTTTCGCATTTCTGAAAGTTTTGGGGTTTCAAAAATATTTTTACATGAGACTTCTCCTAGTATTGAAAATCGTATTGTAAAGAAAACTGCTAGAAACACACTCAATCAAATTGAACATGAAACCTATGCTGATTTTGATTTGTTAATTCAAGAATTAAAAGCAGATGGTAATACTATTATTGGTATTGAAATTACAGACAAAAGCATTGACTTGCAGCAATTTAATTTTAGTACAACAGAAAAAATAGTATTACTATTAGGAAGCGAAAGAAACGGAATAGAAAATATCAATCTAGTTGACAAAACAGTTGCCATACCAATGTATGGTAGAAATTCTTCTATGAATGTAGTGCATAGTTTAGCCATTACTTTATATGAAGCAACCAATCAACTAAAAAAAGTACTCATAGAAACAAGTTAGTTATTACTACTTATAACTACTAAAAACACTGAAAAGAATTCAATATATAATATGAAAGGAGTTTTACTTATCAATTTAGGATCACCAGAAAGCACAGATGTAAAAGATGTACGCACCTATTTAGATGAATTTTTAATGGACGAACGTGTCATTGACATTCCTTATTGGAAACGCTGGTTATTAATTAAAGGGATTATTTTAAGAACGCGCCCAAAACAATCTGCCGAAGCCTACAAAAAAATATGGTGGAAAGAAGGTTCTCCATTGGTTGTTATTTCTGAACGCTTTACAGAAAAAGTAAAAAATAATACTGAGATACCTGTTGCATTAGCAATGCGTTATGGAACAATGACTATAAAAAAAGGAATGCAAGAACTAGTAAATCAAGGTGTTGATGACATATTGATTGTTCCTTTATATCCTCATTATGCCATGTCTTCTACAGAAACTGTTTTGGTTAAAGCAGAAGAAGTTCGTTCTTCATTCTTTCCGAATGTAAGAACAACAGAAATTCCACATTTCTTTAACGAGCCAAGATATATCAAAGCCATGTCTGATAACATCAAAAAGAATTTAGAAGGTTTTGATTATGATCATATTTTATTTTCGTATCACGGAATTCCAGAACGTCATATTTTAAAAACAGACCCTACGAAGAGTCATTGTAAAATTGATGGTTCTTGTTGTGAAAAAGCTTCAAAAGCGCATGATACTTGTTATCGTCATCAATGCTTTGAAACTACTAAAGAAATTGTAAAAGAATTAGGCTTAAAAGAAGGTACTTATAGCAATTCTTTTCAATCTCGTTTATTAAAAGACCCTTGGTTAAAACCATATACAGACTTAGAGTTTGAACGACTTCCAAAAGAAGAAGGAAAACGAAAAATGGCGGTGGTTACTCCTGCTTTTGTTGCTGATTGTTTAGAAACTTTAGAAGAGATTGCCATGGAAGGAAAAGAGCAATTTTTAGAAGGTGGCGGAACAGATTACAAACACATTCCGTGTATGAATGATAACGATGATTGGGTACAAGTAATGAATACTTGGATTGATGAATGGGCTAGTAAAAATTAATTTCTAACTTAGAAGCATGAACATTTTATACGTTAAAGCTTTACACATCATTTTTGTAGTGACTTGGTTTGCGGGATTATTCTACATTATTCGATTATTTATTTATCATGTAGAAGCAGAAGACAAAGAACAACCTGCTAAAGAAATACTACAAACACAATACAAACTCATGGCAAAAAGACTGTGGTACATTATTACTTGGCCTTCTGCAATATTAGCTAGTTTTTTTGCCTTTTGGATGTTATATGAGAATCCATATTACCTTGAAGAACCTTGGATGTTGGTAAAACTATCTTTTGTTTTAGCCTTGTATTTTTATCATGGTTCTTGCCAAAAAATATTCTCTCAATTGCAAAATGATATTGTAAAGTATTCTGCTTTTAAGTTGCGAATCTGGAACGAAGTAGCCACCATTATTCTATTTGCCATTGTGTTTTTAGTTACTCTAAAACATACCATCAACTGGATTTGGGGTGTAATTGGAATTATTCTTTTTGGAGTTTTACTAATGATAGGAATCAAACTCTATAAAAAAATACGTGCTAAAAAAAGTTGGGACAAAGAAGATAATGAGTTAATGGAGTAATTTGGAAATGAATTAATATAACAGTTTAGCAATGTAACAATGAATTAGTGCTCTTTAATAATTGTTACAATTTCTAATGAATCCATTTTTACATTAAAAAGTTAACTCTTTATAGATTGCTCAAAAGGAATACGATTTACAATAGATCTACCTAAGGTAATTTCATCTGCATATTCCAATTCATCACCTACAGAAATACCTCTAGCAATAGTGCTAGTTGTAATGTTGTATTTTTCTATTTGCTTGTAAATATAAAAGTTGGTAGTATCTCCTTCCATAGTAGAACTCAAAGCAAAAATTAACTCCTTTATTTCTCCTTTTGCTACTTTTTCTACCAATGATTCTATTTGTAGATTGTGTGGCCCAATTCCTTCAATTGGAGAAATTTTCCCACCTAAAACATGATACAAACCTTTAAACTGTGCTGTACTTTCAATTGCCATCACATCTCTAATGTCTTCAACTACACAAACAATTTCTGAATTTCTATTAGGATTATTACAAATCTCACACAAAACAGTATCAGAAATATTATGGCATTTTTCACATGACTTAATATCGTTTCTAAAATACGTAATAGCTTCGGCTAAATACCCTGTATGTTCTGCAGGTTGCTTTAATAGATGCAATACCAAACGTAAAGCAGTACGCTTTCCAATTCCTGGTAAACGCGATACTTCATTGACTGCATTTTCTAATAACTTCGATGAAAAATCCATGGCTGTAAAATTACTAATAATGAATTACGAATTATTAATTTTTTATTTAAAATTTTAAAAAGATTATATTCGTAATTTACAATTTATAATCAGCAATTCATTCATGCAACCAATACATATTCTACTATTAATCATTGCTTATTTTAGTGTTTTAATTTTCATCTCTTACATCACAGGAAAATCTGCTAACAATGAAACTTTTTTCAAAGCAAATAATTCATCTCCTTGGTATTTAGTAGCCTTCGGAATGATTGGTGCTTCGCTTTCTGGAGTTACATTTATTTCTGTTCCTGGTTGGGTAGAAGCCAAAAGCATGAGTTATATGCAAATGGTGTTGGGATATGTAATAGGATATGCCGTAATTGGCTTGGTACTTCTACCACTCTATTACAAACTTAACCTTACTTCTATTTATACCTATTTAGAAGATCGGTTTGGAAAATATTCTTATAAAACAGGTGCTAGTTTCTTTTTAATTTCTAGAACTATTGGAGCTGCCTTTAGATTATTTTTAGTTGCTAATGTATTACAATTGCTTTTGTTTGATGCATATGGAATTCCGTTTTGGGTAACTGTATCTATTACAATTTTATTGATTTGGTTGTATACTTTTAAAGGCGGAATTAAAACTATTGTTTGGACAGACACATTACAAACCTTATTTATGTTAATTGCTGTTGGAGTTTGTATTTACAGCATATCAGACGAATTACAAATTAGCAATCTTTTTACTTATGTTGCCGATAGCGAATTGTCTAAAACCTTCTTTTTTGATGATGTAAAATCTGGAAATTATTTTTGGAAACAATTTTTATCTGGTGCTTTTATTGCTATTGTAATGACTGGATTGGATCAAGATATGATGCAAAAAAACCTTACTTGTAGGAATTTAAAAGATGCTCAAAAGAACATGTTTTGGTTTACCATAGTATTGGTAATTGTGAATTTCTTCTTTTTAGCATTGGGTGTACTACTAACAGATTATGCACAACGTAATGGAATCGACGCTCATAAAGACGAGCTTTTCCCAATTATAGCTACCAAAAGCTCATTAGGATTAGCAACCGCCATGTTCTTTTTATTAGGATTGATTGCCGCTGCTTATTCTAGTGCCGACTCTGCATTAACCTCTTTAACAACTTCTTTTAGCATTGATATCTTAGAAATTGACAAGAAAAAAGAAAAAAAGGAACAAGAAAAAATTAGAAAGAAAATCCATGTCTTGTTTTCTTTTATTCTAGTAGCAACTATTTTAATTTTCAAATATTTTATTGCTGATGCAAGTGTAATTGCCAAGATATTTACGTTTGCTGGATATACTTATGGTCCTTTATTAGGATTGTATGCTTTTGGCTTATTTACCAAACTAAAAGTAAAAGACAAATCGGTACCATTTGTTTGTATAATAGCTCCCATTTTAACCTTTCTGATTAGCTATTATAGCAAAGCCAAGTTAGGTTTTGATTTCGGATTCTTTGTATTGGTTTTAAATGGAGCACTAACCTTTTTGGGCTTGTTGCTATTTAAAAAGAAATAGTTTGAATTACCTTCATAATTTTTTAAAAATTAACTTGAATAAACCTAACCAAAAAAACAAAGATGAGTTCAAATATTACCGAATTAGTTAAAATTCGCAAAGCAACTTCTGGAAGTGAGAAATCAAAAAATAAACTTTCAAACTATATTAAGCAATTCCAATTTAAGATAGATATACTCGATAAATTTGAGTCTGAACTCAGAAAAAAAGAACTGATAAAACTGATGAACGAAGAGGCTTCTAAAAGGAAAGAGGCTTTATCAACTGGAGTTTCATCATATTCTGACCCTGAATGGGCTGGGCCATCAGCTTGTGAAACTTATACGCATTGTCTTCTTGGAGAAAATTTAAATGAAATTAAACAAGCAATTTCAATAATTGAGGAATTAACTAATACAAATCGCATCCAGGAATCAAAAAGGTCTGATTATTTAGGCTACATAGTATTAATGATATGCAGTCCACTTACATTTTATTTTCTAAACTGGTGGATTGGATTAATTATAGTATTTTTTGGCTTAGTTATTATTGGTTGGAAAAACAGATATGACTGAGAAAAACAAAAAAGCAGCCTTAATTCACTAAGACTGCTTTCTATTAATCAACAATTATCTGCTATTTATTCCAATATACAGCCGTTTGTCCATACTGAAAATGTATTGGATTTAACGACGGATCTTTTTGGAACATATATAAGTCTTTTGGTGGTTTTTCAAACAACATAATAATGTCTGAACCTCCAAATCTAAATTTCCCAAATTCTTGTCCTTTCACCACATCTTTTCCTTGTAAATCTGTATACATATTTACTCCAGAAACCTGGCACATTCCTATCGGTAAAATTGCTACTTTTCCTACTTCTGGACCAGCATCCATAATTACCAAACCTCTTGCTTGATTAAACTCATAGCCATTTTCTCCTCCGTCTGGAGCATCAAACTGACCATCTTCTTTCATTTCTACATTTAAATAAACTTTTCCTTGTACAGGAAATATTTCTAAAACTTTCCCACTTACAGGTGTATGAAAACGGTGGTAATCAAACGGACTTAAGAAATAATGTATAAATGTTCCTCCATAGAAATTCTCTCCATATTTACTAAACTCCAATAACTCATCTACAGTACCAATAGTATGTGTTCCTTTAAGCGTTACTTCTTCTACATTTCCATTTTCATCAATAGGATAAAATGCTTTAAACGTACAATCTGCCGGAGAAACGATGGTTATATTATTTTCTGGGTCTGCAATTGGACGTAAAGGCGAAATTCCTGTATTAGGATTTGCTTGGTTAAATTGCCTGTAAAAAAAGTTATTAAATGTTTTCCAGCTACTTTCTCCATCAGCATACAATGGAAAATTATAAACACTTTCTCCATCTTCATTTACATCTTCTTTAAAAGACTGTAAACTTTCTGGAGTTAAAGATGCTTCAGTATCTAAAAAAGTTCCCCAAGCAATTGCAAAACTCACCAACCAATCTGCAAACTCAGGATAACTTTGCATGGTCTTACCTTCTACAATTTCTTGATCAATTAACCAATAAGATTGACAAAGAAGATCATACACTTTTTGATTATATCCATTTTTTGTTCCGTCGCTTTTCCAAGCATTTGGATAATCTGGATCTCTGCTTTCATTCGGAATCATTTCTACATAAATGTCCAAATAATCATAATAATCAGATACCGTTTCTGGCCATCCTTTTCCGTTGAATTCCTTATCAATTGCCTTATACAAATCTGCATTTAAAGGGGAAATGTTGTTTGTGGCATCACCATTTTTAGAAAGGTTTACCGCTTTTTTTAATGAAAACTCTAAACTCTCTGCCATTTCTGGATTTGCGTCTAAAATACTCTTCAGTTGTTCTACAACTACTTTGTGTGGTGCAATTGCTGTTTGTAATTCCATTTTTAGTTTAAGCATATAATTGTTCCTACTCTATTTAAAATAGGCTTTTCAGATTCCGCCTTTACAATCAAAACCGGTATTGATTGCAACACAAATCTCAAGCCCAAACTTTAATTTTACTAGAGTACAAATACGTAATTCTTAAAAACAGGAAAAACACCTATTGGTTTTCATTTCTGTCACCTAAAAAAGACAATACAACTTTATTGAGTAAAAGTATCTCTAACCTTTTAACTAAAAAATTAGTTTAAACTAATTTTTTAGTTATTTTTGAGTTCGAAAAACAAATCTATTATGAATTCGAAATACTTACACAAACTACTAGTAATTCAACTTGTTTTAACAATTGGAATTAGTTGTACAAACAATCAGAGAACAATTAAAGAAATAGATTATAAAACCACTTACAAATTCTCTTCAGAAATAGAAGACAAGGTTCGTAAAGATACAGTACCTTGGAAACATCAAATTGCAGCAGCAGATTACACCACAAAAGGCGATTATAAAAATGCATTGATTCAGTGGGATTTAGCAATGAGAGGAAGAGCAACTAACTATACGCAAGAAGAGATAGATTCTATCAATAAAAAATACAAAAAAGTAACTGCCAAAGATTACATCGTTAACCAAGCAAAAAAGAGCAGAGTATTAATTATTAACGAGGCGCATCATAGCTCTTTACATCGTGTATTTACAAAATCATTGCTTCAAGAATTATACAATAATGGATATAAAAATTTAGGTTTAGAAGCTTTAGGAAATGGAGAATACCTTGATGCTGAGTTAAACACTAGAAAATATCCTCTTCAAAATACAGGATATTATATTAAAGATCCACAATTTGGAAATTTGGTTCGTGATGCCTTAGAAATTGGCTTTTATCTATTTGCATATGAAAATACACAAGGTGGAAATGGAAAGCCTAGAGAAATAGCTCAAGCTAAAAACATTCAGAAAGTGATGCAATCAAAACCCAATGAAAAGTTTTTAATTCACTGTGGTTTTGATCATGCTTTAGAAGGCAAACATCGATCTTGGGAAAAAGCCATGGCAGCCAGGTTAACAGAATATACTGGAGAAAACCCATTAACAGTAAACCAAGTATTTTACAGTGAAAAAGGTAATACAAAATGGAATCATCCTTTATTAAAAGCATTAAATATCACTACTCCTACCGTATTATTAGATGAATACAACACTCCTTATAAATATCAACGAGGAAAAGCTTATACAGACATTGCTGTGTTTCATCCTCCAACTCAATATATAAATAACAAAGCGCATTGGAGTTTTAACAACAACTATCAAAATGTTCCTATTACATTATCTGACGTAGCTATTGATTTTCCTGTTTTAGTTTTGGCTTACAAAAAAGGAGAAGATATCAATAAAGCTGTTCCTATAGATATTACAGAAGTTAAAAAAGTAACAGATATCAGTCATCTTAATTTACAAAAAGGGAAATATACGATTGTGATCACCAACAAAAAGAAATCCTTTGCTTTTGAGCAAACCGTAAAATAAATCATTGACTTAATTTTATCGAGCTTATACAATTATACTTGAATAAGCTCGATAATTTAAAAACGAATAGTATTAACCCATTCACTTAGACTCTGAGGCTCTTGTAACAACAATGTTTTAGATTCCTCAAAGTCTTTTTTATTTAACTCAGTTGAGTACTCTTGAACATAACGATATAAATTAGATATTTCTTTTGCTGCTAGCTTACCAAAAGATTGAATCAACTGCTCCTCAAACTCATCAGGAGTAATCCCAATATAACGCACCTCTTTTCCTATTCTATTCGAAATTTCTTTTGCAATTTCTTCTCCAGATAACATAACTGTTTTTATCGAGAAAATCTTACCAGAATGTGTAGGCTTCTCTATTGCTGCAATAACATATTTTGCCAAGTCCTTATGACTTATCCAAGGAATAACTTGCTCATTTTTTACTGGATATGGTATAATCCCTTGTTCTAAAATTAGCGGCAAAGACCAAGGAGCTACTAAATTATCTAAGTAAATATCAGGAACAATAGTAATTACATTTAATTGAGAAGCTTCAAATAATTTGGCTACTTCTATTTTTAAATCAATTGCCAAATATCCCGTTTTCTCTTTAGGCAAATTAAATCCTGCATTAAAAACAACAAGATTTACCTTCTCTTCTTCTGCAATTTTGATAAAATTACTCGTCCACTCTATTGCTTTCTTTACATCAAAAATTAATGGAAGTGTAAAAATTGCTTTATCAACATTTTTTAATGCCTTTTTAATTGCATTCACATCCTCAAATCCACCATTTACAAATTCAATCTCTTCATTTTTTGATTGATCAGAAGATGATAAAGAAATAACTTTATACCCTTTTTGCGTAGCCAATTTAGCCATTGCCCCACCTTGAAACCCTGTGGCTCCAGAAATAAAAATTTTATTTTGCATTGTATCAATTTTAAAATTAGACACAAAATTATATCTTTACCCTACTTTTTACAAGTACCTACAAATTAGTAAGGTACTAACAAAAAAGTTTGTATTACTGATAAACAAATAATTACAAATGAAAAAAAACACAAAAAATGTTTCTATATGCCCAGTAAGCGAAGCTTTAAAAGTAATTGGTGGCAAATGGAGCTTACAAATAATTAACGAAATAGGCCTGCAAAAAAGACGTTTTGGAGAACTTAAAAGATTAGTTCCTGGTATAAGTGAAAAAATGTTGATTCAAGAATTAAAAAGTTTAGTAGGTTTTGGAATTTTACATCGTAAAGCTTACAAAGAAATTCCTCCAAGGGTTGAATACAGTTTAACTGAATATGGAGTAAAAGTACTTCCTATCATAAGTCAAATTCAAATATTTGGAAATGAATTGATAAATAAAAAAGAAAACTAAATTTCCAGTCTAATATCTTTCCTTAATCGGTTTTATAAAATCGTTTCTATCATTTTTAAAAAAAACTTTCAAAAAAAGTGCAATAATTGTATTTTCAAACGTCTTTATCTATGAAGACCTAGAAAAAGGACCTGAATGGCATCAGAAACTGAGAACGAAAAAGAACTAAAAGCATTTTTTAATTCAGAATATCATAACCTAAAAGCTTATGTACATTCTAAAATTGAAAATGATGCTGATAGAGAGGCCGAAGACATTATACAAGATGTAGCTTTAAAGATATTTTCTAGAAAGAGTGTTTTACCAATTAACAATATAGCTGGTTTTGTCTACTATTCGATACGAAATAAGATTGTCGATATTATGCGCAAAGACAAAAAAACCAAAAATATTGATGATACTATTGAAGCTCAACTTACTGGATTTGCAGAAAGTTTTTATGAGAACTCAGAATCTGAATACTCTGACAGTTTAAAACTTGCTTTAAAAAAAGCCATTTTCAGTTTAAAGCCACATTATAGAGAAATTATTTTAGCCATAGATGTAGAAGGTTATAGCTATACAGAGATTTCAGAAGAAACTGGAATTCCTACTGGAACTCTTATGTCTAGAAGGCATAGAGCCATTTCACAATTACATCAAAAATTAAAGAATCAAAAAGACAGAACAAATTAAAATTTTTAAGATGAAAAATTATTTAAAACACAAACTAAGAGGTAAAAATCCAGCTATGATTGCACTTTGGGTAGTGCTAATTGCAATTCTCATTGTATTTTTTATTGCCTTATTCGGATTTGTATTTCAATATCTATGGAATTGGTTAATGCCAGAAATTTTTGGACTTACAACTATTACATATTGGCAAGCCATTGGTTTAATGATTTTTTCTAAAATTCTTTTCGGCGGATTTAATGGTGGCGACAAAGACAAAAGTCATTGCGAAGATTACTCTAAGAAAAAATCATCTAAAAAAGATTTTTCAAAATGGGAACTCTATGATGCGTATTGGAAAGAAGAAGGAGAAGCTGCTTATGAAGAATACATGCATAGAGTAAAAAATCCTACTCCAGAAACAAATACTAAAGAAGAAGAATAATCGCTATACAACTTGATATGAAACTTGTAATTCTCAAAACAGATATCAAAACAAAGAAAAAAGTAAAAAAAGTATCACCTGTTCTAAACGAGCATCCCAATATTAATAAATGGTCTATTGATACCGAAGATATTGATAATGTTTTACGTATAGAAGCTACCGATCATTTACACGAAGAAGAAGTAAAAGAGTTGGTAAGTGCTACTGGTTTTTATTGTGAAGATTTAAAATAATATCGCATTTTGTGTTGTAAAAACCCTTATTTTTACATCAGTTTTTAAACTGATACAATGGCACATGATTTAAGTAATTATCGTAAATCTTACGAAAAGCAAGAGCTATTAGAAAATAATTGCCCAGAAAACCCGATTGAACTATTTCAACAATGGTTTTTACATGCAGATGCCTCAGAAATGGTAGATGAAGCAAATGCGATGACCATAGCTTCCATTGGATTGGATGGCTTTCCAAAAAGCAGAGTAGTTTTGTTAAAAAAATACACTTGGGAAGGTTTTATTTTTTATACCAACTACAATTCTGAAAAAGGGAAAGCAATTGCTGCCAACAACCAAGTTTGTTTGTCTTTTTTTTGGCCTGCATTAGAACAGCAAATCATTATCAAAGGTATAGCTCAAAAATTAGCAGAGAATTTATCTGATGGCTATTTTGAATCACGCCCAGACGGAAGTAAACTTGGCGCATGGGCTTCAAACCAAAGTGATGTTGTAGCTTCTAGAGAAGCTTTAGATAACAACTTAAAATCCTTTGAAAAAAAATACGAAAATCAAGAAATACCAAGACCAGATCATTGGGGTGGTTTTTTAATTAAACCTGTTTCTATTGAATTTTGGCAAGGAAGGCCTAATAGAATGCACGATCGAATTCGATATACTTTACAAAAAGATTTTTCTTGGAAAATAGAACGATTAGCTCCATAATTTTTTATATTTACTCTATCAAACTTTAGAATGAAGACACTGTATATTGTTAGGCATGCAAAATCGTCTTGGGAATATGATGGCGTAGCAGACATCGATAGACCTCTAAAAAAAAGAGGGATTAACGATGCTCATTTACTATCTAAATACTTAGCAAAAAATATTCAAAAGCCAGATGTATTTGTAACCAGTAGTGCAAACAGAGCATTACACACTTCTATTATATTTTGTGAAAATTTTGGTTATCCAATGGCCAATCTTAAAATCAAAAGACAATTGTATAGTTTTAGTGATGGCTATTTAGTAAAAACAATTAAAGCTTTAGATGATAATTTTGACTCTGCCATTGTTTTTAGTCACGATCATGGAATCAATACCTTTGTAAACAAATTTGGAAACAAACCAATTGCCCACGTACCAACTTGTGGTGTTATAGGTATTCAGTTTGATACTAAACATTGGAAAAGTATAAAAAAAGGAGAAACTATTTTGATAGATACTCCTAAAAATCACAAATAGATTACGCTTGTTAGAAATAAAGAAATATGCTGCTATAGATATTGGCTCTAATGCCATACGCTTGCTAATATCTAATGTTATTATTGACAAAGACAAAGAACCTCAGTTTAAAAAATCATCTTTAGTTCGTGTTCCCATTCGTTTGGGAGCTGATGCTTTTGTTTCTGGAACAATTAGCTCAGATAATATTAACCGAATGGTTGATGCTATGAAAGCTTTTAATTTACTTATGAAAGTTCATGGAGTAGAAAAATACAAAGCCTGTGCTACTTCTGCAATGAGAGAAGCATCAAATGGAGTAGAAATTGTTGAAGAAATTTTTGAAAAAACAGGAATAAAAATTGATGTGATTGATGGAAAAAAAGAAGCTGCAATTATTTTTTCTACAGATTTAAGTGAATTGATAGAAAGTGATCAATCTTATTTGTATGTTGATGTTGGTGGCGGTAGTACAGAGTTTACTATTTTTTCAAAAGGTAGAATTATCAATTCTAAATCTTTTAAAATGGGAACTGTACGCTTGATGAACAACTCAAAACCAGAAAATAAAATTATTTTTAAAGAGGTTCAAAATTGGATTGAAGAACATACAAAAAGCATTAAGAAAATTTCTTTAATTGGTTCTGGAGGAAACATAAACAAGCTATTTAAAATGTCTGGAAGAACAATAGGAAAACCTATTTCATATATCTATTTAAATGCTCAATACCAGTTCCTTAAAAAGATGTCTTATAAAGAACGTATTTCTGAATTAAGCTTAAATCCAGATAGAGCCGATGTAATTATACCTGCTACCAAAATTTATTTATCTGCCATGAAATGGACAGGTGCAAGAAAGATTTTTGTGCCTAAAATTGGGTTGTCAGATGGAATTATAAAAAGTTTGTATTATAAAAAGTTATAAGCTATTGCTTACATAGTTATTAATCAAGCTATCAAATTCTTGTTGCTTAGCTACAAAACTTGTTTCTATAGCTAAATAGTATACATTTTCTATGTGATCTGACAATCTCACAAAGTCTTTTTCTGTAGTTAGTATTATTTTTTGGGTTGCTTTTAATGATGCAAACTGGTGAGTTAATTCTTTAATTTCTTTGGAACTAAATTGATGATGATCTGCAAACTTAACATGCTTAAAGTTACAGTTTAATGTCGATAAAAATGTTAGCATTGGAGTTGGATTAGCAATCCCTGTAACTAATAACACTTCATAATCTGACAACTCTTGTACCTTAATAGATTCATGTTTTTGATTAAGAACTGTTGTAGCATAGTTGATTGTAGAAAAGAAAATTGGCCCGTTAAAATACCTTCTAATCAATTGTTCAATTTCTTTTTGATCTTCTTCAGCAATATTTGCTGGGCATTTTGTGATCACAACAGCATTGGCGCGCTTAACTCCTACTCTTCTTTCTCTCAAGTTCCCTGTTGGCAATAAAAAATCACTCGAAAAAAGCGCATCATATTTCGTCAAAACAACATAAAAACCAGCAGTTACTTTTCTATGCTGAAAAGCATCATCTAATAAAATTACTTCTGCATTATTTAATTGCTGTATTCCATGTACTCTGTCTTCATCAACAGCAACAGTGATGCCTTTAAATTTTTTAAAAAACTGCAAGGGTTCATCTCCTATATCACTTGCTTTTTTAGAAGCATTTGCTAGTAAAAATCCTTTTGTTTTTCTTCCATATCCTCTACTTAAAACTGCGAGCTTGTTTTTATTTAATAATCGAATCAAGTACTCAATTTGAGGTGTTTTCCCTGTACCTCCAACAGACAAATTACCAACAGCAATTACTGGTTTGTTAAACCTTGTAGTTTTAAAAACACCAATATCAAAAAACCAATTACGTAAGGAAGTAATTAGCATATAAACAAAGCTAAAAGGAAAAAGTAATAATCGGATTAATTTCATTAGTACGAATGTAAAAATTATTTAGGTCTAAAAAAACAAAGAATAACAATCTTTATTTTTAACCACAAATTGATGATTTAAGTTTAGTTTCATTTTACTAACTTTGATTTTCTTAGAAAGAAATTTTATGATTATAAAAGACATTACCAATTCTATTGAAGAACTAGCTCCATTACACTATGCTGAAGACTTTGATAATGTTGGTTTACTTGTAGGTAATTATAATACCGAAGTCACGGGTGTGTTGGTTGCTCTAGATACATTAGAAGATACCGTAGATGAAGCCATTGCAAATAATTGCAATCTTATTGTTAGTTTCCATCCTATTATATTTAGTGGGCTTAAAAAATTAAATGGGAATAGTTATGTAGAACGTGTGGTTTTAAAAGCTATAAAAAATGACATTGCTATTTATGCTACTCATACTGCTTTAGACAATGTTCAAAGTGGAGTAAGTGGAAAAATTTGTAGTGTTTTAGGTTTAGAAAATACAGAAACTCTTATTCCAAAAAGTAATATTGTTAGTAAAGAAACTATCGGAATGGGAATGATTGGAGAATTGCCAAATGCAATGAATGAAGTAGATTTCTTACAATTTCTCAAAACAACCATGAAAACTGCTTGTGTTAGACATTCAGAATACTTAGGTAAACCTATCAAAAAAGTAGCAGTTTTAGGAGGTTCTGGTAGCTTTGCTATTCAGAATGCAATTCACTCAAAAGCAGATGCATATATTAGTGCAGATTTTAAATATCACGATTTTTTTAAAGCTGAAAAACAAATTTTATTGGCAGATATTGGACATTATGAAAGTGAACAGTTCACAAAAAACCTTTTAGTTGAGTATCTTACAAAAAAATTCACTAATTTTGCAATCATTTTATCAGAAAAAAGTACAAATCCAATTTATTACATTTAAACATGGCAAAAAAGAAAGAGGTTACTGTAGAAGAAAAATTAAGAGCATTATATGACTTACAATTAATTGACTCGAGAATCGATGAAATTAGAAATGTAAGTGGAGAATTACCTTTAGAAGTTGAGGACTTAGAAGACGAGATTGCAGGTTTAAACACAAGACTTTCTAATTTTGCAGAGGACGTATCTAATTTAGAAACAGACATTAACAATAAAAAATTGTTAATCGAAGAATCTAAATCTTTAATGAAAAAATACGACGAGCAACAAAAGAAAGTAAGAAACAATAGAGAATTTGATTCTTTATCTAAAGAAATTGAATATCAAGAATTAGAAATTCAATTAGCTGAAAAAAGAATTAAAGAATTTTCTGCTAGAATTGAGCAAAAAAATGAAGTTATTGCTACTACTAAAGAGAAGTTAGCAAAACAAGAAGAGCATTTAGCACACAAAAGATCTGAGTTAGATGACATCTTAAAAGAAACTGAAAAAGAGCAAAAAATGCTTACTGAAAAATCAATCGAGTTTTCTGCTGCAATTGATGAGCATTTATTAGCTGCTTATAAAAGAATTAGAAATAAAGTAAAGAATGGTTTAGCAGTAGTTTCTATTGAAAGAGGTGCTTCTGGAGGTTCTTTCTTTACAATTCCACCACAAGTACAAGTAGAAATTGCTACGCGTAAAAAAATTACTATTGATGAGTATAGTGGTAGAATTTTAGTAGATGCAGATTTAGCTAGAGAAGAAAAGGAAAAGATTGATAATTTAATCACATCTTAATAACTTTAGCTTTTTAGATAAATAAAAAAACTCAGAACTAAGTTCTGAGTTTTTTTATTTTATAATATTACTTTTCTAATTAATAATCTAAACTTCTAATGTAAGCTAATTTTTGTTTCCATATAGCTACATCTGCCATATAATTATTAATATTTGTTCTTACATTAACTACTAAAGGGTTATCATCTTTTGCATTAGAGAAAAAACTTAGGTTATTTTCTAATTGCTGAATCTCCTTATTAATTTCATCAATCTTTTTTCTAACAAATAACTGTTCAGAATTCAACTTATTTTCATCTCCTTGAGCTAAATATCCATTGACTAAGTTTTTAAACTTTAGCATTTCAATTTCTTCTTTACTCATAGACAATCCTTCTAACAGCTTATCTATATGCTTATAAAACTTCGATTCAATATGCCTAACACTTCTAGGTGTTTCACCAAAAGCTCTCCATTTTTCAATAATAGCATTGATTTCTTCTAAAGTAGCACTTTCTAAAGCCTTTATTTCTTCTAAATATGCTTTTTTATCTTCTACAAAAGCCATTTGCTCTTTATTAACAGCATCTTGCTTATTATGAAGTCTATCAAAATAATGATTACATGCCGATTTGAATCGCTTCCAAATATCATCAGAAAACTTTCTTGGAACATGTCCAATTTTCTTCCAATCAGCTTGGATTTTCTTCATAATATTTGTTGTTGCATCCCAATCTTCACTGTCTTTTAAAGATTCTGCCAACTCAATCAAAGCATTCTTCTTATCTAGATTTTCTTGCTGAATGTTTTTCTCATTCTTATAGAATGCATTTTTTGCGTGATTGAATTTTTTGGTTGCTGCTTTAAATTTTTGCCAAACTTGCTCACTTTTTGCATATGGCAATTTACCTGCATCAAAATATTGCTGTCTTAAAGCTTCTATTTCTTTAATACTCTTTTGCCAATCGTGATGTTTTCTATTATTTGACACATCATAAGCATCAATTTTAGCAATCACTTCTAATTTAGCTTCAATAATAGATTGGTATTGAGATTTTAAGCTTCTAAAGTATTCATGGCGTCTATCATGTATCTTCTTACTAGCACTGCTAAACTTTTGCCAAATTTCTTCTCTGTGTTCTTTAGAAACTGGACCAATATCTTCTTTCCATGCTTTGTGTAGCTGTTGCAATTCTTTAAATGCATCATTTACATTTTCTAGCTCAGCTAAATCTTCTACACGTTTTATTAACTTTAACTTTTCCTCTAAATTATGTTTAAAATCTAAATCCCTAAAATCATTACTTAAATGTAATAAATCGTAAAAACGCTCTACATGATGATGGTAGTTTCTCCACGTATCATTGTATTTATTTCTCGGTACAGGTCCAATTTCTCTCCAACGAGTTTGCAATGCTTTAAAACTTTTATACATTGTTTTTGTATCTGCATTTGCAATAAGTTCTTTTAACTCATTAATTACAGCATGTCTCGTTTCTAAATTACCTTTTAACTTAGCTTCTAATTCAGAATAATAAGCATCTCTTTTCTTTTTATAATCTGCTAAAAGAGCATTGTATTTTGATTTTACAGGACTAGAATATTGAAAGTCTATAGAGTTTCCTCCTTCAGCTAAAAATGCTGCTTTCTTTTCTGCTAATAAAGCTCCAAATTTTAAGTTAAAGGCATTTTTTATTGCATCTACATTCGCTTTTAATTGTTGAATTTGATGCTCTTTTAATAATTTTTCTAAGTTATCAGCCAATGCTTCTAATTCCATAGTAGCATAATCTAACATCGGAATAGAACTTTTTTCTGCATCCTTTTCTGCTTCTTCTGCAACCTTTTCTTCAATCTCCTCTACTGCTTTATCTGTAGCTTTTTGTTCTTCTTCAGCTTTTGCATCAACATTAGTTGTTGTTCCAGCTACTTCAGTTACTTCTGGAGTTGGAGTACTTTGCTCTTCTTGGTTTTCTTGACTTTTATCTAACATCTTAATAATGTTTAAGGTTCCTATATTATGTCTCTAAAGATAGGGATGTATTATAAAATGACAAAAAAAATAAAGCTTTTATCGCTAGGTAATAGCTAGATAATTAATTCTCTGACAATTGTAAAAATGATAATGTTCTTTAGCCTTTTTCTATGGTTATTTCTAAAACCATCCTATTCATTCCAAATTTGCCAAGATTTTTCTGCTTGTAGTTGCAACATTTCTAGTCCGTTTTTAATCTGAGCTCCTTTTTCTTTTCCTTTTTGTAAAAAGGTAGTCACTGAAGGATTGTAAATTAAATCGTACAACAAATGTGTAGAACTAATAAATTCATAAGGTATATCAGGACAAGATTTAGTATTTGGAAAAGTTCCTAAAGGTGTACAATTGATTAATAAAGTTGCATCTTGAAGTGTTTTTTGATCAATAGAATCGTAAGAAATTTGATTCTTATCTACAGGATTCCTAGACACAAACTTATATGTAATTTTTAATTTGTCTAGCACAAATGCTACCGCTTTAGAAGCTCCTCCTGTTCCTAAAATTAGCGCTTGTTTGTGTGATGACAATAGTAATGGCTTTAAAGAATTCTCGAAACCGTATACATCGGTATTGTATCCTTTTATTTTGCCATTTTCTAAAAACTTTATGGTATTAACAGCTCCAATATTAGCTGCTTCGCTATCTATCTCATTTAAATACTGCAATACATCTTGCTTATACGGAATGGTTACATTCATTCCTTTTATTGCTCTATTCTCAGATAATAGCTTTGGAAAGAGTGCTATGCTTTCTATATCAAAATTTACATATTTGTGGTTTATTAATTTCATTTCTACAAACTTCTCAGAAAAATAACCACTAGAAAATGAATAGGAAATATTACGTCCTAATAATCCGAATGTATTTATTTTATTTTCTTGATTTTCTTCTCCTATCATAATAATCTATTCCTAAAATTAATGCGATTCCTATTACAACATAAAACAATGCAAACCATGTTTCTGAGTTTGAAAAATCTGGAAAAAATCGTTCGTAATTTTGAATGATTTTATTCCCTTTTCCATCTAAAACAAATGTTCCATCATTTTCTACAAACACCTTACGTTTCCATGGCCAAACAATTCCTAAAGAACCTGCAATAAACCCAATAATTACTGCAGTTACAATCTGATGCCATCTCTTTAAAACATACCCTAAAACATGAGATATAGAAACCAAACCAAAAGCCGATCCAGCAGTAAAAACAGATACTATTTTTAAATATCGAATATTTTCTGAATCTGCTAGTACATCTGTATTTCCTGTTAATAAACCTGTAACTACAGTAAACAATCCATTTACAGAATCTACTAATAGTAAAACATAGTTTCCTAATAAAATTAATATAAACGACCCTGATAAGCCTGGTAATGTCATTCCAGAAACACCGATAATTCCACATAAAAAAACAAACCATAAATTGTCATTTTCTTGTGCTGGAGTCATAAAACTAATTCCAACTCCTACAGAAATTCCAATCAATAATGAAATCGTGTTTTTGATGTTCCAATCTCCAAAATCTTTGTAAATATAAAATACAGAACCAATGATCATTCCAAAAAACCAACTCCAAACATACAGTTCATAATGTTGTAAGAAATAATCAAGAACTAAAGAAATACTAAAGTAGCTAAACATACTACCTCCCATAATCAGTAATAGAAACTGACCATTTACATATTGATAAAAGCTTTTAAATCTACCATTAAATAATAGTTTAAATGCTTTTCCATTGATTTTCTGAAAAGAATAAATCATCTCTTCATAAAAACTCAATACAAAAGAAACCGTACCACCAGAAACTCCAGGAACTTTATTTGCAGCTCCCATTGCCAATCCTTTTAAGAAAAGTCCTAGTTTTTGAATTAACGTACGTTCTTGTTTCACCTAATCTTTTTTTACTGCTAATTTTTCTAATAATAAAATCAGCCCAAACCCTACTACTGCTAATAAAACTGCATACATCAATTGGTTATCTTCAAAACCAAAAGGAGAAACACTCTGCTGGTTAAACGGTACTTTTACTCCGTGAGAATTGGTTCTCCATGTTAATGTTTCTTTCCAAGGCCAAATTTTATTTAAAGAACCAATAATAAATCCTGTTAGCACGGCAAGTGTATAGTTTTTAAAGTTGGTAAACAACCATTTTAATACTCTAGAAAAAGTTAACAATCCAGCTAAAGCTCCTGCTGCAACAATTGCAATTGTAGTAATATCTCTATTATTTACAGCAGATAAAACTGGTTTATATGCTCCTAATAAGACCAAAATAAAAGCTCCAGAAATTCCAGGTAAAATCATAGCACAAATTGCCAGTGCCGCAGCTAAAAACAAAAATAACGGCGATGAATTTTCAGAAACTAATGGATTTAATGTTGTTATATAATATGCTAAACCTGCTCCAATAAGTAATAAAATAAAAGTAAACACATTCCAATTAGCAATTTGCTTAGCTATATAAATAACACTTGCAAGTACCAAACCAAAAAAGAACGACCATAGTAATATAGGTTCATTCTCTAACATCCATTTAATTCCTTTCGCTAAAGAGACAATACTAACAAAAATCCCGATAAATAACGACAGTAAAAAAGAACCATTTACTTGTTTCCAAGCAGCTTTGATTCCTTCAGATTTTAAGGTCTTTAACAACCCAAATTTCACATTACTTATTGAGGTTAATAACTCTTCATATATTCCTGAAATAAAGGCTATTGTTCCTCCAGAAACCCCAGGCACAACATCTGCTGCTCCCATGGCTATTCCTTTTAAACCGATGACTACATAGTCTTTAATTGATCTACTCATTTGTTTGGTTATTTTTTTGTTAAACGAATATACATGAAAATTGTGAAAACTACAGGATAGTTATTTTAAATCGTTTGCTTCTTATTTTTAAAAGATTTAGATTCGCTCAACTAAAAACCTAACCAACCAAAATAAATAACCATGAAAAAGCCCTTTATTCTTTTAACTCTTCTTTTAGTCTTTACACTATCTTCTTGTAAAGAAACTAGAAAAAGTGATGAATTAAAAAACACTCAAACTAAAAACAAAGTGATTTTTAAAATTGATGAGCGTACTGAGTTTTTCAGAACTATTTTTAATCTTGCTTTACAAAACGAATTACCAGAAGATATTAAACCCTGTGAAACTACTTACCAAAAACGTATAAATGAATATTTTCTTCCTTACAGAAATCATTCTTTGATACAATGGATAAACAGTAATCAAGAAATCGGAATTGATTTTTCTACTATAGGTTTAATGTATGATAAAGATTTAGCAAATTTTCAATTTGATACAAATTACACAAAAGAATTAAATAAATATGGTCTTTCTAAAAGCACCTTAGATTCTATTCAACCTGCTTTGGTAGATTTTTATAAAAAATCAAAATTCAAACAATTCTTTACAAGTCATAAAAAATACTATAACGATGCCATTACAACTATAGAAAAACAAGTAAGTGAGACAAGTCTTTTTGAAAAAGTAATGCATTTTTACCAAGAAAACAATGCTGATTTACAACTTACTGTTTTTATAGAACTAACTAACAATGCCAATAACAAAGCCATCAATTTTTATGAGAACTATAGTCAAAAATCTAGAGCAGTAATCTTGGCAAATTTTTGTGATGCTCCAACAGAAATTACAGAGACAAATACAACTCTTAAACTAAACAATGCTATTAAAGGTGTCTTATATCATGAAATATCACATTTATTTACTGGTGCTTTATTAAACAAACATATTGGAGCTTACAGTTTATATGCTCCTATTTGCAATGACTGTAATCAAATTCAAATAAAAGACAAAGTAGATCACCTCATTGTGTTTCCATTACAAGCTGTATTATCTAAAAAATTTGACAACAACAATCAAGGACATGACTTTTACCTAGAAAAATGTGAAGATATTAGAAAAGAAATTTACAAAAGGTTAAGCTCTTACAACCCTGATGGTGGTGAGTCTTTTGAAAAAGTGTACTTGGATTGTATTCGTTTAATACAAAACGCTATTACAAAGAAGTAATTAACTTTTAGCTTTAATATAATCGTTAATAATGGCTTGTACCTTTTCGTTTTCAAAAACGGTTGGGTACAATTCTTTTATAATCTCTCTATATTCTGCATCAATAGCAAGTCCATTTTTTAGGTGAATTAGACTATATTTTTCTTTGTTAGTTAACATAAACAACCCACACAAACGATATTCAATCTCAGCAAACTCTTTATAAATACTCTTTGCTTTAATCATAATTTTTAAAGCATCTGTAAATTCTCCTAAAAACAATAATACATCAGAAAGAGCTACGTATACTTCTACTGATTGATCTTCTAAATCGATACATTTATAAAAAGCTTTTACAGTTTCATCGTAAAAATTAAGTTTCAAATTAATTTCTGCATACTTACGCCAGTATACAGCATTGTTTTCATCAATTTGTAACGCTTTAGAAATATAATATAGCGCTTTTTGATACTGATTATCATTCTGATACAAATTGGTTAACAGTAACCATCCTTTATCTAATAAAGGATCTTCATGTACCGCTTTTTTATAATATTTTACTGCAGTTTCTAAGTCTCCTAATTGTTGATAACACTCACCTACTCTAACATATACAAATGCTGTAGGATCATCTAATTCAAGAGTAATTAAATAATTCTGTATTGCTTCTTCATAACGTTCAAGTTCTTCTAAGGTTTTTGCTTTTTCTAGATATCCTCCAATAAAGCCTTCATCAATAATCACCGCATAATCAAAAGCCCTTAATGCTTCTTTAAACTTACCTACAACAAAATATTGTCTTCCTAATTGATGCCAAGCAACTTCACAATAAGGATTAGAATCAATATAATTTATTAGAAAGGAAATCGCTTCTTCATGATTGTTCTCCATATCAAAACAATACACCACGTTATAAAGTGATGAATAATCTTCAAAATCTACTTCAATACAATTCGCAAAGTTTAATCGTGCATTTTCAAAATCGTCTAGATATAAATATTCCATTCCAATCATAGACCAAATATCTACCTTATCTTCTGTAACTGGCAATACCTTTCTAAAAGCTTCAATTGCTTCTTTATGCTTATTATTTTTAGATAAAATAGTTGCTTTCTGAATTAACAAGTCTTCATTATTCGGCTCAACAGCCTCTAACTCGTTAAGCAAAGACGTCGCTTTTTGTAGTTTATCTTCAAAAATTAACAACTCTACTTTTAACAATTTTAAAATAACAGAAGTTGGATGCTGCTCTAAACCTAGTTTTACAGCTTTCTTAGCTAAAGAATGTTTACCGTTATCTAAATAATGCTGAATAATTTCTTCAAACTCTACAGAATCAAAGAAATACACATTATTTGTTTTTAACATGGATTCGAATTTAGAAAGTGACATAGGCTTTTTATTTTATCATGAATTTAAAAACAACAAGCTGTTTTTACTTTTCATTTGATTAAACAAGCAGTAATAATATCTCAGAAAGAATCTGATTTTATTACTTATTTAAAAATACTACAAGTCTTATACCACTTTTAAGAATTCTGTTTTACTTTTCAACAAAATAATTAACAAAATATGGCTTTTCTGCAAAATGTAATTCTATAAAATTTTGCGAATCCTTTTATTTACCCTAATTTTGCCTAACATTAATTATCAGTTTTACTGATTTACTCCAAGTAATAATTGGACATTTTTCTTATGAGCTCAAAAGTTTTATTAAACTCGAAAGAAATTGAAATTATCCTTCACCGATTGGCTTGTCAGCTTATCGAAAACCACAACGATTTTTCTAATACCGTCTTAATTGGGCTACAACCTAGAGGTACTTATTTAGCCAAAAGATTAAAAGAAATTTTAACAAATCAATATCAAATTAAAGATTTAAAACTTGGACTACTAGACATCACTTTTTACAGAGATGATTTTAGAAGAAGAGAAGCGCCATTAGATGCTAGTAGCACAGAAATTAACTTCTTAATAGAAAATAAAAATGTGGTTTTAATAGATGATGTTTTATTTTCTGGACGTAGTATTAGAGCAGGTTTATCTGCAATTAATGATTTTGGAAGACCTAATTTAGTGGAACTTCTAGTATTGATTGATAGAAGATATAGTAGACATTTACCAATACAGCCAAATTATAAAGGAAGACAAGTTGATGCCATTAACAAAGAAAAAGTAAAAGTTTGCTGGAAAGAAACTCACAGCGAAGATGTAGTTTACTTAGAACACAACACATAAAATGAAGCAATTAAGCGTAGACCATCTATTAGGCATAAAATATCTAAACAAAAATGATATTGATCTTATTTTTGAAACTGCCGATCATTTTAAAGAAGTAATTAATAGACCTATTAAAAAAGTTCCTTCTTTAAGAGACATTACAATTGCCAACTTATTTTTCGAAAACAGTACTAGAACTAAGTTATCTTTTGAATTGGCAGAAAAACGTCTTTCTGCTGATGTTATAAACTTCTCTGCAGGTCAATCTTCTGTAAAAAAAGGAGAAACTTTAATTGACACAGTAAACAATATTTTATCTATGAAAGTAGATATTGTAGTAATGCGTCATCCTAATGTTGGTGCTGGTGTGTTCTTATCTAAGCATGTTGATGCTAAAATTATTAATGCAGGAGATGGCACACATGAACACCCTACACAAGCATTATTAGATTCTTATTCTATAAGAGAAAAGTTAGGAAGTGTAAAAGGTAAAAAGATAGTAATTGTAGGGGATGTATTACACTCTAGAGTTGCTTTATCAAATATTTTTGCATTACAATTACAAGGAGCAAAAGTAAAAGTTTGTGGACCAACAACCTTAATTCCAAAGTACATTACTAGCTTAGGTGTAGAAGTAGAAACAAATCTAAAGAAAGCTTTAGATTGGTGTGATGTTGCAAATGTTTTAAGAGTACAACACGAACGTATGGATGTAAAATATTTTCCATCAACTAGAGAATACACTCAACTTTTCGGAATCAACCAACAAGTACTTGACAGCCTAGATAAAAAGATTGTAATTATGCACCCAGGACCAATCAATCGTGGTGTAGAAATTACTAGTGATGTTGCTGACTCTAATAATTCCATTATTCTAAATCAGGTTGAAAATGGGGTTGCTGTAAGAATGGCTGCAATTTATTTATTAGCGCAACAGATTAAAAGATAATTTGTATTTTTATCTTGCTTAACTTTTTAAGTATGGAAATTTCAAAACATAAAAACTATACACTAATTAAAGCTTCAGAAGCAAATTTTGATGCTTTTTTTAAGGCTTTTAATAGTAAAGAATTACACAAAGTAGATAACCATAAAGTGGTACAACTTTCTGAAAATCTTAACACTACTATTAAAGATTTGTCTTTATTTTTGAATATTGCCAATGAACATAGAGCAAATGGCATATCTTTTGTGGTTATTTGTACTGGATTGGATATTGATGAAGTACCAGATGAAATCAATATCGTTCCAACATTAACAGAAGCTGAAGATCTTCTAGAAATGGAAGCTATTGAACGAGATTTGGGTTTTTAAATGCAATTAAAGAATGATAAAAAAACTACTTTTAATTTTCTTTTTATGTTTTGCTACTGTAGGGTTTTCTCAAAAATCACTACAAAAACTTGCTGCTGCTCCAAATCCATTTTATAGCACAACTACTATTAGTTTTCAATCTACAACCAAACAGCCCGTACTTCTAGTAATTAAAAATGTATTAGGAAAAACTGTTTTCAAAAAAGTATACCCAGCTAAGATTGGAGAAAATAAGATTTCTTTTAACAGAAACAACTTACAATCTGGGATGTATATTTACGCCATTAGAAGTAGAAAAGAAGTAGTCTCTAAACGATTTGTTATCAAATAAATGAGTCTATCATTAACTATTTTAGGTTGCCATTCTGCTACACCAAGAGTAAACGCCTATCCAACAGCACAGTATTTAGAAATTAATAATCGACATTTTTTAATTGATTGTGGAGAAGGCACTCAGCGTCAAATGAGAAAATATAAGGTTCCATTTTCTAAAATCAATCATATTTTTATTTCACATTTACATGGTGATCATTTTTTTGGACTTGTTGGATTGATTTCTACACTCGGAATATTAAATAGAGAAAAAGACCTGCATATTTTTGGCCCAGAAGGGATTAAAGAAGTTATTTTACTACAATTAAAAGTTTCTAAATCTTACACAAAATTTAAGCTAATTTTTCATGAATTATCTTCTAAAAAAAGTGAATTAATTTTTGAAGACGATAAAGTTACTGTGTCTACAATCCCTTTAAATCATAGAGTATACACCAATGGCTTTTTATTTAAAGAAAAAGAGAAACCTAAGAAACTTAACATCGAAAATGTAAAGCAATATCCAGAAATTGAAACCTGTGATTACCACAATATAAAAGCAGGTAAAGATATTGTTTTAACTAGTGGAGAAATTGTAAAAAATGAAGAATTAACCTTAGCTCCGCCAAAACCAAAAAGCTTTGCATTTTGTAGCGATACTTCTTATTTAGAAAGTATTATTCCGATTATTAAAGAAGTAGATTTATTATATCACGAAGCTACATTCTTAAAAGATCGTGAAGATTTGGCCATAAAAACACAACATTCTACTGCAGAACAAGCTGCTTTAATTGCTCAAAAGGCAAAAGTTAATACCCTTATTATTGGACATTATTCTAGTAGATATTCTAATATTGAAGCCTTTAAAGAAGAGGCCTCTCTAATTTTTCCGAATGTTATTTTAGCAGAAACAGGAAAAAAAGTATCTTTATAGTTCCAAACTTCCCCTGTAACCGTTATTTTTTTCAAAATGGAAACAGCCTCGATACATTTATTGTACCAAACTATTTTTGACACTTACCCTTCTGTAGAAATAAAAGAACACATTAACAAACTAATAGAATTAGATACAATCTATCCATACAATACTACTTTTTATTGCATCACCAATACACCTCATCAAAGTTTTGAATATGTAAGTAAGAACTTTACTGCTTGCACAGGATTGTCAAGAGAACTCATGTTAGAAAAAGGCATGGATTATTTTTGGTCCAGAATGCATCCAGATGATGTTCAACTTTGGATAAAATGCTTACAAGATTTAATGCATTTTACTATGACAGAACTTAATGAGAAGCAAAAAGCTAAAATGACTTATACTTGGAATTATAGAATTAAAAACGCCAAAGGAGCTTATATTACAATTATACAAAATACCACTCCACTACAATTTGATTCACAACAAAAGCCTATCATAGGACTCGCACATTATACTGTTTTAGATTGCGATTTGAATATGGATATCTGTGCTTCTGCAAAATACTTAAATGAAAATAACGAATATGAAACGCTTTTTTATAGAAACGAATCCAATAATTTTTTATTAGATGTTATTAGTAAAAGAGAAAAAGATATTATCCGCTTATTAATTACTCAAAAATCTAGTAAAGAAATTGCTCAAGTTCTAAACATAAGTAAACATACAGTAGATACACATAGAAGAAATATCTTGAGTAAATTAAAGCTTAGCTCAACTATTCAGCTTGTCGATTATTTTAAAAACCACCGTCAAATGCTCTAAATTACTCATATTGAGTATTGACTCCTTTTACTTTTTCAAATAAATTTGTGACAGTTCCAAATAGAACTCATAGAGTAAATTGAATTGACACGATTAAATCATTCCCTCGATCTCTCTTCATAATATTTGAAAAAGAAGTCAATTCGTCAATTCAGTTTACTTTAATATTGATTTGTACTAAGCAACACTAAAGTACAAGCAACTTCTACTTTTATCTTAGCCTTTTTTAACAAACTCATCAATTCAGTATTTTCAGTTCCAGGGTTAAAAATGACTCTTTCAGGTTTCAATGTGATGATATAGTCGTAATATTCTTTTTGTCTTTCTTTATTTAAATACAAACTGATTGTATTAAGCGCTTTAAACAGTTGTTTTTCTGTTGTTATAACTACATCTAACACCTTGCCATCTCTTGCTCCAATAGCATGCGTCTCAATATTTTGAGCTCTTAATTTTCGAATTGCCTTATTAGAATATCTGCTTGTATTTTCTGATGCTCCAAGCACTAATGTAGATTTTTCCATTTGTTAATAATAAGTTAAAGACTGTTAAATACAGTAACAAATATAATCATTCAAGCGTCTACAAAGCATCGAATCAAAACAACTTTAAAACATATTTATGAGAAAATTATTACTACTTTTTATCTTCACATTGAGCTTAAGCTCCTATGCTCAATTAGACAAAAGTAAAATTGCCAAACCTGGAAGTATATCAGGTAAAGTAATCGACCAAAAATCAAAAGAGCCCTTACCATATGTAAATATTGTAATAAAAGACAATGCTAAAAAAATTATTACTGGAGGAATCACAGAACTAGACGGGAAATTTAGAGTAAAAAATATTCCTGAAGGAGTAAGTTTTGTGGAAATTCAATTTATAGGATACAAAACATATTCAAGACAAATTACAATTTCAAGTAGAAAAAGAAGAGTTAACTTAGGAACAGTTTCTTTAGCAGAAGATGCTACTACTTTAGACGAAGTAGAAATTAGAGCAGAAACCTCTACAGTTGTACAAAAAGTAGACCGTAAAGTAATCAATGTAGGAAAAGATTTAACCTCAGCTGGAGCTACAGCTTCTGAACTTTTAAACAATGTTCAATCTGTAAGCGTAGATAGCCAATCAGGTAATATTAGTTTACGTGGTAATGAAAATGTACGTGTATTGGTAGATGGTAAACCAACCAATATTCCTGCTTCTCAATTATTAAAACAGATTCCGTCTTCTTCTATTAAAAGTGTAGAATTAATTACAAATCCATCTGCAAAGTACAACCCAGAAGGAATGAGTGGTATTATTAATATCATCTTAAACAAAAATGCTAATATGGGCTTTAATGGTTCATTAAATACTGGAGTTGAAGCTGGACATTATGTAAGATACAATGCATCTACAAACATGAACTATAAAACTGGTAAAGTAAATTTCTTTGGAAACTATGGTTATAATGGTGGAGATAGATACAACTTTGGTTATGTTAACAGAGCTGGAGTAAACAATCAAGATTTTATCTTTAACAACGATAATCAATCTCACTTATTTAAATTGGGAGCTGATATCTATTTAGATAAAAGAAATACATTGTCTTTTTACGCTACTTTCAACAACTTTAACAGTGATGCTACTGGACGTGCTATTATTACTGATGGTGCTGGAAATGTATTGAGTCATGCTCCAAATACACAAAATACTGAAAGTTCAAATCAAACTTATAATTTCAATTATAAGCACGATTTTGAAAAGAAAGGTCATAACATTGAATTTGAAGCAACTTATAGCACAAACGATTCTCCTACATTCTTAAAGAATGATGATACTACTTTAACGCCAGCAGATATGGCTTACAAATTATTAAACTATACTAATGATATTGGTAATGAAAGAAAAAACACATTGATTAATATCGATTATACAAACCCAATTTCTAAAAACGGAAAATTAGAATTAGGTTTAGAGTATAGAGTAAATAAAACTGACAATAAAAATATTACAGATCAAGAAAGATATACTTACTTAAGAGATAATTCAGGGAATTTAATTTTAGACGCTAATAATCGTCCACAAATTAACGGAACTACAAGAGTGGGTAATTCTTCTTTTACTTATGATAGAGATATTTATTCTGCTTATGCTAATTATGGACACAAATTTGGAAAAGTAACAATGCAATTAGGTGCTCGTTTAGAGCAATATGAAATTACTGGAGTTTTCAATCAAGAAAATGCAAGTGCAGAAACTGTTACAGATAAAATATTTACTGTATATCCATCTGCTTTCTTTACTTACAATCCTTCTGATAAAAACCAATGGCAATTTAGCTATAGTAGAAGAGTTGATAGACCAGGAATTCAACAAGTAAATCCAATTAGAGAATGGAGTACACCTTTAATTACTTCTGTTGGAAATCCAAACTTAGTTCCTCAGTTTACTAATTCATTAGAAGTAAATTATACAAGAAGAATTAAAGGAGGTTCATTAACATTCGGTACATTCTATAGAAATGTTAATGATGTAATTAACAGAGCTACTTATAAAGATCCATTAGATGCTTCTGATACTAGACAAATTTTAACCTTTGCTAACTTTGATGATACTGACGCATATGGATTAGAAGTATCTTCTAACTACAGAATAGCTAAATGGTGGAGAGCAAATGCTAGTATGGACTTTTATTCTCAAAAACAATTCGGAACAAATGATGTTAGCAACCCTACAGCTCCAAAAAGAGAAGTAACTACCAACATCTTTAACGCTAGAATTAGCAATAGCTTTACAGTATCTAACAGATTACGTTTACAATTATTTGCAATGTATAGTGGACCAAGAAAAGATATTCAATGGAATGTAAAATCTATGAAAATGGTAAACTTAGGAGCTAACTTAAGTGTTTTCAAAAGAAAAGGAAATCTTACATTTAGAGTAAATGATATCTTTAATACGATGAGATTTAAGTTTGATTCTACAACGCCATTTACACAAAACGGTCGTTTTAAATGGGAAAGTAGAACTGCTTACATCGGATTTAACTACAGATTTGGTGGTGGTAAAAACAGAGCAAAACAAAGAAGAAGAAGAGATAATAATGAGAAACAAGGTGGTGGTGGTTTCATATAACCAAATCCCTTAACATTATAGGACTATTTGAATATAAAAAGCCGATGCGAATGCATCGGCTTTTTATATTCTTATACGTTTTTTTTTACCAACGCATCACTACAGATCCCCAAGTAAACCCACTACCAAAAGCAGCGAGTACTACTAAGTCTCCATCTTTAATTTTCCCTAACTCCCAAGCTTCTGTCAAAGCAATAATTACTGAAGCAGCAGTCGTATTTCCATACTTCATAATATTGTTAAATACTTGGTCATTACTTAACTGAAATTTCTTCTGAATAAATTGTGCAATACGTAAATTAGCTTGATGTGGAATTAACATATCAATATCGTCTTTCTGCAATCCGTTTGTTTGCAACCCTTCAATAATCGCTTCAGAAAAACGCCCAATAGCATGTTTAAATACAAATTGACCATTCATATATGGATAATAAGAAGTATCATCAGGATCATTTTCTTCCATAATTTCTGGTACCCATCGCCCTGTAGAAGGCCCTAATAAAGCTAATTCTTTTGCATGTTTCCCTTCTGAATGTAAATGAGAAGACAAGATTCCTTTTCCTTCCTCTTCTGTTCTTGATAAAATAGCTGCTCCTGCTCCATCACCAAAAATTACAGAAACATTTCTTCCTCTTGTAGATTTTTCCAATCCACCAGAATGATTTTCTGCTCCAATAACCAAAATGTTTTTATACATTCCTGTTTTAATAAATTGATCTGCAACAGACATAGCATAAATAAAACCAGAACATTGATTTCTTACATCTAAAGCTCCAATAGTTGGCATGTCTAACATTTCTTGTATTTGAACTCCTCCTCCAGGAAAGTACATATCTGGACTCAAGGTTGCGAATATAATAAAGTCGATATCATCTTTTGTTAATCCAGCACGTTCAATAGCTATTTTAGAAGCCTTTGCTCCCATTACAGCTGTTGTATCTCCAGTTTTAGGATCTATCCACCTTCTTTCTTTGATCCCTGTTCTTTCCTGTATCCATTCATCACTTGTTTCCATCCATTGTTTTAAATCATCATTTGTAACAATATTCTCAGGAACGTAATATCCTAAACCAGTTATTTTTGAATTATACATAATTTTATCTCCCTTTTTTTAGTGTATTAAAAATATTTGCAACTCAAACTTACTAATTTATTTATATCTTTACAACAAGATAGTCGTTAGAAAAATATTCAAACAACTATAACCAGACTTAACTTTCGCCAATTGATTTTTATCATTGGCGTTTTTTATGTCAGTTTGTCACAAATCTATTTTTGGTATTTTTTTTGACTACTGATATTTCAAATAATCTAACAAAGAACATTTAAACTACAATATTATGAGTAAAGGAAATATTAATGTTTCGGTAGAAAATATCTTTCCGTTAATTAAAAAATTCTTGTATTCTGATCACGAAATCTTTTTACGTGAGTTAATTTCTAACGGTACAGACGCAACTACAAAATTAAAACACTTAGTTGCCATTGGAGAAGCTAAAGTAGAATATGGAAATCCGCAATTAGAAATTTCTATTAATAAAGAAAACAAAACACTTCATATCAAAGATCAAGGTATTGGAATGACTGCAGATGAAGTAGAAAAATACATCAATCAAATTGCTTTTTCTGGTGCTGAAGAATTTTTAGAAAAATACAAAGACACTAATAATGATACTGGAGTTATTGGACATTTTGGTTTAGGTTTCTATTCTGCTTTTATGGTTGCAGACAAAGTAGAAATCATTACCAAATCTTTTAAAGATGAACCAGCTGCTCATTGGACATGTGATGGTTCTCCAGAATATACTTTAGAAGCGCATGAAAAAACTGAAAGAGGAACAGAAATTATTTTACATATTTCTGAAGACGAAAAAGACTTCTTAGAAGAATCTAAAATTTCTGGGTTGTTAACCAAATACAATCGCTTTAACCAAATTCCAATCAAGTTTGGTACTAAAGAAGAAACTTTACCATTACCAGAAGGTGCCGATAAAGATGCAAAACCAGAAACTAAAACTGTTGATAATATCATCAACAATACAAATCCAGCTTGGACAAAAAAACCAGCTGACTTAGAAGATGAAGATTACAAGACTTTTTATAGAGAATTGTATCCAATGCAGTTTGAAGAGTCTTTATTTCACATTCACTTAAATGTAGATTATCCTTTTAACTTAACCGGAATCTTATATTTCCCTAAGTTAAGTCCGAATATGGATATTCAAAAAGACAAGATTCAATTATACCAAAACCAAGTTTTTGTTACAGATAATGTAGAAGGAATTGTACCAGACTTTTTACAAATGTTAAAAGGAGTCATTGATTCTCCAGACATTCCATTAAACGTTTCTCGTTCGTATTTACAAGCTGATGGTGCTGTAAAGAAAATCTCTGGATACATCACAAAGAAAGTCGCAGATAAATTAACTTCTTTATTTAAAAATAATCGTGAAGATTTTGAACAAAAATGGAACGATATTAAAGTGATTATTGAATATGGAATGTTATCTGATGATAAGTTTTTTGACAAAGCAAAGAAATTTGCTCTATATCCAACAGTAAACGATAGCTTCTTTACGTTTGATGAATTAATCGAGAAAACAAAAGATGCACAAACTGATAAAGACGGAAATCAAATTATCTTATATGCAGCAAACAAAGATGCTCAACACAGTTATATTGAAGCTGCCAAAGCAAAAGGATATGAAGTCTTATTATTAGACTCTCCAATTGTTGGTCACTTAATTCAGAAATTAGAAACAAGTAACGAAAAATTACGTTTTGCTCGTGTAGATGCAGATCATATTGACAATTTAATTAAGAAAGACGATACTGTTATTTCTAAATTATCTGATGAAGAAAAAGAAACTCTTCAGCCAATTATTGAAGCAGCTGTTCCTAAAGAAACGTATACGGTTCAATTAGAAGCTATGGATTCTTCTGCTTCTCCTTTTATGATTACTGTTCCTGAATTTATTAGAAGAATGAAAGAAATGCAAGCTACAGGTGGTGGTGGAATGATGGGAATGGGTAACATGCCAGATATGTATAACTTAGTAGTAAACACAAATCACGAATTGGTTGGACAAATCTTAAATACTAAAACAGCTAAAAAACAAGAGCGTTTGGTAAAACAAGCTTTTGACTTAGCTAAATTATCTCAGAACCTTTTACATGGAGAAGAGTTAACCAATTTTATAAATCGTAGCTACGAATTGATTAAATAATAGTAACATAAAAATAAAACCTCTTTGTAAATACAAAGAGGTTTTATTTTAAAAGCTTCTATTTTAATAAACAAAACTATTATGCAACTTAAACACTTTTTTGTTTTCTTACTTTACTTGGTAATTTCAGTTGCAGAAACTACCGTTTATTCTCTTAATAGTTCTTACAAATATCACCAAAATTCTAAGGAAGTTCATAAAGCTAAGTTTAGTTATAAGAACACTAAACTTAATGCTTTTAGTCAGAAAAGAATATCTGACAAATATTTATTAGCATTTTCCTTTCTTTATCTTTATTTAGAAGAAGTACATCAAAAGCATATTCTACATTCTTATAAATTACAAAAGCAATTATATCAAAAAATTGCTTCTTTAAATATTCAACACATATTTTTAAATCAGAAAATTACTTCTAGTAATACCACTTCTACTTTATACATAGTCTAGAATTTATTTTCTACTCTGGACATCAGCTGAAAAAGCATTGAGATTAAAATTTTATTTCTCACTTTTTATTATCTAAATATGTATAAACAAAAAAATAAAACTTGTTTAAAAAAAGTTAAACAAGTAATCTACTGGTTAAAAACTAAAGCTCTAATAATTATTACAGCATCTATGTTAGGAATTTCTAACTCTATTAATGAAGAAGAAAAATCTATTTTTGGAAATGAAATCAAAATAGAACAACAAGACAAAAAAGATTAGTATTCTATTGACCAATACCTTTTAACCATTTTATTGATAAAAGAGATTTTTGTAAATTAGAGGTTCTAACTATTTACTGATTATGAAAACTACATCTTTATTCAATTCTGTTAGTTGGTTCGCTGGTTTTTTAATTTTCATTATCGGTGTATTGAATATTCTAAGAGGAAACGACACTATGCTAGGTTTAGCGTTTATTACAATTTCCTTTCTTTATATTCCGGCCTCCAATAAACTCATTAAAAAACTAGTAGGCTTTTCTATTCATTATTTAGTAAAAATAATTTTAGCTATTGTATTACTTTGGATTTCTATGGCTGTTGGAGCTATTGCTGAAGGTTTCTATCCTGAAATATTCTAACTTCTAAAAAGAAAAGAATTTCTTAAAAAAACCTTATTAAGTACATTATTAATTGATAAAGTTTATTCTTCTTTTTTAGGCATTGACCATGAATGACATAAAATTTTCCAATTAGAATTTTCTAAAATCCAAGAAACCGAATAATTGCCTTTTGCTAGAACATTATTACTCAACAACTCAGTATCTTTAAAAATACCAGATTCAAAAGCTATATTAGTATTTACAATTAAGATTGTAGGTTCAAAGATTACATTTACTTTTCCTAAACCTCCTTTCATAAATTCTAAAATATTTTTATTCCCTTGTACTACGGCCTTATGAGGTGGAAAAATCAAGGCGTTTTTAGCATATATCTTTTGAAATGCTTCTTTATCTGCTTTATACCACAAATTAGTCCATGTTTTCATTGTCGGTTTTTGAGCCATAATAAAATTACTGGTTAAAAATAGCATACTTGCTACTAATAGTCTCATTTATAGTTCTCTTTGAAAATAAGTAAAACCAGCATCAGTTCCTCCTTCATTCATCGCAATAGCTATGTTTAAATGAGCAATCGCTTCTAAATATCGTGCATTTTTAATTCCATTTACAACTAATCCCTGAAATCCAATTTGATCTGCTAATTCTTTAACTATTATAGCTGCTTTTTTATCATCAGATGCTATAAATGCTGTTAATTTTTGCCCATTAAAAAACTGTTTATCTGCATTCATAACATCAGCAAAAATTGTATTAAATGCTTTTACAACTCTACTTTCTGGTAATAATCGGGCTACTTGCTCCCCTCCACTATCTTCTCCTAAAAACAAAGGAGACCAGTCTTTAATACTAATTGCATTTGTAATATCTATTACAATTTTACCTTTTAAAGCTTCTTTATTTTTATTCAGAGTTTCTTTCATTGCTGAATATGGAATAGCAAAACAAATAACCTCTCCAATAGTACATGCATCAGAAATAGTAAGTTGATTTTCTTTAGGGTTTAATACTCCATATCTTATGTCATGTCCAGCTTTAATAAACAAATTCCCAAGATTTGATGCCACATTTCCTGCACCAATAAAACTAATAATCATATATTACTTTTTTAATTATAAGACAAAATTGTATTTTTACCTCATAACAACCAAATGGTAAGCAACTAACAAAAAAGTTAGTATGAGAAAAATAACATCAACAAATTTTGAAAATGAACAGTTTTTAGTTTATGACTGTCCTTTTATTACAACTCTTCGATTTATTGGTAAACGGTGGAAACCTGCTGTTTTATGGAAAATTAATGAAGGTTTTGTTAGATTTAATCGCTTAAAAGAAGTTTTACCGAATATCAGTGACAAAATGCTTTCAAATACCATTTCAGAATTAGAATCTGACAAAATAATTCAAAAAGAAATTTTTAATGAAGTTCCCTTACGAGTAGAATACAAGCTTACTGAATTTGGTAAAGGTATTTTACCAGTCTTAACTCAGATGAATGAGTGGGGAGAAAAAACCATGAAGCAAATTAAAAAATAGTTTGCTTAGTAATATTATAGCTAACGCCAACAAATCAATAGTATTGAACACAATCACAAAAGCAACAACAGAACATGCAAAAGAATTAGCCAACCTTGCTAAAGCTTCTTTTTTAACGGCACATGGACATTCTGCTTCTAAAGAAGATATTAGTAATTATGTAACCGATAATTTTAGTGTAGAAAATATTGTAAAAGAATTAGAAAATCCCAATAACCATTATTATGTAATTTATAAAGATGGGCAATTGGCAGGTTATACCAAAATCACCTTAAATACTCCTTCTGAACATATCAAAACAAAGAATATAACTTATATGAGCAGATTGTATTTATTCAAGGAGTTTTATGGCAACAACTTAGGCAAAGAATTGTTCGACTTTTCAATTCAGTTTTCAAAACAACAAAAACAAGCAGGTATTTGGTTGGCTGTTTGGGTTGAAAATACACGAGCTATTAAGTTTTATACTAAAATGGGCTTCCAAATTGTAGACAACTACGATTTTAGAATATCAGCTACACATACAAATCCTAATCATATTATGTATTTAGCATATTAAATGTTTTTGTTTTTATAACAAATAGGAAAGTATATAAAGCAATAATCCACAACATTTCTGTTGTGGATTACGCCTTTATAATAATAACTGTTACTTTATTTTACCTCAAACAAACATATTATAACCCCTAAATAATTTATAATAATGCTTTTCTATCAGTAAAACGACATGATGAAATTATTATAGTATAAATGTCTAAAAAAAAGTCAGTACATTTTAACGTACAACTACGAGTTTTTACAAACAGGTGTTAATACTTAACCCAATAAGTAAAAACGCTGTTTACAAATAATCTAATTCAAAATTGATAAAACAAAAAAAAGGACTAGATTAGTGCATTTCTAACTTATACAATCTTACTTATGAAAAAATTAATATTGTTATTGTTTGTAAGTTCATTTGCAATAGCCCAATCAAATACAGAAGTATATCTTTATAAACTTACCAATACTAATGGCACTTATAAAGTAACTACAGGCAAAAATATCTCTAATAATGATGGTTACGATAGTCAACCACATTTTTATTCAAAAAAATCCATTGTATTTTCATCTACAAGAAACGGACAAACAGATATTGCTAAATACAATATTAAATCGGGTAAGATTAAATTTTTAAGTAATACACCAAATGGAGGAGAATATTCTCCTCAAAGAATTCCAAAATCTAAACATGTTTCTGCTGTAAGATTAGACAAAGATGGCTTACAACGATTTTATAAATACGATGAAAAGACTAAAGAAAGTAAAGAGCTTATTGCCAACTTAAAAGTTGCTTACCCTATGTGGTATAAAAAGAATACTGCTATTGTAGTTACAATTGTAGATAAAGATTTGGATTTAATCATTCACAAATTTAAATCTAAAAAAAACACAACCATACAGAAAAAAGTAGGAAGATCATTACATAAAATCCCTAATACAGAATTGGTAAGCTACATTAGTAAGGCTAAAGAAAATTGGGAGGTAAGATCTTTGCATCCAAAAACAAAAGAGACTAAATTAATTATTAACACTGTTGGTAAAAAAGAAGATATCTGTTGGTTACCTAATGGTGTTTTACTGTTGGCAAACGGAAATGAATTATTAAAATTCAATCCTAAAACAGATACAACATGGTCGGTTTTTCACAAATTCTCAGAAAGCAAACACAAAAATATTTCTAGAATAATAGTGAATAAAACAGGAACCTTATTGGCTTTAGTATCAGAATAAATTAGCCGTTAATCTGTCTTTCAAAATGATTCTTTAAATACACTATCTGAACAAAAATAAAGACAGAAAATATCATTGCTAAAAATACTACACTATTAGAAATATTAATACTTTCAAATACTCCAGATAAATTCATTTTTTCTAAGAACGATAAATTGAATTCTGGTAAGGTAAAGATTGGCTCTTCTGACGATGTAAACGGCACAATAATAACAGCAATAATTGCAGTTATAATTACAAACCACATCTTTTTAGAAATTAATGGTTTATAAGTAATAGTAGTACTTTCTAATTCGGTAATTTTTTGCATTAGATTAGCGGTAAAATTTACCGAAGGAGTTTCTGTTGGAATTTCTTTTACATACTTCTTTGCAAAAGCATCCAGTTCTTCAATGTGTTTATTTTCTCCCATAATGATTTATTAACTCTGGTTCTACTGTTTTCTTTACAATACTTAATAATTTTTTTCGAGCTCTATGTAATTTTACTTTTACGTTTGCTTCACTCATAGAAGTCACTTCTACAATTTCTTTCAAACTTAACTCTTTAAAATAAAAAAACAATAAAATTACTCTTTCTTCTTCTGGCAATTGTTGCAAACAGTTATTTATTACTGTAGCTCTTTCTTCTTTTTCAATTCCGTCTAAAATAGTCTCTACTGATGAAATATAGTTAACAGTAATTTCATCTATAGTTACATTATTATAATGATTAGATTTCTTTTTAATCGCATCTAAACTTGTATTATATGCTATTTTATACAGCCAAGTAGAAAATTTTGAATCTCCTTTAAACTTAGGCAAGTATTTATATGCTTTAATAAAAGCATCTTGAGATACTTCTTCTGCTTCTTCTCTACTCTTCACCATTTTTAACGCTAATGTAAATACCATATCCTTATACTTTTCTACTAGAAAAGCAAAAGCATTTACATCACCTTTTAAGGTAAGCTCAATATAGTATTCATCAGTTTTATTAGTCATCTCATTATCTTTGACTATTAAGAGGTATAATAGGTTACAATAAATCATAAAAAAAATAATTTTTCTTTTTTTGTAACCTTTTTTAAAACTTCCAAGTCATATGGAATGAACGCATTAAAATAATCATTTAAAAATTAAAATAAACACAATATGGAAGAAGTAGCAGTATTAGCAGTAATTTTTGGAACATTTTTCGGAATCTTTTATTTATTCTTTTCTACAAGAAATAAAGAAAGACTGGCTTTAATTGAAAAAGGAGCTGATGCAAAAATTTTCAATATAGGAAGAAAAAAAGGATCATCGTCATTTGCCAAAGTATTCATTTTAAATGTAGCTTTATTAGCCATTGGTATTGGTGTAGGAATTCTTTTAGGATCTATTTTAGCTTATAACTTTGGATATAGTGGTTCTTGGGCTAACAGACCAGAAAGATATATTGATGACGGAGTTTTCTATGCAGCATCTATCTTTTTATCTGCAGGATCTGCTCTATTGGTAGGATTCAATATGACAAAAAAAATGGATAAAGAAGAGTAAAATTACTACTCTAATTTGTTAAAAAACCATTTCTAAACAGAAGTGGTTTTTTTGTTTTTTACAAAGTACCTATCTTTAAACTGTACAAATTTTAGGCATGAGCAAAGATTACAAAAGTTCTGTATTTAAAGATTTATTAGACAAACTACAACAAGAAAGCTGGCAATTAGAATTATTAATTTCTGGTTTTGCCATTTTTGGTTTATTCTCAGCAACAGATTTTATTGAACTAAATCATGATATTGCAAGAAACGAAAACAGGTTTGCAGAAACCTTTCTTTGGTTTGCGGCTAGAGTTTCTTGTTGGATTTTAATTTCCAACCTTTTAATTCATGTCGTTTTAAGAGGACTTTGGATTGGCGCACTTGGATTAAGATATGTTTCTGGTGATATTGATTATAACGAACTAAATTACTCTCCAAAGTTTACCAATTTCTTACAAAAAAGAATCGGATCTTTTGATAAATATATTGCTACACTAGAAAACTATTGTAGTGTATTATTTGCCGTTTCTTTCTTATTTATCTTTTATTTTCTTGCCTGTTTATTTTCTCTTTTAGCACTACTTGCTTGTGTCTTTATTTTTTTAGACAACGATTTAAATGGTAACTGGGATAAAATCTCTGTTGGTATTGGGGTTACACTAATTTTATTTGTACTCTTCGGATCTTTTTTAACTTTTGTTGATTTTATTAGTCAAGGTTTTTTAAAAAAGAAAAAATGGATTTCAAAGATATATTTCCCTATCTATAAGATATTTAGTTTCATCACATTATCGTTTCTTTACAGACCTTTGGTGTATAACTTCTTAGATAATAGATTCGGAAAAAGATTGAGTTTCATCTTAATTCCTGTTTATATTGCCATTGTATTTTTAACCACTTTCACCTATAAAAAATCAAATTATTTAAAACAAGATTTACCCTCTTCTGAGGTATATGCAAATCCTAATAATTATGACAATCTAATTACCAAAAAAAATGATTTTATTAGAGTTGCAACCATTCCTTCTAAAGTAATTACCGATTCTTATTTAAATGTTTTTATCGTGTACAAAGAATCTATGGAAGATAGAGTTTTCAATTACAATAAAGGATTGAAACCAGATTTTGATCAACGTGGTTTAAAATCTACGGCTATTTTTTGGAGTGATTTTGGATTTAAAACAGCGAGAAAAAAAGATAGTTTAAGGAAAGAGTATTACAAGACTCTTAATAACATTTACAATGTATATATTGATAGTAAAAAGTACAAATCTGATTTTATTGCCACTACAAATAAATTTAAAAAATTAGGATTTGAAACATTCTTAGATATTGATACATTGTCCTATGGTAAGCATGTTTTAGAAATTACTAGAAAAAGAATTCGTAACAAAGACACTACAAATTTAATCTTAGCTAAAATTCCGTTTTGGCGATTTAAAAAATAATTTATGAGAACAATTCTTTCTATTCTATCTATTTGTTTTTGCTTAACTGTTTCTGCTCAAACTGAGCAAAAAATTTATGACATTATCAATAACGTTTCTGCTAACAGAATAAAAAAAGACATCAAAACACTTACAGATTTTGGCACAAGAAATACGTTTAGTGATACACTTTCTAATACACGAGGTATTGGAGCTGCAAGACGATGGATTAAATCTGAATTTGAAAGCATTTCTAAAAACTGCAACAATTGTTTGAATGTTTTTTATCAGAAAGATTTTGTAACCAAAAAAGGAAATCGAAGAGTACCTCACGATGCTTGGATTGTAAATGTTGTTGCGATTCAGAAAGGCACAAAATATCCTAATAGATACATTATAATGTCTGGAGATATTGATTCAAGAGCTAGCAATACTATGGATTTTACCACTGATGCTCCTGGTGCAAATGATAATGCTTCTGGTATGGCAGGAACAATTGAAGCTGCTAGAGTTTTATCTAAGTACCAATTCGAAAGCAGTATTATTTATGTTGGATTATCTGGAGAAGAACAAGGTTTGTTTGGTGGCGCTGGACTGGCTAAATATGCCAAAGAAAAAGGCTGGGATATTATTGGTGTACTAAATAATGATATGATTGGTAACATTACTGGAGTAGATGGTGTTATTGACAATCGTTCGTTTAGAATTTTCTCAGAACCAGTTCCTGCAAATGAAACTGAAAGACAACGCAGAGCAAGACGATTTTATGGTGGTGAAGTTGATGGAATTTCGCGTCAGTTAGCAAGATATACGCATAAAATGACTAAAACATATATGCCAGAAATGAACCCAATGATGATTTATCGATTAGATCGCTTTGGACGTGGTGGTCATCATAGACCTTTTAATGATTTAGGGTTTGCCGGAATCAGAATTATGGAAGCTCATGAAAATTACACCCAACAACACCAAGATATTAGAACAGAAAATGGCATTAAGTATGGTGATACATTTGAACATGTAAATTTTGAATATGCAAAAAAACTTACTGCTGTAAATGCAATTACGATGGCTAATTTAGCTTCTGCTCCACCAGCACCAAAAAATGTTGGTATTGGCGGAATCGTTGAGCCATCAGCAAAATTACAATGGGACAAAGTGGATGGTGCAGTTGGTTATAAAATTTATTGGAGAGATACAACTTCTCCTACTTGGGATCACAGCAGATCTGTTGGCAATGTAAATCGTTTTTTACTTGAAGGCATCGTAATTGATAATTTCTTTTTTGGAGTGGCTGCTGTTGGAAAAGACGGACATGAAAGTGTGATTGTTTTCCCTTCAAAAATTGTAAGAAAATGGTAGAAAAACCACAACTGTATTTTAAACACGATTCTGAATGGAGAAAATGGCTTTCAGAAAATTACAATAAATACGAAGGTGTTTATCTAATCTTTTATAAAGTAACTGCCAAAGAAGAAAGCATGCGTTGGGAAGAAGCAGTTAAAGTAGCTTTGTGTTTTGGTTGGATTGATTCTACTGTAAAAAGTTTAGGAAACGGAAAACGTCAACAATATTTTTCTCCTAGAAAAGCAAAGTCAGTTTGGAGTGCTGTTAATAAAAAGTATATCAAACAATTAATTGCAGATGATTTAATGCACGCTAATGGTCTTACTTCCATAAAAATTGCCAAACAAAATGGTTCCTGGACTGCTTTAGATGATGTAGAAAATTTAGTAATTCCTAAGATTTTACAAATCGAATTTGATAAAAACCCTAATGCCTTTACAAACTTTCAAGCCTTTAGCCCTAGTTATAAAAAAGGATATTTGTATTGGTTACATCAAGCAAAAAGAACAGCTACTAAAGAAAAACGTATCGTAGAAATTATTCGTTTGTGTGAACAAAACATAAAATCTAGAGGAAACTGGTAATCTTAATAGCTGTTCTCTATAAAATTTTGTTTTACTATCAATTAGAAAGCATAACTAATAGATAATTTTGCTGAAAATGGAGTTCCTGGTGTAAAGTGAATTTCCTCTACCGAATTTACTTCATTTTTAAGTCGAGATTCAGTAGCAAATTGAGTTTCATTCCAAGCAACATCAAATAAGTTTTCTACTGAAATTCCTAAAGTAACATTGTTTAACTTATAATTTAAGTTAGCATCTGTTACAAAATATCCTTTTGCTACGATAGAGTTATCTTCATTTGCAGCTCTGTCTCCAATATATTTATAGTGAATCCCTCCAGAAAAATTATGATAATCATTTAAAGACAATCCTCCAGTTAGTGTTACTTTTGGAGCAAGAGGAATATAATCTTGTCCAGACGGTTCTTCAGTACTTCTTGCTTTAGTAAATGTAGCGTCTGTATTAAAATATAAGGACTTACTAAATTGGTATCTTACTCCTAAGTCAAATCCATAACGCTCAGATTTTCCAGACGGCTCAACTATTCCGGCATCACCAACATAAACAAACTCTTCTTCTGAAAACAAATACCAAAAAGTAGAATTTAAAATCAATTTAGAAGTTGGTTTCCAACTATTTCCTAAATCCACTCCATAAGCTCTTGGCATCGTTTTATTTGTTTGTTTTACAACTACTCTCGTATCATTGGAATGGTATCCAATACCTGATTTTAAAAACCATTGTACATTTTTATTTGGACTATAAGTGATGTTCAATTTTGGATTTACAATAGTTTTTGATGTTGCCTGCGTTTTATAATTCGCCAACAATGCATCATTGTATGAAAATTTCATATAATCTAAACGCAATGCAGGTGCAACCGTTACTTTACCAAATTCAAATTCTGTATTTAAAAATGCATAATAATTAGTTTGATTAACATCTCCCAACTGAATATTACGTAAAGTCTGTTTTCTATTTAAAGTATGAGACAATTCAACATTATTAATCATATCATTTCTCAATCCAGTTCCTGCAATAATTCTCACATCAACATCAGAAATAGCTGTATTCTTTACAAATTGAGAATTAAATCCAAAAATATCTCTATTTTCTTGTTGCATAATCTGATCTCCATTAATTGGATCTTCTAAAAAGAAAGTAAAGTTAGAAAATAGCTTAAATGCATATTTGGTATAAAAAACATTGGTTTGAAATGTAATATCATTCTCCAATTCCTTATTGTATTGGATGTTTATATTAGACCTAGAAGTTTGTCCTCCTTCTGTATCATCAATAGCTCCAAACCTAGTTATGTTTCCATTATCTACTTCTCTTTGTGGAATTTGCCCCGATGCGTCCCATTTACTTGTAAAATGAGAAGCCAATAGTGTTAACTTACTATTGTCTTTTAAAAAGGTATTGTATTTAGCAAACACATTCATTCTAGTAAAATTTTGTGGAGATTCTACAAAACCATCAGTTGCTAAATACTCTATAACAGCATACATATTTTCGTTGCTCTGTTTGTCTAATACATTAAACATTCCTAAAGTTCTAAATGTATTAAACTGTCCTATTCCTAAGTTAATCTGGCTTTCTTTTAAGGTTGATTTTGTTTTAAAATCTACATAACCTGCGGTATTAAAATCTCCATGATTTGCATAATAAGGGCCTTTACCAAAATTGATTTTTTCAATTGTTTCTGGAATTAAAAAATGTAAATCACTATACCCTTGACCATGAGCATGAGAAACCATATTTACTGGCATTCCATCAACAGAAATACTTAAATCTGTACCATGATCAATATCAAAACCTCTTAAAAATATTTGTTCTGCTTTACCTCCACCGGCATGCTGACCAATAAATAAACCAGGAACTCTTCTTAAAACATCTTGAGAAGAATTAACAGGATTTTTAGCCAAATCTAATTTCACAACAGTTTCTATTGGATCAATATCATTTGTTAATACAAGTTCATCTAACAAAAATACCTTGGCTTTTAGCACTAAAGTAATTTCATTATTCAATTGTTTTTGAGTCAACGTAAATCGTTCTTTTTCATAGCCTAAAATTCCGACTTCAATTAAGTCTCCTATCTTACAATTTTCTAACAAAAACCCTCCATTTACTTTAGTATGTGTATGGCTATTTGAAGTGGCATTGTAGATATACACATTTTCTAAAGGCTTCTTATCTACATTAATTACACGTCCTTTTACTGTTTGTGCAAAAGTTTGCACTGCAGCAAAAATTGTAAGCATAAAAAATATGCTTTTTAACTTAAAAGTCATCTTATCTTATTCTTTAGATTCATTACATTTTATGGCTAACAAATATAAGTCTAGACGCTAATTTTTGATTGTTAAAGTATTCTTAAATCCACTATTACTTCTCATAAAATTTCTAGGAAAATAAATAGTCTTTTAAAGTTTCCTTATTTTTGAATTATGGCTACAATTCTAATAACAGGTGGAACAGGTTTGGTTGGACAACTTCTTCAAAAAAAGTTGATTCAGAAAGGACATGTTGTTAATGTTTTGACAAGAAATCCTAAAAAAGAAAATGAATTTTACTGGAATGTTGCCAAAAAAGAAATTGACTTAGCTGCTATTTTAGATATAGATTATATTATTCATATAGCGGGTGCTGGTATTGCTGATAAACGATGGACGGCCGATAGAAAACAACAAATAATTGATAGCAGAACAAAAACCACTGCTTTTTTGTTAGCAACTATTAAACAACATCAAGTTTCACTTCGTGGTTTTATTGCTGCTTCTGCCATTGGGTACTATGGTGCCATTACTTCTGAAAAGATTTTTTCTGAAACAGATAAAGCTGCAAATGATTTTTTAGGCGATGTTTGTAAGCAATGGGAAGCTTCATCACTACAATTTGAAAAAGAAAATATTCCTACTACTATTTTTAGGATTGGAATTGTCTTAAGTAATCAAGGTGGCGCACTCACAAAAATGAATACACCAATTGCCATTACACCAATTGCCAATGGCAATCATTATTTACCTTGGATTCATATAGAAGATTTGACCAATCTTTTTATAAATGCTATTGAAGACACAACTTTTACCGGTATATATAATGCTGTTGTCCCAGAAGAAATAACAAATTATCAATTCTCTAAACAATTGGCTAAAAAAACAAAAAAGATTTTTATTCCTGTGGGTATACCTAAATGGCTTTTGCAATTACTTTTTGGAGAAATGGCAATTATATTAACCACAGGAAGTAGAATTTCATCAAAAAAAGTATTATCTAAAGAATTTCAGTTTTTGTATAAAAATTTAGACAAAGCATTTGATGCCCTTTTTAAAAAACCATAACTTTCACCATTATTTATTTTCACTCATGAGACAAAAACTTTTAATTGCTATTGCTTTTCTTTTTTTAGCAATAACTGTAAATGCACAAAAACATAATTTTACACGTCAAGATACTTTGCGTGGTTCTATCACGAAAGAACGTATTTGGTGGGATTTAAAATATTATCATCTAGATATTCAAGTATTTCCAGAAAACAAAACTATCAAAGGAAAAAATACGGTAAAATATACTGTTTTAAAGCCTCATAATGTTTTACAAATTGACTTACAACAGCCTTTAAAAATTACTAAAGTCACACAAAATGATCAAGAATTAAAAGTTGTTTCTGATATCAATGCACATTTTGTTCATTTAACTGCACCTCAAAAAGTTGGAGAAGTGAATGCTATTGTTGTCTATTATGAGGGGAAACCTAAAGAAGCAGTTAGAGCTCCTTGGGATGGTGGTTTTTCTTGGAAAAAAGATAAAAATGGGAATCATTTTATTGCTACCTCATGTCAAGGTTTAGGAGCTAGTGTTTGGTGGCCCAACAAAGACCATATGTATGATGAAGTAGAAAATATGGATATCAGTGTACGTGTACCTTCTAACTTGATGAATATTTCTAACGGAAAATTAAAAAACACAGAAAAACACAGTGACAATACCACAACTTATCATTGGACGGTTAAAAATCCTATTAATAACTACGGAATCAATGTGAATATTGGTGATTATACTCATTTTTCTGAAAAATTTGCTGGTGAAGATGGCCCCTTAGATTTAGATTACTATGTATTAAAGTACAATTTAGAAAAAGCGAAAGAACACTTTAAGGATACTCCAAAAATGATGAAAGCTTTTGAGCACTGGTTTGGGAAATATCCTTTTTATGAAGATGGTTTTAAATTGGTAGAAGTACCTTATTTAGGTATGGAACATCAAAGCTCTGTTACTTACGGAAATCAATACAAAAAAGGATATCTAGGAAGAGATTTATCTGGAACTGGACATGGTTTAAAATTCGATTTTATTATAATTCATGAAGCTGGACATGAGTGGTTTGCCAATAACATTACTTATAAAGACATGGCAGATATGTGGATTCATGAAAGTTTCACAGCCTATTCTGAAAATCTATTTTTAGATTATTACTATGGCAAAAAAGTGGCTTCAGATTATGTAATTGGAACAAGAGGAAATATAAGAAATGATAAGCCAATCATTGCTCCCTACAATGTAAATGCATCTGGTTCTGGAGATATGTATTACAAAGGAGCTAACATGTTACATACTATTAGAACCTTATTAAATAATGATGAAAAATGGCGTAATATTTTACGAGGATTGAATAAAACTTTTTATCATAAAACAGTTACCACTCAAGAAATTGAAGATTATATGATTAAGGAAAGTGGTTTAGATTTAACCAGTATTTTTGATCAATATTTAAGAGACGTTCGTATTCCTGTTTTTGAATATACTATTGAAAATTGGCAATTAAAATATCGTTGGAACAATGTAGTTTCTGATTTTAATATGCCTTTAAAAATTAGTTTAGAAGGCATACAACAATCGTTACAACCAACAACAAAATGGAAAGTAATGGCATTACCACAAAATGATTTAAAAATTACTGTTGATCGTAATTATTATGTGACTAGTAAAAAATTGTAATTATTTTGCATGAAACAAAATCATCTAAAAGAAATAGCCAGTGTCTTTTTTAAACTAGGAAGTATTGCTTTTGGTGGTCCAGCTGCACATATTGCCATGATGGACGACGAAATTGTAAAAAAAAGAAAGTGGATTACTTCACAACACTTTTTAGATTTAATTGGAGCAACTAATTTAATTCCTGGTCCAAATTCTACAGAAATGACTATGCATTGTGGTCATGAAAGAGGTGGTATAAAAGGGATGTTTGTAGCTGGGATTTCTTTTATTTTCCCTGCAGTGGTTATTACGATGCTTTTTGCTTGGATGTATGCAGAATATGGTCAATTACCAGAAGTTGAACCTTTTATTTATGGAATAAAACCAGCTGTTATTGCCATAATCCTATCAGCAGTTTACAGGTTAGGAAAAAAAGCTCTAAAAACCACAACTTTAGGTATTTTAGGAAGTATTACTTTAATAGCTTGTCTTTTTGGTTTTCATGAAATTTTAGCACTGTTTAGTTGTGGTTTATTAGGGCTTGCTTTATTTTTAGTTAAAAAGCCTACCTCATCTTTAGGTATCGCTCCTTTTTTATTAATTAATCTAAGCAGTTTAAAAACCTTTTTAATTTTTTGTAAAGTAGGTGCTTTACTTTATGGTAGTGGATATGTTCTTTTTGCTTTTTTAGATGCCGAATTGGTTGCAACAGGATTGTTAACCAGACAAGAACTCATTGATGCCGTTGCTGTTGGGCAATTTACACCTGGTCCCGTTTTATCTACTGCTACATTTATTGGTTGGCAACTCAATGGATTTTGGGGTGCTTTGGCTGCAACAATTGGAATTTTCTTACCTTCATTTGTATTTGTTGCGATCTTAAATCCTATTATGCCAAAACTGCGAAAATCAAAAAGTATTGCTGCTTTTTTAGATGCTGTAAATATTGGTGCAGTTGCCGTAATTATTGCCGTTTGTGTTGAAATGGGAAAAGACACTTTAGTAGATTGGCGTACTACAACAATTGCTATTGTTAGTTTAATTATTGTATTCGGATTTAAAAAATTGAATTCGGCATTTATTGTATTAGGAGCTTCTTTTTTAGGTTTTATACTGACACTTTTTTAACATATTAATAATTCTGTTTGTTATTAAATTATATGTTTTAAATACTGATTACATTTTTTTAAAAAAACAATAGTTAAAAACCAATAGTCCTTATTCTCGAATAATTGTATTTTTGCTATCATATGAATGCAGATATAATAGGAAATAAAATAAGTGAAACACGAAAACAAAAAGGCTGGTCTCAAGAAGCACTAGCTGAAGCTTCTAGTATTTCTTTAAGCACCATTCAAAGAATAGAAAGAGGCAATGTAACCCCTAGACCTTATACACTAAAAACTTTAGCCGATTGTTTAGAAATTGATCTTTCTATTATTAATAAAAAAGAGAAAAAAACAAATAAGAATATTGACTTTACTTTTCTTAAAAAAATATCTTTAATTTCAATAATTTGTAGTTTAATTCCACTGATTAATATTCTTGCCCCATTTATTTTATGGAAAAAAAATAAGCACAAAGAAGACTTAAGACCTACAGCAGGTAAAATTATTAGTTTTCAAATTTTATGGAGCTTTACAGTTTTGTTTACTGTGATTTTAACTGAATTTATTATTTATATTTTGACAGGATTAGAAGGGTATCGTCCATTTCCTATAGAGTTTATTTTATATGTTCTATTTGTTATTATAAATGTTTTCATTACACTTCAACAGGTTATTAAGTTAAATAAAAAAGAAACTACTATTTTCAAGTTTATTCCTAACTTCTTCTAATAAATTTTCATAAACCACTCACCTACTGAGTTTTTCATTACAAAATACTTAAGAATGAGGTAAAAAAGCATCTTTAATGCAGTAAGAAATCTAAGGTAACCTGTCTACTTTCGCTTTAAAATTATAATCAATTTTATCATGAAAAAAATCCTTAGCATTACTGCTTTAATACTATTTACATTTTCAATTAATGCACAGCAATTAGATTCTTTTATTAAACAGTACACCACTAATGGTAAATCTTTAGGGATACGTTCTAATTTTAACGGAGTAATATTAGTTGCTAAAAACGATAAAATCATATTACATAAAGCTTATGGTTATGCTAATATGGAAACTAAAAAGTTATTAAATTTAAATTCAAAATTTTTATTAGGCTCCTTAACTAAGCCTCTTGTAGCATTCTTAGTTCTAAAACAAGTTGAAATGGGAAATATGAAATTAAATCAACCCATATCAGATATATTGCCTTTTATTAATCGCGAGAAAGGAAAACATATCACAATTCATCGTTTATTGGCAAATACCTCTGGAGTACCACATTATGATGGGTTAAGAAGTCATATAAAAAGTATGCGCTCTTTTGCTAGCAAAGAAATGACTCCGACAGAATATGCTCAATTAGTAAATAAAACAGGGCTCTCTTCTATTCCTAATTCTAAATTTCAATACAGTAGTTTAGGCTATGTATTATTAGGAGCTGCATTAGAAAAAGTTTCTAAACAAACATTTTCTCAACTTATCGAACAATATATATCTAAGCCATTAAAGTTAAAAAACATCGGTTATGGCACAAATGAGTTTCTTAATAATGAAATTGTAAAAAACTATCGATTTATAAAACAACAGTATAAAGAAAACAAGAATAGAGACCAAAGCAATACTTATTCGGCTGGAGGTATGCATGGAACAGCAAATGAAATCTTCTTATGGTCTCAAGCTTTGCGTAAAAACAGGCTCTTAAAAAGACGATTTACTAAAAAGATATTTCAACCAAATCTATCTGGCTATGCCTATGGTTGGATGCGAAATGACATTGAAATTCTTCGCTATATTCCACATACTCAATTCTATGGACACAGTGGAAGTGTAAATAACTTTACCAATTACTTATTTCTGGCCGATGATGGAACAACAATAATTGTATTAAGTAACACTGCTCCACTACAGCCTTATAAACTTGTAAGTGATATTTACAGAAAAGTACAAGGTGAAGACCTATCAAAAAGTACTAGAATTATTCTACCAAGTTTTAGAAGTAAAAAACAATTCTTTGCTGAAGGTGGTTATAAAGGCATAGAAGATTACCATAAAATTTTATCTAAAAGTGCGGGGTTTAATGTTTTTCCTTCTGGCGGATATATGCAAAAAATAGTTAGAATGCATCAAAAAGAAAAAATGGATTTTTCTCCATTGAAAGACCTAATTCATAAAATGACTAAGGAAAACCAATTTGCTGAAGATATGCTAAATAGGGTTGCTTATGAATTTATAAAAACAGATATTAACAAAGCCTCATATTATTTTAAATTAAATACGAAGTTATTTTCAAAGTCAGCAAATGCATGGGATAGTCTGGGTGAGTTCTTTGAAAAGCAAAAACAATTTTCTAAAGCTAAACAAGCTTATAAAAAAGCTGTTTCATTAGCTAAAAAATATTTTCACACTAACAGTAAGGCATTTGAGAAAAACTTAATCCGTATAAATCGTAATCAGTAAATTACTTTAACACAAAATTAATAGAAGCTGTTAAAGTACTAATAACAATATCTTAAAACTCTTAAATCAGTCTATAACTTATGTACTTTCACCTCCCGAAAACCAAAATCATAATGAAAACTATTACCCAGCTTATTTTTTTATTTAGTGTTGCTTTAGTAAGTGCACAAATTAAATCAACAAATACTCCCATTACTTTATCATTAGGAGAAGAAATTAAAATGCACTCTACAGTTTTAAAAGAAGAACGTAGTTTATTAATTCATACACCAAGAGATTATGATACAACTGATAAAAAATATTCTGTAATTTATGTTTTAGATGGAAATAATCATTTTTCACATACTGTAAATGCAGTCAATACTTTAACTGAGTTTGGAAGAATGCCTGCAAGTATTGTTGTTGCGATTCCAAATAATCGAGGAACTCGTGGAAGAGATCTAGCCAATCAAAGGGATAATTTTAAAAAATATATCAAAGAAGAAGTAATTCCATTTGTTACCAAAAACTATAGAACGAATAAAACTAAAACGCTATTTGGACACTCATTAGCTGGTGCATTTACCTTAAATTATTTAGTTACTGAACCTCAATTGTTTGACAATTACATTGCTGCAAGTCCAGTTGTACAAATATTCAATTCAGAATTACATAACAAGTTTTCTACATTTTTTAAAACACTACCAAACATAGATAAATCTGTATATTTTACCTTAACTGAAGCCAATGCAGAAAGTACAATTGTATACAATGCTATGAATAAATTTGTTGATTTATTTAAAAAAGAAGCTCCAAAAAGTTTACGATGGAAATACAATTTCATTGAAAATCATGTACATATGACCACTCCATACATTACTATTTATAATGGATTAAATCAAGTTTTTAGTGATTTTCAAGCACCGACATTTCATAGTTATCAAGATTACGCAAAAAAAGGAAGTTTAGAAGGCTTGAAACAATACTTTGCTAGAAGGGCAAAAAAATACAATGTGAGCTCAGTTATTACTGATGAAACTTTAAGGATGTTAGCAGATGTTCTTTACAGAGATCAAAAAGAAAAATTAGCAGAAGAATTACTAATTCTTAACACCAAAAATCACCCTAACTCTATTGGAGCTTTGAATAGTTTAGCTAGACTATATCGTCGATTAGATAAAATTGATACAGCTAAAGAAACTTATAAAAAAATAATTGAGTTAGCTGAAAAACAAAAATCCCCAAATTCGGCTTACTTTAAAAGACAATTAGAGCGTTTATAGTGATTAATGTGTTAAAAAGTGGAAAAGTTTAAAGTAAACAATCGTTTCTTTAGACTTTTCTTTTTTAAAATTTAGACTAAAGTATTAAATCCAAACAAGCGTCATGTTTTTCTCTAGGAACTTTAGCTATTTTCTGAAATGGATATCCAATACCAACAGTAAATGCGTGACTATGTTTTGCTAAAAAAGTATCGTAATAACCACCGCCATAACCCAATCTGTAATTTTTAGCATCAAATGCCAAACCTGGTACAATAATTAAATCAAAGGAGTCTGAATAAACTTTTGCATCTGCAGGGTGAGATGTACCATAAATTCCGTCTTCTAAACTATCTAAAGAAGTTAACTCTAAATGCTGTAATTCTCTATTTTTTAATGTTTTTGGTGTTATTACTTTAATCCCTTTTGCTAATAATTTTGCTAGTAATGGTCTTATATCAATTTCATTTTCCATCGGAATATACGCATGAACGACTTGACAATTTTTATTGGAAATTAATACATCTAATTTATCACAGATAGCAGTATCGTAAGCTAACTTAAACTCTTTATTAATTGCTTCTCTCTCATTTTTAATATGAGTTCTTAATGCTTTTTTCTCTTTAATAACTTCCATAATTGCTACCTAAATTCTCGATAAACAAAAATAGAAAACAGCTCTTCTTAAAAGAAAAACTAAGACTGATTTCTTAAAAAAAATCTCAATATTCTAACATTTTTGTATCTTGCCCTTTGCTTATGACAGAATTTATACTAAACGACAAGGTAATAATTACCGAGGTAAACAATGGAGTTACTTTATTAGATTTTATACGAGAATATCAACATTTAAAAGGCACTAAAATTGGCTGTAGAGAAGGTGATTGTGGAGCTTGTACAGTACTAGTTGGTAGCTTAACAGAAGAAAACACAGTTACATATCAATCCATCACTTCTTGTATTTCTCCTTTAGGAAATGCACATGGAAAACACATAGTTTCTATTGAAGGAATAAATCTACCTTCTTCATTAACTTTTCCACAACAAGCTATGGCAGATCATTATGCTACTCAATGTGGCTTTTGTACACCTGGTTTTGTGGTTTCTATGACTAACTTTTCACTACAAGAAAACAGTACGACTACTTGTAATGATGCCATTAGTGGAAATATTTGTAGATGTACAGGATATAAATCTATTGAAAAAGCTGGATTTACGATTGAAGAAAAGCTCTCAAAAAAAGAAGAGAAAGATTCAATAGATTGGTTAATTGCAAATAATTTTATTCCTAGTTATTTTAAAGACATTCCAGAAAGATTAAAAAAAATTGTTCCTAAAAAACCAGATACCACAGGTATTAAAGTTGCTAATGGAACAGATTTATTTGTTCGTTTTGCCGATGAAATGGCTACAAAAAAAATGCATCTTTTATCTTACAACTCAAACTTAAATGGGATTTCTTTTACAGATACAATATGTACAATTGGTGCAAATACAACAGTTACTCAAATTGCAAACAATAAAAAATTACAAACACTGTTTCCTCAGTTATCTCAGTTTTTAAAGTTAGTTTCTTCAGAGCAAATTAGAAATATGGGGTCCTTAGGAGGAAACTTTGTCAATGCTTCTCCTATCGGAGACATGTCTATTTTCTTTTTAGCTTTAAATGCAACTTTAGTTATTACTGACACTAATCATAACGAAAGAAACTTAGCTTTTAAAGACTTTCATACAGATTATAAAAAATTTGATTTAGCCGAAAATGAAATCATTAAAAGTATTTCTTTTCCTGTTTTTTCTAAAAACACACATTTTAACTTTGAAAAAGTAAGCAAACGTACACATTTAGATATTGCAAGTGTAAATGCTGCTGGAAAAATCACCTTAGAAGAAAATACAATTCTAGAGGCTCATTTTTCAGTTGGAGGTGTTTCTGCAATTCCGAAATATTTAGAAAAAACTGCTGCTTTTTTATATAACAAATCATTAGATATAGAAACAATTATTGCCGCTGAAAAAATCATGCAATCAGAAATAAGTCCGATTAGTGATGTAAGAGGAACAACTTCTTACAAAAGACTACTAGCAAAACAGTTATTTTTTGCACACTTTATAATGTTATTTCCATCTAAATTTCAACTACAAAAACTTGCAACATCATGAAAAACATAGACAGTTATACGCATCTTCGTGGTGAATCTCTTTTTGTAGATGATTTAATGACTAGACAAGACACTTTGTATGGATTGTGTTATGATTCGCCAAAAGCACATGGAAAAATTTCACGCATAGATTATAGCAAAGCAGAAGCTATAGATGGCGTTGTAAAGATATTTACCTATAAAGATATTTTGGGTGAAAATCAAATTGGAGGCATCCTACCAGACGAGCCTCTTTGGGCAGAAGATGAAGTACACTTTTGGGGGCAACCTATTGCTTTTATTGTAGCAACTTCTGAAAGTATTGCAAAAAAAGCACGCACTTTAATTGAGATTAAAATAGAAGAATTGCCTGTAATTACAACAGCAAAAGAAGCCAAAGATAAAGGTAGTTTTATCAATGCTCCTAGATCTTTTAGTTTAGGAAATAGCTCAGAAGCATTCAATACTTGTGATTATGTTTTTGAAGGAGAAACCTTTTCTAACGGACAAGAACATTTGTATTTAGAGACTCAAGGTTGTTATGTAGAGCCGAAAGAAAACGGAACAATCAAAATTACTTCTTCTACTCAAGGCCCTACTCAAGTTCAAAAAACTGCTGCAAAAGTATTAGGAATACCAATGCATAAAATTGAAGTAGACGTAATTCGTTTAGGTGGTGGATTTGGAGGGAAAGAAGATCAAGCTACTCCATGGGCAGTGATGGCTGCAGTAGCTGTACAACATTTAAACAAACCCGTTAAGTACATTTTAAATAGACATGATGACTTACGAATGACAGGTAAACGTCATCCTTACAATTCATTCTTTAAAATTGGATTAACTAAAGACTTAAAAATCAAAGCATTTGAAGTAGAGTTCTTACAAAATTCTGGTGCTGCTGCAGATTTATCTCCAGCAATTGCAGAACGTACATTGTTTCATGCTACCAATAGTTATTATATTCCAAATGTTCAAACAACAGTCTATAGTTGTAAAACCAACTTACCACCAAATACAGCATTTAGAGGTTTTGGTGGTCCGCAAGGAATGTTTGTTATTGAAAGTGCTATTGCTGATGCTGCAGATAAACTTGGTATTGATAAATGTCAAATTCAAGAAGCCAATTTACTTAAAGAAAATGATGAGTTTTCGTATGGTCAAATTGTTACAGAAGTACAAGCTATAAAAGCATGGAATACAGCAAAAAATACTTTTAATTTAAGTGATTTACAAAAAGAAGTAGACCAATATAATACTAACAATTCTCATACAAAAAAAGGAATTTCTTTAATGCCAATTGCATTCGGAATTTCTTTTACCAACACACCTATGAATCATGCAAGAGCTTTGATTCACATTTATCAAGATGGTAGTGTTGGTGTTAGTACAGGAGCAGTAGAAATGGGACAAAGTGTAAATACCAAAATGCTACAAGTTGCTCAAGAAATTTTTGGTATTTCTCCTCATAAAGTAAAGTTAGAAAGTACAAACACTACTCGTGTTGCCAACACTTCTCCTTCTGCAGCTAGTGCAACTGCTGACCTGAACGGAAAAGCCGTTGAAAAAGCTTGTAATAATTTGATAAATCGATTACAAAAAGTAGCAGCAAACATACTTTCTACCAATGCAAACAGTATTGGTTTTGATAATGATTGTATTTTGGTTAATGGAGAAAAATCAACCTTAACTTGGGAAGCTTTGATAGCTCAAGCCATGTTAGAAAGAGTTGCTTTAACAGAAAATGCTCATTACGCTACACCTGTAATTCATTTTGATAAAAGTAAAGAAAAAGGACATCCTTTTGCTTACCATGTATATGGTACAGCAATAACTACTGTTACTGTGGATTGTATACGAGGCACTTATGAAATTGATGCTGTAAATATTGTACACGATTTTGGTAAAAGTATGAATATTGGTATTGATATTGGACAAGTTGAAGGAGCTCTTGCACAAGGAATTGGCTGGATGACTTTGGAAGAAATTTCATACAATACTCAAGGAAAATTACTTTCAAATACTTTATCTACTTATAAAGTTCCTGATGTTTTTTCTGCTGCTAAAAACGTGAACATTCTTCCTTTAGAAACTGAAGGAAATCCATTGGCAATAAAAAAATCTAAAGCTGTTGGAGAACCTCCATTGATGTATGGAATTGGTGCTTATTTCGCAATTCAGTATGCTGTAAAAGCTTTTAATAAAAACTATCAATTAAAATTTGATGCTCCATTTACTCCAGAAAAAGTATTGATGAGCTTGTACGAGAAATAGAATTCTTTTAATGCGTTTTACTTATTCCAAACAAAATATTCTTAAAGGTGCACTTATTTATAGTGCTGGAGATACTATTGCAGCTCTTTTGTTGGAAGAGTTTAAGTTATATAGATTACTCGGAATGATACTTATTGGTGCTACCATTTATGCTTTTGAAATTCCCAACTATTTTGCATGGATTGAGCGAAAAACGAAATCATTAAATGGAATTAAAAAGACATTTACAAAAACTAGTTTGGCAATCATTTATTTTAATCCTTTATGGATTTGGCGTCATTTAGTATTTATTAAATTATTTTCTGGGAATTTTAAACAAATAGATTTAAATTTATTGCAAATAGCAAGTTTGTCTTTTTTAGTAAATATTCCAATTTCATTTATTGCTAATTATGTAATACAAAATAAGATTTATTTGCGTTGGAGATTTTTAGCTAGTGCTATTTTTTCTGCCTTAATGGCAATTTATTATGCACTAAGCGAAACCATTTTTAAATAAGCTTTTATGAAATTCTGGCAACAGCTTTTAACACAATTACAAGAAGATAAAAAAGTATACCTTTTAACAGTTATTCAAAACGCTGGAAGTTCTCCTGGAAGAAAAGGTTTTAAAATGCTAGTTGCTGATGATGGCTTTATTTATGGATCTGTAGGTGGTGGTGTGATGGAATTTGCTTTGGTTGAAGAAGTAAAAATATTATTAGCTCAAAAGATTGAAAAAATATTTTACAAAAAGCAGATTCACCAAGGAAAAGGAAAAGATAAATCTGGCATGATTTGCTCTGGAGAACAAACCGTTGTTTTTCATCCTTTAAACGCCTCTCATCTTCCATTAATTCATCAATTAATTCATTGCTTAGAAAACAAACAACAACTTACCTTGTGCTTCTCTCCTTCTGATATTGATTTTACTAAAGATACAATCTCAGAAAAATACCAAGCAACCATTCATTCTGAAGAAAATTGGACTTTTAAAGAATTAATAGGTTTTAAAGAAACTATTTATATCGTAGGTGGTGGTCATGTTGGTTTGGCTGTTTCTCAATTGTTTAGACAACTTGATTTTTATGTGGTAGTTTTTGACAATAGAGAAAATTTAAACACTTTAGAAATTAATTCTTTTGCCCATAAAAAAGAAGTTATTGATTATCATAACATCACAAACTTTATCAAAGAAGGAAATGATAGTTATGTAACAATCATGACTAATAAATATACCGATGACAAACTGATTCTTTCTAAATTGATCAGAAATAACTACAAATTCTTAGGTGTTCTTGGTAGTAAAGCTAAATTAAAAACCATGTGGGAAGTCATGCAAAAAGAAGGTTTTACAATTGAAGAATTGAATCAGGTTTTTGCTCCTATTGGTATTCCTATCAAAAGTCAGACTCCAGAGGAAATTGCTGTAAGTATCGCCGCAGAAATTATTCAAGTTAAGAATAAGAATTTCTAAAATTATTATACTCATTTCTACTAACAATAGTAGATTCACCAAAAGCAACTAATAAAAAAATAAATTTTTCTTGTGCAGTTTTTTTATTAATCGTAATATTGCAATATAATAATTAATAAATCATATGGGAATCACAAAAACTGAAATATTCACAGATCAGCAAAACAAAATTGCTTCGATTGCAAAAGCTTTTGGACATCCAGCTCGAGTAGCAATTTTACAGCATTTATTTAAGATAGATTCTTGTATTTGTGGAGATTTGGTAGAAGTTATTGGATTGGCACAGCCTACCATTTCTCAACATTTAAAAGAACTAAAAAAACTCGGAATTATCAAAGGAACAGTTGAAGGAACAAGTGTTTGCTACTGTATCGATCAAGAATTTTGGAATGAAACTTCTCATTTATTTGCTTCTTTCTTTAGTCAACGAGTTAATGACAAAGGCGAATGCTGTTAAAAAAATTTACACTTATTAATCGTAATAATACAATACAACAAATTATATAAAAATGAAATTATCAGAAATTAAAAATCACTTAGGACAATTAGAGCAAATTGCTTTTCAATTACCAGACGGTTCATTAGTACCTAGCCACTTTCATGTAACGGAAGTAGGAAAAGTTAGCAAACATTTTATTGATTGTGGAGGAACTGTTCGCAATGAGGAAGTTGTTAATTTTCAATTATGGGATGCAGATGATTATGATCACAGATTACATCCAGAAAAACTTGTTCATATTATAGAGCTTTCTGAAAATGTTTTGAATATTGAAGATTTAGAAATTGAGGTGGAATACCAAGGACCAACAATTGGTAAATACGGATTGGACTTTGATGGTAAAAACTTTTTACTTACCACAAAGCAAACCGATTGTTTGGCAAAAGATAAATGCAATATTCCTCCTGTAAAAAAGAAGGTATCTTTAAATGAATTACAAACAGCTAATGCTTGCGCACCTGGTTCTGGTTGCTGCTAAAAACTTAAAAGAATGTATACACAAATACAACAAGTAATTGAAGTTTTAGACATCAATTCGATTTCTCAAGAAAGGAAAGCGGTATTACAACCCTTAATTGATTATGTACAAGAAAAAGTGAGTACATCTAAAAAAACTAGATTAAATTTTATTTGTACACACAACTCTAGAAGGAGTCATTTAGGACAAGTTTGGGCACAAACCATGGCTGCTTATTATGCTATTGATATTGATAGTTATTCTGGTGGAACAGAAGCAACAGCTCTTTTTATTGCTGCAAAAAACACGTTAGAAAATGTAGGGTTTCAAATTCAGAAAGTATCAGAAACTAGCAATCCTGTTTATGCAATAAAATATGCAGAAAATGCACCTCCAATTATTGGTTTTTCAAAAACTTTTGACAATGCATTCAATCCTTCATCAGAATTTGGAGCTGTACTAACTTGTTCACAAGCAGATGAAGGTTGTCCGTTTATTGCTGGAGCTGAAAAAAGAATTCCAGTTACTTATGAAGACCCAAAAGCATTTGACAATTCTCCTGATCAAGAAAAAATGTATTCAGAAAGGAGCATACAAATTGCCACAGAAATGAAATACGTATTTAGTAATATTCAATAAATACAAAAGCCTTTATCAAATGATAAAGGCTTTTACTTTTACAAAATAGTATTGGTATTATTTACCACATTGCTTTAAGGCTTCTTCTGCTCTTTCTACTCCGCCAAAAGGATGAAATTTCCCTTTCTTTTTTTCTTTTTTAAACAATTCGATAGCTCGTTTAATTTCTTTACAAAATGGTTCTGTTGATTGTCCAAAGAATTTTGCTCCACCAATATCCCATTGTGCTTTTGCAAAAACAACTCTAGGATTGTTCGGTGCAATTTTTAAAGCTTTCGTATACAGTTGAATATTCTCTCCAGATAACTTCATTCCGTATTTTTGCCCATCAAAAGCTACATAAACAGTATTTAATAAAGCTTGAGTAATAATAATCTCTGGATTATCTTTAGAAATTGCTGTTGCTTTATCTAACAATGCTTGTGCTTTATTTAAATGTGCTGTTAATTTTGCTTCGTCTCTAATAGCAAAACCATCAATAATTAAAACAGTAGCAGCGTAGTATGGTGGTAACCAATTGTCTTTTTCTGCATTTGCAATTCTTTCAAACAATTGAGCTGCTTCTTTGTTTTTTTGTGTTCCCCAAAGCTCAAAAGCTTTGTTCATTCCCTTTTCATATTGATTTTGCGCAGTTAAGTTTACTGCAAAAATTAGCGCTAATAATAGTGTTATTTTTTTCATCTTCTTTCGTTTTTCTCTATACATAACAGAACTTAATTATATATAGCATGGTTTGTCATTTGATATTAATAATTCTTATTTTACTTTTACTGGAAGTACAATGTCTTTATCCAATTTAAACTTTGCTTTTCTAAATTTTGGTGGCCCCATAAATCCAGTGGCTCCATTAGAACATCCAGTTGGTTCTTTTGGAATACCCATAAAATTGGTATCCATTTTTTTGTTATCATTCTTATCGTGAAAAACTGAAATTGCATAAACTCCTTTTGCTATATTCTTAAAAACGGCTGTTGCTTTTTTATCAGTGACTTTCACAATATCACCTTTAAAAGGATTTTTTAAAAAGTCTTTTTCAGAATTGTACAAAGCCACATACACATTGCCTTTGTCTGCTTTCATTCCAGAAATATTCACCGTAATTGTATATCCATTATTCTCTTGTCCGAAAGAAAAAAAAATTGTGGTTAAAAAGAATACTATACTAATAATTACTTTTTGCATGATGTTGTTGTTTTATGGTTCAAATATCAAATGATATGGGAAGATATACATTTAATTTTTACCGAACTGTTGATTTTCTTTACCGAAACGTAGTTTTATAAAGTATTTAACTGATTGCTATCTTTATTACTGCTAATTGTCCAGAAGAATCCTACAAAAAAGAAGCTGTCTGCTGCTGGTGTAATAGCTCTACTATCAAATTTTCCGATATTGTTTGGTTGATTTGCAAATTGATATCCACTAATATTTTTAGTTCCTAACACATTGCTTACCGATACATAAAATATCTTTTGCTGACTAATTAAGTAGGCCCAGTTTGCATTGATAGAATTGTAACTTTTAGTCTTCTGATTTAAAAAACCTCCTAAGTTTGGGTCTGTATAATTTCTCCCAGAAGCAAAGTTATAGCTAATTCCTAATTGACTTTTCCATTCTGTCACAAAATGCTTTACAACTACAGATAAATTGTGCTTCGCAACAAAACCTGGAGTGGCAGATTGCACATAATTTTTATAATCTCTTTTGGTATCTATAAAAGAATATGACAACCAGTAGTCTGTATTTTTAAACGATTTATTATCTCTCCAAAACACATCCAATCCTTTGGCATAACCTGATCCGTTATTGGTAAAATTAGAGGTTGGTAAACTAAAATCTGTATCGTATTTTACTAAATCATTATAATCTTTATAATATGCCTCCATTCTAAAGATTTGCTTGTCTTTTACATATTGATAATTAGCTATAAAATGAGAGGTGTTTTCTGCTTTAAAGTCTGTATTAAATTTTAAATATTCTTTCTTCGGATTTTGAAAAAACTTTCCATAAGCTAATGAAAATTGTCCGTTCTGTCCTGCTTTATATGCTAGAGAAAGTCTTGGTGATATTGTTGTTTCATTTAACAATTCAGAATGCTCTGCTCTTACTCCTATTTTTGAAGCAATGTTTTTAGAAAAGAAAACATCGGCTTCTGCAAACATTCCTGCAATATTATTGTTAAAGCCGTTTTTAAATTTTCCTGATGTTGGACTTGTAAAATCTTCTTTGAAATCTGTAATAAAATATTCTGCTCCTAAATTAAATTTTAGTCGATTGCTTAGATTCTTCTTTAATTTCACTTTAAAATGTGCTGAATTTTCATTGTCTACCACATCATCACCTTCAATTTTTATGTTCGAATGATCGTTTGTAAAAGACAATCCTGTTAAAATAGTCCAGTCGTTTGGTAAAAAACCTTTGTATGAAGTATTAAAATATAAGTTTCTATTTTTCATTCCGAAACGAAAACCATCTGCCAAATTGATATCATCTTGTGTCAAATCAAAATCTACATAACTAAACGCTCCGTACATTTTTAACATTCCGTCGTTCTTCATTTTCTGACGAAAAATCATTTCTCCTCCTAAAGATTGAACTGGTCTATGCCATTCATTTCTGTCAGGAAAAGCTGCTTGATATGGCGCTAAATTAATATAAGAAGCATTGACACTTAAAGAATTCTTCTCCCAAATTTGTGTATTTCCAACACCCAGTCCAACAGTCATAAATGATACATCTGTTCTTTCTTCTACTGGATTATCTGTTGAGTTAAGTAATAAAACACTCGATAATGCTTGTCCGTATTCTGCAGAATATCCACCAGTAGAAAAAGTAATTCCTTTAAATAAGAAAGGAGAAAATCTCCCTCGTGTTGGAATGTTTCTAGCCGTTGGCGAATAAGGAGTAAATACTCTAATTCCGTCTATAAAAATTTGTGTTTCATCTGCTTCTCCACCACGTACAAATAATCTTCCATCTTCAGAAACAGTAGAAGTTCCAGGTAAAGTTTGTAGTGCTCCTACAAAATCTCCCAAAGCTCCTGCAGTAGTTACTACATCTAAAGGTTTTAATGCGGTTACTTTTGCATTATCACCGGCTTCAAAAGTACCGGCATTGATATTTACCGCATCTAATGTATTTACATCTTCTCTTAATTTGACTAATATGTTTTTAAATGTTTTTACATCAGCTGTTTTTGTATATGTTTCGTATGAAATAAAAGATACTTTTAATGTTTGTGTACCTTTTTCTGATGTTGTAAAAGAAAACTCTCCTTTTTCATTAGTAGATGCTCCATCATATGTACCATCAAGATATACATTAGCTCCAATAATTGGTTCTCCTTTTTTATCGGTTACTTTACCAGAAATTGTAGTTTGTGCAACTAAGGAGATTTGACAAATTACGATGATGAAAAATAATATTCGTTTCATTTTTATGAATTGTTTTGTTTGTTTGATGCCACAAAGATGTAGCAGAACTCAAACTCTTACTAAAAAGAATTACCGAATTGTAAAAAAGTAATGACGAATTGTTTAATTAAATAACTTAAGTATTTTCTATCAATTTAATGAACTCAATGTGATTTAACTCATAGTAATAAGTAAAAATTTACATGTAAATAAAAATCACAATGAGTTCTAATTCTTTTTTGAAATTAGCACCAAATTTAACTTCTTAAAACTGCATTTTTAATTAGACAATAGGAATGCAGATATCTACGATAAACTTATTTTCTGGATGCTCTTGAGCATTGTTATAATAGATCTCAAAAGGATCTTGTTCACTTTTCTTATAACCATTCTCTGACATCCAAACAAAACTAGATTCCCATGCTTTTTGAAACTCATTTGGAGTAATTTCAAATCTAGAGACAATACATTTTCCTGGAGTAATTGTTTTTAAACTAACCTCACCTTCAACAGTTGTTTTTTGATTTAAAACAATAGCTATACTTGATCTAATATTATCTGGACTTGTAATTTTAGGACTATCATGATACATAGTTAATAGTCTTAAGTTTTCTTGATTCATGAGTCCTTTAGGAATTGCCCAGTGAATTAAACGTTGAAAGACTTCTCCTATTTTTTCCATTTCTCCTTTATGAGAGATATAAGCTAAATCTAAATTTTCGATTTGTTTTACGGTTACATTTGCGTTCATTTTAAACCAATTTAAAGAGTTATTAATATTGCAAATGTATTGCTCAAAAGATACGGTGATTTGTCCTTTCTTGCTTTCTGTTTTACAAATCTTGCTAAATTTACTCGGACTTAATTCTCTAAATTCTGCAGGGCTAATTCCATAAAATTTTTTAAAAGCTCTAGAAAAAGAAGATAAACTTGTGAATCCTAATACTTCCGCAACCTCAGTAATTGGTGTTTCTCTTTGACGCATTAAAAAACCAGCTGCTCGTTCAATACGTTTTCGAACAATAAAATTATTGACAGTTTCTCCAACAACCAATGAAAAAATCCTATGAAAATGATATGGAGAAAAAAATGCTTTTGCAGCAATATCATTCAGTAATAACTTTTCTGAAAGATGTTCTTCTATATAAACAATAGCGTTATTAATTCTGGCAACATGTTCTTTTCTTAGCTGATCTATTTTCTTATTCATAACAAGTATTAAGGTCTATAAATGGCTCTTGGGTAATCTAATATATTCACTTTAGGTTTGGTCAGCTGTTTAATTGCATCTTCTCCAATCCATTTAGCAGATTTGCTATTCAAAGTAATAATTTCTTTAGCTACTTCAATAGCTTTTGCATGCAAATCAATATTTCGCTTGCCAATATTTCTCAATGCCCAATTCACTGCTTTCTTTACATAAATACGGTCATCATTTGCAGCAGTAATAAGCAATGGAAAAAAGTTTTCAAATACACTATTATCTGCTTTTTTATCTGCCATACAATAAGCAGCCATTGTAGCAAAAGCAGCGCGTTTTTCGAACTCATTTGTTCTTTTTGACCATTCATTAATTTTAGGTATTGCTAAGTTGCTTTTAGCAAATAATCCCATAGAAAAAGAATCGCAAATTTCCCAGTTTTCAAAAGTAACTAGCCAATGTTCCATTAATTCTTCTGTCAAGTACTTTACATCAAAAATTTTGCTACATAACAATCTTGCTTCATAAACACCTGTTTCGAATAACTCAATAGCTAAAGCATTGTCTTTCTTAATTTCTTTGGCTAATTCTTTTAAATCTTTATGATAAACTCCCAAGGCATTGTTAGCTACCACTCCAAACTTTTGTTCTTTAAAAAGTACCTTTTCTGGATTGGCTAATTGATGTAAGACTTCTAAAACTTCTTTGCAATTCATTTAACATCGCTTTTGAATAAAATAAAAAATAATTCCACTTCCAAAATACAATAAAACATCAATACTATCTGCAGTATATCTGGGGTGAAACTTTGGCAACCAATATTCAAAAATTATAGCATATAATGCACAAACATAAAGTACTTGAGTAATAGACAACTGTAATTTATTGTTGCTTTTTAGCTTTCTAACAATCCACAAACTAAGAAATAAAACAATAGGAATGATTAAAAAATCATTGACATAAAACCGAATTATTTTAGGTAAAACAATTCCTATTTTCTCACAAGTATAAATACAGACTCCAATACTTAGAGCAATTAAAAAATAGTAAATACCTGCTTTTTTCATCCTGCAGCAACCATTGCTACAAACCATGCAACTAAACCTCCAATAATATTAATTACCAACCACACAGAATGTACAATCCAACCTGCAATTTTCACTAAAAAAAATGGATGCTTTTTTAATCGATCTGCAAGGCTTAATTTTTCTAATTCTTCTTTTACTCGTTCAATTTCTTTGGCTTTAATTGTTGTTGCTCTTGTTTCTCTTTTTTTCTGATGAGAAATTAAAACTCCACAAGCCGTACAATTTTCTTTGTTGGTATTAAAAACACCACAATTTGGACACTTTATATGAGATACAGCACTCATTTTATTCTTTTTTTGTTTTTATAAAAAACTGTTGCAATTTCTAATTTTCAGTTTTTTTGGACTTATCAAATCTTGCTATTTAAACGATTGACTGTTTTTATTTTTAAAAGGCCTAATAATCAATCTAGATTCTCTATCAAATCGAATATAATTATACAACCAGTTTAAAAAGACAATGGCTCTATTTCTAAAACCAATGAGAGAAAACAAGTGTACAAACATCCATACAAACCAAGCAAAAATACCTTGGAACTTCCAATTTGGTAAATCTACCACAGCTTTATTTCTTCCAATTGTTGCCATAGAACCTTTGTCGTGATATGAAAAAGCTTTCAATGGTTTATTTTTTAACAGAGCAACTAAATTCTTAGCCAACAATTTCCCTTGTTGCAAAGCGGGTTGTGCCATCATTGGATGTCCTCTCGGATAATCTTCAGAAGTCATGCTTGCTACATCTCCAATAGCAAAGACATTCTTATAGTTTGTTACTCTATTATACTCATCTACTTTAATTCTATTGGCTCTTTCTACAATACATTCTTGTTGTAATCCATCAATAGTATCTCCTTGTACTCCAGCTGCCCAAATTACTGTTGCTGACTTAAATTCTTCTTCTGTATTTGTTGATACCGTAGTCCCATCATAATTATTAACATGAATATTTTTCCAAACATGAACACCCAATCCAGTTAAAAAGTCCTCGGCTTTCTTAGAAGCCTTCGGGCTCATTGCATCTAGTAATTTATCTGAACCTTGAATTAAGTTGATCTGCATTTGGCGAATGTCTAAATCTGGATAATCTTTAGGTAAAATTCCTTTTTTCATTTCTGCCAAAGCACCAGCAAGTTCAACTCCTGTTGGACCACCTCCAACGATTACAAAATTCATTAGAGCTGTACGCTCTTCAATATCAGAAGTTAATAGCGCTGCTTCAAAGTTTTCTAAAATTAAACTACGAATATTTAAAGATTGCGGAATACTTTTCATTTCCATCGCATGTTTTTCGATGTTCTTATTCCCGAAGAAATTAGTTTTTGATCCCGTTGCTAGCACTAAATAATCGTAACATAAATTTCCAATAGAAGTAGTTATTTCTTGCTTCTCTGGATTGATATGTTGTACTTCTGCTAATCTAAAATGGTAATGATCTAAATCATTAAATAATTTTCTTATTGGGAAAGCAATAGAATCGGGTTCCAAACCACCAGTAGAAACCTGGTATAATAAAGGTTGAAAAGTATGATAATTGTGTTTATCCAATAGAACAACTTGGATCTCTTTTTTTTCTAGCCCTTTAGCTAACGCTAAACCTGCAAATCCGCCACCAACAATTACAACTCTTGGCAAGCTAGTTTGTGGTATATTCATATAAGTAAGTAAAAACGGTTAATTTCCGTGAATTTTTGGTTGAGTAAATTTACGAAAAACTTGAACCATTTTACCCTCATAAAATGTTAATTATTTAAGTCAAAATCTCTAATTAACATTTTTGTAAATAATTTTGCCCCTTTAAAGTTTAAATGATCTGAATCTTTAAAATAGTTAGGGTTAGAAATCGAATCAACATACTGTATAATATTGTTTTTCCTAGCAAACTCCTTATACTTCTTTGTTTTTTGAGGATTGTAATAAGGTGAGGTAAAAAATACTACTTCAAAATTATTTTGGTTTGCAAAAAATCTTATTTCAGTTAATAAACTCTCATGATACTTTTCTTTAAAAATATATTTAGCATTATGATCTTTTAATACTGACTTTAAGCCTATAAAGAATTTTTTCTTTCTTACCTTATTGCCTAGTTTTAAAGCCAGCTCTCTATATCCAATTTTGTAACCATATTTCATATATCTAAAAAAAGGAATTTTTGTATCTATAAAAAAGTCTTCATCATATTTTTTTAAATGTTCATCTACAGCTTTAATATGTATATATGGCATAAAGTAACTTGCTCCAATAAATGACTTTTCTTTCCTTGGAGACAAGTCAGATTCATCTAGTTGAATAAATATTTTTGACGCTGTAAAACCTTTACTCCACATTAATTGTAACAATAAAAATGTTTCAGAAAGATTTTGTCCAGAAACTCCCATATTTAAACTTCTCACGTCAGAACCCACATTGATTAAATCAGTATCTACATGATATTCTACTCTTGATGAGCCTAGAAAAATATAATCATACTCTTTTTTATTTTTTTGCGATATAAATTCAACCTTATTCCTAATTCCTTTCTTTCTTGTATATATTCCAGTATAAAGTACATCTAATAAGACCAATGTAATCACCAAAATAATTAATCTCAAAAAAATATATTTAAAAAACTTTTTCATTAAAATTGAAAATAAATAAAGTTAGTATGATTTGTAAATTGACCAAAAACTAATAAAAGTAGCAATACAATCATTTCATTTGCATACTGATACTTACCTTCAAAAGGAGTTTCTTTACTTCTATAACACCATTCAAAAAAACAAAATATTGGAATTAAAAATAGAACTTCAAATGAATACCTTTCTATATTGCTTAAATAATCTAAATAAACTATCTTTTGATTGTAAAATATGCTTTTAATATAGCTAAGTGCTTCATTAACATTTTTTGCTCTAAAAAAGATCCACGCTAAAGTTATTAAGCAAAAGGTAAAAACAATTTGAAATAGTTCTTTTAAAGATGGTAATCTTTTATTTTCAGCTAAATTATTAGTGTGAACTCTATTTTTATTAGTTAATAATAATGGGAGAAAAAACAATGCATTTAAACCTCCCCAAACAACAAATGTCCAATTTGCTCCATGCCAAAAACCGCTTACTAAAAAAATGACAAATACATTTCTAATCTGTAGCCATTTTACACCTTTTGATCCTCCTAATGGGATATAAACATAGTCTCTAAACCAAGTTGATAACGAAATATGCCAACGCCTCCAAAATTCTGCTACATCTCTAGAGAAATATGGGTAATTAAAATTTTTCATTAAATGAAAACCAAACAATCTAGAAGTTCCAATGGCAATATCAGAATATCCAGAAAAATCACCATAAATTTGAAAAGAAAAATAAATAGCTCCAATTAATAATGTGATACTAGATTGTTCTTCATAAGTGCTAAAAATTTCATTTACATAAATAGCACAATTGTCTGCTATTACTACTTTTTTAAACAATCCCCAAAAAATTAGTTTCATTCCTGAGATTGCTAAATCAGAATTAAATATTCTCTTTTTATAAAACTGTGGTAAGAGGTTTGTAGCTCTTTCTATTGGACCAGCAACCAGTTGTGGAAAAAAAGACACAAAACTAGCAAAAGCAATAAAGTTTTTTGTGGGATTTAATTTATTTCTATAAACATCAATAGTATAACTTAATGTTTGAAATGTATAAAAGGAAATTCCAACCGGCAACACTATTGCTAATGTACTTTTATGCATAGTAATGCCTACCGCTTCCCAAGCGTTAATCCAATTATCAATAAAAAAGTTATAATATTTAAAAAAGCCTAATAACCCTAAATTAAACACTAAGCTTATAATTAACAGATTCTTTTTTTTCCGCTGTTTAGTTGTTTTTTTTATTTGTATTCCTAAACTATAATCTACTATAGTACTTAATAAAATCAACCCTAAAAAGCGCCAATCCCACCAACCATAAAACACATAGCTAGCAATTAATATTAAAAAATTTTGATTCTGTAATTTTTTAAAAACAAACCAGTAAAGAACAAAAACTACCGGTAAAAAAAATAGAAAATCAAAAGAGTTAAATAACATTTTTTAGTTTTTTCACAAAAATACATTTTACTTGTATTTATACAATCTTTTTATTTCTTGCAAAGATATATTCGAGTTAATGTATTCTGTAATAATTTTTTCTCGCAGCTCATCTATCGGTAATTCAAAATATTTTGCCCAACTTTCTTCTACTAACAACTGCTTTATTTTTTTTACTTTTTTTTGAGCCGTACTTGCAAAAAACAAAAAAGCCTCTGGATTCGTTTCTTTATGATAAAAATTTACAGTCTTAAGATGATAATCTACTAAAATATAGAACTGTTTTTCTGTCTCTTTAAGCGGGTAAAAGTCTGTCCATTTTGCAAAACCTAAATGGTAATTTTGACTCTTTATTTTTTCACTTGACAACAATCTCCATCTACAATTAGCCACTCTTCCCCAATGATTAGAATAGCGATATACTCCTTCTTCTGTATAAAAGTATTTACTACCAGCTTTGCTCTTATAATGCATTTTATTTTGATTGATATGCATTTGTGATACTTGCTCAAACTGGCAAAAAGTATGTTTGAAAAAATTAGTTTTATTATAGCTTTTCAAAAGAAAGTTTTTAAAATTAAAAAACGCAACCAAATTAATGATTGCGTTTTACTTTTTCATAGATAATATACTTATTTTACTATTTTTTTAGATGCTATTCCTTTATCAGTTTCTATAATGAGTAAATACATTCCGCTAGATAAGTTAGAAACATCAATTTGACTTGTATTATTTACAGGAAAAGAAGAAATGCTTTTTCCGTTGGTATCTTTTAGCGATATTCTTTTGATAACAATCCCTTTATCTAACTTAATATTAATGTGTTCTACAAATGGATTAGGATAAATTTTAATCATAGATGCCAATACCTCAGATTCTACAGATAAAGTTCCACTAATAAAAGTTGTACCAGCGTCAATATTTGTCCAATTAGCAGTTGAAAATGTAGCATCATCAACAACAATAGAAGTTAAATTATTATTTCTTGCATCAAAATTAGAATTACTAATGCTCGCATTGTTTCCGTTATTCACCTTTAAACTAGTGAGTGAGTTATTGTTTACAATGATTTTATTTACATTAGGAAAACTTGATATATCTAAACTTGTTAATGCATTATTACTGACATCAATTGTTTTTAATTTAGTATTGACATTTTTCTGACTTTTATTCTTCTTTCCAGAATTTTGTGTGCCAAACGTAATGGTATTTAACAGTGTATTCCCTTTGGCTACCAAACTATCTAGTTCTGAAACTGTAGATATATCAAGTGCTTTTACTAATGGACAATTTTTTAACACCAACTCTTTTAATAACTTATTGTTTGATAAATTTAACGACTCTAACAAGTCACTTCCTGTAGCAACTAATGAGGCTAACTCTGGATTTTTTGATAAATCTAAACTTTGTAAAGCATCATTATCACTTAAATCTAAGTTTTTTAAATCTCTAAATTTAGAAAAATCAATAGACGATAAATTACTACTTCCTAAGTTTAAGCCTTTAATATTTACAAAAGAATCTAAAAATGACAAATCAGTTATGCCAGCTATAGAAGACAAATCCATCTCACCAACAAAAGCTTGTACTTCTCCTAATAGTAATTTTCCATCTTTATTAGTATCTGCTTTTTCTTGTAATATGGCAATAATTTGTGCTGGGAAAGAAGCTATAAACGGCATTACATCTATACCTTCACAATTCTCACTAAAACCTTTTACCTCGTCGTCAGATTTAATCCAACGAGTTGTTCCTGGTACAAAAGGAGAAAACTGTGCTTGGAAATCAACATTTATACAAAATAGTCGGTTATTCAGAGCACTATAATTACCTCCGCCAAATTTCACATTGGTATTGTTGCCGTTCTTTACGTTTAAATTAATTAAGTAATTATTATCACAATTTAAATTAAATAGTTTGGTGTTTTTACTTAAATCTAACTCAATTAACTCATTCGTATGGCAAATTAAAGTTACTAATTCTGTAAAAGATGCTATTCCTGTTAAATCTTTTATTTTTCTATTTGAAACATCTAATGTTGTAACAGCAGCAATATCCGCCGTTAAAACTGATTGATTAACTTCTCCATCAGAATCTATATTTAAGTCAATTAGAGCTTGTTCAAAATTTGCATCTGGAATATTAACCGTTTGGGCAAATGAAGAAGAAATTAAAAACAAAAATAATAGTGTAAGTGTAGTTTTTGGAATCATAAGCGAGTGGTTTAATTTTAGGTAAAATTACCTATCACTTATGTCAAAAAAAATACCTCAAATAAGGTATTTTTCACAGTATTTATTCTTTATTCGGAATCACAATCACAATAAAAGTTCCTTTATTTTTTACCGATGATATTTCGATATCTCCATTTAGATACTCTACTCTTTTTTTTATGTTTTCAAGACCAATACCAGCAGCTTTTTTTTCTACATCAAAACCAACACCATTATCTTCTACTGTAAGTGTTAATTCATTTTCAAAATTCACAAACTGGATTTCTACTGTTGTTGCTTTAGAATGCTTTAATACGTTGTGTAATATTTCTTGTAGTATTCTATATATATTTAAAGCTTCTTTCTCTTCTAGAAAAGTATGGTTTCCTAAAAACTGAAAATCATACTTAATCCCTGAATTGAAAAAAGTTTCTTCAATAGCATTGGTCAATCGTTCTTTAAATGATAACAGGTTTCCTTTTTTTGGAGATAATTGGTGTGATATCTTACGAATGTCATCAATAATATCTGTTAACTTATTTCTTGAACTCGTAGAAATTTCTTTTTCATGATCTACCAGTCTTAAAAAGTTAGCCATTCTACTGCCAATATCATCATGCAATTCATTAGAAATAATTTGCTTTTCTTTTTCCATTCCATCAATAAAAGCTTGGGTTATTTCTTGTTGTTTTTCAGCAACTTTTTTCGTTAAATTACTTTTTTCTCTATACGTTAAACGCACATCATTTAACAAACTCACCCCTAACACAACAACTTCTAATAAAGTACCTATAAACAATAGTGAAATATAAGGCCTATACTCTAAAGCCCAACCATATTCTAAAAGCAGAGAAATTGCACCACAAATAAACAACGCCCCAAATGATGCCAAGTATAATTTCACCTTTTCTTTTTGTTGTGAATAGGTGAAAAATGCCGCTAAAAAATAACTTATCGTTGATAATAATAACAAAACGTATACTCCTTTTACCATAAAGGTGATATGTGCTTTATAAAAACTTGGAAAAAGAAATTGTATGGTTATAGAGATAATATATCCAACAACGATACTATTAATTAATTGATGTGTTTTAGAAGCATATTTTTTTGTTCCCAACAAACTCTGAGTAAATTTCAGTAAAAATATGGCTCCAAAAATTAATGTTACAATTCTAAAAAAAGAAGTGAAAATTACTTGATTAGGATACAAATATTGAAAAGAATATCCCATGGTGGTAAATAGATACAGACTTGATGCTAAAATGTATAAACTGTACCATAAATACACCTGTTTTCTTAAAAAGAAAAAACTGATAGTGCTAAACAAAAAGCAAAATACAAATCCGCCATAAAAAATACCTCGAATTAATTTATACTTACTACTTTCTTTAATAAATTCATTTTGATTCCATAAGTAAGCAGGAAAACTAACTGATGTATTTCTTTTATCTACTTTTAATAAAATATGTGCTGCTTCTTTAGCTGATAAAACTATAGGAAATATAAATTTTTCATTGTCAATTGGTCTGGTATCAAAGGGCAAATAATCTCCACAATGATATTTTAATGTATAGGTATCTCTATTTAATTCATAATACTCAATATATTTTATATGTGGATTGTTTATTTCTAAGAACAATTCTTGTTTTGAATTTTCTGTATTTTCAACTGCAAATTTTAGCCAATAAAATTCTTTAGAAAACCCATAAGAGCCTTTACTTGTTTCCATTTTATATTCTCATTTGCTGCTATCTCATTTGCTGTTTGATTTTTTAATGTCTTATGTACCTTTATATAAGTATCAAATTTTATAGTTTTAAAATTCTTATTTACCTGAAATTTTTCTTGAGAAAAAGAAAAAGAGGAACAAAAAATCACCAAAAAAAGAACAAGAAAATGTTTAAAAATTCTCATAGTAAAACTTTACTAACTCTACAGTTGTTTTAATATCTAGTTTTCTAAAAATATTTTTTTTATGAGTATCAATCGTAAAACTACTTACACTTAACTTATTGGCAATTTCTTTATTCGAAAGCCCTTCAGAAAATAAAGAAATTAATTCCTTTTCTCTTTTGGTAAGTAAATGTTTTTTCTCAAAATCTTCTTTTTTATGTGACACATGATGACTTCGTAACTTCTCTTTTAAACTTGAATCAACTAAAAAAGTATTCTCTTCTAAATTGCCCAAAATCCTTAATAACTCACTATTTACAACCTGCTTATTACAATAAGCGTTTACTCCTAATTTCTGACATTTCTCTATTAGTATTTTATCATTATACATACTAATAATGACAATCTTTATTGGATTGTTTTTTTGTCTAAGAGTTTTTACTACTTCCATACCATTCATTTCTTCCATATTTAAATCTAACAGAAGAATATCGGCCGAATTTTCTCTTAAAAATTCTAGGGTAGCTTTACCATTATTAAAAACTCCAACAATATTAAAATGCTTTTTTAAAAAGTCATTCATCCCTTTTGCATAAATAGGATGGTCTTCGCAAATAACAATATTATTTTTCAATGTTAAGGTAATTATTTAGGGCTCTTAAAGTTAGGCAAATAAAAAACCTTATCGGCATAAAAATTACTTTTTTTAAAGCAAAAAGCGCAACCATAAATTGGTTGCGCTTTTTAGTATATAGAAGTTTTTATTTTCTTTAAAACTACTTTACTTCTTCAAAGTCTACATCTTCTACAGCATCTCCAGCATCAGCATTTCCTTGTGCTTGACCTTGTTGAGCTCCTGCAGCTCCTCCTGCTTGCGCTTCTTGTTCTGCTTTATACATTTCTTCAGAAGCAGCTTTCCAAGCTTCATTAATCTTTTCCATTGCAGCATCAATTTGTGCAAGGTCTTTAGATTCGTGAGCAGCTTTTAATTCTGTTAATGCAGCTTCAATCGGTGCTTTTTTATCATCAGATAATTTATCTCCAAACTCTTTTAATTGCTTTTCTGTTTGGAAAATCATTCCGTCTGCTCCATTAATTTTTTCTGCAGTTTCTTTTGCAGCTTTATCAGCATCTGCATTTGCTTCTGCTTCTGCTTTCATTTTCTCAATTTCTTCTTCAGATAATCCAGATGAAGCTTCGATTCTAATCTCGTGAGATTTGTTTGTTCCTTTATCTAAAGCAGATACTTTAATAATACCATTGGCATCAATATCAAAAGTTACTTCAATTTGTGGAATTCCTCTTCCTGCTGGTGGAATACCATCTAAATGGAAACGTCCAATTGTTTTGTTATCTGCTGCCATTGCTCTTTCACCTTGTAATACGTGAATTTCTACTGAAGGCTGATTATCTACAGCTGTAGAGAATACTTGCGATTTTTTAGTAGGAATAGTAGTATTTGCTTCGATTAACTTTGTAAATACATTCCCCATTGTTTCGATTCCTAAAGACAACGGAGTAACATCTAATAATAATACATCCTTTACATCTCCAGTTAAAACTCCACCTTGAATTGCAGCTCCTAAAGCAACAACCTCATCTGGGTTTACTCCTTTACTTGGCGCTTTTCCAAAGAACTTTTCTACTGCTTCTTGTACCGCAGGAATACGTGTAGAACCTCCTACTAAAATTACCTCATCAATATCAGAAGTAGATAAACCAGCGTTCTTTAAAGCTGTAGCACATGGTTCAATAGTTCTCTTTACTAAATCGTCAATTAATTGCTCAAATTTTGCTTTTGTTAATGTTCTTACTAAGTGTTTAGGTCCACTTGCTGTAGCAGTAACATATGGCAAGTTAATTTCTGTAGAAGTTGTACTAGATAATTCAATCTTTGCTTTTTCTGCAGCTTCTTTTAAACGTTGTAAAGCCATTGGATCTTTACGTAAGTCCATATTTTCATCTGCTTGAAACTCTTCTGCTAACCAGTTAATGATTTTTTCATCAACATCATCTCCTCCTAAGTGAGTATCTCCATCTGTTGCTAATACTTCAAAAACTCCGTCTCCTAATTCTAAGATAGATACATCATGTGTTCCTCCACCAAAGTCGAATACAACGATTTTTTGGTCTTCTCCTTTTTTATCTAAACCATAAGCTAAAGCGGCAGCTGTTGGTTCGTTAATAATTCTACGAACTTTTAATCCTGCAATTTCACCAGCTTCTTTTGTAGCTTGTCTTTGTGCATCATTAAAATATGCTGGTACAGTAATTACTGCTTCAGAAACATCTTGTCCTAAATAATCCTCAGCAGTCTTTTTCATTTTTTGCAATACCATTGCAGATACTTCTTGTGGTGTATATAAACGCCCATCAATATCTACTCTTGGTGTATCATTATCTCCTTTTACTACTTTATAAGGAACTCTTTCTGCTTCTTTTTGAGATTCAGAATATTTATTCCCCATAAAACGCTTAATAGAGTAAACTGTTTTTGTTGGGTTTGTTACTGCTTGTCTTTTTGCAGGGTCCCCTACTTTACGTTCTCCTCCTTCAACAAAACCTACAATAGAAGGTGTTGTTCTTTTTCCTTCTGCATTAGGAATTACAACTGGCTCATTTCCTTCCATAACAGAAACACATGAATTCGTAGTTCCTAAGTCAATTCCTATAATCTTACTCATAATGTTTATTTATATAATTAATGTTGTTTTTCGATTTTACATTTCTCTTATAGTCAATTTGTATGCCAATAGATTTTCCAAATAAAAATGTCAGTTTTCAATACTTCTCTTGTAAAAAGTGTGACAGGTTGACAGAATTCATCATGATTGAACGTCGTAAAATTCAAAAAAAATATCTTTTCTAAATCAAGGTTTTTTTTACTTTAGCCAAAAAATAAAATATGTCGCAGTTTATTAGTGTTTTTGATATGTTAAAGATTGGTGTTGGCCCTTCTAGCTCACACACATTAGGTCCTTGGCGTGCCGCACAAAAGTGGATTCAACAATTACATGACACCGTTATTTTCGAAAATATTACTCATATTCATGTTGACTTATACGGTTCTTTATCTTTAACTGGTAAAGGACATGCTACAGATTTAGCTGTCTTATTAGGTTTAAGTGGTACAGATCCAGAATACATTCCGATTGATTCTATTGAAACAACTATTTCGTCTATAAAAGAGACTAAATTGTTACAATTAGATGGCACAAAAGCAATTCCTTATGATGAAAATACTGTCGTTTTTAATCGCGACTTTTTACCTTTTCATTCTAATGGAATGACTTTTATTGCTTACCAAGAAGATGCTATCATTTCTACAGAAACTTATTATTCTATCGGTGGTGGTTTTGTAATTCAAGAAGACACCAAAGCACCTGCAGATAATAAGTTTACTAAAAAGAACTTTCCATATCCAATAAATAGAGCCACAGAATTAGAAAAATACTGTGAAAATGAAGACAAGCTTATTTCTGAGATTGTCTTTCAGAATGAATTGGAATTAAAGTCTGCTGATGAAATTGACAAAGAACTGCATAGAGTTTGGGACACAATGCTAGAATGTATGTATATTGGCTGTCATACTGAGGGTATTTTACCTGGCGGATTAAATGTAAAACGTAGAGCACTTTCTTTACATCAAAAATTAATTAAAGGCACCGAATATACCGACAAATCTAACTGGATTAATGCCATTAGAAATACGGAAGTTAAGTTTAGAGAAATTTTAAAATGGGTTAGCTGTTTTGCTTTGTCTGTAAACGAAGTAAATGCTTCTTTAGGAAGAGTGGTTACCGCTCCAACAAACGGTAGCGCTGGTGTTATTCCAGCAGTTTTAATGTACTACTTAGTCATCGAAAATCACAATGCCGACTTTGAACATATTAAAAAATTCTTACTAGTAGCAGGTGAAATTGGGAGCATTTTCAAAAAGAATGCTACTATTTCTGCTGCAATGGGAGGTTGTCAGGCAGAAATTGGTGTTTCTTCTGCCATGGCAGCTGGAGCTTTAACAGAATTACTTGGAGGTAGCCCTGCACAAAGTTTAGTTGCTGCTGAAATTGCCATGGAACATCATTTAGGACTCACTTGTGACCCTATTGGCGGTTTGGTACAGGTTCCTTGTATAGAACGTAATGCTATGGGAGCTATAAAAGCAATTAATGCTGCTGAATTGGCTTTAGAAACAGATCCAAAAGAAGCAAAAGTTCCATTAGACAAAGTAATTGATACCATGTGGGAAACTGCCAAAGACATGAATCGTAATTATAAAGAAACTTCTGAAGGTGGTTTAGCTGTAACCGTTGGACTAGCAGATTGTTAATCCTTTAGCAGAAAAGTCTAAAATCAAAAGTTTAAAGAGTTTATTCTTTCAACTCAGAAACAATGTGAATTACTATGATAATAGTAAACTCATTGCTATAAAATCAAATACATAAGGACCTATTTGAAACTGATGCTTTCCAATTTGATTAAAAGCATTCTTCTTATAAAAATTAATCGCTCTCGAATTTTCTTTATACACCGATAACCAAATATATTCTCTACCTAACTCTTTTGCTTTTTGCAATAAAGTATTTTGTAACTCCAAACCAATTTTCATCGATAAATATTCTTTTAGCACATAAATCTTTTGAAGCTGCCCTATTTTTTCTTTCGCTATAAATTGCGAAGGAGAGTGTATTTTCAATTTTGCATATCCAACAGGAATATCCTCTACAAAAGCCACCCAAAACACATTATTTTCTTTTTGAATACTACTTTGTATTTTCTCTAAAGAAAAAGTCTTTTCAAAATACGCTAGTAATACTTCTCTATTCGGAAAAAGATGTCCAAAAGTTTCATCAAAAGTTGTTTGTGCTAATTGAGAAATTATTTCTGCATCTGCAATATTTGCTTCTCGTATATTCATTGGTTTATATTGAAAGTCAAAAACTTAAGACTTAACTTTATAAACTTTCAACTTTACAACTTTTAAATTTATTAAAACAATTATCTAGTAAATACCAATTCTGTTTCTGTAGACATATTGGCATCAAAAGCATAACCGTCGGTATTAAATGTTTTAATTCCGTCTAAATCTTGAATATCATTCTCTACAATAAAACGTACCATTAATCCACGTGCTTTTTTAGCAAATGTCATAATCGTTTTATATTGTCCATTCTTAAAATCTTTAAATACAGGTGTAATCATAGGTACTTTTAATACTTTTTTATTAACTGCTTTAAAATACTCTGAACTAGCTAGGTTGATAAGTAATTCATCATCTTCCATTTCTTCATTTAATGATGCTGCAATTTTATCTCCCCAAAACTGATATAAATTTTCTTTACGGCCTACTTTTAACTTCTTTCCCATTTCTAAACGATAAGGTTGAATCAAGTCTAATGGTTTTAGCAAACCGTACAAGCCAGATAAAATACGTAAACGATCTTGTAATGCAGGTAACTTATCTTCTTCTAAAGTTGTAACATCAATTCCTCTATATACTTCTCCTGTAAATGCAAATACAGCTTGCTTAGCATTTTCTGTAGTAAATGGCAAACTCCAATCTTGATTACGTTGGTAATTTAGCTCTGCCAAGTCTTTAGAAATCCCCATAAACTCAGCAATCTTTTTTCTAGATAAAGTTTTTAACTTCTTGTTCAGTTTAACTGAGTCTTCTAAAAATTTTGCTTGCGAGTGCGTACTTGTTTTTACTGGTGTTTCAAAATCCAATGACTTTGCTGGAGATATAATGATTTTCATAAGAAAAAATTGAAGTGTTAATGATTACACGGTTACTTTGTAAAAGTACAATACTCTTTAAAACTTTTCAAAAGCAATTGAAAAAATATATCAATATCACTATAAGAAGAATTGATATTACAAAAAAAATCAACTTAATTTTCACCTCTGACATCATCTGTCAAGACGGCTTTTACATTTGCGGTATTATTAAATATTAAAACCAACATCAAATGAAAAATGCAGTTAACTGGTTTGAAATTCCAGTACAAGATTACCAAAGAGCAAAAACTTTTTACCAAACAATTTTAGACATCGAAATTACAGACATGCCAATGCCAGAAGAGAATGTAGAATACGGAATGTTTCCACATGATCATGAAAACCAAGGTGTTGGTGGTGCTATAATGAGAATGGACAAAATGCATCCTTCTAAAGACGGTTCAACTGTATATTTAAATGGTGGAGACGATTTAAATATAGTACTTAACAAAGTAGAAGCTGCTGGCGGACAAGTTTTTATTGCAAAAATGGGTATTGGAGAAAATGGATTTATCGCTCAGTTTATAGATACTGAAGGAAATAGAGTTGCATTGCATTCTCTAAACTAATATCATTTTTTAATTCAATCAAACGTAGTTAAATATCTTTGGAAGTGTACAAAAATCATAAAGGCATTTAACTACGTTTAGTTTTGTAAAATGAAGTTTAAAAGATAGTAATCGTCTTTATGATTTTTTATTTCCCTCTTCATTAACACATTGCTACATTATTAAAATCATTTACATTTGTATATGTCTCAATTATCTCGACTCATATCTATCTTAACCTTATTAAAATCCAAACGATTGCTAACAGCAACTGAGTTGGCAGAGAAATACGATGTAAGTGTTCGAACAATATATAGAGACATTCGCAAATTAGAAGACGCTGGCGTACCTGTATATACTATTGAAGGTCGTGGTTATAGTTTGATGGATCATTATACCGTTGCTCCTGTTCAATTTACCGAAAAACAAGCCAATGCGTTAATTACAGCGCAACATATTGTTAGTCAATCTAAAGATGCTTCTTTTGTAAACGATTTTAACGATGCACTAACAAAAATTAAATCCGTTTTTAAAAGCTCTGTACAGGAAAAAAGCGAATTGCTACACGATAAGATTCATGTTTTTAATTGGACTTTCGAAGAGTTTTCTAGCAATGCTCTTTCAGAAATTCAGCTTGCCATTACTAATTTTAATTATGTAGAAATTAATTATAAAAAAGCCAATGATTACAAGGTTTCGATTCGAAAAATTGAACCTTATGCCATGTATTCTACCAACCATAAATGGATTTTAATTGCCTATTGTCATCTGCGAAAAGAAATGCGTTCTTTTAGAATAGATAGAATTGAACAGTACAAAATCTTACACGAAAAATTTGAAGACAGAAAATTTAATATTCAAGATTACTTTTCTTATTCTCCATACAAACATTGATGTATTGATAATAGTTGAAAGACTAATGGCTAATGACTAATGAATTTAGCTTTTTAGCTCTTCAACTTTTAGCATTCTTTATTGTTACATTTTATAACTATCTTTAACTAGTCATCTAAAAACACTATTTCATTTTATATGAAACCATCATTACTTTTTCTTCCTGATATTTCTGGTTTTACGGAGTTTGTTCAAACAACAGAAGTAGAACACAGTCAGCATGTAATTTCTGAATTGCTAGAGGTGTTAATTGCTGCCAATACAGAGAATTTACAACTAGCAGAAATTGAAGGTGATGCATTGTTTTTTTATAAAGAAAATGAGATTCCGACTTTAGAAAAATTACTGGCTCAAATTGAGCGTATGTTTACAGCATTTTACAGTCATTTAAAATTGTTAGAAAACAATAGAATTTGTCCCTGTAATGCATGTTCTACAGCACCAAAATTACAGTTAAAGATTATTGCACATTGTGGTGAATTGCAATTTATCAACGTACAAAACAACAGAAAACCTTTTGGTACGGAAGTAATCGAAGCACATCGACTCATGAAAAATAGTGTGCAAAGTGATAACTATACGCTTATTAGTAATGAGTTAGCGACTTATATTAATTTACAAAACGATTATCAAACTACATTATATCATTTTTCCAAAGGAAACGATACTTATGATAGTAAACAGCTAGATTATTTATATGCCATTATTAATAAAGAAAAACTCAAACTACATCCTTTTCAAGCCACAAAAATAGTTGAGCATACCAAAGCTCCATCATTTGTTTATACAAAAGAGTTTCCTATTGCTGCTGATAAGTTATTGGAATACATTTCTAATTTTAATTATAGAAAATACTGGGTAGATGATACAGTAAGTTTTGAATTTAATGCTAATGAAGTTACTAGAATTGGTACGGAACATGTTTGTGTAATTAAAGACAAACATTTAAACTTTACATCCATAACAAAAAAAGGAAAACCAAAGCAATTGATTTATGGAGAAATGACTACTAATCCAAAACCTGTAGATGTAGTGTATCAATATCATATCATTAGTCCAATTGATTCTAGTTCTTGTCTGTTAAAAACAGAAGTATACTTAGAAGCTAATTCCTTTTTCAAAAAAATACTACTGGCATTATTGGTAAAAAAAGTCTTTCAGAAAAACACTATACAAACCTTAGATAAGTTGTATGAGTTTATTTTAGGTAAAAAATAATAATGTTTTATTTCGAGCAAAGCCGAGAAATCTTCTTCGTGACTTAGATGTTTGTTCATTTTGTCTTAATACAAAACGAAAAATCAAGATTTCTTTTTCTTTTATTTGAATTCTTACGATTTTTTCAGTGAACGCATCCAGACCACTCCGTTCTTTGGATGCTTATACGCTATCTAATCTTGAATTCTACACAAATAAAAAGTATGTCGTAAACAAGTACCATTTATGCTTTTAACTCATTTTCAAATTAGAACACTTTCAAATTATCAAATTGAAAAATTTTCTCATTAACACATTATCTCATTCGCTAATTAACTAATTGATACATTAAAAACTAAACCTCATCTTTTGAGTTGATCGTATAGGTTCTCCATTTTTCTAAACACGCGGTAATATCTTCTGGAATTTCTGAGTTGAATCGTAAAAATTCTCCTGTTGTAGGATGCTCAAATCCTAAGGTTTTAGCATGTAATGCTTGACGTGGTAATGTTTTAAAACAGTTCTGAACAAATTGTTTGTATTTGGTAAAAGTAGTTCCTTTTAAAATTTCATTTCCACCATAACGTTCATCATTAAAAAGTGTATGACCAATATGTTTAAAATGTGCTCTAATTTGATGTGTTCTTCCAGTTTCTAATTTACATTGCACTAAAGTCACATAAGTTAATCGTTCTAAGACTTTAAAATGTGTAATAGCAGGTTTTCCAAATTCACCATCTGGAAAAACATCCATTTGCAATCGATTTTTAAAACTACGTCCAATATGTCCTTCAATTGTACCTTCGTCCTCTTCAATATTTCCCCAAACTAAAGCATAATATAAGCGTTCTGTAGTTCTATCAAAAAATTGTTTTGATAAATGTGCCATCGCAAATTCTGTTTTGGCAACCACTAATAAACCACTTGTATCTTTATCTATTCTATGTACTAAACCTGGGCGCTCATTACTATTGGTAGGTAAATTTTCTATATGATGAATCAGTCCATTCACTAAAGTTCCTGAATAGTTTCCATGACCCGGATGTACAACCATTCCAGGAGGTTTGTTTACCACAATAACCGCATCATCTTCATGTACAATATCAAGCGGAATATCTTCAGCTACCAATAAATTTTCGTGAGGTGGGTGAGCTAAAACAACTCTAACTATATCATTTGGTTTTACCTTATAATTAGATTTTACAGGCTTATCATTAACTAATACATTTCCTGCTTTTGCTGCTTGTTGTACTTTATTTCGAGTAGCATTTTCTACAAAATTCATTAAAAATTTATCAACTCTTAATGGCACTTGTCCTTCACTAGCTGTAAATCGATAATGTTCGTATAATTCGTCGTTTTCTATATCTGTGGTTCCTTCCTGCATCTTATTTTCCCTTTCCGTCTCCTAAAATCAAATCAATTACAGTTGTTTTTGGCAATTTAACTCCAGGTTTTATCTTTTTCCCTTTTAATTTAAAACCTCTAATTACATCTTTACCAATATCTGGAACATAACTAAAATCTTCTCCTACTTTAAAACCTATAGAAAGTAAGTGAGTAATTGCTTGCCTTTTAGTTCTACCATTTAAATCTGGTAAAACAATATCTCTATATTTTGACGGATTGACAGTCAAATAAATCTTTCTATTTTCTTTTACAAAATCACCAGCTTCGGGGTTTTGTTCTATCACAGATTTTTTAGCATAAGCAGGATTATATCTTGCAGAATCAATAACTTCAAAACGCAAGTCGAACTCTTGTAATTTTACAACAGCCTCAGAAAGTTCCATTTTATGCAAATCTGGCACCTGTATTCTTTGATCGTGATTCGTTGTAAAACCAAACCACCATTGCACAATAAATACACAAGCAAACAATAACCCAATAGCAATTGCTACCTGCTTGAAAAAAGATTTACTTTTAATAAATTGAAATAAACTCATGATCAATTTTTTAACAGAGACAAAGATATAAAACCAAACGTTAGTCTTTCTATATATATTTTGATAAATTTGTTTAACAATCAAAAAAGTTTAGAATCTTCTCTTTTTAAAAGTGCTTATTTTAGACTAAAACACAGAAAACAGAATCAGTATCAATACGTTAATTATTAGTTACGAGTGAAAAAAAATATTGCCATAATTATGGGAGGATATTCCTCTGAGGTTCACATTTCTTTAAAAAGTGGAAATGTCGTTTATCAGCATTTAAATAAAGAGAAATACAATGCTTATGCTATTCATATCTTAGAAAATAAATGGGTATATGTTGATGCTGACAAGAATGAATTCCCAATTGATAAAAATGATTTTTCTATTACTATAAATAATGAAAAGATTGTTTTTGATTGTGTATTTAATGCCATTCACGGAACACCAGGAGAAGATGGAAAAATACTAGCTTATTTTGATTTAATCGGAATAAAACACACCTCAGCTCCCTTTTATCAAATGGCACTGACTTTTAATAAAAGAGACTGTTTAAGTGTGGTAAAACATTACGGAATTCCGACAGCTACATCAGTATATTTAAATCATGGCGATACAATTGACACAACAAAAATCATTGATAAAGTTGGACTGCCTTGTTTTATTAAACCAAACAATGCTGGCTCTAGTTTTGGAATCTCTAAAGCTTATAATGCTTCAGAAATACTTAGCGGAATAGAAAAAGCTTATCAAGAAGACTCTGAAATTTTAATTGAAAGTTTTTTAGACGGAACAGAAGTTTCTGTAGGTGTTATAGAATATAACGGAGAAGTAAAAGTATTACCAATTACCGAAATTGTTACCGAAAATGACTTCTTTGATTATGAAGCGAAATACGAAGGGAAATCTCAAGAAATAACTCCAGCAAGATTGAGCAAATCTGATGAAGAAAAAGTAAAAAATATTGCTAAAAAAGTATATACCATATTAGGTATGAGTGGTTTTTCTAGATCAGAATATATTTTGGTGAATGGAAAACCTCATTTTTTAGAAATGAATACTGTTCCTGGTTTAACAGAAGAGAGTTTATTACCTCAACAAGCCAACCAAGCCAATATTAGTTTGGCTGCATTATTTGAAAGCGCTATTGAAGCAGCACTTTCAAATTCTTAATGTTTTACAGTTTATCTAAAATAAATTGGCAAACAAAAATTAAAATAGTTACAATATGAAAAAAGCCGTTTTCCCTGGATCATTTGATCCCATAACTTTAGGTCATGTAGATATCATATCTAGGAGTTTGCCTCTATTTGACGAAATTGTCATTGCTATTGGTATCAATGCAAAAAAGAACTATATGTTTTCTGTTGATGAACGTAAAAAATTTATTCAGAATGCTTTTTTTGCTGAAGAAAAGATAACTGTAGAAACGTATACTGGATTAACAGTAGATTATTGCAAATCTATCAATGCTGATTTTATTCTTCGTGGTTTGCGTAATCCAGCAGATTTTGAATTTGAAAAAGCTATTGCACAAACCAATAGAAAATTATCTGGAATAGAAACTGTTTTCTTATTAACCAGTGCAGAAACATCATATATCAGCTCTTCTATTGTTAGAGATGTTGTAAGAAATGGTGGTAATGCTTCTAGTTTAGTTCCTAAAACTGTGGCAGAATATTTTAATCAACTGCCTCAATAAGATTCTGATTTTCGTCTACAAACACTTCTATTGCTTTAAAGAAATTTAAAATATCTTCTTTTATATTGGTCGCATTAATTGTTACCAATCTGATAAAGTTAGTTTCATTAAAAGCACCAAAACCTACAACAGCAACTTGGTGCTGATATAGTAAAGTACATAACTCTTTTGGATCTATATTTTTATAATTGAAACAAACTGAGATAGCGTCAGGGTAACTGTATAATGTATAATCTGGATGATTGGCTACATAATCTCTAGCTGTATTAGCTAAATCAAACTGCTGATTTACTATTTTCTCCAAACCTTGTGTTCCAACAGATTTCCATAGTGTCCAAAATTTTAAAGCGTCATTTCTACGTCCACATTGAAAAGATGTTTTACCTAAATTAAAATCATCTCCATCTGTTTGATACAAATAATCAGCTTCATTGCTAAAAGAATCATGCAACTGTTTTTTGTCTTTTACTAAAATGATAGAACACGTTAATGGTGTTCCAATCATTTTGTGTGCGTTGTAACTAAATGAATCTGATTTATCAACACCTTTAATTAAATGCTTTTTTGATTCGCTAAAAATTACTGAACCACAATATGCTCCATCAACATGTAACCAAACATTGTACTTTTCACTAATTACTGCAATTTCTTCAATTGGGTCAAAAGCACCAAGAACAGTAGTTCCGGCTGTTGCATTAATAAAAGTAGGTACATATCCTTCTTCAATATCTGCTATAATCTGTTCTTCTAACTTTTTAGAAAGCATTCTTCCTTCAGTATCAGCTTCAATATAGCGTACATTGTTTCTTCCCAAACCTGCAAAACTGGCATTTTTTGCATTCGAGTAGTGTGATTCTTTAGAAGTATACATTGTCAAATTTTGTGTTACTCCACGGTATCTTCCCTCTGGATCTTTAGCATCTCTCGCCATAATCAATGCCATATAATTACTCATAGAACCACCTGTAGGAAATGTTCCATTACTTTTATCTCCATAACCAATAATATCACAAGATTTTCTAATAATCTCTTGTTCAATACCAACTTGAGGGCCTGCTACTTTATAGGTATACATACTATTATTAAGTAGCACAGCTAATAAATCTCCTAAAACAGCTTTGCTTTGCCTTCCTCCAAAAAGTTGATTGAAAAATAAATTAGTCGCTGTTTTTGGAGTAGCAACTAATACATCTTTTAGTGTTTCTTTTAAAGATACATCTAACATTGCTTCATCCTTTAAAGACAAATCTATTGTATCGTATAAGACATCTGCGTCTATACGTTTTGCAACTGGATGCTTTTTTTCCTCTTCTAATAAAACTTGTACAAGTTCATTAAACAACAATAAGTCATTTTGTATATCAGACATTTATTTTTTGTATTTATTTGGGAAATTAACTTCTATTTTCGACGTTATCATAAGACAATTCCTTACGAACAAATTGATTTTCTTTAGTACAGTAAACCAAACAATTTTTAATAGGTTTTGCATACAAATGCAAAGACAGACTTCTTTTATTAGATCGATTTTCTAAGCTATGAAAACCTTTAAAATCTGCTATGTATAATATATCTTTAGGATAAGCATCTATAGTTTTTACCAATGACAATTTCTGCTTATTCTCTGCATAAATCTCTTCTCTAAACTCTCCATCAAGAGCATATACCCAACAATCTTCTCCATCATGATCATGAATTGCGGTTTTTTGTCCTTTGTCCCAACAAATTAAAATCAATTCAAAGTCTTCATTTGCTACAATACAATTACGTGTATAACAATTTTCTTCCCAAGAAATGTAACTATCTAATTCACTAATTGGCAATTCTAAACTTTTAAAAATAGCGCTATAACCTCCATTCTTTTCTTCTGATAAAGCAGAGATAAGTCCAGATAAACTTTGTATTGTATGCTGAGTTTTACTTGTAAAATTCAAAAGTTCTAATTCTAATTATTTTAATTAAAATAAAGCAATAGTATTCGTATTGCCTTACTGCTAATATACTTTTTATTGCGGGTTTAACAGCTACTAAAAACAAATAGTTTTTAATTTCTTTTCCCTTTATAACAATAGTTGTAAAAAATAAAAAAACTAACAGTAAAGGCATAAAAAGTTTTCTCTAAAAAAGTTAAATTGAGTTAAATTTTCTGCTTCTTTTAAAAAAGTAGTAACTTAGTAAGCATTAAAATTCAACCAAATTGAAAACACTTACAATTAACGGAAAAAACCACAACTTAGATGCACCGGGAGATATGCCTCTTTTGTGGGCAATTAGAGATATCGTAGGATTAACCGGCACCAAATATGGTTGCGGAGTTAGTCAATGTGGAGCTTGCTCAATACTTATTGACGGAGAAGTCGTAAGATCATGTAGTTTACCTTTAAGTTATGGCGTTGGAAAAAAAATTACAACCATTGAAGGAAAAACCAATGATCTTGAATTTTTACGTGAAGCTTGGGAAGAAATCAATGTTCCACAGTGTGGTTACTGTCAATCTGGTCAGTTAATTGCTGCTGCTTCCTTACTTAATAGCAATCCCAACCCAACAGATGAAGATATTGATGATGCAATGAGTGGTAATATTTGTAGGTGTGGAACCTATCCGAGAATTAGAAAAGCAATACATAAAGCCGTTTCACTTAAAAACAAATAGATATGGAAGGTATTCAAAATATGAGCCGTAGAAATTTTGTAAAAGTTTTTGGCTTGGCAACTGGAGGATTAATTATTGGATGTCAATTTTCCTCAGAAAAAGAAATTGTAAGAATAGATGATGGAACAACATTTGCTCCTAATTTATTTGTTCAATTAAAAAAGGATGGTAAGTTAATTTTATTATGTTCTCGTTCTGAAATGGGACAAGGAATTAGAACTTCTTTAACTTCTGCCATTGCAGATGAAATGGAAGCCGACTGGAAATATGTTTCTGTTGAACAAGCTACAGGAAATAAAAAGTTTGGAAATCAAAATACAGATGGTTCTAGAAGTGTAAGAACTATTCTAACTCCAATGCGAAAAATGGGAGCTATTGCCAAAGCAATATTAATTGAAGCTGCTGCTAAAAAATGGCAAGTTTCTCCTGCTGAATGTAAAGCTTCTATGCATTATGTAATACACAAAACCAGTAAAAAGAAGTTTTTCTTTGGCGATTTAGTAGAAGACGCAATGCTACTTGAAGTACCTAAAGATGTAACATTAAAAGCTAAAAAAGACTTTAATTACATCGGTAAAGATTTAAAGAGTATAGATCTTAAAGATTTTACACATGGATCTGCTACTTATGGATTAGACGCACGTTTACCCAATATGAAATTTGCCGTAATTGCTCGTTGCCCTTCTGCTTTTGGATCTGTAAAAAGCTTTGACAAAACCGACGCTTTAAAAGTAGCTGGCGTAGAAGATGTTTTTGAAGTTGAAAGAGTAAAAAGGCCTTTCGGAATGCTTGGTGGTGTTGCTGTAATTGCAAGTAATACTTGGGCTGCAATTCAAGGTAGAAATAATTTAGAAGTTACTTGGAACAAAGGGAGTAATGGAAAATATAATAGTAAAAATTACACACAAAAATTAACCAATAGAGTTCATACAAGAGCTAAAGTAGTACCTCCTACAAAAGGAAGCGTTAAAAAAGCTTTTTCTTCAGCTTCTAAAACCGTAGAAGCTACCTATCAATTGCCACATTTAGTACATGCACCAATGGAAGTACCTAATGCTTTGGCTTGGGTTCATGATGGAAAATGTGAAGTATGGGCACCTGTACAATCACCTCAATCTGCAAGAGCAGAAGCTGCTGCTTATTTAGGAATAGATGTTAAAGACGTAACAATTAATGTTACTTTTTTAGGTGGTGGATTTGGACGTAAATCTAAACCCGATTTTGTGGTTGAAGCTGTTGCTTTATCTAAAAAAGTAAATGCACCTGTACAAGTGGTTTGGACAAGAGAAGATGACATACAACATAGTTATTACCACACAACAAATGCGCAATATTTAAAAGCCTCATTAGATACCAAAGGAAAAGTAACCGGATGGTTACATAGAACTGCTTTCCCTTCTATCAATTCTACTTTTATGCCTGGAGCAAATTATGCTGCTGGCTGGGAAATTGGTCAAGGTATGAATAATAATCCTTTTGAGATTGACAATGTTCGCTACGAAAATGCCAAAGCAGAACCTCACGTAAGAATCGGATGGTTACGTTCTGTTTGTGCAATTTTTCATAGTTTCGGAATCAATTCTTTTGTTGATGAATTAGCATATACTGCAGAAAAAGATCCGCTACAATTTAAGTTAGATCTGATTGGAAAAGACAGAATAAGAGAAGAGAAATCACCTCATCCTTTAAATACCAAACGCTTAAAAAATGTATTAAATATTGTTGCTAAAAAATCCAATTGGGGAAGAGATTTACCAAAAGGACATGGTTTAGGTATTGCTTTTTATTATAGTTTTTATAGCTATGTAGCTTCTGTGGTAGAAGTTTCTGTAATAAACGATAAAGTAAAGCTACACAATGTTTGGACTGCTTTAGATTGTGGAATGGTTTTAAACCGAGACAATGTATTAAATCAAATGGAAGGAGCTGCTGTTTTTGGTATGTCAATTGCCTTACATGGTAAAATTACCGCTAAAGATGGTGCTATTGAACAAAGTAATTTCCATGATTACACCATGACAAGAATGCATGAAGTTCCTCCAATAGATATTACCATTGTAGAAAGTGATGAAGCTCCAACTGGAGTTGGTGAACCTGGAGTACCTCCAATTGCACCTGCCATTACAAATGCTATTTTTAATGCAACCGGTAAACGCTATAGAACTTTACCGTTATCTGATCATGGTATTGTTTAATTAGAAATACACTTTTGTCTTTTTCAAGAAAATGTGAATGGAAAAAACAATATTTAAAATTATCAAAATGGATTGCCCATCCGAAGAAAATTTAATTCGGATGAAATTAGATGAGATTTCAAGTATTGTTCATTTAGATTTTAATATTGTAGAACGAAAATTAATTGTATTCCACAATGGAGAAATTGATCAAATTGAAAATGCAATTGCTGAGCTCAATTTGGGAAGTGAAAAAATTATAACTGGACAAACAAACCAAACTGATTTTAAGGAAAGTAAAAATCAAAAAAAATTACTTTGGACTGTATTAGGTATAAATTTTGCCTTTTTCATTATCGAAATGACTACAGGAATAGTTTCAAAATCTATTGGTTTAGTTGCCGATAGCTTAGACATGCTTGCTGATTCATTTGTTTATGGAATTAGCCTTTTTGCTGTTGGTGCCTCACTAACAAGAAAAAAACATGTTGCTAAACTTGCAGGTTATTTTCAAATTACCTTAGCTTTAATTGGATTTATAGAAGTATTAAGAAGGTTTTTAGGGACTGAAGATTTACCCAATTTCTCAACAATGATTACTGTTTCTATTTTCGCATTAATTGCTAATGGAATTTGTTTGTATTTATTACAAAAATCAAAAAGTAAAGAAGAAGCACATATGAAAGCTAGTATGATTTTCACTTCTAATGATATAATAATTAATTTTGGAGTTATTACTGCTGGACTTTTAGTGAATTGGCTAAATTCACAGAAACCAGATTTAATAATTGGCTCAATTGTTTTTATTTTGGTAATCCAAGGAGCCCTAAGAATTTTAAAGCTAAGTAAATAAAATTAAACCCATATTATGAAAAAAGGCCTTATAGATTTTTTCAGGTTTTATTCAACAGGAATAGGAATTATATATCTTATTTATGTGATTTTCGGTCATCAGTACAAGCATGCTTTTGCAGCCTATCATTATGGAATTTTGATTCTTTATTTTAGTGCTGTTATTTGGTTGATTGCTTCTCTTAAAACATTTTTAACCAAAAGAAAAACTAGCTATTTAAAAACTGTTATCTTTTTAAACACCTTAGTTCTTACGAGTTTTACTTTATGGATGTATTTATTAATCTCTAAATAATTATGTATCCTTCTCTTGTGTTACTTGCTGGCGGAAAATCATCTAGAATGAAAACCCCTAAAGGTCTATTAAAATACCAAGAGAATTATTGGCTACTTTCGCAAATAGAAAACTTTATTGGCAATGAAGTTTTTATTGGTTTAGGTTATGATTATCAAGCATACTTCAAAGCAATACCTTGGTTACAAAACGCAGTAACTTCTCCTGTAATCTATCAAGAGAAAAAAATAACCGTAATTATAAATTCCTCTCCTGAATTCGGTTTGTTTTCAACAATTAAAGCTGTCTTACAAAAAATCAATGTTAAAAAAGAGCTTTTTGTTTTACCTGTTGATGTTCCTTTGTTTTCTAAAGAAAATCAACAACAATTAATAGACAATAAAAGTCCAATTACAATTCCGAAATTTGAACATAAAAATGGGCATCCTATAAAATTACATTCTAGTTTTTGGAAAACTTTACTTACTGTAGACATTAAAAACAATGAAGCCAGGCTCGATTATCAGATAAAAAAAGAAGCTTCAATAACTTCTTATGTAGATGTTACTGATGCTTCTTGTATTTTAAATTTGAACACTCCCAAAGATTGGCAGCTATTTATTAAACATTAGAATTTATATTCTGATAATGGCTTTGGAAAATCTTCTGGATTCGCTGCTAAATGATAACGTGGATCATCAATTGCCTCTTCAATTACTTCTGTAAATATTGGACTAGATTTGTATAATAACACTTTACAATCTTCACTTAAATGTTTTAGTACAATTGTTTTTCCCGCTGCTCTATACTTCTCTACCAAAGCATAGATTGCTTCTATTGCCGAATGATCACTGACTCTTGATTCTACAAAATCAACTTCTACCTTTTGAGGATCGTTTTTAATATCAAACTTTTCATTAAAAGCAGAAATACTTCCAAAAAATAATGGTCCCCAAATTTCATACACTTTGGTTCCATCTTCTTTAATTCTCTTTCTTGCTCTAATACGTCTTGCATTTTCCCAAGAAAACACAAGTGCACTAACAATTACACCAGCAATTACGGCAATTGCTAAATCAAAAATTACGGTTAATCCAGAAACTAAGATCAACACAAATACATCTGTTCTAGGTATTTTATTTAAGATTCTAAAACTAGACCAAGCAAAAGTTCCAATTACTACCATAAACATTACTCCAACCAATGCTGCAATAGGTACTTGCTCTATGTAAGAAGATGCAAAAACAATAAAAATTAATAAGAAAACTGCAGCAGTAATTCCAGACAATCTTCCTCTTCCTCCACCTTTAATATTAATTATAGATTGTCCAATCATGGCACAACCTCCCATTCCACCAAACAATCCTGTTAGAATATTAGCACTTCCTTGAGCAACACATTCTCTATTAGAATTCCCTCTAGTTTCAGTTAAGTCATCAATTAAATTTAAAGTCATTAAAGATTCTATTAATCCGATAGCTGCTAAAATTAACGCATAAGGAAAAATAAATGTTAGGGTTTCTAAATTCATTGGTATTTTAGAAAAAGTTTCCAAATGTAAGGTTGGTAATCCTCCTTTTAATCCTTCACCTCCACCATCTCTAATAAATGAACCAACCGTAGCAACATCTAAATTAGAGAAAATCACAATGGCAGTTACTACTAAAATTCCGATTAAGGCTTCAGGTAATTTTTTAGTCGCTTTTATTCTAGGCAACCCCCACATAATTAACATGGTTAAAGCAACAAGTCCAATCATCATCCAAAGATTAGTACCTTCTAACCAAACCTTTTCACCGTCTACAATTTTTGTAAACATCCCTAATTGAGACAAGAATATTACAATAGCCAATCCGTTTACAAATCCCATCATTACTGGGTGCGGAATTAGTCTTACAAACTTTCCTAGTTTAAAAACACCAGCTAGAATCTGAATTCCTCCCATTAAAATTACAGTAGCAAACAAATAATACAAACCTAAATTTTCTCCTTCTGCTCCCATTGCATTACCTTCAGATACTAAATTCACCATAACCACAGCTAAGGCTCCAGTTGCTCCAGAAATCATTCCTGGTCTACCTCCAAAAATTGAAGTTATTAAACCAATCATAAATGCAGCATACAATCCTACTAATGGATCTACACCAGCAACAAATGCAAATGCTACAGCTTCTGGCACTAATGCCAAGGCAACAGTAATTCCAGACAACACATCATTCTTTACATTCTTAACTCTCTTTCTAATAAACTCAGTCATAATTTTGGTTGGTTATTTTTGAAGTCGGCAAAGATAGGTTTTATTTTATAGTTTATTTTTATAATAGGTATCTAAAACCAATTTTATGTTTGCATAGGTATTTTGCATGGCTGATTGAATCTCTTCTTTATTTTTAAAAACTACTTCTGTGATACCTTCTTCTGTTTGAGGTTGTAAGTTCTTTTGAACATCTGATTGCATTAAGTACCAATAAGTAACTTTCATTTGCTGAATATTATCCATATAAAACAAATGATGTGTAGTTAATAAAGGTTTAATCAGTTTTAAATTTTCGGCACCACATTCTTCTTCTACTTCTCTAATGGCAGTTTCTTCGATAGATTCGCCATCTTCTATTCTCCCTTTGGGCAAATCCCAAACATTAGATCTGTAAATAAAAAGTATTTCGTCATTAGGGTTCACTACCAAACCACCAGCAGCAGGAACAACTTTAAAATTTAACTTAAATTTCTCCCAATCAGCTTCAATATTTGGAGTAAACAAATTGGCTCCCAAGGTATTTCCTTTTTTAAGTTTATGTAAAATTTCATCAATAACGGTCTCACTAAAAATATAAACAGGATACTGGTTATCATTTTTTAGCGAATCTGTTAAAATTATTGGCTTATCATTTACAAAAACTTTATACATTTGCTGCATGATTTTAAACAAAGATACGGCAAAAAAAACAGCTGAGTTTTTATTGCAGATAAAAGCAATAAAATTAAACCCTACAGAGCCTTTTAATTGGGCATCTGGATGGAAATCTCCAATATATTGTGACAACCGAATTACGCTTTCTTTTCCGGCAGTTAGAAACTTTTTAAAAGAAGAAATTGCCAAATTGGTTGAAGAAAAACACGGAAAACCTGATGTAATTGCTGGTGTAGCAACTGGTGCTATTGCTATTGGAGTTTTGGTTGCACAAGAATTAGGTGTTCCTTTTGTCTATGTGAGACCAGAAGCTAAAAAGCACGGAAGAAAAAACCAGATTGAAGGGCATTTAGAAAATGGTCAGAATGTAGTTGTTATTGAAGACTTAATTAGTACTGGTAAAAGTAGTTTACTAGCTGTTGAAGCTTTAAAAGAAGCCAATGTTACAGTAAAAGGAATGGTTGCTATTTTTACTTATGGATTTGATGTTGCTCTTACTAATTTTACAGAAAGCAATGTTGAATTAACAACCTTAAGCAGCTACGATTATTTGTTAGAACAAGCTTTAGATAGCAAATACATCTCTGAAAAAGAATTAATGACCTTACAAGATTGGAGAAAAAATCCAAGTGAGTGGAATCAATAAAATAGAAAAAAATGCATTTAGAAAGTCAAAAAGTTACAGTTTCAAAATCTTCAAAAGAGGTATTTGAATTTTTATCAGATTTAAAGAATTTTGAGCAATTAATGCCAGAGAATACGCAAAAGTTTGAAGTAGATGGAGATTCGTTTTTATTTGCGTTAAAAGGAATGCCAGAAATTAGATTAGTTTTAAAAGAAAAAACAGAATACACAAACATCACTTTAGGTGCTGCTAGCAGTAAATTACCTTTCACTTTAGCAGGAAACTTAACTGAAACTTCTGAGAATACTTGTACTGCTCAGTTAGTTTTTGATGGAGATTTTAATCCAATGATGGCCATGATGGTTAAGAAACCATTAGGTAAATTTATCGATGTTTTGGCAGAGAATATCTCTAAAATTTAAGCAAAGGAAACTTCTTTAATTTCAAACTCTTGAATGGATTCGTCTTCCAATTCAATTTGTAGTTTTCCTTGCGGAGATACGCCTATAATTTTACCCAGAAATAACACGTCCTTGCTATTTTTAAACATAGTAGGGATGTCTTTTTTATACAGCCATTGTAAATAATTCTTCTTTAACACATTGGTATTTGAATTTGTGATATAAGAAATGGATTGTTTTAATTCGTTTAACAAACTTTCCAATACAACTTCTATAGCAACAGTTTTCCCTGTAGCGTTCTTTATAGAAGTTACATTTTTAAGTGTTTTAGAAAAGTTCTCTTGGTTCACATTAAGTCCAATTCCAATAATCGCATACTTAATTTCTTTACTCTGCATGACATTTTCTACCAATACACCACATAATTTCTGATTAGATGACAAAATGTCGTTTGGCCATTTGATTGCCAATTTAGGCACGTGTAATTTTTCTAAAGTATGTACAATTGCTAAAGAAACTGCATAGTTAATTAACACTTGATGTGTTATAGGAAAGCTCTCAAACTCAACATACACACTACATAAAAGGTTTTTATTAGGTTCAGAAAGCCATTGTGTCCCCATCTGACCTCTTCCTTTTATTTGCTCTTCTGCTGTAACAATTGTATAATTTTCCAGACTACTATCATGTGCCATTTCTTTTAAAAAAGAATTGGTAGAGTCGATGGCATTAAGTTTGATTATCTTCATTTGTTAAATATTCTACAAACAAGTTGAATATAGCGCAAAATACTCATAAAAAAATAATAACTTTGTTTTAAATATTAAAGATTTTTAATGACTGTAAAAAAAGTAAACACAGACGATTTAATTGCTGAAGTAATAAAAGGAATTGATGATGTTAAGGGAGAAGATATTCAACTATTAGATTTAAGAGAAATAGAAAATACAGTTTGTGACTATTTTATCATTTGCACTGGAAATTCAAATACTCAAGTTAAAGCCATCTCTGGCTCAATTCAAAAAGTTGTTAGTAAAAGTTTAAAAGATAAACCTTGGCATGTAGAAGGTGAAGTAAATGCAGAATGGGTGTTAATGGATTATGTAAACGTTGTGGTACATGTTTTCCAAAAACAAACTAGAGAATTTTACGATATCGAAAGCCTTTGGGGAGATGCTAAAATAACTTCTATTAGCACATCAAATTAATAATTACTTTATAGACACATAACACATGAGTGATTCTAATAAAAAAAATAAAACCAACTTACCTAAGTTTAACTTCTACTGGATTTACGGAGCTATTTTTGTACTCCTAATCGGGTTCCAGATTTTTAATTCTGGTGAATCTTCTTCTAGAAATATCACCACAAATAAATTTTCTGAAATATTAAGCAGTAATGATATTAAAGAAATCGTTATTGTAAATAGAAGTAGCGCACAAATTTATTTAACTGATGAAGCTTTAAATAAAGAAGCGTATAAAAAATACAAAAAGACAACCATTTTTAATCAGAGAGCACCTATTTTCTCTTATGATTTTGGGGATTTACAAAACTTTGAAAATCAATTGTCTGCTGCGAAAGAAAAATACAATCTAAGCTTTGACCAAAAACACATAGAGCAAACTAGCTTTATGGATCAGATTTTTGCCTTTTTACCATTCATTATCTTAATTGCTATCTGGTTATTCTTTATGAGAAGAATGTCTGGTGGTGGTGCCGGAGGTGCTGGTGGAGGACAAATCTTCAACATCGGAAAATCAAAAGCAAAATTATTTGACAAAGACACCAAAGTAAAAACTACTTTTAAAGATGTTGCTGGATTAGAAGGAGCAAAAGAAGAAGTTCAAGAAATTGTAGACTTCTTAAAAAACCCAAGTAAATATACTTCTTTAGGAGGTAAAATCCCGAAAGGAGCTTTATTAGTTGGATCTCCTGGAACAGGAAAAACCTTATTAGCAAAAGCAGTTGCCGGTGAAGCTGGAGTGCCGTTTTTCTCTTTATCAGGTTCTGATTTTGTTGAAATGTTTGTGGGTGTTGGTGCTTCTCGTGTAAGAGATTTATTTAAACAAGCACAACAAAAATCTCCATCTATTATTTTTATTGATGAGATTGATGCTATAGGTAGAGCACGTGGAAAAAACAGTATGACTGGTGGTAATGATGAACGTGAAAATACATTAAACCAATTACTAACAGAAATGGATGGTTTTGGTACTGATACAAATGTCATTGTTTTGGCAGCAACCAACCGTGCAGATGTATTAGACAAAGCTTTAATGCGTGCTGGTCGTTTTGACCGTCAGATTTATGTTGATTTACCAGACATTAATGAGCGTCAAGCAATTTTTGAGGTGCATATTAAACCCCTTAAACTAGCCGATGATGTAAATATTGAATTTTTAGCACAACAAACTCCAGGTTTTTCTGGAGCTGATATTGCTAACATGTGTAATGAAGCTGCTTTAATTGCTGCTCGTAACAATAAAAAATCTATTGAACATCAAGACTTTTTAGATGCTGTAGATAGAATTGTTGGAGGTTTAGAAAAGAAAAACAAAGTCATTACTCCAAAAGAAAAAGAAGCTATTGCTTTTCATGAAGCTGGACATGCAACTGTTAGCTGGATGCTAGAGCACGCTGCTCCTTTAGTTAAAGTAACTATTGTACCAAGAGGACAATCTTTAGGAGCTGCTTGGTATTTACCTGCAGAAAGAATGATTGTTCAAACAGAACAAATGTTAGATGAAATGTGTGCTACTTTAGGAGGTAGAGCTGCAGAAAAAATCATCTTTAATAAAATATCTACTGGAGCTTTAAGTGACTTAGAAAAAGTTACTAAGCAAGCCAGAGCCATGGTTACAGTATATGGTTTAAACGAAGAAGTTGGTAATGTTACTTATTATGATTCTTCTGGTAATGATGCCTTTGTAAAACCTTATAGTGAAGCTACCGCTAAAACTATTGATGAAGAAATTTCTAAAATGATTGAAGCTCAATACCAACGAGCAATTGATCTATTAGAAACACACAAAGAAAAATTGACAACTCTAGCCGAATTACTTTTAGAAAAAGAAGTAATTTTTAAAGATGACTTAGAAAAAATATTCGGAAAAAGACCATTTGAAAAAGAAGACAAAAAAATTGAAGAAAAAAGTTCTGATGTAACAGAAGAAACAGCAGAATAAATTTTTTATCTTTATTTTTTATAGAAAATGAGTTTTTTTAAAAAAGTATTCAAATTATCGAGTGAATCATCTGAAGAAAAGACTGCTAAAAAGCAAGAAGTGAATCTTTCTTTAGATGATTCTTTTGTTCATTATTTTTTAGAAAAAGGCGGTAAGTTTTTATACTGCACTAAAAAAGAAGAAGTACAATCACATTTAGCAAATATTATCAATGAAAATAACTGGAAAGAACTAGTTTGTATTGATAATGATTTGACTAAACTTGTAGACACTAAAAATATATCTATCAAAAATGATATTAATTACTCTGCTCCTTTTTTAACTTCTTGCGAGCACTTAATTGCAGACAATGGAGATATTTTATTTTCTTCAAATCAATTAAGAAGTAAAAAAATAGTATCACTTTCAGAACATTTTATTGTATTTGCCACTACTAGTCAACTAGTTAAAAATACAGGAGAAGGACTCACAGGAATCAAAACCAATTTTAAAGGGAATATCCCCACAAATATAAGTGCTGTAAAAAATTATTCGATTCACAAAAAAGACGATAATTTCTTAAATTACGGTAACAATAATTCAAAAAACTTATATTTGCTGCTGTTTGAAGACTTATAATATGCGCAACCTAATAACCAGATCTATTTCTGGATTTGTTTATGTTTCCCTATTCTTATTTGCTATCTGGTTTGATGCAAAAAGTTATATTGCAATAACAACTTTATTTGCCGCAATTTGTATTTGGGAATTTTCTAAAATTGTACAGTTCAAAAACTTTATTCCATATATTTTATTAGCAGTAGCTATTTTTTATTTTCCTCATAAAGTTTCAGAAAAAGTAATTGTATTTCTATTAGTTGCTACATTGCTATGCTCTATTAGATTAATTTACAATCTCTATAACAAAAACAATAAATACCCAAAAGCCAATATAGATAAATTTGACTTAGCTGTTAGATACATTATTTTACCTTTTAGTTTTTTAATAAGTATTCCATTTATTTTTGGCAGTTACCAACCAGAAATTGTTATCTCTATTTTAATTTTTATCTGGGTAAATGACAGCTTTGCTTATTTAGTAGGTAAGAATTTTGGTAAAAGAAAACTATTTGTAAGTGTTTCTCCTAAAAAAACTATTGAAGGTTTTGTTGGAGGTTGGATCTTCTCTCTAATTGCTGCTTATTTTATTAGTCAGCAGCATGCAGGTTCTGAAATTCAACTAGTTGATTGGATTATTATTGCTTCAATTCTTTCTGTTTTTGGAACCATAGGTGATTTGGTAGAATCTAAATTTAAACGACAAGCCAATGTAAAAGATAGTGGTACTATTATGCCTGGCCATGGCGGAATGTTAGATCGACTTGATAGTTTATTTTTTGCGGCTCCTTTTGTATTTTTGTATCTCTATTTTTTTATTTAGATCATCGTTATGTTTCACAGAGAAGGATTTAATATTATAACAATTGCTTCTATCCTTATTGTTGCTGGTATTTTATTAACAGACACCTATATATCAACGCCTTCAACTCAAAAAATAATTCAGATTCTATTATTAATTGCTTTTCTAGCTGTATTGCAGTTTTTTAGAAATCCAAAAAGAAAAACAGTAGAAAATGACCATCATATTATTGCTCCTGTAGATGGAAAAGTAGTAGTAATTGAAGAAGTTTTTGAACCAGAATATTTTAATGACAAAAGATTACAGGTTTCCATATTTATGTCACCAATTAATGTGCATGTAACTAGATATGCTCTAAGTGGAGAAGTTATATATAGTCAACATCATCCTGGAAAATATTTATTTGCCTGGCATCCAAAATCATCTACAGAAAACGAAAGAACCTCTGTGGTAATTCGCAACAATACTTTTGGAAAAGTACTTTACAGACAAATAGCCGGAGCTTTTGCTAGAAGAATAGTAAATTACGCTACCGTTTCTAACACTGTTGTACAAGGAGGAGATGCTGGCTTTATTAAATTTGGTTCGAGAGTAGATTTATTTTTACCTTTAAACACCAAATTACATGTAAAAATTGGAGATAAAGTAAAAGGTGGGGAACAAATTGTAGCTAGTAAATAAATGGATCAAAATACTTTAGACATAGAATTTAAAAAAGCGTATGAGACTATCTCTAAACTTTCTCAAGATCAGTTTGCTCCAGATATAATGCTTAAATTATATGCTTATTACAAACAAGCAACTTATGGAGATAATAATCCTGATTATGTAGAAAGTGACGAACTAAATCTTAGAAATGGTTTTAAACTAAATGCTTGGGTTCAGCTAAGAGGTATGTCTGTAGAAAATGCAAAAAAAGAATATATTAAAATTGTTAATAGTTTATAAAATGTCAATCATGAAAAAATTAATCACACTTATATTAATCCTCGGAATTTCTATTCAGTTTACAGCTTGTAAAGAAGAAAAAAAGAAAGATACTACTGTAAAAAAAGCCATTAAAACATATCCTTTCTCTTTAAAAACAGCAAAAAACACAATCAATTGGGTAGCTTATAAAACTACAGATAAATTACCTGTAAAAGGAAAATTTAAAAAAGTTGAAATCACCAAAAACGGAGAAGGAGATACTGCTAAAGATGCTATAAACGGTGCTGCTTTTTCTATTCCTGTAAGTAGCCTATTTACTGCAGATGTAAGTAGAGATTTTAAACTAAAGAAATTCTTTTTTGGAGTAATGGATAACACTAAAATTCTTTCTGGAAGCTTACATTTAACAGATGAGACAAACGGAAAAGCATCTATTACCATGAATGGTGTTACTGCTGACTTACCTTTTTCTTACACAATAAATGGTAAAGAATTTACCTTAAATGCAACGATGAATTTAGATAATTGGAATGCTCAAAATGCCGTTGATTCTTTAAACGTTGCTTGTAAAGAGTTACACAAAGCTAAAGATGGAATCTCTAAAACTTGGAGTGAAGTAGCTATTAATATCACTACAGTTTTTAAATAAAACTTACTAATAACTTATAAAAAAAAGCCTCATAAATGTGAGGCTTTTTTTAGCTTATAATTTTATTTACTAGATCTTTCTTTGCTTTATCATCATTTCCAAATAACCATTGCAACACATTATCTTCCCACATTTCGTCTTTTTCATTTTCTGTAATAATATTTCTTTCAATCGCTAAATCTAAAATTTTCCCTGGATAAGAAGATTGTTTATCACTTTCCATTTCTCCTAACGGATACGGATCATCTAAACCGATTAATACTTGTTTAGAGCTTTGGTTTTTTATCAATAAATCTAAAGATCCTGTATCGTGTACCAAAGTATCAAAGAAAATGTTTTTGTGACCTACTGCTTTTCTTGGATGCTCTTTTCCCTCAAACAAATCTGGTCTTCCATCAAAACCTTGGATACGTCTTCCTAAATTCATTTGTGCTAACTGACCTCCATGAGCAAAACAAATACGCATATTTGGATATTTCTCATAATAACCATTTAGGGTTAAAAAGTGATACGCATCCGCACATTGAGCCAACATCCAAATTAAATGAAAACGCCAAGATGTGTTTTGTAATTTGATAAACTTTTCTCCATCATAAGGATGTATTTCTACTGCCAAATTATACTTATTTGCCAATTCAAAAATTGGTTCATTTTCTTCATCAAAAATACAACGCCACGTTCCGATAGTATCCATATAATGGGTAGGCAAACATAACAAGCGCATACCTAACACTTCTACACAACGTTCAATTTCCCATAAAGCACCTCTAACAAAACCTGGATGCACTACAAAACCACAGGTAAATTTTGAAGGGTTTTCATGCTGAACTTTCGCATTAAAATCATTCTGAAAACGCAATGCCTGCTTCATCTCTTCTAAACGTAATCCATTTCCGTATAATTGAGAAAGATTTAAAACCACAGCATGGTCTATTTTAAAATGCTCCATCCAAGCTAACTTTTCATCTAAAAAGAAACTCGAATCTGTTACTGGCCTACTCCAATCTTTTTGAAGCATGTATTTTCTATCCTTATCTACCCAAAAAATTCCTTTGTCTTTCATAAAAGGTGGAATCTGTTCTGGGTAAGGTAACAAATGAGAATGTCCGTTTATTCTTAGTTTACGTTTCATAGATTATATCTTATTTGGTGCTTCCATTACAGTTTCACAATTAGAACAAGTACACTTTTCTTTATCAGAGTAATACTTATCAAAAATTATTGGCATGTCTGTTTCTATATTATCCAATGCAAAGGGTTCTCTATATAATTGATTTCCACAATTTTCACAATACCATTCTAACGCATCTAACATATTCTCTGCTCTCGGATACTCAATAACCAAACCAACCGTATTTGCTTTTCTTTGTGGCGAATGTGGCACTTTGGCTGGTAATAAATAAATATCACCTTCGTTAATTTCTACATCTTGCGGATTACCGTCATAATCAATAATTTTCAATACCATATCTCCTTCAACTTGATAAAAGAATTCTGGTGTTTCATTATAATGATAATCTTTTCTATTATTGGGTCCTCCAACAACCATCACTATAAACTCTCCATCTTTCCAAACACATTTATTTCCTACTGGTGGTTTAAGTAGATGACGATTTTCGTCAATCCATTTTTTAAAATTTAAAGGTGATACTAGCTTGCTCATTTGTTTCGATTTTTTAGATTATTGGATTGTTAGATTTTTATTCTTTTACAACGACTTTGTTCTTCCGCCATCTACAGGAACATTGATTCCATTAATAAAACTAGCCTTTTCACTAGCTAAAAACACTACGGCATTTGCAATTTCTTCTGGTGTTGCAAAACGTTTCGCTGGTGAAGCATTCATCATATTTTGAGCTACTTCATCAACAGTTAATCCTGTTTTTTGGGCTTTGTTATTAATTATTTCTTTTAATCGTTCTGTTCCTGTAGCTCCTGGTAATACATTATTTACTGTGATACCAAATTGCCCCAATTCATTTGCCAAGGTTTTTGACCAATTGGCTACAGCTCCTCTAATTGTATTGGAAACTCCTAATCCATCCAATGGTTGTTTTACCGAAGTAGAAATAACATTAATAATTCTACCAAAACCATTAGATTTCATAAACGGCACCAATGCTTGAACCAACACATGATTGCATTTTAAATGTTGTGTAAATGCCCTTTCAAATTCATCTAATTGAGCATTAAACACAGGTCCTCCAGCTGGTCCTCCAGTGTTATTTATCAACATATGAAAGTTTAAATTTGAAGCTTCAATCTTTGCTTTTAAGTCTTCAGGATTTGAAAAATCTGCTACTATATATCCGTGTTGTTGATTGTTATTTGGTAATTCAGCTAAAACTGCTTTTAACTTTTCTTCATTACGAGCAATTAAGGTTACATTAACTCCTTCTGCTGCTAATCCTATAGCAGATGCTTTTCCAATACCTTGTGTGCTACCACAAACCAAGGCGTTTTTATTTTGTATTTCTAAATTCATTCTTATTTTAATTTAAAACTATCTAATATCTCAATTGCTATTTTCTCGTACTTTTCATATTCATTAACCAACGTAGTGAATGTTAATACATAAGCCTTCTCATTTTTTAGAAAATAATACTGAATTGCTTTTATATCTAAATCATTCATATTTCCTGTAAAAACAAATACATGATATTCGCTAGTATTCGTTTTTCTTCGTTCACTAACTAATAATTTTCCTTCAGGAATTTTAACTAGTTCTTGCTTATTTAATTTAATATAAGCATCGAGGTCAATGTTTTTCCCTTTTAAATTTTGAATTACTAGGTTTACATTTTCAGAAAACATATCTTCATCCGAAACTGGAGAAATAATTGCAAACGAAGCGGGGGTATTTGTTTCTGTTTGTAATTCCCAAGTTACAGGATATTCAATTAAGAAATCTTCTGTATCATAAGTTTCTTTTTCCTGAGCATTTAAAGAAATGGTCAAAAATGAGATTATCATCAGTACTATTTTTTTCATAGTTTAATTATATTTTATACACACATTTTTAGGTTCTGTAAAAAAACGTAAGGCTTCTAAACCTCCTTCTCGCCCAACACCAGAAGCTTTTGTTCCTCCAAAAGGGGTTCTTAAATCACGTAACATCCAAGTATTAACCCAAACAATTCCAGTTTGTAATTGCTGAGAGAATTGCATGGTTCTATTTAAATTATTGGTCCAAACAGTAGCCGATAATCCATATTTTACATCATTTGCCATCTGCAACGCTTCTTCATCAGAAGTAAAAGGCATAATAGTTACCACTGGTCCAAATACTTCTTCTTGATTAATACGACAATTATTAGTAGTTACTTCTATTACTGTAGGCTGTAAATAATAACCATTTTCGTAATCTGGAACTGTTACCTCCAAACCTCCACATAGTACTTTTCCGCCTTCATCTTCTGCCAGTTTAATATAGGATTCTACTTTTTCTAAATGCGGTTTCGACACTAGAGCACCCACATCTGTAGCTACTTCAGATGGATGTCCAACTTTTAGCTGTTTTACTTTTTGCACAAAATCAGCTTTAAACTTTTCATAAATAGTTGCTTCTACAAAAATTCTACTTCCACACAAACAAATTTGTCCTTGATTGGCAAATGAAGATCGTATAGTGGTAGCTAGCATATTTTCATAATCACAATCGGCAAAAATGATATTTGGATTTTTACCTCCCAATTCTAAAGACAACTTTTTAAACATTGGAGCTGCTACTCTAGCTATATGTGCTCCAGTTGCTGTTCCTCCAGTAAATGAAATGGCTTTAATACTTGGATGTTCAATAATTGCCTGACCTGTGGTTCTACCTAAACCATGAACAATATTTAACACTCCGTTTGGCAATCCTGCTTCTGTACAAATTTCTCCCAATAAATAAGCTGTCATTGGTGTAACCTCACTTGGTTTTGCTACCACACAATTTCCAGCAGCAATTGCCGGAGCAATCTTCCAGGTAAATAAATACAATGGCAAATTCCAAGGAGAAATACATCCTACAACTCCAATAGCTTGACGTAGAGTAAAATTCACTGCATTTAGTCCAATACTTTCATGACTTTCACTTGCAAATTGTGTAATTGCATTTCCAAAAAAACGAAAATTACTTGCCGCTCTGGGAATATCAACTTGTTTTGCTAAACTTAAAGGCTTACCATTATCTTTAGATTCTGCTTGAGCAAAACGTTCTAGATTTGCTTCTAATAATTCTGCAATTCGAATTAAAATTTTGCTTCGTTCTTCTAAAGTTGTTGCTGACCATTTTGGAAATGCTGTATTAGCAGCTTGATAAGCTTTCTGAACATCTTCATTTGTAGAATTAGGAATTTGTCCATAAATCTCACCATTAGAAGGATTGTAATTATAGATATAATTATTTGCTTCAGGTGCCACAAATTGTCCGTTTATATAATTCTGTATATTCATATCAGCTTACTTTTCTTTTTTCTAACCATTGCATTGGTATTTCTTTATTACAAAATTCTAAGTGAATTACTCTTCTATCAAAATGAGAAGTCGATTTATGTGACGCATGTAATAACAAAGGTTTCATCAACATTACTCCACCTTTTTCTACACAACATAATTCTTCTTTTCCATAATCACTCTTATCAAAGTGTTCATCAATTCGAATAATGCCTTTTAGATGAGAATAAGGAATTACTTTTAATGCTCCATTTGTTTGATCAGTAGTATCTATATGAATCCTAAGAGTAACCGTGTTTTCCAAAATTTCTTTGGGAGGAATTACCCCAACTTGCCCATTCTTTTCTGTCCAATTTGAAAAACCAGTTGTTGCTATCTTATCTTTTACACTGATACTTAAATCTTGGTGATTACTCACAAACCAATTTGATTTACTTGGCTTATTAAAATAGATTGCTTTTGACAAAAAGTAATTTTCTTTACAAACAGCATTGAATAAATCTTTAAACTTTTCATTTTTAAAAATCACTTCTTGTAATTCTGGAACTTTGATCATTAATTGTCTCATTGCATATTTTTCTTTTGCAGGTTGAATTAAAGAGATTATTTCTTTCAATTCAACATCATTAAAAATAGGTGTTGTGATTGAAAAACCTCTTTTGTTCAATTCAGAATAATATTGCAAATCTTTGCTCATTTATTGCTTTTTATAAGCGGTAACTTTAATTTCCACTACTAAATCTGGATGCGGTAACTGATGTACGGCAACGGTAGTTCTAGTTGGTCCTGTTTCTTTATCAAAAAACTCAGCATAGGCTTTATTATACCCAGCAAAATCGTTCATGTTTACCAGAAAAGTAGAAACATCTACTACATCTTTTAAACTTGCACCAACCTTTTGTAAATTCTTATCAATATTTTGTAAAACCTCTCTTGTTTGTGTTTCAATATTTAAACGTTTGGTTCCCATCTCATCAATAATATCTACTCCAGCTATACTATTATCTGGCCTACGAGAACTTGTTCCTGACACAAAAATAAAATCACCCACAACCTTTACATGTGGATAAGCGCCTCTTGGTGTTACTTTTTTTTCTTCCATCCTAATATTCTTCTAAAATTTTTCTAATCTGTACAAGGCAATCATTTTCTTTTCTATAATTTTCATTGGAATGTTTTGCAGTATAAAATTTCTAGCTTTTTTACCATATTTCCAATGTGCCATTTTTCCTGTTTGCCAAGACTGTTTTACGATTGCATTTACTTTTTTATTTCTTCTTTTTTGAAATACTTCAAAAACATTTTTAGTTGTTTTAGCACTAATAATATTGCTTAAATAATACGCATCTTCAATAGCTTGTGCTCCACCTTGCCCCATATTTGGTGTTGTAGCATGCCCAGCATCTCCAATCAAACAAATATTATTTTGATACCATTTCTTTAAAGGCTCTAAATCACTAATATCTCCTTTTATTATTTTATCAATTGGTGTTGCTTTTATTAATCTTGTAATTAGCGGATGAAAATCTGAAAATAATTTAGTTAGATCTTCTTTTACACTTAAGCTGTTTTCTTTACTACTTTCTTCAGCTAATATTACAGCAAACCAATATACTTTTCCTTTAGCTACTTGAGAAATACCAAATCGTATTTGATTGCCCCATAATTCATAGCCTCTATGCCTGTATTTCTCTTCCAATTCAATTTCTGCAATTCCACGCCAACATGTTTGTCCTGAATATCTTTTTTTACTCCTTGGAAATAACTGTTGTCTTACTTTAGAATTTATACCATCTGCTCCTATTAGAAAATCTGTTTCTATACTATCATTGTCCTCAAAATTGACCTTAATTTCACCACCCTCCAACTCTTCAAAAGAAGCAAAACTTTTATTCAAGCTTATTTTTTCTTTGGGAATTTGGTTGTACAAAACCTGCTGCAATTTTGCTCTATGTATAGATACGGTTGTATAACCAAAAATTGATTTAATAACATCTTGTTTGCTATCAGATATTGGCTCTAAATTAGGTTTTCCTATCGTAATTCTATCAATTTCATTACCTTCTAATTGTACTTCTTCTAAAACCTCTAATGCCTCTAAAACTTGTAAAGCATTTGGTGCAAGCCAAATTCCTGCGCCAACTGCATTTAATTGCGGGGCTCTTTCAAACAATTCATAATCAATTCCTTTTTTTTCAAAGGCTAAAGCCGTAGTTAAACCACCAATACCAGCACCAATAATTGTGTATTTCATTTCAATCACTTTTTAGCCAATTCTAATAATTTCATAGTGGTTCTATAATTTCTGCTTGTTGCAGTTACTTTTAACTTCTTTTCAAAGAAATTATTGGTCAATTTTGTTTTTCCAAATCCGCTAGGGCAATAAATATATACCATATCATTTACTACAGTATAGGTATCATCATTTGTATTAGATACTTCTATTGTAGTTATTTTTGGCACTTCACTTAAGAATGTAAAAGATACAATTTTATGATTATCTGTTGGGTACGGATTCTCTGATATCACTTTTTCCCATTCTGCAACTGTTTTAGCCATAACTGCAATTTCATATCCGAATTTTTCTCTAATTGCATTTTTTATTGCCGCTATTACATCTTCTTTAGACATATTAGAGTCTAATACAATGTTACCGCTCTGAATATAAGTCTGAACATTTTCTACATTTAATGTAAAAAGTAATTCACGTAATTCTGCCATGGGAATTTTATTTTTCCCAGAAACATTGATTCCTCGTAATATGACAATATAAGTCTTCATTAACTTAGCCCAACAATTTTATCTTTGTGCAAAATAGCATTTGTTTCTTCTTGTACTTTTTGCAATACGATTTTTAATTCTTCTTTGCTCATTTCTAATGATGTTGAGATGTTTTTATCTGCTATCATAGCCAACAAAGCTTTATCTTGAGCGCGTCCTTTAGTCATCGCTTCATGATAACCAATAGAAGCATTAAATGTTACCATTGAGTACTTTGAAAAATACTCTTCAGGAAACTGTTCTTCTAATTGCATTTCTATAACTCTTTTTTGCTTAAACAACGGATTTGCTACATGATCTCTCATTTCGTAATAATTCTCAACAGCTAAATCTCCAATAGCATCAGCATCTTTTTTTCTAACTTTTTCATAGGCTTTAAATGTAGCTTCCCAACTTTCTAAATTCTGGTCTAAAACCTCATCTAACACGACAACGTCTTCAAAAGATGCATTCATTCCTTGTCCATAAAAAGGAACTACAGCATGGGCGGCATCTCCCATTATTAATGTTTTATTTTTATAAGACCAAGGAGTACATTTTACTGTACCTAAAGCTCCAGTTGGATTGTTAGCAAACTCAGCTGCGATATTCGGAATCAATGTCAAAGCATCTGGAAATTGTTCTTGAAAAAATGCTTTAATTTTTTCCTCAGAATCCAATCCTTTAAAATGATAATTCCCCTCTTCATGACCTAAAAATAATGTCACTGTAAAACTACCATCCATATTTGGCAAAGCTATTAACATATAATCGCCACGTGGCCAAATATGCAAATGATCTTTACTTATCTGATGATTTCCTGTAGTATCTGCTGGAATTTCCAATTCTTTATAACCATGCGTTAAGTACTCTTGCGAATAACTAAACAAAAACTTTTTTTCTAAATAATAGCTTTTTCGTAAAACAGAACCTGCTCCATCAGTTCCAAAAATCACCTCAGCGTCAACTGTAAACTCTTCTTTTGTTTGATAATCTTGGAATGTTACTATCGAATTTTCGATATCTACTTTTGTACATTGTTGATTAAAATGAATAGCAACGTTTTCATGAGCTTCTGCTTCTGTTAATAAGATACCGTTTAAATCTCCACGAGAAATTGAGTTGATATATTCTCCTTTTCTTCCAGAATAATTAGAAGCAAAAGTATTCCCTTCAATATCGTGTATTAAACGGCCGTACATTGGAATACAAATCTCTCTAGCTTTTGCTTCTACTCCAACTAATCGCAAAGCTTTAAAACCTCTATCTGACAAGGCTAAATTGATTGATCTTCCTGCAGAAATATCAGTAATTCTTAAATCTGGTCTACTTTCATATACAGAAACTTTATGTCCTCTTTGTGCTAATCGTAATGCTAATAAGGAACCACATAAACCGGCTCCTATAATTACTATGTTTTCTTTTTTATTCATTTATAACAATCCTTTTAAAATCTCTACCATTTTAAATACATCTTCAAAACTATTATACATTGGCACTGGTGCACAACGAATAACATCTGGCTCTCGCCAATCAGTAATGATATTGTGTTTTGTTAATTGCTGATGCAAACTTTTATCAGCATTTTTTACTTGAATTGACAATTGACATCCACGTTCTTTTGGATTACTTGGTGTAATAATCTGAATTCTATCAGTATCAATTTGATTGATTAAATACTCAAAATATCCCGTTAGTTTTTCAGATTTTTCTCGTAATGCTTCCATTCCAACTTTTGCAAACATATCTAACGAAGCTTTAATTGCTGCCATTGATAATATAGGTGGATTTGACAATTGCCACCCTTCTGCTCCAGCCATTACATCAAAAGGTTGACGCATATTAAAACGAGTTTCTTTATTATGATTCCACCAACCGGCAAAACGAGGTAGTTCTTTATTATGCGCATGTTTTTCGTGTACAAACAATCCTGCCAAACTTCCTGGTCCAGAATTCAAATATTTATAGGTACACCAAGCTGCAAAATCTACACCACTTTCATGTAAATTAGGAGTAATATTCCCAGCTCCATGTGCTAGATCTATTCCTACCATACAATCTTTGGCATGTCCAATATCAGCGATTCTCTTTAAATCTAAATATTGACCTGTATAATAATTTACTCCACCAATTAATAATAAAGCGATTTCATCTCCCTGTTCTTCTACAATTGTTTCCAAATCTTCTATACGCAATAATTCCTCACCTTCTCTTGGCTTCCATTCAATTAAACCATCATTTACATCAAATCCGTGAAATTGCAATTGAGATTGTACAGCATACCTATCAGAAGGAAAGGCATCAGATTCTATTACTATTTTATATTTGGCTTTTGTAGGGCGATAAAAAGATATCATTAACAAATGTAAGTTGGTAGTTAAGGTATTCATTACTACAACTTCTAATGGTTTAGCTCCTACAATTTTCGCCATACTTTCTGTCAAAAATTCATGATATGGCATCCAAGGGTTTTGCGCTTCAAAATGCCCTTCTACACCATAACTTGCCCAATCATCTAATTCTTGTTGAATATATTTTTGCGTATTCTTTGGCTGTAAGCCTAAAGAGTTCCCTGTAAAGTATAACCAATCATTACCTTCTTTGTCTTTCGGAATATGAAATTCTTCTCGTAAATAAGCTAATGGATCTTGTTTGTCCTGCTCTTGTGCGTATGCTAAATTGTTTTGATACATCTAATTTCTATTATCAAAGTGTTTCATTATTTGAAACGCTGTTTTATAAATTTACACTTTTATATTATATTAGCAAAAAATCAATTCAAAAAAGATGGAATCTAATTCAAAATCTTACAATCAATCCATTATTAAAGCTTTTGCACTATTAGATGCATTTACTCCAGAAAAAAAAGAATGGGGCGTAAGAGAATTGGCTTTAAAAACTGGCTATAATAAAAGTACAACATACAGATTGCTTAGCACCTTAGTTTCTTTACAAGTAATACAGCAAAATGAAAATGAAAAGTACAGCTTAGGCAGTAAGCTTTTTGAATTAGGAAATAGAGTTTCCCTGTATCAATCTTTAATCAATGCTACAAAGATTCCTATAAGAGATATAGCAATCAATATTCAAGAAACTGTGCTTTATGGGGTTTTAAAAGACAATCAAGTTTTTTACATTAACAAAGCAGAAAGTATACAGGGATTAAAAATTAGCACATCAGTTGGCTCGTATCAACCCTTACATGCTACAGCAATAGGAAAAACACTATTAGCTTTTTCTTCTGAAAACAAAAAGCATCAAATTATAAACAACTTACAACTAAGTTTTTTTACTCCAAATACAATTACACACAAGAAAACATTACTTCTAGAATTAGAAAAAACGCAACAACAAGGCTACGCATTAGATTTAGAGGAATTTGAAATAGGCTTAATCTGTGTAGCCATACCAATCTTTAATAAAAACAACAAACTAATTGGTAGTATTAGCGCTTCTGGTCCTTCAAGTAGATTTAAATTAGAAAATGTAAAAAACTATATTACCATCCTAAAAAATGGAGCACAAAAAATTAACTTGTAAATAGCTCATAGTATTTTGTATTTTAGCATCCGTACTATCTACAAAACTGGTTATGAAACTTTTATTTTAGATAGATACTACGCAACAAATAATAATTTCAACTACGATTTTTAAGTAGGAACAAAATTTAACCAAATGAAACTTTTAAAAACATTGGGACTGGTTCTTTTTGTAACATTACTATCTTGTAATACTACAAACAATACAGTTAGTGAATTAGAAAGCCTACACGCTAATATTAAAAAAGAATATGCTCCAGACAAACGTGTAGAATTGTTTGATATTCGCTTTGAAAACAAAAATAACAAGGTTCTTTTAACAGGAGAGACTACCTCTAAAAAAGCAATTTCTATATTACTAGATAGTCTTAAAGAAAGAAATGTTTCATTTAATAATAAAGTAAGAATTCTTCCTGACTCTGCTGTTGGAAATAAAATTTATGCTTTAGGAAACAACTCTGTGATTAACATTAGATCTAAGCCAAAGCACTCCGCAGAACTTGGAACACAAGGTTTACTTGGAATGGAATTAAAAGTATTGGATAAAAAAGGAAGTTGGTATCGTATTCAAACACCAGATAAATATATTTCTTGGGTTGATAACGGAGGAATACAACGAATGACTACTGATGAATTACAACAATGGAATGAAAAAACAAAGGTTATTTTTACCAGCAATTCTGGCTATGTTTATGAAGATGCAAACGATTCTTCAACAAGAGTTTCTGACATCGCTTTTGGTGGCATTTTAGCATTAGACAAAGAATCTGGTTCTTTCTACCAAGTAAGATATCCAGATAATAGAATTGGCTATGTAAAAAAATCGGAAGCTGTTTTATATACAACTTGGTTAAAAAACAATCCTTCAAATGCATCATTTATTGAAGCTTCTGCAAAAACCATGTTAGGTGTTCCTTATTTATGGGGAGGAACTTCTCCAAAAGGTAATGACTGTAGTGGTTTTACTAAAACTGTTTATCTAATGAACGGTTATGTTATTCCGAGAGATGCCTCACAACAAGTTCATGCAGGAAAAGTAGTTGACAAAGATCTTACTTTTGAAGGTTTAGAAAAAGGCGACTTGATGTTCTTTGGAACCCCAGCAACCAAAGACAAAAAACAACGTGTAACTCATGTTGGAATTTGGTTAGGAAACGGTAAAGGAGAATTTATTCACTCGGCAAGTAATGTACATCTAAGTTCTATTAATGAAAACGAAAAACACTACGATGCTTTTAATAAAAAAAGATATTTAGGTAGCAGAAGGTATTTAGGAGTAAAAGACGATAAGATTATCAATTTAAAAGAAAGCTTAGAAATTAAGCCATAAAAAAAGCCTCCAATTGGAGGCTTTTTTTTTAATATAAAACTCTGAATTTAATAGTCCCTTCTACTTCTTTTAGCTTCTTTATTACTTTTGGGTTGTATTCTTTATCTAAATCTGTAATTACATATCCTACTTTATCATCTGTAGATAAATATTGCCCAATAATATTCATATCATACTTTGCCAACACTTTATTAATCTTTGCCATCACTCCTGGAATATTTTTATGAATATGTAAAAAACGGTGGGCATTTTCATGTTTAGGCAATCTAATCCTAGGGAAGTTTACTGCATCTACAGTATTCCCAGAATTGACATATCCCATAATTTTTCCAGGTACAAAATCTGCAATATCTTTTTGTGCTTCTTCTGTGCTTCCTCCAACATGTGGAGTTAAAATTACATTATCCAATCCTTTTAACTCAGTATAAAAATGACCATTTGCTCTTGGTTCTTTTGGATACACATCTACAGCAGCACCAGCAATTTTTCCAGATTGCAACGCTTCCTTTAATGCTTCAATATCTACCACAAAACCTCTCGAAAGATTAATTAAGTGTACACCATCTTTCATTTGAGAAATTTCTTTTGCTCCAATAAAATTTTTGTTAGCAGCATTATCATCAATATGTAATGTAATCACATCAGAAATAGATAATAAATCAGATAAATCGTCAATTTTAGTTGCATTTCCTAAAGCTAATTTATCTTCTACATCATAATAATACACATCCATTCCTAGAGCTTCCGCTAAGACAGACAATTGTTTCCCTATGTTTCCATAACCAACAATCCCCAGTTTTTTACCTCTAACTTCTCTAGAACCATTGGCTGTTTTATTCCATTGCCCATTATGCAACTCAGTACTTCTTAAAAAGACACTACGCATTAACATAATAATCTCTCCAATGGCCAATTCTACTACAGAACGTGTATTGCTATATGGCGCATTAAATACTACAACACCATGATCCTTACAAGTTTCAAGATCTATCTGTTTGGTTCCAATACAAAAAGCACCAATCACCAATAATTTTTCTGCAGCTTCAATTACTTTTTTAGTAACCTGTGTTTTAGAACGTATTCCTAAAACATGTACATCTTTTATTTTCTCTATCAACTCATCTTCAGACAAACTTTTAGAAACTGTTTCTACCGAAAATCCGTCTTCAGATAATTTTTCAAAAGCATCGGGATGCACATTTTCTAATAACAAAATTTTAATTCTGTTTTTAGGATACGAAATATTTCTTGGTAGTTTATTTACAAATAAAAACTCATCCAAATTTGGAGTAATATGATCTGCATTTTGAGTGGTTTTATCTCTAGAAACATTTTCTGTATAAGCAAAAAACTTATGCGCTACTCCTGCTTCTTTAGTAACAGCATCACTATAACCATCACCAATTACTTGAATCTCTCCTTCTAAATTTAAATCTCGTAAACACTGAATTTTCCCATTGTGAACAGACAAAGGATTTTCTCTATCAAAACCTATAATAACTTCATCCTCATCAAACTCAAAAGTATTTGCAAACACTCTTTCTTCTGGTATATTATAAGCAGCAACAATAGGTACAATAAATTCTTTAAACCCTGCTGAGATTACATAAATATCTTCAGAAAAGTTTTCAAAAAACTCCTTGTTCTTTTCTATGGATACTGAAACTTGCTTTTTAAGAGCATCAATTAAGCCAGATAAGTCAGCTCTCTTTGCGCCTAATAATTGAATCCTTCTTTCTAAAGATTCTGTAAAAGAAATTTCTCCATCAATTCCTAAATTGGTAATCTCTATTATTTCTTTAATAATTGCATCTCTATTAGGATTATTTACTAACGTAATTTCTGCTAAAACATCTAAGGCTTCTACTTTGGTTAATGTACTATCAAAGTCAAAAATATAGTTCCTTTTTAAAGTATTCATTTTGTTTACTATGTGTTGTATTTAAGCAAGTAAATTTACAAAGTAATACGAGAGAGCAATGATATTTTTAAAAGAATTACGAAATCATTTTCTTAGATAAGAATTAGTCAAAAACAATAAGTATTAACCACCAAAAAATAGGAATAGCTTCTACAAAAAAAGAACTATAATATTTTGGCTGTGTTTCTCTAGCTCTCATCAACATAAAAAGCATAACAAAAAACACCACTAAAAATGCCGTTCTAAAACTAGCATCCGGAGCAATTAAAAATTCAATAAACAGACTAAACAATAACAATATATATCCTAATTTTTTGGTTTTCTCTACACCTATTTTACGCGGAATAGTTTGTAAAGAGATTGCATCAAACTGTAGATCTCTAATATCAAAAGGCAAAATTAACACACACACCAACAGAAAACGTTGAATAGTCATCCAAATAACTGTGCTATTCAACAACTCTTCTCCTGTATCAAAAAGCGGTAATATAACCGTAACTCCAGACCAAACCAGTGCTACAACAACAATCTTTAAATAACTAACACCTCGCAAACTTTTCTGAAAACCACTTAAAAAAGGAATTGCATATAAAACAGTAAGCAATCCAAAAGCTGAATAAACAAGCAACGTATTAAGAGCTAATTGGGATGCATAATAGCAGAGTAACAAAAAACAGATCAATGAAAAAATTTGAATGATTTTTAAGTTCTGAGTTAAACTTCTATGATGAAATTTTGCGATTCCGAAATACTTCACAAAATTATATCCAGTAATGGTTGCATAAAATGCAAAATAGTTTAGTGGCTCATTGTAATTTAAATCAAAATAAATTTCTGTAATTCTAACCAAAGAATAAACTGCCAATGCCACATGAATACTAGCATTTAAATAAAAATCAAAAAGTTTTTTTAGGATTTGCATTCCACAAAAATAAACAAACTGTTCATAAGGTGGGTTTATGGTTAATAAAATGCATTATTTTATGAAAATCATATCATAATTATTTCTGCAATTTTAATTACTTTTGATACCCGAAATATGAAATTAATAATTTGATATTCAGCAAAAATAATTAACAGCCTTTTAAAAGCTTTTTCTTAGGAGAAATTGCTTCTTAATAATAACAAACAACAGCGCAGCAATGAACACATATTCATTCCAAAGAAGACACATTGGTCCAAATGCCAAAGAGCAAGAAAAAATGTTAGCTACAATTAAAGCAGATAGCATTGATCAATTAATTTACGAAACCATTCCTGATGATATTCGATTAGAAAATGAACTAGATTTAGCGCCATCTATGAGCGAATATGAATACCTAAGTCATATTAACGAATTAGGAGCTAAAAATAAAGTGTATAAAAGTTACATCGGTTTAGGATATCACGAAGCAATTGTTCCTAGTGTTATTCAGCGTAATATTTTAGAAAATCCAGGTTGGTATACTGCTTATACTCCTTATCAAGCAGAAATTGCTCAAGGACGTTTAGAAGCTTTATTAAATTACCAAACAATGGTTTGTGATTTAACCGGAATGGAATTAGCAAACGCATCTTTATTAGACGAAGGAACTGCTGCTGCTGAAGCTATGGCATTACTATTTGATGTAAGAGAAAGAGCACAAAAGAAAGCAGGTGTTGTTAAATTCTTTGTTTCTGAAGAAATACTACCTCAAACTTTATCTGTATTACAAACTCGTGCTACTCCAATTGGAATTGAGTTGGTAATTGGAAATCATGAAGATTTTGATTTTTCTGATGAGTTTTTCGGAGCTATTTTACAATACCCAGGAAAACATGGACAAGCTTATGATTATTCTAACTTTGTTACAAAAGCAAACGATAATAATATTAAAGTAGCCGTTGCTGCAGATATTTTATCTTTAGCTAAGTTAAAAGCGCCAGCAGAGTTTGGTGTTGATGTTGTAGTAGGAACTACACAACGTTTCGGAATTCCTTTAGGTTATGGAGGACCACACGCTGGATATTTTGCTACAAAAGAAAAGTACAAAAGAAGTATTCCTGGTAGAATTATTGGAGTTACAAAAGATGTTACTGGAGGTCGTGCTTTACGTATGGCATTACAAACCAGAGAGCAACATATTAAAAGAGAAAAAGCAACTTCTAATATTTGTACTGCACAAGTATTATTAGCTGTAATGGCAGGAATGTACGCTGTTTACCATGGTAAAGACGGAATTCAATTTATTGCTGATCATGTACACGCCTCAACTGTTACTTTAGCCAAAGCATTAGAAAGCTTAGGATTTGAACAAAACAACGCTGCTTATTTCGATACTATTTCTATTAAAGCAGAAGCTAGCATTTTAAAACCGGTTGCAGAAGCAAACGGAATTAACTTTAATTATGTTGATGACAATACAGTAAGCATTTCTATAAACGAAACTGTTGGAGTTAAAGAAATCAACGCAATACTAGCTTGTTTTACAACTGCATTTGGATTGAACGAAACTACTATCGATGTAATAAACACTGAGAGTATAATACCAGAAGCAATTCAAAGAAATACTTCATTTTTAGATAACGAAGTATTTAACACATATCAGTCAGAAACTGACATGATGCGTTATATCAAAAAATTAGAGCGTAAAGATTTAGCGTTAAATCATTCTATGATTTCATTAGGATCTTGTACCATGAAATTAAATGCTGCTTCAGAAATGCTTCCTTTAAGCAATCCTCAATGGGGGAATATCCATCCTTTTGCTCCATTAGATCAAGCACAAGGTTATCAAGAAGTTTTGTCTAATTTAGAAAACCAACTGAATGTAATTACAGGTTTTGCAGGAACTTCTTTACAACCTAATTCTGGTGCACAAGGAGAATTTGCTGGGTTAATGACAATTAGAGCATACCACGAAGCAAATGGTGATTTTAACAGAAACATCTGTTTAATTCCTGCTTCTGCACACGGTACTAATCCTGCTTCAGCAGTAATGGCCGGGATGAAAGTTGTGGTTACAAAAACAGATGAAAGAGGAAATATTGATGTAGCAGATTTACGTGAAAAAGCAGAATTACACAAAGACAACCTTTCTGCTTTAATGGTAACTTACCCTTCTACTCACGGAGTTTACGAAAAAGCCATTATGGAAATTACACAAATTATTCATGATAATGGTGGACAAGTATATATGGATGGTGCAAATATGAATGCACAAGTTGGATTGACAAATCCTGCTACTATTGGTGCAGACGTTTGTCACTTAAACTTACATAAAACATTTGCAATTCCACATGGTGGTGGTGGTCCTGGAGTTGGTCCAATTTGTGTTGCTCCACAATTAGTACCATTCTTACCAACAAATCCTGTAGTTGCAACCGGAGGAGAAAATGCTATTACAGCAATTTCTGCTGCTCCTTGGGGTTCTGCTTTAGCTTGTTTAATTTCTTATGGATATATTACCATGTTAGGAGCAGACGGGTTAACAAACTCTACAAAGAATGCTATCTTAAATGCTAACTATATTAAAGAACGTTTAAGCGGACATTACAAAACTTTATATACAGGTGAAATGAATCGTGCTGCACACGAAATGATTTTAGACTGTAGAGACTTTAAACAACACGGAATTGAAGTTGTTGATATTGCAAAGCGTTTAATGGATTATGGCTTCCATGCGCCAACTGTTTCTTTCCCTGTTGCCGGTACCATTATGGTAGAGCCAACAGAGTCTGAAAGTATTGCCGAATTAGATCGCTTTTGTGATGCTTTAATCGCTATTCGCAAAGAAATAGAAGCTGCTACTAAAGAGGACAGCAATAATGTATTGAAAAACGCGCCTCACACACAAGAGTTACTTACTGCTGATGAGTGGGATTTACCATATACTCGTAAAGAAGCTGCTTTCCCGTTAGCATACATTGCAGAAAATAAATTCTGGCCTTCTGTTAGACGTGTTGATGATGCTTTTGGAGACAGAAATTTAATCTGTTCTTGTAATCCAATTGAAGATTATATGTAACAAACAATCATTATAAATAAAAAAAACCGTTTCTATTTAGAAACGGTTTTTTTTATGAACAAAACTTTAATAAAACAAAAGAATTCTACTCTTCTCAAAAAAGCAGTTAAAAATGTATCTTAGCTCCGAAAATTAGAGAATATCCAATGATAAAAAATTATATAAAAAATGTCTTAGAAAACATGCCAGCAGACTGGCTAAATCTAACCACTCATAGATTAGACATTTACAACGAATCTTTAGCAAAAACAGAATTTTTAGAGCATTTCCAGAATTTATTTAACAAGAATTCATCTGATACAACATCTTTAAATGAATTGCCTACTGCTTTTGATTATATCCGATTAGGTCATCCTTTATCCTGCATTTTAGAATGGACCATTGCTAATTTACTCGATATTTCTTCTGAAAATGTAATTAGTTTTTCATCAAAAACAGCTCCTATACTAGCAATTTTAAGAAAAAACCTATTTAAAAATAAAAACACACTTATTTGCTATAAAGAATCGCTTCCAAATTCTTTTGATGCTGATATTTTAAAAACCATTTACGGTTATTCATTTGAATTACAAAAAATATCGTCTATCAATGAAATACCGAATTACAATGGAAGCATTATTGTTATTGATTCTCCTGAAGATACTTGCTCATTTACATTAGAAACTGGTATAGATTTCTTTATTAATATACATAAAGAGTTAGGTAGTATTGTTGTAATTAATGGTGCTCAAAACACAGATTATATTTCAGAAATACAGCATGTAAGAAGAAGAGAAACCATTGCCATGACACCTGCAAATTCTCTTGTTGCATTAAATAATTTAATAAAGCAATCTTTTACAAAGAACCAGAGCAACCAAGAAGAAAACAAAAACACTGTTAAAAGAGTTATTAAAGAGATTACTGAAGCACCCACTGAAGCTTTAGTTGCTTCAAGTGGATTGTCTATTCAATACGCTATTTTAATGGGATTGATTCACCATGCTGTCATCAACCATAAAGGAAAAGCGATTAAAATTGTAGTTCCTCCTAATTGTTATGGTGGTACAAACGATCAAGCTAGAAGAATTGCTGCTTGTTTAGAAAATGTATCTATTATGGATTTACCTGTTGATGGAGATAATGATATGGTACAAAGCATAGATACAGTATTAGCTGAGATTGCAAGCGAAGATGCTGTACCTTTTATTATCGCAGAAATTCCAACCAATCCAAGAGTAGAAGTTCCTGATTTAACAAAACTAAGAGATGTATTAAGTAAAGAGCGTACTTCTAATACTGGTAATGCAATTGCTCCCGTGTTTATATTAGATCAAACATTTTGTCCTAATGTACATTTCTTAGGAGAAAAAGAGATCTTATCTAGTGTACAAACCATTTCATTTGCTAGTGGATCAAAATTTCCTAGTGGAGGAAAATGCACGGCTGGTTATTGTGTTGGAAATAAAAAAGCACAACATTTAATAGAAAAAATTGCGTTGCACCTACAAATTTGTAATAATGAGGCTACAGATTTTCAGTATGAAATATTAGCCGAACAATTACCTTCTATGAATCAACGAATTAAAGATGCTTACCTAAATACTCGTCAGTTTGTAAATTATATTAAAGAAACATTACCAGAGGCTAAAATTAATTTTGTTTCAGAAGAGTTGGCTTCTCAAGGATTTACGCCTTCGGTTTTTTCATTAGATCTACCAACAAAAGGGACAAGTGATGAAGAGAGAGAGCTTTATAAAAGAGCCTTGAATTTAAAATTAATCAACTTAATGATTACAAAAATTCCAAATGAAAGCAAATACTGCGTAAGTTATGGACAATTAAAAGGCTGTTATTGGACTATACCTGCTACCTCTACTCAAGGAACAACTAAAGAAGGTGATAAAGATTATATAGCTCGTGTGGCTGTTTCTCCTAATTTAGATTTAGAACTACATAAAAAAGTATTTTTAGATTTTGTAGAAAGTATATAAAAAACCTTATTTAAAAATAAAGCCGCTTCTAATACAAGAAGCGGCTTTTTTTTATCATAATGAGAAATTAAAATTTCTTACAATAAAGAATTATCCTTCGACACTAATTAAGTTAACCATTCCCCCGACTGGCATAATTTTACTTCTTCAAACAATAATTTATATTTTAATATTTATTTTTATTGTAATATTTTTTTAATTCATATAATTATGATACCTTAAACTCATGACAATGATTTCTTAAATTTCACATTGTCATCCTTTAAATAGTCTTGTTGTAAATATCACAAGTACTCATCATATAAATACGACAATTAAATGTCTAATTGCGACACGTATGATGAGCACTAAAGTGTAATGGTTCCCCAATAATTTTTTAATAACCATTAATCTTTATTTGATGAATTTAACGAGTCAAAATATGTTTTACAGACTATTAATGGAGGTTCAAAAGCTAGGTTTTTCTCCAGAATTAATTTGTAAAAAGGCACAAATAACTTTTGAATCATTTAAAAGTGGTCAGTTAGTTTTAACAGATAAGCAAGCAGAAGTTTTATGGGCAACTTGTGTTTATGAAACAAAAAATGACGCATTAGGTTTTTACTTAGGCTTAAAAACTCCTGTAGAAGGACTAGCTTCTCTTGGTTTGATTCTTCAAAACTCCCCTACTTTTTATGAAGCAATTAAAAATGCTGTTAGTTATATTGATCTTATTACAGATGTTGTTGCCTTAGACTTTAAAAAAAGCGCAAAAGAGTTTAAGCTTTATATCATTCCTAACCCCAGCTTTAGCATAGCTTCTCCTGTTAGATCTAGACAAGTATCTCTTTTAACCTTTTCTTTAGTTTTAAAAATGTATGAGAACCTAACCTTACAAGAACCACCTATGGTAGAAGTTTACTTTCCATATTCACCACCAACATCAATTTTAAAGGAAAAGAAAATAAATGCTATTTTATATCAGCACTCAAAAAAATACTATATCATTAAAGGAAACATAAAGTTATTTACCTCAAAAGTTGTCAATTCTGATCCTAAGATTTTAATGAGTTTAATTAACTACTCAAAAAACTTCATCACCAAAAAAGATAATATTTGGTCTATAAAAGTTGAACAATACCTTTTAAGCGAATACACTAAATCTTTTCCTAACTTAAATGTTGTAGCTACTTATTTTTATTTAAGTGAACGCTCTTTACAAAGAAAATTAAAGCTTGAGAATACTACATTCACTAATATCTTAAATAAAGTAAAACTAAACCTGGCTATTATAGAAATAAAAAAATCTAAAAATTTAAAAACAATTGCTTCGAATTTGGGTTTTTCAAGTGCATCTAGTTTTATTAAGTTTTTTAAAAAATCAACAGGTAAAACCCCATCTTCATTTCATTAAAAAGAAAAAATTAGTTAATAAAAAAAGCCTCGATAAATATCGAGGCTTTTAAATATGGTTAAAATTCTAAAAATATTATTTTTTGAATTTTGCGTATTTGTTTTTGAACTTGTCAATACGTCCTGCAGTATCAACCAATTTAGATTTACCAGTATAAAACGGGTGAGATGTTCTAGAAATCTCTAATTTGATTAATGGATACTCAACACCATCAACATCTAACGTTTCTTTTGTAGCAGCTGTAGATTTTGTTAAAAACACATCTCCATTAGACATATCTTTAAATGCTACCATTCTATAATTTTCTGGGTGTATACCTTTTTTCATCTTACTATTACTTTTATAATCTTTTTATAATTTTGTTTATAAAAGAGTGAAGCTGGTAAATTCTTACTCTTAAAACCTTAAATAACCGAGCATTAGTTATTTGAGGGTGCAAATTTAACGGTTTTTTTAAAAATACAAAGAAATAATTTGTTTTATTTGTGTAAAAATTAATCCATTATGCGTTTACAAAAATATATTATTGCTTTTATAATTGGTTTATTGGTTTTAACTTCTTGTAATGATCCTTACAAATTTAAACTTACCACTTCTAAAAAAGTGATTTTCAATGAAAAAGCTACAGCTACTTTAACTGAAAAAAATAATAAGCCTATAGACTCTATTCACTTTTTTGTAAACGGAAAAAGAGTTACTTCTAATGGGAACTCAATTAGTATAAACACTACAAATTTGGGCGTTGGAAAGCATCTAATCTCTGCTTTAGCTTTTTATCCAGAAAAAACTAAGAAAATCAATAATTCTATTGAAGTTTTACCTAAAAATGCACCAACAATTTATACATATAAATTGATAAATACTTATCCTCATGATAAAAACGCTTATACTCAAGGACTAGAGTATCATAATGGTTATTTGTATGAAACTACTGGACAAAGAGGAAAATCTGTTTTACGTAAAGTGGAATTAAAAACCGGTAAAGTTTTACAAGAAATTAAATTAGACGACAAGTATTTTGGTGAAGGAATGACAATTTTCAATAATCAAATACACTGGTTAACTTGGCAAGCAAGTAGAGGATTTACTTATAATCTAGAAACGTTTAAACAAGAAGGTGAATTTGAATACACTTGGAGTAAAGAAGGTTGGGGATTAACCAATAATGGAACCGATTTAATGAAATCTGACGGGTCACATAGAATCTATTTCTTAGATGGTAATACACAAAAAGAAAAAAGGTCTATTCAAGCTTATTATAACAAAGGAAAAATTGACAAGCTTAACGAATTAGAGCTAATCAACGGTAAACTTTTTGCCAACAGATGGATTACAGAAAAACCAATAAAATCTATTATTGTAATCATCAACCCAGAAAATGGAATTGTTGAAGGAATTGTAAATTTAGAAGGCTTAAGAAATATCATTTTAAAAAGTCAAAACTTACAAGACGATGATGTTCTAAACGGCATCGCTTACGATAAAGAAAATGATCGAATTTTTGTCACTGGGAAAAAATGGGGTAAACTTTTTGAAATTGAATTGGTAAAACAATAAAACAATATCCTTTTCAAATAAAAGTTATACTTTTAGTAAACGTAAAGAGATACATTAACTAAACTCAGTTTTTCTTTTTATACGAAAACAACTAACAGTGATAAAAAAGAACACATTCAATTTTCTATTTACAATATTCATCATAGTAGCAGTTATTGCTATGAGTTCTTGTAGAAAAGATTTTGGAACTACTCCTAGTTTAGGGAATTTAGCTTTTTCTAAAGACACGGTTTTCTTAGATACTATTTTTACCAATATCGGTTCTAGTACTTATAACTTAAAAGTATATAACAAAACAAACAATGCTATTACCATACCTTCTATTCAATTCGCGAATGGTACTGGTTCTAACTATCGAATGAGTGTTGATGGAATCCCTGGAAAATCTTTTCAAAATATTGACATCTTAGCAAAAGACAGCATTTATATTTTTATTGAAACTACTATTGATATTAATACAGTTTCAGATCCTTTGTATACCGATAAAATTTTATTTGACTCAGGAACTAATGAGCAACATGTAGATTTAGTAACTTTAGTACAAGATGCTAATTTTATTTATCCGGGCAAGGATCCAATAACCATGAAAATTGATTCGCTAACATTAGATGGTCAACCTACCACTATAAAAGGGCGATTTTTAAAGGATTCAGAACTTACTTTTACCAAAGATAAACCTTATGTTATTTATGGATATGCTGCAATACCTGCCAATAAAACAGCTACTATAGAAGCAGGTACAAAATTGTATTTCCATAACAACTCTGGATTAATTGTAGATCGCAAAGCCTCTTTAAAAGTTAACGGAACTCTTAATGAGCAAGTGATATTTGAAGGCGATAGATTAGAACATAGATTTAGTAATGTTCCTGGACAATGGGGAACTATTTGGATGCGTGCAGGAAGTTTAAATAATGAAATAAATTACGCCACAATAAAAAACGGAATTATTGGTGTTTTAGTCGATTCTATTGGTACACCTACTACTCCAACCTTACATATTAGAAACTCTCAAGTTCACAATCATTCTAACTACGGAATTCTAGGTAGAGAAACGAATATTAAAGGTGAAAATCTTATTGTAGGTAACGCAGGTCAAGCTAGTTTGGCTTGTACTATTGGAGGTACTTATAATTTTACACATGCCACCTTTGCTAACTTTTGGTCTAATGGAACCAGACAATTGCCAGCTGTTTTAGTTAATAATTTTTTTACATATACCAATAGTTCTAATCAAGAGGTTACTGAAACAAGAGATTTACATGCAGCTAATTTTACCAATTGTATAATTGGAGGAAATAATAACATTGAATTTCTTTTAGACAAAGTAGATGGTAGTCAGTTTAATTATTCTTTAAAAAACTGTATGATTCAATTTAATGATGTGAATAATAGATTTAATAGTATTCCTGAACTAGATTTTAACGACAATACGCATTACAGTAGCATCATTTTAAATGGGCAACTACATTTTAAAAATACAGCAAATAACCAATTCAATATTGGTCAAAATAACGAGGGGATCAATAAAGCGTTGAATAGTGCAGCACTATTATTTCCTTTAGATATTTTAGGAAAAGATAGGTCTTCTACTCCAGATATAGGAGCTTATCAACATGTTACTTTTCAGTAGTCTTTTCTTTTTTAAGCTCACCAATAAAGTTTGTAAATAGCAAGATTGCCAATAAAGACCATAAAACTCGGTATACCCAAACATTTAGCTCAATTCCAAATACATTTTCTACAGCATTATTTCTAACAAAACTCATCCAAACATCTAAAGCAATAATGATTGCTAAAACTAAACTGAGATACTTTTTCATAAATTATTTTTTATAGACTTTCCCATTCTTCATCACAAAAACTACATTTTCCATTGTCTTAATCTCTTTTGTAGGATCTTCATTTACTGCAATAATATCTGCTAAAAAGCCTTTTTTAATTTGCCCTATTTCATTTTCCATACCTAAAATCATTGCATTGGTAATAGTTGCTGATTGTATTGCTTCAATAGCTGGCATTCCTGCTTCTACCATAAATCGGAATTCTTTCCCTCCATTTCCATGTTTAAAAACTCCAGCATCGGTACCAAAAGCAATTCCTACTCCTCTTTTATATGCCTTCGCAAAAGTTCCTTGAATTTGTGGACCAACAGCTAATGCTTTTGGAACAACAATTTCTGGATAAAAACCTTTTACTTTCGCTTTTTCTTCCACTTCTTTTCCTGCTGTAATTGTTGGCACTAAATAAGCATTGTGTTTTTTCATTAAATCCATGGTAGCTTCGCTCATATAAGTTCCATGCTCTATGGTTTTCACTCCACCAATAACAGCTCTTCTCATTCCTTCGTCTCCATGTGCATGGGCTGCAACATGCATACCATAATCTTTTGCCGTTTTACAAATAGCTTTTATTTCTTCGATTGTAAACTGAGGATTATCTCCACTTTTTGCCACACTTAACACACCTCCTGTTGCCGTAATTTTAATTACATCAGCACCATTTTTATAACGTTGTCTTACCGCTTTTCTAGCATCTTCTACACTATTAACCACTCCTTCTTTTGGACCAGGATTTCCAATAAATCTTCTACTACTTCCGTTCGTCGGATCTGCATGACCTCCAGTTGTAGCTAATGACTTTTCTGCTGTAAAAACTCTTGGCCCTTCAATTTTTCCTGCTGCAATCGCTTTTTTCAAAGAAACATTAACACCAGTACCTCCTAAATCTCTAACGGTCGTAAAGCCAGAATGTAATGTTGATTTCGCAAAATTTGTAGAATTATACGCTATATCAGCTTCGTTTAATATGTATTTCTTCAATCTTGTTTTAGCATCAAACTCCATTTCTAAATGCACATGCATGTCTATCAATCCTGGCATCACCACTTTTTTCTTTAGATTGATTACTTTATCTACTTTACTCTTGGGTTGAATATATCCATTAAGAATGTGAGTAATCTTATTCCCTTCTACAACAATTGTTTTCCTTTTAGTTATTTTACCTGATTTGGTATCTATAAGCTTTCCACATAAAATATATGTTTTTTGTGCTACTAAAATGTTTATCGAAAATAGCAATAGGATAGAGAAAAGTATTTTTTTCATGATTCTTATTTTTAGATTTTATAAATGTATTAAAAAATGAGTAGATTGCCGACTTTAAATACAAGCTTTCAAAAAAGACACCAAATGAAAAATATTATTATTACGGGAACAAGCAGAGGAATTGGTTTTGAGTTAGCACAAATGTTTGCCAATAACAATTATAATGTGTTGGCACTTTCAAGAAATACAAATTCAATTACAGCTTTACAGCATAAAAACATTACTGCAATTGCTACAGATTTATCTGTAAAAACGGACTTAGAAAAAGTACGTGATTATGTTTCTTCTAATTGGAAACAAGTTGATATTATTATTCACAATGCAGGAATGCTAGTAAATAAACCATTTACAGAATTAACATCTGAAGATTATTTAAAAGTATATCAAGTAAATGTTTTTGGTGTTGCTGAACTAACTAGTGCTATGATTCCGTTTTTATCTAAAGGAAGCCATGTGGTTACCATTAGCTCAATGGGCGGCATACAAGGAAGTTTAAAGTTTCCTGGTTTAGCTGCTTATAGCTCTTCTAAAGGAGCTGTAATAACCTTATCAGAATTATTAGCTGAAGAATATAAAGAACAAGGTATCTCTTTTAATGTGTTAGCTTTAGGAGCAGTACAAACAGAAATGTTAGAAGAAGCGTTTGCTGGTTACCAAGCACCGACCTCTGCCAAAGAAATGGCATCCTATATTTTTGATTTCTCATTAACTGGAAATCGATTTTACAATGGAAAAGTATTACAAGTATCGAGTACTAATCCATAGTTTATTAAGCCAAATACTTTTATTTTTTGCAAGAGAATTTTCGTAAATATATTCCAGAAAAAGCAGCTTCAATGGTTCAATTTTTAATTGAACAGCATCATTTTACATTAAAAATTGTTAATCAACGACAAACAAAACATGGTGACTTCAGGCAATTGCCCAATGGAAAATTTCAAATTACTGTTAATAATAATCTAAATAAGTATCAATTTCTATTAACATTAATCCATGAAATAGCGCATCATGTTACTTATCAAAAATTTGGAAGAGTACAACCTCATGGAAAAGAATGGAAAACTATTTTTCAGCATTTAATGCTACCTTTTTTACAACCAGAGATTTACCCAAAACATATCTTGCCATTTTTAGCCCATTATTTAAAGAATCCGAAAGCAAGCACAGATGCAGATGTTAATTTATCATTAGCTTTAAAAGAATATAGTAGAGAAACAGGCAAAAGTTTTATCTTTGAAATCCCTAATGGAAGCTTGTTCCGATTCAAAAAGGCTATCTACAAACGAGGAAAGAAACGAAGAACTAGGTTTGAATGTTTGAATACTGCAAATAATAAAGTATATTTATTCAATCAAAATGTAGAAGTGGATTTAATTCATACTCCACAATCATAACTCGTCCAATTCTCCCTAAATGCTTTTGTTGACGAACAAAAATTTTTATTGAAAATGAAAGAAAATTATTTTGCAGTCATAATGGCTGGCGGAATTGGCTCGCGTTTTTGGCCAATTAGCACACAAGAATTCCCTAAGCAATTTCATGATATGCTAGGAACAGGACAATCTTTAATTCAACGTACTTTTGATAGAATTAACAACTTAGTTCCCTCAGAAAATATCTTGATTGCAACCAATGAACGTTACGAAGATTTGGTATTAAAACAGCTTCCTAAGACAACAAAAAATCAAGTTTTATTAGAGCCTGCAATGCGCAATACAGCTCCTTGTATTTTATATGCTGCTTTAAAAATTTACAATCAAAACCCTGATGCTGTAATGCTAGTTGCTCCATCAGATCATTGGATTGATGATGAAGGTGAATTTCTAAGAAATATTGAAACCTCTTTTAAAGCTTCTCAAGAAAGTGATATTTTAATGACACTTGGAATTAAGCCTAATGCTCCAAATACAGGTTATGGTTATATTCAGTTTAATAGAGATACTACAGAAATAAAAAAGGTAAAGAATTTTACAGAAAAACCTAATTTAGAAAAAGCGACTACTTTTGTTAATAGTGGTGATTACTTATGGAATGCAGGAATTTTTGTTTGGTCTGCTAAAAGTATTATTGCTGCATTTGAAAAATATTTGCCAGAAATGACTTCGTTATTTTCAAAAGGAAATAACTCTTGGAACACTTCAGATGAAACCGTATTTATTGAGCAGAATTACGCAAAGTCTGAAAACATTTCTATTGATTTTGGCATCATGGAAAAAGCTGACAATGTACATGTATTACCTGTAGATTTTGGCTGGAATGATTTAGGGACTTGGGGATCCTTGTATAATAAACTAGAAAAAGACACTACAAAAAACGCAGTTGTAGGTGGACAGACTATTTTTAGAGATGCCAATAATAATATGATTAAAACCCAATCAAAGAAAAAAGTAGTTATTCAAGGTTTACAAGATTTTATTATTGTAGAAAAAGACGATGTGCTATTAATTTGTCCTAAATCTGAAGAGCAAAACATCAAACAAATTACTGCAGTAGCAAAAGAAGAATTTGGAGAGGATTATGTTTAATTGAAACATTTATATAAATCAATGGCAACATATCAGTTTCTAGCATTCATACTACCTAAGAAAGCAATTGAAAATAAATTTGGAAAAATCCCAAAACAACTAATAATAAAAGCTCATGAATGGGAAAAATATTGGGATAATTGGGATTTAAATTTAAATGAGCCTCCTGAACCTAATTTTGAAGATGCAATTACAATAAATTGGTGGAAAGAAATTGAAATTGACATTGTCTACCTAAAAAATGAGATTGATAAAATTATTCCAAGATCTTCTTGGTCTAATGAAAGTTGGAAGATTGAAAATAAAGAAGTTGACCATGATTTAAGTATTGATTATAACGAAAAGGAAAACTTTATTGAAGATTTTAGGTTTAGAACTGATTTGAGAGACTCAACATTATCTTTTTTAAAATCTATGCTAGAACTCTGTAATCGACATGATTGGATTTTAATGGATGGAAATGGTTATTTATGTAACCCTAATATTATAGAATTTACTACACTTTTAAAAAAATCAAAAGCTCATTTATACATAACTAATCCCTCTCTTTTTTTTGACACAATAAATCAATAATAACAAAATATCGTGAGGTTATTTTTTATTCATTAATTCTTCTTACAAATAGCGTATCCAATTGCATCTCTACTTGCAACCATTTTCTCAGCTCAATCTCTTTTTTGTTTATAATACTATCATTTAAAGCTTTATTCCAAGATATTGTAGCTACTGGAATCGTATCTATTTTGATAAAATCTTTAGATGACAACACCTTAGCAAAACCAATTTGTTCTAAACTATTGTATCTAATTTTTGCTTCTTTAGCAATTCTACTAAATGCAACAACCTTATTGTTATCATCAATATTTCCTTGTTCAATTCGAGCATTTAAATTAGAAATTGTTTGATTTAATTCTTTAATCTGACTTTGTAAACCTGCAATAATATTCTTGCTTTCTTGTAGTTCTTGTCTCTTCTCTTTATAAGCAGTTGTAATTAAGTCAAAACTCTTGGTATCACTTCCTTTTACATCTAACTTGAACTCTTTTAATGCTTCGTAATTGCTATTAATTAATAATTGATTTGTCAACGTATTAATTTCTCCTTCTGTCATCTCGTTAAAAAACTTTAACTGAATTGTTTTTGCATTTAAATCTGGAGTATATTCTATCAACTGAAAAGAATCTATTCGTTCAATTTCATTTTTTATAAACTTAGCAATTTGATTGTTCATTTTACTTTCTTTATACACTGTAATAAAAGTAAAAACAGCAGGTATCATCACTACAATTGCCAATACAGAAGCCAGTTGTGCAATACGCTTTCTCTTGGCAGAGTTTACATATTTTAACATTGGAAAACGCAATAGCTTTAATACTAAAAAAGTAGCCAATGCAATAAATATAGTATTGATAATAAACAGATACATTGCTCCAAAGAAATACGAGAAATTTCCGATGGCCAATCCATAACCTGCAGTACATAATGGCGGCATTAAAGCCGTAGCAATAGCAACTCCAAAAATTACAGAAGCAATGGTTCCTTTTTTGGTTCTAGCAACCATTAATGCCAATCCTCCAAAAAATGCAATTAATACATCTCTAATATCTGGGCGTACTCTTCCTAAAAGCTCTGAAGTATCATCTTGTAGAGGAAAAATGTAAAAGAACATAAATGCTGTTATCAAACTTAAAACAATCATTGTAGAAAGGTTGACTAACGATTTACGTAACGTATCAATATCATTAATTGCAATTGACATTCCAATACCTAAAATTGGCCCCATTAATGGAGAAATTAACATGGCTCCAATTACAACAGCAGTAGAGTTTGCATTTAATCCAATTGAGGCTATAAATACGGCAAATATTAAAATCCAAGCAGTGGCTCCTTTAAACGGAATATCAGTTTTTATCGCCTCAACAGTAGCTTCATGATCTGTGTCATGTCGAAAATCTAACAGTTCTATTAAAAAGTTTTTAACACTTTCTATTAGTCCTTTTGCACCTTCTTGAACTTCTTGTTTTTTTTGCTCTACAGCTTCATCTTTGTTTAAATTTTCTTCTATCATCAAATGCGAATTTTAATCACTATGGAAATATACAAAAAAGAATATGCAAATAACATCTGTATATTTTAATTAACTGTTTTTTAAAAGTCGACTACAAAGCCAAATCTTGGCAACACATTTCCGTTTGATTGCTCTAACTCTTCCAAAACATATCTATTTGCATTTGCAGGATCAATAATTTTATTTCCATTAGCATCTAATGTTGGCAATAGAATAGCTTGTTGTTCTGCTTGACTTGAAGATATATTTTGAACATCTATATAAAAGTTTAAAGACATCTTTTTAAAAAACCATGTTTTATCTACCCTAATATCTAATTGAGTATAGGTTCCAAAACGTTGAGAATTTAACTTTGTATAATCAATTATTCCTTGGTTTGCAATATCATAATTACTAATTAGTGATGATGCATCCATTTCGTAAGGTGTATATGGCTTTCCTCCTACCAATCGAAATTTTCCTCCAATTTCCCAATTACGCTTTAATTTTTTCCCAGCTGTAATACTTAACAGATGCTGATTGTCCCAAGAAGAAGGAATAAAAGCATTGTTTTGATCTTTAAACTCACTTCTAACAAACGTATAAGATAAGATTCCGTAAATCCCATTAAACGATTTCTTTTGCATCAATAACTCTAATCCATAAGCCCTTCCTTTCGATGTTGATGTTACCGCCTCATTTCCTACCACACCAAAATCTGCACCTAGATTTGCCAAACTAATTTGATTTCTGATTGAAAAAGGGTAATTAGCGTAGGATTTATAAAACCCTTCAACAGTAATTTTAGCACTAACATTCGGTTTAAATTCGATTCCAGAAACTAAATGATTCGATTTTATATATTTCAAGTTTTCTTGATTTACCAATTGATTGGCATTATTTCTAAAACCTAAAGTTGTGTATGATGGCAATTGATAATAGCTTCCGACAGAAGAATTCCACGACCATTTATTATTAAAAAAGTAACTTAGTGATAATCGAGGGGAAAACTGATTCAATGCATTTTTCATTGAAGCATTGTAATTATTACCATCAATTCTAAAACCTAGAGAAACTCCTAAGTTAGCATCTACATATTCTCTAGAAATTTGACCAAACAATGCATATTTAAACATGTCTAATGTTGATGAAAAATCTCTAAGTGCTGTTCCTTGAGAATTGGCTAATTTTTTAAATGTCGAATTTGAATAAGAAACTTGTTCAACTCCTAAACCAACATTAATTCGATAAGCATTTAACTCGGTATTGTTTTCAAAACGAAATTTATTTTCTACCTCTTTTGAAGAATAGTTCAATAGTAAATCATTTGCTAATCCTGAGTTATTAAAATATTTCTCCGCTTTATTATGTAACACACTTCTGCTAAGTACATAAACTTGGTTAGAATTCTCTGTATACTTTTTATAACGTAATCCAACCGTATAATTCCATTGATCCTGTTCTGGTATATTGCTTAATGAATATCTATTTTTCTTAATCGTTTCTTCATCTGTTACTCCATCATTTACTTTTTCATTTAAATTAAAGTTATCTATGGCTCCTAAAGCTAAAAAAGACAACTCACTTGTATCAGACAATGCCGAATTTACATTCACTTGAAAATCTGTATAAGTAGGTAAAAAAGGGAGTTTTAGTAGTTTAAATAAGAATTGTAAATACGATTGACGAACAGAAGCAATAAAAGTAGTGTTTTTCCCTAACGGACCGTCTAATGTAATTCCGGCATCAGAAGTACCTAGAGTTGCTCTAGTATTTAATATCGTAGGATTTCCTTTCTTTTGAGAAAACTCAATAACAGAACTTAGTGCATTCCCTCTATTTGCAGGAAAAGCACTCGTGTAAAAATCTACATTTCTAATCAAATCTGCATTAATCAATCCTACTGGACCACCGGTTGCTCCTTGAGTTTGAAAATGGTTGATTACGGGAATTTCGATTCCGTCTACATAAAATTTATTTTCAGAAGTAGCTCCTCCTCTTATAATGATATCATTTCTAAAACCTGGATTTGATGCTACGCCGGGTAAAGATTGCAATACTTTTAAAATGTCTCTATTTCCTCCAGGATTTTTTTCTATCTCAACTACACCTAATGTTTGATAAGACAACGGACTAGTCAATTGTTTTTTAAATAGTTTACTTTCAATAACTACCTCTTCTAAGGTTGAACTAACTTCAAAAAGTGTAATTAAAATATAAGGAGATTTCTCATTTGTTACTAAGTAACTTTCAGAAACAACTGTTTTATAACCTATAAAAGAAGCCTGTACTTTTAAATACCCCAAAGGTGTATTGGTTAAAAGAAAACTCCCATCTTCTAGAGTAGTTGTTCCTTTTTGAGTTCCAGAAATCAATATAGATACAAATGGCAAAGCCTCTCTCGTTTTCCCATCAATTACTTTTCCTTTTATTGTTCCTTGAGAAAACATGCTTCCTGTTATAACAAAGAACATCAACACAAAAAGTATACGTTTCATTTTAAGCATTTTTATTAAAGACTAAAATACAGTTTATAAATGAATAATCTTTCGTTTATAATTTTCTATACAATTCTTTATCTCTTTTTTCTTGAAGTTTCTGAGCAATTAACTTCTCTTCTTCTAGCAGTTCATTTACCTCAGAAAAAAAAGGCGTATTTAAAATATAGTTAATGCTAAATCCAGCTCTTTCAGAGAATGTTATCATTGTGTTTTTTGCGTCTAACACATATTCATTTTTGACATCTAACTCTTCTAAATTTAGATATTTTTTAGAGATCGTTTTGATAATCTTATCTTTATCTTCCTTCTTTAAAGAGGAAAAACTATAGTTATATAATGCTAGCTTACCCTTATTAAAATGCAGCTTAAATCTTGTTCTATAATTCCCTAAATAAATTCTATATACATAAACCGTTACATCAAAAGGCGCTTGTTTATTTCTGATGACATAACTTGGCTTACCATAATAGTTTTTAATGTCTTTAATAGTAATAGATTGGTTATTTTTACCTTTTAGCAAGTCAATATTTGTACTAGTTTTCTTTACCTCTTTTTGAGGTAAATCTTCTAATAAATTAACGTAAGAGTAAATTTCTTTTTCATCATAATCTTTAAATCTACTTAGATAATAATAGTAATAGTTTTTTGAATGTTTTGAGGGGCGTTTAAAAAGGCCGCTAATAAATGATAAAAGCGTTTTTTTAGGTTTCATATAAGTAATTTCTTGACCTTGATAAACATGTATCACAGCCAAAGTAGGGGTTATTACAAAAGTAATAAGTTTTTCTTTGTTGGCAATCCTTAAAATAAAAAAAGCAGTTTACGAAATCGTAAACTGCTTTGTAAAAATTTGTGGTGAGAGCAGGATTCGAACCTGCGAAGACATAGTCAGCGGATTTACAGTCCGCCCTCGTTGGCCACTTGAGTATCTCACCAAAATTTCAAATAAAAAGCCTCTCATAAGAAAGGCTTTTGTGACCGGGCTGGGGCTCGAACCCAGGACCCTCTCCTTAAAAGGGAGATGCTCTACCAACTGAGCTACCAGGTCATAATTTCTTTTGTCTTAGCGGCTGCAAATATAAACGCAAATTCTAAATAAACAAACATTTTTTTCAATTTGTTTCATTTAAATATGCTTCTCTAACTTTCTTAAATAAATTAGAACTATACACAAAATTTACAACAGCTTCATTATCAGTTTTAAAGATTTCTTTATTACTTCCTTCCCATGCTTTTTTACCATTTTTTAAAAAAACTATTTTTTCTCCGATTTCCATAACCGAATTCATATCATGAGTATTTATTACCGTAGTAATTTTAAACTCTTCTGTAATTTCTTTAATTAAATTATCAATAATAATTGCCGTTTGTGGATCTAATCCTGAATTAGGTTCATCACAAAATAAATACTTAGGTTGCATTACAATTGCTCTAGCAATCGCAACTCTTTTTTGCATTCCACCAGAAAGTTCTGCTACATATTTTTTATTTGACCCTACTAAATCTACTCGCTCTAGCACAAAATTAGCACGCTCCAACATTTCTTTGTCTGGTTTTTGAGTAAACATTTTTAAAGGAAACATTACATTTTCTTCTACAGTTTGTGAATCGAACAAAGCACTCCCTTGAAATACCATTCCAATTTCTTGGCGTAATTGTCTTTGTTCTTCTGTAGTTAAGTCTACATTTACTCTTCCATCAAATTCTATTGTTCCTTTTTCTGGTGTATGCAATCCAATTAACGATTTTAAAAATACCGTTTTACCAGATCCACTTTGCCCGATAATCAAATTGGTTTTACCAGCTTCAAAAGTGGTAGAAATTCCTTTTAAAATTTCAACGCCACCAAATCCTTTATGTAAGTTTTTTACTTCTATCATTACGTTAACAACATTTGAGTTAAGAAATAATTAGCGACTACAATAATTACGATAGTCCAAACAACAGATTGTGTACTTGCTTTTCCTACTTCTAAAGAACCTCCTTTTACATAATATCCGTGATAGGAAGGCACTGTTGCAATGATAAATGCAAAAACTAAGGTTTTAATTATTGAATATTGTATTAAAAAAGGATCAAACTCTGCTTGTAATCCTTCTATATAATCTGTTCCAGAAAATAAACCAGAAAGGTTTCCTGCAACCCAACCACCAAAAATTCCTAATACCATTCCTAAAGTAATCAGAAAAGGATAAAAGAATACTGTCGCAATTATTTTAGGCAACACTAAATAGTTTAACGAGTTAATTCCCATTACTTCTAATGCATCAATTTGCTCAGTAACTCTCATTGTTCCAATACTTGATGTAATATATGAACCTACTTTACCTGCCAAAATAATTGAACAAAAAGTAGGAGCAAATTCTAAAATAATAGATCTTTTTGCCGCAAATCCAATTAAGGATTTTGGTATCAAAGGATTGTTTAAGTTTAATGCTGTTTGTAAAGCAATAACACCACCTATAAAAAAGGAAATAAAAGCAATTATTCCTAAAGACTTTAATCCAAGCTCTTCGGTTTCTCTAGACAAAGCTTCTCTAAATACTCTACCTCTTTGAGGCTTAGTAAAAACTTGCCTCAACATCATAAAATACTTGCCTATATGTTCAAAATAATTCATTGATTGACTTTCTTTCTGCTAAAGTATTAAAAAAGCATTAACTGAGTGTAAAATAGTAGCAATCATCGTTAAAAAATTCTATTTTTGAGGCTCAAAATTATTTCGATGAAAAAAAGTATCATTTTCTTCTTAACATTCGTTGTTTTATATGGATGTAATTATTCTCCTGAATCAAAAAAACAAAAATTTTCTTCTAAAAAACCAAAATTGGTAGTTGGTATTGTAGTAGATCAAATGCGTTATGATTACCTAACTCGATTTGCTGATAAATATGGAGAAGATGGTTTTAAACGAATTTTAAAAGGCGGATTTTCTTTAGAAAATGCTCATTATAATTATATTCCAACTTATACAGCTGTTGGACATACTTCTATTTATACAGGTACCACTCCAGAAAATCACGGAATCATTGGTAATCATTGGTATGATAAATTTGCTAAAAAAGGTATTTATTGTGTAGATGATGCAAAATATACAACTGTTGGGTCTCAAAATGGTGGTAAAAAATCGCCATATAGAATGCAAACAACCACAATTACAGATCAGTTGCGTTTAGCCCAGAATATGCAAGGAAAAACAATTAGTGTAGCTATTAAAGATAGATCTGCGGTTCTACCAGGTGGTCATACAGCAAATGGTGCTTATTGGTTTCAAGGAAAAAAAGAAGGAAAATGGATTACCAGTACTTTTTATATGGATGCTTTACCTACTTGGGTAAATGACTTTAACACTTCTAAAAAAGTAGATGAATATGTTTCTAAACCTTGGAATACTTTATACGATATCAAAACATATACAGAAAGTATTGCTGATGATAATATTTTTGAAGGGCTTTTTAAAGGAAAAGACAAACCTGTTTTTCCTTATGACATTCCGAGTTTAAAAGAGAAAAATGGTGGTTATGATATTATCAAAGCGATTCCTGCTGGAAATACTATGACGACTGATTTTGCAAAGGCTGCAATCATCGGAGAAAATTTAGGAAAATCTAATCACACAGATTTCTTGGCAATTAGTTATTCTTCTCCAGATTATATTGGACATCAATTTGGCGTTGCCTCTAAAGAAGTTCAAGACAATTATTTAAGATTGGATCAAGATTTAGCCAGCTTATTTACCTTTTTAGACAAAGAAGTTGGGAAAGGGAATTATACCTTATTTTTAACGGCAGATCATGCAGCTGTGCATGTTCCATCATATTTACAATCAGAAAAAATTCCTGCCCATTATTTTGACGGAAGTGATTTTAAAAATTTTGTAAATCAGTTTACTTTACAAGCATTTAAATCCGATGATTTGGTAGAAAACATTTCTAATTTTCAAATTTTCTTAGATCACGATGAATTAAAAAGGCTACGTTTGGATGCCAATACAGTAGCACAAAAAATTGCGGATCAGGTAGTAAATTATAAAAATATTTACAAGGCTGTAACTGCAAGGACAATGCAAACCACTCATTTTACTGATGGCATTTTACAAAAACTACAAAAAGGTTATAATCAAAAATTTTCTGGTGATGTATTGCTAATTCCACACCCGTCAACCATCAGTAGTTATAGCAGAAAAGGTACAACTCATGGTTCTGGTTATAGCTATGACACGCATATTCCTATTATTTTCTATGGTACTGGAATCAATGCTGGAGTTTCTAAAAAGACCTATAGCATTACAGATATCGCTCCAACAATAGCCAATTTATTAAAGGTAGAATTTCCTAATGGAACTACAGGTAAAATTGTAGATGAAGCTTTAAAAAATTAATGCTTAAAATGTGATACTTCTTGGTGTTTTTTTATCGCTTTTCTAGACAAAAGCAATCCAAAGATTAAAGACAGAAAAGCACCAATTGATATTCCAGGAATAAAGTTGATAAACAAAAAGAAATCATACGCGCCATGAAAAATGGTCGCTGCTAATAATCCGGTTAAGTTTAATCGGATTTTTTCTTTTTTAGTCTTTGCAAACTTTGCTTTTCCCATAAAATACCCCATCAAAATACCAAAAGTGGCATGAGCTGGTACAGCGGTAAAAGCTCTAACAATTCCATTAGTCATTCCATACTGAAAAACGTACATAATATTTTCTAAAGCAGCAAAACCCATTGCTACCATTACTGCATAAACAATTCCATCAAAAGGCTCGTCAAACTCTTTATTTCGTTGCGCATAAAATCGTACAATAACATATTTAGAAAATTCTTCAACCAAAGCCACAACAATAAAAGCTTTTATAAATTGTTGCAATACACTTTCTGGATTAGTTACTGGTAAAAAGAAATTACCAAATGCTCCAATAACTAATGTCATTACTACACTTGCACTTGCTCCCAATGCAAAGTTTTTTAGCAATAACCCAATAGGTTCTCTTTCATATTTATCTTTCACATAAATATAAACCATAATAAAAAGTGCGGGGGCTAAAGCTAATGCTAATAACATCATATTTAATTATTTTTTTGGTAAAAACACTTCTGCCATCATACAACGAGCACTCCCACCTCCACAAGATTCTATGGTAGCTAAAGAACTGTGTATAATTGTATTGTATTTTTCTATCTTTTGAAGCTGATCTTTACGTAAAGATTGATAAGCAGATGTACTCATTACTAAGAATCGTTGCTTATTGGTTCCTTGCACCTGCAACATATTTCCTGCAAAAGCATTTACCTGTTCTTCAGTAATATCAATTACTTCTTTTCGAGTTTCTTTTAAATGTTTAAGTAGGTTTTTACGTTCTTTTTTATCGTCAATTGAAGCTAAGCAAACAATAGCAAATTGCTCTGCTACACACATCATTACATTGGTATGATAAATGGCTTCTCTTCTATTATCAACAGTTTGATTTGAGGTGAAAATTACGGGAGTATATTCAAAATCTTCACAAAACTCTATAAACAATTCTTCGTCTGCCCGTGGAGATAAAGCACAATATGCCTTTCTATTGTCTCTATCTAAAATCATACTTCCTGTACCTTCTAAGAAAATTTCTTCTTCCTCAGCTTCTGTATAATCTACTACATTTTCTATTATAAAATTGTGTTCTTCTAAGGTTTCTAACACATCTTCTCTTCGCTCTAATCTTCTATTTTCTGCAAACATTGGATACAAAGCAATATCTCCGTTTTCATGAAAAGAAATCCAATTATTTGGAAAAATAGAATCTGGTGTACTAGGTTGCTCTGTGTCATTTATTACAACAACATTTACTCCATTGCTTTGTAATTTTTCTACAAAAGCATCAAACTCTCTTTGTGCTAATGCATTAATTGCAGCAGTTGTAATCTTTTCTGAAGCAGAAATATCTTTCTGATAATAATTATTTACAGCCGTTTGTTCGTTCATACGAAAACCAACTGGGCGAATCATTAAAATAGTATTTGTTGTTTGTTGCATTCAAAGTAATTTGGCTACTAAAATAGTAAAATTACTTCGTTAAAATTTAATTGTTCTATTATAGATTGCGTTTAATATTAGATGATTTTACTTTTCTTTTTCTTGTAAAAAATTCAAGAATCTAAAGCAATAATTACTTATTGCTTCTAAGATATTTACTTAACTTCGCTATTATTTAACAATTTATCTCAAAAGGTATCTACTCTAGTAGTATTCAAAATCACCTAAAATTATGAAAGAAAAATTGATACTTTTTATCTTTCTTTTTCTGAGCTTTACTTTACAGGCTCAAATAGAGAATATTGTTTCAAAATATGATTTACCAAACCAAGTACTTGAGAGTTCAGGATTGCTGTTTTATAAAGGTAAATTAATCACACATAATGATTCTGGAGATTCAGCTAGTTTGTACGAATTAGATACTATTAATGGTACAGTAACACGAATTATACAAATTAGTAATGCCAGCAATATTGATTGGGAAAGCATAACTCAAGATGAAAACTATATTTATATTGGTGATTTTGGTAATAACAATGGTAATCGGCAAGATTTAAGTATTTATAGAATATCAAAATCTGATTATGACACTACAGATACAATAAATGCAGATAAAATTACTTTTTCTTATGAAGACCAAACCGATTTTAGTGTAAATCCATATAATCATGATTTTGATGCTGAAGCATTTGTTGCTTATAATGAACAATTAATTGTTTTTACTAAAAACTGGGCTACAAATACAGTAAAAGCATACAGTATACCGAAAACCATAGGAAACCATTCAGCAAAAAATATTGGCAACTATAACTCTAATGGCTTGGTTACTGATGCAGCTTATAATACAGAAGACAATAGCTTTTTACTTTGCGGATATACCAAAGATGGAAACCCTATTTTATGGTACTTAAAAAACATAACTATTCAAAAGCTTTTTAATGGACCAATAGAACGTACTGATATTAGTGCAAATATTGGAATTGCTAGTCAAATTGAAGGAATTACTCATATACAAGGCGGGAAGTATTTTTTATCTCGAGAACGTGTTCATAGAACAATTAACGGAAATCAAATTGTTTTAAATGAACATTTATTCCGATTTGACAATGCTTCTTTTAGCACATTATCAATAAATGATTTGAGTTTAAAAAAGCCCATTATTTTTCCAAATCCTTCTAAAACTAACATTCGTATTACTGGGGTAAAAACACAATCCTTTTCTATTTACAATGTATTAGGAATTGAACTAAGAGCACAAAAAAATTCCAGTAATCAAATTCACATTGGTGAATTGCCTACTGGAACTTATATTTTAAAAATTGTAACGATAGACAATCAGACTATCCTTACAAAGTTTATTAAAAATTAAAACGTTGCTTTTACCGCACTAGTAACTTCATCTAAAATTTCAAAAGCGGTTTCTGCCATTACATTACCTTTTAAATCTAATAAAGGATTTACTTCTACAAACTCTACACAAACCACTTTTTTTGTAGTTATAAATTGCTTCATTATTTGTGTTACTTCTTCTTGATCAAAACCTTTAGCTACAGGAGTTCCTGTACCATAAGAGATCATATCACAGTCCATAGAATCAACATCAAAAGAAAGATAAATTACATCACAATTAGACAAGCTTTCTATAGCTTCATTGATACATTTTTCTATTCCTCTGAATCTAATTTCTGCAACAGAATAGTTTTTAATATTTAAGTTTTCAATCTGTCCATCTTCTGGTTCTTCTGTATCTCTTACTCCAAAATACACAAGATTATCAGCTGATAATTTAGCTCCTGGGATTGCTATATTTTTCATACGATCCCACAAATCTGCTGTCTCTCTAGACACTTCATTTATTTGAAAATCTAGATTATCATCAGATAATGCTGCTGCTAATGGCATTCCGTGAATATTACCAGAAGGAGAAGTATAAGGAGAGTGTATATCCGCATGTGCATCAATCCAAACTACTCCAACAGTTTGTTGTGGATAAGCTGCTTTAACTCCGCTAATTGTTCCTAAAGCAGAAGAATGGTCTCCAGATAAAACAATTGGAAAATCTTGTTCTTGTAAAGTTACTTTTACGTGATTGCTTAATCTAGTACATTGATTTAAAACACTACCTATTCTTTTCGCAAAAGAGTTGTTTACTTTGTTATAAACAGATTCATTTTCTGTAACTACATCAACGAACTCGTGTTCTCCAAAATAATTATTATTCTTATTAATAGCTGCAATTTCAATTGCATCAATTCCCATATCAGAACCTCTAGTTCCTGCTCCAATATCAGACCTATTTTTTATGATTTTAATTGAATTGAACATGCTAAAAAAACTATCGGTTATTAATTGTTTTAAACGCTCTTAAATTTTCTCCAGTATAAATTTGTCTTGGTCTTCCGATAGGTTCTTTTCCTAAGCGCATTTCTCTCCATTGTGCAATCCAACCTGGTAAACGTCCTAAAGCAAACATTACAGTAAACATTTCTACAGGAATTCCCATTGCACGGTAAATAATACCTGAATAGAAATCTACATTAGGATATAATTTTCTTTCTACAAAATAAGGATCATTTAATGCTTCTTGTTCTAATCCTTTAGCAATGTCTAAAATTGGATCATCAATTCCTAAATCATTCAATACTTCGTCTGCAGCTTTCTTAATAATTCTAGCTCTAGGGTCAAAGTTTTTATATACTCTATGTCCAAATCCCATTAAACGGAAAGGATCGTTTTTATCTTTGGCTTTTGCCATGTATTTTTTCGTATCTCCTCCATCTTCTTTAATTGCTTCTAACATTTCTAATACCGCTTGGTTAGCTCCACCATGCAAAGGTCCCCAAAGTGCAGAAATTCCAGCAGAAAGAGAAGCAAATAAACCAGCATGAGAAGACCCAACAATTCTTACTGTTGAAGTAGAACAATTTTGCTCATGATCTGCATGTAAGATTAATAACTTATCTAAAGCACTTTTTACAATTGGATTTATCTCATAATCTTCATTTGGCTTTTCAAACATCATTTTCATTACGTTCTCTACATAACCTAAAGATTTACTTCCATAATTTAATGGCATCCCTTCAATCTTACGCATTGCCCAAGCAACTAAAACAGGGAATTTCCCCATAATCTTTACAATCGCATTGTACATTTCTTCATCTGAATCTACATTTACAGAAGATGGATTAAAAGCAACCAATGCACTTGTTAATGAAGATAAGATTCCCATTGGATGTGCATTTTTAGGAAATGCATCAATAATCTTCTTTACATCTTCATCTACAATAGATTTTGATTTAATATCTGTGTGAAATTTTTCTAATTGTTCTGCAGTTGGTAATTCCCCAAAAATTAATAAATAAGCAACTTCTAAAAAACTTGCCTTGTCTGCTAATTCTTCAATAGAATAACCTCTGTAGCGTAAGATTCCTTCTTCTCCATTTAAGAATGTGATTGCACTTTTACATGAACCTGTATTCTTATATCCTGGATCTATTGTAATTACTCCTCCTGTTGCTGCTCTTAATGCTTTTACATCAATTGCAGTTTCATTTTCTGTTCCGGTAATTAATGGAAACTCATACTCTTGCCCGTCTATTTTTAAAGTAGCTTTATCTGACATTCTTTCTATCTTGTTTTTTAATAATGAAGTGAATTGCGAAGATACCAATTTTTGAAAGATTTTAAAAGTGAAGCCAGATAGATTTTTGGCATCAAAATATAGATTTAACTTATTTTTAAGCATAAAAAAACCTTATAATCAAATTATAAGGCTTTTTAAATTTTAAAAAGGATTTCTTATCCTATCTTAAATGCATTTTCTTTTGGAAAATAGGCTGTATTTTCTAATTCTTCTTCTATTCTTAACAATTGGTTGTATTTTGCCATTCTATCAGAACGAGAAGCCGAACCTGTTTTTATTTGTCCACAGTTTAAAGCAACTGCTAAATCTGCAATTGTATTGTCTTCTGTTTCACCTGATCTATGAGACATTACAGAAGTATAACTTGCATTATGTGCCATATTAACTGCAGCAATAGTTTCTGTTAAAGTACCTATTTGATTTACTTTAATTAAAATTGAATTTGCAATTCCGTTTTCTATTCCTCTTGACAAACGTTCTACATTTGTTACAAATAGATCATCTCCAACTAATTGAACTTTGTCTCCTATTTTTTCTGTTAAATATTTCCAACCATCCCAGTCATTTTCATCCATTCCATCTTCGATAGAAATAATTGGGTATTTGCTTGCTAGTTCTGCTAAGTAATCGGCTTGTTCTTGAGAAGTTCTCACGACTCCTGTAGCTCCTTCAAACTTTGTATAATCGTATTTTCCATCAACATAAAATTCTGCAGCTGCACAATCTAGTGCAATCATAATTTCATCTCCAAAAGAATACCCAGCGTTTTTAACAGCTAAAGCAATCGTATCTAAAGCATCTTCTGTTCCATCTAAGGTTGGTGCAAACCCTCCTTCATCTCCTACAGCAGTACTTAAATTTCTATCGTGTAATACCTTTTTTAAATGGTGAAAAATTTCTGATCCCATTTGCATTGCTTGTGTAAAATTTTCTGCTTTTACAGGCATAATCATAAACTCTTGAAATGCAATTGGTGCATCAGAATGTGATCCTCCGTTAATGATATTCATCATTGGAACTGGTAATGTATTGGCAGAAACTCCACCGACATATCTATATAAAGGCATTCCTAATTCGTTAGCAGCAGCTTTTGCTACAGCTAGTGAAACTCCTAAGATAGCATTCGCTCCTAATACTGACTTATTTGGTGTCCCGTCTAAATCAATCATTAATTGATCAATTTTATTTTGTTCAAAAACAGAAGTTCCTAATAATTCTTGAGCAATTACTTTATTTACATTGGCAACAGCGTTTAAAACACCTTTTCCCATATATGCTTTTCCACCATCTCTCAATTCTACAGCTTCATGTTCTCCTGTTGATGCTCCAGAAGGAACAGCAGCTCTCCCTAAAATTCCATTTTCTGTAACTACATCTACTTCAACAGTAGGATTTCCTCTAGAATCAAAAATTTGACGTGCATGGATGTTTACTATAATACTCATTTTTTATGCTTTTTTACCAACTATACTAGTTGTTTTAATATTAATTTTTCATTGCTAAACTACAAAATATGCCGTTTCAATTCGCTATTATAAAAGAATAACTGCGAAAACGTTTTCTATGGTTTTAGCTATTTAGCTTTTTTGATATTTTCTATGAATTGATCGAATATATATTCGGCATCATGTGGTCCAGGACTTGCTTCTGGGTGATACTGAACAGAAAAACAATTCTTATCTTTTAATTGAATACCTGCCACAGTATGATCATTTAAATGTACATGAGTAATTTCTACATTTTCATGTGCTTCTGTTTCTTCTCTATTGATTGCAAATCCATGATTTTGAGAAGTAATCTCTCCTTTACCTGTTAACAAGTTTTTTACAGGATGATTAATTCCTCTATGTCCATTGTGCATTTTATAAGTAGAAATACCATTTGCTAAAGCAATTACTTGATGTCCTAAGCAAATTCCGAAAAGAGGTAAATCTCTTTTAATAATTTCTTTGGCAGTATTTTGAGCATCTACAAGTGGCTCAGGATCTCCAGGTCCGTTAGAAATAAAGTACCCGTCAGGATTAAAACTACTCATTTCTTCAAAACTAGCGTTGTATGGATACACTTTTATATAGGCATCTCTTTTAGCTAAATTTCTTAAGATGTTCTTTTTAATACCGATATCTAAAGCAGCAATTTTATAGGTTGCATTTTCATTTCCTACAAAATAAGGTTCTTTAGTAGAGACTTTTGATGCCAATTCTAATCCGTTCATATCTGGAGTTGCAGCCAATTGTTTTTTCAAATCTTCAATATTATCAACTTCTGTAGATATGATTGCATTCATTGCTCCATTATCTCTGATATAAGACACTAATGCTCTAGTATCAACATCAGAAATGGCAACCGTATTATGTTTAATAAACCAATCTTTTAAGTTCCCTTCAGAATCAACTCTAGAATGTGTAAAACTAAAATTTCTACAGATTAGTCCAGAAATTTTAATTCCTTCAGATTCTATTTCTTCGGCATTAACACCATAGTTTCCAATATGTGCATTGGTAGCTACCATTAGTTGTCCGTAGTAAGATGGATCTGTAAAAATTTCTTGGTAACCTGTCATTCCAGTATTAAAACAGATTTCTCCAGTTGCTGTTCCTTCTATTCCAATAGATTTTCCATAAAAAATGGTTCCATCAGCTAATAAAACTAGTGCTTTTTTGTGTTGTTGGTATTTCATTTTTAGTTGTGTGTTCTTTTAGTTGCAAGTTTTTAAAAACTTTCGATTGCAAAAATAACAATATCTTAATTATTATGCTTTTGTTGTTTATAAAAATGTATAAAAAAAGGGATAAACTAAAATGTTTATCCCTTTATATGAATTTATATAAATATCATATTTATTCTTCAGAATTTTCTGGAGCTTCAGTTGTTTCAGCAACATCAGCAACTGTTTCTGTTTTTGCAGCTTTCTTTCTTCCTCTACGAGTAGATTTCTTCGCTTTTTTACCATTAGGATTGTAAATTTCGTTGTAATCAACAAATTCAATCATTGCCATAGGAGCGTTATCTCCTTGACGATTTCCTAATTTGATGATACGTAAGTATCCTCCTGGTCTATCGGCAATCTTAACAGAAATTTCTTTGAATAACTCTGTTACTGCATATTTATCTCTAAGGTAACTAAATACTACACGTCTGTTGTGAGTAGTATCGTTTTTAGATTTTGTTATTAAAGGTTCTACAAATTTACGTAAAGCTTTTGCTTTCGCTTCTGTAGTGTTAATACGTTTATGTTCAATTAATGAACAAGACATATTAGCTAACATCGCTTTTCTATGCGCTGTCTTTCTTCCTAAGTGGTTAAATTTCTTACCGTGTCTCATGACCTTTGTTTTATACTTTCATCTTGCTCAACCAAGTCTTGGGGGCAAAATATGAAAGAATTAATCTCTATCTAATTTATATTTGCTTAAGTCCATTCCGAAGTTTAAGCCTTTAACATTAACTAGTTCTTCTAATTCTGTTAAAGATTTCTTACCAAAGTTACGGAACTTCATTAAATCGTTTTTATTGAATGATACTAAGTCTCCTAAAGTATCTACTTCTGCAGCTTTTAAACAGTTTAAAGCTCTAACTGATAAATCCATATCTACCAATTTAGTCTTTAATAACTGACGCATGTGTAATGATTCTTCATCATATGTTTCAGTCTGAGCAATTTCATCTGCCTCTAAAGTGATACGCTCATCTGAGAATAACATAAAGTGGTGGATTAAAATTTTAGCTGCTTCTGTTAATGCATCTTTAGGGTTTATAGAACCGTCTGTATCTATGTCAAAAATTAATTTTTCGTAGTCAGTTTTTTGCTCTACACGGAAGTTTTCTACAGCATATTTTACATTCTTAATTGGAGTGTAAATAGAGTCTGTAAAAATAGTTCCTAATGGTGCACCTGATTTTTTATTTTCTTCTGCTGGCACAAATCCTCTACCTTTTTCTATGGTAATTTCCATATTTAAGTTAACAGATTTGTCCATGTTACAGATTACTAAATCTGGGTTTAATACTTGAAAACCAGAAATAAATCTTTGTAAATCTCCAGCTGTTAATTGCTCTTGACCAGAGATATTAATTGAAACAGACTCATTATTTGTCTCTTCAATTTGCTTTTTAAAACGTACTTGTTTTAAATTTAAGATAATTTCAGTTACGTCTTCAACTACACCGTTAATTGCAGAAAATTCATGCTCTACACCATCAACTCTTAATGATGTAATAGCAAATCCTTCTAAAGAAGATAATAATACTCTTCTTAATGCATTTCCTACGGTTAATCCAAAACCTGGTTCTAAAGGTCTAAATTCAAATCTTCCAGAAAAATCTGTAGATTCAATCATTATTACTTTATCCGGTTTTTGAAAATTTAAAATTGCCATATAATTCTTCGTTTTAATTGCTATTTGGTTGCGCGGTTTTTAAAAGTGAAGAAGTCTTAAAAACCCTTTGGCCAAACAGCAATGTGATTAATTTATTATTTAGAGTACAACTCTACAATTAATTGTTCTTTGATGTTCTCAGGAATCTGTACTCTTTCTGGAGCTTTTACAAATGTTCCAGACATTAAGTCAGCATTCCAGCTTAACCATTCGTACACATTACTATTAGAAGCTAAAGCGCTTTCAATTGCAACTAAAGATTTAGATTTTTCTCTTACAGCAACAACATCTCCTGCTTTTAAAGAATAAGAAGGAATGTTTAAGATTTCTCCATTTACTGTAATATGTCTGTGAGAAACTAACTGACGAGCACCGCTACGAGAGTTAGAAATACCTAAACGGTAAACTACATTGTCTAAACGAGATTCACATAATTGTAATAAAACCTCACCTGTAATTCCTTTAGATCTAGATGCTTTTTTAAATAAGTTAGAGAATTGACGCTCTAAAATACCATAAGCATATTTTGCTTTTTGCTTTTCTGCTAATTGAGTTGCGTATTCAGATTTTTTTCCTCTACGCTTGTTAGCTCCATGTTGTCCTGGAGGATAATTTCTTTTTTCAAAGTTTTTATCGTCTCCGAAAATTGCTTCACCAAATTTACGAGCAATTTTAGTTTTTGGTCCTGTATATCTTGCCATTTCTTTGTTATTAAAGTTGGGGTTATGAATTAAGGCTTACTCCTTCGATAACCTTTAATCCAACTTAGTTAAAATTTAATTATACTCTTCTTCTTTTTGGAGGTCTACATCCATTATGTGGCATTGGAGTTACATCGATAATTTCAGTAACTTCAATTCCGTTATTATGTAATGTTCTGATTGCGCTTTCTCTACCGTTACCTGGTCCTTTAACAAAAACTTTCACTTTTCTAAGTCCAGCTTCATGAGCAACTCTTGCACAATCTTCTGCAGCTGTTTGTGCAGCATAAGGAGTGTTCTTTTTAGAACCTCTAAATCCTTGTTTTCCTGCAGATGACCAAGAAATTACGTCACCTTTTTTATTTGTTAAAGAAATAATGATGTTGTTAAATGAAGCAGTGATGTGTGCTTCTCCAACAGACTCAACAATAACTTTACGCTTTTTTGTACTTGTTTTAGCCATAATATCTAGTTATTATTTAGTAGCTTTCTTTTTGTTTGCTACAGTTTTTCTCTTACCTTTTCTTGTTCTAGAGTTGTTCTTAGTTCTTTGTCCTCTTAATGGAAGACCAGTTCTGTGACGGATTCCTCTATAACATCCAATATCCATTAAACGTTTGATGTTTAACTGAACTTCTGAACGTAATTCTCCTTCAATAGTGAAAGATCCAACTTGTTCTCTAATTGCTGCGATTTGATCATCTGTCCAATCTTGAACTTTGATGCTCTCATCAACTTTTGCATTTGCTAAAACTTCTTTAGCTCTGCTTCTTCCGATACCAAAGATGTACGTTAAAGCGATAACTCCTCTTTTGTTCTTTGGGATATCTATACCTGCTATTCTTGCCATATATTACTTTAGTTTTTAGTTGTTAGTTTTTAGTTGTTAGAATCCTAAACATTTCTATTTCAAACAGATTCATCTAACTTCTAATTACTAATGACTTCAATTCTATAATTATCCTTGTCTTTGTTTAAACCTAGGATTTTGTTTGTTAATTACATATAATCTACCTTTTCTGCGTACAATTTTGCAGTCGGCACTTCTTTTCTTAACTGATGCTCTTACTTTCATCTGTATTGTTTTTTAATATCTATAAGTGATTCTAGCCTTAGTTAAATCATAAGGACTCATTTCTAATTTTACTTTATCTCCTGGTAACAATTTAATATAGTGCATACGCATTTTACCAGAGATATGAGCCGTCACAATATGTCCGTTTTCTAACTCTACACGAAACATTGCATTTGATAATGCTTCTGTAATTGTTCCGTCTTGTTGTATTGCTGGTTGTTTAGCCATATTATTTTAATGATTTTCTACTAGTTCCTGTTTTCATTAAACCATCATAATGACTGTTTAATAAATACGAATTAATTTGTTGAATAGTGTCGATAGCAACACCTACCATAATGATTAATGAAGTTCCACCATAAAACATTGCCCAATTTTGTTGTACTCCAAATTGAACGATGATAGCTGGTAAAATAGACAATCCTGCTAAGAATAACGATCCTGGGAAGGTAATTCTAGATAAGATTCCATCTAATTTCTCAGAAGTTTCAGAACCAGGTTTTATTCCAGGAATAAATCCACCAGATCTTTTTAAACCTTGAGCCATTTCATCGGTACGAACTGTAATTGCAGTATAGAAGTAACTAAATACTATAATTAAAAATGCAAACAATACATTGTACCATAAACCATTAATATCTTGTAACTCGCTTAATGCAGGAAACTTTCTAGCTAATGCTACTGGTAAAAACATAATTGCTTGTGCAAAAATGATTGGCATTACACCCGCTGCATTTAATTTTAACGGAATGTATTGTCTTGCTCCAGCTACATCTTTAATGTCTCCTACAACAGTTCTTCTAGCATATTGTACAGCTACTTTACGTACTGCAGTTACTAAAAGAACAGATAATAAAATTACCACAAACCAAACAAAAACTTCTAATAGAATCATCATGATTCCTCCAGCTCCAGCATTAGTTGTTTTAGCAACTAACTCTTGCATAAATGCTCCAGGGAAGTTTGCAATAATACCAACAGTAATTAATAATGAAATACCATTACCAACACCTTTGTCTGTAATACGCTCTCCCAACCACATTGCAAAAATGGTTCCGGCAGTTAACAAAATCATTGAAGAAATCCAAAATGTAGCTCCACTTACTAAGAAAGCTTCAGCAGGTAATCCAAACTGAGTTTTAATAGCAGTAATATACGTTGGTCCTTGAACCAAAGTAATTGCAATTGTTAACCAACGAGTAATTTGTGTAATTTTCTTTCTACCACTTTCTCCATCTTTTTGTAATTTCTGTAAATATGGAATTGCGATTCCCATTAATTGAACTACAATAGATGCAGAAATGTATGGCATAATTCCAAGAGCCATAATAGAAGCTCTTGAAAATGCTCCACCTGTAAATGCGTTTAATAATCCTAAAAGACCATCTGAGGTTTGATTTTTTAATGCTGTCAATTGTAATGGATCAATTCCTGGTAAAGGAACCTGTGCCATAAAACGGTAAACAGCAATTAAACCTAATGTTAAAAGAAGTTTTTCTCTTAACTCTTTAATATTCCAAATGTCTTTTAAAGTATTTATCAATTTCATCATTTACTAATCTTATAAAGTAACAGCTTCTCCTCCAGCAGCTTCAATAGCAGCTTTAGCAGTAGCAGTAAACTTGTGAACTGTGATATTTAATTTAGCTTTTAACTCTCCTCTACCTAAAATCTTCACCATTTCGGTTTTGCTAACTACGCCATTGGCAACTAAGATATCTAATGTTACAGTATCTGTAATTTTACCTTCGTCTACTAATGTTTGTAATTTATCTAAATTAACTCCTACATATTCCTTACGGTTTATGTTTTTAAATCCAAATTTAGGAACACGTCTTTGAAGTGGCATTTGCCCTCCTTCGAATCCTATTTTTCTAGAATAACCAGAACGAGATTTAGCTCCCTTGTGACCTCTAGCGGCTGTACCACCTTTACCAGAACCTTCACCTCTTGCTATTCTTTTCTCTTTTTTTACAGATCCTTCTGCTGGTTGTAAGTTATGTAAACTCATATCTATAATATCTTATTTAACTTCTTCTACAGAAATTAAGTGTTTAACTGTATTTACCATTCCCATTATTGAAGGAGTTGCTTCATGCTCAACTGTTTGATTCATTTTACGCAATCCTAACGCCTCTAACGTTCTTTTTTGATTTTTAAGGCGACCTATTTGGCTTTTTACTTGTGTAACTTTAATTTTTCCCATCGTCTTAAATATTATCCGTTAAAAACTTTCTCTAATGAAATACCTCTTTGCTTAGCAATAGTTGCAGCACTACGTAATTGTAATAAAGCATCTAATGTTGCTTTCACTACGTTATGAGGGTTAGAAGAACCTTGAGACTTAGATAATACATCATGTACTCCTACAGATTCTAATACCGCACGTACAGCTCCACCAGCAATAACTCCGGTACCGTGAGAAGCAGGCTTAATAAATACTCTTGCTCCACCGAATTTACCTTTTTGCTCGTGAGGTAATGTTCCATCGATAATTGGAATTCTTACTAAATTTTTCTTTGCATCTTCGATTGCTTTTGCAATTGCAGAAGCAACATCTTTAGATTTACCTAAACCATGACCAACAACACCGTTTCCATCTCCAACAACAACGATTGCAGAAAATCCAAATGCTCTACCTCCTTTTGTTACCTTAGTAACACGTTGTACACCTACTAAACGATCTACAAGTTCTAATCCGCTAGGTTTAACTCTTTCTACGTTTTTATAATTTTGATACATAATAACCTTATTAAAATTTTAAACCAGCTTCTCTAGCAGCGTCTGCTAATACTTTTACTCTACCGTGATATAAGTAACCATTTCTATCAAAAGATACAGTTTCTATACCCGCTTTCACAGCTTTTTCTGCGATAGCTTTTCCTACAGATGCAGCAGCTTCTGATTTAGAACCAGATGCAACATCTTTATCTCTAGAAGATGCAGCAGCGATAGTAACACCAGCAACGTCATCTACTAATTGAGCATATATTTCTTTATTACTTCTAAAAACAGATAATCTCGGCTTAGCCGCTGTTCCAGAAACGATTTTTCTGATTCTGTTTTTAATTCTTTGTCTTCTTTCAAGCTTTGATAATGCCATAATGCTATATATTATGCAGATTTACCTGCTTTTCTTCTTAATTGTTCACCTACAAACTTAACTCCTTTTCCTTTGTATGGCTCTGGCTTACGGAAAGAACGAATCTTTGCAGCAACTTGCCCTACTAATTGTTTATCAAAAGAAGATAATTTAACGATTGGGTTTTTCCCTTTTTCTGAAATTGTTTCCACCTTAACTTCTGGAGCTAATTCTAAAACAATATTATGAGAATATCCTAATGCTAAATCTAATTTTTGTCCTTGATTCGAAGCTCTGTAACCAACACCTACTAATTCTAATTCTTTAGTAAATCCTTTGCTTACTCCTTCAATCATATTGCTAACCAAAGATCTATAAAGACCATGAGCAGCTTTATGTGCTTTACTTTCAGAAGGTCTATTTAATACTACTTTCCCTTCTTCTATCTTTACAGTAATTCCTCCAGAAATTTCTTGAGATAATTCTCCTAGTTTTCCTTTTACTGTAACAACATTGTTATTGATGTTTACTTCTACACCATCTACAATGTTAATTGGATTTTTTCCTATTCTTGACATCTTCTTATAGTATTAATAAACGTAACAAATAACTTCTCCACCAACATTCTCTTGACGTGCTTTTTTGTTAGTCATTACACCTTTAGATGTAGAGACAATAGCAATTCCAAGTCCGTTTAAAACTCTTGGCATTTCAGCTGCACCAACATACTGACGTAAACCTGGTGTACTGATTCTTTCTAATTTTCTAATTACAGATTCTTTTGTATCTCTGTCATATTTTAAAGCTATTTTGATAGTTCCTTGAACAGTATCGTCCTTGAACTGGTAACTTAAAATATACCCTTGATCAAATAAAATCTTTGTCATTTCCTTCTTCAATTTTGAAGCTGGAACCTCGACAACTCTGTGTCCTGCTGCGATTGCATTTCTAACTCTCGTTAAAAAATCCGCGATTGGATCTGTATACATATTTATTTAAAATTGCGATTTCGGTTTTTAATTATCTCTATTTATGCTACAGATTTCTCTGTGATAATTAAACCTAAAATCAGTTAATGTTCTTATACTCAAAAAAAATAGAGCGTGCAAAGATACACATTCTATTTTTATTTTTTAAGCTTTATTTCTGATTTCTACCAACTTGCTTTTTTAACTCCTGGTATTAATCCTTGGTTTGCCATCTCACGGAAAGTCACACGTGATATTCCGAACTGACGCATATACCCTTTTGGTCTTCCTGTTAGCTTACATCTATTGTGCATTCTAATTGGAGAAGCATTTTTTGGTAACTTTTGTAACCCTTCGTAATCTCCAGCTTCTTTTAAAGCTTTTCTTTTCTCAGCGTACTTAGCTACTGTTTTTGCTCTTTTTACCTCACGGGCTTTCATTGATTCTTTAGCCATGTCTTAATTCTTTTTAAATGGTAAACCTAATTCTCCTAATAATGATTTAGCTTCTTTATCAGTGTTCGCAGAAGTTACGAATGTAATATCCATTCCACCAATTTTATTTACTTTATCAATATTAATCTCTGGATAGATAATTTGCTCAGTAATACCTAAGTTATAATTACCTCTTCCATCAAAACCATTAGCTTTGATACCGTTAAAATCTCTTACACGTGGTAAAGATGCGGTAACCAATCTATCTAAAAACTCGTACATTTTTTCTCCTCTTAACGTAACTTTTGCTCCAATTGGCATTCCTTTACGTAATTTAAAGTTTGCAACATCTTTTTTAGATAATGTAGCGATAGCTTTTTGACCAGTAATTGTAGTTAACTCTTCTATAGCGTAATCTATCAATTTCTTATCAGATATAGCAGCACCAATACCTTTACTAACTACAATTTTTTGTAATTTAGGTACTTGCATAACATTGCTATAACCGAACTCTTCAGTAAGAGCAGCAATAACTCTGCTCTTATATTCTGCTTTTAATCTTGGTACGTAACTCATGATTATATTGCTTTTTTACTTTTCTTAGAGATTCTTACTTTCTTATCTCCTTCTACTGAATATCCTACTCTTACAGCTTTTCCATTCTCTACTAATGATAAATTAGAAATGTGAATAGAAGCTTCTTTTTTTACAATTCCTCCTTGAGGGTTTTGAGCGCTTGGCTTAGTGTGTTTTGAAATCATGTTCACACCTTCAACAATAGCTCTATTTTTATCTCTTAAGATTTGTAAAACTTTTCCTTCAGATCCTTTGTGATCTCCTGCAATTACTGCAACAGTATCTCCTGATTTGATTTTAAACTTTGTCATCGTCTTATCTCTTTTATAACACCTCTGGTGCTAATGATACTATCTTCATAAATTGTTTCTCACGAAGCTCACGAGCTACAGGACCAAATACACGTGTTCCTCTCATTTCCTCAGTAGGATTTAAAAGTACACAAGCATTATCATCAAATCTGATATAAGATCCGTCTTTACGTCTCACTTCTTTCTTTGTACGAACAACTACTGCTCTAGAAACTTGTCCTTTCTTTACAGTTCCGTTAGGCGTTGCAGATTTTACTGTTACTACAATTTTATCTCCAACACTAGCATAACGCTTTTTTGTTCCTCCTAAAACGCGGATTACTAAAACTTCTTTAGCTCCAGTATTATCTGCTACTTTTAATCTTGATTCTGTCTGTAACATATTATTTAGCTCTTTCTAGGATTTCTACTAATCTCCAACGTTTAGATTTACTTAAAGGTCTTGTTTCCATGATCTTTACAGTATCTCCAACATTACAATCGTTTGTCTCATCGTGTGCAACGTATTTCTTCGTCTTTAATACGAACTTTCCATACATTGGGTGCTTTACTCTTTTTACCTCAGAAACAACAATAGATTTCTCCATTTTGTTACTAGATACTACACCAATTCTCTCTTTTCTAAGATTTCTTTTTTCCATCTTTAAAACTGACTACAATTATTGTAAATCTCTTTTTGTTAACTCTGTAGCAATTCTTGCAACAGATCTTCTTAAGGCTCTTAACTGTATTGGATTTTCCAATGGAGAAATCGCGTGAGCCATTTTTAAATCAGTATAGTTCTTTTTCAACGACGCTAGATTTTCTTGTAAATCTGCAGTTGATAATTCTTTAATTTCTGACTGTTTCATTTTCTTATCAAATTAAGCGTTATCAAAATCACGTGCGATTATAAACTTAGTCTTTACTGGAAGTTTTTGTGCTGCTAAACGCAATGCTTCTTTAGCAACCTCCATTGGCACACCACCAACTTCAAATAAAACTCTTCCTGGCTTTACAACAGCAACGAAATATTCTGGAGCACCTTTACCTTTACCCATACGTACTTCTAAAGGCTTCTTTGTAATAGGCTTGTCTGGAAAAATTTTAATCCATAACTGACCTTCTCTTTTCATATAACGAGTTGCCGCGATACGAGCTGCTTCTATTTGACGAGAAGTAAGTAAATCTTGGTCTAAAGACTTGATTCCAAACATTCCGTTTGAAAGCTGAGTTCCTCTACCAGAGTTACCTTTCATGTTCCCCTTCGCTTTCTGTACCTTACGGTATTTTACTCTTTTAGGCTGTAACATTTTTAATTTCTAATTTTAAAAATTATTTTCTTCTGCGAGATTGTTGTTTCTTATTATTTCCACCTTGCTTTTTAGATAAACCAACTAATGGAGATAATTCTCTTTTTCCATAAACCTCACCTTTCATAATCCATACTTTAACTCCGATTCTACCGTAAGTTGTATGTGCTTCTACAAGTGCATAATCAATGTCTGCTCTAAAAGTAGAAAGAGGAATTCTACCTTCTTTATAGTGCTCAGAACGAGCCATCTCTGCTCCGTTTAAACGACCTGATAATTGTACCTTAATACCTTCAGAGTTCATTCTCATTGCAGCAGCAATAGCCATTTTTGTAGCACGCTTGTAAGAAATTCTATTTTCGATTTGACGTGCAATACTAGCTGCAACTAATTTTGCATCTAATTCTGGACGCTTGATCTCAAAAATATTGATTTGAACTTCTTTTCCAGTAATCTTCTTAAGCTCTTCTTTTAACTTGTCTACCTCTTGACCTCCTTTACCAATAATGATACCTGGACGTGCTGTAGTGATAGTAACGGTTACAAGTTTTAAAGTACGCTCAATAATTACTCTTGATACACTTGCTTTAAATAATCTAGCATTTACATACTTTCTTATTTTGTTGTCTTCTGCAATTTTATCTCCATAGTCATTTCCACCATACCAGTTAGATTCCCAACCTCTGATGATTCCTAGACGATTTCCTATTGGATTAGTTTTTTGTCCCATTTCTACTTCAATTAATTGCTTACATTATTTTTACTACCTAACTCTAAAGTAACGTGATTAGAACGCTTACGAATTCTGTGAGCACGTCCTTGCGGAGCTGGTCTTAATCTTTTTAACATCCCTGCGCTATCTACACAAATAGATTTCACATATAATCCAGCATCTTCAATACTTGCATCTTCGTTTTTAGCTTGCCAGTTTGCAATTGCAGACAATAACAATTTCTCTAAATTAATAGATGCTTCCTTTGAACTGAATTTTAATATTTGTAGTGCTTTCTCTACTTCCACACCTCTTACTAAATCCGCAACAATACGCATTTTTCTAGGTGATGTAGGACAATTCGTTAATTTAGCAAAAGCTCTAGACTTTCTAGCTTCTTTTAACTGTGTTGCCATGTTATGTTTACGACTTCCCATAATTTCCTACTTATTTTTTTCCTTTATTTTTTGCACCTGCGTGTCCACGGAATGAACGTGTTGGTGAAAATTCGCCTAATTTATGACCTACCATGTTTTCAGTAACATATACAGGAACAAATTGACGTCCATTATGAACTGCAATTGTTTGTCCAACAAAATCAGGAGTAATCATAGATGCTCTTGACCAAGTTTTAATTACTGACTTACTATCTGATTCTACGTTAGCTAAAACTTTTCTTTCTAATTTATAGTGAACGTAAGGTCCTTTTTTTAATGATCTTGCCATGATTTATTATTTCTTTCTACGTTCTAAAATATACTTATTACTAGCTTTTGTTTTTGATCTAGTCTTGTAACCTTTAGCAGGAATACCGTTTTTAGATCTTGGGTGTCCTCCAGCAGACTTCCCTTCACCACCTCCCATTGGGTGATCAACTGGGTTCATTACTACTGGTCTAGTTCTTGGACGTCTACCTAACCATCTAGATCTACCTGCTTTACCAGATACTAATAACTGATGATCAGAGTTAGAAACAACTCCAATAGTTGCCATACATGTTAACAAGATTAATCTTGTCTCTCCAGATGGTAACTTTACTGTTGCATATTTTCCATCTCTTGCCATTAACTGAGCAAAAGATCCTGCAGAACGAGCCATAACAGCTCCTTGTCCTGGACGTAATTCAATACAAGAAATTGTAGTTCCTAATGGTATCTCACTTAACAACATTGCGTTTCCAATTTCTGGAGCAACTCCTGTTCCTGATACAATTGTTTGACCTACTTTTAAACCGTTTTGTGCAATTACATAACGTTTTTCTCCATCAGTATAACTAACTAATGCAATAAATGCTGTACGATTTGGATCGTACTCAATAGTTTTTACTGTTGCAGGGATTCCTGTTTTATCTCTTTTAAAATCGATAATACGGTACTTTTGTTTATGACCTCCTCCAATGTTACGAGTAGTCATTCTTCCCTGATTGTTTCGACCTCCAGATCTTTTTTTCGGAGCTAATAAGCTTTTTTCCGGCTTGTCAGTAGTAATGGTGTCGAACCCATTTACTACTCTAAAACGCTGACCTGGTGTTACTGGTTTTAATTTTCTAACTGACATTCTGTCTTTTTACTTAAAGATTGTTATAAAAATCAATAATTTCTCCTTCTGCTAACTGTACAATTGCTTTTTTGTAAGCTCCTTTCATTCCTGTTACCATACCTTTTTTAGTAAACTTAGTACTTCTTTCAACAGGATAATTCATAGTTCTTACAGCAGTAATTGAAACTCCATAAGCAGCCTCTACAGCTCCTTTGATTTCCAATTTGTTAGCTCTTTTATCTACAACAAATGTGTAACGGTTATTTAACTCGCTATCGTTTGTTGCTTTTTCCGTAATAATAGGTTTAATTAAAATATTCATGTCTATTATTTGCTAAAATTTGACTCAACTCCTTCTAAAGAACCCTCCATAAATACAACTTTATTTGCATTTAAAACACCGTAAGTACTTAATTCTGAAGTAATTATGGTTTTAGAATTTTTTAAATTTCGTGATGACAAATATACATTATTATTTGACTCAGCCAACACAAACAAAGATTTTTTGTTCTCTAACCCTAAAGCTTTCAATACGTTAACAAAGTTCTTTGTTTTTGGTGCATCAAAATCAAAGTTTTCAATTACTACTAAATTGTTCTCTTTTGCTTGCGTACTTAAAGCAGATTTACGAGCTAAACGCTTTAAATTTTTGTTTAATTTGAAAGAGTAGTTTCTTGGTCTTGGTCCAAACATACGTCCTCCACCTCTAAAAACACCAGACTTGATAGAACCTGCTCTTGCAGTACCAGTTCCTTTTTGTTTTTTAATCTTTCTTGTACTTCCAGTGATCTCAGCTCTCTCTTTAGATTTGTGAGTTCCCTGTCTTTTGTTAGCCAAGTGTTGCTTTACATCTAAGTAAATCGCATGATCGTTTGGCTCTATTCCGAATACATCCTTAGAAAGTTCAACTTTTCTACCTGTATCTTTTCCTGTAATATCTAAAACTGCTACTTTCATTATTTCTGAATAGTTACGTAAGCATTTTTGTGTCCAGGAACAGCTCCTTTAACAACAAGTAAGTTCTTTTCAGCAACTACTTTTAATACTTTTAGATTTTGTACTTTAACTGTTTCTCCACCCATTCTTCCTGCCATACGCATTCCTTTGAATACTCTAGCTGGATAAGAGGCTGCACCAATAGATCCAGGTGCTCTTAAACGGTTGTGCTGACCATGCGTAGCCTGACCAACTCCACCAAATCCATGACGTTTTACAACCCCTTGGAATCCTTTACCTTTAGAAGTTCCTGATACATCTACGAACTCACCTTCTTCAAAGTGCTCAACAGTGATTGAATCTCCTAATTTATACTCTTCTTCAAAACCTTGGAATTCTACGACTTTTCTTTTAGCAGTGGTACCAGCTTTTTTAAAGTGACCATCTAAAGCTTTGTTTGAGCTTTTTGCTTTTTTGTCATCGAAACCAAGTTGTAACGCATTGTATCCGTCAACTTCTTCAGTTCTGACTTGGGTAACAACACAAGGACCTGCTTCGATTACTGTACAAGGAATGTTTTTCCCGTTTTCATCGAATAAGCTGGTCATCCCAATCTTTCTTCCTATTAATCCAGACATTTTGTTTAGATTTTAGACGTTAGATATTTTTTATCCATCGCGTCTATTATTAATAATTAATTATTTGAAACTAACGTTTCTATTATCCTTCTAGAAATTCTCTTCAAAAAAAACAGCGTTAAAACATTTCAACGCTGAATATGTTTTAACCGTTTTTCCTTCGCGAAACCCTCCGGACATGTTACTCTGATAACGTTCAGCAATCAAAAGATTACTGAACGCTTCAAAGTGTATTTACTTATACTTTGATTTCAACCTCAACACCGCTTGGTAACTCAAGTTTCATTAAAGCATCAATAGTCTTAGATGAAGAACTATAAATGTCTAATAATCTCTTGTAAGCAGATAATTGAAATTGCTCTCTAGATTTTTTGTTTACGTGTGGTGAACGTAATACTGTAAAAATCTTTTTATTTGTTGGTAAAGGAATTGGACCGTTAACTACAGCTCCAGTTGACTTTACTGTCTTTACGATTTTTTCAGCAGACTTATCTACTAAGTTATAATCGTAAGATTTTAATTTAATTCTAATTTTTTGGCTCATCTTACTATCTTATTAACCTTTAGCTTTTGCAATTACTTCTTCTGATACATTTGATGGAGTCTCAGCATAGTGAGCAAATTCCATTGTAGAAGTAGCTCTACCAGATGACATTGTTCTTAATGCAGTTACGTAACCAAACATTTCTGATAATGGAACGATTGCTTTAACAACTTTAGAACCAGCACGATCACTCATGTCGTTTACTTGTCCTCTTCTTCTGTTTAAGTCTCCTACGATATCTCCCATGTTTTCTTCAGGAGTAAGTACTTCTAATTTCATCATTGGCTCCATAATTACAGCTCTAGCAGCTTTTGCAGCAGCTTTGTACCCTAATTTTGCAGCTAACTCAAAAGATAATTGATCAGAATCCACCGCGTGGAAAGATCCATCTTTTAAAGTTACTTTCATTGAATCCATTTCATATCCTGCTAAAGGACCATTCTTCATTGCTTCTTTGAATCCTTTTTCTACTGAAGGAACAAATTCTTTAGGAACGTTTCCTCCCTTAATAATAGATTCAAATACCAATCCTTGAACACCTTCTTCAGCTGGCTCCATAGTAAATACAATATCAGCAAATTTACCACGCCCACCAGATTGCTTCTTATAAACTTCTCTGTGATCTGCAGATGCAGTTAATGCTTCTTTGTACTCTACCTGTGGCTGACCTTGGTTTACTTCTACTTTGAATTCACGCTTTAAACGATCAACAATAATATCTAAGTGTAACTCACCCATTCCAGAAATAATAGTCTGTCCTGAAGCTTCGTCAGTTCTTACTGTAAATGTTGGATCCTCTTCAGCTAATTTTCCTAAAGCCAATCCTAACTTATCAACATCTGCTTTCGTTTTAGGCTCAACCGCAATACCAATTACTGGATCAGGGAAGTCCATTGATTCTAAAACAATTGGATTCTTTTCATCAGATAATGTATCACCTGTTTTGATTGATTTAAATCCTACAGCAGCTCCAATATCTCCTGCTTCGATAAAATCGATAGCATTTTGTTTGTTTGCATGCATTTGGTAGATACGAGAAATACGCTCTTTTTTACCTGAACGATTATTTAAAACGTAAGAACCTGCATCTAATCTACCAGAATAAGATCTAAAGAATGCTAAACGTCCTACGAAAGGATCTGTAGCAATTTTAAATGCTAATGCAGCAAACGGCTCCTTTACATCTGGCTTACGAGAAATCTCTTCACCTGTTTCAGGGTTTGTACCTACAATAGCTTCTTTATCTAATGGAGAAGGTAAATAACGACATACAGCATCTAATAAGAACTGAACACCTTTATTTTTAAACGCTGAACCACAAATCATTGGAATGATAGCCATATCCATAACAGCAGCTCTTAATGCAGCGTGAATTTCTTCTTCTGTAATAGAATCTTCATCTTCCATGAATTTCTCTAACAAGTTCTCATCGTAACTTGCTACTTCTTCAATTAATAAAGCTCTATATTCTTTTGCTTCTTCTTTTAATTCTTCTGGAATTTCGATTACATCAAAAGTAGCTCCTTGCGTGTTATCATGCCACACAATAGCTCTATTCTTAACTAAATCTACAATTCCTTTAAAGTCAGCTTCTTCACCAATTGGTAAAACAATAGGAACTGCATTAGAACCTAACATTTCTTTTACCTGTCTGTTTACATTCATAAAATCAGACCCTTGACGATCCATTTTATTTACGAAACCAATTCTAGGCACCTTATAGTTATCAGCTAATCTCCAGTTAGTTTCTGACTGAGGCTCAACACCATCTACAGCAGAAAATAAGAATACTAATCCATCTAATACACGTAATGATCTATTTACCTCTACAGTAAAATCAACGTGACCTGGAGTATCAATAATATTAAAATGGTATCCTTTTGCATCTGCAGTTGGTTGCCCATTTTCAGTTGGGAAGTTCCATGTACAAGTAGTTGCAGCAGATGTAATTGTAATACCTCTTTCCTGCTCTTGCTCCATCCAGTCCATTGTAGCAGCACCATCATGTACTTCTCCAATTTTATGTGAAACTCCTGTGTAATATAATACACGCTCAGTTGTTGTGGTTTTCCCAGCATCAATATGTGCTGCAATACCAATATTTCTTGTGAATTTTAAATCTCTAGCCATTTTTATTAAAATCTAAAGTGAGAGAATGCTTTATTAGCCTCTGCCATCTTGTGAACATCAACTCTTTTCTTAACAGCAGCTCCTTCTTCTTTAGCAGCAGCTAAAACCTCTGCAGCTAAACGTTGAGCCATTGTTTTTTCATTTCTCTTACGTGTATGTAAGATTAACCATTTGATAGCTAAAGATACTTTTCTATCTGGTCTAATTTGCATTGGGATCTGGAATGTAGCACCACCTACACGCTTAGAACGAACCTCTACGTGTGGCATTACATTAGATAAAGCATCTTTCCATATTTCTAATGCTGATTTTTCTTCTTCACCTTTTTTCTGCTCTACGATATCTAACGCATCATAAAACACTTTAAAAGCTACTGACTTTTTACCATCCCACATTAAGTTATTTACAAAACGTGTAACTAATTGATCGTTAAATTTTGGATCTGGTAAAAGAATTCTTTTTTTCGCTCTTCTTTTTCTCATGTCTTTACATTAAAAAAGTTAATTAATTACTTCTTTGGGCGTTTTGCACCATACTTTGATCTACGTTGAGTTCTTCCCTCAACTCCCGCTGTATCTAAAGCTCCACGTACTACGTGATACTTTACTCCTGGCAAATCTTTTACCCTTCCTCCTCTAACTAATACTATCGAGTGCTCTTGTAAGTTATGTCCTTCTCCAGGGATATATGCATTAATCTCGTTTCCGTTAGTCAACCTTACCCTTGCTACCTTTCTCATTGCCGAGTTAGGTTTTTTAGGTGTAGTTGTGTACACACGAGTACATACTCCTCTTCTCTGAGGACATGATTTCAAAGCAGCCGATTTACTCTTCTTAGTTATTTTGGTCCTTCCTTTACGTACTAATTGCTGTATCGTTGGCATACTAAATTGTTAATAATTTCGTTTTTATTTATAATTTGTCTCTATTTTAAGAGTTTGCAAATGTACGATTTATTTCTAATTATTCAAATACCAGTAAGTTATTTTTTAAAACTCAGCAATTTAAGATTGTTTTTTATGGATTTCGACTTATTTTTACCTTCAAGAAAACCTTATTTTGAATAAAAAAACTACACCATATATATACATCCTTTTTTTCTTGTTTTTTTCAACCATCATTTTGGGACAAAAAAAAGATAGTTTTTCTCTCAAAATAATCAGTGTTGACAGTGTTGAAAACAAGTTACTAAAATCATTAAGACTTAAAACAACGTTTTCTAACAAAAAGGAATTACTACAAGCTAACAACAAAATTATTGAATCTCTAAAAACAAGAGGTTATTACACAATAACTAATGACAGCATCATTACTAAAAACAACCTACTAATTTCTTATGTAAATATTGGAAAAAAGATAATGCATGCATCTTTAACTTTTTCTATCAAAAACGAAAAACTTCTAAAATCCCTTGACCTCACCTTAAAAAACAACACATTATTTATTAGCGGAAATAAACTAAAAGAAACACTTTCTAAAATATCTGAACATTTAATAAACAATGGAGAATCTTTCTCTAAAGTAAAACTTAAAAACATCTCTATTCACAACACAACACTTAAAGCTCATTTAAGCATCACAAGAAGCCCCAAAAGAACCACTCAAAAAGTAATTGTAAAAGACTACAAAGATTTTCCTAAAACTTATATAAAAAATTATCTTAACATAAATTCAAACAGCATTATAAATCCAATCACAATTGAACAAATTTCAGAAAAAATCAACCAGCTTGATTTTGTTACTGAATTTAAAAAGCCTGAAATTCTGTTTAGCAAAGATTCTACAATCCTATTTTTATACATAAAAAAAACAAAAGCCAATTCTTTTGACGGACTTATTAATTTTAATTCTGAAAATGAAAAACTAAAATTTAGAGGGCATTTTGACATTAAATTAACTAATGCATTTAATAAAGGAGAAAAAATCAATCTTTTTTGGAGAAATAACGGAGATAACAAACAAGAACTTTTTCTCTCTTTAATTACTCCTTATGTATACATGTCTAAAATAACTCCAAAATTATCTTTTCATCTTTTCAAAAGTGATTCAACTTTTACTAATAGAAAATTCAACAGCACTATTTCCTACCCAATAAATGATTCCTTTAATTTTTCTATTCAGTATAACAACGAATCATCTACAACAATAGAACAAACAAACAGTTTAAAAAACTTTAAAAAAACCAGTATCGGTTTTAACTTAGAATACTTAGCAAAAAAAAGCAATCAGTTTTCTGCTAACATTGGAGTTTATTTTAATAAAAGAACTACAGAAACTCCTAATTCGTTTCAACAAATTGATTTTAGTTTATCTTCAAGAATTACAATTAGCCCTAAATTAGAATTTCACCTCAAAAATAACAGTAAAATAACCACCAGAAATACCAACCTTATTAATGAGCTTTTTCGATCTGGCGGAGTAAATAGCATTAGAGGTTTTGTTAACAATTCTATCCTATCAAATTCCTACACTTATTTTAACACAGAGTTTCGCCTAAATTCACAACAAAAAAACTTTCTTTTCAGCATCCATGATATAGGTATTTTCAACATCAACAATCAATACAAAACCTTAAGCTCTATTGGGATTGGATATCAATTTTCAAAAAACAACAACACTTTTAATATTGCTTATACAATCAAGAATCCAACCGAAAGCAATATTGTGAATTCTTCAATGTTATCTATCAAAATGTTAACATTTTTCTAATATAAACAGAGACTATCTTAACATTTATTAAGTTTTCCTTAACATTTTTGCACATTTTAGTTGTATAATTAACTTTTATTTATCACTTTTGACTCTAATTAATTCAAATAATTACATAATGAAAACAAAGTTTAATGGAATTTTGACGCTATTATTAGCGTTGGTAGTGCAAATATCTTTTGCACAAGAAAAGACTATTTCTGGTACTGTTTCTGATACTACAGGAGGACTACCAGGAGTTAGTGTTATCATTAAAGGTACCGTAACAGGTACTGAAACAGATTTTAATGGTAAATATTCTATCAAAGCAAAAGCGGGAGACATTCTTAGCTTTAGCTATTTAGGATACAAAACTGTTGAAAAGACTGTTGGATCTTCTAACACAATTAATGTAACGATGGAAGAAGATGCGAATGTACTAGATGAAGTTGTAGTAACTGCACTAGGAAGATCTAAAGCTAAAGAGAAACTTGGTTATGCAGTGTCAGAACTAAAGGCAGATGCTTTAGAAAAAGGGAATTCTGACGGAAACCTTGTTAATGCTTTAGCTGGTAAGGTTACAGGGGTAACAATTACTAATTCATCAGGTGATGTAGGATCTTCATCAAGAATTGTAATTCGTGGTAATTCATCAATTTTAGGGAATAATCAAGCATTATTCATTGTTGACGGTGTTCCTATCGACAATTCAACATTAAGTACAGGAAGAGGGGATTATGGAACCAATAGAGCTGGTGACATTGACATGTCAAATGTAGAATCTATATCAATTCTTAAAGGTGGTGCAGCTACAGTTTTATATGGTGAAAGAGCTTCTGCTGGTGTGGTGATAATCACAACAAAAAGAGGAAATAAAAATGGTCGCTTAAATATAGAAGTAAGAAACAGTATGTCTTTTGGTAAAGCCAATAAATTTACCAAATTAACAGAAACTTATTCTAGAGGTAGATTTGGTGCATTTAGTGCTGTTACTCACTGGAATTGGGGACCTGCTTATTCTACCAACCCAACTTTTCCAGCTGGAACCCTAATAGATTTACACGGAACAGGGACAAGAGTTGATGTTGGAGGACAAGCTGTACCTTTACATAGAAACAACTATGAAAACTTCTTTAAAAACAGCTACTCTAACACACAAAATGTATCTGTAAGCTCTGGAAGTGACAAAGGAACATTTAGCGCAACTTTCTCAAGAAGTGACAGCGAAGGTATCGTAAGAAACTCTGATTACTTAAGATATAACGCTGCTGTAAACGGAAGCTATCAAGTAAATGATAAATTTAGCTTCAGTGGATCAATGCAGTATATTAACTCTGAAAGAAACTCAGTAAGTGGTTTGAACGGAGGAAATGGTTGGGGATCTGGTCTTATATATTACCACCACATGTGGGATCTTGTAAATAGAAACTGGGCTGATTCTCAAGGTAGAAAAACATGGTTTTCTGGAAGTGTTGCTGATCCAATGTGGGTAGTTAATGAAACTCCTTTAAACAATAAAATAAATCGTGTATTCGGAAACCTAGGAGCTTCATATAAACTTAATGATTATTTGAACTTTAGCTACAAAATTGGTATTGACAATTATACTGATATCAGAAAAAGATTCAGACCTGTTTCAGATGTTAACACTACTGCTAGACAAGGAGATATGCTTGACTGGAGAGCTACTGTTAATCAAATAAATTCAGATTTCATTATAACTGGAGCAAGTAAAATAAATGAAAGCTTAGATGTTTCTTATATGGTTGGAGGAAATATAAATGAAAGATCTTACGACCGAATTAGTGTTACTGGTAAAGAACAAGTATTACCTAGATTTGTAAACATTACAAATTACGTAAACCATGAAGTTAGTGCATATCAAAGTCATAGAAGAACCATTGGTGTATTTGGAGAAGTTTCTTTCGATTATAAAGATTTCTTATTATTAACCGCTACTGCCAGAAATGATTGGTCTTCTACCCTACCTGCTTCTAACAGAAGTTTTTTCTACCCTTCTGTTAATGCTGGATTCATATTCTCTAAACTAATGGATAACAATGATTTACTTTCTTTTGGAAAGATCCGTGGTTCATGGGCTAAGGTTGGTAAGAGTGCTCCTTTATACTCACTATATGACACATTTGATAAACTTAGCATCAACGCATTGGATCAACCAAGAGCAGAAGTTAGTGATAGTCAAAAGAACCCTAATTTAAAACCTGAAATTTCATCTGAATTTGAAATCGGAACAGAACTTAAATTTTTATCTAATAAAATCGGTTTAGACTTTACTTATTATAACAAAAAAACTGATGGACAAATTATTAATATTCCTCTAACAAATACAACTGGATATTCGTCTACAGTAACTAATGCTGGTATTGTAAGAAACAAAGGAATTGAAGCTTTATTAACTTTTAAAAACCTTTGGAAGATTAAAGATGTAAATTGGGATTTAGGAGTTAACTTCACTAAAAACACCAATGTAGTTGAGGAACTTCCTGAAGGAATTAACGAAATAACAATTGCCTCAGGATGGTGGTCAAGTACATCGATTAGAGCTCGTAAAGGTATGTCTACTGGTACAATCATAGGAAGTACTTGGGATAGAGATGCTAATGGAAATATTAAAGTAGTTAATGGTACTCCTCAAAGAGCAGCGGTTAATGGTGTGCTTGGTGATACTAATCCTGATTTTATGTTAACCTTTAATGGTAATATTGAATATAAAGGATTTGAGTTAGGATTCCTATTCGAAGTAAAACAAGGAGGAGATGTAATTAACGACGCAAGAGCTGGTTGGATATATTCTGGTAAGCATGCTGATACAGAGGCTAGATGGTACCCTAGTGCAGCAGATCCTAACGTTGGAGCTGCTGGCGCAAATAGTACTATAATTTTCCCTGGAGTTGACACAGCAACTGGTCAACCAAACACTACCCCACTTAGACTTACAAACAGCTACTATACAGATGTTTACAGAAGAGTTGGAGAAGAAATGGTTGAAGATGCATCATGGTTAAGATTAAGAACTGTATCTCTAGGATATACACTACCTACTGATATCGTTAATAAAATAGGATTTTCAGGTGTTAAACTATCTGTAATAGGAAATAATCTTTGGTTAAAAACTGATTATAGCGGTCATGATCCTGAAACAAGTGGTTTTGGAGCTGGAAGTAATGCTCAGGGTTATGATATCTTATCTGCACCATCTACTAAAGGCTATAGCTTTAACGTAAAATTAAACTTTTAAAAGATGAAAAATAATATAAAAAATAAAATAACTAGCCAAATCCTAACATTAACAATGGTCTTGTTTGTATTTGGTTGTTCAAAATTATCAATGGATGAGTTAAGTGTGGATCCAAATAACCCTACTTCTGCCAACTTAGACCTATTGATCACCAATGCTCAATCTGATATTGCAGGAGCTTTTGGAACGAATTGGGATAGATATGCTGGAACTTTTGTTCAAACATTTGCCGGAAATCATGCAACTGGAGTAAGTTCAGATAGATATCAATTAACTTCTAATGATTTTACAGGATTTTTTAATGTTCCTTATAGAACAGGAATGAAAGATTCATATGAAATTATTAAAGCAGGAACTACAACAGAACAATGGCAACATGTTGGAATAGCAAAAGTTATGATGGCTACTATGTTAGGTGCATTAACCGATGTTTATGGAGATATACCTTATAGTGAAGCTTTTCAAGGTGTTGCTTTAGCTCAACCTAAGTATGATTCACAACAAGATATATATAATGAAATTTTTTCATTGCTACAAGGTGCTATCGCTGATTTTAATAAAACTGCATCATCTCCAATAGCTAGTAATCAAGACATTATCTATCAAGGAGATATTAACAAGTGGAAAGCAACAGCTAATTTACTTTTAGCAAGATATAATAACCATTTAAGTAAAAAAGATGCTAATGGATCTGCTACTTCAGCACTGAGTTATGTAGATGCTGCTATGACATTAGGTATTAATAATGCAGGTAATTTTGACTTCAACTATGACGGATCTGCTAACTGGCAAAATCCTTGGTATGTTTTATATGAAAACAATTTAATTATTGCTTCAAATAAATTTATGACATTATTACAGACTACTAATGACCCTAGATTAAAAGCATATTGGGATGACAGACCATTTAATTATCCTAACAATGGAGGTGTATTAGGTTTTGTTGGAAAAGATAATGGAGATCCAACTGGAGGAGCATCTTATTCTCCTGTAGGACCAAATACTTTTTATGGAAAAAAGGCATCTCCTTTATTAATAGCAACATATTTTGAGTTACGATTTATTGAAGCTGAAGCAGCAATGAGACTTGGTAATTCTACAAGAGCAGCAACAGCTCTTAATGCAGCAATTAATGCTCAATTAGATTTAGTAACACCTAGTGTTGTTGATTTATTAACTTCTAGCGGAGGAGATGTACCAGCATACAACGCTCAAATAGCAGCATATAAAGCTATGTATGCTAGTGAAACTGCCGCAACAGTTACTATGGAAAAAATTATGACGGAAAAATACAAAGCTATGTTTACAATGAATATTGAAACATGGACTGATATGAGACGACATGATTTTGCCTACCCAGGAGGAGGTTATGTATCTTTACCTAATAATGCTACTTTAGCAAGTTTTATCAGAAGAGGATTATATCCTCAATCTGAAATTGATAATAATTCTGATAATGTTCCTAAAGGTGTAACTATGACTGATAAACTTTGGTGGGATCAGTAATATATAATTATTTTTATTAATAATTTTCAATAAAGCAGTAATAATATTATTACTGCTTTTTTTTGTAAAATATTATACTTTACACGAAGTAATAAGAAATAAATCATTATACTTTTTTATACAATAGACCATTAACTAACAAAAATCTAAGTATATAAAAAACAACCTATTGCCAGTAAGCGACTAATATCTAAAACAACTCTTCCCAAAGTTTCTTTCTCATTTAAAATCGTAAAATAAAAACTCATTTTTTTTTATAAATTCATCTTACAAAACATCTAAACTTTTTTTAAAAAATATCCTAAACCTAAAAAACATTAAAAAAAGAAAATAATAATTTTAAAAATGAAGGTGATTTAAATAAATCGTTTTTAATACAGCACAAACTAATTTAATTTTTCTTTGGTAAAGAAAAATCTATTTTCATAATTTCTTCTTTATAAACCTTTAATTTTAAGAGAACAAGAATATTCCCCACATTAAATATGAATGGGTTAAAAACCAGAAAACATGTTAAAACAGTATACATTAAAGTTAAAAATTTGCATTTTTAACTTTAATTTAAGATTTTTGTCGCAATTAATTCAAATAATCATAAAATGAAGACAAAGTTTAATGGAATTTTGACACTATTATTAGTGTTAATGGTGCAAATTACTTTTGCACAACAAAGAACCATTTCCGGTACTGTTACTGATGCATCAGGAGCACTACCAGGAGTAAGTGTTTTGGTCAAAGGTACGACTCAGGGTACCGAAACAGATTTTGATGGAAAATACTCTATCAAAACTACTCAAGGAAGCATATTAGTTTTTAGCTACCTTGGCTACAAAACTGTTGAAAAAACAGTTGGTAATAGTAATACTATAAATGTTCTTTTAGAAGAAGACGCTAACATATTAGATGAAGTTGTTGTTGTTGGTTATGGAAACTCTACAAAACAATCTTTTACAGGAAGTGTTAAAGTTGTTAAATCAACTGAATTAGAAAAAAAGAGTGTTTCAAATGTCTCACAAGCATTAGCAGGTGAGGTTGCTGGTGTAAATGTAATTAACACATCTGGACAACCAGGAACTGTTGCAACTATACGTATTAGAGGTTTTGGATCTGTTAATGGTAATAGATCGCCATTATATGTAATTGATGGTGTACCTTTTTCAGGTACTCTAAACTCAATTAACCCAGCAGATATTGAAAGTACTACAGTATTAAAAGATGCAACAGCAACTGCTATTTACGGTTCTCGTGGAGCAAATGGGGTTATCTTAATAACAACTAAAACTGGTAAATCTGGAGTTAGCAATTTTGAAGTAGATGTAAAGACCGGTGTAAACTTTAGACATATACCTGACTACGAAGTAATTACTTCTCCTGACGAATATTTAGAATTAGGTTGGTTAGCCGTGAAAAACTCTAAACCGTCAACTTCAACACTAAGTGATGTAGATTACGCTAATGCTAATCTTTTTGGGCCTTCTGCAATATCTGACATTCGTTATAATTATTTTACTACAAATAATGTATCTCAAATTATTAATCCTACAACTGGAAAAGTAAATTCTAATCTTCAAAGAAGATATACTCCAGAAAACTGGAGAGATTTTGCTTTCCAAAGCTCGATTAGAACAGAAGCAAATGCTAAAATGAGTGGAGGTAATGACAAAACAAAATACTTTTCTTCATTTGGTTACTTAGACGATGTAGGATACATATCTAACTCAAACTTTAAAAGATATTCTACAAGATTAAATATTACTCACAAACCAGCAGAATGGGTTACTGCAAACTCAAACATTTCGTATTCTTACGGTAAAACAACTGCAAATGGTCAAGGAAGTAGCTCTAATAGTGTATTCTGGTTTGTAAACAACATCCCATCTATTTATCCTTTATACTTAAGAGATAGTAATGGTGATTTTATCCCTGAAACTAGATATGGAGGAAATCAATTTGATTATGGAGATGTTTATAGTAGAGGTTTTGGTTTAGGTACAAATGCAATTGCAGATGCTATATATAATTTAAATCAAAATACACGTCATACTTTTAATGGTAATTTTTCATTCAAAATAGATTTATTTGAAGGAGCTACTTTTGAAACTAAATATGGAGTGCAACATTTTAGTCGTATCTCTAATAGTGTTACTAACCCTTTTTACGGTGCATTATCAACTAGTAAAGGTAGATTAAGTCAATCAAAAGATTCAAGAATTACGCAAAACATTTTAAATATGTTTTCATATTCAAAGACTTTTGGAGACCACAACATTAGTGCAATATTGGCACATGAAACAAATCAAACTGTTTATGAAACCAATACTTTAGTTAAAGAGAAAGTAGTTAACTTAGCTAATGGTTTAACTAGTCCTGACAACTATATTATACAAGCAAGTCCAACTACTGGTTTTAAAACAGAAAGATCATTAGAAAGTTATTTTGGTCAAGTTAATTATGGTTATAGTGGTAAATATTATTTATCAGCATCTTTAAGAAATGATGGATCTTCAAGATTTGCAAACGACAAGTGGGGAACTTTTGGATCTATTGGTGCATCATGGGTGGCTAGTAAAGAAAAGTTTATGGAAGATATTGAGTTCATTAACTTCTTAAAGTTTAAAACTAGTTATGGTTTGATTGGAGATCAAGCTGGTGTAGGTCTTTATTCAGGACAAAATACCTATAGTATTTCTAACTTAGGTGGAGAAATTGCTTTATCAGTAAATGCAATTCAAGATCCTAACTTAACATGGGAAACGTCTAAATTATTTCAGGTAGGTACAGAATTCACTATCTTAAACAATACAATTGATGGTAGTATTGATTATTATATTAAAGATACAAAAGATTTAATTTTTGATAGAAGAATTGGTCCTTCAATTGGAGATGCATTAGTTAGAACTAATGATGGAGAATTAAGAAACTCTGGATTAGAATTTGATTTTACTGGACATATTATTAAAAATGAAAACTTTAAATTAGATCTTTCTCTTAATGGTGAAATATTAAATAACGAATTAAAAGTTATGCCTATTGAACCTGCAACTGGTTTACCTAAAATTTTAGATCAAAATGGAAATTATGGTAGATCTAAAGGTCATAGTATTTATGAATTCTATTTAAGAGAATGGGCAGGAGTAAATCCAAATAATGGTAACGCAATGTGGAACTTATATTACCACGATGCTAATAATAATGGAACAGTAGATTCTGGGGAAGCTATTAGTAGTTTAACTGAATACCAAAATGCTAATCCTGGTAATGCAATAAGCCAAACAACTACTGAAACTTATTCTGATGCTACAGAAAAATATATTGGTAAGTCGATTATTCCTGCTGTAAGAGGAGCTTTTAAAATTAATGCAACTGTTTATGGTTTGGATATCAGTACTCAATTTTCTTACAGCCTAGGTGGACATGCTTATGACAATAGATATGCAGGTTTAGTGTCTAACTCTCAAGTTGGTAATACTAATTATAGTGTTGACGTAAGAAATAGCTGGACAACTCCGGGGCAAATTACTAATTATCCAAAATTACAAAACGGATTAAATCCTCAAGTTAATAGTTCTTCTTCTCGTTTTGTTACTTCTTCTGATTATTTAGCATTAAATAATGTAAGGTTAGCATATAACATCCCGTCTAAGTTTTTAGACAATTCAGGTTTATCAAATATTAACGTATGGATGTCTGGAGACAATTTATTCTTGTTATCAGCAAGAAAAGGTTTTGACCCTAGAATTTCTCAAACTGGTGCTAATAGTGTATATAATTATGCTCCGTTGACAACAATTACTTTTGGGGTTCGTGTTAAATTTTAATAAAAAAACAATTTAAATGATGAAAAAAACATATTTAAAATTGATACTACTTGCATTAGTGGTTATCTCAATTAATGGATGTAGTGATGATTTTCTAGAAAAAACACCTACTCAAACTGTAGCTGTATCAGATATTGAAAAAACAGCAAAAATTAGTCCTGAAATTTTAGAATCAACCTTGAGAGGAGTTTATACTATGATGTATAATCCTGGTACAGGAGGTATTGGTGGTCATAATGATTTTGGTCAAAAAGCTACTGATATACATACTGATCTTTTATCTGCTGACATGGCATTATCTAAAAACACTTATAGCCGTTTTAGATTAATGGCACAGTTAATTCCAACAGTTGATTACACATATAATACTGGTAATTATATGCACTGGAGATATTACTATAGATTAATTAGATCTTGTAACTTAATAATCACTTCTTTAGGAGGTAATGATGCACCTATAACAGATAAGAATAGACTTGCTATGGGGCAAGCAAAAGCTTTAAGAGCTTACGCTTACTATTATTTATCACAAATATATATTACTGAATATTCTGAAACATCAAAAGTATTACCAATATATATTGATTCTGAAGTAGCAGAAAATCAGGCTCAAAGTACAACAAAAGAGGTTTATGACTTAATGATTAAAGACTTAAATGAATCTATTACTTTATTAGCTAGTTTTACAAGAACTAATAAATATGAAGTAAATAAAGATGTTGCTAAAGCTTTGTTAGCTTACGTTTATGCTTCTAAAGGAACAAGTGCTGATAATTTAAAAGCAAAAGCTTTAGCTGAAGAGGTTATAGCTTCAGGATATCCTTTAACTACAAAAGCTCAGGCTGTTGGTGGATTTAACGATGTTGCTACTCCAAGTTGGATTTGGGGTGTTGATATTAACCCAGATACAGGTAAACATTTACACTCATGGTGGGGACAAATGGATTTATTCTCTTATAGTTATCAGTATTTTGGTGACACAAAATCAATTGACAAAGGTTTATTTGATGCAATTCACCCTAATGATGTTAGAAAAACTCAATTTTTCAATTCACCAGGGCATGGATGGAATTTAGCACCTTACAATAAATTTTTCCACCCAGCAAGAACTCCTAGAGGTACAGGTTTATACACTAATGAAGACTACATCTACATGAGAATTGATGAAATGTATTTATTATCTGCTGAAATGTCTGCTAAAGAAGGAATGGATGGTGATGCTAAAAATAGATTGAAAGACATTCTTAGATTAAGATTTGATAACCCTGCTGATTATGCATATGTAGATGCTTTATCAGGTGCTGCATTACAAGATGAAGTATATTTACAAACTAGAATTGAATTATGGGGTGAAGGGAAAAGTTATATGGCTATGAAGCGTAACAAAGCAACTGTTACTCGTGGTTCTAACCATTTATTCCATACTGGAACTTCAATTCCATATAATGATGATAGGTTAACTTTTAAGATTCCTCAAAGTGAAGTTCAAAATAATCCAAATATTAGTGCTACTAATTAAATTTCACTTAATATAATAAAGAAACCACCTCTTTTGAGGTGGTTTTTTTATTTATACCTACATTTGCACTATGGAAAATAAATCGACTGTAATTTTTGGAATAAGAGCAATAATTGAAGCTATCAATAGCGGAAGTACCATTAGTAAAGTATATCTTCAAAAAGACTTAAGAGGTAATTTATTTTCTGAATTAAATTCTTTGATCAAAAAGAAAGGATTTACTGTAAGTAATGTTCCTATAGAAAAGCTAGATCGATTGTCTAAATATAATAATCATCAAGGAGCTGTTGCTCAAATTTCTCCTGTTGAATTTCATGATCTTGATACTTTAATCGAAAAAACATTAGAAGAAAACAAAGTACCTTTATTCTTAGTTTTAGATCAACTTTCTGATGTTCGTAATTTTGGTGCTATTATTAGAACTGCTGAATGTACTGGTGTTAATGGAATCATCGTTCAAAAAAATGGAAGTGCTCCTGTAAATGCAGAAACAATTAAAACTTCAGCTGGTGCTGCTTTTAAAGTTCCTATATGTAAGGTAGATCATATAAAAGATGCTTTGTTTATTTTACAAGCCTCTGAGATAAAAACAGTTGCTGCAACAGAGAAAACGGATAACTCTCTTTATGACATCGATTTTAATCAACCCATTGCTATTATTATGGGATCTGAACATAGAGGCGTAAACCCATCGGTATTGAAAATGGTAGATTATAAAGCTAAACTCCCTTTATTAGGAGAGATAGAATCTTTAAATGTATCTGTAGCCTGTGGTGCTTTTCTTTACGAAACTGTTCGACAAAGAATTAATTAGAATACTCTTCATCACTTCCCCTCCTCATCTATTTCGTTTTCTTTATTGGGAATAAAGTTTCCATTTTCGTCAAATAGTAAATCAAATTCTGTTTGCTCAAATTCAAATTCCTCTTTAATCCATCCTTTTTTTCTATAAAGAATTGCATAAAGCAATCCTACCAGAAAGCCTGATAAATGTCCTTCCCAAGACATTCCTTCTTTAATAGGTAAAATATACCAAACCATACTTCCATACAAAAAGATAACAATCAAAGAAACAGCTACTAATTGATACTGTTTCTTGATTACTCCACTAAAAAAAATAAAACTAAATAATAAATATACTATTCCGCTTGCTCCTATATGATAAGCGTCTCTAGCAATAATCCAGGTTAATATTCCTGAAAGCAAACCTCCATAGACAAGAATTTTAACAAATACTTTGTTATAAAAATAGATTAAAGCCGATAATAAGACCGCTAAAGGAATAGAATTATTAAATAGATGATTCGTATCACTATGTATAAAAGGAGAGAAAATAACCCCTTTTAAACCCGCCAAATTTTTAGGATAAATTCCAAACTTGGTAAAATTAAGATCGAAACGTATTTCAACCCAATAAATAAACCATATAAGGAAAACAAAAAGTAATGGATAAAAAATTACTTTGTTAGAAAATTGAATTGCATTTGTTTTCATCAACCTAAAAATAACAAAAACTCAGCCATTTATAATTTCATGAAAATCTGTCATAAAACTTTCCTATTTTTACTTTATGAATGAACCTTTAGCAGAACGCATCAGACCAAAGAAATTAGACGACTATATTAGTCAACAACATCTGGTTGGCAAAAACGGAATATTAACCAACCATATAAAAAAAGGAATTATTCCTTCTTTAATTCTTTGGGGACCTCCTGGTATTGGTAAAACAACTTTAGCTAATATTATTGCTAAAGAATCTCAAAGGCCATTTTATACACTAAGTGCTATTAGCTCTGGAGTTAAAGATGTTAGAGAAGTTATAGAGAAAGCAAAAAATAGTGGTGGTTTATTCACAACAAAAAATCCTATTTTATTTATTGATGAGATTCATCGTTTTAGTAAATCTCAACAAGATTCTCTTTTAGGTGCTGTAGAAAAAGGCTGGGTAACATTAATTGGAGCCACAACAGAGAATCCTAGTTTTGAAGTAATACCCGCTCTTTTATCAAGATGTCAGGTATACATTCTTAATTCTTTTGATAAAGAAGATTTAATTGCATTGATAGATAGAGCAATGCAAAAAGACACTGTTATTTCTAAGCGAAAAATTGAATTACTAGAAACGGATGCTTTACTAAGAGTTTCGGGTGGAGATGCAAGGAAACTCTTAAACATTTTCGAATTATTGGTGAATTCTGAAAATGATCCTGTACAAATTACGAATGAATATGTTTTAGAAAACGTTCAAAAAAACACAGTACATTATGACAAAACTGGTGAACAGCATTATGATATTATTTCTGCATTTATAAAATCCATAAGAGGTAGTGATCCTAATGGCGCTGTATATTGGTTAGCTAGAATGATAGAAGGCGGTGAAGATGTTAAGTTCATTGCTAGAAGACTATTAATTTCTGCTTCTGAAGACATTGGAAATGCGAATCCTACGGCATTAATTTTAGCAAACAATACATTTCAAGCTGTTTCTGTAATTGGACATCCAGAATCTAGAATTATTTTAAGTCAATGTGCAATTTACCTTGCCAATTCTCCTAAAAGTAATGCTTCTTATGAAGCTATAGGAAAAGCACAGCAAATAGTAAAAAATACAGGTGACTTATCAGTACCATTGCATTTAAGAAATGCTCCTACTAAATTGATGAAAGATTTAGATTATGGTAAAAACTATAAATATTCTCACAGTTATGAAAATAATTTTTCAGCACAAGAATATTTACCTGATGAAATTACAAATCACACCTTTTATGAACCAGGAAATAATGCTAGAGAAAATGCTTTTAGAGAACATTTAAAAACCCTCTGGAAAGACAAATACAATTATTAGAATTTAATTTGTAATTCTTCTTTAATTAATTGGTTATTTTTATAATACTCAGCAATCCATTTTGAATCTTTAAGGTACAATACTCCATCTATATTTTTTAGGATAAATAAATTTGGAGTATTAGTCTTCAACAAAGTATACACAACTTTAGGTGTGGTATCAATTAATTGAAAACCATTTTCTTTAGGTTGCGCATACAAAACAGTTGTGTTTAAAAGTGTTTTATCTACTTCTTTAACTATTTTTTTATCAAATATTGGTGATTCTTTATCTATAATATCTGTTTTCTGTTCAAGTTTAGGCGTATAAGAATAATTAACAATAAGTGGATCTTTAAAAGCATTTCTTATCGCTTGATGATAGCCCTTCTTATAATCTTTTAATTTACTCTTCCCTTCAATTGATTTGTAAACTAGTGCCCCATTACAATCTTTAAATTCTATAGAATTTCTTGTTGTAAAAAAACTAGACCTATTAACTACATTAACAAAAAGAAATTTGCACCTATTAACTTTTATTTCTTTTAATGACTTTTCAGAGCTTAAAAAAGCTTTAAACCCTTTTTTATTCAATAAAAATTTAGTCAAAGAACTTGTTTGATATTGATCTTCTTTATTTAAAAAATCAAATTTTTTGGATACAATCACGTACTTATATGCATCTAATTTATTTTGAGATACAGCTGATAAGCTAATGAGTAAAAAAAATACACTTACTAATAATCTTTTCATTTTAATCAAAAATTAAGTTAAACCCGAACTGAAGTGAAGCAGTTGCTGCCTCAGTTAAATCAGATAATTTAAAAACATTCCCCACCAAACCATACATTTGAACAATACCAATTTGTGTAGATACTCCTACCCCAATATTAGACATTGAAAAATCATCTACAGTATATGTAAACTTAGCATGAAAATTTTCTCCAATATTTTTTTCTAAAAATAAAGTAGCTGCTATTTGAGTACTTAAAGGTCTTGTTATAGCAAATAACTGTAATCCTACAGAATTATTATAATAATCCTTATAAGTTTCGTCATAACATTCTTTACTTGTCCTTGCTCTTCCAAAGCTATATCTTACTCCACCATTTAATTTTATTGGTCTCCAAACCGTAAAAGATTCTTCATCTGTTTCTTCTGGCACATTGGCTTTTAAATCAGCTTCTAAGTCAGACCAATAGTTAGAATTATTAGAATCAAACAATAAATTAATCCCTTCGAATTCATGGCTTCCAGAAATTGAAATGTTTTTATTATTCTTAGAATAACTAACAAAACCAACATCTAAAATACTTCCTGTAAATTCTATTTGTGGTGAATAATGATAGGTAAAACCAAGATCTACTCCAACCCCAATATTTTTACTTAAAATTGTATTTCCTATAACATCTTTTAGGTTTACATTTAAATTATCATTTTCGCCAAATAATCCAGAAGAGAAAGCTCTAACATTAACATTTGTTAAATTATGTTGATAGATATTATTGGTTCCTGTATTGGTATTAAATGTCCCTGCATTTCTTCTAGAAGATGCATACACACTACCAGAGTACAACTTAAATCGCCCTCCAATATTTAATTTTTTATTGTACTTATAAGAAATTCCAGCATGAATAACACCTAATATTTCTCCTCTAAATTTTAGATCAGAAAAATGAATTGTTTTATGTAAAAAAGGTTGATTACCATAATACAATAACTCGGCAATATCTTTAGGGTAATAAGCTATAGCATCTAATTCTTGGTACATTCCAAAACTTAAATATGTTTTTTCATCCAATCGATACCCTCCATTTAGGATATCAATCTGTGCATTAACTGTTAAGAAATCTCTATTTGTAAGTTTCTCTGTTAGGTTTTCGAATTTAGCATTAAATGCTGTATTGTCTTTTAAAAACAAGTCAGAAATTTTCATTTCTGAAGATCCAATATTAAAAGAAAAACCAGACAATCCTGGAATTCCTGCATGATATTTAAAATTTGTTTCAGCTCCAGGGTTTACCATTAAGGTATTTGGCATTTCTGCAAAACCAAATAATAATTGTTTATTCTGAGAACTCAGAGAAACACACACCAATAAACCGAAAACTGTTAGTAGTCTTTTTATTTTCATTATTAAGTTTTAAGGTGAAATATGGCTGAAGATTTTAATTCTATTGTTTGTTGTGTTGTTGGATCAATTACAGAACCATCTGAACTAGGTGATAGTGTTATAGAAACACTCATTTTAGTTGTAGATAAGAATAGTGTATTACCAGATATTGCTATTTCTTCTGAATACTTACCATCTAATTTATTTTTTTGCACAATTATTGGCTTAAATACATAGGTTTCTTTATCGTTATCATCTAAAAAAACGATATTTACAGTAAACTCTCGATTAAACTCGTTACTTATTTCAAAATTTAGCCTTGTCTTCACTAAATTTTCTTGCACAAATTTGTTATCAAACACAGTAAACCCACTTGTATCAGTAATTGGGGTTACAATTTCTACAGAGTTCACTAAGTCAAAAAAGTCTGCTTGAGTTAAACTATAATGTACTAAGGAGGATTCAATAATTGGAGTGGCTGAAAAATCTTCTATTTGATCAAAATCTACATGTTTTATGCATGAGGATAACGTCAAAAGGAAAACTAAAAATAAAGGGGCCTTTTTTAATTTCATGTAACTTAAATATTCATTAATAGCAACGAATAGCGGCTAAAGATATTGTTTTATTTCTAAAAGACTAGAAACTGAGACGTAATTTTTTTGTTCGAATTTTTCATTATGCAAATTAAAATGAATACTTGCAATACCACAATTTAATGCGCCAATAATATCTGCTTCTAAACTATCACCAATCATTATTGCCTGCTCTGCAGATGTTGACACTTTTTTTAATGCATATTGAAATACTTTTGGGTTAGGTTTTTTAACACCCACTGATTCTGATGTAACCACCTCATTAAAGTATTTTTGAATGCCTGATCTTTGTAGTTTTAAATTCTGCACCTCTTCAAAACCATTGGTTATAATATGTAAATTATATTTAGAACTTAAATAATCTAGCAATTCAAAAACGCCATCAAACAAGTGATTATTAGAGGGTAAAATTGCAATATAATCATGTGATAATTGGTAAATTAACTCATCAGTCACTTCATAATTCAATGCATCAAATGTGTCTTTTAATCTTCCATAACGTAAGGCTTCTTTGCTAACTCTTTCTTCTCTGTACTTTTTCCAATAAGCAAAATTAATTGGAGAATAGGTTTTTAAGAAATTTTCTAATTTTAATTGAATATCATATTTATCAAATAACTGTTCAAAAGTTAAATTAGAATTTCTTTCAAAATCCCAAAGAGTGTGATCTAAATCAAAAAATACGTGTTTAATTTTCATATATTTTAAATATGTTTTATACAACAACCTAAATTCTAATTATTGTATATTTATTCGTTATTTTATGTGAAAAATTAATACTTACTATCAAAATTTCTGTTCAGAATATTATTTGATAAAAATATAAATATTAACGCAGCCTAAAAACACTTTCAAGTCTTTATATTTGTAATTAAAGTTTATCTATTGAGTCAAAAACTTCACATACTTTTTCTCTGTAGCTGGTATCCTTCTAAAGTATTACCAACTAATGGTGATTTCATTCAACGTCATGCCGAAGCCGTTAGTTTATCACATCGGGTTTCTGTATTGCATATTGTTTCTGATAAGAACATTTCTAAATCTCAAATTGATAGCAAAGAAATAAATAATGTTTTAACTCATATTGGTTATGTAAAGCATAGTTCAAATCCTTTAATAAAAGGGTGGCGGTTTTTAAAAATGTATCGAACAATTTTAAAAAAAATTGAACAATATGACCTAATTCATTTAAATGTGCTTTTTCCTTTTGGGTTATTTACTTTGTTTCAAAAAACTCCATATATAATCTCAGAACATTGGACAGGTTATCATACAATAGCATCTAAAAAGATTTCTTTTTTAGAAAAAAAAATTTCAAAATATGTTGCTAAAAAAGCTAGTTCTATTTGCCCTGTAAGTGATGACTTAAAAAAATCGATGCAAAAAATTGGTTTACGCGGTAATTATATCCCTGTACCAAATGTTGTTGACACAGAACTTTTTATTCCTAAAAAATATACAAGTCAAAAAGAATTTACCATTGTTCATATTTCGAATTTGAACAATAATCACAAAAATGTTTCTGGAATGTTAAAAGCTGCCAAGCTTTTAGAGTCTAAGATTCCTCATTTTTCTTGGAAGTTTATTGGCGGTAAAAGTGATGATTTTGAAACTGAAATTTCAGAATTAAACTTTAATTCAGCTACGATCCAATTTATAGATCATTTACCACAAAAGGAGTTGGTTTTAGAACTACAAAAAACCGATGTATTTGTACTATTTAGCAATTACGAAAATTTACCTTGTGTAATTTTAGAAGCTTTTTCTTGTGGGATACCAGTTATTAGTACAGATGTTGGTGGTATATCAGAATATTTCCCTCCAAATTTTGGTTATTTAATTACTAAGAACGACACAAAGGACTTGGCTCATAAACTAAGTATATTGCATAAAAACCCTATTGAAAAAAAGGAAGAAATGCACAAATTTGCTATTGAAAACTTTAGTAGAAAAAGTATTGCCAATCAATTTTCTACAATTTACTTTAAAGACTTAAATTCAACTTTTTGAAATTACTAAAGCACTACATACAAGGTTTTTTATCTAGAGCTGGTAGTCAGATTTTATCTGCTTCTGTAATTGCTAGAATTTTATCTTTTATTGCTTCTTGGATTGCATTACAGCTTATCCCAAATAAAGAATTAGGAATTGTACTATTTGCATATAATTGTATTGTTTTTATTTTACCAATTAGCGGATTTGGACTGCATCAAAGTTTACTAAGATATGGCTCTCTACTAAAATCCAAACAAGAGAAAAACAGTTTATTTCGATATACTTTCTTTAAAGGAATTAAGGTTACATTCTTATTAATTTTGGCAATTTCAATAGTCAGTTTTTTTATTGATTTCCAATTTAAAAATACTCAATACTACTTAATATTCTTATCGTTATCGCTAATTTCGATGTATATTTTTGAGTTGATTAAAATTCATTTTAGATTACATCATAAAAACAAATCATTTGCTACAACAGATCTTGTTTTTACTATATTATTAACTCTAAACATATTAATTCTTAGTTATTTTTTTAAAGAAAACGGTTATGCCATCGCATTGGTTTTAACTCCAAGTTTATCAGTATTGTTTTATTACAAACCATTAAAACTTGCCTTTAAGGATTATACCAAACCTACAATAATTAATCGTTCGTTTTGGGAATATGGTATTTTTGCTAGTTTATCAAATGTTGTTACTCAGTTATTATTTGTTATAGATATTTTATTAATTGGTTACTTATTAAATGATGCCGAAATGGTTACCAATTACAAATACATTTCTTTAATTCCCCTTAGTCTACTTTTTTTACCTAGAGCCTTTATAAATACTGACTTTGTTAGCTTTACAGAAAACATTTATAATAAAACCTATATTATAAAATACATAAAGAGCTATTTGCTTTTGTTTACACTAATAAGCTTAATTCTTTGTGGTTTACTAATCAGTTTTGCTAGCCATATTTTACACCTTTTTGACGCTAGTTTTATAGCATATAAAAATGCATTTATTATACTAATAATTGGAATATGTGGAATCTTAATTTTTAGAGGGTTATTTGGCAATCTACTATCTTCTATAGGAAAAGCACAAGTAAACTTTTACATTACTAGTGTTGCTTTACTAATAAATATTCTTAGTAACTATTATTTAATTCCAACTTACGGATTAACTGGAGCTGCCATTACTTCTGCTTCTTTAATGTGGATTACTGGAATTGCTACTACCATTATTTTTTGGTGGCTTTATAAGCATCATTTTCTAAACAAAAAATAACTTTCTGTTTTAGCTCCAAAACTCTTAAAAAAAGAAGCTATATTAGGTATACCTGAGCCTTCAAAATCTAATACTAATGAAGAATTCGCATTGTTTTTTATGATATAGTTAAGTAACAAACTTGGTATTTGCAATGTTCTACCTTTAGAAGATACAGCAGAAAACAAATAAGTAATTCTATGCGCATCAAATAAAAAAACGGCTCCACCTTCTAGTTGATTTTCATCTGTTACCCCAATTACTTTCACCCTGTTTTTTTTAGCTGCAACAGCAACCAAATCGACTAACTTCTTATATTCTTTATCTCCTATTTTTTCAAAAGAATAATACTTTTTACTCAAAGACAATAGTTCTTCAAAACCAATTTCTTCAACTATTAACTGCTGTTTCTCTGCTTTTGTTATTGCCGACTTTCTTCCTTTAGAAAAACGTCTTCTTAAAGTTTGATAATCTGAATTTAATGGCAGCAAATAATTTTGTTTTGCTACTAACTTTTTAGATTTAAATTCATTAGCAGCATTTAATTGTAAGGCTATTCTTATATGTCTTTTAGGAATGTTTTTTATAAACAATTCTATACAACTTTGAGATAACTTTTCTATTGAGAAAACTCCCAATTGCTGAGTAAAGAACGGTTGAGTAATATAACTTATAAAAAATTTCTTCTTAACGGGTAATGGCATCACTGCCTTATAATCATCTTGCACTAATACTTCCCAGTTTTCAGAGACACAATCTAAATACCAAGAAAATGCATAAATTCTACTTTGTAAAGAATTAGCAATACAATGATTGTATTTTTCTATATCTAAGTCAATTCTTTTTACCAGCTGAAACATATCAATCTGTACCGATTTTTAACATAGATTCATAAACTTTACTCCATCCTTTCCAACGTAAATAATTACTTAAACTTTCATTATGAAACAAAGTAACAAAAGTTCCATTTACAGCTTTTACCTGATTTTTCAATTCTCTTATTTTACCTAAAGATTGTCTAGGAGTTAACTCCATATAATCATTCAATGTGGTATCCATTAAAGCAAAAGGAATGATCTTTAAAGGGGTTTGAATTTCAAAATCTAAATTATAAAAGTAAAAAGGAGTACAAGTACTTGCTCTAAAACCAACATGACTTGCATACCCCATAGAATAGTCTTCTTTAATTTCAAGATCAATCAAATTCTGATAAGTTTCTGGCAAACTAAACCTCAAATAATGTTGTCTAGATTTTTCCATTGGCATATTGGTAATAGCCTCTAAACGCTCTTTCTCTTTTTTAAGCAAGGTCTCATCTTTCATAGAATAATAAGAAGGATGCAACCCTACTTTGGCATAATCTCCAATTGATTTTATAAGTAGTTTAAACTTATTTTTTGATGCAGAAACATTCGTATCAAAAGTAGTATAATCCGCTACTAAGAAGAAAAATAACGTTTCAACTTTATACTTCTTTTTTAAGTCTAAAATGGATTGAAATGTATTGTATGGATCTTTTCTAAAGTTGGTAAGAATTACAAATCTGTCCCAAAATGTTTTTAATCGTAAACTAAAAAAGTCTTTAATAAACCCACCAAAAGTTCTAACTAAACTTTTGTATTTATAAGCATAAGCATTATCAACATCTATCGTAGAAATAAATGTATATGCTCTGTCTTTATAAGTATAATCTGGAAATCGTTCTTTTAGTTTATCTAATAATTTATATGCCCAAATATCGATTACTGGTTTTTCTAAAAAACGATATTTAAATGCCAAACTTTGTTCTGCCGTAAAACGCTCATGAGTGTCCCTAACGTGAGGTAAGTATTCTTCATACCTACTTAACAAAAAGAAACTTGCAGCAAAAATATCAAAAGGTAAAACAGATTTTGAACCAGCATTAAAAAAACATGGCACATCTTCGTAGGTAAAAACATTAATATCTACATCATTTACACCTTGCTCGAAAAGAAGGTCATTACTTCTAATAAAAAACTCTTTTCCTAATGGAGCTTTTGAGTAAGTCATTTTTAGTCCATTATGAGCAATAAACTCTTCAATAGTCGTCGTAAACTCTACAGGAATTTGTAAAATTCTAGTAAAAATATGTTTAAAAACATATCGTAGTCTTGGAGTTATTTTATGTGTATAAACGAGTATCAATGAATCTAAAAATTATAATAATCCGTTATCTGCAAAGCTAAAATAATCTTTTTGGGTAATTATTAAATGATCTAAAAGTTTTATATCTAATGTTTCGCCTGCAATTTTTATCTTTTGTGTTAGTACTTTATCAGCATTACTAGGTATTAATTTCCCAGAAGGATGATTATGTCCAACAATAATCGCCACAGCAGCCGTTTCTATCGCTTCTTTAAATAACAACCTAACATCAACAGTTGTTGCAGTAATTCCACCTTTACTCAATCGACTTTTTTTTAACACTTTATTCGAGTTATTTAGATACAAAACCCAAAACTCTTCATGTTTTAAATCTCCAATAATAGGTTGCAATATATTACATGCATTGGTACTACTTTTTATAACTGGCAACACTAACTCCTGTTCAAAATGCCTTCTTTTTCCTAACTCTAAAGCAGTAACAATACTAATTGCTCTTGCTTCACCAATCCCTTTAAAGTCCATTAATTTTTCTACAGACAATCCTGCTAAAGCATTGATATTATTATCGACAGAATTTAAAATTCGTTTGCTTAATTCAACCGCAGTTTCATTTTTAGAACCCGAACCAATCAATATGGCAATGAGTTCAGCATCTGATAATACAGCTTTTCCCTTCAACATTAATTTTTCTCTTGGCCTATCTTCTAGCGCCCAAGATTTTATGGCTAACTTTTTCATAAACTGATTTTTATTGATAAATATAAGAACTATTTAATACAGTCTAATTTTAATAATAAATGCTTTTTTTTGCAGATACAAGTAAAGAACAATACCTTTGTAGTTATCATTTCATTTTAAATTATGAAAATTATTATAGCTGGAGCTGGTGATGTTGGCTTTCATTTAGCTAAGTTATTGTCATATGAAGCTCAAGATACTTATATCATAGATTTTGATGGCGATAAGTTAGATTACATCAATAATCACTTGGATGTTTTTACTAAAAAAGGTGATGCCACATCAATAAACTTACTAAAAGAAATAGGAATAGATTCTGCAGACCTATTATTAGCTGTTACAGAATCTCAAAATACAAATTTCACTATTTCTGTTATTGGTAAGGCGCTAGGTGTAAAAAAAACAATTGCTAGAATAGACAATCCTGAGTTTTTAAAAAATGACATTGTCGACTTCAAAAAGTATGGTGTTGATTTTATGATTTCTCCGCAAGAATTAGCGGCAAACGAAATCAAAATGCTTTTAAATCAGTCTTCTTTTAATGATACAGTAGAGTTTGAAAAAGGTTTATTTAATGTAATGGGAACATCATTAGGCTATAAGTCGCCTATTTTAGATTTAACTGTAAAAGAAGCAAAAGAAAAGTTTTCTTCTGTTGATTTTATTACCATTGCGATTAAAAGAGAAGGTGTTTCTCAAACAATTATTCCTAGAGGAGATACTGTATACAATATAAAAGATCAGGTATATTTTTCTGTTCCTAAACGCAGTATTAACAAACTATATCCTATCATCGGAAAAGAACAAATGCATATTAAAAATGTAATGATTCTAGGTGGTAGTAGTATTGGTTTTAAGACTGCAAGAAACCTTTGTAAAGAAAACTTTAAAGTAAAACTTGTTGAGAAGAAAAGAGGAAAAGCACTAGAAATTGCAGATAAACTTTCTAGTACTCTTGTTATTAATGGTGATGGAAGAGATATTGAATTATTAGAAGAAGAAAATATTAGAGACATGGATGCTTTTATTGCAGTTACTGGTGATTCTGAAACCAATATCATGTCTTGTTTAGTTGCCAAATCTAAAGGAGTAAAAAAGACCATTGCTTTGGTAGAAAACATTGACTACATCAACATTTCTCAAACCATTGGGATTGACACTTTAATCAATAAAAAATTACTGGCTGCAAGTAGTATTTTTAAACATATTAGAAAAGGAGAAATCTTAGCATTGGCTAATCTTCATAATATTGATGCTGAAGTTTTTGAATTTGAAGTAAAAGAAAATGCTAGAGTTACCAGAAAACCAATTAGTGAATTAAAATTTCCTAGAGAAGCTGTTTTTGGCGGAATTATCAGAGATGGAAAAGCCATGATGTCTTTTGGTAATTTTCAAATTCAAGCTGGAGACAAAGCTATTGTCTTTTGTTTACCAGAAGCTATTTCTACCGTAGAAGAATTGTTCAAATCTTAATTTATGGGTTCACTTAACATTAAAATCATTTATCGTTTTTTAGGCTTAACAGCTATATTAAATGGTGTTTTTATGTTAATTGCTGTTCCTTTTAGCATCTATCATCAAGAAGAAGCTAAATTTGGAATTTTAAATGCCGGAATTATTACCATATCTATAGGTTTGTTATTATACTTTTTTAACAAACCAAGTACCACAAATATCCAGAAAAAGGAAGGATACCTTATTGTAACTTTAGGTTGGTTAATTCTTTCAATTACCGGAATGCTTCCGTATTTATTTTCTGGTGCTATTCCTAATGTGACCAACGCATTTTTCGAAACCCTATCCGGATATTCTACAACAGGTTCTTCAATACTTACCGATATTGAGAGTATGCCAAAAGGAATTTTATTTTGGAGAAGTGCAACCCATTGGATTGGAGGTATGGGAATTATTGTACTTACCATTGCTATTTTACCTTTGTTAGGTATTGGTGGAATGCAGCTTTTTATGGCAGAAGCTCCAGGGCCATCAACCGATAAATTACATCCCAGAATTTCTGATACTGCCAAAAGACTGTGGTTAATTTATGTGACACTTACTATTACCGAATTCTTATTATTAAAAGTTGCAGGTATGACATGGTTTGATGCAATAAATCACGCAATGGCAACCATGAGTACAGGTGGTTTTTCTACCAAAAATGCTAGTTTAGCTCATTATAATGCTATGCCATTTGTACAATATATTGTAATCGCTTTTATGTTTATTGCAGGTACTAATTTTGTACTATCCTATTTTGCTTTAAAGGGAAAAATTCGCAAAGTTTTTGAAAGCGAAGAATTTAAATATTACTTCTACGGAACAATTATTTTAACTATTGTAGTTAGTTTAATCATCATCTTTTTTCAAGACCCAAACCTACAAACAAGCATAGAACACCCAATGGTTTTTGGAAAAGTAGAAAGTGCTATTAGACACGCCATGTTTCAAGTAATTTCTGTAATAACAACTACAGGTTTTGTGAGTGCAGATTTTACCATGTGGAGTTTCTTTGCCACTGGTATCTTCTTTTCTTTATTTTTTGTTGGTGGTTCTGCGGGTTCTACAAGTGGAGGGGTTAAAATTGTGAGACATATTGTAATGTTAAAAAACAGTTTTTTAGAATTTAAAAAAGCCTTGCACCCAAATGCGATCATCCCTGTAAGATATGATGGAAAAACCGTAAATCAAACCATTGTATTTAACATCATATCATTCTTTATTATTTACATGTGTATTTTTATTGTTTCTTCTACAATACTTACATTTTTTGGATTGGATTTTATTTCTGCTGTAGGAGCTGCCGCCTCTTCATTAGGAAATATTGGACCTGCAATTGGCTCGGTTAGTCCTGTAGATAATTATGCACATTTATCTAACGGTGCAAAATGGTTTTGTTCTTTCTTAATGTTGATTGGACGTTTAGAATTGTTTACTGTTTTAATTCTATTTTCTCCTTTCTTTTGGAGAAAAAACTAAGCACAACGTTATCATATTGTAAAATATACACTTACATTTTTTTCAGTTGTTTTTTTTCTTAACTTTAGAATCCAAAATTTTTAAAGCATGAAACAAAAATACCTCTTACTAGCCTTAATTTTTAGCTTACCCCTATTCACTTTTTCTCAAACTGTGATTGATGATTTTACTGATGGAAATTTCACATCTAATCAGACTTGGTCTGGAAGTACAACAGAATTCGCTGTCATTACAGATGCAACTTTACCAAGTGGAAATGCCGCTACTGATGGATCTTATTTAGCTAGTAATGCTTCACAAGGAGATGTTAGCTTAGCTTTTGCTAGTACTGAAATCTCGGAATGGAGATTTTCATTAGGCTCTCCTAATTTTAATCCTTCAGGTTCAAATTACATTGGGGTTGTACTAATGGCAAATGCATCATTTTCTGGGGATTTAATAAATGATAATGCCAATAATTTTCAAGGATATTATTTAAGAATTGGAGATAGTGGTAGTGACCCTATAGAATTATGGCGTAAGACTGGAACTGGTGAAACTATTGTTGGAGAATTTCCTTCTAGTCCAAGTTTTAGTACTGGTGCATTGCGAGATGGTTTAAATATAAGAGTTACAAGAAGTTCTTCAGGTGTTTTTGAATTATTCTACAGTACTGGTTTCCAATATAGTTCATTACCAATGACATCAGCTGGAACCTTAACTAATAATGCTTATTCTACTTCAAGTCATTTTGGAGTATTTCAAAATATTGGTAGCACCAGTGCATCTCGAAGAGTGTACATTGACAATATTCAATTAGGTGTAGTTACTTGGGATGGAAGCGAAGATTCTGATTGGGGAACTGCAGCAAATTGGGATACCAACTCTATACCTACTACAACAGATAATCTTATTATACCAAATAGTTTAACAAATTACCCAACTGCTTCTAGTGCAGTTACAATTAATTCTGTTATCTTAAACTCTGGTGCATCGTTAATTGCTCAATCTACTTTTACAGGATCTGTTTCTTATTCTAGAACCTTAACCACCAATTGGCATTTAGTTTCTAGTCCAGTGGGTTCACAAGACATCAATACATTTACGGTTACAGATGTAGCTACAAATGCTATTGCAACTAGTGGAGCTAATTATGGGGTTGCTCCTTATGATAACAATGGTTCTGCTTGGGCATATTATACAACAGGTACTATTGCTGCTGCGGGTAATTTTATTGCTGGTAAAGGATATTCTGCTTTAAGAACTTCTGCAGGTGATATTACTTTTACTGGAACTATGCCTACGAGTGATGTTGCTATCGCTATTACAGATGGAACTGCAAATGAATGGAACTTAATTGGGAATCCTTACCCTTCTTATATTCCTGCAAACTCTGGAGCAGATGCTACCAATAACTTTATTACGGTAAACACAGCTGATTTACATGCTTCTTACCAAGCAGTATATTTTTGGAATGGCTCAGCTTATGTAGCCGTTAACCATGCTGATGGTGCTCGTTTTATAGCGCCAGGTCAAGGATTCTTTGTAAATTCTGTAGCTAGTGGATCTACGGTAGATTTCACAGAAGCAATGCAAAGTCATCAAACAACAGATGTATTTAGCAAAGCCCAAACAACTTGGCCAGAAATTGTAGTTCATATGACAGATGGAGCTTCTGATAAATCAACAAAAATAAAATACATTTCTGGTACAACAAGAGGACTGGATCCTGGTTATGATGCTGGAATGTTTACTGGTGTATCAAATACTTTTAGCGTATATTCTCACCTAGTTTCTAATAGTGAAGGAGTAGATTTTACTTTACAAGCATTACCTGACAATGATTATGAAAACATTAGTGTCCCTATTGGATTTAACGCCGTATCTGGAAAAGAAATTACTTTCTCTCTAAACCATAAAGCATTACCACAAGGTTTAATGGTATTTTTAGAAGACACGAAAGACAATAAAATTATTCGTTTAGATGAGTCAAATGCTGATTATAAAATTACATTAACTGATGACAATAACGGAATTGGTAGATTTTACTTAAGAACTTCTACAACTGATTTAAGTAAAACTTTAAATGTTGATAAATTTGATTTAAGCAATATTAATATTTATCTATCTTCTGATAGAAATATTAGAATTACTGGAGTACAAGGACAAAGTACCAATGTAAAATTGTTTAGTATTCTTGGAAAAAGAGTTCTAAACAAAAACAATGCACAAACCAATTCAATAATTGACATTACAATTCCTTCTACAGTTAAAAACGGAATCTATATTTTAAAATTAGAAACTGAAAAAGGAAATATTTCTAAAAAACTTTTTATAAAATAACCTATTTTACACCTCTAACAATGAAGAAAAATACAGAAGAAATCACAAGAAAAGAAGCTATAAAAAAGATAGGTAAATATGGAAAATATGCCGCTTTAACAGCCGTAGGAACATATATATTATTAAGCCCACAAACCGCACAAGCTAGAAGCCCAGAAGCTCCTGGTGACGGTTTCTAAAAACACTCTCAAAAAAAAGAAAAGCCACGATAAATCGTGGCTTTTCTTTTTTAATATTATTTGTACATTAGCAAAAATTCCCATACCTAAATGCTCATACAAAACATAGAAGACAAAAATGTTGTTTGGTTCGAAAACAGCAACTCTTATTTGATTGTAGAACCTACAGTTTCTAATATTCTTTCTCAATTAGAAAACCAAACTCCTACTACAGAAATTCAAGATGAACTTGTTAAGGAATTGGATATTCCGAAAGATATTGCAGAAGCGTTTATTTCCGATATACAAGATTTAGCGGAAAATCAAAATAAAGTTTCAGTATCAACCAAAGATGTACAGCAATTGCCTGTAAAAGAACGTTCTTATTTCTCTGAAAAGTACTATGAAATTTACAATCGTATTTTTTTATTTCAATTCGAAACTGAATATCATGAGCTTTTGGTGCATCCAAAAATTTCTTATTTAGAAATTAAAACTCCTAAAGAAGTTTCTCATCAATATCAAATTTTTGATCATAACGAACAACTATTCTTTTGTAAAGATGGTCAACTTATCAATTCTTGGACAACTAAAGAAAGTCATCTTTTACAAGGGAAATTATTTATGTATTTAGTAATAGATATTTACAACAAACCAGAAAAAGATTGGCTAGGTGTTTTTCATGCTTCTGCCATTAGTAATGGTGAAAAAGGAATGCTGTTTTTAGGAGATTCTGGTAATGGAAAGAGTACTTCTTTAGCTTTATTAAATGCCAATGGTTTTTCTTGTATCGCAGATGATTTTGTCCCTATAGATTCTAATAAAAAAATCAGAACATTTCCTTCAGCTATTTCAATTAAGAAAAATAGTGTTCCAACTTTATTACCCATCTATCCTGAACTGAATAATGCTGCTGAGTTTAACTATACACGTCTTCGTAAAATTGTACGATATTTACCTCCTAAAGAACAAGATTATACTTTAGAATTAGATTGCAAAGCTTTAATTTTTATCAAATACGAAAAAGATTCTGACCTAAAAGTTCGTAAAATTTCAAAGATCCAAGCTTTTCAAGAATTAATTCCAGATTCTTGGATTTCACCTCTAGCAAAAAATGCCCAACAATTTTTAGATTGGTTCTTAGCTTTACCTTGCTACCAATTAATCTATTCTGATAATGATAAAATGGTAAAAACTGTAGGTAAAATTTTTAATGATGAATTATAAGGAAGCACTATTTTTTATTGGAAAATGCCTTACTATATCCTATGAAGAGCATAATAAAATTGCAATTCAAGAGCTCATAAAAACAAACACTATTGATTGGGAATCTATTGTAAAAGTGAGTACAAAACATTATATTTTTCCTGCATTATATTGTAATTTAAAAAGAGCTGATTTACTTCATTATTTACCAAATGATTTGGTAGAATACATGAAACATATTACTGATTTAAATCGTGAACGAAATCTCGAAATTATTGAACAAGCAAAAGAAATAAATGAACTTCTTTTAGCTAACAACATTACACCAATATTCTTAAAAGGCACTGGTAACTTATTAGAAGAGCTATATGATGATCTTGCTGAAAGAATGGTTGGAGATATTGACTTTATTGTTTCAGAAGAAAACTTTACAAAATCAGTAGAAATACTTAAAAAAAACGGATACCTAAGAACAGAAACTGGACTAATCAATCCTGTAATTTCTAAACATTATCCTCGTATGTACCATGAAACAAAAATAGCTGCTGTAGAAGTACATATTCGAATGTTACGAGAAGGATTATCTCAATATTTTAATTACAATAGTATTCATAGCACAATTAGTAAACATAATAGTTGCTACGTACTCAGCAATCAAAACAAACTTGTATTAACCATACTTGCAAATCAGTTTAATGATTTTGGCTATTATTATAAAAAATTTAGCTTAAGAAATAGCTATGATGCTTACCTATTAACTGTTAAAAAGAGTGCAACAATTCAGAATCATCAACATCAAAAAATACGACATCTTATAAATAATTATCTATCTCTATCTGCTTACATTTTTAATAGTAAAAAAATAGCATGTAAAGAAGGTTTTAAAGAAAAGCTGTTTAAAAAGATAGTGCTTACTAAACTTAAAAACTCCTTCTTTCGAAAAGCTTATAATAACATCTTAAAAAGTTGGCTATATCTTTATTTAAAAACAAAAGGTGCTATTCGTTTTATGACAAATACTGGCTTTAGAAATTACTATCTTAAGAAGAAACTAGGTGCTTAAGCTCTTCAAAATCTAGTCCTCCATAATTACCAGAACTCATTAATAAAAGTGCCGAATTCTCTAAGTTTTGTTGAAATAAATAGTCTTTAAACTCTTTTGGATTGGTGTAAATAATCAAGTCATCTCTTTCAAAAGCATTGGCTATTTGCTCTTTACTAACCGCATCTAGTTTTTTAATTTCAACTGCATGAGGTGAGTAAAATACTACTGCTTTATCAGCAGCATCTAAAGCACCTTTATATTCTTCTAAAAATTGAGCATTTAAACTACTATATGTATGCAATTCTAAACAAGCAAAAACAGTCCTTTGATTATACTGTTCTTTTACTGCTTTTGTTGTTGCAGCAACTTTACTAGGACTATGAGCAAAATCTTTAAAAATAACTGTATTATTAGTTTCTGCTATTTTCTCTAAACGTTTACTAGCCCCTTTAAAAGTTGCAATTGCTTCATAGAAATCGTCTTCATCAATTCCCATATGTTGGCAAATCCATTTTGCTCCTGCAAGATTTTCTAAGTTGTGATTTCCAAATATTTCAAGTGGTAAGTCGCCTTCATTAGTTTCTAAATACGTTGTACCATTATCAATAAAATATGCTGGTGTTGTATAAGGGTATTTCTTTAACGAATTTTCTGAATTTTCTACAACATTTTTTACCTGAGAATCCGTTTCATTATATACCATAATTCCACCATTTACCAATGAATCTGTAAAAATGGAAAACTGCTCCACATAATTCTCAAAAGTTGGAAAAACATTGATATGATCCCAGGCAATTCCACTTAACAAAGCAATATTAGGTTTGTATAAATGAAATTTAGGTCTTCTATCAATTGGAGAACTTAAGTACTCATCACCTTCTAAAACAATAAACTCATTTTCTTGTGTTAGATGTACCATCGTTTCAAAACCATCTAATTGTGCTCCTACCATATAATCTACTTCTCTATCATGATAATTTAACACATGTAAAATCATAGAAGTAATGGTAGTTTTACCGTGAGAACCTCCAATTACTACTCTTGTTTTATCTTTAGACTGCTCGTATAAAAACTCTGGATATGAATATATTTTTAGTCCTAAATCAGTTGCTTTCTTCAATTCAGGGTTATCTGCTTTGGCATGCATTCCTAAAATTACTACATCTATATTTTCGGTGATTTTTTCTGGAAACCAACCAAATTCTTCTGGCAACAAACCATATTTTTTCAATCTCGATTTTGAAGGATCGTGAATGGTATCATCGCTTCCTGTAATTTGATATCCCTTATTGTGTAATGCAATGGCTAAATTATGCATTGCGCTTCCGCCAATGGCTATAAAATGTATATTCATCAAGTCTTAGAATTTAATTTCAAAAGTACGAAAATGACTGCTATTTTAATCTTCTTTTTTCTTCTTTTCATTTCATTATATTCCTATCAGAACCTATAACCTCATTAGTCAAAAACAAAACCCTTATTTACACTTCTAAACAACATACATCTAAAACTATTCTCACTACGTAAACATTGCTTTATATAAACATAAATTAATCTTTAGTTTAACATTAAGCACTTAACTTTTTACTAAACTTAAAGGCGAGTTATCGTAACTTTTTATTCATTTTTTTCAAACCTTGATTTAGACTCATACAGGTACTTTTACCCGAAATAAATCAAACTTACAATGAAAAAAATACTACTGCTTTTTTTATGTTTTGCTCCTATTTTAACATATGGGCAAAAAAATATTGGGGTAAAAGGAAGAGTGTTAGATGAGACCAATCAGCCTTTACCTGGTGCAACAATTATGATCTCTAAAATTAAATCTGGAACTTCTACAGATTTTAATGGTTATTATGAACTTTTAAATCTACCTAAAGGAACACATCAAATATTGGTATCTTTTATTGGCTATCAATCTTTAGAAAAAACAATTACCATTGATGATGAAATTGCTATTGTTAATTTTAATTTAATCCCTAAAGTAAACAAGTTAGAAGAAGTTGTTATTGTTGGTAGTATTGGTAAAGGGCAAGCGAAAGCCTTAAATCAACAAAGAACTAAAGATAATATTACCAATATTATTTCTGCCAATCAGGTAGGTAAGTTTCCAGATGCTAATATTGGAGATGCTCTTAAAAGAGTACCAGGAATTTCTATGCAAAATGATCAAGGTGAAGCCAGAGATATAATCATTAGAGGTTTAGCTCCACAATTAAACTCTGTTACACTAAACGGAGACCGAATTCCGTCTGCAGAAGGAGACAATAGAAGAATTCAAATGGACTTAATTCCGTCTGATATGATTCAAACCATTGAAGTTAACAAAGCTGTAACTTCTGATATGGAAGCAGATGCTATTGGAGGATCTGTAAACTTAATTACTAGATCTGCTCCATCAATTTTCACAGCTTCTTTAACAGGTTCTTACGGAGTAAATCCAATTAGAAATAATCCAAACTACAATATTTCTGCCATCGTTGCAGATAGACTTTTTGAAAAAAAACTAGGATATGTTATCAATACTTCATTCAATTCTAACGATTATGGTTCTGACAATGTTGAATTTGAATGGGTCAAAGAAAACAACAAAACATATATCGGAGAGCACGACATTAGACGTTACGATGTAAAAAGAAATAGAACTAGTGTTTCTTTAAACTTAGATTTTGTTGCTAATAAAAATAACTCTTTATACTTCAAATCTATCTATAACCTAAGAAACGACTGGGAAAACAAATATAGATTGCGTTTTAGAAAAATAAAAGAGCCTAATGCAAACGGAATTTCTGAAGCGAAAGTTAGACGTCAAACAAAAGGTGGAATTAACAATGATAAAAATAAAAATAGTCGCTTAGAACAACAAAGTACTTATAAGTTGTCTATTGGTGGTGATCATTTAGTTTTTAACAATGTAAAATTAAAGTGGAAAGCAGGTATTTCTAAAGCAAAAGAAAACCGACCTAACGAACGCTATATTCGCTTTAAAAGTGAAGATGCTGTAAATGTTTTTCAAGATTTTTCTAATAATAGATTCCCAACGTTAACACCATCAAACGGAGATTATAATGATCCTAATAAATTTGAATTTGATGAAGCTACTGAAGAAAAAAAGTATACTGAAGAGAAAAAAATCAGTTCAAAAATAGACATTACAATTCCGTTAAATGCTTTTGGTGAATACAAAAACTCTTTAAAATTTGGAGTGAAGTACAACAACAAAGAAAAATTAAGAGATAACATCTTTTACACCTATGATGATTATGTAGAAAACACCTTGGGAATTACAAAAATGAACCAAACAACTACACAAGATTATACCTTAAACAACTATTTAGCTGGTAGCAATTACAAATCAGGATTCTTTACATCTAGAGCATTCTTAGGAAACTTAAACTTGCAAAATGGCGAATTAGCTTTGGAAGAGTTTGTTCCAGAAAATTATAATGCAGATGAAAATATTTATGCTGCATACGGAATGCTAAAACAAAAATTAGGAGATCAGTTTTCTATTGTTACTGGTCTAAGAGTAGAAACCACTAATATTGATTATACTGGTTATGCAATTGATGTAGAAACTGCTACTACCTTAGCAGATGTAAAAGCTACCAAAGGAAGTCAAAAATACACAAATTGGTTACCTAACTTACAAGCAAAATACAAGTTTTCTAAAAACACTTTATTAAGAGCTGCCTGGACAAATACTATTGCCAGACCTAATTATTACGACTTAGTTCCTTATCAGAACATCAATAGTGCAGATGAAGAAGCTAGCTTTGGTAATCCAAACTTAAAAGCCACTACTTCTATGAACTTTGACCTTATGTTTGAGCATTATTTTGCAAACGTGGGTATCTTATCTGGTGGTGCTTTTTACAAAGACATTGATAATTTTATTTACAATTATACTTCAGATAAAAACCTAGTTGTAGGTAACAATCCTGCAAAAATCTATGAAGTAACACAGCCTTTAAATGGAGGTTCTGCAAAAGTGTATGGTGTAGAATTGGCATTGCAAAGAAAATTAAATTTCTTACCTGGTTTCTTTAGAAACTTTACCATTTATGCAAACTATACGTATACTGATTCTGAAACTGATGGAATTAAAGACAGAAACGATGGATTGCCTTTGGCTGGAGCAGTAAAAAACATGTTGAATACTTCATTGGCTTACGAAACATCAAAGTTATCTATAAGAGCTTCTTTAAACTATGCAGATGATTATATTTCTGAATACGATGAAAAAGCATTTGAAGACACTTATTATGATGAGCAGTTGTTCATAGACATCAATGCTTCTTATTCAATTACTAAGAAATTCAGAATCTTTGCTGAAGCTAAAAACTTAACCAATCAAGAGTTACGTTTTTACCAAGGAACTAAAAACCAAACAAAACAAGCAGAGTTTTATAATTACAACTGGAATATCGGTTTAAAATATAACTTCTAAAAACAAGGTACTTATACAAAAACCCCCGATTGTATAGGTACCTTTTATATCTATAAATATGAAAATAACAAAAACTCTTTTTTCTCTAGTTTTTATCACAGGTTTTATGGCTTGTAAAACAGAGAAAATTGCACATATAAATCAACAACAAAAACCACTTAAAGCAATTATTGCTGATGCAGAAACAACTCCTGTAAAATCTACAGATGATGCTGCAGATGATAGTTGCGTATGGATACACCCAAAAAATCCTTTATTATCTACAATTATCGGTACTGATAAGAAAGAAGGATTAGAAGTATACAATTTAGACGGAAAACGCTTGTATTCTTATAAATTAGGAAGAGTAAACAATGTTGATATCAGAGATGGCTTTAGCTTAAATGGTAAAAAAGTTGCTATTGTTACTGCATCTAACAGAACTCACAATACCATCTCTATTTTATATGTAAAACCTACTGGTGAACTTGAAGAAATTGCTGCAAGACCAATTGTTTCTAAATTAAAAGAAGTTTATGGATTGGGGATGTATAAAAGTCCAAAAACAAATACATTTTATGTTTTTGTTGTAAGTAAACGCGGTGGTGTAGAACAATGGGAATTATTTGAAAACAATGGAAAAGTAGATGCTAAAATTGTGCGAAACATTGTTTTAGGAACAAAAGGTGAAGGAATTGTTGCTGATGATTTTCATGCTAAAGTATACATTGGAGAAGAAAATAAAGCCTTATGGAAATTTGATGCCGAACCTGATGCCTCTAATAAAAGAGTACAAATAATTAGCACAAAAGACCATAACATGAAAGATGATTTTGAGGGTGTTACGATTTATGATGCTGGTAACGGAAAAGGACACATCATTTTATCTTCTCAAGGAAACAATAGCTATGCTGTTTTTGATAGAATTACCAACCAATATCAAGGTAGTTTTTCTCTAAAAAATGATAATACTATTGATGGTACAAATGATACAGATGGCATTGATGTTACTAGCGTTGCTTTTGGAACTAAATATCCTAAAGGATTCTTTATTGCACAAGATGGTGCAAATACACAAGGAAAAGATAGCTTGAATCAAAATTTTAAAATTGTAAACTGGACAAAAATCAGTACTGCTTTACAATTGAAATAATGACTATGAAAAGGAAAAAAAGGCTGTCAAATGACAGCCTTTTTTTATGTATTTAATATACGAATCTTATTTTTTCTTCTTTCTTCTTCCCATTTCAGCTTCTGTTAACTGAATTCTTGTTGGAGTATCTTCTCCTTTAATAATAGACTCGGTTCCAATTGCTATTGCTCTAATTGTTTCTGTAATATTAGACATATTTAAAGTCTCAGCTTCATCAGAAGCTTTGTGGTAATGTACATCAACATCTATTGGTCCTGTAGAAAAAGTATGAGACGGAATTCCTAATCTTGCTAAAGAAGCATTATCTGATCTAAAAAATAAATTAAACTTCTTAAATGGATCTGGATGTAATTGGTATCCTGTTCCTTTTAAATTCTTTTGAATGATTTTTCCAAAATCAGAACGCTCAAAACCCGTTAACCAAGCTGTTTTTGGTCCAAAATTAGATTCTTTACCAATCATTTCTATGTTAATTCCTGCTACAAATTTGCTAGCATCTACATCTTTACCAAAATGTGTAGAACCAACTAATCCCATTTCTTCTGCTGTAAAAGCAACAAAAACAATAGTACGTTCGTTGTTATTCTTCTTTTTAAAATATTCTGCTAAAGCCAATACCGCTGTTGTTCCAGAAGCATCATCATCTGCACCATTGTAAATACTATCTTTTTGCCCTTCTTTTACTCTAATTCCTAAATGATCGTAATGTGCAGAAACTACAACATATTCATCCTTTTTACTTTTCCCTTCTAAAACACCAATAATATTAAATGCAGTAATGTCTTTTTTTGTTCTTCTGTTTTTAAAAGTAAATGTTTGTCTGTATGTCTTTAAAGTATCATACGTAGTTAATCCAATTCTTTTAAATTCTCCTTCAATATATTGTGCAGCTTTTTCAATTCCTGGAGTACCAGTTGCTCTTCCTTCCATTTCATCAGAAGCAAGTGTGTATAAATGTTTTCTAACTGTTGTAGTATCAATATCTTCTACAGTAATCTCTTTTGCCTTAACGACTTTTTCTTTATTTGGTTTACAAGCATATGCCAATACAAACACAAATAATAGTGTACAAATTTTCTTCATGGTTGAGTTTTTAAAAGCCTAAATATATGAATTCAAAAGCAATATTTATTTCGTATTTTTGCTAAAATTTTTTTCACACATGAACCTATCCTTAATTCCTAATATTAAACATACAGATGCTGATAACTTTTTCTTACTTGCCGGACCTTGTGCAATTGAAGGTGAAGACATGGCAATGCGAATCGCAGAAAAAGTAATTGAAATCACAGATAAGTTAGAAATCCCTTTAATTTTTAAAGGAAGTTATAAAAAAGCGAATCGTAGTAGAGTTGATAGTTTTACTGGAATAGGTGATGAAAAAGCATTGCAAATTTTACGCAAAGTATCTGAAACATTTCATGTTCCTACGGTAACAGATATTCACGAAGCTCAAGATGCAGAAAGAGCTGCTCAATATGTAGATGTTTTACAAATTCCTGCTTTTTTAGTACGTCAAACTGATTTGGTAGTCGCTGCTGCCAAAACAGGTAAAGTTGTCAACCTAAAAAAAGGACAATTTATGAGTCCTGCAGCTATGCAACATGCCGTAAAAAAAGTAACCGATTCTGGCAATAATCAAGTAATGGTTACCGATAGAGGAACCATGTTTGGATATCAAGATATGATTGTTGATTTTAGAGGAATACCAGAAATGAGAGCCTTTGCTCCTACTGTTTTAGATGTAACGCATTCTTTACAACAACCAAATCAAACTTCTGGAGTTACTGGTGGTAGACCAGATATGATTGAAACAATTGCCAGAGCTGGTGTTGTTAATAATGTAGATGGTTTATTTATGGAAACACACTTTGATCCTGCCAATGCAAAAAGTGATGGAGCAAATATGTTACACTTAGATCATTTAGAAGGATTGCTAAGTAATTTAGTAGCTATTAGAAAAACGGTAAATTCTTTATAAGAACACCGTACAATTTTTACATTTTTTAGTTGTTATAGTTTTTATGAAGCAACTTTTTCTATTATTTTTTCTGATGTGTCTCTCTGCAAATGCACAAGATTATTCTCGTGTAGATGCTAAAGCTAGAGGCTACACCCATATTAAATCAGCAAAAAGTTTGGCTTCTAAAATTGCAGTTGATTTTAACAATGATGGAGATAAGATTAGAGCCGCCTTTATTTGGTTAACGCACAATATCAGATACGATTTAGAAGAATACTACAATCCTACTACAAAAAGTGTTCGTTTTAGCTATAAAAACGAGGCCGACAAACAACAGAAACTACAACAAATAAAAGATGAAGTTGTAAATGAAATGTTTCGTACTAGAAAATCTGTTTGCGAAGGCTATGCCCAATCTTTTAAAAAGATTTGTGATCTCTTAAACATAGAGTCTGTTGTTATAAAAGGTTATGCCAGAAACTCAACAGGAGAAATAGGACAAATTCCTACACGTTCTAATCACGCATGGAATGTCGTTAAAATTGGCAATAAATGGCAGTTAATTGATGCCACTTGGGCAGCAGGATATGCTATAAATAATCAATGGAAAAAACATTATACAGAATATTATTTTTATCCTAAACCAGAAGAACTTCTAAGAACACATTATCCAGATCAACAACAATGGCAGTTAGTAAGACGTCCTATTTCTAAAAGCGCCTATGCAAATCAACCTATAATTGGCCAAGGTTTTTTTAGCAAAAGCTTGCTTCTTGTGAGTCCAAAAAAAGGAGTATTGCCTGCTCAAAAAACAACTTTTCAAATACGTAATTTATCTCCTAATCATATCGTTGGCTATTTATTTAAAGGTCAGAAATATGGACAAAGAGCCAAAGTTAGTATTCAAAATGGCATTGGTAATTTTAGCATTGATTTAACTCAGAAAAAAAATTCTGAACTCTACATTTTTATAGATTCTGAAATTGCTTTAGAATACAAAATAAAATAAATACTTCTTTTTTTATATCTTGGTAAAAATTCTTTACCATGAAAAAGTGTTTCTTTTTATTCTTTGCTATCACAGTTAGTATTTCAGCTCAAAACAACAAACTGAAAGCTGTAGATAACATCATGTATTCTTATACTAATATTGCTTCTATAGAAGAATTAGCCAAAAGAATAGATTATGATTTTGAAACTGATATCGAAAAAGTTAGGGCTATTTTTACTTGGATTAGCTTAAATATTCAATATGAATTAAAAAACCCTTATGAAATAGATGTTCCAAAAACCTACTTTGTTTTTAATGAAGATGATTTTAAAAGAAGATTAAAAAAAGAACAAGCTATAAAAGCCCAAAAAACTTTTAAAACTAAAAGAGGTGTTTGCGACGGCTATGCGCTTTTATTTCAAAAAGTATGTGACTTACTAAATATTCAAAATGAATTGATTTATGGATATGTTAGAAGTTCATATAATAGAATTGGTTATGTTCCTAAAAATAAAAACCACGTATGGAATGCCGTTAAAATACACAATAAATGGATTTTTATGGATGCTACTTGGGCTGCTGGTTATGTAAATAGTGGTATTTGGCATAGCAAATTAAATACTACTTATTTTAACATTGATAAAGAGACATTAAGACTTACTCATTTTCCTGCTGAAACTTTTTGGCTAACCTATTTAAACCAAAAACCTTTAAAAGAATTTTGCTATCAACCAATTATAACCAAAACTTTTGTTGCTTCTAAAGCCTCATTAGAATATCCAAATCAAGGAATAATCAAAGTAGAAAAAAATGGCAGCATCAAACTAAATATTAAAAACCTAAAACCCAACACAACCTTACTCTACAAATTTGGAAACAATGGTGAAATGAAAGTTGCTTCTTCTAGTACAAAAAATGAAGTAACCTCTATTAAAATTAAAGGCCCCAATAAAAGCAATGCTTTACATCTATATTTTAACAACAGCCATGCTTTAAGCTATAAAGTAGAAATTGAATAGACAATTATTTATTATAGAACCCTTCTTGTTTAGAATTTCCAATAGTTTGTAAAATTTGAATAAGGACTTCTTCATTTACCTCATCAATTTTTGTATAACGTAATGATTTTACTACTTTTCTATTCTCTGTGATTAGGTATTTTTGAAAGGCAGATAAATCTTCAGAAGTCCAAAAAGCAACATCTACAAAACCTTTTTTTAAAGAAGCATTAAAATAACAAACTGGCTTTTTACCTAAATAATATACTGGAATTTTCCATTTGTATTTCAATTCTACAGTTGGCAAAGTTGTTTCTACCAAAATCTGTAGATGTAACAAGATAGACTTATAAGGTTCTGGTCTACTTAATATATATTCTTCTGCTGGATTCATTTTTGTTATCTTAGCTTACAAATTATGACTAAAAATAAAAATTTAATTCATAACAGCTTCTATAATTTTAAACTAAGAAAAAGACCTAGTTTATTTATTGGAACCTATATCATTATTAGTGCATTTTTAATACAATGGATTTTATCTGGTTTTATTACAGATGCTTCTCCTTTAGGTTTTCTAACAATAAATTATTTAGAAGGCTTGATTTTTTTAATCACAATCTTAACGCTGTTATTTTCAATAATAGCACTCTTTTTTGGCAATCGAAAATATACCAGATCTATTAGTAATAAAATATGGAATCGCAATTCAAAAAAAATGATGTGGCTTTTGTTTCTATTACTAACAATACTTTATATACTATTGTTTTACCTATTGCGAATAGGAGAAGAAATTTTTATCATTCCTACTTTTATTATTTATTATGGATTGATAATTAGCCTATTAAATTTCTCAAGAATTGCCTCCCTTTATTTCTTTTCTATAGCGATTATTTTAATTGGATTTTTACCTTTATTTATAAATCAATTTGGTTTTTACTCATTATTTTTACTTGGTATAGCTCATTATATTTTTGCTTTCAATTATAAGGAAATTACATGAAACTAACTTTTCAAAAAAAGTACTTTTTACTATTTATACTATTTATTAGTATAGAGTTTAGTTTACTTTTTACCAAAGGATTTATACGACATACTTTTGGAGATTTTTTAATTGTAATTACCATTTATTGCTTTTTAATGAGCTTTGTAAAAACCAATTACTTAAAAATAGCTATTGCAGTATTGCTATTTTCTTTTACCATAGAATTTATTCAGCTTACTAATTTTTTAGAATACCTCCATTTAGAGAATTCAACAATTGCAAAAACAGTATTAGGCAATACATTTAGTGTACAGGATTTAATTGCCTACACAATGGGAATTTTACTTATTATTTTTATAGAATATCAACGAGCAAAAACTAAGAATACTGTTTCTTAATTTCTCTAACAATATCTTCCAAGCCATTTAGTTTTAATTCGTATACCAATCCTAACATTTGCCCAAGTCTACCCCCAGGAAATCCTTTTGCATGATACCAAACAATATAATGCTCTGGCAAGTCTATCAAAAATCTCCCCTTGTACTTTCCATAAGGCATTTTTGTTTTAGACAATGTGATTAAAAACTGCTTATCTTGCAACATTATTCTTTACCATCTACATAGTCTTGTAAATACGCATAACGAGGAGTTAGCTGTCCATTTTCTGTCATCTTGGCTCTTGCTAAAATTCCGTCTTTATCATTGTTGTAAAAAGCTGGAATTACATGTTCTAAAAATAGTTCACCAAAACCTTCACTAGCATCTTTTGGCAACTCACAAGGTAAGTTATCTACTGCCATAACAACAATAGCATCATTCTCTTTAAAATCTACTTCAGTTTCGGTTGTTGGATTATAACCATAAATAGGATCTGCTATAGTTGATGGTCTAATTGTAGAAGCGACCGGCCCATCAATATCACAAGAAATATCTGCTACTAATTGAATATTAAAATCTGCTGACTTTGCATCTTCTCTTGTAAATAAAAACGGAGAACCATCTCCAAAAAAATGTCCGGCTATAAAATAGTCTGTTACCTTAGCAAAACGCATAAAATCAGATTCGTAATTTTCTGGGTGATTGTAAAAATCTGTTCTATCCAATAGTTGTCCATCTTTGCGTTTGTTGTAATCTAAGACATCAATTAAACAATAAACAGGCTCATCAAATGATTCGTTTAAATATGCATCTACCGCTACGCTTTTAATATTCATTGCATCCAGCATTTCTTTAGCTCCATAAGCTACTTTTCCACTACCCGTAAGTAAAATCTTAATATTTGGCAATGTAATTTTATTCAATTCAGCAATCAACGCTTTCTGATCTGGCAATAATTCTGCCTTTGGCAATTCAAAACTTTCGTGTTTTAAACCAAAAGCTCTAAATCCATTATAAGCACCAACAATACCAGCGTAACGACCAAAACCAATTAAACGCGCACCACTTTCTTTAACAATGGTTTCATGATCGTACAATTCAATGTTTTTATCTAAAATTGCTTTTAACAGCTTACGGTTGTAGGGCTGCTTTTTAATAGTATGTGAAAAGAAAAAATACTTTTTATTTGGAATCAAGGCTTCAATTGGCACCTCTTTAACACCTAATAATACATCGCAGCTAGAAATATCATTTGTTACTTCCATACCTGCATTAACATAAGCGTTATCAGCAAAAACTCTAATATCAGAGCTTTCAACTTGTATTACTGCTTTTGCAAATTTACTTGTTAACTCTTGTAGTTTTTCTGGAGAAAAAACAACTCTTCTATCAGGCGGATTTTTACGCTCTTTAATAATTCCAAATTTCATAATAAGTAGGTTTGCTAAATTTTGCTCGAAGATATTTCATTTTATAAAGATGTACAACCTTAGTATTGTCAATTTTATTATTAAATTTGCCATCCTTAATTGGATAAGAATTATTTTTCTTAGTTAAATAAAGATGCTAATCTTGTTTTAGCATTTTTTGGGGACGACTGGTTTTGACAGCGAGACGCGTTAAAACGTAAGCATACCGAGGAATGAAGTTACTACTCGTTAAACTTATTTCAACATTTTTAAACGGCGAAGATAACTACGCTTTAGCAGCTTAATAACCCGAATTATAGTACGGTTCTAGCCTCGGCACACAAGGTGTGCATGCTTTATGTCCACGAAAAGCCTTGGTTTACGGCGTTTCATTTTTGGGCATCGTAAAAGTAAACATAGAAACCTTGAGGCTTTGGCAAGGTTTTGAAATTAAAAAAGATACGTTTATAGTAGATTGTTTTTAGTCAGCTATAGATCGAAAATTAAGTAAAAACTAAGTATGTAGAAAGCCTTTTGGCCGCTTGTTTGGACCCGGGTTCGATTCCCGGCGTCTCCACAAAAACAACAACCTGTAAAAATTTATTTTACAGGTTGTTTGCTTTTAATGCAACCTATTATTTTAATACTTTCTATTAATTTTTAAACAAAAACTGTTGTAAGATTAACAAGCAAAATACTTTTTGTTAAATTTTTAACATTTTTCTGCCAAACCAGTAAAATTCGCCTTGATTTTGGGCTACACTACACAAAACCCACACAAAAAACACACAAAAAACACACATTTTCAGGTCTGTTTTCAAGCTATGTTTGTATGAACATGTTTTAATAGTTTAAATAGTTTAAGCTGCATTTATAGTTCGATACATTTTATACAGTATAAAAAACTACAGCTACTATTTAAATCATTACTCCCCTAAACTTAATTGATTCTAGTATTTAACCCCAGCTTTAAATACTGTTTTAAAAAATATTTACGCTAAAAATAAATTTAAATGATGAAAAAAAATTACACATTCATTCTAGCTTTTGTTTTGCTAGCATCAACCTCATTAAATGCGCAAAACCTTTTTGTTGGTTCAGATGGAGTTCTCTCCGTATCAGCAAATCAAACATTGTATGTAAACAATAATGTTACAATTAATACTGGAGGAGATTTAACGATTCATTCTGATGCTAACAACTATGGTTCATTCATTACTTCTGGCAATGTTACTGGGCATATCTCATATAAAAAGTACATAAAAAATACTGACTGGAATTTAATATCTGCTCCAGTTGTTGGACAAAGTGTTACAGATTTTGTAAATCCTAGCAACAATAATAAAATATTACATAATAGCAGTAATCAAAATTATGCCATTGGTGTTTATGACAATACTAAAACAAAACGTTGGGTATACCATAACGAGTCTCCAAGTAAAAGCAACCAACAAACTTTAAATGATTTTATTAGTGGGCTTGGATATACTATGAAAAGAACTTCTGTAGGTATATTTACCTATACAGGAAGTGTAGCTACAACAGATGTTAGTATACCAATAAACGCCCCTAACCAAGATCATCGTTGGACTGTAATTGGGAATCCTTTTCCTGCTTTTTTACCTGCAAATTATGGGGCAAGTCAATCTACTGCTAATCTATTATCACAGAACGCCGCTAATTTAGCACCTAGCCATACGGCAATCTATTTATGGGATGGTAAAGATCATGTTGCTTACAATATGCTAAGTGCTCCAACACATATTGCTCCAGGTCAAGCATTTTTTATTCATGGTAAAGGTGATAATCAGAACTTTACTTTTCCTAAAAATTTTCAAAAACCACAACCAACAATAGTAGTAAGCAAAAGAAAAAAGATTCCGAGCATTATTGTAAAACTATCTGTTGGGAAACAATACAAAACAACTGAGCTTAAATATGTAAAAAACGCAAGTTTAGGATTGGACGTTGGCTATGATGCTGGTGCTTATAAAAATAATATTTCTGATTTTTCCATAGATAGTCAGTTAATCAAAGAAAATCAAGGAATTGACTTTACTTTACAATGTTTACCAGACAATGCCTATGAAACTACAGTAGTACCTCTTTCTGTAAAAGCTACTGCCAACAGCACTTTAACTTTTAATGCCAACACTACAAATTTACCTATTGGAATGGATGTATACTTAGAAGACAATGTTAAAAATACTTTTACAAAAATTAACAAAAAAGATTACCACGTTACTATTAGTAATAACACCAATGGTATTGGCCGATTTTATTTACATACTTCTACAAAAGTATTAGAGAACAATCCGTATGTAGCAAAAAACATTAGCATTCATTTATCTAATAAAAGCACACTTACCATTAAAGGATTACATGAAAAAGAAGCAACTTCTTTACAATTATATACCATTGCTGGACAACAGGTTTTTACCACAAACTTTAAAGCTAACAACATACATAAATTACGTATTCCAAACGCGCTTCCAGCAGGTATGTATATTGTAAAACTTACTTCTAAAAACAATAATAAAACTAAAAAAATAATCATTAATTAAAATCGCAACCCTTATGGAAAACACAGAAGAAACTAACAAAAACGAAATCACAAGAAAAGAAGCGCTTTCTAAAATTGGAACCTATGGTAAATATGCTGCGTTAACTGCTTTAGGAACCTACATTTTATTACATCCTAAAAAAGCTCAGGCTTCTAGCCCAGATGATCCAGGAGATGGATTTAATGATTAATTAATCATAACTCAATAAAATAAAGAAATAATTGATATAAATACAAACAAATAATGATGAAGAAAATAATACTAAGTATGTGCTTATTATTTATAAGCACTATCAGTATCGCACAAGTGGGGGTCGGTACTACAAATCCGCATAGTTCTGCGGCATTAGATATCTCTAGTTCTAACAAAGGGCTATTACTACCTAGAATGACCTTAGCACAAATAAATGCTATAAGCAGCCCAGCTGCTGGACTTTTAGTGTATTGTACAGATCTTAAAGAAACCCGTTTTTATAACGGAACCACCTGGGTAACAGTAACCATTAAAGATGGTACAATTACCAAAGATAAAATTGCGCCAGGTGCCAATGGAACTTTTTTAAAAACAAACAGTTCGGGGGAAGTTGTTTGGGATGCAGGTATTAATATTGGAGCTGGAGATATTGCTGATAATTCTATTTCTACTATTAAAATTAAAGATGCAAATATTACCGAAACTAAAATTAAAAATGATGCAGTAACTACAGCTAAAATTAAAGACGCAAATGTTACTGATGATAAAATTGCCAACAATGCAGTAACTACAGCTAAAATTAAAGATGCTAATGTTACTGAAGACAAAATTGCTGATGCCAATGTTACTGAAGACAAAATTGCTAACAATGCAGTAACTACAGCTAAAATTAAAGACGCAAATGTTACTGATGATAAAATTGCCAACAATGCAGTAACTACAGCT